>NZ_JAQSDR010000007.1:0-67214 GCF_029946005.1 Aquabacterium sp.
TGGACATCAAGATCCAGGGCATCACCAAGGAAATCATGCAAGTGGCGCTGGCGCAAGCCAAGGAAGCCCGTCTGCACATCCTGGGCAAGATGGTCGAAGCCATGTCGGGCGCCAACACCGAAGTCTCGGAATTCGCGCCCCGTCTGTACACCATGAAGATCAACGCCGACAAGATCCGTGACGTGATCGGCAAGGGCGGCGCCACCATCCGTGCGCTGACCGAAGAGACCGGCTGCCAGATCAACATCAGCGAAGACGGCACGATCACCATCGCGTCGACGGACGCCGACAAGGCCGAACAAGCCAAGAAGCGCATCGCCGAGATCACGGCCGAAGTCGAAATTGGCAAGGTCTACGAAGGCCCTGTCACCAAGTTGTTCGACTTTGGTGCCCTGATCAACCTGCTGCCTGGCAAGGACGGCCTGCTGCACATCAGCCAGATCGCCCACGAGCGCGTCGAGAAGGTCTCCGACTATCTGACCGAAGGCCAGATCGTCAAGGTCAAGGTCATGGAAACCGACGAAAAGGGCCGCGTCAAGCTGTCCATGAAGGTGCTGCAAGAGCGTCCTGAGGGCATGGCCCCTGAGCGCGAGCGTTCCGATCGTGGTGACCGCGGCGACCGCGGCGACCGTGGTGGCCGTGATCGCAATGACCGTGGCGATCGCGGTGACCGTGGTGGTTCGCCAGATCAAGAGCAACAGCAAGTGTGATGGTCATGGCCCTGTCCAAGAAACTCGTCGTCGGCAACTGGAAGATGCATGGCAGCCGCGCTGCCAATGCCGAACTCCTCAAAGGTTTGCTTCAGGCCGATCTGAGCGCTTCGGCGCCGCGATCGAATGTGGTGGTGTGCGTGCCTTTCCCCTACCTGGGAGAGGTGGCGGCAACGCTGCAGGGCAGTGCCATCACCTTTGGATCGCAAGACGTGTCTGCTCAAGCCCAGGGTGCCTACACCGGTGAGGTGTCGGGCGCCATGGTGCGTGAATTCGGTGCGCACTACGCCATCGTGGGGCACTCCGAGCGCCGCGGCTACCATGCTGAAAGTGATCAACTGGTGGCCGACAAGGCCAAGGCTGCGTTGGCGCAGGGCTTGGTGCCCATCGTTTGCGTGGGCGAAACCTTGGCCGAGCGCGAGGCTGATCAGACCGAATCGGTGGTTGCTCGCCAGTTGAAGGCTGTGACCGACACCCTGGGTGCTGATGTGACCAAGGTGGTGGTGGCCTATGAGCCGGTCTGGGCCATTGGTACCGGCAAGACCGCTTCACCCGCGCAGGCTCAGGCCGTGCACGCTTTCCTGCGTGCGCAGCTCAAGGCGGCGCAGGCCTCGGCGGTCACGGTGCCCTTGCTCTATGGCGGCAGTGTCAAGTCTGACAATGCCGCCGAGCTCTTCTCTCAAGCCGACATTGACGGTGGCCTGATTGGCGGAGCCTCCTTGAAGGCTTCCGATTTCGCCGCCATTGCCCGCGCCGCCTGAGGCTGCGCAGCTACATCTGGAGTTTTGACAACATGCAAGTTTTTGCAACCCTGGTGCAAGTGCTCCAGATCATCTCGGCCATGTCCATGATCGGCCTTGTGCTGGTTCAGCATGGCAAGGGCGCCGACATGGGTGCATCCTTTGGCAGTGGTGCTTCCGGCAGCCTGTTTGGCGCCACCGGCAGTGCCAACTTTCTGTCGCGCTCCACCGCGGTGGCAGCCACGGTGTTCTTCCTGGCCACGCTGGGTTTGGCGTATGTGGGCAACCACCGCGCTTCCCCGACGGATCAGCCAAGCGTGTTTGACCAGCCTGCAGCCGCAGCTTCTGCTGCCGCGAAATCGGCTTCCGGCGCCGCGCTGATTCCCACGAAATGAGCTTCAATGGGGTGGGCGCAACGCTCCCCTCATTCAATTTCGGGTTAGAATGTAAGTCTTCGGTGAGCAAGCCTCAAGCAAGCCGAACTTGATGTTCAATGCAGGCCGTGTGGTCTGTTTTAGCCCCATGCCGACGTGGTGAAATTGGTAGACACGCTATCTTGAGGGGGTAGTGGCGAAAGCTGTGCGAGTTCGAGTCTCGCCGTCGGCACCAAGTGTTCAAACCGTGTCTTCGCACCACCCAATGATCAGCCTGCTTCTCGCTATTTTGCTTGATGTTCGCGGACAGTGTTGCAAAGCCACCTAAGGTAGGCGCGTGTGAGTTCGCAGCTCAGCGCGCTTTTTGCTTTTCGAATGTGTTTCAATCGCATGTTGCCTGTTCTGTCCTGCCTGAGAGCTGCCAGTCATGATGAATCTTGAGAATTACCTGCCCGTCATCCTCTTCATCTTGGTGGGTGTCGGAGTCGGGGTGGTCCCTCAGTTGCTTGGCTTCCTGCTGGGCCCGCGTCGTCCTGATGCAGCTAAAAATTCCCCTTATGAATGTGGCTTCGAGGCCTTTGAAGACGCGCGGATGAAGTTCGACGTGCGCTACTACCTCGTGGCCATTCTGTTCATTTTGTTTGATCTGGAAATCGCTTTTCTCTTCCCCTGGGCTGTGGCCCTGAAGGAAGTGGGCATGGCAGGCTTCACCGCCATCATGCTGTTTTTGGGCATCCTCGTCGTGGGCTTTGCCTACGAGTGGAAAAAGGGCGCCCTGGACTGGGAATGAGGTAATCAACATGGGTATCGAAGGCGTCTTCAAAGAGGGCTTCATCACCACATCGGCGGACACGCTGATCAACTGGTCCAAGACTGGCTCCTTGTGGCCGATGACGTTTGGCCTGGCCTGCTGCGCGGTTGAAATGATGCACGCAGGGGCAGCGCGCTACGACATCGACCGTTTCGGCATGCTGTTCCGTCCCAGCCCCCGTCAGTCCGACCTGATGATCGTGGCAGGCACCTTGTGCAACAAGATGGCACCAGCCTTGCGCAAGGTCTATGACCAGATGGCTGAACCCCGCTGGGTGCTGTCCATGGGCTCGTGTGCCAACGGTGGTGGTTATTACCACTACAGCTACTCGGTGGTGCGCGGTTGCGACCGCATCGTGCCAGTGGACGTCTATGTGCCGGGCTGCCCGCCCACGGCCGAGGCCCTGCTGTACGGTGTTCTGCAATTGCAGGCCAAGATCCGCCGCGAAAACACCATTGCCCGCTGAGAGCGCAGGACTGTTTCAATGAGCACCAAACTCGACACCCTGCAAGCCGCGCTGCACTCTGTGCTGGGCGATGCCGTCAAGCGGCTGGACAACCTCAAGGGCGAACTGACCCTGACCGTGTCCAGCGCCCAATACATCCAGGTGGCCACCACCTTGCGCGACCACCCTGAACTGCGCTTCGAGCAGCTTCAGGACCTGTGTGGGATGGACTACTCCACGTACAAGGATGGCGCCGCTTCGATCTATGCCGAAGGTCCACGTTACTGCGTGGTCAGCCACCTCTTGTCCGTGGCAAAAAACTGGCGCCTCCGCCTGAAGGTCTTCGCCACCGATGACGACCTGCCCATGGTGGCCTCGGTCAACGACGTCTGGAGTTCTGCCAACTGGTTCGAGCGCGAAGCTTTTGACCTGTACGGCATCATCTTCGAAGGTCACATCGATCTGCGCCGCATCCTCACCGATTACGGCTTCATCGGCCACCCCTTCCGCAAAGACTTCCCGACCTCGGGCCACGTTGAAATGCGTTACGACCCCGAACAGCGTCGCGTGATCTACCAGCCGGTGACGATTGAGCCGCGCGAGATCACCCCGCGCATCATCCGTGAAGACAACTACGGAGGCCTGAAGTAATCATGGCCGAGATCAAGAACTACACCCTGAACTTCGGGCCCCAGCACCCGGCTGCCCACGGCGTACTGCGCCTGGTGCTCGAGCTCGACGGCGAAGTCATCCAGCGCGCTGACCCGCACATCGGTCTGCTGCACCGCGCCACTGAAAAACTGGCCGAGTCCAAGACCTTCATCCAGTCGCTGCCCTACATGGACCGCCTGGACTACGTCTCGATGATGGCCAACGAGCACGCCTACTGCCTGGCCATCGAGAAGATGATGGGCATCGACGTGCCCGAGCGTGCCCAGTACATCCGCGTGATGTTCGCCGAGATCACCCGGGTGCTGAACCACTTGCTGTGGTTGGGCTGTCACGGTTTCGACTGCGGTGCGATGAACATCCTCATCTACTGCTTCCGCGAACGCGAAGACCTGTTCGACCTGTATGAAGCCGTATCAGGCGCGCGCATGCACGCCGCCTACTTCCGTCCGGGTGGCGTTTACCGCGACCTGCCGGACACCATGCCGCAGTACAAGGTCAGCAAGATCAAGAACGCCAAGACCATTGCGCGCCTGAACGAAAACCGCCAGGGGTCCATGCTGGACTTCATCGACGATTTCACGCAGCGTTTCCCTGGCTTGATCGACGAATACGAAACCCTGCTGACCGACAACCGCATCTGGAAACAGCGCACCGTGGGCATCGGCGTGGTCTCGCCCGAGCGGGCTCTGAACCTTGGCTTCTCAGGCGCCATGCTGCGTGGTTCAGGCATCGTCTGGGACCTGCGCAAACACCAGCCCTACGATGTCTACGACCGCATGGACTTCGACATTCCCGTGGGCAAGAACGGAGACTGCTACGACCGCTACCTGGTCCGCGTGGAAGAGCTGCGCCAGTCCAACCGCATCATCAAACAGTGCGTGGATTGGCTGCGTGCCAACCCCGGCCCGGTCATCACTGACAACCACAAGGTGGCCCCCCCTTCCCGCCTCGAGATGAAGACCTCGATGGAAGAGTTGATCCACCACTTCAAGCTCTTCACCGAAGGCTTCCACGTGCCGGAAGGCGAAGCCTATGCGGCCGTGGAGCATCCCAAGGGCGAGTTCGGCATCTACCTGTCCAGCGATGGTGCCAACAAGCCTTACCGCTTGAAGATCCGCGCGCCGGGCTTCCCGCACCTGGCCGCACTCGACGAAATGAGCCGTGGCCACATGCTGGCCGACGCCGTGGCCATCATCGGCACGATGGACATCGTGTTCGGTGAGATCGACCGCTAAGAAGCGAGATGACTGACAAACCCATGCTCAGCGAACAAACCAAAGCGCGTTTCGACCGCGAAGTGGCCAAGTACCCGGCCGATCAGAAACAATCCGCGGTGATGGCCTGCCTGTCCATCTTCCAGCACGAGAACGGCTGGATCTCGCCCGAAGGCGAGAAGCTGATCGCCGAGTACCTGGGCATGGCGCCCATCGCGGTGCGCGAGGTCGCCACCTTCTACAACATGTACAACCAGCAGCCGGTGGGCCAGTTCAAGCTGAACGTGTGCACCAACCTGCCATGCCAGTTGCGTGATGGCCAAAAGGCCCTGGAGCACCTGTGCCACAAGCTGGGCATCGAAGCAGGCGAGACCACGGCCGATGGCCTGTTCACCGTGCAGCAAAGCGAATGCATGGGCGCTTGCGCCGATTCGCCAGTGCTGATGGTCAATGACCGCCAGATGGTCAGCTTCATGAGTAACGACCGCCTCGATGCGTTGGTCGACACGCTCAAGGCCAACGCCAAATAATCGAGGACCACACAGATGTTGGACCTTTCCCAATTCCAATCGACCGGCCAGGAAACTGTTTTCCACGGTCGGCACCTCAATGCCCAGATCTACGCTGATCTGGACGGCAAGAACTGGGGCCTGCAGGATTACCAGGCGCGCGGCGGTTACACGGCCTTGCGCAAGATCCTGGGTCTGGACGGCGGCGAGGGCATGACGCCTGAGCAAGTGATTGCTGACGTGAAGCTCTCGGCCCTGCGTGGCCGTGGTGGCGCCGGTTTTCCCACGGGTTTGAAGTGGAGCTTCATGCCCCGCGCTTTCCCCGGCCAGAAGTACCTGGTGTGCAACTCCGACGAGGGCGAGCCGGGCACGTGCAAGGACCGCGAGATCCTGATGTACAACCCGCACATCGTGATCGAAGGCATGGCGATTGCGGCCTACGCCATGGGCATCAGCGTGGGCTACAACTACATCCACGGCGAGATCTTCGAGGTGTATGAACGCTTCGAAGCTGCCCTGGAAGAAGCGCGCGCCGCCGGCATGCTTGGCAACAACATCATGGGCAGCAAGTACAGCTTCCAGCTGCACGCTTTCCATGGCTTTGGCGCCTACATCTGCGGCGAAGAAACCGCGCTGCTCGAATCGCTCGAAGGCAAGAAGGGCCAGCCCCGCTTCAAGCCACCGTTCCCGGCCAGCTTTGGCTTGTACGGCAAGCCCACCACGATCAACAACACCGAGACCTTCGCGGCGGTGCCCTGGATCATTCGCAACGGCGGCCAGGCTTTCCTCGAAGTGGGCAAGCCCAACAACGGCGGCACCAAGCTGTACTCGGTCAGCGGCGACGTCGAGCGTCCTGGCAACTACGAGATCCCCATGGGCACGCCTTTCCCCAAGCTGCTTGAGCTGGCGGGTGGCGTGCGTGGCGGCAAGAAGCTCAAGGCCGTGATCCCCGGTGGATCGTCGTCGCCCGTGCTGCCCGCGCACATCATGATGGAATGCACGATGGACTATGACTCCATCGCCAAGGCCGGCTCCATGCTGGGCTCGGGCGCGCTGATCGTGATGGACGAAACCCGCTGCATGGTCAAGAGCCTGCAACGCCTGTCCTACTTCTACATGCACGAATCCTGTGGCCAGTGCACGCCTTGCCGCGAAGGCACGGGCTGGCTGTGGCGCATGGTTGACCGCATCGAGAAGGGCCATGGCCGCGTCGAAGACATCGACCTGCTGAACTCCGTGGCCGACAACATCCAGGGCCGCACCATCTGCGCGCTGGGCGATGCCGCCGCCATGCCGGTGCGCGCCTTCATCAAGCACTACCGCGATGAATTCATTCATCACATCGAACACAAGACCTGCGTGGTCCCTGCCTATGTATAACTGCCCCCACGCTCGGAATACCTCGCTGCCCCCCGAGGGGGCTGGCCTTCCTTGGGGCGGCCCGGCGGAAGGCCGGTCGCACGCGGGTAAAGGTGAGTACAAACATGGTTGAAATCGAACTCGACGGACAGAAAGTCCAGGTGCTTGAAGGCAGCATGGTCATGCATGCGGCCGAGCAAAACGGCACTTACATCCCGCACTTCTGCTATCACAAGAAGTTGTCGATCGCGGCCAACTGCCGCATGTGTCTGGTGGACATCGAAAAGGCGCCCAAGCCGATGCCGGCCTGCGCTACGCCAGTGACGCAAGGCATGATCGTGCGCACCAAGAGCGACAAAGCCATCAAGGCCCAACAGGGCGTGATGGAGTTTTTGCTGATCAACCACCCGCTGGATTGCCCGATCTGTGACCAGGGCGGCGAGTGCCAGTTGCAGGATCTGGCCGTGGGCTATGGCGCTTCTTCTTCGCGCTACGAAGAAGAAAAGCGTGTGGTCTTCAAGAAGGAGGCGGGCCCGCTCATCTCGATGCAAGAGATGAGCCGCTGCATCCAGTGCACCCGCTGCGTGCGCTTCGGCCAGGAAATCGCCGGTGTGATGGAGCTTGGCATGATCCACCGCGGTGAGCACGCCGAGATCACCACTTTCGTGGGCAACACGGTCGACTCCGAACTGTCGGGCAACATGATCGACATCTGCCCCGTTGGCGCGTTGACCAGCAAGCCCTTCCGCTACCAGGCTCGCACCTGGGAGTTGTCACGCCGCAAGAGCGTGTCGCCGCATGACTCCACCGGCGCCAACCTGATCGTTCAAGTGAAGAGCGGCAAGGTCCTGCGCGTGGTGCCTCTGGAAAACGAAGCCGTCAATGAATGCTGGATCGCCGACCGCGACCGCTTCAGCTACGAAGCTTTGAACAGCGACCAGCGCCTGACCAAGCCCATGCTCAAGCAGGGCGGCCAGTGGCGCGAAGTTGACTGGACCACCGCGCTGGAATACGTTGCCAACGGCCTGAAGGGCGTGAAGAACGACCATGGCGCCGAAGCCATTGGTGCACTGGGCACGGCCCATAGCACGGTGGAAGAGTTGTACCTGCTGGGTCAACTGGTGCGTGGTCTGGGCAGCGACAATGTCGACACCCGCCTGCGTCAATCTGATTTCACCATCACGCCAGGCGCGACATGGCTGGGCCTGCCCATCGCCGAGCTGTCCACACTGGACCGGGCTTTGGTGATCGGCTCCTTCCTGCGCAAGGATCATCCGCTGTTCTCGTCGCGCCTGCGCCATGCCGCCAAGCGCGGTGCGCAGGTCAATGTGATCGGCGCCACCACCGACGACTGGCTGCTGCCCATCTCGCAACGCATCGTCGTGGCGCCAAGCGCCTGGGCCCAGACCCTGGCCGATGTGGCCGTGGCCGTGGCCGAAAGTCAGGGCGTGTCGGCCCCTGCGCAAGGCAATGCCACCCCAGCGGCCCAGGCCGTGGCGGCATCGCTGCTGTCTGGCGAAAAGAAAGCCATCCTGCTGGGCAATGCCGCCGTGCATCACCCGCAAGCTGGGGTCCTGCACGCCCTGGCGAACTGGATTGGCGAGCAAACCGGCGCCACCGTCGGCTTCTTGGGTGAAGCAGCCAACACCGTCGGCGCGCAACTGGTGGGTGCTCAGCCCCAGCAGCGCGGTTTGAACGCTGGTCAGATGCTGTCCGGCCAGCAGATCAAGGCCGTGCTGCTGCTGAACGCCGAACCCGAGTTCGATGCTGCCAATCCCTCGGCGGCCCGCGCTGCGGTCAACAACGCGCAAATGGTCGTGTCGCTCTCGGCCTTCAAGTCCGGCGCCAACGACTACGCCGATGTGCTGCTGCCCATCGCGCCGTTCTCCGAAACTTCCGGCACGTTCGTGAACGCCGAAGGCCGCGTGCAAAGTTTCCATGGCGTGGTCAAGCCCCTGGGCGACACCCGTCCGGCCTGGAAGGTGCTGCGCGTGCTGGGCAACATGCTCGGTATTCCGGGCTTCGAGTTCGAGACCTCCGAAGAAGTCCGCGCTGCCGCGCTGGGCGACTTGGCCGCGATCCCTTCGCGCTTGTCGAACCAAAGCACGGCCACGATCCAGTTGCAAGGCTCAACAGGTGGGCTGGAGCGCATCGCCGATGTGCCCATTTACAGCGCCGATGCCCTGGTGCGCCGCTCTGAGTCCCTGCAAAAAACGGCTGACGCCAAGCCACCCGTGGTCAGCCTGTCCAAGGCCTTGTGGGCCGAGTTGGGACTGGCCGATGGTGCGCAGGTGAGGGTGTCGCAAGACAAGGGCTCCGCCACCTTGAGCGCCGAGCTGGATGCCAGCTTGCCTGCCAATGTGGTGCGCGTGCCCGCAGGCCATGCCCTGACGTCTTCGTTGGGTGCCCAGTTCGGTGCCATTCGGGTTGAAAAACTCGGCGTCGACAAGGTCTGAGGCCAAGGAACATCACATGATCGATACCATTTACACAGCTGGCGAAGGTGCCCTGGGAGGCGCCTGGCCCGTGGTCTGGACGCTGATCAAGATCGTCTGCGTTTTGCTGCCTTTGCTGGGATGCGTGGCCTACCTGACCTTGTGGGAGCGCAAGTTCATTGGCTGGACGCAAGTGCGTCCCGGTCCCAACCGCACAGGTCCTTATGGCCTGCTGCAGCCCATCGCAGACGCCGTGAAGCTGATCTTCAAGGAGATCATTGTTCCGTCGGCCGCCAACAAGGGCCTGTTCTTCCTCGGCCCTGTCATGACCATCATGCCGGCGCTGGCCGCGTGGGCGGTCGTGCCGTTTGGTCCTGAAGTGGTGCTGGCCAATGTCAACGCCGGTCTGCTGTTCCTGATGGCGATCACCTCGCTGGAAGTCTATGGCGTGATCATCGCGGGCTGGGCGTCCAACTCCAAATACGCCTTCCTGGGCGCCATGCGCGCTTCGGCCCAAATGGTGTCGTACGAAATCGCCATGGGCTTCTGCTTGGTGATCGTGCTGATGGTGTCGGGCTCTCTGAACATGAGCGACATCGTGCTGTCGCAAGACAAGGGCATGTTCGCCAGCGAGGGCTGGAGCTTCATGTCGTGGAATTGGCTGCCTTTGCTGCCCATCACTGTCGTCTACTTCATCTCCGGCCTGGCTGAAACCAACCGCCACCCCTTTGACGTGGTGGAAGGCGAGTCGGAAATCGTGGCCGGCCACATGGTCGAGTACTCGGGCATGGCCTTCGCCATGTTCTTCCTGGCCGAGTACGCCAACATGATCCTGGTGTCGGCCTTGGCTGCCGTCATGTTCTTCGGTGGCTGGCTGGCGCCAGTGCACGCCCTGAATTTCATCCCCGGGTGGATCTGGCTGTTTGGCAAGACCTTCCTCATCGTGACCATGTTCCTGTGGGTGCGGGCATCGTTTCCCCGCTTCCGTTTCGACCAGATCATGCGTCTGGGCTGGAAGATCTTCATCCCGATCACCCTCGTGTGGTTGGTGATCGTGGGGGGCTGGATCATGTCTCCCTGGAACATCTGGAAGTAAGGGGCCGCCACCATGAGCACCACTGCAAGCTTCTCTCTCAAGAGCTTCGTCTCGAGCTTCTTCCTCGCGGAGATGTTCAAGGGCCTGGCCCTGACGGGCCGCCACTTCCTCAAACCACACATCACGGTGCAGTTTCCGGAAGAAAAGACGCCCATGTCGCCGCGCTTCCGTGGCCTGCACGCCCTGCGCCGTTACGACAACGGCGAAGAGCGCTGCATCGCCTGCAAGCTGTGCGAAGCCGTTTGCCCGGCCATGGCCATCACCATCGAGTCCGAAGTGCGTGACGACGGCTCGCGCCGCACCACGCGCTACGACATCGATCTGACCAAGTGCATCTTCTGCGGCTTCTGCGAAGAAAGCTGCCCGGTCGATTCGATCGTCGAGACGCACATTTTTGAATACCACGGCGAAAAGCGTGGCGATCTGTACTTCACCAAGGACATGCTCCTGGCCGTGGGCGACCGCTACGAAAAAGAAATCGCAGCCAGCAAGGAGGCGGACGCGAAGTACCGCTGATCCGACAAACACATGGACACCTTAACTGCGCTCTTCTACGTTTTTTCCTTCGTGCTGCTGTATGCGGCCTTTCGCGTGATCACCGCGAAAAGCCCGGTCAGCGCGGCCCTGCACTTGGTGCTGGCCTTCTTCAGCGCGTCCTGCATCTGGATGCTCTTGCAAGCCGAATTCCTGGCCATTGCGCTGGTGCTCGTCTACGTGGGGGCGGTCATGGTGCTGTTCCTCTTCGTGGTGATGATGCTGGACATCAACATCGACTCGATCCGCCAAGGCTTTTGGAAGCACTTCCCACTGGCCGGTTTGATCGGTGTGGTCATCGCGCTGGAAATGGCCTTCGTGCTGACCCGGGGGTTCGATTTGGGCCTGCCCAAGGCTTTCCCGCCTGAAGTGGCCAAGTACCCGAACACCAAGGCGCTGGGCATTGAGCTCTACACGCACTACCTGTTCCCGGTGCAGATCGCGGCGGTCATCCTGCTGGTGGCCATCATCGCGGCCATCGCCTTGACACTGCGTCGCCGCAAGGACTCGCATTATCAAAACCCGGCTGAGCAAGTCAAAGCCACCAAGGCCGACCGCTTGCGCATCGTCAAGGTCGATGCCGTGGTTGAAAAGCCTGCTGCCCCTGTGGACTCCTCCACCCCCGCCAATCCCTCTGGAGGTCAGGCATGACCGCTGTGACCCTTGGACACTACCTGTCACTGGGCGCGATCTTGTTCGCCATGTCCGTGATCGGCATCTTTTTGAACCGCAAGAACCTGATCGTGCTGCTGATGGCCATCGAGCTGATGCTCCTGGCCGTCAACATGAACTTCGTCGCGTTCTCCCACTACCTGGGCGACATGGACGGGCAGGTCTTCGTGTTCTTCATCCTGACGGTGGCAGCCGCCGAATCGGCGATTGGCCTGGCCATCCTCGTGGTGCTGTTCCGCAATCGGCAATCGATCAACGTGGACGAGCTCGACACCCTCAAGGGTTGATCGGCGGGCGTCAGGAGAACCATAACAATGTCAGAGCTCACTCTCAACAACCTGCTGGTCGTGCCCTTGGCGCCGCTGGTGGGTTCGATCGCGGCCGGCCTGTTCGGCAAGGCCATTGGCCGCCGCGGATCCCACGTGTTGACCATCCTGGGTGTGTTGATTGCCTTCATCTTCTCGGCCATGACGCTGCAAGCGGTGGTCCAGGACGGGGCGCATTTCAACCAGACGGTCTATGAATGGATGACCCTCGGGTCGCTGAAGATGGAAGTCGGCTTCATGGTCGACGGCCTCACCGCCATGATGATGTGCGTGGTGACCTTCGTCTCGCTGATGGTGCACATTTACACCATCGGCTACATGGCAGAAGACGACGGTTACCAGCGCTTCTTCAGCTACATCTCGCTGTTCACCTTCTCGATGCTGATGCTCGTGATGAGCAACAACCTGCTGCAGCTGTTCTTCGGCTGGGAAGCGGTGGGCCTGGTGTCCTACCTGCTGATCGGGTTCTGGTTCAAAAAGCCCACGGCCACCTTCGCCAACATGAAGGCCTTTCTGGTCAACCGGGTGGGCGACTTCGGCTTCATCCTGGGCATTGGCCTGATCGTGGCCTACACCGGCTCGCTCAGCTACACCGAGATCTTCGCCAAGGGCAGCGACCTGGCCGCGCTGACGCTGCCCAAGACCGACTGGTCGCTGATCACGGTGATCTGCATCTGCCTGTTCATCGGCGCCATGGGCAAGTCGGCGCAGTTCCCCCTGCACGTCTGGCTGCCTGATTCGATGGAAGGCCCGACCCCCATCTCCGCTCTGATCCACGCCGCCACCATGGTGACGGCGGGCATCTTCATGGTGTCACGCATGTCGCCGCTGTTCGAGTTGTCCGATGCCGCGCTGAACTTCATCGTGGTGATCGGTTCGATCACGGCGCTGTTCATGGGGTTTCTGGGCATCATCCAGAACGACATCAAGCGCGTGGTGGCGTATTCCACGCTGTCGCAACTGGGTTACATGACCGTGGCCCTGGGCGTGTCCGCCTACAACGTGGCCGTGTTCCACCTGATGACGCATGCCTTCTTCAAGGCGCTGCTGTTCCTCGGCGCGGGTTCAGTCATCATGGGCATGCACCATGATCAGGACATCCGCAACATGGGCGGCCTGCGCAAGTACATGCCCATCACCTGGATCACGTCCTTGCTGGGCTCGCTGGCCCTGATTGGCACGCCGTTCTTCTCGGGCTTCTATTCGAAGGACAGCATCATTGAAGCCGTGCACGCCAGCCATCTGCCAGCGGCAGGCTTTGCCTACTTCGCCGTGATCGCCGGGGTTTTCGTGACCGCCTTCTACAGCTTCCGCATGTATTTCCTGGTCTTCCATGGCAAGGAACATTTCCACCACAAGCCTTTCCCGGGCGAGCACGACCATCACGACGACCACGCTGATGCCCATGGCCACGGTGACCACCATCATGCGCACACACCGCATGAATCACCCTGGGTGGTGACGGTGCCGCTGGTGCTGCTGGCGATTCCCTCGGTCGTGATCGGCTGGTTCACCATCCAGCCCATGCTGTTTGGCGAGTTCCTCAAGAGTGCGATCTTTGTCGATCTGGAACGCCATCCCGCCATGGAAGAGTTGGCCCACGAGTTCCACGACGCCACCGCCATGGCCTTGCACGGCCTGAGCACGCTGCCGTTCTGGCTGGCACTGGGCGGTGTGGTCACGGCCTACGTGTTCTACATGGTCGCGCCGCAGATCCCGGCCTTCTTTGCTCGCGTGCTGCGTCCGCTGATCGTCATCGGCGAGAACAAGTACTACCTCGACTGGTTCAACGAAAACGTGCTGGCCGCTGGCGCCCGTCTGCTGGGCCGTGGCCTGTGGAAGATCGGCGACGAGACCCTCATCGACGGCTTGGCCGTGAATGGTTCGGCCAAGCTGGTCGGCCTGATCAGTTCGCTGGTGCGCCTGTTCCAGACCGGTTACCTCTATCACTACGCGCTGGTCATGATCTTGGGGGTGTTCGCCCTCATGACATGGTTCGTGTTCATGCAACATTGAGCGCGGGACCAGTTCATGCAAACAATGTCCAATACCCTTTCTCTGGCCATCTGGATTCCGGTGGCGTTCGGGGCTTTGCTGCTGGCCATCGGCCGTCAGGAAAACGCCAAGGTCACCCGCTGGATTGCGCTGATCGGCGCCATCGTCGGCTTCCTGGCCACCATCCCGTTGATGGCTCAATTCGACAATGGCACAGCGGCCATGCAGTTCGTCGAGAAGTCCGCCTGGATCGAACGCTTCAACGTGTTCTACCACCTGGGCGTTGACGGCATCTCGATGTGGTTCGTGCCGCTGACGGCGTTCATCACCATCATCGTGGTGCTGGCGGGCTGGCAGGTCATTGAAGACCGTCCCCACCAGTATTACGGCGCCTTCCTGATCCTGTCGGGCCTGATGATCGGCGTGTTCTCGGCCATCGACGGGCTGCTGTTCTACGTTTTCTTCGAAGCCACGCTGATCCCGATGTACATCATCATCGGCGTGTGGGGCGGACCGCGCCGGGTCTACGCGGCGTTCAAGTTCTTCCTGTACACGCTGCTCGGCTCGCTGTTGATGCTGATCGCGCTGATCTTCCTGTACTACAAGTCGGGTGGCAGCTTCGACATCCTGACCTGGCACAAGCTGCCCCTTCCGGCCTTGGCTCAGTCGCTGCTGTTCGGCGCTTTCTTCGCGGCCTTTGCCGTGAAGGTGCCGATGTGGCCGGTGCACACCTGGTTGCCCGACGCCCACGTCGAGGCGCCCACGGGTGGTTCGGTCGTGCTGGCCGCCATCATGCTGAAGCTGGGTTGCTACGGCTTCCTGCGCTTCATGCTGCCCATCGTCCCGGATGCCAGCCGTGAGTTCGCCCCTGTGGTGATCACGCTGTCGCTGATCGGCGTGATCTACATCGGCCTCGTGGCCATGGTGCAGCAGGACATGAAAAAGCTGGTGGCGTATTCGTCCATCGCGCACATGGGCTTCGTCACCCTGGGTTTCTTCATCTTCAATGAGCTGGGCATGTCCGGCGGCCTGGTGCAGATGATTGCCCACGGCTTCGTGTCGGGCGCCATGTTCCTGAGCATCGGCGTGCTGTACGACCGGGTTCACTCGCGCGAAATCGCCAGCTACGGCGGGGTGGTCAACACCATGCCCAAGTTCGCGGCGTTTGCCTTGCTGTTCTCGATGGCCAATTGCGGCCTGCCGGGCACCGCGGGTTTCGTCGGCGAGTGGATGGTGATCCTGGGTGCGGTTCAGTTCGACTTCCTCATCGGCCTGCTGGCCGCCACCGCGCTGATCTTTGGCGCGGCCTACACGCTGTGGATGTACAAGCGCGTGTACCTGGGCGACATCGCCAATGACGATGTGCGTGGCCTGACCGACCTCAATGCCCGCGAATTCCTGATCATGGCCATCCTGGCCGTTGCCGTGCTGTGGATGGGCATCCAGCCCAAGCCTTTCACCGATGCGATGCACGTGTCCGTGACCGAGCTGCTCAAGCACGTGGCACAAAGCAAGCTGAACTGAGGCCCGAGAACAACATGACACAACTGAACTGGCTCGCGGTCGCCCCCGAGATCTTGTTGCTGACCATGGCTTGCGTGATTGCGCTGGTGGATCTGTTCGTGACCCATCCGCGTCGCTTGCCGACCTACATCCTGACCATGGTGTCGCTGGCCGCCGTGGCGGGCCTGCACCTGGGCGCGCTGGACGTCAGCAGTTCCAGCTATGCCATGCAGCGCATGGTGGTGACCGACCCGATGGGGCATTTGCTGAGCTTTTGCGCCACTTTGGCCGTGATGGCCAGCCTGGTCTATGCGCAGACCTATGCCGGTGCGCGCGACATCCTCAAGGGCGAGTTGTTCACCCTGAGCATGTTCGCTTTGCTGGGCATCTCGATCATGATCATCGGCAACAACTTCCTGACCATTTACCTGGGTCTGGAGCTGATGTCGCTGTCGTCGTACGCATTGGTGGCCTTGCGCCGTGACCATTCGCAATCGACCGAAGCCGCCATGAAGTACTTCGTGCTGGGCGCGCTGGCCAGTGGCTTCCTGCTGTACGGCCTGTCGATGATGTACGGCGCCACTGGTTCGCTGGACCTGGGTGAGGTCTACAAGGCCACGCTGTCGGGCCAGATCAACAAGCAGGTGTTGGTATTCGGTCTGGTGTTCATCGTGTCGGGCCTGGCCTTCAAGCTGGGGGTCGTGCCTTTCCACATGTGGATCCCCGACGTGTACCAAGGTGCGCCCACCGCTGCCACGCTGATGGTGGCAGGTGCCCCCAAGCTGGCCGCCTTCGCGATCACCATCCGACTGTTGGTGGAAGGCCTGATCAACACCGCCACCGACTGGCAGCAGATGCTGATGATCCTCGCCGTGGCTTCGATGGCGCTGGGCAACCTGGCGGCCATTGCACAGACCAACCTCAAGCGCATGCTGGCTTACTCCGGCATTGCGCAACTGGGTTTCATGTTGCTGGGCTTCGTGCCCAGCGTGGTGTCGGGCAATACCTTGTCATCCAGCAATGGCTATGGCTCGGCCTTGTTCTACGTGCTGACGTATGTGCTGACCACCTTGGGCACCTTCGGCATCATCATGTTCCTGTCGCGCCCCGGTTTCGAATCCGAGCAGGTCTCTGACCTGGCGGGCCTGAACAAACGCAGCCCCCAGATGGCCGCTGTGATGGCGATCTTCATGTTCTCGTTGGCAGGCTTGCCGCCCACCGTGGGTTTCTACGCCAAGCTGGCGGTGCTGCAGTCGCTGGTGACCACCAGCTCGGCTTTGCACCTGCAGTTGGCCATTGCTGCCGTGATGCTCTCGTTGGTGGGCGCTTTTTACTACCTGCGCATCGTCAAGGTCATGTACTTTGACGAGCCCACCGACACCACCCCGGTCACGGCCAGTGGCGAGGCCCGGGCCTTGCTGTCGGTCAATGCCATCGCGGTGTTGGGCCTGGGCATCCTGCCTGGCGGCTTGATGGCCTTGTGCGCTCGCGCCATCACCCAGTCGCTGGCGGGCTGATCGAGCATGGGCGGCTTGATCCCGGTGTGGGCGGTGGTCGCCGTGTTGGCAGTGGCCATGCTGGCGGCCAACGCCCCTTTCTTGAATAACCGGCTGTTCTTGCTGGGCCCGACGCGCGTGCCCAAGTCACTCTTCGTGCGGCTGCTGGAGTTGCTGGTGTACGCCAGCCTGGTCTTTGGCCTGGGGCGAGCCCTGGAGGGGCAGTTGGGCCAAGCCAGCCCCCAGCGCTGGGAGTTCTATGCCGTGGGCATGCTGACTTTCCTGACCCTGGCTTTTCCCGGTTTTGTGTGGCGCTACCTGCGTCGCAATGCGGTGCACTGAGCTGATGAACCAGCCCACGCCAGCCTTCAACGACGACCACCTGCGCGAAGAAACGATCGAATCGCACCAGGTCTACCAAGGTCATTTCATTGACCTGCGCCGTGACCGCGTTCGCTTGCCCAATGGCCGGGAAGCTGGGCGCGAGTACGTGGTGCATCCAGGCGCCGTGATGATCGTCGCGATCCTGCCCGATGGCGGCCTGGTGATGGAGCGGCAGTACCGCTATCCTGTTCGCCAGACCATGATCGAGTTCCCCGCCGGCAAGCTGGATGGGGGCGAGGGCGGCTTGGCCTGCGCGCAACGCGAGCTGTGGGAAGAAACCGGCTACCGCGCCAAGCGGTGGGCCAAGGCCGGCATCATGCACCCCGTGATTGGCTATGCCACCGAGATCATCGAGATCTGGTTCGCCGATGACTTGACGCTGGGTGAGCGCCACCTGGACGACGGCGAGTTCCTGGACGTGTTCACGGCCACGGCCGATGAGCTGGACGTGTGGATGCAACAAGGTTTGCTGACCGATGCCAAGACCATCGTCGGGATGATGTGGCTCAAGCAGTGGCTGGCTGGTGTCTGGCCCTTGGACTGGCAAGAGATCGCCTGACTGACCTTCGCACTCAGGTGCTTGGCCCAGGAAGCTGGTCAACACTGATCAATCGTCCCGGGTTCATCAAACCCCCAGGATCCAAGGCCTGCTTGATCGCCTTCATCATGCCCAAGGCAACCGCTGATTTGCGCCGCGCGAGCTCATCGCGCTTGAGCTGGCCAATGCCATGCTCGGCCGACAGCGTGCCCCCCAACTGCAAGGCCGTGTCGTAGACCAGGCGGTTGACCTCGGCTTCGTGCTCGGCCAGGAAGGTGGCGCTGGGCAGGCCGGGCGGACCCTGCACGTTGTAGTGCAGATTGCCATCGCCCAGGTGCCCGAAACAAACGATCTTGCAGCCTGGAAAGGCATGGGCCAATAGAGCCTGAGTGGTGCGAACGAACTCCGGAATGGCCGAGGTGGGCACCGCGATGTCGTGCTTGACCATGAGCCCTTCCTGGCGTTCGGCCATGGGGATCGCCTCGCGCAGGGCCCACATGGCGTGGTTCTGCGTGTGGTTCTGAGCGATGGTGGCGTCAAGGACGAGGCCCTGGCTCACGGCCTGGGCTAACAAGGCTTCCAGGGCAGTGCGGGCCGCCAGATCGGACTCCGCATGAGTGGTGTCGATCAGGACCGTCCACTCGGGAACGGGGCCTGTGATTCCTTCGATGGCGTCGCTCACCAAAGGTGCCATGGCGCGTGCCTGTTCAGGCAAGTATTGCCGCACCAGGGCGAGGGGCCAGGCGTGCATGACTTCGAAACCGGTCAGGCCCGCATCCAGCCGCGCGCGCGCGCTTTGCAAAAGCGCCACACAAGCGTCCAAACTGGGGCAGGTCGCCAGCGCCGTCACTTGCCCGACAGGCTGAGGGAACAGGCGCAGCGTGGCGGCGGTGATGATGCCCAGCGTGCCTTCGCTGCCGATGAACAAATCTCGCAGGTCGTAGCCGCTGTTGTCCTTGCGCAAGGCGGTCAGGCCATCCCAAACTTCGCCCTGGGCGGTGACGACTTCCAAGCCCAGGCACAGCTCTCGGGCCGTGCCATAACGCAGCACCTGGGTGCCGCCCGCGTTGGTGGCCAGGTTGCCGCCAACGGTGCAAGAGCCCTCGGCCGCCAGGCTCAAGGGGAAGAGCAGTCCGGCTTGCGAAGCCGCCTCTTGAACCTGGGCCAGCAGGCAACCCGCCTGGACGGTCATCGACAGGTTGGCGCGGTCCACGGCCACAAGCTGGTTCAGGCGTTGCAGGTTGAGCAGCAACTGGGTGCCGCTGCCATTCGGGATGGATCCGCCGACGAGGCTGGTGTTGCCGCCTTGAGGCACCAGGCTGACGCCGTGGCGGGCACACAGCCTGACCACCGCGGCCACTTGCATGGTGTCGCGCGGGCGGGCAATGGCCAAGGCCTGGCCCACATAGCGACCCCGCCAGTCGTGCAGGTACGGCGCCAGCACGCCTGTGGCCTCGTTGCCGGGCAGGATCAAGCCGTCGTCGCCCAGCAACTGGCGCAAGGACTCCAGAAAGACGTGGTTGCTGGACATGGGCTGAACGGCGGTCTAGGCCGGGGTGGCAGGGGCGGGCTTGCCTGCCTTGAGGCGCAGGCGCACATAGACCGCGCAGGCGGTGAACAGGCTCAGGCTCAAGGCCACTTCAATGCCTGCCAGGATCTGGCTGAGGCCCGTGTCGCTGGTGGCCCGCATGGCGCCTTCGGTGAAATACAACCACACCAGCAAGGACAGCCAGCGGAAGGTGTACATGCGGTGCTTGATCAACCCGGTGAGCCCGAAGACCAGTGGCAAGACCTTCAGGGCCAGCATGCCCGTGCCACCCTTCAGCGGGGCCCATTGCAACTCCCACAGCAAGCCCAGCACGATCAGGCCGACCAGCGAGCCAAACGCGATCCAGCGCACGTGGTTGATGGCGCGCAGGCGCGAGGCCGGGTGCTGACCCAGTGGGATGACGGGCAAGGGATCGAAGTTGTCAGGCATCAAAGTGGGGCAGGTTGGGGGCAGTGGCGTCGTTGGCGCACCATGGCTGGCATCATAGCCAGATGATTTCGAAATTGACCGTGTGGAAGGCGGCGCATCAGCGTTGGTCGGCCCTGATCCTGGCCTTGAAGCAGTGGCCCTGGGCCGAGACCCTGGTGACCTTGCGTCAGCGTTTTCGGGAAGATCGCCTTGGCATCACCGCTGGCAGCCTGACCTTCACCACCACCATCGCGCTGGTGCCCTTGTTCACGGTGATGCTGGCCTTGTTCAGCGCCTTCCCGGTGTTCGCACGGTTTCGCAAGACGCTGGAGCTGCAGTTCATCCAGGGCTTCGTGCCCGATGCCATCGCCAAGCCAGTGCTGTTGTCGCTGACCAAATTTGCGCTCAAGGCCAGCCAGTTGGGGGGCATGGGCTTGATCGTCCTGGCCGTGACCGCCCTGGCCTTGATGCTGACCATCGACCGCACGCTCAACGCCATCTGGCGCGTGCGCACGCCCAGGCCGATGGCACAGCGCGTGCTGGTGTACTGGTCGGCGCTCACGCTGGGGCCGCTGGTGCTGGGTGCCAGCTTGTCGGTGACCTCTTACTTGCTGTCGGCCTCGCGGGGGCTGGTAGACGAGTTGCCGGGTGGTGTCGAGTTTTTCCTGGGGCTGATCGTCTTCAGCTTGCAAACTGCGGGGTTTGCCGCGCTGTTTCGATTCGTGCCCAACACCTACGTGCGTTGGGAGCACGCGTGGGGCGGGGCGCTGTTTGTGTCGGGCACGCTGGAGCTGGGGCAAAAGGCGCTGGCCCTGTACCTTGGCAAGGTGCCGATCTACTCGACCATTTATGGTGCCTTCGCGGCCGTGCCCATTTTCTTGGTCTGGATCTACCTGAGCTGGGTGATCGTGCTGATGGGGGCGGTGATCGCCGCCTACACCCCCAGCCTGCTGTCGCGGGTAAAGCGGTGGCCCGACACGCCGGGGCACCGATTTCAGCTGAGCCTGGCCTTGCTCAAGGCTTTGGCCGCCGTGCAACATGCTCAGCAGAAAGGTCATTCCGCAGAGGGACTGGCTGCCCTGCTGCGCACCGATCCGCTGCAGATCGAGCCCATTTTGGAGACCCTGGTGGAGCTGGACTGGGTGGCTCGGCTGGACGAGCCTGATGCGGAAGGCGGCGGCCGTTTTGTGCTTCTGTGCGATCCTGACCAGGCGGTCATGGCGCCCCTGGTGGGGCGCCTTTTACTCAAGCCCGACGGCTTCACCGATGGATTTTGGGCAGCCGCCAAACTGGACGAATTGACCCTGCGACAGTCTTTAACGTAACACTGTGCGAGCCAATGCAGGGTGAACCCCAGCCGACCGCGTGCCTGTTGGGCATTCGGGCACGGTTTGCGCTTCAAAAGCTCAGAATTTGCGCGGGTTTGAGCCCGATCACCCATTGGCGTTTGCCACATATTGCGGCAATATGACTCAACAGCGTCAGACGCACTGTGCAACCCCTGAACAAGAGGAGACCGACCATGAAAGTCAGCGACATCCTGCGAGTCAAAGGCAGCACCCTATACACCGTGCAACCCGAACAGCTCCTGTCTGAAGCGGTCAACACCATGGCCCAGTTCGACATCGGGTCTCTGGTCGTGATGGAACACGGTGACGTGGTCGGCATGCTGACCTTCCGGGAGGTGATCCAGGCCGTGGTGCGCAATGGCGGCGTCATGGGCGACACCCGCGTGCGCTCGGTGATGGACGACCATCCGCTCACCTGCACGCCCGACACCGAGATTGACGAAGTGCGCCGCATGATGCTGAGTCGTCACGCGCGCTACATGCCGGTCATGACGCAAAAAACCCTGATGGGCGTGATGTCGTTCTACGACGTGGCCAAGGCCGTGGTTGACAGCCAGGATTTTGAAAACCGGATGCTCAAGGCCTACATCCGCGACTGGCCGGTTGAAGAAGAGGCTGGTGAGCGCCAGGCTTTGCTCTAAAAATCAGCGTGCCCCCTCCCGCGGAAGTCGCGCAGCGCTTCCGCTCAAACGCCCGGCTTTGTCCGGGCGTTGTCGTATGGGGGACAATGGCGGTCTCGCGGTTTTCGCAATTACCTGGTTCGCGCAATGGCTGGCAGCACCCTCGGACTCTTGTTTTCCGTCACCAATTTTGGCGAATCGCATGGCCCGGCCATCGGCTGTGTGATCGATGGTTGCCCGCCCGGCATGGTCTTGTCCGAGGCCGACATCCAGCCTGAGCTGGACCGCCGCCGTCCTGGCACCTCCCGCCACGTCACCCAGCGCAACGAGCCCGACGCGGTTGAAATCCTCAGTGGTGTCTACGAAGGCAAGACCACTGGTGCGCCCATAGCCCTGCTGATCCGCAACACCGACCAGCGCAGCAAGGACTACGGCAACATCCTGCAGACCTTCCGCCCGGGGCATGCCGACTACACCTACTGGCATAAATACGGCCTGCGAGATCCGCGCGGCGGTGGTCGTTCATCGGCGCGCCTCACTGCGCCCATGGTGGCAGCCGGTGCCGTGGCCAAGAAGTGGTTGCGTGAGCAGTACGGCACCGAATTCCGCGGTTGCATGACCCAGCTCGGCAACGTGCCCATCGCCTTCGAGGGCTGGGAACACGTGCACCACAACCCCTTCTTCGCAGCCAACACCAGCCAGATCGAGGCGCTGGAAGACTACATGGACGCCCTGCGCAAGGAGGGCGACTCTTGCGGCGCGCGACTGACGGTCGAAGCCACCAATGTGCCCGTTGGCCTGGGCGCGCCCTTGTTCGACAAACTGGACGCCGACATCGCCTACGCCATGATGGGCATCAATGCCGTCAAGGGCGTTGAGATCGGCGATGGTTTTGGCGTGGTGGCCCAGAAGGGCAGCGAGCATGGCGACGAGCTGACGCCGGAAGGCTTTGGCTCCAACCACGCCGGTGGCGTGCTGGGCGGCATCTCGACTGGGCAGGACCTGCGCGTGTCGATCGCCATCAAGCCGACCAGTTCGATCCGCGTGCCGCGACAGTCCATCGACCTGGATGGCCAGCCCGCCACGGTGGAAACCTTTGGCCGCCACGACCCTTGCGTGGGCATCCGCGCCACGCCGATCGCCGAGGCCATGCTGGCCCTGGTCCTGATCGACCATGCCTTGATGCACCGTGCGCAGTGTGGCGATGTGGTGGTGAGCACGCCGCAGATCGCGGCGCAGCGGCCTGACTGACTGACTGACTGGCCGGGCTGTGTTCAGTCCGTGATGCCGCGCTCGATCAACTCAATCTTGTAGCCATCCGGATCAGTGATGAAGGCGATCACCGTGTTGCCGCCCTTGACCGGGCCGGGTTCACGCGTGATGGCGCCGCCCAGGGCCACGGCCTTGTCGCGCACCGCCTGGCAGGTGGCCACGATGTCATCGACACCGATGGCGATGTGGCCATAAGCCGTGCCAAGCTCGTACTTGTCGATGCCGTAGTTGTAGGTCAGCTCCAACTCCGCCTGCCCCGGGTTGCCGCCGCCAAAAGCGAGGAAAGACAAGCTGTATTGCTGCTCGGGCCGATCGGTGGTGCGCAGCAGGGTCATGCCCAGCACCTGGGTGTAAAAATCAATTGAGCGTTGCAGGTTGGTGACCCGCAGCATGGTGTGCAGAAAGCGCATTTTTCAATCTCCGGCAGGTTGTTCGGTGGGCAGCAGTTCGGCGTCCATCCAGCCGCGAACGCTGTTGATCAAGGCCAGGCCCTGGGCTTGGCGCAGTTCATCGAAGGTGATGCTGCGTTCGCGCAAACGGCCTTCTGCCAACAGCGTTTCGCGCATCACGCCGGGCAGCAGTCCGGCAGACAAGGGCGGCGTGAACCACCCACCCGCCAGCTTCACGGCCAGGTTGCCGATGGTGAATTCGGTGACCTCGCCTTGGGCGTTCCACAGCAGGGTGTCGAAGCAGCCGGGTGGCGGGTGGAAGGGCGCGTAGGCGCTGCGCTGGGTGGTCTTGTGGGCGATGAACTCGTCGGCCAAAGGCATGGCTTGAACCGCCAAGGCCACCCGGATGGGCAACTGGCTGGCCGCCAGGGGGCTGGATTCGCAGGTCGCCTGGCCCTGGGCGTCTAGTAGCAAGCGGACCTTGTGAATGCCCTGGGGGTGCGCCTTGGTATGTCGCGTCAAGGTGCCACGGACCCCTGCCACGTCCAAGGGAAAACCGAAATGCCTGGCCGTGCGCGTCAGGCGCTGAAGGTGGCCTTCCAGCCTGGGGATGCACCCCTCTTCCAGCCGCAGTGATTCCAGCAGTTCAAAAGGTTGGGCGGCTCGCTTCAAGAAGGCCTGCTTGTGCCGCCATTCACTGGCCTCGGCCTCGGCCGTGGCATCCAGGGTGATGCCGCTGCCGATGCCGCAATGGGCATCCCAGCCTGGCTGCGATCCAGGCCGCAGCACGACGGTGCGGATGGGCACGTTGAAGGTCACTTCACCCCCAGGTGTCATCAGCCCCACAGCGCCGCAGTACACGCCGCGAGGCGAGCCTTCCAGCGCAGCAATGTGGTGCATGGCGCGCCGCTTGGGCGCCCCGGTGATCGAGCCACAGGGGAACAGCGCGGCGAATACATCGGACAGCCGCAAGCCTTCGCGCGTGCGTGCCTGCACGGTGGATGTCATCTGCCACACGGTGGGCAAAGCCTGCACGTCAAACAGCGAGGGCACCTGCACCGAGCCCACCTGCGCGATGCGCGACAGGTCGTTGCGCAGCAGGTCCACGATCATCAGGTTCTCTGCGCGCTCCTTGTCGCTGGTTTGCAGGTGCCGGGCGGCGGCGGCGTCTTCATCCGGCGTGCTGCCACGCGCCGCCGTGCCCTTCATGGGGCGCGTGATGATCTGGTCGCCCTGCCAATGGAAGAACAGCTCGGGCGAAACGCTCAGTACATGGCTGAGGCCTGTGGCGGAGGGTTGCTCGGCGGTGTCCAGGTAGACCGCGTAGCCATCGGGCTGGCTGCGGTGCAGGGCATGGAAGTACTGGAGCGCGGTCTCCGGCGCCTTCGGCTCAAGTTGGCTGCGCAGCGGCGTGGTCAGGTTGATCTGGTAGACCTCGCCCGCCCGGATCAATTCATGGATGGCTTCGATCTGTGCCGTGAAGGCGTGAGGGCTCAAGCTGGATTGCCAGGGCGTGGTTTGCCAGGCGCCCCGGTGAGTCGCGGTGGGCCAAGGCAAGGCCTGGTCGAACACGGCGAACATGGCCAGTGCTTGACCGGGCTCGGGCTGGCAAACGGGCAGATGGTCGTCAAAGGCGGGGGCCGCTTCATAGGCCACCCATCCCACGCACCAGCGCCCTTGTCGGGCGTGCTCGTGGGCCGCATCGATGACGCTGCGCACCTCCGCAAGTTCAGTGGCCACCAGCCATGTCACGGCTGGGCCGAACGCGTGCTTTTGGCGGCCGCCCTGTGCCGCGGGAAAGTCCAGCAAGGCCACTGGGGGTGGCGAAGGCACCGCACTGATGCTCATGGCAGCGAGCGAAATCGCTTCAGCCGCGTGCGCGCAGGGCACACCACAGGCCTGCCAGGCCCAGCACCACGAACAGCGCCAGGCTCCAGAATTCGAAAGGCACACCGATCAGCTTGGCGGCGGCATCGGCGCATGATGCGCGCACCTCGAAGGCCGCTGGCAGCGTGGTGTCCAGGTGCAGGCTGGAGACGATGCGATCTGCCAAAGTCAGGTTGCAGGACGAAGTCTTGGCCGCCACGAAGTGCTGGTACCAAGCCGAGGCCGCACCTGACGCCGCGGCAAGCACGATCAGCACCGATGTCAGCAGCGTAACCACCCGGCCACCGATCAGGGCACCCAGCCCCGCCAGGATCGCGATCAGCAGGAACTGCACGCGCTGCAGGATGCACCAAGGGCAAGGCTGCATGTCCAGTTGGTACTGGGCCAAAAGGGCAAAACCCACAGAGGCCACGCAGGCCAGAGCGATCAGCGCCAGCACAGGGCGACCAGATGGGGCGGGGCGGAGGTTGAGTGAACGCATGGATCAGACAATTTCAGCGATGAGTTCGATTTCGACGCAGGCACCCAGCGGGATCTGCGCCACGCCAAAAGCGCTGCGCGCATGCCGGCCGGGTTCGCCAAACACCTGGGCGATCAGCTCGGAGCAGCCATTGGTGACCAGGTGGTGCTCGGTGAAATCAGGGGTGCTGTTGACCAGGCTCATCACCTTGACGATGCGCACCACCTTGTCCAGGCCGCCAGCGGCCACCTGCAGAGTGCCCATCAGGTCGATGGCCACGGCGCGCGCGGCTTGCTGGCCTTCGGCGGTGGTCATGGTCTTGCCCAACTGGCCGACCCACACGTGCCCATCTTTTTTGGCGATGTGGCCCGACAAAAACACCAGGTTGCCCGTGCGCATGAAGGGCAGGTAAGAGGCGGCGGGCACGGTCACTGGGGGCAGCGTGATGCCCAGGGTGTCGAGGCGGTCTTGGATGGACATGGTGGCAACAAATCTAGGAGGTAGGACGGCCCGCCGACAGTGGTCAAAAGCAGCAGGTCAAAGCTTGGCCACGATCCTACACCGCCACCCGTGTCATGCCGCGGTGAAGGCCCATTGGCCACCCTGGTTCAGGACCAGTCGGTGAGAGTGAAAACCGTCGAGCGTGCTGCGGTGTCCCACGCTCACCAACATGCATTGCGGCAGCTCTTTTCGCAGCAAGGTGTACAGGGCGTGCTCCAGCCCTTCGTCGGTGGCCGAGGTGGCTTCATCGAGGAAGGCGATGCGGGGCTGGTTCAACAGCACGCGCGCAAAGGCCAGCCGTTGCTGCTCGCCCAGCGACAGGATGCCCGACCAGTCGGCCGGCTCGTCCAGGTGAGTCTGCAAATGGCCCAGTTGCACCTTGATCAAAGCGTCGTGGATCAAGGCGTCGTCCAGCACCAGGGCCGGGTAGATCAGCGCGCTGCGCAAATTGCCCAGGGGAAGGTAAGGTCGTTGCGACAAAAAGAGGGCGTGTGGGCCCACGGGTCGGTCGACGGCCCCCTGGGCATGGGGCCAAAGCCCCGCCAGCGTGCGCAGCAAGGTGGTTTTGCCACTTCCTGACGCACCTTTGATCAGCATGCTTTGGCCCGGCTGCAAGGTGAGGCTCAAGCCTTGCACCAAGGGATGGCCATCGGGCCGTGACACGCCCACGCCAGCGATCACCAAAGCGTCATCACGGCCGTTGATCTGTATGCTGGGCAGGTCGCGCGCCTGCTGATTGGCGTCCATGAACCCGGTCAAGCGATCCAGGGCCGCACGGTACTGCGCGAACTCGTCGTACGACATGCGAAAGAAGGACAACGCATCCTGCACCTGGCCAAAGGCCTGCGAGGTTTGCATGACGTCACCCAGCTTGATGGCACCGCTGAAGAAGCGCGGTGCCTGCAAGATGAAGGGGAACACCACGGCCAACTGGTTGGCGGCAAGGTTGAACCCATCGAACTTCAAGCCCCGGAACAGCAGTGCCCACACATTGGCGATGACGGCCGCGAAACGGTTCATCAAGGTGGCGCGTTCTACGCGCTCACCTTGGTAAAAAGCAATGTTCTCGGCGTTCTCGCGCAGGCGCATGAGGGCGTAGCGGAAATTGGCGCTCAATCGTTCGTTCAGGAAGTTCAGGCTGATCAGCGGACGACCCAGCTTGAAGGCGACCACGGTGACCACGAGCACATAGACGTACACCAGGAACACCATGGCGCGCGGCACCTCCACCCCCATGATGGCCAAGGCGCCCGACAACCCCCACAACATGCCCGTGAAGGCCACCAGCGAGACGACGGCATCGGCTGTGCCAATCGACAGCTTGCGAGACGAAGACACGAAGGTGGCGATGTCCTGTTGGATGCGCTGGTCGGGGTTGTCCACCGGCTCGTTCAGGAAGTGGCCTCGGTAGTAGGCGTCGCCCTCCAGCCAGTCCTTGGTGAGCCGTTCGTTCAACCAGGTGCGCCAGTCGATGTCGAAGACCTGGCTGATGTAGGCAGTGAGCAGCACCCTGAGCACATGCACGGCGGCCAGGATGCTGAAGATGCCCAGGAAGAACCAGAAGGCCTTTTGGTCCAGGGCCTGCAGGGCGCTGTAAAAGCCGTTGTACCAAAGCGAGAACAGCACGTTCATGCGCACCGAGAACATGGCCAGGAACAGGATCAGGGCCACGGTGAGCAGTGGTTTCCAGCTGCGCTTGGGCGTCAGGTAGGGCCAGCCCAGGCGCAAAAACTGGCGCCCCCAACGGGTGCTGCGCGTGACGAAAAACCCCACGGCCACGAACCCCACACTCGTGAGTGCGAATGCCTGGGCCAACCACACCAGGCTGGCAACCAGCTCTTGACTCCAATCCAATTCGGTCTCCTTGAGCACGCTGTGCAGGGGATTGTGCGTGAAGCCCCAGCGCGGGTAGATTCTTGGCCGGATGGCGCGCCTTCAGGCTAGACTGAAGGCGACCAGCACTGCGAGAGTGCTCACACGAAGTATCACCATGAATGATGATGACGACCGTGACGCCTGGATTGACCGCTGCTCAGCCGAGTTGCGGGCCTTCCGACCCAGTCTGAGCCCTGACGAGGCCGAGCAACTCGCCGCCGACATCTGGTGCGATTCCCCCAGCCTGGGCCCCGAAGACGCCGCCGAGCGCGAAGTGGCCAGTTGGCGAAGCCTGGGCATCAGGGACTGACCGAGCCCCCTAACTTGGCATCGCCCACTCGCTCTTTGTGGGGGTTTCAAGTGGGAGGCCTCTGGCTACGATTCCTGCATCACACAAGACGTGTGCAGGAGAGTGCGATGAGGATCAGTTTCAACCCGATGACAGCGATGGGCATGTTTGCCTTCATGGACGGACTGGGCCGTGCCCTTTTCAAACCGAGTGCACCGGCTGAGCCCAGGTCCCCAGATCCAGGTCCGTTTTACTGGAAGGTGATGTTCATCGATCAGAACGGCGTTCTGCAGAAGTCCACCGTGCGCGTCATCACGCTGCACTCCGACCTGCGGCGCCTGACCGTGTGGTGCGATGCCCTGGGCCGGGAATGCGTCTTGAAAATCAGCAAGATCGTGGAGGCCAGCGATCTGCAAAGCGGGCGCAAAGTCAATTTGCACCGCTGGTTGGTCGGCCAGCAAACTCCGTCGGTTTGAGTTAACGGGGTCCGAAAAACAACGTGGCATCCCCCCGGTTCGAGGTGGTTTTCGGTCATCCACACACTGTTACCTAGGGTTTACATCCATAACGGCCCGTATTCAGCTAGGATTGCTGCATCGCAACAATTTTTTTGGGGTGAATCATGACGCAACACACATTGAAATACGAATCTGATGCCAGCCGCAAAGGCCTGGGCTACGAAAAGCTGGGCGTGATCGCCGGTTTCCTGGTCGGTTTACCCGTGGGTGTCGGTTTGATCCATGCCCCTTTGGCGGAACTTGGCGCGCCTCAGTGGTTGAGCATCATTGCCACGGTGGCCGTCGTGGCGGTTTGCACGGCACTTGGCCTGCGCGGCGGTGCAGCATTGGCCAAACGGGCTACGCACGATGCGTGAGTTTTGCCGAAGAGGCTGAGGGCAACATCCCCTCAGCCTTCAGCAGGCTTTCCAGGCAATGTTCCTGTATTTGATAGAAGTTTTTGATGTCTTGAATTTGCGTCAACGTTTCAGCCGCCTTGTCTGGTGCGCCTGAAGCCCGTTTGGTCGCCAGGATCATCTTGTTCTTGTTGGTGTGCTCCAGCGAGACAAATTCAAAGACCTGCGTGTCGTAGCCGCAGGCTTCCAGCAGCAGCGCCCGCAGGCCATCGGTCAGCATCTCCGCCTCCTGGCCCAGGTGCACGCCGTGTTGCAAGATGGGGCGCAGCGGATGAGGGCTCAGCAACTGGGGCCGGATCTGCTTGTGGCAGCAGGGCGAGCACATGATGATGTCAGCTCCGGTGCGGATGCCCATGTGAATGGCGTAATCGGTGGCGATGTCGCAAGCGTGCAGCGCGATCATCACGTTCACTGTGCCAGCCTGGTAGTTGCGCACATCGCCATGGTCAAAGCGCAGGCCCTTCAGGCCCAACTTGCTCGCGGCAGTGTTGCCCAACTCGACCATGTCCTCTTTCAAATCAACCCCTGTCACCTGCGCGGTCAGGGCCAGGCTGGTTTGCAGGTAGTCGTGGATGGCGAACGTGAGGTAACCCTTGCCCGACCCAAAATCCACCACGTGGATGTTCTGGGCCTGGGCCAGTTGTGATGAGGCCAGGGCGCGGCTGAACACCTCAATGAATTTGTTGATCTGCTTCCACTTGCGCGACATGGCCGGGATCAAGGCCTGTTTGGCGTCGGTCACACCCAAGGCGGTCAGGAAAGGGCGGTCCAGCGCCAGCAGGCGTTCTTTCTGGCGGTTGTGTTCCTGACTGGTGGGTTCGTGCTGCTCGCTCTTGCCAAAGCGCAGCGTGGCCTTGCCCTTCTTGCTGATGGCCAACTGGATTTCTTCGGTCGGGGTCAGCAGGTGGGCATTCCTGAAGTCCTGGCCTACCATGGTTTGGAGTGCGGCCAGTCCTTCGGCCACGGGCAGGTTCTTGATGATGTCCTTGGTTTGGTGCCGGTGGACGAAAGACAGGCAGGCTTGCCCCTTGATGGTGACTGGCCGCACCTGCACACGGACCAGGTCGGCGACCGGGCCGACGTAATTGCCCAGCACCAGCTTGACCAGGGTCTGCTGATTGAGGTGTTCATGCACCAGGCTGAAAAATTGATCGTGCGGGGTGGGCATGCGGGGCGCCTTTGTCTGGAAATGGGGCAAGGCTGGGATTGTCGAGGGCATTTTCCCCAAAGCAAAAGCCCGGCCGTTTTAAAAACGCCGGGCTCCTGGGTCGACGACCACGATCGGGTCGACTTACCGGCCGGGGTGGGTCCTGGCCGATCATGCCCCCAGACGATCAGGGGAGCCGTCTCACCGACGGCGTGATGCTGGCAGATCCACCCTGCCAGCTTGCAATAACGCAAGCGCTGCACCCGTTCAAGCCACCGTTACCCGGTGTGCCTTGCGGTTGATGGAGATCCCATCGTTCACCGCCATTGCAGTGTGAATCAAGTGCGCCTGTGGGCGCAAGAGGCCACAGGCACGTCGCTGGCTTGGACGTGAAAAGCTGCGCGACTTTTCCCGCCGGTAACGGGATGTAAGGCAGACTCGGGTGATTGGGCTGACAAGGTGAAACAAAGCATGAAACGTACGGCACTGTTGACCGTGGCAGAGATGGTGCAGTCAGAGAACTTGACCATGCAAGCGGGGACGTCTGGGCAGGCGTTGATGGAGCAGGCAGGCAAGGCCGTGGCCGAAGCGATCCTGGCGCGCTGGACCAACCGGTCCGTGGTGGTGCTGTGCGGCCCGGGCAACAACGGCGGAGATGGTCTGGTGATCGCCCGGTGCTTGGGCGAGGCGGGCTGGCCTGTGCGCGTGGCCTTGCTGGGTGAGTGGGCAGCGTTCAAAGGCGATGCCTTGATCCAGGCGCGGTATTGGGATCCGGCCTCTTGTGTGCCCTTGCACCCCGATGCGCTGGAGGGTGCCAGCTTGGTGGTCGATGCCTTGTTTGGTTCGGGCTTGAGCCGACCCTTGAGCGACATGGCGGCCACCACGCTGCAAGCGGTGGCCCAGTCCGGGGTGCCGATGGTGGCCGTGGATGTGCCCAGCGGTGTGTTTGGTGACACGGGAGAGAGCGCAGGTGCGGTGCAGGCCGCTTTGACGGTGACGTTCTTCCGCAAGAAGCCTGCCCATGTCTTGCTGCCGGGCAGGGCTTTGTGCGGCGAGGTGGCGGTGGCCGACATTGGCTTGCGGGCGGATGTGGGTGACTTCGTCAAGCCAGCCACCTTTGAAAACACGCCGGAGTACTGGCGCAGTGATTGGCCAGCGCTGACGGCCGATCACCACAAATACCAACGTGGCCACGCCTTGGTTTACGGCGGCGGCGTGATGACCGGCGCCTCGCGCTTATCGGCGCGGGCGGCCGCTCGTGCAGGCGCAGGCTTGACCACGGTGGCGGTGCCTGAATCGGCCTGGCCGGTCTATGCCGCGGCCTTGAACAGCATCATGGTGCATCCCCTGAGCGGCCAGGATTCGGTGGAGCTGGCGGCGAGCCTGCGAGAGGTCTTGCGCGATGCCCGCATCAGCGCGGTGTTGCTGGGCCCCGGAGCGGCAGGTGGCTTGGCCCGGGGCGTGCGTCCCCTGGCGGAAGTGGCCTTGGCCAGTGGGCGCCCAGTGGTGCTGGACGCCGATGCCTTGTCAGCCTTTGAAGACGACCCCGATGCTTTGTTCGCCTTGATCAAGGCCACACGTGGGCCGGTGGTGATGACGCCCCATGAGGGTGAGTTTGCGCGCTTGTTTCCGCAGGCCAAGGCCTTGCCTGCTACTGACAAGCTCAGCCGGGCGCGTTGGGCGGCGCATCGCAGCGGGGCCGTGGTGGTGCTCAAGGGCGCGGACACGGTCATTGCCGCGCCAGATGGGATGGCATTGGTCAACACCAACGCGCCTCCAACGCTGGCCACCGCCGGGGCAGGCGATGTGCTGGCGGGCCTGATCACAGGGCTGCTGGCGCAGGGCATGGCGGTGTTCCATGCCGCCGCCGCGGCAGTCTGGCTGCATGGCGAGGCGGCACGGGCTTTTGGCGCTGGCCTGATCGCCGATGACCTGCCTGATCAGTTGCCGGCCGTGCTGCAAAAACTGCTGCAACCCGGCTGATTCAAGTCAGCCGACGCAAGTGCGGTTCTTGCCGGTTTGCTTGGCCTCGTACAGGGCCACGTCGGCGCGGTCCAGGGCGGCCTCGATGGCCTCATCGGTGCGGTACTGGGTGACGCCGGCGGAGAAGGTGATGAACACTTTCTTCTCATCCTGCGTGAAGAACTCGGCGCTCAAGGTGCGTTGCAGGCGGGTCAGCACCAGCTGCGCTTCGTCCACCGGCGTGTCGGGCAACAGCACCACGAATTCTTCGCCGCCGTAGCGGGCCAGTGAATCGCTGGGGCGCAGGCACTCGCTCACGCGGCGCGACAGAAACTGCAGGGCCAGGTCGCCCGTGTGGTGGCCCATCTGGTCGTTGAGCTTCTTGAAGTTGTCCACGTCCAGCAAGCCGATGGCCAGGGCGCCGCCGCTGCGTTGCATGCGCGCACGCTCGGTCTCGAAGGATTTGGCCAGGCCACGCCGGTTGGCGATCTGGGTGAGCGGGTCGGTGGACACCTCGTCAGACAGGCGGCGGATTTCGTCTTCGAGCGAGCGCACGCGGTCGGTCAGTTCGGTGGCGCGTTCGTGCTCTGCTTGCATGCGGGTCTGGGCCTGGTTGACCAGACCGTGCACGGCGCGGCTTTCGTCCACCATGTCGCGGACCACGCCCGCCAGGCTCTCCAGCGAGTCGGCTTGGCCGATGGTGTCGGCATAGCGCCCCAGGCTTTGCTGGAAGCGGTCGGTGGTGCTGCCCAACTCGGCGATCTCTTGCAACATCTGGTGGATGAACTGTTTGAGCGACTGGCGCGCGGAATCACGCTCCAGCTTGAGTTCCTTTTGCCGCTGCCGGGTGCTGTCCAGCAAATCCTGCATGTGCTTGACGCCACGGCTGTTCAGCCCTTCATCCAACTGGAACTGCATGGCCTGGCACTGGCCCTGCACCCAGGAATCGTCCTCGGCCAATTCGACCAGGCTGTCGGTCAAGGTGTGGCACAGCTCGTTGAGTTGTTCGACGAGGTGGTAGCGGTGTTCGATGATGCGCCGGGCCTGGTCGCAGGCCTGGGTGATCTGGTCTCGCGTGGCCTCCAGCTCAGGCTGGCCCAGGCCTGATTGGCGGCCCTGGCTCAGGGCACTTTGCAAAGCGGCCTTGGCTTCCAGGGCCTGGCCGAGGTTGTCGGGCAGGGCGGTGATCAGGACGCCATGGGTTTGGGCCAGGGCATGCTCGGCCAGCGGGGGCCAGGCTTCGCCCGGGCTGGCGGTGGGCGTCATCGTGGCGGGAGGTGCGTCCGTCGTCAATGTGACCGCTGGTGGCGCGGAGGCCGAGCTGGTGGTGTCGGGCGGTGCCGTGTCTGCATCGGCGGTGTCCACCACCTCCAGCAAGCTGTCGTCAAGCGTGTCGCTGTCCCAGCCCCCCACCAGTTGGGTCAAGCGCTGGTGCAAGCGGCTGGCGGAATTCTTGCTGCCATCCAACACCCGCTGCAAGCTGTCTTTTTTGCGGGCGGCCGTCCATTGGCGCCCCCCGCGCTCCGCACCGCGCACGATGCGGCCGATCAATTGCGACCAGCGCTCGCCATCAGCGGCCGGTGTCAGGGCAGGGGCCGCATCGGGGGCCACCGTGGGTTCGGTGGGCGCAGGGCTCCCACCTTGCTCGGCCTCGTAGGCCTTGCGGAAATTCTCTGGCGTGGGTTCCAGCCTTTGTTCGGCCAGTTGGCGCAGGGCGGCCTTGGCCAGTTGCGCGGGGGCCTGCTGTGCAGCGCCACTTCCCGATGAACTGCCCATGGTCGATTCCTCGGTGATTTTAGACGGGGGTACTGCTGATGGCCGAGCCGCCGATGTCGCCACTGAGCAGTGCGACACGGGGCAAGCTTTGGTCGGCCTCGGTGTTGGTCAGCCAGGTGTCGATGTCGGCCGCCGGCATCGGCCGGGCAAAGAGGTAACCTTGGCAGATGTGGCACCCCAGGTTGTAGAGCACTTCCATTTGCGAGACCTCTTCCACGCCTTCGGCGATCACGCGCAAGCCCAGCGCGCGCGCCAGCGCGATGATGGCCGACACCACTGCCGAGCTTTGAGGCGTGGTGCCCAGGTCGTGCACGAAGGAGCGGTCAATCTTGAGTTCGCTGATGGGCAGGGTGGTCAGGTAGGCCAGCGACGAGTAGCCAGTGCCAAAGTCGTCGATGGAAATTTCGATCCCCATCTGATTCAGGCGTTGCAGCGAGGGCATGACGCCCTGCAGGTCCTTCATCAGGCCGGTTTCGGTGATTTCCAGCTCGATGAAATGAGGCGGCACGCCTTCTTGCGTCAGGATGGCCTGGATCTTGTCGACCAGGTCGGGCAGTTCGAACAGTCGGCTGGGCAGGTTGACGGCGATTGACGCGTCGAAACCGAATTGCTTTTGCCAGATCTTGGCCTGTCGCGCGGCCTGGGTGATGGCCCACAGGCTCATCGCGTTGATCAGGCCCGTGGCTTCGGCCAGTGGGATGAAGTCGATCGGGGGGATGATCTTGCCGTCGCGCATCCAGCGCATCAGGGCCTCGGCGCCCACCATCTTGCTGGTTCGCACGTCGATCTTGGGCTGGTAGTACAGCACCAGTTCGTCGCGCTCCAGGGCCTTGTGCAGGGCAGTGTCCAGATCCAGGCGCACGCGGCCCTTGCTGGCCAGTTGCAGGTCATAGACCAGCGCGGTGTTGCGACCCTGGCTCTTGGCCAGGTCCATGGCCACGTCGGCGTTGCGCAGCAGGTCGGCCACGCTCAGGCCATGGGCCGGGAACAGGGCGATGCCGATGCTGGCGGTGATGAAGCATTCCTGGCCGGCGGCCATCATGGGGTCGCGCAGGGCTTGCAGGATGCGTGTGGCCGTGTCCATGGCCTCGGCTTCGTTGACGATCTCGGGCAACAGCACCACGAACTCATCGGCGCCCAGGCGGCCCACGGCCTCCAGGGTGCGGTGACCGCGCGTGCCGGTCATCTCCATATTGCCTTCCATGACCTGCTCGGAATGGCGCACGCAGGAGCGCAGTCGCCGCGAGACCTCGATCAGCAGTTCGTCGCCGGCATGGTGGCCCAGGTTCTCGTTGATGATCTTGAAGCGGTCCACGCCGATTTGCAGCAGGGCCACGTGGTGGTTCAGGCGCTTGGCGTGCTCGATGGCGCGCTCGCTGCGCCAGAAGATCTGGCGGCGGTTGGGCAGGCCGGTGAGCGTGTCGAAATTGGCCAGGTGCTTGATCTTGTCCTCGGCCACGCGGCGGTCGGTCACGTCCTGGACGATGCCGGTGTAGCCGATCAGGGCGGCCACTTCATTGAACTCGGGCTCGGCCTCGATGTGCAGGATGCGTTGGCGGCCATCGTGCAGGTTGACCTGGATGTCGTTGCACAGCACGGTGCCGTGGTCCAACACTTCACGCAGGATGCGTTCAAAGCTTTGGCGCTCTTCGGGGCCGATCATGCGCAGGATGCGCTTGAGGCCCAGGCGATCACGCCCGCCCAGGCCGAACACGCGCATGCCTTCCATCGAGAAAACGATGTCGGTCACGCCTTGGCGCCAGTCGAAACTGCCCATGCGTGCCAGGTCTTGAGCGCGAGCCAGTGTGGCCTTGCTGCGTTCCAGCTCGTGGCGGGTGCGCGAGGCGCGCAACAGGTAACGCAGGCGCCCGGCCAGCAGGCTCCACTGCGTGCACTTGATGAAAAAGTCGGTGGCGCCTACTTCGTAAGCGCGGGTGATCGAGGCCTCGTCGTCCAGACCGGTGAGCATCAGCACGGGCACGGACTCGTAGCCGGGCAGGTGGCGCAGTTCCTGGCAGGTGGCAAAGCCGTCCAGGCCGGGCATGACGGCGTCCAGCACGACCACGTCGGGCAACCATTCGCTGATGATTTGCAGGGCTTGTTCGCCGGAACTGGCCTCGGTGATCGCGAAACCGCGCTCGCGCAGGGCGATGGAGGTCAACAGCAGGTTGACTTCGTCGTCATCCACCAGCAGCACTTTCGGCTGCTCTTGTGAATCATCGGTCCCGACGGAGCTAAGGAGGTTCACAGTTGAGCCTCCAGCAAGAGGCGCAAGCTCGCGGTCACCCGTTCCACCTCGGGCCGTATGGCGCTGATGCGATTAGTCAGATCTTCACCTGTTGGACGCCTGATCATGGATTCGATTTCGGCACACATTTGCGACAACTTGAGCGCGCCGATGCTGGCTGACGATGATTTGAGAGTGTGCGCCACATGCGCGATCCCTGCATGATCGCCGACTTTGATGGCATCTTCGAGTTGCGGCAGCATCCGCCCGACAGAATTTTCAAAAGCTTTTGACACTCGCTCAATCAATTTGTTCTCGCCCTTGGGGTCGAGGTCTTGTAAACGCTGCAAAGCCTGGCGGTCAAGGACCTCTTCCCAGCCTGCGCTGAGCGATTCGTCGGTGGTGCCATGCAGGTCTTGTGGCGCGGTGTGATCTGCCAAACCATCGTGCAGTGGCGTGGGCACGGTGATGGGGGCTTCGGGCAGGTCGTTGGGGTCGATGTGGGTGTGTTCCACCAACACCTTGTGCAACTGGCTCTGCCGGAAGGGCTTGGACAGGTAGTCGTCAAAGCCCAGGCCCAGGAAGCGTTCTTCGTCGCCTTCCAGCGCATTGGCCGTGACAGCGATCACCGGCGTGTCAGACGGTGTGATGAACGAGAAGCGGTTGTTGGAGCCCCGGCGGAACCAGCCCAGGGCCTCAACGCCGTCCATGCCGGGCATCTGGATGTCCATCAGGACCAGGTCAAAGCGCTGTTCACCCAGGCGGCGCAGACCTTCGAGGGCTGAACTCGCGACACGCACTTCGCAACCCAGGCGTTTGAGCATCTGCGAGCACACCTCCTGGTTGACGGTGTTGTCTTCGATGACCAGCACGGCCTTGTTGATGCGAGTGGCTTCGTGGGCCACGTCGCCACGCTCCGCCGAAATGCCCAGGATGGCCTGGCGCAACTCTGCTTTGCGCAGAGGCTTGGCCACAAAACGCTGGAAGCCGACGTCTTGCGCTCGCCGCACGTCGTCGGGTGATGACACCGACGACAGCAGGATCATCTTCAGCTTGGGGTAGCGGCCGCTGGTGCGCACGGCTTCGGCCAGGCCCATGCCGTCCAGGTGGGGCATGTTCATGTCCACCAGGGCCAGGTCGAAGGGCGCGTCTTGCGAGGGGTGGGCCATCAGCACCTTCAGGGCTTCGCGGCCATCCACGGCCAGCACCACGTGCATGCCCCAGGCGGTCAGCATGTTCTCGATCACGGTGCGGTTGGTGTCGTTGTCGTCTACCACCAGCACGTTGAAAGAGGGCATGTCGGGTTCTTCCAGCATGGCCATGTCGGCTTGCGTGGTGCCGATGCACACGGGCACGCGGAACAGGAACTCCGAGCCGACACCGGGCGCGCTGTGCACCTCGATCTGGCCGCCCATCAGCTCGACCAGTTGCTTGGAAATCGCCAGACCCAGGCCGGTGCCGCCGTAGCGCCGCGCCATGCCGCCGTTGGCTTGCACAAAGGCGCTGAACAGGCGGGGCACGACTTCAGATGGAATGCCAATGCCGGTGTCGCGCACCATGAATTCCAGCAGCATGGTGTCGGTGCTGCCGGGCTTGGGCAGTTCCACGGCGCCACCGATGGCGCGGCGGATGTCGACCACGATTTCGCCGTGTTCGGTGAACTTGATGGCGTTGGCCACCAGGTTGGTCAGGATCTGGCGCAGCCGCAGCGGGTCCCCATGGATGACGGAGGGCAGGCCTGGTTGCTCGCGGAAGTTGAGTTCCAGGCCTTTTTCGTGGGCGCGCGGGGCCATCAGCTCCAGGGTGTCTTCCACCAGGGTGCGCAGCACGAAGTCGCAGGTGGCCAACTCCAGCCGACCGGCTTCGATCTTGGCGAAGTCCAGGATGTCGTTGATGATCTCGAGCAGGCTTTCGCCGGAGCGGTACACCGCCTGGGCAAAACGGCGCTGCTTGTCGCTCAGTGGCGTGCCCAGCAGCAACTCGGTCATGCCCAGGATGCCGTTCATGGGGGTGCGGATTTCATGGCTCATGTTGGCCATGAATTGGCTCTTGGCCTGGCTGGCGGCCTCGGCCATGTCGCGGGCGCGTTGCAACTCCAGCGCTTGGCCATGCTCGTCGGTCACGTCGGACACCAGGCCGTAGATGCGCGATTGCCCGTCGGGCAGGCGGCGGGCGCGGGTGCGGTGGCGCAACCAGCGCAGGCCTTTTTCCGGGTGCTGCAGGCGCAGCAGGGCGTCGGTCGGCTGGTCCTGGTCTTCCATGGCCTCTTGCTCGATCAGCAAAGGGCGGTCTTCGGGCACGACCAGGGACTTCAGCCGATCCGGGTGGGCCTGGATGTCTTCGGCCGACACGCCCCACAGGTCTTGCGTGCGGTGGCTGAGGTAGAGGTAGCTGGCGCGGTGCTCGCTGGCCACATAGACGCAGTCGTCCATCGATTCGACCAGCTCGCGGAAGCGGCGTTCGGACTCTTCCAGATCGGCTTGGGCTTGTCGGGCGGCGGTGATGTCGCGCACCAGCGAGATCAGCAGGCGCGGACGGCCATTGCTGTGGCGCAGCGCAAAGTGCCGGGCGTTGACAATGCGTTGCTGCGAAGCGTTTTGCCACTGGAAATCGTGCTCAATGGTTTGGCCGGTTTCCAGGGCCTCCTGCATCGGGCCTTCGGTCAGTTTGAGGACGGACTCGCCCAGTGCCGCCGTGATGGATTTGCCCACCACTTGGTCGCGCTGCAGCTTGAATTCGATCTCGGTATAGCGGTTGATGGCCACCACGTTGAGGTTGACCGGGTCGAGCACGAAGAGGCTGACGGGCAGGTTGCCTAGCAAGGCTTCGAGGAATTCGCGCTCCTGCTCGCGCACATGCTCTTGCGCCTTGCGCTTGGTGATGTCGTTGAACAGGCAGACGTATTGGCTGCGCCCCCCGGTTTCGTCCAGCATCTGGATGGCGTCGATCTCGCCCCAGTAGCGCGTGATGAGCTGGCCGCCCTGACGCGCCGCCTCATAGGACAGGCGGAAAGGCACGCCCCGGGACAGGTGGTCTTCCAGCTCTCGCACCGTGTTGGGGGCGCTGACTTCCTGCTCCAGCAGGTCGCCCAGCTTGCGGCCCAAAACTTTTTCCTCCGGCCAACCGGTCAAGGCCACGAAGGCGCTGTTGATCCACTCGATGGTGCCGTGGCGGTCAGTGATGGCCACGCCGCTGCTGATGCGCGAGGCGACCAGGGCCAGGCGACCCAGGTGTTCGGCGCTGGTGGCCATGTGGGCCAGGTTGGCATCTCGCTGGGCGACAAAACCCAACTGGATGGCGGCAATGTCCAGCACGTGCGACAGGCCGATGCAGTCCTGTTGCGGGTCGTCGAACTCCAGCAAGGCCAGCGGCCAGCCTTCGACCGAGACGGGCACGGCCAGCACTTTGTGGGTTTGGGGCGAGCGCCAGGGACAAGTGGACAACGCCGACAGTTCATCTTCGCCCTGGGCCGAACTGGGCCTCAGGGTGCTCAAGGCCTGACCGAGTGGGCGTTCATCGCGTTGGGTGGTGGCGATGGCCGTGACGTCAATGATGTCCCCGGCATCGCTGTCGGCATTCACCCAAGGGCGCAGCAAGGCCGACTCGCCATTCCACCCGTCCACCCGCAGGCAGACCCACGCTTTGGAGCCCATGTGCTGGTGCAGGGTTTGGCCGACCCGTTGCAAGGCCTGGGCCAGCGAGTTGGCGCCATGGGCGGCTTCGGCGATTTCTTGACTCAGGGCCAGCCAGCGTTGTGCCTCCGCGTTGTCGTGAGACGACACTTGTGGCAGCAATTCTTCGTCCATGACCGCTTCGGGGGGCCGTGTCGTGCCCGGCTGGTCGGCCGCTGGGTTCTGCCCTTGGCGCGCCAAATAGCCGATGCCAGCGGATGCCCAACCAGCCAAAGCCAGCCCAAGCCCGCTCAAACCCCAGCCCACGGTCGCCACGGTCGTCATGACCAGGGCGCTCAGGGCGAGAATAAAGGTCCACGGTAAGCGCATGATTTCCTTGTCCGGGGATATCGCGTGACGATCCTTGGGTAAGTCAGCCCCGTTGCCAGGGGACCGCAGGGGCATACTGTGTCCAATCGTTAACTAATCACGGACTTTACAGGCACAGTGAAATGGTCAACCAGCAGAAGAAACCCCTTGCGGTCCTTCTTACAATCATTTGAATGCCGGGTAATCATTCTTTTTTAAGTCGGGTGTCGCTCCGTCGGCGGTCTCAAATCCAGTTAATGGGGTGGGGCGCGGCGGGTTTGGTGACGCTCGTCGTGATGGTGCTGCTGGAGGCGCCTGCTTGGGCACACAGCCTGTTCCTGTTGCTATGGTGCGTGGTGTGGGGAACGGCCTTGGCATGGTTGCCTGCGCCAGAAGCAGGGATCAACCCAGCTGCGCCACCCATTACACCGACTGAGGTGATGAGTGCTCCTGAGTCGGCGGTGTCTGACGACGACCGCGTGCCCGCCTTGAGCGAGGCCGACCAAGAAGTCTTGCGTTATGCCTTGTCACACGACTTGAGGGCGCCGTTGCGCGTGGTCGATGGTTTCACGCGCATCCTCAAAGAGGATTACGGCAAGGTGCTGGACCGGGTTGGCAATGACCACCTGGACCGTGTGCTTGCAGCCTCCACCCGCATGAGCGGCATGATCGACGCTATCCTGGCGCAGGCTCAACTGGCACGGGAGCCCGTGGGGCGCGAGTGCATTGACCTCAGCTTGCTGGCGAAAGAGGTCGTCAAGGACCTGTCCGATCTGGAGCGCGACGAAGGGTTGGCGACCGGTCAGGCGAGTCGGCGCGCCGAGTTCAGGGTGGCCGATGGCATGGTGGCCGAGGCCGATCCCACGCTGGTGCGGCGCGTGTTGGACAACCTGATGGGCAATGCCTTGAAATACAGCGCCAAGGTGGATCACCCGTGCATCGAAGTTGGGGTGATGCCAGCCACTAATCCAGCGGTGTTTTACGTGAAGGACAACGGCGCCGGTTTTGACATGCAGCACGCTGACAAGTTGTTTGGCTTGTTCCAGCGGCTGCACAGTGCCAAGGAGTTCCCAGGCACCGGGGTGGGCCTGGCGGGCGTCAAGAACATCATCGCGCGCCACGAAGGCCGTGTGTGGGCCGAAGCCCAGTCAGGGAAGGGCGCCTGCTTCTACTTCACGCTGATCAGCGCCGCACAAGCGCAAGCCCATAGGCGCCTGGACTGAAATGCTTCGGTTCGGTCAGTTCAGCGGCCCCAAGCCGGACAAAACTTCCTGAGCGTCCAAGAGGCGTTCACACCAGGCCTCGGTGGTGCGACCTTCTTGCTGCGCCTGTTTGCGCAAGCGATCCAGGGCCTGGCCGCGCCCCAGCGAATGCCGGTGCATGACGATGCCCACGGCCAGCGCCACGGTCTGCGCCAAAGGATCTGCGCTTGACGCGGATGCGGACGTTTTGGCCTGGGTGGCCGTCTGCGTGGCCTGGGCTTCCGCTTCGGCGGCGTTTTTGCGCCGGTTGGCGAAGGCGGATTCCACGGCAGGCACGATCTGCTGGATGTCCAGCGGCTTGACCAGGTAGGTCACGGCGCCCAGCTCCTTGACCTGCGCTACCGTGGCCTCGTCGGCAAAAGCCGACAGGAACATGAAGGGGATCTGGCAATACTCGCGCAGGTAGGCGGCCACGTCGAAGCCGGTTTTGCCTTCCATGCGGATGTCCAGCAGGGCCAGTTCGGGCTTGTGTTCGTGGGCCAGCAGGATGGCGTCGTCGCCGTTGTCGGCGTCGATCACCTCGTAGCCGGCTTGTGACAGGCCATGGGTCAACGTGGCCAGCACCAGCCGATCATCGTCTACCACCAAAATTTTGCCTTTGTGATTCACGTCCATCCTCGTTGGGCCGAGAAGCCCTGGAACGCGGCGAAGGCCCAGGGCCTCAGATCACGTCAAGACTGATTCGCCATTTTGCACGGCATTCCTCCCTCATTGTGGCCAAAGTGCAATCTGCTGGCCAGAGGGAGCACCCGGGATGTGGGGGGTGAGCACCAAACTGACGCCCGGCGGGTTCAGCTCGATTCGGGTCACGACCTGTTCGCCCTCCTGCGTCATGCTGAGCTTGGAGCTGCGGCGGGGCAGCAGGGCTCGGACCAGCCCCAGCCCAGACACGCCGCCAGGAACCCGGTGAACGTTGAAGCCTTCGGGCAGCACGCCCGTGTTGCGGATCTCGATGCAGACCTGTTGTTCACTGCAGAGCATGGAGCAGGTCAGGGACTCGCCAGCCTGCCCATGCTTGTGGGCGTTGGTGAGCAGTTCATTGAGGCTGAGCGCGATGGGGATGGATTCGGCTTCCGGCAGTTGCCAATCCGAGGTGTTGCAGCCTTCCACCACCAGGGTGATGGTTCGGTTGAAGGTGCGCTGCACCGACTGTGCAATCGCTTCGATGACGTTTTTCAGGCGCAATGGGCCGCCCGCGCCCACCTGTAGTCCATAGACCTGGGCGATGGCCTGAACCTGGCCGACCACCTCGGAGATGGCCGAGGCGACTTCCGGCTTGCGGGCCGCGATCTGCTGCAGCAGTCCGGCCACGCCTTGCAGGTTGTTCTTGATGCGGTGGTGCACTTCCTTGACCAGCATTTCACGCTGCGCAATGGCGGCCTCCAGCCGGGCTTGCTCGGCGGCGCGTTGCTCGCTGACATCCGAGGCCACCAGCAGCAGTTGGTCGGCGGTCTGGCCATCGTGTGACAAGGGCAGGTAGCTGACGTCCCAGGTTTGCATGCCCGAGCCTTGCTCGAATTTGTACTCGCGCTGCAGTGGTTTGGCCGAATCGAGGGCCCTGAGCATGTCCGCGCGCAATTGCCGCCCCCGGTCTGCGCCGTGGATCTGCTCTGGGGTCAAGCCGGGTGCCCTGGCGGGCTCGATCTTCATGAACGCCGAGGCGGCCTGGTTGGCCTGGATCACGGTCAGGGTTTTGGCGTCGCACAGCGTGATGGTCATGGGTGCCATCTCGATGATGCGCTGCAGGGTGGCTTGAGCTTCCACCGTCAGGGCCTCGGCTTCGCGGCGCCGGTCGATGTCCATCAGGGCATAGGTGATCTGGCGCTCGTTGAACTCACCGAGGGTGACCACGGCGTTGCCGACGACCCAGAAGACGCGCCCGTCCCGGCCCATGACTTGGCATTCGAAGGTGTGGGACTGGCCATCGAGCAGGTCGTCCAGGTAGCCGGTCAGGCGGAAGGGGTGGTCAATGTCGGGCGTGGCGACGGTGCTGAGCGGGTGCCCCAGAAAGTCGGGCAGGTCGCCACCGAACATGCGCCGGGCTGAGCGGTTCATCCAGGCGATGCCGCCCGAATCCAGCGTGACGATGCCCACGAACACCGAGTCCAGGATGGCGCGGGTGCGGTCGGCTTGCAGTGTGAGGTTCTGCTCGGCGCGGTGGCGGTCGTCGACATTGACGAAGGAGGCAATGAAACCTTCTTCAGGGTGGTCGGGCTTGACCAGGCGCAGGTTGACTTCGGCCCACAAGGGCGTGCCGCGAGGATGCCGCAGGGCCCGCTCGCCTTGCCAGTGGCCTTGCTCGCTGAGCTGCGCCAGGATCTGGTCGTCGGTTCTGGCGAGGGTGCTGGTATCGACATCGGTGATGTACAGGCTGGCGAGGGGCCGGCCCGCCATGTCCTGGTGGTCCAGTCCCAGCAAGCTGGCCAGGGCCGGGTTGGCGCTGTGCACCAGGCCGTCGCGCACGAAGGCGATGCCCACGCCGGACATGGTGAACATCAGGTCGCGGTCGCGGCCCAGGGCTTCCAACTGGGCTTGTTGCGAGCGGATGCGCGTGATGTCCGACAGCACGGCAATCACTTCCAGGGTGTCGGTGCGGGGGCCGATGCGGCGCACCGACAGCGCATACCAGCGCGTGGGGTAGCCCGGAGCGACGATTTCCAGCTCGCTTTCGAACTGGCCGGTGCTCAGCAACTCGACCTTGGACTGATCGACGACGCGGCGGATGCGCGGATCGCTGTCCAGCAAGGCGTCCAGGTGCTGCCCAGTCAAGGTGCCGGGGCTCAAGCCCAGCATGCGTTCGAAGCGGCGGTTGCAACGCACCAGGATGTTGTCGCGCAGGTAGGCGATGCCGGCGGGGCTGCTTTCGAGGATGGTGCGCAACTCGTGCAGCAACTGGTCCTGGTCGAACCCCATCATGCCGGTGGGTTCGCCGCTGGTGTTGGTGAAGTCGGGTGGGCGCGGCGTCTGCACCACGAAGGCCATGGGGTTGGTGTCGTGCACCACACACAGAAAGCGCTCGGGCTGGCCTGCCAAGCGTGGGTGGGCATGGACCTCGCTGCGCAGATAGCGTTGGTTGGCGGTGCCCTGGGCGACGCAGGCCAGGTTGCTCAAGGGCGGTGCGCCAGGCGCCAGGCCCAGCAAGGCCAGTGGGGCATCCCAGCCGGTGAGTTTTTGCAGCGCTTCAGACTCATGGCCCAGCAGCGCGCCAGGGGCCACGGCTTTGCCCATCAGTGTGGCAAAGGCCGCGTTGCTGCGCAGCAGGCGGCCATGTTCGTCGAATTCAACCAAGGCCTGGGGCACCAGATCGAACCAAGCGTCGTCGAGGCGGTTGCTCATGACTGGGCGGCGGGTCTTGAAGGAGGTCAGGCTTTGGGCGCGACGGTCACGCCCGGCAACTTGCCCGAATAGTCTCTGGGCAACTTGGACAAGCCGGCGGCCAGGCGTTGGGCCATGTCCTTGTACAGGCCCGCCAGCCTGCCGTTCGGGTCGGCCGCGACGGTGGGGTTGCCGCTGTCGGCCTGCTGGCGAATGTTCAGGTCCAAAGGCATGGAGCCCAGCGAGGGCACGCCGGTCTCTTCGGCCAGGCGTTTGCCGCCGTCTTCGCCAAAGATGTGGGCTTCGTGGCCGCATTGGGGGCAGTGGTAGGTGGCCATGTTCTCGACCACGCCCAGCACCGGCACGCCCACTTTCTCGAACATGCGCAGGCCCTTGCGGGCGTCCAGCAGGGCGATGTCCTGCGGGGTGGTGACAATCACGGCGGCGGTGAGCGGGGCGCGTTGGCACAGGGTCAGGTGGATGTCACCGGTGCCAGGTGGCATGTCGACGATGAGGTAGTCCAGTGGCTCATCGGTGGCGCCCCAGCGGGTCTGGCGCAGCAGTTGTTCAACCGCCTGGGTGGCCATGGGGCCGCGCCAGATGGTGGGTGCGTTCTCGTCGATGAGCAGGCCGATCGACATCATCTGCAGGCCGTGATTGCGCAGCGGCTCGATGCTTTTGCCGTCGGGGCTGTCCGGGCGGCCGCTCAGGCCCATCATCAGGGGTTGGCTGGGGCCGTAGATGTCGGCGTCGAGCATTCCCACGCTGGCGCCTTCAGCGGCCAGGGCCAGGGCCAGGTTGATGGCGGTGGTGCTTTTGCCCACACCGCCTTTGCCGGAGGCGATGCCGATCAGGTTTTTCACGCCCGGCAGAGGGGCTTGGCCGCGCGGCGCGGCATGCGTCTGAACCTTGGTGCTCCAGTTCACTTCCACGTTGGAAATGCCGGGCACGTCGTCAAGCGCTTGCATGACCAGGGCCGTGTAGGCGGGCCAGCGCGACGGGGCCGGGTAGCCCAGGGTAATGTCCACGGTGGCTTGACCTTGTTCCACCCGCAGCGATTTGAGCTGCTTGCCGCTGACCCAATCCTGATCGGTCAGGGGGTCGATGACGGCGCTGAGCGCGGCGCGTGCGGCGGTTTCTAAGGCGGATGGTGCGGGTAGGGTCATGCTGGCAAAGTCGGTGGGCAGGCGAGGAGGGAAGATGGATGTGAAAACTAATCCAGGCAGTCAGTCTAGCGCGGCCTAAAATCACGGACTTTCCCCAAGCCCTTGTCGCCATGCCACGTCAGCTCTTTGTCACGACAGCCCTGCCTTATGCCAACGGCCACTTTCACGTGGGCCACATCATGGAGTACATCCAGGCCGACATCTGGGTGCGGTTCCAGCGCATGCAAGGGCACCGCGTTCACTTCGTGGGGGCGGACGATGCCCACGGCGCCCCCATCATGATCGCGGCTGAAAAAGCTGGCAAGACGCCGCAACAGTTTGTGGCCGACATCGCGGCGGGCCGCAAGCCTTACCTGGACGGTTTTCACATCGCGTTCGACCATTGGTCGTCCACCGACAGCCCGGAAAATCATTCGCTGGCGAAAGAGATTTACGGGGCCCTGCGCGAGGCGGGCCTGATCACCGTGCGTCCGGTCGAACAGTTCTTCGACCCCGAGAAGAGCATGTTCCTGCCCGACCGCTTCATCAAGGGCGAGTGCCCCAAGTGCGGCGCCAAGGATCAATATGGCGATTCGTGCGAGGTGTGCGGTGCGGTGTATTCGCCCATCGAACTGAAGAACCCCTATTCGGCCCTGAGCGGTGCCACGCCGGTGCGCAAGACCAGCGACCACTATTTCTTCAAGTTGTCCGATCCGCGCTGCGCCGAGTTCCTGGAGGCCTGGACGCAAGATGGCAAGCTGCAATCCGAGGTCGGCAACAAGATCCGCGAGTGGTTCACCAAAGATGAAAACGGCGAGGGTGGCCTGAGCGATTGGGACATCAGCCGCGACGCACCTTACTTTGGCATCGAGATTCCTGATTTACCCAAGGACTCGCCGGGCAAGTATTTCTACGTGTGGCTGGACGCGCCGGTAGGCTACTTGGCCTCGCTGAAAAGTTATTTCGCCCACGGTGGCCCCAAGGCCAAGTATGGCGAGACCCGCAGTTTTGATGAGTTCATGGCCGACCCGGCGGTGGAGCAGGTGCACTTCATCGGCAAGGACATCACCTACTTCCACACCCTGTTCTGGCCCGCGATGCTGAAGTTCAGCGGCCGCAAGCTGCCGTCGCAAGTCAATGTGCATGGCTTCATGACCATCAACAACGGCGACAAGATGAGCAAGAGCCGAGGCACCGGCCTGGACCCGCTCAAGTACCTGAGCCTGGGCATGAACCCCGAATGGCTGCGTTACTACATCGCCGCCAAGCTCAACAGCAAGGTCGAAGATGTGGATTTCAACCCCGAAGACTTCGTGGCGCGCGTCAACAGCGACCTGGTGGGCAAGTACGTCAACATCGCCAGCCGCTGCTCCAACTTCATCCACAAGTACTTTGAAGGCAACCTGGCGCACCTGGATGCGGGCGACGAAGGCAAGCTGCAAGAGATGATCCCGCTGCAGGCCGTGATCAGCCGCGAAGCCGTGATCGCCGAGTCGCTCGACAAGCGCGAGTTCGGCAAGGCCTTGCGCGACATCATGGCCGCCGCCGACGAGATCAACCAGTACTTCGACACGGCCAAGCCTTGGGAGCTGGCGAAGGACAGCGCCCAGCATGCCGCGAACAGCGCCTTGCACGAAGTGCTCTCGGCCTGCATGGAAGGCTTCAAGTATTTGACGCTGTTCCTCAGCCCCATCCTGCCGGATGTCACCCGCCGTGCCTTTGACTTCCTGGGCTTTGACCAGCCCTTGAACTGGGCCGAACGTGCCACGCCGGTCACCACCATCCGCAAGTACGAACACCTGATGACCCGGGTCGATCCGAAGATGCTGGAAGCGCTGTTCGAGCCCCCAGCACCTGCCGTGGTCGAGGCCCCCAAGCCCGGCGGCGGGATTAAAGCCCCCATGCCCCCCGAGGGGGAGCACCTGGCCTTGGGGCGGCCCGGCGGCGAGGAGATCGCCCCCACGATCACCATCGACGATTTCGCCAAGGTCGATCTGCGCATTGCCAAGATCGTCAACGCCGAGCATATCGAGGGCTCCGACAAGCTGTTGCGCCTGACGCTGGATGTGGGCGAAGGCCGCATGCGCAATGTCTTCAGCGGCATCAAGTCGGCCTACAAGCCCGAAGACTTGGTCGGCAAGCTGACCGTGATGGTGGCCAACCTGGCGCCGCGCAAGATGAAGTTCGGCATCAGCGAAGGCATGGTGCTGGCCGGCTCGCACGCCGATGAGAAGGCCCATCCCGGCATCTACGTGCTGGAACCCTTCCCCGGCGCACAACCCGGTATGCGCGTCCGCTAAACCGAGATCTGGCACAAGGCTTGCTCACCTGAACGCCCTATGAGCCGCCTTTTGCCGACGACCTGGATCAGGCGTTTGGGCCTTGACCTGGCCCCTTTCCGACCCCGCCTGCTGGACGACCTGAAGGGCTACAACCGGGGCCGGTTCATGGCCGACCTGGGGGCGGGCCTCACGGTGGGCATCGTGGCCTTGCCATTGGCCATGGCCTTCGCGATCGCCTCGGGGGTCAAGCCAGAAGCAGGCTTGTTCACCGCCATCATCGCGGGCTTTCTGATCTCAGCCCTGGGCGGATCCAGCGTGCAGATTGGGGGGCCGGCGGGCGCCTTCATCGTCATCGTCTACGGTATCGTTCAGCATTACGGCGTGGCCAACCTGCTGATCTCCACCGTGATGGCGGGCATGCTGTTGTTCGTGCTGGGCCTGTTCCGCCTGGGCGTGCTGGTGCGGTACATCCCGGTCAGCATCGTCATCGGTTTCACCAATGGCATCGCGGTGCTGATCGCCTTGTCTCAGTTCAAGGACCTGCTGGGCTTGAGCCCCGAGCGCATGCCGGCTGATTTTGTCGGGCAGATCATGACCATCGCCGCCCATGCGCATGAGTTCAATCCCTTTGCCTTGGGGCTGGGTGTGTTGACGGTGCTGTGCCTGTGGGCTTGGCCCCGGATGTTCTCGCCCGGGCGCATGCTGCCCAAGATCATGCTGGAGGCCCGCTCTTTCCGCCTGGCGTCTCGCATGCCGGCGCCCATGGTGGTCTTGCTGGTGCTGACCGTGGTGGCCACGTTGCTGCAACTGCCGGTGGCCACCATCGGCTCTCGTTTTGGTGGCATCCCCCAGGCCTTGCCGCACCTGGCCTGGCCAGATTTCAGCTGGGAGGGCGTGCGCAATCTGTTCATTCCCACGATCACGATTGCCTTGCTGGGCGCGATCGAGTCCTTGCTGTGTGCCCGCGTGGCCGACAACCTCACGGACCTGCGGCGTCACAACCCCAACCAGGAACTGATGGCGCAAGGCGTGGCCAACATGGTGGCGCCGTTCTTCGGCGGCATTCCGGCCACGGGCACCATCGCCCGGACGGTGACCAATGTGCGGGCCGGCGCCACCAGCCCGGTGGCCGGCATGGTCCATGCCTTGGCTTTGCTGCTGATCGTGCTGGTGGCCGCGCCCTTGGCTGTTCACGTGCCTTTGCCGGTGCTGTCGGGCATTTTGCTGTTCGTGGCCTGGAACATGGGTGAGTGGCGCGAGTTCATCAAGCTGCGCCACTTCAACTACACCTACCGAACCATTCTGGTTGGCACTTTTTTGCTGACCGTCATTTTTGACCTGACCGTGGCGGTGGAGGTGGGCCTGGTGCTGGCCTGCGTGTTCTTCATTTACCGCATGAGCACGCTCTTCCGCATCGAGCCATTGGCCATGGTCGATCCACAAATCGCGGTGTTCAAGTTGTATGGCGTGTTGTTTTTTGGCGCGGTGGGCAAGGTCGAGGACCTGGCCGACCAGTTGCCATCGAGTGCCCGCGTGGTGGTGCTGGAAGCTCACCGGCTGATCGCGATCGACACCTCCGGGCTGGAGGCTTTGCTCCAGTTGCGGCGTGCCCTGGCGCGCCAGGACATCCCACTGGTGCTGTGCGAAGTCAACGAGCAACCGCTGGGCTTGATCCACCGGGCTCACCATGATGAAACTTTGGGCGCGGCCAATGTGGTCAAGGATTTGCCCTCGGCCTTGCTGCGGGCGCATCAATTGATTCAGTGATTTGGTGAGTGCCATGCGTGCCTTGCTGTGAGCCGCGGGCCTCACAGCAGCGCGGCAAACAGGTCAAGGCAAAGCAGGGTGGTGCGGGGCGCGCGAGCCAAAGCGGCGCTTTGTCCATGGTCTTGCAGCGCCAGCAGCAAGGCTTGAACCTCAGGCATGGCGCCATGGGGAAAGGGCGACGCTTGCGGGTCGGTCGAGCCCCCGGCTGGATGGGCCTGGCTCATCACAACCAGGCCCTGCAATGACTGCCGCCACGATTTGACCTGCCGCAGGTCAGGGGCCGGGCTGGCGGCGACGGCGCTCATGGCGTCCGTGAGTTGTTCCAAAGCCTGGGCCAGGTCGACACCGACGCGGGTCTTCGATGGCGAAACAGCCACTGCTGCCTCGCCCGCGGCCTGGCGCGCCAAGCGATCACCCCGGTGCGCCTTGGTCTGGGTGTCCAGCCAAAGGTGGTGGCCAAGCACCCAATCTCGGGCCATGGCGATGACGGCCATCGGGTGGCCGCTCACCAGTTCGATCTCCAGTTCTTGCACCGCCACGCTCAAATCGCCCGCGTGGATGTGCCCCAGGTCCAAGGCCAGCTCGACCACGCCGGCCTTGGGCGTGCCTTGGCCCACCGCCACGCGGGCAGTCTGGCGCCAAATGTCGGTGCGGTACAGCTCGACCAGTCCGGTCTGTTCGCCTTGCCGGTCCTGGTCTGGATGCCAGCCCAGCGTCCTGACGAGCGAGGCTTCGGCTGGCGAGCCCAGGTGCAGGCTCAAGTCAATTCGGGCGGCGCTGCCCTCGGTGGGCGCCCGCGCGGGCTGGTTGTCTTCCAGCCGGATCATCGTGTTCGCGCCCGACGCTTTCAGCGTCTGAACCCAGCGTTCACCTTCCTTGCGAAGCCGCAAGGCGCTGCGTGCTTGGCCCAGGCGGCGATCCGGCGTGTCAAAGTAATGCGCCTGAAGACGCTCCCGCGCGTGACCCGGCAAGCGTTCAATCTCGGCCGACAAATGCCCCAGCGAATCGGCCGGGATCTGAAATTTAAGTTCGATTTCCTGCATAAGGGCTGATTGTGGCGGCGGCCCTGGCCCTCAAGCGCGGCGCAGGCCGATAAAATGCCGGATTGATTCTCTCTTTTGACTGGTGCCCACCATGCCGCTTTTCTGGAAGCCCTACAAGTCTGACGTGACGCAGTTCATCGACAGCCTGAAGCAGCGCGACCCTCAGCTGGAAGACCGCCAGCGCCAGGGCCGCTCATTGCTCTGGGACAAGGCCGTTGACCGCGACGCCCAGCTCGACTTCCGCGAATCGAACGTGGCCCAGCAGCCCTACGTCTATCAAACCAAGGGCGACTGAGCTTTTTCGGTTTGATTGAAAGACGCGCGTGAGCGAACAAGTCCTGGACGAGAACCGTTTGCCCGAGGTCGTTGACCGCGTGGCGATGGCGCGCCTGTATGGCGAGCCCTTGTTCCAGATGCCGCTGGATTTGTACATCCCGCCAGACGCGCTAGAGGTGTTCCTGGAGACCTTTGAAGGCCCGCTGGACTTGCTGCTCTACCTGATCCGCAAGCAGAACTTCAACATCCTGGACATCCCGCTGGCCGACGTGACGCGCCAGTATTTGGCCTACGTGGATCAGATCCGCAAGCACAACCTCGAGCTGGCATCCGATTACCTGCTGATGGCGGCCATGCTGATCGAGATCAAGTCTCGGATGCTGTTGCCGCCCAAGAAGTCGGAAGACGGTGAAGAGGCCGAGGACCCGCGCGCCGAACTGGTTCGCCGCCTGATCGAATACGAGCAGATGAAGCTCGCCGCGGCGGGGCTGACCCGGATCCCGCAACTGGGCCGCGATTTTCTGCGCGTGCAGGTGCACAACGACCCGTCGGTGCGCGTGCGCCACCCCGATGTCGCCCTGGTGGATTTGCGCGAGGCCTGGGCCGACATCCTCAAGCGCGCCAAGCTCAACACCCACCACATCATCACGCGCGAAGAGCTGTCGGTGCGCGAGCACATGGGCATCGTGCTGCGACGCTTGCAGGGCCAGCGTTTTGTGGAGTTTGAACACCTGTTCGACGTGTCGCGGGGCCCGCCCGTGCTGGTGGTGACTTTCATCGCCCTGCTGGAGTTGGGTAAGGAGCGCTTGCTCGAGATCACGCAGGCCGAGGCGTTTGCGCCCATCTACGTGCGCCTGGCCTACCACCCGGCCTGATCGGTCATCGGCGCGCCTTGCGCTCCACGCGCTCCCAGTCGGGCGGCGCCCACAGGTGCTTCAAACGCAGCCACAGCGGCCCGGGCCGCCTCGCATCGCGCCCCATGGCCTGCCACTCGTGGAACATCATCACCAGGGGATTGTGGGTGTGGATTTGCTTGACGATGCCGTAATCGCAGGGTGCCTCTTCGGGCACGAAGCTGCCGAACAGCTTGTCCCAGATGATCAGCACCCCCGCGTAGTTGCGGTCCAGGTACTGTGGGTTGCGAGCGTGGTGCACGCGGTGGTGCGAGGGCGTGTTGAAGACAGCCTCGAACCACCGGGGCAGCTTGCGCACGGACTCGGTGTGCACAAAGAATTGATAGGCCAAGCTCACGGCCACCACCAGGATCACGTGGCGGGTTTCGAACCCCAGCCAGGCCAGGGGCAGCCAGAACACCCACATGCCAGAGATGGGGTAAGTGGGACTTTGCCGCAAGGCGGTCGACAGGTTCATGGTTTCGCCAGAATGATGCGTCACATGGCTGGCCCACATCCAGCGCACGCGGTGGCTGGCGCGGTGAAACCAGTAATAGCAAAAGTCTTGCGCCACGAGCAGCCCGACCACGCTCCACCAGGTGATGGCGATGTTGAACAGGCGATGCTGGTAGATCAGATCAAACAGGCCGACCAATAAGGCCCAGGCGATGCCGTCGGCCACTGCGTGGCTCAGGGCCAGGCTGGTGTTGATGGCGGTGCCTTTGACCGTGTAAGTCTGTTGCTGCCGACGGTTCAGCCACCAGGCCTCGAATGCCATGCAGGCCATGAAAATCGGACCCATCAGGAGCAGGAAAACCTTTTCCAGCCCGATTTGATTCAACGTTGTCCACCAAGCGGCCATGTCTGGTCCAAGCCTCATCCACCACGAACTGACATGCTAGTCCCACTCCCCGGTGGGCGCTTGCAGAATTTCCCGCGCACGCGGCGGCTTGTCGGCCTAGAATCGCGCCACTTTGGCACCAGACCCCCGCGACATGAGTTCAGTGACCCCCGCTGCCTTGCCCGCCCGCAAGCCCTTGAACCTGCACCGCCTGCGCGAGATGCATTCGCAGGGTGAAAAAATCACCATGCTGACCTGCTACGAGTCGTCGATGACCCGCCTGCTGGACGATTGCGGGGTGGACTGCATCCTGATCGGTGACTCCTTGGGCATGGTCGTGCAAGGCCAGTCCAGCACGGTGCCCGTGTCCCTGGGCGACATCATTTACCACACACGCTGTGTGGTGCGTGCCAACCGCCACACCTGGGTGGTCAGCGACCTGCCCTTTGGCAGCTACCAGGAAAGCCGCGAGCAAGCCTTGCGCTCCAGCGTGGCCTTGATGCAAGCCGGTGCCCACATGGTCAAGCTCGAAGGTGGCGGCTGGACGGCCGAGACCGTGCACTTCCTCACCGAGCGTGGCATCCCTGTGTGCGCCCACCTGGGCCTGACGCCGCAAAGCGTGCACGCGCTGGGGGGCTACCGCATCCAAGGTCGCGATGCGGCCGGGGCCGAGACCCTGCGCCGCCATGCGAAGGAGTTGGCGCAGGCCGGCGCCGCGATGGCGGTGCTTGAGCTGATGCCCTCCGATGTCGCCGCCGCCGTGCAGACCGACAACCCGGGCATGATCACCATCGGCATTGGCGCGGGCCAACGCACGGCCGGCCAGGTGCTGGTGCTGCACGACATGCTGAACATCACGCGGGGCAAGCTGCCGCGCTTTGTGCGCAACTTCATGGCCGAGGGCGGCTCGATCGACGATGCCATCCGCCGCTTTGTGTCGACCGTCAAAGACGGCAGCTTCCCCGATGAAGCCATCCACGGTTATTGATTGACGGTTGTCGCCCCCGATGAAGATCATCCACACCATTGCCGAGTTGCGCACCACCGTGGCCGAAGCCCCGAATGCGCCGGTGTTCGTGCCCACGATGGGCAACCTGCACGAAGGCCACCTGGCCTTGATCCGACAGGCTCGCGGCTTGGCCGACCAGGCGGCTTGGGGCCGTGGGCTGGTGATCGCCAGCATCTTCGTCAACCGCCTGCAGTTCGGGCCCCACGAGGACTTCGACCGCTACCCGCGCACCCTGGCCCGTGATGCCGAGTTGTTGGCTGGTGCGGGTTGCGACGTGGTCTTCGCGCCCGATGAAGCTGAGTTGTACCCGCAGCCGCAAGGCTACAAGGTGCTGCCGCCGGAAGAGCTGGCCAGTTTGCTGGAAGGCGAATTCCGGCCTGGCTTTTTCACGGGCGTGTGCACGGTGGTGGCCAAGCTGTTCAACATCGTGCACCCGCGCGCGGCGGTGTTTGGCAAGAAGGACTACCAGCAACTCATGGTCATCAAGGGCATGGTGCGGCAGCTGGCCCTGCCCATCGACATCGTGGGCGGTGACACCGCGCGCGCCGAGGATGGCCTGGCTTTGTCTTCACGCAATGGTTACCTGAGTGCCGAAGAGCGAGCCCAGGCGGTGCAGTTGTCCCAGGCGTTGCAGCGGGTGCGGGACCTCGTCCTGGCAGGCCGCACTGGCTTGCCCTGCGATGGCCTGGCAAAGATCGAGGCGCAGGCCCTGGATAAGCTCACGCAGCAGGGCTGGGTGCCAGACTACGTCAGCATCCGCCGCCAGCGCGACTTGCTGCCGCCTTCAGCCTCCGAATTGCTGGGCAGCGAACCCCTGGTGGTGGTGACCGCCGCCAAGTTGGGCAAGACCCGCCTGATCGACAACTTGGAAGTTTGACCGAGCAGCTTGGCCGGGCTTGTGCGCCAACAAGCCTCGTCAGAGGGTGCTCAGAAAAGCCACCACCTCGTCTTCCTTGCGGCTGCGCTTCATGGGCGGCAGGCTTTGCCAGATCCGCTTGCCGTAAGGCTTTTCGATCAAACGCACGTCGCCGATCATGAGTACGCCCCGGTCGGTCTCACTGCGGATCAGCCGACCAGCGCCCTGCTTGAGCGCGATGATGGCTTGCGGCACCTGGTGCTCCATGAAGGGGTTGCCGCCTTCTTGCTCCAGCAGTTCCAGGCGCTTGGCCAAGACTGGGTCATCGGGTGGTGCGAAGGGCAGTTTGTCGATCACCACCAGCGTGAGTGCATCGCCCTTGACGTCGATGCCTTCCCAGAAGCTGTGGCTGCCCACCAGCACCGCATTGCCCGCGCGCTTGAAGTCGTCCAGCAGGGTGGTGCGGGGCGCATCCCCTTGCCGCATCACGGGGAACGGATCGCCGCCTTGATCGAACAGCTTCTTGAGGTGATCAGCCGCCCGCTGCACGGCGCGGTGGCTGGTGCACAGCACAAAGGCGCGGCCCCGGTTGGCACGGATCAGGGGCAAGGCGGATTCCACCAGCGCTTCGGTGTGGTTCGCGGCACTTGGCGGTGGCAGGCCTTCCGGCACATACAGCATGGCCTGCGTCGGGTAATCGTAGGGGCTGGACCAAGCCTGGCAGTGCGCATCTTCCAGGCCCAGGGCCTGCGTGAAATGCGTGAAGTCGTTTTTGACCGCCAGGGTGGCCGAGGTGAAGATCCAGGCCCTGCGCGGGACTTCATTCTTGGCTTCGTCTGTGTCAGGCCCGGCCTCGTTGCCAGGGTTCTCGTCAGACTCGAACGCGTTGTCGGTGAGCCCCAGGCGCTGGCGGCGGAACACGTCGGCCACGGAGATGGGCGTGCGGTGCAGTTGCAGGCCATGGGTGCCCACATCGACCCAGCACAGCTCGGGCTCGTTGGCCCGCTCGGGCGCACCCCAGGCCGACAGGCGTTGCATCAACGCATGGGCGCGGCGCTGCAACTGGGCTAGGTCGGGGCTGCGGTCGGCTTGTGATTCCAGCGCGTCTCGCACCTCGGACAAGGCTTCGCGCAAGGTCAGCAGGGCGGCGTGCAAAGGATGGGCCGTGCCCAATTGGGGCTGGGCCAACCGCTGCGTTTGAGGCCCAAAACACAGGCGCAGATCACGGGTGGCGCGGTCCAGCGGGGCCAGCACATCATTCCATTTCGCCCCATCGCGAGCCTGGGTCTGGCCGGTGGCCAGGGCGTCCCGCAGCAGGTCGAGCAACTGCGCGGTCGAGACCGAGTCGCCAAAGAACAGCGTGGCGGTGTCGGGCAACTGGTGTGCTTCGTCAAAGATGACGGTCTGGGCGTTGGGCAGCAACTCGGGCACGCCTTCTTCACGCAGCATCAGGTCGGCGAAGAACAGGTGGTGGTTGACCACGACGACGTCGGCATCCTGGGCTTCGCGCCGGGCTTTCATCACGAAGCAATCGGTGTAGTGCTTGCACTCGCTGCCCAGGCAATTCTCACGCGTTGACGTGACGCGGGCCCAGATGGTGGCGTGCTCGGGCACGGTCGGGCATTCGGCCTTGTCGCCCGTGGGGCTAAGGTGGATGAAGCGGTTGATCAGGCCCAGGTCTTTGACCTCTTGGCGGGTGCTCAGCATCGCGTCCTGATTGGCGCCGTTCAGGTGGTGCCAGCACAGGTAGTTGCTGCGGCCTTTCAGCAAGGCCACCTTGACCGGCACGGCCAGGGCTGCGCGCACGGCGGGCAGGTCGCGGTGAAAGAGCTGGTCTTGCAGCGCCTTGGTGCCGGTGGACACGATGACCTTGCCGCCTTCCAGCAGCGAGGGCACCAAGTAGGCCGCGGTCTTGCCCACGCCAGTGCCAGCCTCCAGCACCACGGTGCTGGCGTCGTGGATGGCTTGCGCCACCGCCTGCGCCATTTCGATTTGCTCGTGGCGCACGTGGTAGCCATCGAAGGCGCGGGCCAGGGGGCCGGAGGCGGAGAAAATCGTGGGCAGGTCCATGGTGGGCAAAAAGTGGCAGCGCCCATTGTCAGGCCTGCCGATCTCCCTCCTTCAGGGGCTTGCGCGAACCACCGACGCGTTGAGGGCTCGCTCCAGGGTCTCAACGCAATCGCGACGGTGTGCCTCGGAGGTGCTGGAGGGGCTGCCGCCCCATGGCCTGGACCGAAGCGTGGTCAGCAAATTTCTGGCTTGCTCGCGAACCACAGAGCGCACATCGGCCCGGTTGCTGGCCGATCGCAGCACCAAGGCGGACAGCCGGTTCACGTGCTCTCGCTGCAGATTGCGCCGCCAAGGCGCATCATCGCCCGTGGGAGCGGTCCCGGATGTGCCCCAAACGGCATCCGTCACGCGCTGGTGCAGTTCGCGCAGCGTCAGCGGCGCTTCACGGCGGTCGCGTGTGCGGTCGATGTTGTCCAACATGCGCTCGCCCAGGCCATCGGCCATCAGCGTGTCCAGGACCAGGCGCTGCAACGATAGCAAGGTGTCGGCCAGGGAGAAGTCGGTCCGGGTGCCGCTGCCCTCGCTCCGCTCAAAGTAGTCGGGCGCCATGCGACGTTGCAGGGCGGGCGACAGGCTCAGGGCCCGCGGTGACAACAGCTCCTGGGCAATCAGGTCCAGGGCCGTTCGCTGCGTGGCGGCGGGCAAGGGGTCCAGGGGATCCCGCCCGTTGTCGCTCGGGTTGCGCCGAGTGATCAAGCCGCCAACCTGGCGCAACAGGATTTGCGAGGTGCGTCCCACGTCGCGCAAAGCGTAGGTGACCCGTCGGCGCAACAAACTGGGGTCGTGGGCTGCGCCCGTTTTTTCCGGGGCTTGGCGGGCGATCAAGTCTTTGGCGATGGTCAAACGCTGGCGGGCAAAGACCAGGGGGTCACGGCCCAGGTCAAAGGTGAGCGATTGGGGGTCGAGCCCCAGGTAATCGTCCTCGTCGGTGCCAAAGTCCAACTTGTCTGACCAGATCGGGTCGGCGCTGCGCTCGGCGATGCGCTGCAACTCGGCCGTCTCAGCGCTGCCCAAAGGCTTGTAGCCATACTCGATGGCCCAATGGTCGTAAGGCCCCAAGGTGGTCTGGAAAGCGGCGGGTGCGGGTTGGCCTGGGAGCGGCAGGTTGATCGGCGCGTAGTCCATCACCGAGGCGCTATTGCCTTCACGCAGCGTCAAAGCGGGATCGGCCAGTTGCTCTGCGGTGTGCCAGCGCGAGCCCCGAAAGTTGTGCCGCAAACCCAAGGTGTGTCCCACCTCGTGCATGGTCGTGTCTTTCAGATAGGCCAACACGAAGGCCTGAACGTCTGGGCTGTCCGGGTCCAGGCGGCCTGATGCCGTCAGCAGGTCCAGGCCATAGCCCAGTTGTTCGGCCGCTTCAGCCGCATGCGTGCACTGATCGTCGGCCGAGTGGGCGGATGGTGCGGCGATGATTTCGCTGCGCAAGGTGCGAATCGAACGCGATGACAGGCTTTCCAGGGCGATGTCCGCCTGCAGGATTTCGCCAGTGCGTGGGTCCACATGCGTGGGCCCGATGGCACCAAAACCGGGTTGGCTGTTGGTCATCCAGCGCACAGTGGCCCGGGTTGAACCCAGCGCCTCGTCCGCCTTGCCGGGCGACGGCGCGCGCACCTGAATCGCGTCTCTGATGCCGATGGCTTCAAAGGCCTGGTTCCAGGCCAGGATACCTTCGGTGATGACCTGACGATAGGCCAGCGGAATGTTGGGGTCGAGCTGATAGACGATGGGCCGCGTGGGCTCGGACAGGGCAGCGGCCGGGTCCTTTTTCTCCAGCCTCCAACGGCTGATGAAGCGCTGCCGCGGGGTGCGTGCCAGGTCTTGCGTGAAGTCGGCCACCGTGGTGGTGAAGTAACCAACGCGGGGATCTGCAGCGCGCGGTTTCATGGCGGTTTCCGGCAAGGACCTCAGGCTGTAGCGCACATTGATGAACAGGCTGCGTGGGTCTGGCACGGAGGTGGGCACACCTGGCGCCACTCCGCCCGCGGTGCCGCTGCCCGCCGCGAGGGCGCTGGTGGCGAAATGGTGCAGGATGTCAAAACTCAAGTGGTCGCTTTGGGTGCGCGCCACCGACAGCGCCGAATTTCGCGAATCCAGCGCATAGTTTTGTTTGTAGGCGCGCTGAAGCTGCAGCCCCAAGCCCAACATGTCGTTCACCCACAAGGGGTTGGCTTCGATCAGGATGGCCCCCGTCTGGGCCTGTGGTGCACTGGCCACGCCCACGCTGGCCAACAGGCTGGGCGAAAACGCGGCCTGAACCGCCAATTCCTGAGGCGTGCCTTTTTGCGCCGTGTAGGCCGCGTTCATGGCCAGCAGTTGCACTTGCTGTTGTACTCGGCGGAACTCTACCCACTGTGGGCGACCGACCTGGGCGGAACGGCTTGTGATCAGCCCACCAAAAACACCGGCCTCGCCAATGCCAGTGACCACCGTGGGTGACAAGAAAAAAGCGCGGCCCAGATTGGCAGGCACCAGTTCGATCCAGACCTTGTCTTGCCGTTTCCACAAAGGCAGCAGGCCGTCCATGCGCTCCGCGCCTTTGATGACCGTGTCAAAAGCCGGGGCTTGCCCGAGGACGGGTATCTGGGCGGGGGTGGCCGCCGTCGGCGGGACGGTGGGCGGCGATGTCCAGCCGATCAACTGGACGGCGCCGCTTTGCAGGGTGCTGCACGCTGACAGGGGTAAAACCAAGAGCAGTGCCAGTCGGTGGGCCCACAAGGCAGAACGGGGGGGAGGCAAGTTCATGCAGCCAGTATCAAAGAAAAAACCCGGCCCTTGCATGCACAGGGACCGGGTTGGTCGAGAAGTTACCCCGCTGGCTTAGGGGGGCGGCAGCGGGAACCAATCTTTCACGAAGGCCAACTCCGGGAAGTCCTGCACCGCCAACGGTCCGAAGGCCACGATGGCCAGGCCGATGACCATGACCACCGGGGGCAGGATCCAGCGCTCATGGCGTCGGTAGAAGCCCAGGTGTTTGACTTCGCCGTCGGCCAGCTTGACCTCGGCTTCGCCGATGACCTGTCGCGTCAGCAATTGGTTCAGCGCCACGGGGGGGGACAGGTAGCCCAACTCGAACGCCACCAGCACCATCATCCAGAGGTGGACTGGATCGATGCCATTGGCAAAAGCGATTGGGGCCAGGGTGCCAGACACCAGCACGACGGCGCCGAACGGATCCATGATCATGCCGAGGAACACCATGGTGATCACCAGGAAAGCCATGGCCGTCCAATGGTTCTCGAACACGTGCGGGAAGTGGTTCATGATCTCCGAGCGCTCGATCACGCCGCCCATTGCCAGTGACAAGGTCATCAGGCTGAGCAGGGCGCCAATGTGGCCGATGGTCTCGTTGGTGGCGAAACGGATGGAGCGCTCCACGCCGGGCTGGCGATGGCTGGCGTAGTCGGGCGTGATCTCGGTTTTGCCTTTGTTGATGATCTTGTCGAAGATCAGGATGATCAACAGCATCACCGGCATGATCGTGGGCGCCGTGATTTCGTTCAGCTTGGTGTCCAGCGCGTATTCGTACGTGGCCACCACGACGACCACCACGCCCAGGTAGGGCAGGGTGGGAATCACGGCGCGCAGGGTGCCGGGGATCGCCACGCGGAACGATTCGATCGAGGCACGCTGCGTGCGCAGCATCTGGGAGGTCAGGAAGAACAGTGTTGAGGTCAGCAGGAAGACGTAGAAGCCCCAGTGGTACAGGCCGTTGGTCGTCACTTCTTTGTTCAGCGCGGCAATCAGCACTACCAGCAGGCAAGGGCGCAGCACCACGCCCAGCGAGCCTGACATGGCCGTGGCGGCCAATGCGAACTGGCGCGAACCGCCCGAGGCGCGCACCTCGTGGTAGATGATGCCGGCTGCGGCGATCACAAAGATGCCCGAGGCGCCGGTGTAGGCGGTGGGCACGGCAGCGGCCAACAGGATGATGTAGGTCAGCAACTGAGGCGACAGGCGCCACGGACGCAGCAGGTCCATGAACAAGTCGATGATGCGGCTTTGCTTGAGCAGCATGCCCGCCCAAATGAACAGGCCCAGATTCAGGAAGATGGTGGGCAGCTCCATCAGCTGGTTGACGTAGATGGCCAGACCAGCGGGGTGCTTATTCAGCAGAAAGTACAGGCCTGCGTTGATGCCCATGTATGCATACAGCGGGATGGCCAGCAAGGCGGCACCCCAGGTGCCTTCGCCATGCTCCGACTTCACCGGGATCACGATGCGCTTGAGGTTGATCACCAGGATAGAGGCGGAGAAGGCCATCCACACGTAGTGCAGCAGAGGGTGTTCGATCGGCACGCCGGACCCTTGCAGGATCTGGTAGTAGCTGACACACGAGTACAGCAGCAATCCGGCCGCAACGGCCTGGGAGATGGATTGCACCAGGTAGTCTCGGGTGTAGTGGCCGGGACGGATCCCGATGTGGTGGAACCCCAGCGTGGTGGTGATGGCGGCGATGGACACCATCAGCAGCAGAATCAGAGGGCGGTTCTCAGTGCCCACCTGGAACAGACCGAAGAAGCTGGTCTCGATGGTGCGGTAGATCTTGACCTGGGTGGTCTGATGCTCTTGCACGCGGCGATAAAGATCGTGCTTGGCCTTGCAAATTTGGATGGCTTGTTCCATGGACTTGCGCGCCACGGTCGGATCTTGGGGAGCTTGCTCGCCGAAGAGATCATCAACGTCGTCGCCAGCGGTGCTGCCGCTGGCTTTGGCTGCGGCCTGCTTCTGGAGCTCCACCTCGATGTCTTGATTGGCATCGCACGACGGCTTGGTCGGCTCTGCCCGCAGCATGAAATACTGCACTTGTGCGGCCGGATCGCCGAACATGGACTCACCCAGTCGGAGCAACTGGCCGTGCATCATTTCACCGGTGCCAATGATCAAGGTCAGCAGCAGCAGTGCAAACACCGGTAGGCTAGAGAACCATTCCAGCGGGGAACGGCCCAAAATTTGTCGAGGGTTGGAAGTGATCATGATCGCTCAGTTGGTGCATCGCAGCAAAATGCGTCCACCAGTAGGAAAAAGGGGGCTTTGAGCCCCCGGTTTGGTTTGAAGTCAGGCCTTCATGGGGCCTGAATTTTTACTTCCAGTCTTCTTCTGATTTGGTCGCGCATTCAGGATCTGCAGGATTCACGCTGCAACGAATGCGTTTGATGATTTTCAGCCCCCGCTTGTCATACAGGCCCTTCTGAGCGATGTCGATGCGTGACTCGCGCAGCATCAGGGTGTACTTGTAAGCATTCTCAGAACTCAACTCCATCCAGGTGGATGGAGGGATGCTGGCGTCGGATTGTTTGACCAATTGCAAGGCGCGGTCGAACTGGGTCAGCCAGTAGTCGCGTGATTGGTCGCCAAAACCCTCGGGGAACTTGGTCCTGTTCAGGATGACTTGGTAAGTCAGGATCAGGATCGGGAAGCGCACCATGGCGCCATTCTTGCCGATGCCCTTGTACAGTTCCAGGGGCTTGTAGGCCAGCGTGGGCGCGGCGATGAAGTCCACCGCTCCGTTGTTGAACTTTGACGAGAAGTTCATGATGTCGGCCGACACGGGTTGCGCGCCGATCTTCTGGATCATCACGGCCTGGGCCTTGTCGTAGTCGAACGAGGCAATGCGCTTGCCGGCCAGGGCTTCCACGGTGTTGATCTTGCGGTCGTTGACGACGGGGTAGGCCGCGCCCAGTGGGATCACGCCACCCACTTCGTAGTTGCCATCGATCATCAGCTTGCCAGCCTTGGGATCGGAGTAGGTTTGCACGATGCGGCGCACCACTTCGTAGCTGGCCGCCATGTCGATCTTGCCATCCTTGACGATGGTGGTGGCACCCAGTGAATCGATGGCTCCTGCCACCTGGTTGAACTGGCGGGTGCGGAATGCTGTGGCGATCACGCCATCACATTGACCGGTGCGGAAGTCTTCGGTCGCGACACGTTCGTCGGTGTAGCCCTTCAACTCAATCGACACACCATGCCGTTGAGCTGCGATCACGTAGTCCTTGGCCATGCTGAAGAGGTCACCCGAGGCGCCCAGCAGGTCATACACGCAGATCCGTTGCGCGGCCTGTGCGGCTGACATTGCGCTCAACGCCAAAACGGCAGCGGCGCTGATTTTGCTCATGGTTTTGACCATCTTCATGAAGTCTCCTAGGTACCAGAAAAAACATGCGCCGATGTGATTCGGCGCTAACTACACTTGTTTTTCAGTGCGTAAAAATCTGACCACGGCTGTGGGCGGGATCGTTGATTTTGTAACTATAGCCGCTCAAATGTTCCCTCAGGTAAACCCCGACCCCCACCCACGGGGGAGGGAGTTTCCCTAGTAAATTCAAGACGTTAAACGCGTTTACTTGAGGAAGCTGTCCGCATCGATGGCCGCACCGCCTGCCTTGTCATCCCAGAACTTGCCCAGGCTGTTGATGGGGGTGCGCGAGCCGGTGTTCTGAGTCCACATGCGGTCAGAGATGATGATCATCTGGGCTTCGGCAATCGAGTCCACCAGTCGGTAGTCGGTGTTGACCTTGAAGTTCTCGATGGTGGCAAAGCGCTTGATGGCGGCGCGCACTGCAGCCGAGTCGTCAGCGGTTTGGGCGGCAATGGCGGCCATCACGTGAGGCAGGCGCACACCGGCTTTTTCGCCAATGGCCATGTTGGTTTCAAAAGTGCCTTTGACGTCCTTGCCTTCAGAGCCACCGGGGATGATGCTCCAGATGGCCGCGCGCAGTGCTTGCGGGGCGCCCCACCACTTTTTGTTGTCCAGGCACGTCATGGCGAATTCAACCTGAGGGGGGATGTCAAGCGAGACGCCCACGGCCTGTTGTGCACCCATGTCGCTTTGAACGGCTTGCACGCCAGAGACCGAGCCCAGCAGGTACACCATTTCATCAAAGTCACGTTTGAACTTGGGGCAGGTGCTGCCGTACTTGAAGAAATATTTTTGCTCAAGCTTGACGCGCATGCGTTCGAACGAGGTGACCTGGCGGTGTGCCGACAAGGCCATCAGGCGCTTTTGAGCAATGCGGGCATCCTGGGCTTCGTCCGAGCGCTTTTCGCGCGAGGCACGGATGTAGCGCAACTCCTCTTCAATGGCCCGTGCGTCGGAGCACACAGCGGCCGATTGCAGCATCACGGTTTCCATCAGCGAAGGGTCGCCGTAGAAGTTGCGTGCGGCGCCCACCAAGGGGCCATTCGCCAAGGCGAAGGTGCAGCCCATGTCCACGTCGCCCAGCTTGAGTGTCGGCGGTGTGAAGCCTTCTTCCAGGATGTTCAGAGTGACTCCACTGGTGCCCGACTCCAGCAAGGCGCATCCGCTCATGGTCAAGGTGGAAAGAGCCACCACGGAGGCGGTGAGGATTCGGGTCATCCGAGGAATCATTGAGGGGTCTCCAGAGGGTGTTTTTCAGGGGCGCGACAAGTCGCCAAATACTCCACGAAATTCTAGCCCCCCGGCTTCCTGCGGCGACGACGTAAACCCTAGGGATGACCCCTGCCTCGCGGGCGAAACGCCAAAAAAAAGCCCGCGTGAAAGCGGGCTTGGGACGGGTCAATGCCTTGATCAGCGAATCGGCTTGAAGCGCACGCGCTTGGGACGCGCACCTTCTTCGCCCAGGCGCTTCTTCTTGTCGGCTTCGTACTCCTGGTAGTTGCCGTCAAAGAAGAACCATTGCGAATCGCCTTCGCACGCCAGGATGTGCGTGCAGATGCGGTCCAGGAACCAGCGATCGTGGGAGATGATCATGGCGCTGCCGGCGAACTCCAGGAGCGCGTCTTCCAACGCACGCAGGGTTTCGACGTCCAGGTCATTGGAGGGTTCGTCCAGCATCAGGACGTTGCCGCCTTGTGCCAGTGTTTTGGCCAAATGCAGGCGGCCGCGTTCACCGCCCGACAGGTTGCCCACCAACTTTTGCTGGTCGTTGCCCTTGAAATTGAAGCGACCCAGGTAGGCGCGCGAAGGCATCACGAACTTGCCCACCACGATGTTGTCCAGGCCGCCCGAGACGTCCTGCCACACGGTGTTTCCAGCGGCCAGGCCCTCGCGACTTTGGTCAACGAAGGCCAGTTGCGCAGTCTTGCCGATGCTGACGGTGCCGCTGTCAGCTTGCTCGACACCCTGGATCATGCGGAACAGCGTGGACTTGCCGGCGCCGTTGGGGCCGATGATGCCGACGATGGCGCCCGCGGGCACCTTGAAGCTCAGGTTGTCGATCAGCAGGCGGTCGCCGAAGCTCTTGGAGACGCCGGTGAACTCGATCACTTCATTGCCCAGGCGTTCGGCCACGGGAATGAAGATTTCGTTGGTCTCGTTGCGCTTTTGGTAGTCAACGTCGCTCAGTTCTTCGAAGCGGGCCAGGCGGGCCTTGCTCTTGGCCTGACGGCCCTTGGTGTTCTTGCGAACCCACTCAAGCTCCTGCTTCAGGGCCTTGGCTCTGGCGTCTTCCGTTTTCTGCTCTTGGTCCAGGCGCTTGCCCTTGAGCTCCAGCCAGTCTGAGTAATTGCCCTTGTAGGGGAAGCCCGATCCGCGGTCCAGTTCGAGGATCCACTCGGCGGCATTGTCCAGGAAGTAGCGATCGTGGGTGATGGCCACCACGGTGCCCGAGAAGCGGCTGAGGAACTGTTCCAACCAGTCCACCGATTCGGCGTCCAAGTGATTGGTAGGTTCATCGAGCAGCAGCATGTCGGGTTTGGACAGCAGCAGGCGGCACAGGGCCACGCGGCGCTTTTCGCCACCGGACAACTGGCCAATGTTGGCGTCCCAGGCTGGCAGGCGCAATGCGTCGGCGGCCAGCTCAAGTTGCAGGTCGGTGTTCTCGGAGCCGCCGGCGGCGATGATGGCTTCCAGTTCGCCTTGTTCCGCGGCGAGCGCGTCGAAGTCGGCATTTTCTTCGGCATAAGCGGCGTACACCTCGTCCAGGCGTTTCTTGGCTGCCAGAACGCCACCAATGCCCTCTTCAACGGCTTCGCGGACGGTTTGCTCTGGGTTCATCACCGGTTCCTGGGGCAGGTAACCGATTTTGATGCCAGGCATCGGGACGGCTTCGCCCTCGATGTCCTTGTCCACGCCCGCCATGATCTTGAGGAAGGTGGACTTGCCCGAGCCGTTCACGCCCAGCACGCCGATCTTGGCGCCTGGGAAAAAACTCAGGGTGATGTCTTTGAGGATCTGCCGTTTCGGGGGAACGATCTTCCCGACGCGGTTCATGGTGAAAACGTACTGGGCCATGGAATGCTCGCTTTGCGAGTTACTTTCGTCAAACTGTGTAGCTTAAGGCAATGCAGGCCTTTCCTGGGCCGCAATCCGAGGTTCTGCGTTTTTCAGGGTGGCCAGGGGGTGATCAGGCCCGATTGAACCAGACCCTCAAGCCAATGGCAGACATGCTCCGCGGGGCTGTCCAGGGCCCATTGCTTGCGGCGAGCCGTGGCGCCCCTCACCAGTTCGACGCCCGACTGAGCCAGTTTCAGCTCCGTGGCCAGCCAGCGCCGCAGCGCGTCATTGGCGGCGCCATCAACAGGCTGTGCTGCCAGGCGCACACGCAAGGCACCATCGTGCCAACCCACCACTTCCGTGCGTTTGGCGTTTGGGGCGATGCTGAGGTCAATGACCAGGCGCTGACGCGGGGCTTTGCCTTCCATCCTCAAGCAGGGCCAAGCTGCCACCATGGCGGTGGGGCCCGAGTTGGTAGGGTGTGGTGCCATCTGCTCATTGTTCATCAGGCAAAGAAAAGCCCGGCCGGAGCCGGGCTTGAAAGGCGAAAGGCTGTTGCCATCCGCCAGTTCACCCTTGCGGATGAACTCAGGGCTTGTTGCCAGTCGGGAAGGGCCACGCGGCTTGAGGGCTCAGCGTGGTCTTCGCAGCAGGCTTGGCCGAAGCGGGCTTTTTGGCCGCAGGGGCAGGCTTGGCAGGGGCAGGCTTTTTGGCAGCAGCTTTCTTGGCGGCTGGCTTCTTGGCAGCGGGGGCTGCCTTTTTAGCGGGAGCTGCCTTCTTCACTGCGGCCTTCTTGGCCGGCGCTGCCTTTTTGGCGGGCGCCTTTTTGGCTGCTGCTTTTT
>NZ_JAQSDR010000007.1:67314-67423 GCF_029946005.1 Aquabacterium sp.
TAGCAGGAGCTGCCTTCTTGACAGCGGCCTTCTTGGCCGGTGCTGCCTTCTTCACTGCTGCTTTTTTAGCAGGAGCTGCCTTCTTGACAGCGGCCTTCTTGGCCGGTGC
>NZ_JAQSDR010000008.1 GCF_029946005.1 Aquabacterium sp.
ATGTCGGTGGTTTCGATGGCGGCCACTTGCGTGGTCGTCAGGGCGGCCACTTGGGTGGTGCTCAGGGCGGCAGCCTGGGCGGTGCTCAGGTTGGCGATCTGGTCGGTGGTCAGTGCGGCAACCCCGGCCGTGCTGAAGGCGCGGATGCTGGCCGTGTTCAATGCAGCGATGTCGGTGGTTTCAATGGCGGCCACTTGGGCGGTCGTCAAGGCGGCAATCTGGTGGGTGCCCAGGCCAGCCAACTGAGCCGAGTTGAGCGCGGCGACTTGATCCGTGGTCAGTGCGGCGGTGCCAGCGGTGGTCAAGGCGCGCACTTCAGCGGTGGTCAGGACGGCGACCTGATCAGTGCCCAGGACAGCGACTTGGGCGGTGTTCAGTGCAGCGATCTGGGCCGTGGTCATGGCCTTGATGTCGGTGGTCTCGATGGCGGCCACTTGCGTGGTCGTCAGGGCGGCCACTTGGGCGGTGGACAAGGCCGAGGCCTGCGCCGTGCTCAGGTTGGCGATTTGGTCAGTCGTCAGTGCAGCGACACCGGCAGTGGTGAAGGCGCGGACGCTGGCGGTGCTCAGTGCCGAGATGTCGGTGGTTTCAATGGCGGCCACTTGGGCGGTCGTCAAGGCGGCAATCTGGTGGGTGCCCAGGCCAGCCAATTGAGCCGAGTTGAGCGCAGCGACTTGCGAGGTGGTCAGGGCTGCGGTGCCTGCCGTGGTCAGGGCGCGCACTTCGGCGGTGGTCAGGACGGCGACCTGATCGGTGCCGAGGACAGCCACTTGCGCGGTGTTCAGGGCAGCGATCTGGGCGGTGGTCAGGGCCTTGATGTCGGTGGTTTCGATGGCGGCCACTTGCGTGGTCGTCAGGGCGGCCACTTGGGCGGTGGACAAGGCCGAGGCCTGCGCCGTGCTCAGGTTGGCGATTTGGTCAGTCGTCAGTGCAGCGACACCGGCAGTGGTGAAGGCGCGGACGCTGGCGGTGCTCAGTGCCGAGATGTCGGTGGTTTCAATGGCGGCCACTTGGGCGGTCGTCAAGGCGGCAATCTGGTGGGTGCCCAGGCCAGCCAACTGAGCCGAGTTGAGCGCGGCGACTTGATCCGTGGTCAGTGCGGCGGTGCCAGCGGTGGTCAAGGCGCGCACTTCAGCGGTGGTCAGGACGGCGACCTGATCAGTGCCCAGGACAGCGACTTGGGCGGTGTTCAGTGCAGCGATCTGGGCCGTGGTCATGGCCTTGATGTCGGTGGTCTCGATGGCGGCCACTTGCGTGGTCGTCAGGGCGGCCACTTGGGCGGTGGACAAGGCCGAGGCCTGCGCCGTGCTCAGGTTGGCGATTTGGTCAGTCGTCAGTGCAGCGACACCGGCAGTGGTGAAGGCGCGGACGCTGGCGGTGCTCAGTGCCGAGATGTCGGTGGTTTCAATGGCGGCCACTTGGGCGGTCGTCAAGGCGGCAATCTGGTGGGTGCCCAGGCCAGCCAACTGAGCCGAGTTGAGCGCGGCGACTTGATCCGTGGTCAGTGCAGCGGTGCCAGCGGTGGTCAAGGCACGCACTTCGGCGGTGGTCAGGACGGCGACCTGATCGGTGCCCAGAACAGCCACTTGCGCGGTGTTCAGCGCAGCGATCTGGGCGGTGGTTAGAGCCTTGATGTCGGTGGTTTCGATGGCGGCCACTTGCGTGGTCGTCAGGGCGCCGACTTGAGCGGTGGACAAGGCTGAAGCCTGGGCCGTGCTCAGGTTGGCGATCTGGTCAGTCGTCAGCGCAGCGACACCCGCGGTGGTGAAGGCGCGGACGCTGGCGGTGCTCAGGGCCGAGATGTCGGTGGTCTCGATGGCAGCCACTTGGGCGGTCGTCAAGGCGGCAATCTGGTGGGTGCCCAGGGCAGCCAACTGAGCCGAGTTGAGCGCAGCGACTTGATCCGTGGTCAGGGCCGCAGTGCCTGCGGTGGTCAGGGCCCGCGCTTCAGCGGTGGTCAGGGCCGCGACCTGATCGGTGCCCAGAACAGCCACTTGCGCGGTGTTCAGCGCAGCGATCTGGGCGGTGGTTAGAGCCTTGATGTCGGTGGTTTCGATGGCGGCCACTTGCGTGGTCGTCAGGGCGCCGACTTGAGCGGTGGACAAAGCCGAGGCTTGCGTCGTGTTCAGCGTGGCGACTTGGTCAGTGGTCAAGGCTGCGACACCTGCCGTGGTCAGGGCGCGGACGCTGGCGGTGTTCAAGGCACCGATGTCGGTGGTCTCAATGGCGGCGACTTGGGCGGTCGTGAGTGCAGCGACCTGGGAGGTGCCCAAAGCGGCGACTTGGGCCGAGTCCAGAGCCGCGACTTGCGAGGTGGTCAGTGCGGCGGTGCCAGCGGTGGTCAGGGCACGCACTTCGGCGGTGGTCAGGACAGCGACCTGATCAGTGCCCAGGACCGCCACTTGCGCGGTGTTCAGCGCGGCGATCTGAGCGGTGGTCAGTGCCTTGACGTCGGTGGTTTCGATGGCGGCCACTTGCGTGGTCGTCAGGGCGCCGACTTGAGCGGTGGACAAGGCTGAAGCCTGGGCCGTGCTCAGGTTGGCGATCTGGTCAGTCGTCAGCGCAGCGACACCCGCGGTGGTGAAGGCGCGGACGCTGGCGGTGCTCAGGGCCGAGATGTCGGTGGTCTCGATGGCGGCCACTTGGGCGGTCGTCAAGGCGGCAATCTGGTGGGTGCCCAAGGCAGCCAACTGAGCCGAGTTGAGCGCAGCGACTTGATCCGTGGTCAGGGCCGCGGTGCCGGCCGTCGTCAGGGCACGGGCCTCGGCGGTGGTCAGGACAGCAACCTGATCGGTGCCCAGGATAGCCACTTGGGCGGTGTTCAGTGCCGCAATCTGAGCCGTGGTCATGGCCTTGATGTCGGTGGTTTCGATGGCGGCCACTTGGGTGGTCGTCAGGGCGCCGACTTGGGTGGTGCTCAGGGCGGCAGCCTGGGCGGTGCTCAGGTTGGCGATCTGGTCGGTGGTCAGTGCGGCAACCCCGGCCGTGCTGAAGGCGCGGATGCTGGCCGTGTTCAATGCAGCGATGTCGGTGGTTTCAATGGCGGCCACTTGGGCGGTCGTCAAGGCGGCAATCTGGTGGGTGCCCAGGCCAGCCAACTGAGCCGAGTTGAGCGCGGCGACTTGATCCGTGGTCAGTGCAGCGGTGCCAGCGGTGGTCAAGGCACGCACTTCGGCGGTGGTCAGGACGGCGACCTGATCGGTGCCCAGAACAGCCACTTGCGCGGTGTTCAGCGCAGCGATCTGGGCGGTGGTTAGAGCCTTGATGTCGGTGGTTTCGATGGCGGCCACTTGCGTGGTCGTCAGGGCGCCGACTTGAGCGGTGGACAAAGCCGAGGCTTGCGTCGTGTTCAGCGTGGCGACTTGGTCAGTGGTCAAGGCTGCGACACCTGCCGTGGTCAGGGCGCGGACGCTGGCGGTGTTCAAGGCACCGATGTCGGTGGTCTCAATGGCGGCGACTTGGGCGGTCGTGAGTGCAGCGACCTGGGAGGTGCCCAAAGCGGCGACTTGGGCCGAGTCCAGAGCCGCGACTTGCGAGGTGGTCAGTGCGGCGGTGCCAGCGGTGGTCAGGGCACGCACTTCGGCGGTGGTCAGGACTGCAATCTGGTCAGTGCCCAGTGCGGCCACTTGCGCGGTGTTCAGCGCGGCGATCTGAGCGGTGGTCAAGGCCTTGATGTCGGTGGTCTCGATGGCGGCCACTTGTGTGGTCGTCAGGGCAGCCACTTGGCTGGTCGACAAGGCCGAGGCCTGGGTCGTGTTCAGCGCGACGATCTGGTCGGTGGTCAGCGCAGCGACACCCGCGGTGGTCAGGGCGCGAACGCTGGCCGTGTTCAGGCCAACGATGTCGGTGGTTTCGATGGCCGCGACTTGGGCGGTGGTGAGTGCAGCGACCTGTGTGGAACCCAAGGCAGCGACTTGGGCCGAATCCAGGGCCGCAACTTGCGAAGTGGTCAGCGCAGCGGTGCCAGCGGTGGTTAGAGCGCGCACTTCAGCGGTGGTCAAAACAGCGACCTGATCGGTGCCCAGGACAGCGACTTGCGCGGTGTTCAGTGCAGCGATTTGAGCGGTGGTCAGGGCCTTGATGTCGGTGGTTTCGATGGCGGCCACTTGCGTGGTCGTCAAGGCTGCCACTTGGGCTGTCGACAAAGCCGAGGCTTGGCTCGTGTTCAGCGCAGCGACCTGGTCGGTGGTCAGCGCGGCGATACCGGCGGTGGTCAAGGCGCGAACGCTGGCCGTGTTCAGGCCGACGATGTCGGTGGTTTCGATGGCGGCGACCTGGGCGGTCGTCAGAGCGGCAATCTGGTGGGTACCCAGTGCGGCCACTTGAGCGGAATCCAGCGCGGCCACTTGGGTCGTGGTCAGTGCGGCGGTACCGGCGGTGGTCAGCGCACGGACTTCGGCCGTGGTCAGCACCGCAATCTGGTCAGTGCCCAGTGCGGCCACTTGCGCGGTGTTCAGTGCGGCGATCTGGGCGGTGGTCAGGGCCTTGATGTCGGTGGTTTCGATGGCGGCCACTTGCGTGGTTGTCAGGGCGGCCACTTGGGCAGTCGACAAAGCCGAGGCCTGGCTCGTGTTCAGCGCGACGATCTGGTCGGTGGTCAGTGCAGCCACACCAGCGGTCGTGAGGGCGCGGACATTGGCGGTGTTCAAACCGGCGATGTCGGCGGTCTCGATGGCGGCGACCTGAGCGGTCGTCAAGGCGGCAATCTGGTTGCTCCCCAGCGCGGCGACTTGGGCCGAGTCCAGGGCCGCGACTTGCGAGGTGGTCAGCGCGGCGGTGCCAGCGGTGGTCAAGGCCCGCACTTCAGCGGTGGTCAGGACAGCGACCTGATCGGTGCCCAGAACCGCCACTTGCGCGGTGTTCAGGCCAGCAATCTGAGCGGTGGTCAGGGCCTTGATGTCGGTGGTTTCGATCGCGGCCACTTGCGTGGTCGTCATGGCGGCCACCTGGGCGGTGCTCAAGGCAGCGGCCTGGGCCGTGCTCAGGTTGGCGACTTGATCAGTCGTCAGCGCGGCGACACCCGCCGTCGTCAAAGCGCGGACACTGGCGGTGCTCAGGGCCGAGATGTCAGTGGTCTCGATGGCGGCCACTTGGGCCGTCGTCAAGGCGGCGATCTGATGGGTGCCTAAGGCGCCCACCTGTGCCGAGTTCAGGGCGGCGACTTGATCCGTGGTCAGGGCGGCGGTGCCTGCGGTGGTCAGGGCACGCACTTCGGCCGTGGTCAGGGCAGCGACCTGGTCGGTGCCGAGGACAGCCACCTGCGCGGTGTTCAGTGCGGCAACCTGCGCCGTGGTCAGGGCCTTGATGTCGGTGGTTTCGATGGCGGCCACTTGCGTGGTCGTCAAAGCGGCGATCTGGCTGGTGGACAAAGCCGAGGCTTGGTTCGTGTTCAGCGCGGCGATCTGATCGGTGGTCAGCGCAGCCACACCAGCGGTCGTGAGGGCGCGGACGCTGGCCGTGTTCAGGCCGACGATGTCGGTGGTTTCAATGGCCGCAACCTGCGCGGTCGTCAAGGCGGCAATCTGGGCGCTGCCCAGTGCGGCAACCTGGCTTGAATCCAATGCAGCGATTTGTGCCGTGGTCAAGGCGGCGGTGCCGACGGTGGTCAAGGCACGGACTTCGGCCGTGGTCAACACAGCAATCTGATCCGTGCCCAGAGCCGCGACTTGGGCGGTGGTCAATCCAGCGATCTGGGCCGTGGTCAGCGCCTTCAGATCATTGGTTTCAATGGCGGCGACCTGCGTGGTGGTCAGCGCGGCGACCTGACTGGTCGACAGGGCGGATGCCTGAGTGGTGTTCAGCGCAACGATCTGGTCGGTGCCCAGCGCGGCGACACCCGCGGTGGTCAAGGCGCGAACGCTGGCCGTGTTCAGGCCAACGATGTCGGTGGTTTCAATGGCGGCGACCTGGGCGGTCGTCAGGGCGGCAATCTGGTGGGTGCCCAGTGCAGCGACTTGGGCCGAATCCAGGGCCGCGATCTGGGCCGTGGTCAGGGCGGCGGTACTGGCGGTGGTCAGCGCACGGACTTCGGCCGTGGTCAGCGCACCGATCTGGTCCGTGGTCAGCGCGGCCACCTGGGCGGTGTTCAAGCCGGCGATTTGGGCCGTGGTGAAGGCCTTGAGGTCGCCCGTTTCAATGGCGGCGATCTGGCTGGTCGTCATCGCGGCGACCTGGTTGGTGCCGAGTGCGGCCACTTGAGCCGATGTCAGTGCCGCGATCTGGTCAGTGGTCAACGCGGCGGTGTTGGCCGTGTTCAGGGCGCGTGCGCCAGCCGTGGTCAGGACCGCGATCTGGTCCGTGCCGAAGGAGGCCACCTGCGCGGTGTTCATTGCGGCGATCTGGGCGGTGGACATGGCCTTGATGTCGCCGGTTTCGATGGCGGCGATCTGGCTGGTCGTCATGCCGGCCACCTGGCTGCTGCTCAGCGAGGCGATCTGGCTTGAGTTCAGTGTCGCGACCTGGTCCGTGGTCATGGCGGCGATGGCCGCGGTGCTCATTGCCCGCAGTCCTGCGGTGCTCAATCCGACCAGATCGGTGGTTTCGATGGCAGCCACCTGGCTGCTTGTCAACACCGACAGCTGCGTTGTGGACAAAGCGGCCACCTGCGCCGAGGTCAGCGCAACGATGTTGTCGGTGACCAGCGCGGCCACAGCCGCCGTGGTCAGTGCCCGCAGGTCGGCGGTCTGGATGGCCGCGACCTGGACCGAGGTCAAGGCTGCGACTTGAGCGGTGTTAAAAGCGGCCCAGTCCTCCGTGGAGAGGTTGACGATCGATTGGGTGGACAACGCAGCGATTTGCGTGGTCGAGTACATCGGAATCAGCGAGGACATGGTCTACCCTTTTTCAGCCAGTGTTTTTGGCATGTAAGCAAAAATATCGGTCAAGATTTCAAAGACTTGAGGCTGGGCACCTCTCGGTGGCCCAGCCTGTCTGTGTCAGATGTCAGATCAGCAGGTTGTTCTGCTTGTCGTCGATCAGTTGCGTGTGGTCGATCGGTACCAGCGGCAGGTCATGGTGTGTGACCGAGGCCACATTCAATGTCGCGTGGCTGGCGTTGGAATCTGCCTGGCCTGCCAGCAAGTCCTCGCCTCGGTCGGACAAGACATCGTGGGCGCTGACTGCCAGAGGCGTGGCCGGTTTGGTGCCGTCCTCGCCTGCCGCGCCGGTGGCCGTGGCGGCTGCCGACGCTTGCACCGTGGTGTGCAGGTTGGCGTCGTCCACCGGGATGGTCGTGGCGGTGGTCGTCGTGCTGGCGACTTCCTTGCTGAACCAGACATCGGCCATGTCGTGCGTTGCGCCGTCCGAAGTCTTGTAACCAGAGACCAGGCCCAGCAAGTTGCCGTTGTCGATTTCCGTGCCGGTCTTGGCCCCCAGGTCCAACTCGATGATGCCCAGGCTGGCCAAGGTCTTGAGCTCGCCAGCGTTGGTGATGCCATCACCGTTGCCATCGACCCAGACCTGCAGGTCCTTGAAGGTGGCGTCGGTGGCAGTGATCTTGCCGTCTTGATTGGAGTCCAGCTCTCTCAAGGCGGCGTAGCCGTCGCCAGCGCGCTGACCATTGGCCAGGACCGTGCCGGTGCCGAACAGTTCGGTGCCGTCGTTGATGGAGCCGTCATGGTTGCGATCCATCACCAGCAGGCCGTCGCCAGAAGAGGTCCAGCCGTGTTGGCTGGTCGCGCCGGTGGCATTCAGGTCGAAGCGGTTGCCATGGGCGGCCGAGTTGGTGTGCACCCCGTCACCGTTCAGGTCCAGCACGATGGGCGAAGCAGAGATCAGGGCATCCACCTGGGCGCCGGTCATCGCCCCGATTTGCGTCGACGTGAAGGCCACGCTCTGGCTCATGCTCAAGGCTGCCAGGTCGGTGGTCTCCAGGGCCACGATCTGGTCCGTGGTGAACGACTGCATCTGCGTGGTGGTCAGTTCATGGAACTGCGCCGTGGTGAAGGCCGCGACCGCCTCGGTGTTCAGGTTGCTGATCTGCACCGTGGTCATGGCGCGGATGTCGGCGGTGCTGAAGGTCTGGATGTCGGCCGTGTCCAGGCTGGCGATCGCGTGGGTGTTCAGCGCGGCGACCTGAGTGCTGGTCAGTGCCTGCATGGCCACCGTGTCAAAGGCCTGGACTTCCGTCGAGGTCAGTGCCGCGACGTTGGTCGTGGTCAGGGCCACCACTTGCGCGGTGGTCAGGGCCGCGATCTGGTCGGTGCCGAACGAGGTGACCTGGGCGGTGTTGAAGGCCGCGACCTGGGCCGTGGTCATCAGACGCAGGTCGCTCGTTTCGATGGCGGCGATCTGGTTGGTGGTCAGCGAGCCGATCTGGCTGGTGGCGAAGGCCGAAATCTGCGTCGAGGTCATGGCCACGATCTGATCCGTGGTCAGGGCGGCCAGGCCAGCCGTGGTCAGGGCGCGGATGTCGGCGGTGTTGAGTGCACCGATGTCGGTGGTTTCAATCGCTGCGACCTGGGCCGTGGTCAAGGCGGCGATTTGCGAGGTGGACAGGGCGCCGATTTGCGTGGTGTTCAGCGCGGCGATCTGGTCGGTGGTCAGGGCGGCGATGCCGACGGTGGTGAAGGCGCGGGCCTCCGCCGTGGTCAGCACACCGATCTGGTCGGTGGTCAAAGAGGCCACTTGCGCCGTGTTCAAGCCAGCGATCTGGGCCGTGGTCATGGCCTTCAGGTCGGTGGTCTCGATGGACGAGATCTGCGTGGTGTTCAGCGCAGAGATCTGCGAGGTGGACAGGGCGCCGATCTGAGTGGTGCTCAGCGCAGCGACTTGGTCCGTGGTCAGCGCAGCCACGCCAGCCGTGGTCAGGGCGCGGATGTTGGCGGTGGTCAGGGCGCCAATGTCGGTGGTCTCGATCGCGACCACCTGGGCCGTGGTCAAGGCTGCCACTTGGGTCGACGCCAGGGCGTTGATCTGGGCGGTGTTCAGCGCCACGATCTGGTCGGTGGTCAGGGCGGCGATGCCGGCCGTGGTCAAGGCGCGTGCCTCGGCCGTGGTCAGCACACCGATCTGGTCGGTGGTCAGCGAGGCCACTTGCGTGGTGGTCAGGCCAGCGATCTGGGCCGTGGTCATGGCCTTCAGGTCGGCGGTTTCAATGGCGGCCACTTGCGCGGTGTTCAGTGCCGCGACCTGGGAGGTGGCCAACGCCGCCAACTGGGTGGAAGTCATGACCGCGATCTGATCAGTGGTCAGGGCACCGACCAGGGTGGTGGTCAGGGCGCGGATGTCGGCCGTGTTCAGGGCGCCGATGTCGGTGGTCTCGATGGCAGCGACTTGCGCGGTGTTCAGGTTGGCGACCTGGCTGGTGCTCAGGGCGGCAATTTGAACCGTGTTGAAAGCGACAATCTGGTCGGTGGTCAAGGCAGCGATGCCCGCCGTGGTGATGGCACGGGTTTCGGCCGTGGTCAGCACGCCGATCTGGTCGGTGGTCAGCGAGGCGATTTGGGCCGTGTTTAGGCTGGCGATCTGGGCCGTGGTCATGGCCTTCAGGTCGGCCGTTTCAATCGATGAGACCTGGGTCGTTGTCAATGCGCCGACCTGGGTGGTGCTCAGCGCGGCCAGTTGCGTCGAGGTCATGACGGCGACTTGGTCGGTCGTCAAAGCGCCGATGGAGGCCGTGTTCAGGGCGCGGATGCTGGCCGTGTTCAGGGCACCGATGTCGGTGGTCTCGATGGCAGCCACCTGGGCGGTGTTCAGATTCGCGATCTGGCTGGTGCCCAGGGCCGCAACTTGAACCGTGTTGAAGGCGACGATCTGATCCGTGGTCAGGGCAGCGATGCCCGCCGTGGTGATGGCACGGGTCTCAGCCGTGGTCAACGCGCCCACCTGGTCGGTGGTCAGCGAGGCCACTTGGGCCGTGTTCAGGCTGGCGATCTGGGCCGTGGTCATGGCCTTCAGGTCAGCGGTTTCAATGGCACTGATCTGAGTGGTGTTCATCGCGGCGATCTGGCTGGTGCCAAAGGCGGCGATCTGGGTCGAGGTCATCAACGCGATCTGGTCGGTCGTCAAGGCACCGACGGAGGCCGTGTTCAAGGCGCGGATGTCGGCCGTGTTCAGGGCGCCGATGTCGGTGGTCTCGATGGCGGCCACTTGCGCGGTGTTCAGGTTGGCGACCTGGCTGGTGCTCAGGGCGGCAATTTGAACCGTGTTGAAAGCGACAATCTGGTCGGTGGTCAAGGCAGCGATGCCCGCCGTGGTGATGGCACGGGTTTCGGCCGTGGTCAGCACGCCGATCTGGTCGGTGGTCAGCGAGGCGATTTGGGCCGTGTTTAGGCTGGCGATCTGGGCCGTGGTCATGGCCTTCAGGTCGGCCGTTTCAATCGATGAGACCTGGGTCGTTGTCAATGCGCCGACCTGGGTGGTGCTCAGCGCGGCCAGTTGCGTCGAGGTCATGACGGCGACTTGGTCGGTCGTCAAAGCGCCGATGGAGGCCGTGTTCAGGGCGCGGATGCTGGCCGTGTTCAGGGCACCGATGTCGGTGGTCTCGATGGCAGCCACCTGGGCGGTGTTCAGATTCGCGATCTGGCTGGTGCCCAGGGCCGCAACTTGAACCGTGTTGAAGGCGACGATCTGATCCGTGGTCAGGGCAGCGATGCCCGCCGTGGTGATGGCACGGGTCTCAGCCGTGGTCAACGCGCCCACCTGGTCGGTGGTCAGCGAGGCCACTTGGGCCGTGTTCAGGCTGGCGATCTGGGCCGTGGTCATGGCCTTCAGGTCAGCGGTTTCAATGGCACTGATCTGAGTGGTGTTCATCGCGGCGATCTGGCTGGTGCCAAAGGCGGCGATCTGGGTCGAGGTCATCAACGCGATCTGGTCGGTCGTCAAGGCACCGACGGAGGCCGTGTTCAAGGCGCGGATGTCGGCCGTGTTCAGGGCGCCGATGTCGGTGGTCTCGATGGCGGCCACTTGCGCGGTGTTCAGGTTGGCGACCTGGCTGGTGCTCAGGGCGGCGATCTGGACGGTGTTGAAGGCGACGATCTGATCCGTGGTCAGGGCAGCGATGCCCGCGGTGGTGATGGCACGGGTTTCGGCCGTGGTCAACGCGCCGACCTGGTCGGTGGTCAGCGAGGCCACTTGGGCGGTGTTCAGGCTGGCGATCTGGGCCGTGGTCATGGCCTTCAGGTCGGCGGTTTCAATGGCGCCGATCTGGTTGGTGTTCATCGCGGCGATCTGCGCCGTGGAGAACGACGCCACTTGCGTCGAGGTCAAGGCCGCGATCTGGTCCGTGGTCAGTGCGCCGGCCGCTGCTGTGTTCAAGGCGCGGATGTCGGCCGTGTTCAGGGCGCCGATGTCGGTGGTCTCGATGGCAGCCACCTGGGCCGTGTTCAGCACAGCGACCTGGTTGGTGCCCAAGGCAGAGATCTGGACCGTGTTGAAGGCGACGATCTGGTCGGTGGTCAAGGCAGCGATGCCCGCCGTGGTGATGGCGCGGGCTTCGGCCGTGGTCAGCACGCCCACCTGATCAGTGGTCAGCGAGGCCACCTGGGCGGTGTTCAGGCTGGCGATCTGGGCCGTGGTCATGGCCTTCAGGTCGGCAGTTTCAATCGCACCGATCTGGTTGGTGTTCATCGCACCAATCTGTGTCGTCGCGAAAGCAGCCACTTGCGTCGAGGTCATGGCCGCGACCTGGTCGGTCGTCAGGGCGCCGACAGCGGCGGTGCTCAATGCCCGAACGTGGGCGGTGTTCAAGGCGCCGATGTCGGCGGTCTCGATGGCGGCGACCTGGGCGGTGTTCAGCACAGCGACCTGGTTCGTGCCCAAGGCGCTGATCTGGTCAGTGGCCAGTGCCACGATCTGGTCGGTGGTCAGGGCTGCGACGCCTGCGGTGGTCAGGGCGCGCACGCTGGCCGTGTTCAGCACGGTCACCTGGTCGGTGGTCAGCGAGGCGACTTGGGCCGTGTTCAAGGCGGCCATCTGTGCGGTCGTCAGGGCCTTCACATCGGTGGTCTCGATGGCGGCGATCTGGTCGGTGCTCATCGCGCCGATCTGGGTCGTGGCGAACGCGGCCACCTGGGCCGTGTTCAGGTTCACGACCTGGTCCGTGGTCAGTGCACCGACGGCGGCGGTAGTCAGGGCGCGGATGTCGGCGGTGTTGAGTGCACCGATGTCCGTGGTTTCAATGGCGGCCACCTGGGCCGTGTTCAGCACGGCGATCTGGTTGGTGCCCAACGCTGCGATCTGCGCGGTGTTCAGCGCCACGATCTGATCGGTGGTCAGGGCGGCGACGCCAGCGGTGTTGATGGCGCGCGCTTCAGCCGTGGTCAACACGCTGATCTGGTCGGTGGTCAGCGAGGCGACCTGTGCCGTGTTCAACACGGCAATTTGGGCCGTGGTCATGGCCTTCAGGTCGGCGGTTTCGATCGAACTGATCTGGTTCGTGTTCAGTGCGACGACCTGGGTCGTGGACAGCGCAGCCACTTGCGTGGAGCTCAGCGCAGCGACCTGGTCGGTGGTCAAGGCACCGACGTTGGCGGTGTTCAGGGCGCGGATGGCCGCCGTGTTCAAGGCGCCGATGTCGGCCGTCTCGATGGCCGCCACCTGGGCGGTGTTGAAGGCTGCGATCTGGCTGGTGCCCAGCCCGCTGATCTGTGTGGTGCTCAGTGCAACCACTTGATCGGTGGTCAGGGACGTGACCTGGTTGGTGCTCAACGCGGCGGCTTGTGCCGAGGTCAGCACAGAGATCTGGTCAGTGGTCAAGGCACCGATGGCGGCTGTTGTCAAGGCTCGCACACTGGCGGTGTTCAGGGCGCCAATGTCGGAGGTTTCAATGGCCGACACCTGGGCAGTGTTCAGCACGGCGACCTGGCTGGTGGACATGGCGGCAATCTGCGCAGAGTTCAAAGCCACGATCTGGTCGGTGGTCAGGGCGGCCATGGCCGCGGTGTTCAGGGCGCGAACGTTGGCGGTGTTCAAGGCGCCGACCTGGTCGGTGGTCAGCGTCACGATCTGTGCGCTGTTCAGCGTGGCGACTTGCGCTGTGGTCAGGGCGCGCACGTCCAGTGTCTCGATCGGCGAGACCTGGTTGGTGGTCAAGGCGGCGATCTGGGTGGTGGACAAGGACGCAATCTGCGTCGAAGTCAGGGCCACAATCTGGTCGGTGGTCAGCGCCGCGATGGCAGCCGTGCTCAAGACCCGCACGTCGGCGGTGGTCAAGGCGCCGATGTCGGCGGTCTCGATGGCGGCGACTTGGTTGGTGTTCAGCGCGGTGACCTGCGTGGTGGACAGCGACGCGACCTGGGCCGAATTCAACGCCACGATCTGGTCGGTGGTCAACGCGCCAACGGCGGCCGTGCTCAAGGCCCGAACTTCGCTGGTGGTCAGCACGCCGACTTGGTCGGTGGTCATTGCAGCGGCCTGGGCGGTGTTCAGCACCGCGACCTGGGCGGTGGTCATGACGCGCAGGTCGGCGGTTTCAATGGCGGCGACCTGGTCGGTCGTCAACACGGCCACCTGGTTGGTGCCCAGCGAGGCCACTTGGGTCGAGCTCAGCGCCACCACCTGGTCGGTGGTCAGCGCGGCGATGGCGGCGGTGGTCAGGGCCCGAACACTGGATGTGTTCAGGCCGCTGATGTCGCTGGTTTCAATCGACGATGCCTGGGCAGTGTTCAGGGCGGCGACTTGGCTGGTGCCCAATGCACCGATCTGTGCCGAGTTCAAGGCGACGACCTGGTCGGTGGTCAGCACCGCCACCTGGCTCGTGCCCAGGGCGGCCACCTGTGTGGTGCTCAAGGCGCCGATCTGGTCGGTCGTCAGGCCTGTGACCGCCACCGAATTCAGCACGCGGATGCTGGCCGTGTTCAAGGCACTGATGTCGGTCGTCTCGATCGACGACACCTGGGTGGAGGTCAGCGCAGCCACTTGCGAGGTGGACAGGGCGGCCACTTGGGCCGAGTTCAGCGCCACGATCTGGTCGGTCGTCAGTGCGCCTGCGGCAGCGGTGCTCAGGGCGCGCACGTCCGCGGTGTTCAGGACCGAGATCTGGTCGGTTGTCAGGGCGGCCACTTGCGCCGTGTTCAGCGCAGCGGCCTGAGCGGTGGTCAGCACGCGCAAGTCGGTGGTTTCAATGGCGGCCACCTGGTCGGTGGTCAGCGCGGCGACTTGGCTGGTGCTCAGCGAGGCGACCTGGGTTGAGGACAGTGCCGCGATCTGGTCAGTGCTCAAGGCGCCCACGGCGACCGTGTTGAACGCGCGGATGTTGGCGGTGTTCAGGGCGCTGATGTCGGTCGTCTCGATGGCCGAGACCTGGTTCGACGTCAGGGCGGCGACCTGGTTGGTGCCCAGGGCGGCAACCTGGGCCGAGTTCAGTGCCGCGATCTGGTCCGTGGTCAGCGCGGCAATGCCTGCGGTGGTCAAGGCCCGCACATCGGCGGTGTTCAGTGCGCCGATCTGGTCCGTGGTCAAGGCAGCCACTTGCGCCGTGTTGAAGACGGCGACCTGGGCGGTGGTCATCACGCGCAGATCAGCCGTTTCAATGGCGGCGATCTGGTCGGTGCGCAGTGCGGCGACCTGGTTGGTGGCCAGCGCGGCGACTTGGGCCGAACCCAAGGCGACGACTTGATCAGTCGTCAAGGCATTGATGGCGGCGGTGGTGAGGGCGCGGATGCTGGCGGTGTTCAGCGCACCAATGTCGCTGGTGTCAATGGCCGACACTTGGGCTGTGTTCAAAGCGCCCACCTGGGTCGTGCCCAGGGCGGCAATCTGTGCGGTGTTCAGCGCGACGATCTGGTCGGTCGTCAGGGCGGCCACGCCAGCGGTGGTCAGCACACGCACCGCAGCGGTGGACAGAGTACCGATCTGGTCGGTGGTCAGCGATGCCAACTGGGCGGTGTTGAACGCGGCCACTTGCGCGGTGTTCATGGCGGCCAGGTCGGCGGTTTCGATGGCCGACACCTGCGTCGTGTTCAGCACGGCAACCTGGTTGGTGGCCAAGGCAGCCACTTGGGACGAGCTCAGGGCCGCGATCTGATCAGTGGTCAACGCGGCCACGGCGGCCGTCGTCAAGGCCCGCATGCTGGCGGTGTTCAGGGCGCTGATGTCGCTGGTGTCGATCGACGACACCTGGGCGGTGTTCAGGGCGGCCACTTGGGTGGTCACCAGGGCAGCGATCTGCGCGGTGTTCAGGGCCACGATCTGATCGGTGGTCAGGGCTCTCACAGCGGCGGTGCTCAGGGCCCGCACATCGGAGGTTGTCAAGACCCCGACCTGGTCGGTGGTCAAGGCGGCCACATGGGCGGTGTTGAACGCGGCCACCTGGGCGGTGGTCATCATGGCCACGTCGGTGGTTTCGATGGCGGCGATCTGGTCGGTGGTCAGCGCGGCGATCTGGGTGGTGGCAAAAGCAGCCACTTGCGACGACGTCAGGGCGACCATTTGGTCGGTGGTCAGCGCGGCCACGGCGGCGGTGTTCAGCGCGCGGATGTCGGCGGTGTTCAAGGCTCCGATGTCGGCGGTGTCAATGGCCGAAATCTGGCGCGTGTTCAGGGCAGAGACCTGGGTGGTGCTCAAAGCGGCGATCTGCACCGTGGTCAAGGCCACGATCTGATCGGTGGTCAAGGCGGCCACGCCCGCCGTCGTGATGGCGCGGGTTTCGGCGGTGGTCAGTGCGCCGACCTGTTCGGTGTTCAGCGACGAGATTTGGGCCGTGGTCATGGCGGCAATCTGCGCGGTGGTCAGTGCGCGCAGGTCCACCGTGTCGATCGCGGCGATCTGGTTGGTGTTCAGGGCCGTGATCTGGTTGGTCGCCAGCGAGGCCAGCTGCGCTGAATTCAGCGCCACGATCTGGTCGGTGGTCAGTGCGCCCACCGCGGAGGTGGTCAACACTCGGATGGCGGCTGTGTTGAGCGCGCCAATGTCGGTGGTCTCGATGGACGAGACCTGCGCGGTGTTCAGCACGGCCACTTGGCTCGTACTCAGCGCCGACAGGTGCGCGGTGTTCAGTGCCACGACGTGGTCGGTCGTCAGGGCGGTCACCGCCGCGGTGGTCAGCGCCCGGATGTCGGCGGTCTCAATGGCTTCGATCTGTGCTGTCGTCAGCGCGGCGATTTGGGCTGTGTTGAACAGCGCCCAGTCCGCGGTAGAAAGGTTGACGATCGATTGGGTCGAAAGTGCCGCGATCTGCGTGGTGGACAGCAGTGGAATCAACGAAGCCATAAATCAAACCCCTTGGGTAAATCACAGTGAAAAGCGGCTTCGGGGGCTCTAAAAAAAACGCCAACCAGCCGCTTAACAAAAAAACTTGTTAGATCTGTCTGGAGGCTAAATCCGGGACCTGGCCTCCAAAGCTCGAATAAGCCGGGGCATTCAGAACCGATTTCAGCCCGCGAGATTCTTCAAGTCATCCTCGGACTTATCGGCGCGGGCTAAATAGACTGAAGGCGAGGGATGCTCGTCAGGGGTGGCGAAGAGCGCGGTCACACGGCTGCGCGTGAACTCCATCACGGAGTCCGCTTATCCCAAATGCTGAGACTTGATGTTTCTGCGGGGTAAACGGCGCGAGTCCGTCTACTTTTTAACGGCTGAACGCAGAATTACGGGAATACGCTGACTGGGGTATGCAGGTGCAGCCAACGGGCGGCCACTTGGGCCAGATGAGGCGCCGATCCGCTGGTCCACAGTTGAGTGGTGGGCTGGGCGTTCGGGTCAACATGGCGGGGCAACTCGGCGCTGACACGTTGCGTTTGACGCGATACGGCCCGAGCTGTGTCGATGATGCGAACGTGCGGCCCCAATGCTCTTTGAAACAGCGGCGCCACAAACGGGTAGTGGGTGCAACCGAGCACCACCGTGTCGACATCGGCTTCGCGCAAAGGTTGGGAAAAGGCCTCGACCAGCGCCCGCAAGGCCGGACTGTCCAGTTGACCCGCCTCGATCTCTTTGGCCAGCCCAGGGCAGGGCTGCGGCACGATCAGGGCGGCTTGCCCGTGAACTTCAATCAAGCGTTTAAATTTGTCACTGGCCAGCGTGCCGGGTGTGGCCAGCACGCCGATGCGCTTGTTGGTCGACAAGGCGACCGCTGGCTTGACACCCGGTTCAACCCCCACGATGGGCACCTGCGGCCAGCGTTGGCGCAGGGTGTGCACCGCCATGGCCGTGGCCGTGTTGCAGGCCACGACGATGACTTGCGCACCCTGGCTCAGCAAAAACGCGCTGATCGCTAGCGCGCGGCCGGCGATGAAGGCGTCGTCGCGCTCGCCATATGGGGCGTTGCCCGAGTCCGCTATATATAAGAGCTGCGCGAAGGGCATGTGCTGCCGCAGATCTTTTAGCACCGACAACCCGCCCAAACCCGAGTCGAACAGCCCAATGCGCAATCCTTCACCAAGAGAGGTGTCCGGGGGCATCAAGGCAGTAGGCACAATGTCGGGTTGGGTCATGTGAATGCTATTTTCCTCTGAATAGAGGGGGTAAGCGCTGTCCGAACCCAAGAAGTCGCGCTAGAATCGAACGATCGTGCTTTTTTAAGCATGTCTCTTATCAATATTCCTCATGACGCAGGAGAACACCGCATGAAGGTTCTGGTTCCGGTCAAACGTGTTGTTGACTACAACGTGAAAGTCCGTGTGAAGTCTGATGGTTCTGGCGTGGACATCGCCAACGTCAAGATGAGCATGAACCCTTTCGACGAAATCGCCGTCGAAGAGGCCACGCGCCTCAAAGAAAAAGGCATCGTCACTGAAATCATCGCCGTCTCGGTGGGCGTGACCCAGTGCCAGGAAACCCTGCGCACGGCCATGGCCATTGGCGCAGACCGCGGCATCCTGGTCGAAACGACCGACGACGTGCAACCCCTGGCCGTGGCCAAGATCCTGGCGGCCCTGATCGCCAAGGAAAAGCCCGACCTGATCATCCTCGGCAAGCAAGCCATCGATGACGACAGCAACCAGACCGGCCAGATGGTCGCCGCCCTGGCCAACCTGCCACAAGGCACGTTCGCCTCGAAGGTGGAAGTCGCTGGTGGCAAGGTCAACGTGACCCGTGAAGTCGATGGTGGTCTGGAAACCGTGTCGCTGAGCCTGCCGGCCGTGATCACGACCGACCTGCGCCTGAACGAGCCCCGCTACGTCACGCTGCCGAACATCATGAAGGCCAAGAAGAAGCCGCTTGAAACCCTCAAGCCTGCCGATCTGGGTGTCGACGTGACTTCGCGCATCAAAACCCTGAAGGTTTCTGAGCCTCCCAAGCGCTCCGCCGGCATCAAGGTGCCCGACGTTGCCACGCTGGTGAGCAAGCTCAAGAACGACGCCAAAGTGATCTGAGGAGACAACAACCATGACCGCTCTCGTCATTGCTGAACACGACAACAACAGCCTGAAAAGCGCCACGTTCAACACCATCACCGCTGCCAAGCAAGCCGGTGGTGACGTTCACGTGCTGGTGGCAGGCTCCAACGCCGGTGCCGCTGCCGCTGCCGCCGCGCAAATCGCTGGTGTGACCAAGGTGCTGCACGCCGACGGCGCCCAGTTCGCCGACGGCCTGGCCGAAAACCTGGCCGCCCAAGTGCTGGCCCTGGCTTCGAGCTACAGCCACCTGTTCTTCCCGGCCACCGCCTATGGCAAGAACATCTCGCCTCGCGTCGCCGCGAAGCTGGACGTCGCCCAGGTGTCGGAAATCTCCAAGGTCATCAGTGCCGATACCTTCGAGCGCCCAATCTACGCTGGTAACGCCATCGCCACCGTGCAATCCACGGATTCGGTGAAGGTCGTGACCGTGCGTGGTACCGGCTTCGACGCGGCGGCTGCCACCGGTGGTTCTGCCGCCGTGGAAACCGTGGCTGCTGTCGCTGACAGTGGCTCGTCGAGCTTCGTGGGCCGTGAAGTCACCAAGAACGACCGCCCCGAGCTGACCGCCGCCAAGATCATCGTGTCCGGTGGCCGTGCCCTGGGCTCGTCCGACAAGTTCAACGACGTGCTGTCGCCCCTGGCCGACAAACTGGGTGCCGCCTTGGGCGCCTCGCGCGCTGCTGTTGATGCTGGCTACGCCCCGAACGACCTGCAAGTCGGTCAAACCGGCAAGATCGTGGCGCCTCAGCTGTACGTGGCCATCGGTATTTCCGGTGCCATCCAGCATTTGGCCGGCATGAAGGACTCCAAGGTGATCGTCGCGATCAACAAGGACCCTGAAGCCCCGATCTTCCAAGTGGCCGACTTTGGCCTGGAAGCCGATCTGTTCACGGCCGTGCCTGAGCTGATCAAGGCCCTGTGATCATTTAGTGTGATTTGATTGAACCACCGCTGAATTGGCGGATGCAAATGCCAGACAAACCGTCTGCCTGATGCTTGCGGGGGCACCTTACAAGGTGCCCCCTTTGTCGTTATCCGGAGAAGAACATGACCTACCGCGCCCCCGTCAAAGACCAACTGTTCTGCATGAAAGAACTCGCTGGCCTGGACCAGATTGCCCAGATCCCCGGCTTTGAAGATGCCGGCATCGAAACCGCCCAGGCCGTGCTCGAAGAGTCGGCCAAATTCAACGAGGCTGTCGTCGCCCCGCTGAACTGGAGTGGCGACCAGGACCACGGCTCCTGGGACAACGGCGTGGTGCGCGCCTCCAAGGGTTTCAAGGAAGCCTATCGTTTGCTGGCCGAAGGCGGCTGGCAAGGCCTGCAGCAGCCCGCCGAATTTGGTGGCCAGGGCCTGCCCAAGACCATCGGTGCGGCTTGCATCGAGCACACCACCGCGGCCAACCTGAGCTTCTCGCTGTGCTCCATCCTGACCGGTGGCGCCATCGAAGCCCTGCTGACCGGCGGCAACGATGAACTCAAGACGCGCTACATCCCCAAGATGATCGAAGGTGCCTGGACCGGCACCATGAACCTGACCGAGCCGCAAGCCGGCTCCGACCTGGCGCTGGTGCGCTCCAAAGCCGTCAAGCAGGACGACGACAGCTACCGCATCTGGGGCCAGAAGATTTTCATCACCTACGGTGAGCACGACATGTCCGAGAACATCGTGCACCTGGTGCTGGCCCGCACGCCTGACGCGCCCGAAGGCGTGAAGGGCATCAGCCTGTTCGTGGTGCCCAAGTTCCTGGTGAACGAAGACGGCTCCAATGGCAAGCGCAACGACGTGTATTGCGCGTCCATTGAAGACAAGCTGGGCATCAAGGCTTCGCCGACCGCCGTGCTGGTCTTTGGTGACGACAAGGGCGAAGTGGGCGCTGGCGCCATTGGCCACATCGTGGGCGAAGAAAACCGCGGCCTGGAATACATGTTCATCATGATGAACGCGGCCCGCTTCGACGTGGGCGTGCAGGGCATTGGCGTGTCCGAGCGTTCGTACCAGCAGGCCGTGTCTTACGCCAAAGACCGCGTGCAATCGCGCCCGGTCGATGGCTCGCTGCCCGGCTCGGCCGCGATCATTCATCACCCGGACGTCAAGCGCATGCTGATGACCATGCGCTCGCTGATCGAAGGCGCGCGTGCCATGGCCATCGTGGGTGCTGGCGCCTACGACACGGCCCATCACCATCCTGACAAGGACGTGGCCAAGCAAGCCCAGGCCGTGTATGAATTCCTGGTGCCGCTGATCAAGGGTTTCAGCACCGAGAACTCGATCGAAATCACCTCGCTGGGCGTGCAGGTGCATGGCGGCATGGGCTTCATCGAAGAAACCGGTGCGGCGCAGTACTACCGCGATGCCCGCATCCTGCCCATCTACGAAGGCACGACCGCCATCCAGGCCAATGACCTGGTCGGCCGCAAGACCTCGCGCGATGGCGGCGCTTTGGCCAAGGCCATCGCCGCGCAGATCGCCGACACCGAAGGCCAATTGGCCGCGCGCGACAGCGTGCAGGCCAAGAACCTGGCCAAGCGACTGAAGGTGGCCCGCGAGGCCTTCCTGCAGGTGGTGGACTTCGTCGTGGCCAATGTCCGCACCAAGCCCAATGCCGTGTTCGCGGGTTCGGTGCCTTACCTGATGCTCACGGCCAACCTGGTCAGCGGCTGGCAACTGGGCCGTGCTTTGCTGGTGGCCGAAGACCGCTTGCACGCTGGCGAAGATGCCGACTTCATGAAGGCGAAGATTGCCACCGCCAGCTTCTATGGCGACCACATCCTGCCCCGCATTGGCGGCTTGCGCGACAGCATCCTCGAAGGTGGCGACAGCGTGACGGCGATGGCGCTCGATTCGTTCTGACCGATTCTTTTCTGATTTGACCCAGGCAAGGATGCCCTTCACTCGGTTCGGCCGGTGAGGGCATCCTTTTTCTTTGGCCCTTAGGAGTTCACATGGCTTTGCCCGCGATTCTGAAAAGCATTCCCTTTCCCGTCATCGCTTCGCCGATGTTCATCTTGAGCACCCCCGCCCTGGTCATTGCGCAGTGCAAGGCCGGGGTGGTGGGCTCGATGCCCGCGCTCAATGCCCGCCCCGCTGCTCAACTGGAAGAGTGGCTGGTCGAGATCACCGAGGCCCTGGCGGCTTACAACGCCGCCAACCCCGACAAGCCCGCAGCGCCGTTTGCCATCAACCAGATCGTGCACAAGAGCAATGACCGCCTGGAGCATGACCTGGCCCTGTGCGTGAAATACAAAGTGCCGATCGTCATCACATCGCTGGGCGCGCGCACCGACGTGAACGACGCGGTGCACAGTTATGGCGGCATCGTGCTGCACGACATCATCAACAACAAGTTCGCCAAGAAGGCGATCGAAAAGGGCGCCGATGGCCTGATCGCCGTGGCGACGGGTGCCGGTGGCCACGCGGGCACCATCAGCCCGTTCGCCCTGATTGCCGAGATCCGCGAGTGGTTCGATGGCCCGATTGCGCTGTCGGGGGCCATTGCTACCGGCGGTGCGGTGCTGGCTGCGCAGGCCATGGGGGCGGACTTTGCGTATGTGGGATCGGCCTTCATCGCGACCGATGAAGCGCGTGCGGTTGATGCCTACAAGCAGATGGTGGTCGACAGCAACAGCGACGACATCCTCTACTCCAGCAAATTCACGGGGGTGCATGGCAACTACCTCAAGCCGTCCATCGTGAACGCGGGCATGGATCCGGACGCCCTGGGCAATGGTGATCCGAGTCAGATGAACTTTGACAGCAATGCCAGCAGTGGCAAGGTTTGGAAGGACATTTGGGGTTGCGGGCAGGGGATTGGCGCGATCAAGAAGGTGGTGCCGGTGCGTGAGTTGGTGGCGCGGCTGAAGTCGGAGTACAAAGAGGCTCGGCAGAAGTTGGTGTGATCGTGTAGGAGCGCGACGTGGGGATGAGGCGGTGGCGGGCAGGGTTCCTGCTGGGGCGGTCCACCGCGTTGCGGCGGACTGCTCTGCGGTGCTTGCCCAGGGCGGGGATCGTCCGAAACTCGCCCTTGCAGGGCTCAGACAGCGGACGATCCTTGTCCGCCCCGGGCTGTGCTCCTCGACGCCCCAGAAGTCGCCCTGCCCGCCACCGCCTCATCCCTGATCACCTCGCTGGTGGCGTGGCACGAGGTCTGCTGCATTGCCATCATGGTGCGGCGATACACACAATGCGACCGTGCCCTGCCACCAGCGGGGCGCAAAGGGGCTGGGGCGGCATCCGGCAGGGCGCCTGGGTGGGTGCTGAGAAGCGGAGTGCCGAGGTGGGCGTGCGCAGCACGCATCAACATCTGACCGGCCGTGGTTGTTTGAACGAAGCGGATAAATCCGCGCAGTGAGTTCCACGGCCCCACCTCGGCCCGAGCATTCGAAGGCAGTCCCGCGCAGCGGGACCACCCACCCGAAGCCCTGACGGATGCCTCCCCAGCCCTAACCCCAGCCCCGCGCTGCCGGTATAAAGCCAAAAACTAGCCCGTCCGCAACCCCAGCTTGAAAGCAATCATTGCCCTCAGCTTGGTCGGCACCACCGGCTTGACCAGCAAGTGGAAGTTGTACTGCGCGGCATCCGCCTCGTGCCCAGTCATCGTGCTGCCCGTCACCATGATGGCCGGCAGCTCGGGCCCGAAGCGCGCCCGCATGGCCTTGATCGCGTCCACGCCGGTCAGTTGCTCAGGCAAGCGGTAATCCACGATCAGCAAATCCGGCTTGGCCTCGGTGGTCTGCGCCCAGGCTTCGACCCCGGCGACGGTGTCGAAAGCGCTCACCGTGGCGCCCCAGCCTTTGAGCAGCACCTGCAGGCCTTCCAGCACCGCCAGTTCATCCTCCACGACCACAATGTGGCGGCGGTCCAGCGTGACACCCAAGGCGGGCTTGCTGGGGATGCTGCTGCGCTGCATGCGCGGTGCGCGGCCAATCGGCAGCATCAAGGTGAACACGGTGCCGTGGCCCACGCGCGAGCGCAGGGTCAGCGGTGCGGCCATCAGGTCGGCCAGGCGCTTGACGATGGACAGGCCCAGGCCCAATCCTTTGCGGTGATGCGGCTCCAGCGGGCGGCCGCTGTGGGTTTGGTAGAACTCGTCAAAGATGCGGACCTGTTCTTTCTCGGCGATGCCGATGCCCGAGTCCCAGACCTGCAGGCACAGTTGCTCGCCCCGCACGCGGCAGGTCACCAGCACGCCGCCGTCTTCGGTGTAGCGGATGGCGTTCGAGACCAAGTTGCGCAGGATGCGCTCGACCAGGACCGGGTCGGCCAGGGCGTGGTGTTGCTCACCCCGAAAGCTCAGCATCAGGCCTTTTTCAAAGGCGGTGGGCTCGAAGTGCAGGCGGATGCGGTTGAACAGCTCCTGCATCGAGAAGTGTTCTGGCTCGATGTCGACGGCGCCTGTGTCGATCTTGGTGATGTCCAGCAACTCGCTGAACAGGCCCTCCAGGGCATCGACCGAGCTGTTGATGCTGTTGACCAAGTGCACCACTTCTTCGTCTTTGTTGCGCTGACGCAAGGCCTCGGCGAACAGGCCCATGGCATGCAAGGGCTGCCGCAGGTCGTGGCTGGCAGCGGCAAAGAATTGGGTTTTGGCGCGGTTGGCGGTCTCTGCCAGACGCTGCGCGCTTTCGGCGGCGGCCGTTTCACCGCGCAGCTTGATGGCCAGGTCCTGCGTCTGCAGCTTGTGTTTGACCATCTCGGCGAACACATTGCGGAACGCCCAGGCCACCGACATGGTGCACACGCCTAGCAGGAACCAGATCCCGGCCAATTGCAGGTCGTGCGGTTGGCCATGGAGGGCAGTGCGCAGGATCATGGTCCCGAAGTACATGGTCATGCACGTCAGGAACAGCTTGGTCTGCATCGCCATGAAGGGCACGGAGCCAATGGCGAATGAGTAAATGATGAGCATGAGCGCCGTGCGCTCGAACGATCCACCGTAGTCATAAAAGAGCACGGCCGCCACACACCAGGTGGCGGCATTGAAGCCGGCGCCCAGGGCCCACAGCAGTAACCAGCGTTCGTGGTCGACCTGGTTGCGCCGCACGGCACGCTCGAAGCTGTACATGCCGACGATGCGGGCCAGCCAGATCAGCAAGAAGGCGGTGGCCCAGCCCAGCAGAAGCTGGCGCGGCGCGTGAGGCCAGTAGATCGCGGTGGTGACGGCCATGCCCAGGATGTGCCCAAACAGGCCGGACCCGGTTTGGCTGTAAACAGACCGGACGGTATCCGGCACCAGGGCGGACCTGGGGCGCGCGGGAACGTCCGGCACGGCCGGAGCGCTGGTCACCAGGGCAGGTGGCGCGGGGCTCATGATTTACCGGGCATTGGGGCGCCAGGCCGAGAATCCGCTTTGTTTTTGCAGCATCTGGCTGACGGCGATCACGGCCTGGGTGCGCGAGCTGACGCCCAGCGCGCGCAGCACGGCGGCAACGTGGTCCTTGACGGTTTCGACCGACAAGCCCAGTTCGCGGGCGATCAGCTTGTTGGGCTGTCCCTTGAGCAGCAGCGCCAGCACGTCGGACTGGCGGGGTGTCAGGCCCAGCTGTATCAGCGAGGGCACGCTCTGGAAGCCGGCTTGCACCGCTTCTTGCTGGATGTTGGGCATCGGGGCGGGCGCTTTGCCCGGGTTGAAGTCGGAACCCATGCTCATGGGCGGCACGTAGACGCCGCCCTTCATGACTTGCTGCAGCGCATCAATCAGGGTTTCGTTGGTCGCGCGCTTGGGCACGAAGCCCATGGCGCCCATGTCGATGGCCCGGATGACGTCACTGGTTCGGTCCGAGGCCGAGATCACGACCACGGGCAGGGCGGGGTAGGCCGTGCGCAATTCGGCCAGCAAATCAAAGCCGTCGTCCTCGCCCAGGTGCAGATCCAGCAGCACCAGGTCGAAATTGTCGTCCGCGCGCAGGGCGTCACGGGCGGTTTGGCCGTTGGAGGCGGTGGACACGGTGACGTTGTCCCCCAGGCCCTGGATGACCGATTGCAGGGCGGCCAGGATCAGCGGGTGGTCGTCAATCAGCAGGACCTTCATGAATAACTCCTTGGATTCATCCGCTATTTCAGGATTTGGCTTTTTGAATTTCCTGAATCATAGGGGCAAGCCGGGCTCAATCCTCTGGGCAACCGGTCGATAACACGACAAGGCGTTCTCGGGTATCGATGGTTTCTTCTGTCAAAGCACGTGACGGATCGGCATGGGCTCCCACCATGCTGGATCCACAGGCACTACTGCCTGCTGAACCGATTGTCCAGTTGGGCATGCCGGATGTGCTGACCTGTGTGCGCGCCACCCTGATCGAAGACGATTGGGCCACCGGCAGCACGGCGTTGGTGACCCAGATTTGCCGCTTGTTGGGCGCGTCCCGGGTGTCCCTGGGGTGGATCACGCGCAATAACCTGAAGGTGGTGGCCTTGTCCGACGGGGTGGTTCTGGAAGAGGGCGTGGCCATTCCTGAGCTGCACCAGGCGATGCTGGAGGCGGCTCACCAGCATGTCACCCTGGTTTGGCCGCCCACGCGGGCGATGAACGAGCGCATCACCTTGGCCCACCAGGCCTTGTTCAAGACGCAGGGCTTGAGCGGGTTGGTATCGGTGCCGCTGGCGCGTCATGGGCAGGCGGTCGGGGTGTTGGTGTGCGAGCGTGCTCTTCAGGTCGATCCACTTCGCCCCAATTCGACCGATGCGTCTTCGACCGGCACATTTCTGGCCGAGCAGGTTCAATGGCTTGAGTCGCTGGCCGAGGTGGCCGCGCCAATGCTGCTCCTGCGCTATCAAATTGACCGACCTTGGCTGGACCGCTGCCGGGCGCAGTGGTACGACTTCCGCCAACGCCTGGCCGATCCGGCAGAGCGCGGCTTGCGCTGGGGCTTGGGCGGGCTGGCCGGGCTGTTCGTGATCGGCGCTTTGGTGCCGATGCCCCACCAGGTCACCGCCAATGCCCGCCTGGAAGGGGCCGTGCAGCGCGTCATGAGTGCGCCGCAGGATGGCTTCTTGCGCGAAGTCATGGTGCGGCCTGGTGATGTGGTCAAGGCCGGCCAGGTGTTGGCGCAACTGTCCGACGACGATTTGCAGGGGGCTCGCCGAGGCCGCATGGCGGAAGTGGCGCAGCACGAGAACGAGTTTTCCGAAGCCTTTGCCCGTGGCGACCGTGCCCAGGCCATGACGGCCCAGAACAAATTGGCCGAATCCAAGGCCCAGTTGTCGTTGGTGGATCATCAGTTGTCGCGCCTGAAGGTGGTGGCGCCTTTCGATGGCGTCGTGATCCAGGGCGATTTGCGCCAGCAACTGGGGGCGCCGCTCAAGCGTGGCGAAACTTTGCTGACCTTGGCCCCTGGCCTGGATTGGCGGGTGGTGCTGGAGGTGGATGAATCCGACATTGCCAGCCTGCAACGCGGCCAGGTGGCCGGTTTGCGTCTGGCCGCCTTGCCCGACCAGGTCATTGGTTTGCTGTTGGAGCGTGTGACGCCGGTGGCTAAGACCACGCCCGGTGGCGTGATGTACGAAATCGAGGCTCGGCCCAATGGCGCGGGCGCTGGTGCCACGGGTTTGCGCCCAGGCCTGCAAGGCGTGGCGCGCATCGAGATGCCGGCGCGGCCCTTGCTGTGGCGTGCGGCGGTGTACAGCTGGCAACGGTTGCGCATGTTTGTCTGGACCTGGTTTTAAGCCCGGGCCATGCAAGACACTCTACTGTCCCCTTACTGGTACCGAATCTCCGGCCTGCACCCCCGGCTGAGGCAGCACGTGCACGTGCGCATGCAAACCACGCGCGGGCAAGCCTGGTATGTGCTGCACAACCAGGCCACGGGCCGCTTTCACCGGGTCAACGCGCAAGCCTATGAACTGGTGGGGCGCCTGGATGGGCGCTTCACGGTGGATGAAATCTGGCAGGTTTTACTGACCCACCTCGGTGACGACGCGCCGTCTCAGCACGACGTGATCCGAATCCTCGGCCAGTTGACCGACGCCGGATTGGTGCAGGCCGAAGTGACGCCAGATGTGCGCCAGATGCTGGCTGCTGATGAGCAACGCTCCCAGCGTGAACAGCGCAGTCGGCTCAACCCGCTGTCGTTCCGCCTGGGGCTGTTCAATCCGTCGTCCTTGCTAGAGCGGCTGCAGCCCGTGGTGCGCGTGCTTTTCAGGCCCTGGGTGGCCGTGCTGTGGTTCCTGCTGGTCTCGCTGGCCTGCGTGGCGGCGGTGCTGAACCTCAAGGACATCCTGCCTTACGCCCAACTCAATTTCATGAGCCCGGCCTTTCTGGCCATGGCCTGGGTCATCTACCCCATCCTGAAAGGGCTGCACGAGATGGGGCATGCCATGGCCCTGCGCAAGCACGGTTGTGAAGTGCCCGAGGTGGGCGTGAACTTCTTCCTGTTCGTGCCGATGCCCTATGTGGATGCCAGCGCCTCCAATCGCCTGGTCAACCGGTGGCACCGTGTGCAGATCAGTGCGGCGGGCATCGCGGTGGAACTGGCGCTGGCCTCGATGGCCCTGGGCATCTGGCTGCTGGTTGAAGACGGCTGGGTGCGCCAGGTGGCGTTCACCACGATGACCATTGGCGGCCTGTCCACCTTGATGTTCAATGGCAACCCGTTGATGAAGTTCGACGGCTATTTCGTGGCTTGCGATGCCCTGGACCTGCCCAACCTGAGCAACCGAAGCGCCCGAGCCTTTGCCCAGCTGTTGCGCGGTTCGGCCATGCGCATTTTGCGGATGGATGCGCCGCTGGAAAACCAGGTGATCCACGGCGCCGATCGGCTGGAGCGTTGGGCCTTGTGGTGGTATGCCCCGCTGTCTTGGCTGTACCGCATTGGCGTGACCGCGCTCATGGTCATGTGGGCTTCGGAAAAGTCCTCCTGGCTGGGCATGGGTATTTTGGTGTGGGCTTTGTGGACCCAGGTGCTGACGCCAGCACGCGGCTGGGTGGACCAGCTCATGCAATCGCCTGGGTTTGACCGGGTGCGCGGGCGCGCCATGGTGGGTGCGGGCTTCGTGGTGTCGGCCTTGTTGGCGGTGGCGGCTTTGGTGCCCATGCCTTCCAGCATGGTGGTCGAGGGGTTGGTGTGGTTGCCAGATCGCGCCCAGGTTCGTGCTGCCAGCGATGGGCAGGTTGACACCGTCTGGGTGCGCAGTGGCGAGCGTGTGGACGCCGGGCAGCCCGTGGTGTCGGTGCACGACCCTGAACTGCTGACGCGTCAGGCGGTTCTGCAAGCCCAGATCGACTCTTTGGAGAACGAGTTGTATGGTGCCTACACGACCGATCCTCTGCGCATGAAAAACGCGCAAGAGGCCCTGGTGCGTGACCGTGCGGCCATGGCCCAGTTGGACAAGGACTTGTCTCGCCAGGTGTTGCGCGCCGGGGTGAGTGGCGAGTTCGTGATGTCGCGCCAGGAAGACCTCGACCAGCATCAGGTTAACCGCGGCGAGCTGCTGGCCTATGTGCTGGCCGACGAGCCCAGTGTGATCCGCGCCGTGGTGCCCGAGCGCTCTGTGGACGCGGTGCGCCACCGGGTCAAATCGCTGTCGGTGGTGCTGGATGAGCAGCCCGGCAAGGTTTGGCCCGCCAGGATGATTGGTGAAGTGCCTGCGGCCTCTGACAAGCTGCCCAGCGCTGCTTTGGGCGACCGATCAGGTGGGCGCGTGCCCACCGATGGCACCGACACCGATGGCCTGCGCCCCACCGAGCCTCAGTTCGTGATTGACCTCCTTCTGGAAGGCCGCATCCCGAGGACGGGCGGCCTGGCACGTGTGCGCATTGACCTGGCCCCGCAGCCTTTGCTGGCCACTGTCACCCAAAGCGCCCGCCAGTTGTTCCTCAAGCATTTTTCAGACGTCAAAGGTTGAGCCGCATGGACACCGATGCCCATTGGCTGCCCCCCAACATCTGGTCGGAGCAGGTCTCGCACCGCGGTTTGGTGCCGCGTCCCGGTCCGGTGTTCGGCAATTACCCCTTGCGTGATTTGCCCTTGCGCTCGACCAGCCCGATGGTTGCCTGGGCGCAGTCGATGCTGGCGGCGCCCGCCAAGCCTTCACCCAAGCAGGACAAGACCCTGCTGAACCAGATCCAGCGGGCTGAAAAAACCTGGGGTGGCTTGAACTCGCGCGAGTTCGAAGAGCGCCTGGCCACCCTGCGGGTGCGCTTGAGCGTGTCCGGCTTTTTGCCCGAACTGGTGGCCGAGGCCTTTGCCGTGATCAGCCTGCAGGTCAAGCGCCACCTGGGCTTCTCGCTGCACGATGTTCAAAAGCAGGCGGCCTGGTGGATGCTGGGCAACCGCTTGGTCGAGATGGCCACGGGCGAAGGCAAAACCTTGACGGTGTTGCTGACCGCGGCCACGGCCGCACTGGCCGGCGTGCCCGTGCACGTGATGACCGCCAACGACTACCTGGCCCGCCGGGACGCCACGCAGCTCAAGCCCATTTACGAATCGCTGGGCCTGAGCGTGGCCTGGGTGATGGCCGCCAGCACGCCCCCTGAGCGCCAGAAGGCCTACCAGCAGAACGTGGTGCACGTGACCGCGCGCGAGGTGGCCTTTGACCACCTGCGCGACCGGGCCGCCCGCGCGGCGCTGGACACGCCATCCATCGTCTTGCGTGGCCTGTGCATGGCCATCGTGGATGAGGCCGACAGCATCCTGATCGATGAGGCCTGCACGCCGTTGATCCTGTCCAAGCAGGTCAGCCAGCGCGAGGCGGATCAGCGATACCGCCTGGCTTTGTTCCTGGCGCGTCAGTTGGTGCAGACACGAGATTTTGTGTTGCCCGGCCAGGGCGCGGTGCGGTTGACCGAAGAAGGTAGCACCTTGCTGGCCTCGCTGACCAAGTCGCTGGAAGGGCCCTGGAAGCTCAAGCGCTACCGCGAAGAGCAGGTGTGCCTGGGCTTGTCGGCCTTGCATTGCTTTCAGCGCGATGTGGACTACCTGGTGCGCGAAGAGGGCATCCACATCGTGGATGGCAACACCGGTCGGCTGGCGGTGGGCCGCGTGTGGTCGAGAGGCCTGCACCAGATGATCGCCATCAAGGAAGGACTTGCGCCCCAGGCCGAGAACGAAACCTTGACCGAAACCACCTACCAGTCCTTTTTTCCGCGTTACCACGCGCTGACCGGACTGAGCGGCACGGTGTTCGAAGGCCGGACCGAGCTGATGAGCGTGTACGGATTGCCCGTGGTGAGGGCGCCCTTGCGTCTGCCATCGCGTCGCCAAGTGCGTGCTACCCATGTTCTGGGAACCGCCGACGAGAAATGGCAGGAGGTGGTTCGCCGAGCCCATGCCGAGGCCCAGGCCGGGCGCGCTGTGCTCATCGGCACGGACAAGGTCGCTGACTCGGACGCCTTGTCGCGCGCCTTTGCGGCGGCCGACGTGGCGCACCAGTTGCTCAATGCCCGGCAGGACGAGGCCAGTGGCGAAGCCGAGCACGCGGTGATCGCCGCCGCCGGTTTGCCAGGGGCCATCACCGTGGCCACCCACATGGCCGGACGCGGTACCGACATCCACCTGAGCCCCGAGGTGCTGCAGCGCGGTGGCCTGCACGTGATCAACACCAACTTGAACCCCTCGCGCCGCATTGATCGGCAGCTTTACGGACGCGCGGCGCGCCAGGGCATGCCTGGAAGCTGCGAATGTGTGCTGAGCTGGGAGGACGAAGCCGTCCGACCCGCCATGGCCTCGGGGTGGCAGGCTCTGGTGTGGCGGTTGGGGACCCAAATTCTGAGATCAAGGATGCTGGCGGTCTGGTTGTGCCGTGGCGCCCAGCAGCGCAAGGAGGGCGTCAGCCGCCATCAGCGTTGGTCCTTGCTGGTCAATGAGCGGCTCATGGCCCGCCAGTTGGCACTGGCCGGACGTCAGGATTGGGACTGAACACCTTTCCTATTCCACGGATCGCATCCATTGTCCGAAAGAGATGATGGGGGTGTTTGAAGGGCGTTAAACGACGGACTTCTCGCTTTAGCCGGACCCCAGTTTTGGTGACTTAGTTGGCATTTCGTTCTTCAGGCCGGGGCTTCGTGCCTCAAGTCCTCCAGGGGTACGGCCGAAAAGACGACATATCTCAAAAAGTAACCACTGCCGGAAGTCCGAAGATTCGTGGTCCAGGAGCAAGCATTGAAGATCAAAGCGTTGAGCATGTTGGCAGCCACCACCCTCGGGTGGGGCGTCGGCTGCCATGCAGAGTCTCTGGGGTGCCTGATCGAGCCAGACCGGGTGGCCGATGTCGGGACCCAGGTCGTGGGCGTGCTAGAACAAATGAAGGTTGAGCGGGGTGACAGCGTGACGGCCGGGCAGATCGTGGCCCGCCTGACTGCGCAAGTGGAGCGTGCTTCCGTGAACGTGGCGCAAACCAGGTCCGCCGCCGATGCCGAATACAAGCAGGCCGTGGCCTCCAATGTGCTGGCTCAGCGCAAACTGGACCGCACGCGCGATCTGGTCAAGAAGGATTTTGTGTCGGACCAGGCCTTGGACCAGGCCGATGCCGAAGCCCGGGTGGCGGAGCAGCGTGTGGCCCAAGCCCGAGAGGCACAACGCGTGGCCTTGCGTGAATACCAGCTGTCGGCCGTGCAACTGGGCCAGCGCGACGTGCGCAGCCCCTTTGACGGCGTGGTGATCGAGCGCTACCGCACCGAAGGTGAACGCATTGAGCGCGAGCCCCTGGTGCGTGTGGCGCGTGTGGATCCTCTGCGTGTGGAGGCCATCGTGCCGGCAGCCCAGTTCGGCTCCATCGTGGCCGGGCAGGGCGCGTTGGTCAAAACCGATCTGCCCAACTTTGGTTCACTGAATGCGAAGGTGGTGTTGGTGGACCGCGTGATTGATCCGGCCTCCAACAGCTTCCGCGTTCGCATGGTGCTGCCCAATCCGAACAACCGCATTCCGGCCGGACTGAGGTGCCGGGTGGATTTCATCGTCGCGCAGCCTGCCACCAAGGACACCGCACCGATTTTGCCGACGGCACCCGTGTCGGTGCCGAATCCTGTTGGCCAGAAATCCGTGCCGGTGCCGGGCGCCCATCAGTTGAACGATCCGCTGGACATGTCGGCTCTGAAAAAGAGCGTGACCGATGCCGGACGCGCTTTGCCGGGCAGCCGCGTTTTTGCACAGAACCAGCCAGCCGGTGGTCGGGCGGCGGTCAAAAGTTATCTGCTGATGCGTCAATCTCGGTTGAGCATCAGCACGTCATTGGCGGCGCCAGGTAAAACCAAGGTGCAGTCCATGTCATCGTTCGTGGTCCCTCGGATGATTGCGATGCGCTGAAGGAATGGCCATGCGGCAGGTCCCACCCCAACGCCGTGGCCGCGGAGTGTCTTTTCTGGTTGAAGAGCTGGAGTCCAGGCTCCTTTTCTCCGCGGACGCAGCGACATTGCTTGGCTTGCCAGTCTCGCTGGCGGCGCCCGCGACGGCGAGTGGTGCTCAAGCCACCTTGACCGCAGACGCCTCGGCAGCCTCCATCCCGCTTATGCAGGCCGTGGTGGCCGCGCCCGACGTTCTGGTTCCCGAGACGTCGGTACGGCATGAACTGGTGTTCGTCGATGCCGCCGTCCCGGAGGCCGACAAGCTGATCCAGGCCATCCAGGCGAATGCGTCCAGCAGCAAAGTGATCGAAGTGGTGGTGATCCAGGCCGGTGAAGACGGCCTGGCCGTCATCACCAACGCCTTGCAACATCGTCAGGATCTGGATGCGGTGCACATCATCAGCCACGGCGATGCCTTGGGGCTCACCTTGGGCAACAGCCGCCTGGACACGGCCAGCCTGAACGCCAATCTGGGGTCCATCTCGTCGTGGGGCCAGTCTTTGGCCCCGGAGGCTGACCTGCTGTTGTACGGTTGTGATCTGAGCAGCTCGGCTGAGGGCCGGGCCCTGGCCGACAACCTGGCACTGCTCACCGGTGCGGACGTGGCGGCCAGTGATGACCTCACGGGCGCGACATCGTTAGGCGGCGACTGGGACTTGGAGTATCAGCACGGCCAGATCGAAACCACCGTGGTCGTGGAGGGTGAAGCGGTGGCCTTGTGGGACCACGTGTTGGCCACCTTGACGCTGCAGGAAGGCACGACCGCAGGCTACACCGACACCACCGACACTTATCTGCGCACCTCCACGGGCGTCGCCGACAACACCAACTACGGCGCCGCCACGACGCTATTGGCCGGCGAAGACGGCACCGGTGGCGCGGCACAGTTGCTCATCAAGTTCGACAATCTGGTTGGCAGTGGTACGAATCAGATCCCCGCGGGTTCGACGATCACGGGCGTGACATTGACGATGCAAATCACGACCCAAGCCACGTTCACGAATCCCAGTTTTGATTTCCACCGGATGTTGACCACGTGGACGGGGGCATCCACCTGGGGTTCGATGGGTGGCGGCGTTTCAGCAGGCAGTGGGTATTCGAACACCGTTGATGGCACGATCACGGAGAGCGGGACCGGCAGCTTCTCGATCACCAACAATGCCAACATGATTGCCTCGGTCCAGGCTTGGGTCAACAGCCCGTCATCCAACTATGGATGGTGGACCAGCAACGGGGGTTATTCATCCCGCATCGCCTTTGCCTCGGCGGAGAACGGCACGGTCGCTAGCCGCCCCAAATTGGTCGTCACCTACACGCCACCCACGCCACAAGCCGTGGATCTGGACGCCAACAACAGCTCGGGCGCCACGGGCAGCAACTACAGCGGCGCTTTCACCGAGCAGACGCCGCTCAAGATCGCCGATACCGATGCGACGATCTCCGGCGGGTCGACCACCAACCTGACCGGCATGACGGTGACGATCGCCAACCCCCTGGACGGGGTGTTGGAGTCCTTGTCGGGCACGACCACGGGCACCAGCATCACGGCCGCTTACAACAGTGGCACCGGCGTGCTGACCTTGTCGGGCACCGACACCGTGGCCAACTACCAAACGGTGTTGCGCAGCATCACTTACAACAACACCTCGGACAATCCGACCACGACCAGTCGCACGATCAATGTGGTGGCCACCGACACCAACGGTGTCAGCACGAACTCGGCCACCACCACCTTGTCGGTGACCCGTGTCAATGACGCGCCAGTCATCAACAGCAATGGCGGTGGCACATCAGGGTCGATCAGCGTGCGGGAGACCTTGACCGCGGTGACCACGGTCAGCTCTACCGACGCAGACAGTGGGTCGTTGACCTATTCAATCTCAGGAGGCGCGGACTCGGCCAGGTTCAGCATCAATGGGATCACGGGGGTGCTGACTTTCACTGCCGCGCCAGATTTCGAGGCACCCACTGACGTGGGCGCGAACAATGTCTATGACGTGATCGTGCAGGTCTCGGACGGTACCTTGGCCGACACGCAGGCCCTCGCCGTGACGGTGACCGACGTCGTGTCGACGCTGACGGTGACCACCATCACCGACAACAACGACAGTGGCCTGGGCACCAGCTTCACGGCCGAGCAGTTGAACGCCTTGAATGGCGGCACCGACACCAGGGTGTCTTTGCGTGAGGCCATCATCGCGGCCAACACCACGGCGGGCACGGACACCATCGCTTTCGCCATCACTGGCGTAACCGGGGCCTACGGTGAATACACCATCACCATGGCCTCGGCCTTGCCGACCATCACGGGGGCCGTCTACATCAACGCGGCCACCCAGACTGGCTACACCAACCGTCCGATTGTGGTACTGGACGGCAATGGTGGCGCGGGCGAGGGCCTGTCTCTCTTAAACACCGCCGATGGCAGCACCATACGCGGCCTGGTCATCCGGGCGTTCAGCGCCAATGGCATCTATGTGCAGGCGGGCTCGGACAACAACACCATCGTGGGCAACTACATCGGCAGCTTCAATGCCGATGGCAGCAACGCCGGGGCGGCCAAGCGCAACGCTTCAGAAGGCATCGAAGCCTATGGCGCCAACCTCACCATCGGGGGCACGACCGCTGCCGACCGCAATGTGATCTCGGGCAATACTTCGGCCTACAACATCTACCTGGCCACGGGTGCCGATGGCGCCGTCATCAAGGGCAACTACATTGGCTTGAATGCGGCAGGCACGGCGGCTTTCAGCACGACCAACAGCGCCTACGGAATCATGATCGAGAACGCCGCCACCAACGTCACCATCGGTGGCACGGCCACTGGCGCGGGCAATGTGATCTCGGGTTTCACCAACCGGGGCGTGTGGGTCACCACGACCGGCACGGTGACCGTGCAAGGCAACTACATCGGCACGGACTACACCGGCACGGTCGATCTGGGCAACACCGGCTACGGCCTGTATGTGGACGACGGCGGCAGCGCCATCATCGGGGGCACGGCGGTGGGTGCCGGCAACCTGATCTCTGGCAACGATGGCGGCGGCATTTACGTGGGCAGCACTGGCGGAGCCACCATTCAGGGCAACACCGTGGGCCTGAACGCGGCCGGCACGACGGCCCTGGGCAACACGGGCGTGGGCATTTACCTGAACACCGGCAACGCTTCCACCGTGGGCGGCAACACGGCGGCCGCGCGCAACATCATCTCCGGCAACTCGACCTATGGCATCCAGGTGGTGTCCAGCCCCACGGGTGGCCACGTCATCAAAGGCAATTACATTGGCGTGGGCGCCGATGGCACCACCTTGCTGGGCAATGGCGCTGCGGGTGTTTACATCACCGGCAATAACACCACGGTGGGCGGGAAGGGCAGTGGCGACGGCAACATCATTGCCGGCAATGGCGGCGCCGGCATCGCCGTGGTGGGCGGCATCTACGACCTGTTCTACCGCAACTCGATCTACAGCAACACCGGCTTGGGCATCGACCTGAACAACGATGGTGTCACCTACAACGACTACAACGACGGTGATGGTGGTGCCAACTACCTGAACAACTTCCCCGTGATCACCTCCGTGGTCACGAATGGAAGCAGCACGGTCATCTCTGGTTCGATTGACTGGTATACCCAGGCGCAGCCCATCTACATCGAGTTCTTCTCCAGCACCAGCAAGGATGCCAGTGGCCATGGCGAGGGCAAGACCTACCTCGGGTTTGCACAAGTCACCACCGATGCCACCACCGGCGACGCGACCTTTTCGCTCACCGTGACCGGGGTGAGCGTGGGCGACTGGATCACAGCAGTGGCCAACGTCGAAGGTGGTCCCATTGGGGCGTCTGAGTTCGCGATGGCCGTTCAGGCGGTGGCCCCGGCCAATGCGCCACGCGGCAAGGTCATCTGGAATGCCAATGACCGCTACTACCAAAGCTATGCGGACTGGGGCCCGTCGGGCTGGAGCGGTGTCGGCACCACCGGATTGAATCTCACTGACGACATCTCGATGATCGCGGCGGCCGAGGCACCTACGCGCAACGAGATCATCTTCATTGGCTCGGCCGATGTGTCTGGCAAGATTCTGGCGGCCATCTGGAATGGCAGCACCTGGTCATCGGTGCTGAGCTTGCCAGTGGCCAACCCCGGCGCCGCCGCCTCGCAATACGACAGCTTTGCCATCGTCTACGACAATGTCAGTGGCGATGCGATGCTGGTTTGGGACAACGGCAACACGGGCACCACCGGTCTGTCCTACGCAACCTGGAACGGCAGCACCTGGTCGTCCATTGGCACGATCACCGCGCCGGTCAGTGGCGAGCCCGTGCAGATGAAGCTGGTCTCCAACGCCGTCACACACGAGATGGTGCTGGCGGTGCAGACAGCGACGGCGTCCAACAACCAATACGCCCTGGTGTGGAACGGCAGCAGTTGGGGCAATGCGCAAACCCTGGGCACCAACACCAACGATCAGAAGTTCGAGATCAACGTGGCCTATGAGCAGCTCAGCGGCCGGGTCATGGTGGTGTACGACGCCTCGGCGTCGGATTCTTCCAGCGTGCAGTACCGCCTCTGGAACGGCACCAGTTGGTCCGCCGAATCCACGATCACCGCGCCAGCGGGTGTCACGGTGGCGTCAGACGTGTATTCAACCGTGCTGGCCTCGGACGCCAAGAGCAACCGCATTGCCATCGCCGTGCAAGACGCGGCCGACGAAGTGTGGTTGTCGGTGTGGGATGGCAGCAGTTGGGGCAGTGGCCAATTGGCCACCGCCACCGGCACCGACATGATCGATCAGCACTCGGGCATGTCGGTGGCCTTTGAAAGCCAGTCCGGTGATTTGCTGGCGGCCTATGGCAAGCAGGCCACGGCCAATGTGTTCTACCGCACTTGGACCAGTGGGGGAGGTTGGTCCGCCGAGTTCACCGGTCCCTCTCTGGGCGGCACCGACAAGCCGCAGGTCCTCAAGCTGTTTGCCGACCCGTACACCAACACCATCATGATGGGTGTGCAGGACGATGCACAGGATTTGAACTTCGTGGCTTGGGACGGCAGTGCCTGGGGCACGGTCACCGAGCTGGATTCGGCCACCGGCCACACCTATCGCGAAAACTTCACCTACGTCTGGTACCAGAGCGCCCCAGCGATCCTGAACCTGGCTGGAGACACGCTGGCCTACACCGAAGACCAGGCTGCCACCGTGATTGACCAAGGCACAGCGGCCAGCGCGGTGCTGAGCAGTGGCTACGGCTACAACGGCGGCAACCTGACCGTCTCATTCACGGCCGGCAGCGCCAATGCCGAAGATGTGCTGGGTGTGCGCAACCAGGGCGTGGGGGCGGGGCAGATTGGCGTGAGCGGGGCTAACATCAGCTATGCGGGCACGGTGATCGGGACCGTCACCGGCGGCACAGGTGGCACCAGCCTGGTGATCACCTTGAATGCCAATGCCACGGACGCCGCGGTCAGTGCCTTGATCAGCAACATCACCTACCAGAACACCAACACCTCGGCACCCTCGACCACGAACCGCACGGTTCGCTATGTGCTGACCAGTGCCACTGGCCTGGCCAGCCTGGACAACAACGTCACGGTCACCGTCACGGCGGTCAACGACGCGCCGGTCAACACCAAGCCCGGCGGGCAATCGACCAACGAGGAGACCGCCCTGGTGTTCTCCTCGGGCAATGGCAACCTCATCTCGATCAGTGACGTGGATGCGGCCTCCGGCAGCATGCAGGTGACCTTGAGCGTGCTGCATGGCACCTTGACCTTGTCCGGCCTGACGGGCCTGAGCTTCACATCGGGTGACGGCACGGCCGATGGCAGCATGGTCTTCACCGGCACGGTCGCCAACATCAATGCCGCCTTAGCGGGCCTGAGCTACACCCCGACGAGCAATTACGCGGGCGCTGACACTTTGAGCATCGTCACCTCAGACCAGGGCAACACCGGCACCGGGGGGCCGCTGACGGACTCGGACATGGTGGCGATCACCGTCAATTCGGTCAACGACGCGCCGGCGGGTGCCAGTACCACCATCACCACGCTGGAAGACACGGCCTACACCTTCACGGCGGCCGATTTTGGCTTCACCGATGCGAGCGACTCACCAGCCGACACCTTGGCAGGCGTGAAGATCACGACCTTGCCGGGCGCGGGCACCCTGACCTTGAACGGCGTGGCCGTGACCGCTGGCCAAGTGATCTCGGCGGCCAACATCAACTCGGGTTTGCTCGTGTTCACTCCCGCCGCCAATGCCAATGGCGCCGCCTACACCAGCTTCACCTTCCAGGTGCAAGACAACGGCGGCGCGGCCAATGGCGGGGTGGACCTGGATGCTTCGCCCAACACGATGACGGTCAACGTCACGGCCGTCAATGATGCGCCAGCGGGCACCAACAAGACGATCACCACCCTTGAGGACACGGCCTACACCTTCACTGCGGCCGATTTTGGGTTCACCGATGCCAGCGACTCGCCCGCCAACACCTTGCTGGGCGTGAAGATCACGACCTTGCCGGGCGCGGGCAGCTTGACGCTCAATGGCGTGGCGGTGACGGCCGGGCAGGTGATCTCTTCCGCCAACATTGCCTCGGGCTTGCTCAAGTTCACGCCAGCGGCCAACGCCAATGGCGCGGGCTATGCCAGCTTCACCTTCCAGGTGCAGGACAACGGTGGCACGGCCAATGGCGGGGTGGACCTGGATGGATCACCCAACACGATGACGGTCAGCGTCACGGCCGTCAACGACGCGCCAGCGGGCACCAACAAGACGGTGACCACCAACGAGGACACGGACTACACCTTCACGGCGGCCGATTTTGGGTTCACCGATGCGAGCGACTCGCCCGCCAACACTTTGTCGGGCGTGAAGATCACGGCCTTGCCCGGCGCGGGCAGCCTGACCCTGAATGGCGTGGCAGTGACGGTGGGCCAGGTGGTCTCAGTGGCCAACATCAACTCGGGCCTGCTCAAGTTCACCCCGGTGGCCAACGCCAATGGCACTGGCTATGCCAGCTTCACCTTCCAGGTGCAGGACAACGGCGGCACGGCCAATGGCGGGGTGGACCTGGATGCCACGCCCCGCACCATGACGGTCGATGTCACGACGGTCAACGATGCGCCAGCGGGCACCAACAAGACGATCACCACGCTTGAGGACACGGCTTACACCTTCACGGCGGCCGATTTTGGTTTCGCGGATGCCAGCGACTCGCCCGCCCACACCTTGTCGGGCGTGAAGATCACGACCCTGCCGGTCGCGGGCAGCCTGACTTTGAACGGCGTGGCGGTGACGGCCGGCCAGGTGATCTCGGCGGCCAACATCGCCTCCGGGCTGCTGCTGTTCACGCCAGCGGCCAATGGCAATGGCACGGGCTATGCCAGCTTCACCTTCCAGGTGCAAGACAGTGGTGGCACGGCCAATGGCGGGGTGGACCTGGACACCACGCCCCGCACCATGACGGTCGACGTGACCGCAGTGAACGACGCGCCAACGGGCACCAACAAGACGGTGACCACCCTTGAGGACACGGCCTACACCTTCACGGTGGCCGACTTTGGTTTCACCGATGCCAGCGACTCGCCCGCCAACACCTTGCTGGGCGTGAAGATCACGACCTTGCCCGCTGCGGGCACCCTGACCCTGAGCGGCGTGGCGGTGACGGCCGGCCAGGTGGTCTCGTCGGCCAACATCGCCTCAGGCCTGCTCAAGTTCACCCCGGCGGCCAACGCCAATGGCACCGGCTACGCCAGCTTCACCTTCCAGGTGCAGGACAATGGCGGCACGGCCAATGGCGGGGTGGACCTGGATGCCACGCCCCGCACCATGACGTTGGACGTCACGGTGGTGAACGACGCGCCAGCGGGCACCAACAAAACGATCACCACCCTTGAGGACGCGGCCTACACCTTCACGGCGGCCGATTTTGGTTTCACGGATGCCAGCGACTCGCCCGCCAACACCTTGGCAGGCGTGAAGATCACGACCCTGCCGGGCGCGGGCAGCCTGACCTTGAACGGCGTGGCGGTGACGGCTGGCCAGGTGGTCTCGGTGGCCAACATCAATTCGGGCCTGCTGCGGTTCACGCCAGCGGCCAACGCCAAAGGCACGGGCTACGCCAGCTTCACCTTCCAGGTGCAAGACAACGGCGGCACGGCCAATGGCGGGGTGGACCTGGATGGTTCTGCCAACACGATGACGGTCAACGTCACCACCGTCAACGACGCGCCGGCGGGCACCAACAAGACGATCACCACCCTTGAGGACACGGCCTACACCTTCACGGCGGCCGATTTTGGATTCACTGACCCGAACGACTCGCCCGCCAACACCTTGTCAGGCGTGAGGATCACGACCTTGCCGGGCGCGGGCAGCCTGACCTTGAGCGGCGTGGCGGTGACGGCGGGCCAAGTGGTCACGGTGGCCAACATCAACTCGGGCCTGCTCAAATTCACGCCCGCGGCCAATGCCAATGGCACCGGCTACACCAGCTTCACCTTCCAGGTGCAGGACAACGGCGGCACGGCCAATGGCGGGGTGAACCAGGATGCATCGCCCAACACGATGACGGTCAACGTCACGGCCGTCAACGACGCGCCAGCGGGCACCAACAAGACAGTGACCACCAACGAGGACGCCGACTACACCTTCACGGCGGCCGATTTTGGGTTCACCGATGCCAGCGACTCGCCCGCCAACACCTTGCTGGGCGTGAAGATCACGACTCTGCCGGGCACGGGCAGCTTGACGCTCAATGGCTTGGCGGTGACGGCCGGGCAGGTGGTCTCGGTGGCCAACATCAACTCGGGCCTGCTCAAGTTCGTGCCAGCGGCCAACGGCAATGGCGCGGGCTACGCCAGCTTCACCTTCCAGGTGCAGGACAACGGCGGCACGGCCAATGGCGGGGTTGACCTGGATGCGTCGCCCAACACCATGACGGTGGACGTCACGGCGGTCAATGATGCCCCCGCAGGCGCCAACAGAACCGTGACCACGTTGGAAAACACCGCCTATGTTTTCAGTTCGGCCGATTTTGGCTTCACCGACGTCAGCGACTCGCCCGCCAATGCCTTGCTGGCCGTGAAGATCACGACCACTCCCGGCGCGGGCACCTTGACCCTCAATGGCTTGGTCGTCAATGCGGGTGACTTCGTGTTGGCCAGTGACATCGCTGGCGGTCTGCTGGTGTTCACGCCGGCCGTCGGCGTCAGCGGCCAACCCTACGCTGACTTCACCTTCCAGGTGCAGGACAACGGTGGCACGGCCAATGGCGGCGTGGACCTCGATGCATCGGCCAACACGATGACGGTCAACGTCACCAGCGCGGTCAATCAAGCGCCACAAGGTTCAAACAACACGGTCACCGCGGCTGAGGACGTTGCCTACGTTTTCACCACCGCCGATTTCGGTTTCACGGACCTCAATGACACCCCGTCGAACCAACTTCTGGCCGTCAAGATCACCACCGTTCCCGGCGCGGGCTCTTTGATGCTGAACGGCGTGGCCGTCAGCGCAGGCGATTTTGTGATGGCAAGCGACATTGCCGCGGGTGGCCTGGTGTTCGTGCCTGGCAGCAATGCCAGCGGAACAGCCTATGCCAGCTTCAACTTCCAGGTGCAGGACGATGGCGGCACGGCCAGTGGTGGCGTAGACCTGGACGCCACACCCCGCACCATGACGGTCGATGTGACGGCCGTCAACGATGCACCCGTGGGGGCCGACAAAACGGTGACCACCAGCGAGGACGTTGCTTACACCTTCGGTGCCTCAGATTTTGGCTTTGCCGATCCGAGTGATGCACCCGGCAACGCCCTGCTGGCCGTGAAGATCACGACCTTGCCGGGCGCGGGCACCTTGACGCTGAACGGCGTGGCGGTCAACGCGGGCGATTTCATCCTGGCCAGTGACATCGCAACCGGCAAGCTGGTGTACATGCCTGGACTTGACGGCAACGGCGCGGGCTATGCCAGCTTCACCTTCCAGGTGCAGGACGACGGCGGCACGGCCAACGGTGGGGTGAACCTGGATGGCACTCCTCGCACCCTGACCGTGGACGTGACCTCGGTCAACGACGCCCCCGTGGGCACGGACAAAACCGTGACCACCATCGAAGACACGACCTACACCTTTGGCACGGCGGACTTCGGATTTACTGACCTGAGCGATGCCCCCGGCAACGCATTGCAAGCCGTGAAGATCACGACCTTGCCGGGCGCGGGCAGCTTGACGCTGAACGGCGTGGCGGTCAGCGCAGGCGACTTCATCCTGGCCATCGACATCGCTGCCGGCAAGCTCGTGTACACACCCGGCGCCGATGGCAATGGCACAGCTTATGCCAGCTTCACCTTCCAGGTGCAGGACGATGGCGGCACGGCCAACGGTGGGGTGAACCTGGACGCCACGGCGCGCACGCTGACCGTGGACGTGAGCTCGGTCAACGACGTGCCCGTGGGCATCGACAGGACCGTGACCGCCCTCGAAGACACGGCCTACACCTTTGGCACCGCCGACTTTGGCTTCACCGACCCGAGCGATGCACCTGACAACGCCTTGCAAGCCGTCAAGATCACGACCTTGCCAGGCGCGGGCACCTTGACGCTGAACGGTGTGGCGGTCAACGCGGGCGACTTCATCCTGGCCAGCGACATCGCAACCGGCAAGCTGGTGTACACGCCAGGGCTTGACGGCAACGGCGCGGGCTACGCCAGCTTCACCTTCCAGGTGCAAGACGACGGCGGCACGGCCAATGGCGGCGTGAACCTGGATGGCACGGCGCGCACGCTGACGATGGACGTCACCTCGGTCAACGACGCCCCGGTGGGCACCGACAAGACCGTGACCACCCTCGAAGACATGGCCTACACCTTCGCTGCCGCCGACTTTGGCTTTGCCGACCCGAGCGATGTGCCCGCCAACACCTTGCTGAGCGTGAAGATCACCACCTTGCCAGGCGCAGGCACCTTGACGCTGAACGGCGTGGCCGTCAACGCAGGCGATTTCATCCTGGCCAGCGACATCGCGGCGGGCAAGCTGGTGTACACACCAGGGGCCAATAGCAACGGCGCAAACCATGCCAACTTCACCTTCCAGGTGCAGGACGACGGCGGCACGGCCAACGGCGGGGTGAACCTGGATGGCACCCCCCGCACGATGACCGTGGACGTCACCTCGGTCAACGACGCCCCGGTGGGCGCCGATAAAACGGTGATCACCAACGAAGACACGGCCTACACCTTCGGCACGGCGGACTTTGGCTTTGCCGACCCGAGCGACTCACCCGGCAACGCCTTGTTGAGCGTGAAGATCACCACCTTGCCAGGCGCGGGTACCTTGACACTGAACGGCGTGGCCGTCAACGCGGGCGATTTCATCCTGGCCAGCGACATCGCGGCCGGCAAGCTGGTGTACACGCCAGGGCTTGACGGCCACGGCGCAGGCTACGCCAGCTTCACCTTCCAGGTGCAGGACAACGGCGGCACGGCCAACGGCGGGGTGAACCTGGACGGCACCCCCCGCACGATGACCGTGGATGTCACCTCGGTCAATGACGCTCCCACGGGCGCCAGCACGACCATCACGACACTGGAAGACACGGCCTACACCTTTGGCACCGCAGACTTCGGCTTTGCCGACCCCAACGACACCCCCGCCAACACCTTGTTGAGTGTGAAGATCACCACCTTGCCAGGCGCGGGCAGCTTGATGCTGAACGGCGTGGCGGTCAATGCAGGCGATTTCATCCTGGCCAGCGACATCGCCGCCGGCAAGCTGGTGTACACGCCAGGGCTTGACGGCAACGGCGCGGGCTATGCCAGCTTCACCTTCCAGGTGCAGGACAACGGCGGCACGGCCAACGGCGGGGTGAGCCTGGACGGCACGCCCCGCACGATGGCCATGAACGTGACCTCGGTCAACGACGCGCCCGCAGGGGCCAGCACGACGATCACCACGCTGGAAGACACGGCCTACACCTTCGGCACCGCCGACTTTGGCTTTGCCGACCCGAGCGATGCACCCGGCAACGCATTGCAAGCCGTGAAGATCACGACCTTGCCAGGCGCGGGCACCTTGACGCTGAACGGCGTGGCGGTCAACGCGGGCGATTTCATCCTAGCCAGCGACATCGCAACCGGCAAGCTGGTGTACACGCCAGGGCTTGACGGCAACGGCGCGGGCTACGCCAGCTTCACTTTCCAGGTGCAAGACAACGGCGGCACGGCCAACGGTGGGGTGAACCTGGACGGCACGGCGCGCACGCTGACCGTGGACGTGACCTCGGTCAACGACGCCCCGGTGGGCACGGACAAGACCGTGACCACCAACGAAGACACGGCCTACACCTTCGGTACCGCCGACTTTGGCTTTGCCGACGCGAACGACTCGCCTGCCAACACCATGCTGGCCGTCAAGATCACGACCTTGCCAGGCGCGGGCACCTTGACGCTGAACGGCGTGGCCGTCACGGCAGGCCAGACCATCTCGATGGCCAACATCACCTCGGGGCTGCTCAAGTTCACGCCGGCGGCCAATGCCAATGGCACCGGCTACACCAGCTTCACCTTCCAGGTGCAGGACAACGGTGGCACGGCCCACGCTGGCACGGATCTGGATGGCACGCCTCGCACGATGACCGTGGACCTGACCTCGGTCAACGATGCCCCGGTGGGCGCCGATAAAACGGTGACCACCAACGAAGACACGGCCTACACCTTCGCTGCCGCCGATTTTGGCTTTGCCGATCTGAACGACTCGCCCGCCAACACCTTGTTGACCGTGAAGATCACGACCTTGCCAGGCTCGGGCACCTTGTCGCTGAACGGCGTGGCCGTCAACGCCGGCGATTTCATCCTGGCCAGCGACATCGCGGTCGGCAAGCTGGTGTACACATCCGGCGCCGATGGCCACGGTGCAGGCTACGCCAGCTTCATCTTCCAGGTGCAAGACAACGGCGGCACGGCCAACGGTGGGGTGAACCTGGACGGCACGGCGCGCACGCTGACCGTGGACGTCACCTCGGTCAACGACGCCCCGTTGGGCACGGACAAGACCGTGACCACCAATGAAGACACGGCTTATACCTTCGGCACCGCCGACTTTGGCTTTGCCGATCTGAACGACTCACCCGCCAACACCTTGTTGAGCGTGAAGATCAGCACCTTGCCAGGCATTGGCACCTTGACGCTGAACGGGGTGGCGGTCAACGCGGGCGATTTCATCCTGGCCAGCGACATCGCAGCCGGCAAGCTGGTGTACACATCCGGCGCCGATGGCCACGGTGCAGGCTACGCCAGCTTCACCTTCCAGGTGCAGGACAACGGCGGCACGGCCAACGGCGGGGTGAGCCTGGACGGCACGCCCCGCACGATGGCCATGAACGTGACCTCGGTCAACGACGCGCCCGCAGGGGCCAGCACGACGATCACCACGCTGGAAGACACGGCCTACACCTTCGGCACCGCCGATTTTGGTTTTGCCGACTCCAGCGATGCGCCCGGCAACACCATGCTGGCCGTGAAGATCACGACCTTGGCAGGCACAGGCACCTTGACGCTGAACGGCGTGGCGGTCAACGCGGGCGACTTCATCCTGGCCAGCGACATCGCGGCCGGCAAGCTGGTCTACACACCCGGGGCTGATGGCCACGGCGCAGGCTATGCCAGCTTCACCTTCCAGGTGCAGGACAACGGCGGCACGGCCAACGGCGGGGTGAACCTGGATGGCGCCCCCCGCACGATGACCGTGGACGTCACCTCGGTCAACGACGCCCCGGTGGGCACGGACAAGACCGTGACCAGCAATGAAGACGCGATCTACACCTTCACGGCAGCGGATTTTGGCTTCACCGACCCCAATGACTCGCCAGTCAACGCTTTGCTGAGTGTGAGGATCACCACCTTGCCCGGTGCGGGCAGCTTGACCCTGAACGGCGTGGCCGTCACCGCAGGCCAGACGATCTCGGTGGCCAACATCACCTCGGGTCTGCTCAAGTTCACGCCGGTGGCCAATGCCAGTGGCACGGCTTACGCCAGCTTCACCTTCCAGGTGCAGGACAACGGCGGCACAGCCAACGGCGGCGTGAACCTGGACGGCACGGCCCGGACCCTGACGGTCAACGTCAGCTCAGTCAATGACGCACCCACAGGCGCCAGCACGACGATCACGACACTGGAAGACACGGCATACACCTTCGGCACCGCCGACTTTGGGTTTGCCGATACGAACGACGCACCCGGCTACGTTTTACAAGCGGTGAAGATCACCACCTTGCCCGGCGCGGGCACTTTGACGTTGAACGGCGTGGCCATCAACGCGGGCGACTTCATCCTGGCCAGCGACATCGCGGCCGGCAAGCTGGTGTACACCCCCGGTGCCAATGGCCACGGCGCAGGCTATTCAAGCTTCACCTTCCAGGTGCAGGACAACGGCGGCACGGCCAACGGTGGCGTGAACCTGGATGGCACCCCCCGCACGATGACGATGGATGTGACCTCGCTCAACGACGCGCCGGTGGGGGCCGACCACACCGTGACCACCAATGAAGGCGTCATCCACACCTTCACGGTGGCGGACTTTGGCTTCAACGATCTCCGCGATGCCCCTGGCAACGCCTTCTGGGCAGTCCGGATCACCACCTTGCCCGTGGCCGGCAACTTGACGTTGAATGGCGTGGCGGTCAACGCGGGCGACTGGGTGCAGGCCAGCGACATTGCCGCCGGCCAACTGATCTTCACCCCTGTCGCCGGCACCAGCGGATTGAGCTATGCCAGCTTCACCTTCCAGGTGCAGGACAACGGTGGCACGGCCTTGGGCGGCAGTGACACCGATGCCGTGGCCCGCACGATGTCCATTTCGGTCGCATCGGCCTCTGTGCCGCAAGGGCCTGGTCCGACCAGTCCGGGCACCGGCACTGGCGCGGGTGGTGGTTCGAACACGGCCCCGGGCACATCGCCCGTCACGCCGGCTCAGCCCACCACGCCACCGGTCGAGCCGAAGGACGACATGGTCGATGAGATTGGCGACAAACTCAACGAGTCCCCGGTTGGTTCAAGCAATCCCGGGGACGGCGCGCAGCTGCCGCCCGTTCAAAGTGGCAATGAAAGCGATGGCCAGGGCCATGGCACTTCAGGCCAGCATGCGCAAGGTGGCTCCTATGCGACATCTGCATCGCACTACGCCGCCAATCAAGCCGGCGGTTTCGTGGTTCGACTGGAAGCTGGTGGACTGATTTTCGGTGTGACCCCCGGCAACATCCTGCTTGAAATGAGCGTCACTCAGCTCAAGGTTTCGTCCGAGGCTGGCCTCAATCTGAGCTTCTCCACGGTAGGCGTGCGGGGCAGTGAGCATTCGTCGCCCCGCCTGGCCTTCACTGAAAACACTGAAGATCGCCGGGTTAAGGTCGAAAAGATGGTGGTACAGACCTCGGGCGCCGCATTGTCGGTGGGCGCGGTCTGGTGGGCCGCCCGGATGTCCGGCCTGCTGGCCAGCTTGATGATCAGCACACCGGCCTGGCGTTCCATTGACCCGCTGCCGGTCATGGGCCTGGGTGGCGGGCCCGGTCCGGATGATGAGGATGAAAGTGATGATCACGCAGACGACCCCAACGGCATGGACGCCCGGGCGGCGCGCTTGTTCGGCGCCAACAAGGTCGACGGTCGTGAACTAGAAGGCATTGGATGAGCGAGAAGTTTTCAATCCGCGGTTTGATGCGTCGTTGGGCCATGAGCCCCACGGCGCGCATCAGCTTTGGCCTGGTGTCATTGCTGGTGGGATTGCTGATGGTGCTCGACCTCGTCCTCAAGCTCTTGCCTGACCAGCGCGCCATGACCCAAAGCGTGCGCGAGCAGGTTGCGGTGAATGTGGCAGTGCAAGTCAAGTTACTGCTCAACGATGCAAGCATGCGGGGCCCACTGGTCGGCATGATCCATGAAATCGTGCAGCAATCACCGGAGATCGAATCGATCGGCATCCGCCGCGAGGCGGGTGATCTGGTGATTGCCACCAACGGCCACAAAGAGGGTTGGGAAGCACCGCCTCTGGGCTTGTCCACCATCACCAGCGTGGTGGTGCCCCTCAATTCAGGCACGGCCAAATGGGGGCAGCTTGAAATCGGCTACCGATCACCCTGGCCCAACACCCTGATGGGCTGGTTGAAACAGCCCACCGTGCAACTGATCTTCACCATCAGCACGGCGTCGTTCATTGCTTTTTACCTGTACTTGCGGCGGGTTCTGCAGCATCTGGATCCGTCCAAAGCCATCCCGGAACGGGTGCGCGTGGCCTTCGACACCTTGACCGAAGGCCTGTTGGTGCTGGACCTGCAAGGTCAGATCCTGCTGGCCAATTCTGCGTTTCGCGGTTTTCACCCTCAAGCTGGCGACGTGCTGATGGGCCGCTCGATCAAGCAACTGGAGTGGCTGGTCAATGGCGTGCATGAAACGGCCGACCTGCCACCCTGGGAACGTGCGCTGCAGACCACCGAGCCCATCCTGGGCGTGGAAGTCGATCTGAGCCGCGATGGTGGCGACGCCCGGCGCGCCTTGCTCAATTGCGCCGCCATCCGCGATGCCGCTGGCAACGCCCGGGGCTGCCTGGTCACCTTGGACGACGTGACCGCGCTGGACCAGGCCAACACCCAACTGCGCTCTGCGCTGACGGAGTTGGAGTCTTCGCGCGACCAGATCCAGAAGCAGAACGACGAGCTGCAACTGCTGGCCAACTGCGACCCCATGACCGGTTGTTTCAACCGCCGCGCCTTCTTCGCCCGCGCCGAGCCCATGCTGAAGCATGCCCTTGAAACTGGCGAGCCCTTGTGCTGCGTGATGACCGACATCGACCGTTTCAAGTCCGTCAACGACACCTACGGCCACTCGGTGGGCGACGTGGTGATCCAGGCCGTCTCCAAGGTTCTGAAAACCTCCATGCGCGAGCAAGACGTGCTGTGCCGTTATGGCGGCGAAGAATTCTGCGTGCTGCTCCATGGCCTGACGTTGGACCAAGCTGTGATTGTGGCCGACCGCATCCGTGGCCGCATTGAGCGCGAAGTCGGCCCCAGTGTCGAGGGCGTGCCCAACCTGCGCATCACCTCCAGCTTTGGTGTGGCCATGCTGGGCTCCGGCAATGCCAAAAACATGCTGCTTTTGATCGAGCGGGCGGACCAGGGCTTGTATGCCGCCAAGGAAGCCGGCCGAAACCAGGTTCAGTGCATCGACTGGGCCGAGGTCGGCGAGTTGGTGGTGGATGCTTGAACTGCGTGGAAGCGGGCAGTTGTCGGTAGTTCTTGGCTTATTTACAAGTTTTACCTGTCGTGAGTTCATCCATCATTCAACAGTGTGCAATGCCGATTCCGCTTCTCTGAGGTCGGAGTGGGCTCTTGCATCTGAACTCATGCTGCCAGAGAGGCCCCGACGTGTGTGAATCCCGCCTGAAAGACCACCAGACATGACGCGCAAGCTCAAGTCGGGCGCGGTCGTTCGTCCAGGTGGCTTCGATGGCCAAATGGAGGAGCTGGAGGCCCGCATCCTCTACAGCGCGGACCTGATCGGTGCTCTGGCGGACGCCTCCGGTGATCACGCCAGCGGGCCATCATCGGCGCAGGTTGTGGTCATGCCAGCCACGCCCGTGACCAGTCAGGGCAATGACGAAATCACGCAAGCCAAGGCCGCTGGCGAAGAGTCTGACGTGGAGGGCTCTCTGGAGCTGGTGTTCATCGATGCCAGCGTGCCCGAGGCCGATCAGTTGCTGGCCCTTCTGCAGAGCCAGACCATGGTTGGCCGCACGCTGGAAGTGCATTGGATCGATGCCCAGAGTGACGGCGTTTCACAAATTGCCGAGGTTCTGAAGGGCCGCGAAGGCATCGATGCCTTGCACATCATCAGTCACGGCGATGCGAGCGGCTTGCAGCTTGGCAGTGGACGACTGGACGGCGCCTGGCTCACCGCGCACATGGGCGAAGTGGCTTCCTGGGGCGGTGCCTTGTCCGCCGACGCGGATCTGCTCCTGTATGGCTGTGACCTGGCCAGCTCCAGCGAGGGCAGGGCGCTGGTTGACAACCTGGCATTGCTCACGGGGGCTGATGTGGCGGCCAGCGATGACTTGACGGGCTCCGCCCTGTTGGGTGGCGACTGGACGCTGGAATACGAAGCGGGTCAGGTGGAAAGTGCGGTGGTGCTTTCTGCGCAAGCACAGCAAAGCTGGAGCCATGTGCTCGCCACCGCCACCTTCCAGGAGGGCGTCAGCAGCTACACCGGAACCCAAGATACCTACATCGACACCGCCAACTCATCGACCAACTATGGCGCAAGCACCAGCTTGAAGGTGGACGATGGAACGCCCAATGACATGCAGACCCTGATCCGGTTTGACAACATCATTGGCGCCGGGCAGATACCTGCTGGTTCCACGATCACCGCAGCGACCTTGACGGTGTATGTGACCAATCACGATGCGGGTGACAACGTCACCATTCACCAGATGTTGATCAACTGGACCGAGGCCTCGACCTTCAGTTCATTGGGCAGCGGCGTGGCCACCAACAATGTGGAGGCGAGCAGCACAGGCCTGTACACGCTGGATGCCGGCACGTCAGGATCGGTTGACTTCACCGGACTGGCTTCATCGGTTCAGGCCTGGGTGAATGGCCAGGCCAACTATGGTTGGGTGATCGTGACCGGGGCCTCGAATGCGGACGACTGGACCATCGTCAGTTCGGAAGGGGCCACGTCCACCCAACGTCCCAAGCTCACGGTGACCTACACCCCGCCCACGCCGCCGGCATTGGACCTGGACGCGAACAACAGCTCGGGCGCGACGGGCAGCAACTACACCGCGGCCTTCACAGAGCAAACGGCGGTCAACATCATCGACAGCGATGCCACAGTGACGGCAGGCAGCAACACCATCAGCCCCAACCTGTCGGGCATGACGGTGACCATCTCGAACCTGCTGGATGGCGCGGCCGAGTCCTTGTCCGCCACCACGACCGGCACCAGCATCACTGCCTCTTACAACAGCGGCACGGGTGTGCTGACTTTGTCGGGTTCAGACACGGCCGCGCACTACCAGACCGTGTTGCGCACGATCCAGTACAACAACTCCTCGGACAACCCGACTACCACTAGCCGCACGATCAACTTCGTGGCTTCGGATCCCTATGGCGGCAACAGCACCACGGCCACGACGACCCTGTCGGTATCGCGGGTCAACGATGCCCCCACGGCCACGATCACGCCCACCAGCTACAGCGCCACCGAGCAGGTCAGCCTGACCTTGCACGGCACCGGCTTGAGCATGGCCGATGTGGATGCAGGCAGCAGCAGTGTCCAGGCGACCATCAGCGTGACGTCGGGCACCTTGACCGCGGCGGCGGGTACCACCGGTGTCACGATTGGCGGCTCAGGTACCAGCACGTTGACCTTGAGCGGCACCCTCGCTCAGATCAACAACCTTCTGGCGGGTAGCTTGAGCGGCACGCTGACCTTCATCATGAGCAGCGATGCGCCACCGGCCAGCGTCACCTTGACCTTGACCGCCAGCGACTTGGGCAACAGTGGCAGTGGTGGCACCTTGACGGGCAACGACACGGCCACCATCAACATCACGGCGGTCAACGATTCGCCGACAGGCTCGGTGTCGATCAGTGGAACGGTCACCCAGAACCAGACGCTGACCGCCAGCAACAGCATCGCCGATGCCGATGGCCTGGGCACCATCACCTACCATTGGCTGCGTGGCGGTGTTGATACCGCCGCAACCGGCAGCACGTATGCGCTGACCGAGGCGGATGTGGGCGCCGTCATGTCGGTTCGGGCGACTTACACCGATGCCTATGGGGCGGCGGAGACCGTCACCAGCTCGGCCACTTCCGCCGTGGCCAACGTCAACGATGCGCCTACCGGAAGTGTGACCATCAGCGGCACGGCCACGCAAGGTCAAACGCTGACGGCCAGCAATAATATTGCCGACATCGACGGCCTGGGTGCGATCACCTACCACTGGTACCGTGGTGGTGTTGACACCGGTAGCACGGGCACGACTTATGTGCTGTCTGAATCGGACGTGGGCGCCGTCATGACGGCGGTGGCCACGTACACCGATGGCCATGGTACGGCCGAATCAGTGACCAGCTCAGCCACGGCGGCCGTGGCCAACGTCAATGATGCGCCTACCGGAAGTGTGACCATCAGCGGCACGGCCACACAAGGCCAGACGCTGACGGCGAGCAACAACATCGCCGACATCGATGGCCTGGGCGCGATCACCTACCACTGGTTCAGAGGGGGTGTAGACACAGGCTCCACCGGAACAACTTATGTGCTGAGTGAGGCTGATGTCGGCTCAACAATCGTGGCCAAGGCCACGTACACCGATGTTCATGGAACTGCTGAGACGGTGACCAGTTCGGCCACGGCGGCTGTGGCCAACGTCAATGACAGCCCGACCGGCACCGTGACCATCACGGGCACGGCCACACAAGGCCAGACGCTGACGGCCAGCAACAACATCGCCGACATCGACGGCCTGGGCGTGATCACTTACCACTGGTACCGTGGCGGTGTGGACACAGGCTCCACGGGCACGACTTATGTGCTGTCTGAATCTGACGTGGGATCGGCCATCACGGCCGTGGCCACCTACACCGATGCGCACGGCACGGCCGAATCGGTGACCAGTGCGGCCACGGCGGCGGTGGTCAATGTCAACGATGCGCCCACAGGCGCGGTGAGCATCAGCGGCACGGCCACGCAGGGGCAGACGCTGACGGCCAGCAACAACATTGGCGACATCGATGGATTGGGCGCGATCACCTACCACTGGTACCGTGGCGGTGTGGACACGGGATCGACTGGGACCACTTATGTTCTGAGCGAATCCGACGTGGGTGCGGTCATCACGGCCGTGGCCACGTACACCGACGGGCACGGCACAGCCGAATCGGTGACCAGCTCAGCCACGACGGCCGTGGCCAATGTCAACGATGCGCCAACAGGCACTGTGACCATCAGCGGCACGGCCACACAAGGCCAGACGCTGACGGCCAGCAACAACATTGCCGACATTGATGGCCTGGGCACCATCACCTACCATTGGTACCGTGGCGGCGTGGACACGGGATCGACTGGGACCACTTATGTTCTGAGCGAATCGGACGTGGGCGCCGCCATCACGGCAGTGGCCACCTACACCGATGCGCATGGCGCGGCCGAATCAGTGACCAGTTCGGCCACCGCCGCCGTGGCCAACGTCAACGATGCGCCCACGGGCGCGGTGACCATCAGCGGCACTGCCACACAAGGCCAGACGCTGACGGCCAGCAACAACATTGGCGACATCGACGGCCTGGGCGCGATCACTTACCACTGGTACCGTGGCGGTGTGGACACAGGCTCCACGGGCACGACTTATGTGCTGTCTGAATCTGACGTGGGATCGGCCATCACGGCCGTGGCCACCTACACCGATGCGCACGGCACGGCCGAATCGGTGACCAGTGCGGCCACGGCGGCGGTGGTCAATGTCAACGATGCGCCCACAGGCGCGGTGAGCATCAGCGGCACGGCCACGCAGGGGCAGACGCTGACGGCCAGCAACAACATTGGCGACATCGATGGATTGGGCGCGATCACCTACCACTGGTACCGTGGCGGTGTGGACACGGGATCGACTGGGACCACTTATGTGCTGAGCGAATCGGACGTGGGTGCGGTCATCACGGCGGTGGCCACGTACACGGACGGGCACGGCACAGTCGAATCGGTGACCAGCGCGGCCACGGCGTCGGTGGTCAATGTCAACGATGCGCCAACAGGCTCTGTGACGATCAGCGGCACGGCCACACAAGGCCAAACGCTGACGGCCAGCAACAACATTGCCGACATCGATGGCCTGGGTGCGATCACCTACCATTGGTACCGTGGCGGTGTGGACACGGGATCGACTGGGACCACTTATGTGCTGAGCGAATCGGACGTGGGTGCGGTCATCACGGCGGTGGCCACGTACACGGACGGGCACGGCACAGTCGAATCGGTGACCAGCGCGGCCACGGCGTCGGTGGTCAATGTCAACGATGCGCCAACAGGCTCTGTGACGATCAGCGGCACGGCCACACAAGGCCAAACGCTGACGGCCAGCAACAACATTGCCGACATCGACGGCCTGGGCGCGATCACCTACCACTGGTACCGTGGTGGTGTGGACACGGGATCGACTGGGACCACTTATGTGCTGAGCGAATCCGACGTGGGTGCGGTCATCACGGCGGTGGCCACGTACACGGACGGGCACGGCACAGTCGAATCGGTGACCAGCGCGGCCACGGCGTCGGTGGTCAATGTCAACGATGCGCCAACAGGCTCTGTGACGATCAGCGGCACGGCCACACAAGGCCAGACGCTGACGGCCAGCAACAACATTGCCGACATCGACGGCCTGGGCGCGATCACCTACCATTGGTACCGTGGCGGTGTGGACACCGGCAGCACGGGCACGACTTATGTACTGTCTGAATCGGACGTGGGCGCGGTCATCACGGCGGTGGCTACCTACACCGATGGCCATGGCGCCAGTGAGTCAGTCCCCAGCGCGGCAACTTCCGCCGTGGCCAATGTTAACGATGCGCCAACAGGCTCTGTGACGATCAGCGGCACGGCCACGCAGGGGCAGACGCTGACGGCCAGCAACAACATTGGCGACATCGACGGCCTGGGCGCGATCACTTACCACTGGTACCGTGGTGGTGTGGACACTGGCAGCACGGGCACCACCTACGTGTTGTCTGAGTCCGACGTGGGCGCCATCATGACGGCGGTGGCCACGTACACCGATGCCCATGGCACGGCCGAATCAGTCACCAGCTCAGCCACGGCAGCCGTGGCCAATGTCAACGATGCGCCAACAGGCTCTGTGACGATCAGCGGCACGTCCACACAAGGCCAGACGCTGACGGCCAGCAACAACATTGCCGACATTGATGGCCTGGGTGCGATCACCTACCACTGGTACCGTGGCGGTGTGGACACGGGATCGACTGGGACCACTTATGTTCTGAGCGAATCCGACGTGGGTGCGGTCATCACGGCGGTGGCCACGTACACGGACGGGCACGGCACAGTCGAATCGGTGACCAGCGCGGCCACGGCGTCGGTGGTCAATGTCAACGATGCGCCAACAGGCTCTGTGACGATCAGCGGCACGGCCACACAAGGCCAAACGCTGACGGCCAGCAACAACATTGCCGACATCGATGGCCTGGGTGCGATCACCTACCATTGGTACCGTGGCGGTGTGGACACGGGATCGACTGGGGCCACCTACGTATTGGCCGAGTCGGACGTGGGCGCGGTCATCACAGCGGTGGCGACGTACACGGATGGCCATGGCGCCAGCGAGTCTGTCACCAGTTCGGCCACGGCGGCAGTGGCCAACGTCAACGATGCACCCACGGGCGCGGTGGCCATTAGCGGCACGGCCACACAAGGCCAAACGTTGACGGCCAGCAACAACATTGCCGACATTGATGGCCTGGGTGCGATCACCTACCACTGGTACCGTGGTGGCGTGGACACGGGCAGCACGGGCACCACCTACGTGTTGTCTGAGTCCGACGTGGGCGCCATCATGACGGCGGTGGCCACCTACACCGATGGTCATGGTGAGAGTGAATCAGTGACCAGCTCAGCCACGGCAGCCGTGGCCAACGTCAACGATGCGCCGACAGGCTCTGTGACCATCAGCGGCACGGCCACACAAGGCCAGACGCTGACGGCGAGCAACAACATTGCCGACATCGATGGCCTGGGTGCGATCACCTACCACTGGTACCGTGGCGGTGTGGACACGGGATCGACTGGGGCCACCTACGTATTGGCCGAGTCGGACGTGGGCGCGGTCATCACAGCGGTGGCGACGTACACGGATGGCCATGGCGCCAGCGAGTCTGTCACCAGTTCGGCCACGGCGGCAGTGGCCAACGTCAACGATGCGCCGACAGGCTCTGTGACCATCAGCGGCACGGCCACACAAGGCCAGACGCTGACGGCGAGCAACAACATTGCCGACATCGATGGCCTGGGTGCGATCACCTACCACTGGTACCGTGGCGGTGTGGACACGGGATCGACTGGGGCCACCTACGTATTGGCCGAGTCGGACGTGGGCGCGGTCATCACGGCGGTGGCCACGTACACCGATGCCCATGGCGCCAGCGAGTCAGTCACCAGTTCGGCCACGGCGGCAGTGGCCAACGTCAACGATGCCCCCACAGGTGCGGTGACCATCAGCGGTACGGCCACGCAGGGCCAAACGCTGACGGCCAGCAACAACATCGCCGATATCGATGGCCTGGGCACCATCACTTACCACTGGTACCGTGGTGGTGTGGACACTGGCATCACGGGCCCGACCTACGTGCTTTCTGAATCTGACGTGGGCGAGGTCATCACGGCGGTGGTCACGTACACCGATGCGCACGGCACGGCCGAATCGGTGACCAGTGCGGCCACGGCGGCGGTGGCCAATGTCAACGATGCGCCCACGGGTGCGGTGACCATCAGCGGCACGGCCACACAAGGCCAGACGCTGACGGCCAGCAACAACATTGCCGACATCGACGGCTTGGGCGCGATCACCTACCACTGGTACCGTGGTGGCGTGGACACGGGCAGCATGGGCACCACCTACGTGTTGTCTGAGTCCGACGTGGGCGCCATCATGACGGCGGTGGCCACCTACACCGATGGTCATGGTGAGAGTGAATCAGTGACCAGTGTGGCCACGGCGGCCGTGGCCAATGTCAATGATGTGCCCACGGGCGCGGTGAGCATCAGCGGCACGGCCACGCAGGGGCAGACGCTGACAGCCAGCAACAACATTAGCGACATCGACGGCCTGGGCGCGATCACCTACCACTGGTACCGTGGTGGAGTGGACACGGGCAGCACGGGCACGACTTATGTGCTGTCTGAATCTGACGTGGGATCGGCCATCACGGCCGTGGCCACCTACACCGATGCGCACGGCACGGCCGAATCGGTGACCAGTGCGGCCACGGCGGCGGTGGTCAATGTCAACGATGCGCCCACAGGCGCGGTGAGCATCAGCGGCACGGCCACGCAGGGGCAGACGCTGACGGCCAGCAACAACATTGGCGACATCGACGGATTGGGCGCGATCACCTACCACTGGTACCGTGGTGGTGTGGACACGGGATCGACTGGCACGACTTATGTGCTGAGCGAATCGGACGTGGGTACGGTCATCACGGCGGTGGCCACCTACACCGATAGTCATGGTGCGAGTGAATCAGTGACCAGCGCGGCCACGGCGGCGGTGGCCAATGTCAACGATGCGCCCACGGGCGCGGTGACCATCAGCGGCACGGCCACACAAGGCCAGACGCTGACGGCCAGCAACAACATCGCCGACATCGACGGCCTGGGCACGATCACCTACCACTGGTACCGTGGCGGTGTCGACACGGGATCGACTGGCGCCACCTACGTGCTGTCTGAGTCCGACGTGGGTGCCGTCATGACGGCCGTGGCCACCTACACCGACGCACATGGTGCCGCCGAGTCGGTGACCAGTGCGGCCACATCGGCGGTGGCCAATGTCAATGATGCGCCCACTGGCACGGTGACCATCAGCGGCACGGCCACGCAAGGCCAGACCTTGACGGCCAGTGACAACCTGGCCGACATCGATGGCCTGGGCGCGATCACCTACCATTGGTACCGTGGAGGTGTGGACACCGGCAGCACGGGCACCACCTACGTGCTGTCTGAATCCGACGTGGGCGCCGTCATCACGGCCGTGGCCACGTACACGGACGGGCATGGCACGGCCGAGTCGGTGACCAGCACGGCCACCGCCTCCGTGACCAACGTCAACGATGCGCCCACCGGCATGGTCACGGTCACGGGAACGGCCACCCAAGGCCAGACCTTGACCGCCGGCAACAACCTGGCCGATGCAGATGCCCTTGGGGCGATCACTTACCACTGGTTGCGTGATGGCGTGGACACCGGCAGCACTGGCGGCACCTACGTGCTGACCGAAGCGGATGTGGGCAAGGTCATTTCCGCTCAGGCCAGCTACACCGATGGCCATGGCACATTGGAGACGGTGACCAGCAGCGCGACAGCCAGCGTGGCCAATGTCAACGACAGTCCGACGGGCTCCGTGACCATCGCAGGGACGGTCATGCAGGGCAACACCCTCACCGCGAGCAACAGCATTGCCGATGCGGATGGTCTGGGGGCCATCACCTACCACTGGCTGCGCGATGGCGTGGACACTGGCAGCACTGGCGCAACCTACGCACTGACCGAAGACGATGTGGGGGCGACCATGTCGGTCCAAGCCACCTACACGGACGGGCATGGCGCCAATGAAGTCGTCACGAGCGCAGCGACAGCTGCAGTGCTTGACATGAACGATCTGCCAACCGGCACCGTGACGGTGACGGGCGCGGCCACCCAAGGCCAGACATTGACCGCCAGCGACAACCTGGCCGATGCGGATGGCCTGGGCACCATCACCTACCACTGGTACCGTGGTGGCGTGGACACTGGATCCACTGGCGCCACCTATGTTCTGGGTCAGGCGGATGTGGGGGCTGTCATCACCGCGGTGGCCACGTACACGGACGGGCACGGTACCGCCGAATCGGTGACCAGTTTGGCCACCTCCGCCGTGGCCAATGTCAACGATGTACCCACAGGCAGCGTCACCATCAGCGGCACGGCCACCCAAGGCCAAACCTTGACGGCCAGCAACAACCTGGTCGATATCGACGGCTTGGGCACGATCACCTACCAATGGTACCGTGGAGGCGTGGACACCGGCAGCACAGGCACCACCTACGTGCTGAGCGAATCCGACGTGGGTGCGGGCATCACCGCAGTGGCCACGTACACCGATGGTCATGGCACGGCTGAATCGGTGACCAGCGCAGCCACCGCTGCCGTGGCCAACGTCAATGATGCGCCCACAGGCAGCGTGACGATCAGCGGCACGGCCACGCAAGGCCAAACGCTGACGGCCAGCAACAACCTGGCCGACATCGACGGCCTGGGGGTGATCACCTACCACTGGTACCGTGGTGGCGTGGACACTGGATCGACGGGTGCCACTTATGTGTTGAGCGAATCCGACGTGGGGGCAGTCATGACGGCGGTGGCCACCTACACCGACGCGCACGGCGCCGCCGAGTCAGTCACCAGTGCGGTGACTTCCGCCGTGGCCAACCTCAACGATGTGCCCACGGGCACGGTGACCATCAGCGGCACAGCCACGCAAAGCCAAACGCTGACGGCCAGCACCAATCTGGCTGACATCGATGGTCTGGGCGCCATCACCTACCACTGGTACCGTGGTGGGGTGGACACCGGCAGCACCGGCACGACTTATGTGCTGTCGGAATTTGATGTGGGCGCCGCCATCACAGCCGTGGCCACCTACACCGATGCGCACGGCACGGCCGAGTCAATGACCAGCACGGCCACCGCTGCCGTGGCCAACATCAACGATGCGCCCACCGGAAGCGTTGCCATCACCGGCACGGCCACGCAAGGCCAGACGCTGACGGCCAGCAACAGCGTTGCCGACATTGATGGCCTGGGCGCGATCACGTACCACTGGTATCGGGGCGGTGTGGACACGGGATCGACTGGATCTACCTACGTGTTGAACGAATCCGATGTTGGCTCGGCCATCACAGTGGTGGCCGCGTACACCGATTCGCACGGCACGGCCGAATCGGTGACCAGTTCGGCCACCTCGGCCGTGGCCAATGTCAACGATGTGCCGACAGGCGCTGTGACCATCAGCGGCACGGCCACGCAGGGGCAGACCTTGACGGCCAGCCACAACATCGTTGACATCGATGGCTTGGGGACCATCACCTACCACTGGTACCGTGGCGGCGTGGACACCGGCAGCACGGGCACGACCTACGGGCTGTCCGAATCCGACGTGGGTGCGGTCATCACGGCCGTGGCCACCTACACCGATGCCCATGGCACGGCCGAATCGGTGGCCAGCTCAGCCACTTCCGCCGTGGCCAATGTGAATGATGCTCCGACAGGCGCGGTGAGCATCAGCGGGATGGCCACGCAAGGTCAAACGCTGACGGCGAGCAACAACATCGCCGACATCGACGGCCTGGGAGCCATCACCTACCACTGGTACCGCGGCGGTGTGGACACTGGCAGCACGGGCGCGACCTATGTGCTGTCTGAATCCGACGTGGATGCCGTCATGACCGCCGTGGCCACTTACACCGATGCTCACGGCACAGCAGAGACCATCACCAGCGGTGCCACAACTGCCGTGGCCAACATCAATGACCTGCCCACCGGGGCCGTGACCATCACCGGCACGGCCGCTCAAGGCCAGACTTTGACCGCCAGCCACAACCTGGCCGACGCCGATGGGCTGGGCGCCATCACCTACCACTGGCTGCGCGATGGCGTGGACACTGGCAGCACGGGCAGCACCTACGTCCTGACCGAAGCGGATGTGGGCTCGAGCATGACGGTTCAAGCCACCTACACCGATGGCCATGGCGCCAACGAAGGCGTGGCCAGCAGCGCCACCGGGGCCACCGCCAATGTCAACGACGACCCCACCGGTGCCGTGACCATCGGTGGCACACCCGCCCAAGGCCAGACCTTGAACGCCAGCAGCAGCATGGCCGATGCCGATGGCTTGGGCACCGTCACCTACCATTGGCTGAGCAATGGCGTGGACACGGGCCTCACGGGCACCACCTACGCCTTGTCTCAAGCCGATGTGGGCGCCCAGATCCGCGTCCTGGCCACCTACACGGACCAGCATGGATCGGCCGAGTCCATGACCAGCGCTTCCAGCGCAACCGTGGCCAATGTCAATGACGCACCGCTGTTGGGTGCGGGCAGCATGCTGATGGCGGCCAGTCCTTCGGTCACCGTGGACACCGGCACCTTGCTGAGTACTGCGACCGACCTGGACGGCGACACCTTGACCGTGCAAGTCGTGGACACCGTGACGCATGGCCAACTGACCATCCTGGGCGATGGCAGCCTGCACTACCAGGCGACGGCCGGGTTCTCGGGCATGGACCAGTTCACCTACGTGGCGTTTGACGGCCAGCTGCAAAGCAGCCTGCGAACAGTGATGATCTCGGTGGCGAGCCCGCCGGTTGACGAGGTGATCATCGTCAATCCGGGCACGGGGACCAGCACCCCCACGACGCCATCAACCCCTGTCGATTCTGCCCCGGTGATTGACGCATCAACCCCTGTCACGCCGCCGACGATGGATCCCATTCCTGACCCGGTTGTGGTGACCAACCCCGGCACGGAGCAAGGCACCGGCGACAGCGTCGGTGATCAGGGTGACTTGTCCGGGTTGCCACCCACGGGCGCCTCCAGCTCCTCGAATGGCTCGTCAGGGGCGGGTGGCGCGCTGGCTCGCTATGCCGGCACCTCGTCATTCAATGGGGCTTATCAGGGGCAGAGTTTTAATTTCCGCCTGGATCTCGGGGGGCTGGACCTGGCATTCAACGCGGGTCGGGCTTTCATGGCGTCGATCAATGGCATGAAGCCCATCGAGGAAGGGGCGGGTGGTCTGGGCCTGAACCTGTCCTTGAATGCCGGCTCCGACCATGGTGGCGCACACGCTGCCTCATTGAACTTCGCAGAGACGCCTGATGACCAGTTGGTCAAGGTGCAGAAAGTGGCCGTGCAGACTTCGGGCGCGGTCGTCTCGGTGGGGGCTGTGTGGTGGGCCGCGCGCATGTCAGGCCTGCTGGCCAGTTTGATGATCAGCACACCGGCCTGGCGCTCCATCGACCCCTTGCCGGTGATGGGCCTCAGCAATGGCCCCGAGGGCGATGATGAGGAGGAAAATGACCCCTTGGCACCCCAAGGCGAGCGTCACATGGACGAGAAAGCAGCCGGCCTTTTCAGCGCCCAGGCACCATCCATGCCCCGCGACCTGGAGCGCATTGGCTGAGAGACCGTGTGCGTTCAGGTCCGCCAGACCCGTGGTGGGCAGGCCGCCATTTGCCAAGCCATATCACGCCAACAGGCCCGCACCTCGGTGAGCAATTGCATGGCGGGCTCCACGCGATTCGCCAGTACGCGCAGCACCACCACCTCATCGTGTGGGCTGGTGCAACCGGCTTGCGCTTTCAAGGCATGCGCCTCGATCAAGGCCCGGGCACCGTCCAGCAAGGCATCGCGACGGGCGCTGGGCATGGCCCCGCCAGTGGCAAACCAAAGCGTGGCCATCACGCGGTGGCCTGCCCAACCCAGAGGGCTGTCCAGCAAGCGATGGTCGTTGGCTTTGACAGTACCGCGTTCCAGCCACACGCCTGGCAGATCGATACTCTGCGTGTAGTGGCCCTCAGCATGGGCCGGGTCGTCGAACAGCTCGCCCGCCGCCGGAAGGCCCAGGGCCAGCACATCCCAGCCCATCATCTCGGCACCAAGGGCCAGCTCAAAGCGCATGCGGTTCTCGGCGCGGCAGCCTCGGTAGGCGATGGTTTCCAGCGGCAGCCATTCCAGCCGCGCGCCATCGGCCACCTTGGCGATCAATGATTGCTGGGCCAACTCGCCAGCGCTGCGGTAAAAGCGTGTGGCCCCAGGTGTGGTGATCAAGGCGTGGCTGCCGGGCGCCAACCGCGCTTCAATCTCCAGCACGTCACCACCGGCGATGCCGCCTGGCGGATGCACCAGCACGTGGTGGCACACGGCGTCGCCTTCCGGGTAAAGGCGCTGCAACACGCGCAGCGGCCCGTGGTGCAGGTCGTGCGCGATCGTGCGCTGGCCGTCAAGGCGGTAATCCAGGTTCAGGTGGCCAAGCCAGCTCATGGGGCAACAACAAAGTTCAAGGCAAGGCGCTCAGTGTAGTGGCCGGGCCGACTCGTGCCAGCCGCCCAGCACCGCCCGGCTCAAGGCGGACAGCATGGCAAACAGGCCAACGCCTGTCAGGGTGATCAGCAGCAGCGCGGCGAACATGCGCGGGATGTTGAGCTGGTAGCCCGATTGCAGGATCTGGTAGGCCAGCCCGGTGCCCGTGCCCCCGGTGCCCGCCACGAACTCGGCCACCACCGCCCCGATCAAGGACAAGCCGCCCGAGATGCGCAGGCCCGCCATGAAAAAGGGCAGGGCACTGGGGATGCGCAGCCGCAGCAGCAATTGCCAGCGGCTGGCCCCTTGCAGCTTGAAATAGTCGGCCAGGCCGGGATTGATGCTGCGCAAACCGGTGGTGGTGTTGGCAATGATGGGGAACAAGGCCACCAGCGTGGCGCACACCACCAGCGACAAGGTAGGGTCCTTCACCCAGATGATGATCAGCGGCGCGATGGCCACGATGGGCGTGACTTGCAGCAGCACCGCGTACGGAAAAAATGCAGCTTCGATCCAGCGGCTTTGCACGAACACAAAGGCGATCAGGCTCCCAATCAGGATCGAGGCGGCAAAGGCCAGCAAGGTGATCTTCGCGGTCACGAGCCAGGCCGCGCCCAGCAGGGCCCAGTCTGCCACCAGCGTCTGGCCGATCAACCAGGGCGAGGGCACCAGGTAGGATGGCACGTCAAAGTGCGTGACCCAGGCTTGCCACACGCCCAGCAGGCAGGCGGCGGCCAGCACCGGCAAGGCCAGGCGCAGGGTGGCTTCTCGGCGAGAGGCTGATGCGCTGCTCATGCGACCGCCTTGGAAGCGTCGCTCAAGCATTGGCGCAGGTGCCGCTCCAGCGTGTGAAAGGCCGCACTGGCACGCCAATCATCGCCGCGCGGGTAGGGGGCGCCAATGCTGATTTCGTCGACGATGCGGCCCGGTTGCACCGCCATGACGACCACGCGCTGCGACAGGTACACCGCTTCGCTGATCGAGTGGGTCACGAACACCACGCTCAAGCCTTGGGCCTGCCAAAGCTTCAGCAGTTCGTCGTCCAGCCCCTGCCGCGTGATCTCGTCCAGGGCGCCAAAGGGTTCGTCCATCAGCAGAATCTGCGGTTCGGTCACCAGGCCCCGGGCAATGGACACGCGCATCTGCATGCCGCCCGACAGCTCGCGCGGCTTTTGCCGGGCAGCGCCTTGCAATCCCACCAACGACAGCGCACGCGCCACGCGGGCTTCGGCCTGCGGCTTGGGCAGGTGGGCCAGGTCCAGCGGCAGGCGCACATTGGCCTGCACGTTGGCCCAGGGCATCAAGGTGGCATCCTGGAACACAAAGGACAGGCGTTTGCCCTGCACGACGATGCCGCCTTGCGTGGGCAGCAGCAAGCCCGCCATCATGCGCAGCAAGGTGCTCTTGCCGCAACCCGAGGGGCCCAGCAGGGTGACGAACTCGCCCTCGGCCACCGACAGGTTCACCGGCTGCAAGGCTTGCGTGCCATTGGGGTAGACCTGCGTGGCCCCCTGGACTTCAATCGCTGGATGCATGCTCAAACTGGCGTGCTCCCGGTCTCAGGGCATGACCTTGGCCGGCGCGATGAAATCGGTTCGGTAGGTCTGTTTGAGCGGCACCTTGACCGGGTCCACCAGCTTTTGCTTGACCAGCATGTCGTAGGTCTGCTTCATGCGCTCGTCCGTGATGATGCCGATGCCCAGCTTGGCCGCGTCGCCACCCATCACCGTGCCGGTGTCTTTCAAGGTGGCAATGCCGTAGGCCAGTTGCTCATCGGTCATGTTGGGGTTGTCTTTCTTGATCAGCGCATTGGCGGGAGAGGGGTCGCCCGTCAGGTAGCTTTTCCAGCCCTCCATGGAGGCCTTGACGAAAGCTGCCACCGCCTTGGGCCGCTCTTTCAGGGTCTTGTCCATGCAGACCACGGCCGTGGCATAGGGCGGCCAGCCTTCATCGGCCAGCATGAAGACGCTGGGTTTGAGCTTGCCCTCCTTCTGGATGGCAAAGGGCTCGGACGCCAGGTAGCCTTGCTGCGCAATGCCCTTGTCGGCCAGAAAGGGCTGGATGTTGAAGGTGTAGGGCCGCATCTGGCTGTCGGTGAACCCGTATTTGGTTTTGAGCCAGGGCCAGTAGGTGACCATGCCGGCGCTGCCAATCAGCAGGGTGCGGCTTTTCAGCTCGGGCAACTGCTTGACATCGGGGTGGGCAATCAGCACCACCGGGTCTTTCTGGAAGGCGGCGGCCACGGTCACGGCCTTGATGCCTTGCTCCCAGGACTGGATGGTCTGCACGTCGTAGCCCATCACGCAATCGGCCTGGCCGGCCAGCATCAATTGCATGATGTTGACCTGCGGCCCGCCCATCTTCAAGGTGACGTCCAGACCAGCTTTGGCATACAGGCCGGTGGCCTGCGCTTGGTAGAAGCCGCCGTGTTCGGCCTGGGCATACCAATTTGTCACGTAAATGAACTTTTCTGCCGCGTGACTCAAAGGGGTGCACAGCAAGGCCAAAAGAGCCAGGCTTGTGCGCTGAAATCGCTTGTTCATGGGGGAGTCCATTGGGTGTTCCGGGATGGTGGGGACCATGCGCAAGTATGGCGCAAGCCAATCAATCCGGGCCTGATGGCCGCTCAGGGACTGCCGAGGCTGGACTGCGAATAGCGACTCAGGGCCTCGCTCAGGAAGCGGAACAAACCCATCACCCGTTGGTTGGATTTCAGGCCTGAATGCGTCACCAGCCACATGTCCAGGCTGAACACCATCACATCGGGCAGCACCGGCACCAGGGCAGGCTCGCGCCGGGCCACGCCCATCTGACAGCCGCCGATGCCCATGCCCGCCCGCAGCGCGGCCATCTGCGCCAGATCGCTGTCGGTGCGAAAGGCAAAATCATCGCGTGACACGAGCAGGCCAATTTGCTTGGCCAACGCCGCGATGGTGGGATCGCGGTCTGAGCCGATCAGGGCGTGGTGGCGCAGGTCGAGCAGGCTCTTGGGCAGGCCGTGTTTTTTGACGTAGGCCTGATGGGCATACATGCCAATGTCGATGCGGCCCAGGCGTTTGGCCAGCAAGGCCTGCTGGGTAGGGCGGATCATGCGCACGGCGATGTCGGCCTCGCGCTTGAGCAGGTCTTCACTTTTGTTGGTCAGCACCAATTCAATGGTGACTTGCGGATGCTGCTCCCTGTACTGGGTCAACAGCGCGGGCAGCACCTCGCCCCCCATGATTTGGCTGGCCGTGATGCGCACGGTGCCCCGCTCTTCTTCTCGGCCACCGGAGGCCACACGCGCGGCTTGCTGCACGGCAGCGGCCATGGTCTCGACCGAGTCGAGCAATTCGGTGGCCACGGGCGTGGGCGTGAGCCCGCCCTGGGCGCGGATGAACAAGGTCACGCCCAGGGCATGTTCCAGGGCGTCCATGTGCCGACCGATGCTGGGTTGCGTCATGCCTAAAGCGCGCGCAGCCCCTGACAAGCTGCCCTCGCGCATCACGGCCAGGAAGGAGCGGTACAAGCCCCAGTCGATGTGTTTGCTGTCCATGCAAAAATGTATAACAGGTCAACAAAAATAGCGAATTGCCGTTCAGTTCACGGCTGTCTACGATCCAAATCATCGCAAGCAACAACCGGTGATCCAGATGAGTCAAACAGCTTTGGTGATTGGGGCCACTGGGGGCCTGGGTGGCGCAGTGGCCCAGGCATTCCTGGCCCAGGGCTGGCAGGTGCGGGCCTTGACCCGCCAGCCACCCGCCGCCACGCAACTGCAGCCTGCACAAGCCGGTTTGAAGGGCGTTGAGTGGTGGGTTGGTGATGCCATGAACCAAGCCGATGTGGTCAAGGCTGCCCAAGGTGTCGATTGCATTTTTCACGGTGCCAATCCGCCGCGATACACCCGTTGGCGAGAGCTGGCCTTGCCCATGCTGGCCCATTCGATCGAAGCGGCTCGAAGCAGTGGTGCGCGCCTGATCTTTCCAGGCAACGTCTACAACTACGGACCTGATGCCTGGCCCGTGGTCAACGAAGAATCACCCCAGCATCCCACAACGCGCAAAGGTGCTGTGCGGGTGGAGATGGAGCAGATGCTGGCTCAGGCAGCACAGACACAAGGCGTTCGTTCGCTGGTCGTGCGGGCAGGCGACTTCTTTGGTGGCCATGCGCCCAGCTCGTGGTTTTCCACCCTGATGGTCAAGCCAAATCAGCCTTTGCGTTCGGTGGCTTTCCCGGGCAGCACCGAGGTGGGCCATGCCTGGGCCTACCTACCCGATCTGGCCTTGGCCATCGTGCGCCTGGCCCAGGTGCAGTCAAGTTTTCCCGTTTTCGATACTTTTCATTTTGAGGGGCATTGGACACCGCGCGGCATCGACATGGCCGAGTCAATCCGCCGGGTTTCAGGCAACCCCAAGTTGCCGATCAAGGCCTTGCCGTGGTGGCTGATCTACCTGGCCGCACCTTTGGTGAGCTTGCTGCGCGAGATCATCGAAATGCGCTATTTGTGGCAAGTGCCTTTGCGCCTGGACAACCGCAAGTTGCGGTCGGTGATTGGCGAGGAACCCCACACGCCATTGGACGAGGCGGTGCGTCAAAGCTTGTGGGAGCTGGGCTGCTTGCCCGCAGCGTCCATGTGCAGCAATGAATCCAGCATTTCCAGGGTCAGCTTCAAATCCAGGGGCTTTTGAAGGTAGCTCACCGCACCGGCCCGCTCTGCGCGGGCTTTGGTGTCGGCGCTGACGTCTGCAGAGACGATGACCACGGGTGGCCGGGGGGGCGGGCGGTCCTCGCTCAACCAGGCCAGGAGGTTCAGCCCATGGCCATCGGGCAACTGCAAATCCAGCATCACCAGGTCAAAGGCCTCGCGCTCAAGTCGGTCTTTGGCGGCCTGTGCCGAGTGTTCAAAGATCAGATCGATCTGTGGGCGCAGCCCCAGCATGGCGGTCATGGTGTCGCGGTTGGTCTGGCGGTCTTCCACGTACAACACCTTGCGCTGGCCTGGCTTGGCGTCTTGGATGGGTGAGGCCGGGATGCTCTGCGCCTGAATGGAACCCGTGGCAGGCAGAGTGAACTGGAACTCACTGCCCTCCTTGTCGATGGTGCGCACGCTCAAGCTGCTGCCCATCAACTCCAGCAGCCGCTTGCAAATGACCAGACCAATGCCGGTGCCGGGTGTGGCCGTGTTCTCGCGGCCTAGCCGGTTGAAGGGTTCAAACAAGTGTTCAACCTGTTCCCGTGTCATGCCCATGCCGGTGTCTCTGACCCGAAAGGTCAATTGCCCGTCGTGTGCCTGCAGGATCAGGCTGACCTGGCCACCGCGCCGGTTGTACTTCACGGCGTTGCTGAGCAGGTTCAACAGCACTTGTTTGAGGCGGGTACGGTCCGCGCGCACCTGCCTCACGCCGTCTTGCGTGATGATCTCCATGTGCACGCCGGCCTCCCGCACTTGCGAGGTCAGCATTTGTTGGCAGTCGCGCGTCAGGGTGCGCACGTCCACGTCCTCGATGAACAAGTCGACCGCGTCGCTTTCGATCTTCGACACGTCGAGCACGTCGGAGATCATCTCTAGCAGGTGCAATCCGGATGATTCAATCTGATTGACCATGCCCAGTTGCCGGGTGCTGAGTGGATCGGCCGTGTTCATCTTGAGCACCTGCGCAAAACCCAGAACGGCATTCAATGGTGTGCGCAGCTCGTGGCTCATGCGCGACAGGAAATCGGTTTTGGCCTGGTTGGCGGCTTCGGCGGCCGCCTTGGCCCGACGCTCCCGCTCTTGCTGCCGCAGGCGCTCGCCCATCTCTGAAAAACCTTGCTCCAGCGCCACAAACTCGTGGCTCGCCATGGCATTGGAAGGGGGCCCAGGATCCACGCCACGTGACAGGCTGCCCATGCGCGCCAGCAGGCGATGCGCCGGGTACACCACCTTGGCCAAAGCGAGGCGCCATGCCAGCCACATCGCGGCTACTGACAGCAATGTGTTGGCGAGCAGCAGCAGGGCCAAGGATTGTTTCAGCCCGGCATTCAGGCCGGCCTTGGGCACGCCAACTGCCACGGTCCAATTCCAGGTCGTGGATCGGCTGAAGGCCGTGATCACGGGAATGCCATCCAGGGTGATGGTTTCAAGCACACCTTCGCGCTGTTCTCGTGCCATGCGCACCAGGTCAGGCACGGCAGGCTTGCCCTGGAATCGAGCCAGCTCGTGCGTGCGTGCGACTATTTTTCCTTGGCTATCCACCACGGCGCCAATCCAGTCAGGGGGCAGCCGTTGAGCCAGTAGAACCTTGGCCAGGCGGTCCGGAAATATCCCGGCATTGAGGCTGTAGATGATGCGGCCGTTGCGTGTGACGGGCACGCCAATGGCCAGGATGGGTTTGCCGGTGGCGGGCCCCATGAACAAGTCAGTCACGACGGTGCTGCCGGTGGTGAACACGCCGTGCAGTTGCGAGGGCCCACCTTTCGCGGGCAAAGGGGCATTGGGCGGAAGTATGGTGTTGAGCCGCTGCCGACCCTCGGCATCAATCAGTACATAGTTGGTGATGTTCTGAAAAGGAAGGGCCTGCTTTGCCTGGCGGTGGAATGTTGTCAAGTCATCGGTGTCCAGCGCACTGGAAATGGCCAGCACATGCAGGCCCGCTTCGATGCTGGCCAGGTCACGGTCCAGGCTGGCGGCAGCCGCCCTTGCTGTGGCGATGGCTTCCTGGACAGCCCGCGCTTTTTGCTGCCGGTAGTCCGACACGATGAAGTAGCTGGACATCAGAGCGCCAGGCAGGATGCAAGCCACGGCCAACAAAGCCAAGCTGCTGCGGATGCTCCATGTGTTGGCCTGGCGCACCGAGGGGACGGCTGCGCGTTTGAAGGTCCAGGTTTTTCGTGGGCTGATGCTTCGTGGCACGAAGTTGATCATGGCGTGAATCCAGAGGCATGTTTGTTTTGAACACTGGCCGCCAGTGGACGAAGCGGCAACGGGCACAACACCAACACAACTGTCCACCAGGGCAGTAGACCACAAGCCCGCAGGGCATGTTCGGAATCAGCGGATCTGGCTGGCCACGAAGCCGTCAAAAGCCGCCAGCAAGGGGGCAAATCGGCCAGATGGACCTTGCAGTTGTTGCAGCGCCAAGCAGGTCGCTTCCAGCGTGGACAACTGGCCGGGGCGGTGCGCTTTGCGGATCAGGTAATGAGACGGCGGCGGTGCCTGCAGCGCCAGGCGAGGCAGCTGGTGCAAGGCTGGATTCAGGTGCAGCATCTTGCGGCTTTTTCGCCACGTGCCATCCAGCACGACCAGGCGGATCTGGCTGGGGTCGGTCGGCAAGAGGCCAGGCGCCGCCTCTTCTGCATCACCTGGGTATAGCAGCACATTGACGCGGTCCGTGGTCAGAAGGCCTTGAAGCGCCAGCGGGTCAAAAGCCTCGCCAATGACCAGGCGGCTGCCTGGCAGGCTGAGGTGCAGCAGGCGTGCGCTGCCCTTGGCATGGTGGACTTCGAGTGGGTGCTGAAGGATGAGCACGTCTGCCTGAGTCGAGAGGGGCGTGACCCATTGGCAGATGCAGGCGCTTTCGGGCCGAAAACACCGTGTGCATTGCAGCCTGCCAGGCCTCACGCGTGCGCCGCCAGGATCGCGGTCAGCAATTGCCAAGTGCGCGCCACCGAGGCCACGTCCACGGATTCGCCAGGGGCATGGGCGCCCCGGATGGTGGGCCCGAAAGAGACGATGTCCATGCCTGGGTACTTGGCTGCGATGATCCCGCACTCCAGGCCAGCGTGGATCACCTGCACGGCTGATTCGGCTTTGAACTGGTCTCGGTAAACCTGTTGGCACAGCTTCAGCAGGGCCGAGTCCGGGTTGGGTGTCCAACCGGGGTACTGGCCCGCCGATTCAGCCGCCGTGCCGGACAGTGCCCACAGGCTGACGATCTCGTCGGCCAGCGCCCGGCTGCCACTGTCCAGCAGCGAGCGGACCATGAAGTTGCAGCGGCCGCCCCCCGGCTTCAGGTCCACCATGCCCAGGTTGTTCGAGGTTTCGACCACACCGGGCACGCGTTGGCTCATGCGCCGCACGCCGTGGGGGCTGGCATGCAAGGTGTTCAGCCAGATGCTTTGGTCTTCGGCCGACAGCACTTGGGTGGCCGAGGCGGCCTGCGCATTCAGTTGCAAGCCGGATTCCACGCCCGCCAATTCCTGGCCCAGCAGGTTTTGCCAGCGCAGCAATTCATCGGCCAACTGGGCGCCTCTTCCTGCTGGCAAGGCCACGGTGGCAAAGGCTTCGCGGGGCAGGGCGTTGCGGGCGGTGCCGCCTTGCAGCTCGGACAGCCACAGCGGGTGGCGTCGTGCCAGGTCGTGCAGCACCCGCACCAGCAACTTGATGGCGTTGCCACGCTCTTCATGGATGTTGACACCCGAGTGCCCTCCGCGCAGACCGCGCAGTGACACTCGCCAGGCTTCATGACCGGCTGGCAGCGGCCGGGCCTGCCCGGGGCGGGACACGTTCACATCCATGCCACCGGCGCAGCCCAGGTAAAACTCGCCCCATTCTTCGGTGTCCAGGTTCAGCATCACGCTGCCTTGCAGCACGCCGCTGGCCAGGCCTTGCGCACCACCCATGCCGGCTTCTTCGTCCACGGTAAACAGCGCTTCGATCGGGCCGTGGGTCAAGGTGGCGTCTTCCAGCACCGCCAGGATCATGGCCACGCCCATGCCGTTGTCGGCGCCCAGCGTGGTGTCCTCGGCGATGAGGTGGCCGTCGCGCAGCACTGCTTTGATCGGGTCGCGCGCGAAGTCGTGTGCCGAGTCGCTGTTCTTCTGGCAGACCATGTCCAAGTGCCCTTGCAGCACCATGCCGGGCACGTGCTCGCGGCCCGGGCTGGCGGGCTTGCGGATGATCAGGTTGCCAGCGGCATCGACCTGCGTGGCCAAGCCAAGCTGCACGGCCCAGCCCTGCAGGTGGTCTCGCAAGGCGTCTTCCTGCTTGGACTGGCGGGGAATGCGGCACAGCGTGGCGAAGTGGGCCCACACGGCGCTTGGTTGCAACTCGCTGAACATCGAAATACCTTGTGCTGGTCGAAAACTGAATTCTCGGTGATGCGCTGCGTGGCTGCCCAAACCAGGCATCAAGTCAACAGGTCTAGCAAGGTCCTGGCGATCACTTTGGTGGCCTTGCGCAGGTCGTCCAGCACAAGGTGCTCGTCGGCGCGCTTGGCGTTCGATTCAAACACCGTGCGCGGCCCGGCGCCATAGATGACGGCAGGAATTCCGTGGGCGCAGTACAGCCGCACATCGGTGTACAGCGGCGTGCCCATGTTGGGGATGCGTTCGCCAAACACCGTTTGCCCGTGCTTCTGAATGGCCTCGACCAGGGATGTGTTGCCAGGCAATGGTTGCAGCGATTGGGCCAGCAACAGGCGCTTCACGTCGACGGTGATGCCCGGGAAGGTGGCGGCGGCCTCGGCGATCACGCGGCGGATGTCGGCTTCAACGGCCACGGGGTCTTCTTCCGGGATCATGCGGCGGTCCAGCTTCAGGATGACCTTGCCAGGGATCACGTTGGTGTTGGTGCCGCCTTCAATGCGGCCCACGTTCAGGTAGGGGTGTGTGATGCCCGGCACCTTGGAGGTGGTTGCCTTGTAGAGGGTGTTCTGCGCGTACAGGGCATTGAGGATGACCACCGCGCCTTGCAAGGCGTCAATGCCGGTGTGCGGGATGGCGGCGTGCGCCATCAGGCCGTGCACGGTCACTTCCATCTGCAGGCAACCGTTGTGGGCGGTGACCACCTCGTGGCTGAAACCGGCGGCGATGAGCAAGTCGGGTTTGGTCAGACCCTGGCGCAGCAACCAGCCCGGGCCCATCTCGCCGCCAAATTCTTCGTCGTAGGTGAAGTGCAACTCGACGCCGCCTTTGAGGCGGGGCGCTCCGGCCTGCGTGGCCAGGGCTTCCAGCGCGCGCAGGGCAAAGCTGAAGGTGGCGAAGTCGCTCTTGCTGACGGCGCTGGCGCGGCCGTACAGCTTGCCATCGACCACCTCGCCGCCATAGGGGTCATGGGTCCAGCCTTCGCCGGGTGGCACCACGTCACCGTGGGCATTGAGGGCCACGGTGGGGCCACCTTCTGCAAAGCGGCGGCGCACGATCAGGTTGGTCAGGCTGGTGAGGCCGTAGTCGCGCACCTCGGCTTCTGGCACGGCATGCTTTTCGGCTTCCCAGCCAAAGCCTTGCAGCAGTTCGGCTGTGCGTTCGGCGTGTGGTGCGTTGTTGCCTGGCGGGGTGTCGGTGGGCACCTGAACCAGGGCCTGCAAAAAGCGCACCTCGTCGTCAAAGTGGGCATCGATCCAGGCGTCCAGGGCTTGGTAAGCAGAGGCGGTTGTCATAGGTGGTTCAGCAGGTGCATGAAGGCGTCCACGCACAGTTGGGCGTCGTCACTGGTGATGGTTTCAAGCGGGTTGTGGCTGATGCCCGCGTTGCCGCCGCGCACGAAGAGCATGGCTTGCGGCATCACTTCATGGAGCTTCATGGCGTCGTGGCCCGCGCCACTGGGCAGGTAGTAGGCGGGCAGGCCGGTGGCTTGCACGGCTTGGGCCCAGCGTTCTTGCCAGGCCGGGTCGCTGGGGGCGGCCGAGGCCGTCATGGTGCGCTCGAGCTTGTAGTGCACGCCCCGGCGTTGGCAGATGCTTTGCAGGGCGCCTTCCACGTCCGCAGCCAGTGCGTCGCGCTGCGCGTTGTTGGGCGCGCGCAGGTCCAGCGTGAACTGGCAGCGTCCAGGCACCACGTTGATCGAGCCTTGGGGCACGTTCAGCACGCCCACGGTGCCGACGGAGGGCCCATGCGGGCTTGTGAGGTCGAGGCCCGCGCGGCGCTCGACATACAGCACCAGCTTGGCCACGGCGGCGGCGGCATCCTTGCGGCGGTCCATGGGGGTGGTGCCAGCGTGGCTGGCCATGCCGATCACTTCGCCGCTGTAGCGCGCGCTGCCATTGATGGCGGTGACCACGCCCAGTGGCATGTCGATCTCGTCCAACAAAGGGCCTTGCTCGATGTGGACTTCCACGAAGCCCTTGTACTGGAGCGGGTCGCGCTTGAGGGCCGTGATGGCCGCCAGCGTGCCGGGCAGGCCAGCGTCCACCATGGCCTGGCGCACGGTGATGCCGTCGGCGTCGGCCAGGTCCAGCCAGGCGGGTTTGAAGTCGCCAGTCAGCGCGGCGGATCCCAAAAAGGTGGCTTTGTAGCGCTGGCCTTCTTCTTCGGCAAAACCCACCACCTCGATGCCGAAAGGCAGGCGCTCGCCGCGACGGTGCAGCTGGCGCACGCAGGCCATGGGCACGAAGATGCCCAGGCGACCGTCGTATTTGCCACCGTTGCGCACGGTGTCGAAGTGCGAGCCGGTCAGCAGCCAGGGCGCCTCGGGGTCGGTGCCCTGGTAGCGGCCCACCACATTGCCCACGGCGTCCTGGCGGACTTCGTCGAAGCCGCAGTCGTGCATCCAGGTTTGCAAGTCGCGGGCGCAGGCCTGGTGAGCTGGGGTCAGGTAGGTCACCGTCAAGTGGCTGGCGGTGTCGCCCACGCCTTCGGTGTGACGGGCCAGGGCTTCGGCCCAGTCCCACACGAGCTCGCCCTCCAGGTTGGCGACGGCGAACTTGTCGTTCAGGCGGATTTCGGCGATGCGGTGGATGTTGCGCAGGCATTCGGCCAGCTCAAAGTCAGGGTGGTTGTCCTGGCGGCGCTGGAAGGTGGCGATGATGGCCGAGCGGCTCAGGCCCTGTCCACGCGGGCCGCGCACCGCCATGATGAAGGGCCAGCCGAAGCGCGCGTTGTAGTCCTGGTTGAGCTGATGTAGCAGCGCGAACTCTTCGGCGGTGCAGTGCGTCAGGCCTGCCTTGCTTTGTTCGTTGGTGGACTCGGCCGTGAGTTGCCCGGCCACGGCAGCCTTGCCGGCCAGCTCCGGGTGAGCGCGGATCAGGCCCCGTTGGGCTTCCTGCGGTGCTTGCCGCACCACCTGCGCCAGGGCGTGCTTCAGGTGTGGCAGCGATTTGAATGGACGCTGAGCCCAGGCCTGCTCCGCGATCCAGGGTGAGTGTTCGTACACCCCATCCAGCAAGGCGGTGAAGCCCGCTTGGTCGGCGCCGTTGAGTTGGTCGAGGGTGAGGCTCATGCTGGGTGCACCTTTTTCCAGTGGCGCGCGATGTCCAGGCGGCGGCAAACCCACACCTTGTCGTGCGCTTCGAGGTGGTCCAGAAAACGTTGCAGTGCACGGATGCGGCCTGGCCTGCCCAGCAGGCGGCAGTGCATGCCCACGCTCATCATCTTGGGCGAGTTGGCGCCGTTGGGGTCGCCCTCGGCATAGAGCACGTCGAAGGTGTCGCGCAGGTAGGTGAAGAAGTCGTCAGCCTGCGAATAGCCTTGCGGCAGGCAAAAGCGCATGTCGTTCACATCGAGCGTGTAGGGCACGATCAACTGCGACACGGTCTCGCCACTGGTTTTGGTCACCGGCATCCAGAAGGGCAGGTCGTCGCCGTAGTGGTCGCTGTCGTACTCGAAGCCACCGTAATCCGCCACCAGCCGGTGCGTGTTGGGGCTGTCACGGCCGGTGTACCAGCCCAGGGCACGCTGGCCGGTGAGCTGCTCAATGGCCTGCATGCCCAGCGCCATGTGCTCGCGCTCGGTCGCTTCATCCACGTTCTGGTAGCTGATCCAGCGCCAGCCATGGCAAGCGATCTCATGGCCCAACTCGACAAAAGCCCGGGTCAGTTCCGGGTGGCGTTGCAGGGCCATGCCCACGCCGAACACCGTGAGTGGCAACTGCCGTTGCTCGAACTCGCGCAGCAGGCGCCACACGCCCACGCGCGATCCGTACTCGTAGATCGACTCCATGCTCAGGTGCCGGTCTGCAAACGCGGGCGGGTTGAACATCTCGCTGAGGAATTGCTCGCTGCCCGGGTCGCCATGCAGCACGCTGTTTTCACCGCCTTCTTCGTAGTTCAGCACGAACTGCACGGCGATGCGGGCACCACCGGGCCATTGGGCATGGGGCGGATGGCGGCCATGGCCGACCAGGTCGCGGGGGTAGGGGGCAGGGTTCAGTGTCATGGTCGGAGGGCATCGGCCAGCGTGAGCTGGGGGACGCGGGGGTGTTCGGTCAATTGATGTTCGACGGTGTTCAGGTGCTCGTCCATCAAGCGGATGGCCCCGTCGGCATCGCGCGCCTCGATGGCCCGCAGGATGCCCACGTGCTCCGCATTGGAGGCACCCGCGTCGTCGGACGATTGGTACATCAAGGTGATCAAAGAGCAGCGCGACACCAGTTCCTGGATCAGCTCGATCAAGACCTGGTTGCCCAGCACCTCGGCCAGGCGCACGTGGAAATCGAACAGCAGCTTGGTGCGCGTGGCCACGTCGATGCGGCTCACGGCCTCACGCTCGGCTTTCAAATGCGCCTTCAGCCGTTTGATGTCGGCGGGGCTGGCCTGGTCGACCAGTTCGCGCAGCATCTGGCTTTCGACCATGCGGCGCACGGCGAAGACCTCGCGCGCTTCCTTGATCGAAGGCTTGGCCACGAAGGCCCCACGCGCTGGTTCCAGTCGCACCAGCTTGAGCTGAGACAGGCGGATCAGCGCCTGCCTCACGATGGTGCGCGACACGCCAAAGCGGTCGCCGATGGTTTGCTCGACCAGCTTGGCACCGGGCTGCAGTCGGTGCTCCACGATGGCCCGGGTTACCGCGGTCACAATGATTTCGGTGCTGGATGATTCGACCTCGTCGGCGCACGCCTGGTCCACGGTCGGCAGGGCGTCTGCATCGACCTTGCTCAGGCGGAGGTTCTTGCGTGAAGCGCTCATCGTGGTTAAAGTGTATACAGTTTTTTGCGCTGTCGGCAAGCTCGAGACGGCCTTTCATGGTCGGCCCGCGACTTGCATCGCTACCATTTGAAGGCACATGCCGTGCCAGGACACCCAGATCCATGACCGACCCCAATCCCCCCATTGCTTCCGCGCCATCAGGGCGCCTGACCACCCATGTGCTTGACACCGTGCATGGCCACCCCGCCGTCGGCATGTCGGTGACCTTGTACGTGATGCAGGGCGAATGGGCCTTGATCAAGCAGGCGCGCACCAATGCCGACGGCCGCCTGGACGCGCCATTGCTGGCCGGTCACGACCTGGTGCCGGGCCGCTACCGCCTGGTGTTTGACGTCGAGGCGTATTTTCGGCAGAAGGGCGTCGATCTGCCCAAGCCCGCCTTTTTGGGCCAGGTGCCGCTGGACTTCGGCATCGCCGATGGCACCGTGCACTACCACGTGCCCCTGTTGGTCAGCCCCTGGGCCTATTCCACCTACCGAGGCAGTTGATCGATGTTTGCAGATTTGGCGCCCTGGCTGAACTACGCCCTGGACTGGGCCAACCTATTGCTGCGATGGGCCCATGTGGTCGTGGCCATCGCCTGGATTGGCTCTTCGTTTTACTTCGTGTGGCTGGACAACAGCCTGACCCCGCCGCCTGACCAGGCCCTGAAAGACAAGGGTGTGGGTGGCGAGCTGTGGGCCGTGCACGGCGGTGGCTTCTACAACCCTCAAAAGTACCTGGGCGCGCCCAAGGCCGTGCCTGCGCACCTGCATTGGTTTTATTGGGAGAGCTACTCCACGTGGCTGACCGGTTTTGCGCTGTTCACGGTGCTGTACCTGTTCAATGCGGGCACCTTTTTGATCGACAAGTCGGTTTTCAACTGGACGCCCATGGCCGCCGTGACCACGGCCTTGCTGTTCCTGGTGGGCTTTTGGGTGATCTATGACGTGATCTGCCGCACTGTGGGCCGCAAACCTGAGGGCAACGCCCTGGTTGGTGCGCTGGTGTTTGGCGTGGTGGTGCTCGCCGCCTGGGCCGCGTCGCAGTTGTTCGCAGGCCGTGCCGCATTCTTGCTGGTGGGCGCCATGATGGCCACCACCATGAGCGCCAACGTGTTCTTCTGGATCATCCCCGGGCAGCGCACGGTGGTCGAGTCCATCAAGGCGGGCCAGCCGGTGGACCCGGTGCACGGCCAGCGTGGCAAGCAGCGAAGCGTGCACAACACCTATTTCGCGATGCCGGTGTTGATCGCCATGCTCAGCAATCACTACAGCTGGGTTTACAGCCATGCCCACAACTGGCTGGCCCTCGTGCTGCTGATGTTGGCGGGAGCTTTGATTCGCCACTTCTTCGTGGCACGGCACAAGACCGAAGTCGCTGGTACCCAGGCGCCCTGGGGCTGGGCCGTGGCTGGCTGCGCGGTGTTGCTGGGCGTGGTGGTCTGGCTGGCGCCTGCGCCGCGGTCGGCCGTGGTGGCCAAGCCTGCGGATGCGCCATCAGCCCCTGTGGCCACCGCACCGATGGACCCGCTGCTGTCCCAGGTCAACGGCATTGTTCAACAGCGCTGTGTGATGTGCCACAACGCCGACCTGGCCAACAAGGGGGTGGCCTTGCACACACCCGAGCTGATCAAGCAGCACCAACAACAGATCTACCAGCAGGCGGTGATGCTGCGGGCCATGCCGATGAACAACGCCACGCAGATCACCGAGGATGAGCGTGGGGTCTTGGCCAAGTGGTACGAAGCCGGGCAGTGACGTCATGTCCAACCGGGGAAAAACGGAGCTTGAGATGTCAACCATCGGTGTGGACGAGATCCACAAGGAAACAGGAGCCAGCATTCGGTACTACGGCACCACGCGGTACGTCCTGCTCCCCGTTTTTCTGACGGCAACTGCCGCTTTGGTCTCGCAATTCTTCAGGGACGACAACACCATTTCGCCTGTACTCATTGGTTGGTGTGGCTTGATGTTGTCCGTGGTTTTCATGGTCTATGAGTTCAGCTTGTCTAGCAACCTGGGAAAGCTATGGGCCGTGATCGGTGGGCTCCTTGAGGCATTTGCCGACCATCAAAGCGACAACTTCAAGGATGCTCAAAGCTTCATCCCTCATCGGGTGAACAAAGGCTTCATTTCCATTCAGCGCGGGGTGCTGGCCATGCCCTATGTGGTGGCAGTAGCGTTCTGGTTGATGGCGCTCATGCCCGGGGGCGCGATCTCATGTTTGCCAGCCCGCAGTCTTGCTCTGCCGACCTTCTGAAATCCGCCCCGGCTGCATCCGGTTATTTGTCTGCGCAATGGGCCATCCAGGACTTTCGCTTGAATGTCGTCAATGGCCAGATCAAGGCCGCCATGCTGGCGTTGACCGAGCCGCCCGAGAAGTTTGTCGCCCAATACGACTGCAAGAACCACCAGCTCATTAGCCTCGAAAAGCAGGTTGACGAGGTCAAACCAGTGCAACCGGTGGTCCCACCCTTGAACATTGCCTCGGTTCAACAATGCTTGAAAATGGCCGGGCACGACCCCGGGATGATCGATGGTGTTTCTGGCCTCAGAACCAGGACCGCGTTGTTGAATTTCCAAAAATCGGCTGGCTTGCCCGCCACGGGCGTGGCGGATGACGAAACCCGCATGGCCCTGAAGCCTTGCCTGGTCCGACCGTCGCTCCCGCTATCGGGCCGATGAGGATATTTGTTCGAGTCAGCCTGGGTTCTGCAAGAGAATTTACATTCCTTCTAAACCAGAAAGAGGCGCTCACATGGGCAGCGACAAGACAGAGGCCAAGTGCCCGTTCAACCACGCCGCAGGCGCTGGCACGACCAATCAAGACTGGTGGCCCAAGCAACTGCGCGTGGACCTGCTCCATCAGCATTCCGCCAAATCTGATCCGCTGAGCCCGGGTTTCGACTACGCAGAGGCTTTCAAGAGCCTGGACCTGGCGGCCGTCAAAAAAGACCTGGCGGCCTTGATGACCGATTCGCAAGATTGGTGGCCAGCCGACTTTGGCCATTACGGGCCACTGTTCGTCCGCATGGCCTGGCACAGTGCTGGCACCTACCGCATCGGTGATGGACGGGGTGGTGCTGGACGTGGGCAGCAGCGCTTCGCACCCTTGAACAGTTGGCCTGACAACGTGAGCCTGGACAAGGCCCGTCGCCTGATCTGGCCGATCAAGCAAAAGTATGGCCAGAAGATTTCGTGGGCCGACCTCATCATCCTCACCGGCAATGTCGCGCTTGAAACCATGGGCTTCAAAACCTTCGGTTTTGCGGGTGGCCGTGAAGACGTGTGGGAGCCCGATCAAGACGTGCATTGGGGCCGCGAGACCACCTGGCTGGGCGGCGACTTGCGCTACGCCCAGGGCTCGGAGGGGGTGGCCAAGGGCGGTGGGGTGCTGGTGTCCGACGACAAGGCCGACGGTGACAAGCACACGCGCAACCTGGAGAACCCACTGGCCGCCGTGCAGATGGGGTTGATCTACGTCAACCCGGAGGGACCGGACGGCAACCCCGATCCCCTCGCGGCTGCCTTTGACATCCGCGACACCTTCGCGCGCATGGCCATGGACGATGAAGAGACCGTTGCGCTGATCGCTGGCGGCCACAGTTTTGGCAAGACCCACGGCGCTGGCCCCGCTTCTCATGTCTCTGACGAGCCCGAGGCGGCTGGCATCGAAGACCAGGGCTTCGGCTGGAAGAGCAGCTTCGGCACTGGCAAGGGGGGCGACACGATCACCAGCGGGCTGGAAGTCACCTGGACCACCACGCCCACGAAGTGGAGCAACAACTTCTTTGAGAACCTGTTCGGCTTTGAGTGGGAGTTGAGCAAGAGCCCGGCTGGCGCCCACCAGTGGGTGGCCAAGGGCGGCGCGGGTGCGGGCACCATCCCGCATGCGCACGACCCTGCCAAACGCCTGGCGCCCACCATGCTGACCACCGACCTGTCGTTGCGCATGGACCCGGCCTACGAGAAGATCTCCCGGCGCTTCCTGGCCAATCCCGATCAATTCGCCGATGCCTTTGCGCGGGCTTGGTTCAAACTCACCCACCGCGACATGGGCCCGCGTGCCCGCTACCTGGGGCCTGAAGTGCCCGCCGAAGAACTCATCTGGCAAGACCCCGTCCCCGCCGTGAACCACGCACTGGTCGATGCTCAAGATGTCGCGGCGCTCAAGCAAACAGTGTTGGCCTCTGGCCTGACGGTGGCGCCACTCGTCTCGACGGCCTGGGCATCGGCCTCCACATTCCGTGGGTCGGACATGAGGGGCGGTGCCAATGGCGCGCGCATCCGCCTGGCACCGCAGAAGGACTGGGCCGCCAACCAGCCGACGCAACTGGCGACCGTGCTGGCAGTGCTGGAAGGCATTCGCGGTGATTTCAATGCGGCCCAAACTGGCGGCAAGGCTATTTCGCTGGCCGACCTGATCGTGCTGGCCGGCAGTGCAGGTGTTGAGAAGGCCGCCAGCGATGCCGGCCACGCGTTGACAGTGCCTTTCACGCCGGGCCGCACAGACGCCTCGCAGGATCAGACCGACGTGCCATCCTTTGTGCCGCTGGAGCCCATCGCCGATGGCTTTCGCAACTACCAGAAGCTGCGTTATGCCGTGTCGGCCGAGGCGCTGCTGATCGACAAGGCGCAACTGCTGACGCTGACCGCGCCCGAGATGACCGTGCTGGTCGGCGGCTTGCGCGTGCTGGGGGCCAATGTGGGGCAGACCCCGCACGGCGTCTTCACCCAGAAGCCGGGCTGCTTGAGCAACGACTACTTCGTCAACCTGCTGGACATGGGCACAGTGTGGAAGCCCACCTCAGACGCCAAGGACGCGTTTGAGGGGTGCGACCGCAAGACCGGCGCCGTGAAGTGGACGGCCACGCGCATCGATCTCATCTTCGGATCGAACGCGCACTTGCGAGCCATGGCCGAGGTCTACGGCAGCGCCGACGCGCAGCCCAAGTTCGCCCAGGACTTTGTGGCGGCATGGACCAAGGTGATGAACCTGGATCGGTTTGACATGCGCTGAACAGGAGGCGGGTCCGTCATTCATGCGCATTGATCTCCAGCTGTGTTTAGCGCAGCCCCTGCTTGCAGCGGGGCCTGCGACAAGACACTCAAACTGTCGCTGATCAGTCTGGACACACTGGTGGCGGGGCCATCGTGCATGACAGTGCGGTCAGGCCGTGCAATGGCCACCCAGCCCATCGGCGCGTAGTTCGGAATCAGCACTCCACTGATGTCTTCCCAGCGTTCGGAGCGCGTGGGAGCGCATGATGGCCCCCGCGGATCGATCTGAACAAATCGCCCCCCCGCCTTCACCCACGAACGGGACACGGCGGGGTCAAGGTGCCGCTGAGGGTCCACGCCAAAGCCGATGGCCACCATGGCCTCGCCGAACACGTCGTCACTCAACAATGGCCGAGCGTTCAAGCTCCCTCGCACCCAACCTTGCGCCAGGAGGCCCCCACGCCGCAGCCGCGACGGCCCGCCTTTGCCCAAGAACAGCCCTTTCTGAAAGCAATGTGCTGGCTTGACCTCCAGCTCCTCGAACAGGCGTCGCAAGCGGGGGACCAAACGCAGGCCACTCATCACGCCATGCAGTAAGAAGGCTGACACCGCATTGCCGGGCATGACCATGCGGCCCATGAAGGTGGCCAGCCGCACCATCGCCACCACATGAGGGCGCCGCTCCTGGTTGTAGGTTTCCAGGATGGCAGCGCTGGCCCGGCCCTGGAGCACCCAGGCCAGCTTCCAGCCCAAGTTGCCCACATCGCGCAAACCGGCCACCAGGCCCTGACCAATGAAGGGCGGCGTGATGTGCGCCGCATCGCCCACCAGGAAAGCGCGCGCCGATGAAAAGCGATTGGCCACCCGCGCGTGAAAGCGGTACACCGCCACCCGTTCGATCTCGATCTCCTCCGTCCTGGCCCATGGGGCCAGCAGGCGCCGAATGGTTTCGGGCTTTTCCATTTCTTCGCGTGATTCATGCGCGGCCAGCTTGAACTCCCAGCGCTGGCGCCCGCCCGGGGCCACCATGTGCGGCACGGGCCTCTTGTGGTTGCACAGGAACTCGACGTGGTCAATGGGATCAGGCACCTTCTTCGCATCGACCACCAGCCAATCCTCGGGATAAGACTGCCCATCAAACGGAAGCCCCAGTTGACGGCGCACGAGCGAGTTGGCCCCATCGGCCCCGATGAGGTAGTCGGCACGCACGACGAACACCGAGCCGTTGGCCGTTTTCAGACTCACGTGCACGCCACCGCCGTCTTGGGTGAATGAGACCATTTCGACGCCCAAATGGGTTTGCACGTGTGGGTGCATGGCCAGTTTGGCGCGCAGCACCGCTTCGAGTTCGGGCTGGAAAAACGTGACCAGTTTGGGATGCCCGTCCATGGGGCCGCACGAGTTGGCCTGCCCGAATTGACCAAACACTGGTGAGTGCATGCGCACGTGCGGAATGGCCACCGTCTCGAACTCACCCTCGGTCACGCCGCACATCTGCAGGATGCGAAGGGCCTCGTTGTCCAGGGCAATGGCGCGGGGTGCGGCAAAGACCTCGGTGGCCAGATCAATGGCCAGCACCTGGATGCCGTGGCGCCCCAGCAGATTGCACAGGGCTGCGCCGACGGGCCCCAGGCCGACAACGATCACGGAGGTGTGAGAGGGGAGCAACTGCATTGCATGCTTTCGAGAAATAGGTATTAAATGCCTCAAATTGAACACACGTGTTCAATTAAAGCACCTAGGGAAGATGCCAGGTCATTTTTAATTGACTAAATTGAACACATGTGTTCAATTTGAGGTCTCAAACGTGAGGTCAACCATGGCTCCTTCCACCAGCGCTCAAGAGCGCATTCATCAAGCCGCATTGCGGCTCTTCGCCGAGCGCGGGGTCACACAGGTCAATGTGAAAGAGTTGGCCTTGGCAGCGGGCGTGGCTCGAGGCACCATCTACGCCCATGTGAGCGAACCAGAACGGCTGTTCGAAGACGTGGCGGGCCAACTGGCTGCCGAGATGAACGAGCGTGTGGCCTTGAGTTTTCAGGGCGTGGTCGATCCGGCGCACCGCTTGGCCAATGGCATTCGCTTCTACGTTCGGCGCGCGCACGAGGAGCCGGACTGGGGGCGCTTCATCAACCGCTTCGCCTTTGCCAACCCTTCCATGCAACAGATGTGGAATGGGCAGCCCGTGCAAGACCTGATGAATGGTGTTCTGGAAGGACGCTACCGCTTCCAGACGGCCCAGTTGCCCTCGGTGGTGGGCTTGGTGGCGGGTGGGGTGCTGGGCGCGATCTTGCTGGTGCTCGAAGGCCATCAGACTTGGCGCGCCGCAGGCTCGGACACGGCGGAGCTGGTGTTGATCGCCTTGGGCATTCACCCCTATGAAGCCAAATCGCTGGCCACCCATGAACTGCCAGCCTTGCCTGACCGGTCGGCCCCATGAAGTTGAGCACGCTCGAGCCCGCGCGGCATGCCAACCCGACGGTCAAGGCGCAAAGCCTGGCTTACCTGATGTTTGAGCGACCCGACCTGGACAAGGCAGAGCGGTTTCTGACCGACTTTGGCTTGAGGGTGGTGCACCGCGAGGCCGGGGCCATTTACTTCCGGTCCGCTGGCAGCGCCCCGTTCTGCTATCGCGTGGCACAGGCGGCAAAGCCGCGCTTCGTGGGCTTTGGCCTGACGGTGGGTGACCGGGCTGATCTGCTGAAGCTGGCCAGTCTGCCTGGCGCATCGCCGGTGCGAGTGGCCAGGACGCCGGGTGGCGGTGAGGTGGTGAGCCTGGTCGATCCCTCGGGCTTTGAAGTCGAGGTGGTGGCTGGGCAGTCGATGTCAACGCCACTGGCCGTGCGCCCACCATTGGCCATGAACCTGGGCAACCCGCCTGTGCGGGTTGATGCGACCCAGCGCCTGCCTGTCGAGCCGCCAGAGATCCTCAAGCTCGGTCATGTCGTGCTGGAGGTGGCCGATTTCCAGGCGACCTGTGGCTGGTACACGCGGCATCTGGGCCTCATCCCGAGCGATGTGCAGGTGTTGCCCGATGGCTCGCCCGCCGTGGCGTTCATGCGCCTGAACCTGGGGCCCCAACCCGCTGACCACCACACCTTGGCCTTGGCACAAGGCTTCATGCCACTGTACAGCCACAGTGCTTACGAGGTGGTGGACGCCGATGCCGTGGGCATGGGCCAGCGCCTGCTGCGTGAACGAGGGTGGCGGCACGCCTGGGGCATGGGCCGGCACATCCTGGGCAGCCAGATCTTTGACTACTGGCAAGACCCTTGGGGTGCCAAGCACGAACACTATTGCGACGGCGATGTGATGACGGCCCAACTGGGCACCGGCGTTCACCCGGTCAGCCGTGAGGCCATGTCGCAATGGGGGCCGCTGATGCCCAGCAGTTTCACCAAGCCCAAGCTGACCCCGTCGAACATCGCGGCCCTGCTGCGCAATTTGCGGCGCAGCCCCGACCTGTCTGTGCGCAAGCTCATCACCTTGGCCAGGCTGTTTGCCTGACATCGGCATGACCCCACTCACGCGCCGCCGCTCGCTCAAGCTCAGTGCCGCCACCGTTGGCGCCATGGTCTTGCCTGTGCCAACCGTTGCGGCGTCGTCACCGCCCGGCATCAGCAGCGGCAGGCGGCCCACCCATTCTTCACCCAGAGCACGCCCCATGGCCATTCATGTTGTTCGTTTTTCCCACAGCCACCGCATCCAGTGGGGCCTGGTGTTTCAAAACCAGATCACGCCACTGCCCGGTGAATACGCCACCACGGCGGATTTCATCCGAAGCAATCCAGTCGATGGCTTGAGGGAGTTCGCGCAGTCGAACGCGGCCAGCAAAACGCCGCTGGCCTTGGCCGATGTGCAGATTTTGTCGCCCGTGACTTCCAACCAGCAGTTCATTTGCCAGGGCGCCAATTACCGCCAGCACATGATCGAATCGGGCATGGACCCCGATGCCAAGTCCTACAACATGATCTTCACCAAAGCCACGAGCTGCATCGTCCCTGCCGACAGTGAATTGGTCAAACCGGCGCAGGTTCGCTTTCTGGACTATGAGATCGAGCTGGGCCTGATCCTCAAGCGTGATGTGCTCGCCAAGACCGTGGTGACCGACGCCAATTTGCATGAGTTCGTGGCCGGCGCCGTCATCGTCAACGACTACTCGGCGCGCGACATCCAGATCCCGCAGACGCAGTTCTACAAGGGCAAAAGCTTTCGCACCTTTGGCCCGGTTGGCCCCTTCTTGTGCCTGATGACGGCGGCCGAGATGAAACATCTGAAAAACCTGCAGTTGACGCTGACGGTCAATGGACAGACGCGGCAAAAAGACTCGACGGCCAACCTGGTGTTCGGCCCGGCTGAGACCCTGACCGAGCTGTCCGGCGTGCAGGACCTGTACGTGGGCGATCTCTTGTCCACCGGCACCCCGGCGGGTTGTGCCCTGTCCGTCCCATCGCCTTTCAAGCAGCGTGTGGGCGCTTTGTTGCCAGAGAAAACCAAATGGGCCTTCTTCAACAAGGTGCAGGAAGGCCGCGACCAGTACCTCAAGGCCGGTGACCTCGTTGAAGCGCGGATTCAAAGCCCCGATGGCGTCATTGACCTCGGGGTGCAACGCAACAAAGTGGTCAACGGCCGCTGAATCCTCAAAGCAGCATGAAAGACTTCCAAAACAAGGTGATCTGGATCACTGGGGCCTCATCCGGCATTGGCGAAGCCCTGGCTTACGAGTTCGCGCGGCGCGGTGCCTTGCTCGTCCTGTCGTCGCGGCGAGCCGATGTGCTTGAAGGCGTAAAAGCCCGCTGCGAGCGGCCTGACCAGCACCTGGTGTTGCCCATGGACATGACTGATCAAAGTCGCTTTCGTGAGCAAACTGCGCTGGTGCTGTCCGCTTATAGTCACATTGACATGTTGATCAACAACGCTGGCGTGAGTCAGCGTGCGCTGGTCAAGGACACCTCGATCGAGGTCGACCGGCAGATCATGGAGTTGGATTTCTTCGGGCCAATCGCGCTGACCAAGGTGGTGTTGCCCCACATGCTGGCCAGGGGCTGCGGGCACCTGGTGGCCGTGTCTTCGGTGGTCGGCCTGGTGGCCACGCCCTACCGATCGGCCTACGCCTCGGCCAAGCACGCGATCATCGGCTTTCACGATGCCTTGCGTGCTGAGGTGCACGCGGCTGGCTTGAAGGTGTCGGTGTTGTGTCCAGGCTTTGTGCGCACCAATGTGAGCCTGTCGGCCCTGACCTCGGACGGCACGCCCCATGGGCGGGTTGACGCCCAGCAACACAAGGCCATGAGCGCCGAGGCCTTTGCACGCAAGGCGGTTGATCGGCTGGCGCGCGGCGAAGGGCGCATTGTGATCGCGGGCAAGGAAAAGCTGGCGGTCTACCTGGGCCGACTGTCGCCCGCCTTGCTGGAGCGGCTGGTCCGCAACGTGAGCGTGGTCTGAGCATGGCTGATACCTCAACAAGTGCTGACAAAGGCACCGCCGTCGTCACAGGTGGCTCGTCTGGCATCGGCCGGGCCTTTGTGGCATCGCTGCACCGCAGCGGCTGGCGGGTGGTGACCTGTGGCCGAGATGCAGACAAGCTCGATCAGTTGTCGCAAGCCTTTCCAGGCATTCACACCTACTTGTGCGATGTGAGCGACAAAGCCTCGGTGGTGGCCTTCGTGGCTTTGGTATCCGCGGCCTTCCTTGACATCAAGCTGTTGGTCAACAACGCGGGCGGATTGCGCGAGCTCGACTTCACACAACCCGACTTGTTGCAGCAGGATCTGACGCAAGAGATCCGCGCCAACCTGGAGGGCAGCATCCACATGACTGCGGGGTTCTTGCCCGCTCTGCGGGCATCCACGCCTTCTCGCATCATCATGGTGAGTTCAGGCTTTGGCTTGTTGCCCGCCACGCGCGCACCGGTTTATTCTGCGTCCAAGGCGGGCTTGCGCAGTTTCACCAAGGCGCTTCGTCGCCAACTGGAAGGGCAGGGCATCACCATCACCGACGTGGCCCCGCCTTCGGTGGACACGCCCGCCACGGCGCACTACCAAGCCAACAAGATCTCGCCGGAGCAGGTGGTGACGTTGACCTTGGCCGCTGCTTGGCGTGGGCAAGCCGAGGTCTACCCGGGCATGGCGCGTTGGCTGCCCTTGATGATGCGATTGGCACCCCGCCTGATTGAGCGCATCGTGGCCAAAGGCTGAGTCAGCCTGCCTGACCTAAAATCGCCACATGTCAGGTAGCTCATCCACACGCAAAAGTAACCCAAAAGCTTCGGCGGCAGAGCCTGCGTCGTCGTCGTTCAAGAGCGAATACGGGCAAGGTCGGCGCAAACTTCTGGAGGCGGTGACTCGGCTGGCCGCCAGAGAAGGGCACACGCGCTTCAGTTTGCGCGAGCTGGCCAAAGAAGCCGGCCTGGGCCACAACTCGCTTTACCGGCATTTCACCAGTGTGGACGACATGATCCCCGAGCTGATGGAAGATTTCAGCCAGGAGCTGCGCGAAGGCCTGAGGCAAGCCCGCAAGGCGGTGCCCCCTGGTCAAACGCCCGCACTGACGGTCGTGTCGTGGTTGCTGGACTTCGCACTTCAGCACCGTGATGTCTTCGTTCTGTCGATGCGCCAACGGGTGGGCCCGCCAGGTACAGCCAGGACCGCTTTGGAGCGCAATTTGCAGGCGATTCGCCAGGACATGCTCTCAGAGCTTGGCGCCTTGGGTCACTTGCCGACCAAGCTGCACCCCAGGATGGACTGGGCCTTGGAAATGGTGATCGACCAGAGCTTTCGGCTGTGCATCGAATACATCGAGCACCCCGATCAGCGGGAGGACATCCTGGTGCGTGCCCAGCTGTCCTTCGCTTGGATCATCGGTGGGGCGCTCGCACCGGGCGCTCAGTCCAGATAATCTGCCAGCGCGCGGCCCATCACCACGTTCTCTTCGATGTGAGCACCGGGGGTGTCGAAGTCCCCACTGATGCGCACGATGACGGTGTTTTGCTTGGGCAGCACATGGATCGCCTGGCCAAAGACGCCCAAGGCGGAGAAGTCCTGGCGTTCGCCTTCCAGTGGCCACCAGTGATAGCCGAAGCCATAGAGGCCCAACTTGTTGCCATTGACAGGCACGGCGTGCCAGTTGGTGGGATCACCTGCAAAAGTGGTGGATTGGCGAACCCAGTCACTTGAAACGATCTGCCGACCATGCAGGCGGCCCTCTTGCGCGTAGAGAAGGCCAAACATGGCATAGCTGCGCGTTGTCGCGTAGAGGCAGCAAAAGGTGAAGGCCTCGTGGCTGCGGTCAACGAGCACCTTGGCGCGGTCAGGCGTTCTCATGGGCTTCCACAGTTTGAGTTCGAGGTAGCGTTGGTAGGGCATCCCAACCGCCTTTTCCAGCGCCATTGAAATGGCTTGCGAGTTGATGCTGGCGTATTGGTATTTGCTGCCTGGTGCAAAGGCAGGTGCCAGCACGGTGTCCGTCGTCTTCTCTCTGAGGGTGTAGCCCGAGCTTCCGAGTGTGTAGTAATCCGCGATGGTGTCCATGAAGAGCTTGAAGCGATCGGCCTCTTCGCTGTAGGCCACGCCCGAGGACATCTGCAGGGCCTGCTTGAAGGTGACGCCAGCAAAACCATTGACGGCCAGTGCTGGTTCGTACGCGTCCATTCTGTCGTTCACCGAGCGGATGGCACCTTCGCCGATGGCGATGCCCACCATCGCCGATAGCACCTGCTTGGCCATGGACCAAGACTGGTGAAGCGAGGTCTTGGTGTACGGGAAGTTGTTGTACTCGTACACGATCTTGCCGTCTTTGAGCACCAGCATGGCGCGTACCTTGGCTTCGCTTTGATACTGCGACAGGCTCTTGCTCACGCCTTCGTAGGTGTAGCGCAGGGCAGAGATCGGTGCCTTCGGCGAGGCGGTGGGCATGCTCACCGGAAAGGTGGCCATGTCCACTGTCTCGCGGGGCAGCACCAACTCTGGCAGGAACAAGGCGGGGGGCAGGCTTTGAGCCTGTGCCTGACAGGCGGCAATCACGCCGAGCAACAGCAGCATCCTCTTCATTTCATGTCTCCTATGTGTTGATCACTTGGTGCCCAGGCGTTTGGCCAGATTGGGCAGTTGCGCCAATGCATTGCCGCGGTCGACCAACTGTCGCTCCGTGGCATTGAAGGTGTCGTTCAGCTCCGAGTTCGGATCGCCTGGCAGCTTGAGCGCGTACGTCAGCTGCGAGTACGGGTAATCGGTGCCAAGCAGCACGTGGCTGACCTCTGTGATCTGCCTGACCGCTGCCATGGCAGGAGGCGCCGCCGACAAGGCGGTGTCGAAGAACAGCCTGGCGTAGGAGCTCTTGCGGGGATCGAGGTTGAGTGCCAGGAGGGCGCTGCGGTAGGAGAGGAAAGGAATCGTCCCCCCGGCATGGGGCAGCAGCCAGCGGATGTTGGGGTAGCGCCAGAAGATGCCCTTGTAAAGCAGGTTGGTGACGGCCCGTGTCGTCTCGAAGGGGAACTCCAGCACGAAGTTGGGGATGGAAAGGTCCGGGCCTGCCGGTGGTGCCACCGGGTGGATGAACACCAGCGCGCCCAGGTTGTCGAGCGTCCGCATCAACGGGTCCAGGCGGGGATCGCCCAAGTAGATGCCTTTGTAGTTCGAGTACAGCCCGACGCCGTCCAGGCCCAGCACGTTCAATGCGCGCACGGCCTCCTGGGCAGACTGCGCCACTTCTTGAGGGTCATCGGCCTGCCCCAAAGGCAGTGATGCGAAGCCGCCAAATCGCCGATGGAGGTTCGAATAGGCGGAGGCGCCAATCAATGATTGCCGAATGTAGTCATTGATCTGGCGCGCCATCAGGTCACGCGACCATGCATCCGGCAAGAAGCCCAAGCCCGGCTCCGACAGGGATACGACTTGAGTCTGGATGCCGAACTTATCCATGAAACGCACTGCGGCCTCTGGCGTCCAGGCTGGCGGTGGCAGGCCCCCGTCGTTTGGCACGTCGTAGGCCTTCAGGGCGGCGCGGTAGAAGTCCGGGATCAGGTGGGCGTGGACGTCAATGCGAGAGGGCGCCACGCCAGCCCGGGCGGGAGCCCCCCGAGCATGGCAGCCGCGCCCAATTGGAGCGTGGACGTGAGGATGCGACGGCGCGCCATCACTGCATGGTCTGTGTTTGGCATGGGCGCCCCTTTTTCAACAAGATGAGAACAAGTGTACGCATCTTGATTTGAGGCCGCGAAGGGTGTTTTCCCTTGCCATGGGTCAGCGTTGTTCCACCATGTCGGCCACAGCCTCGAACACCAGCGCCCGCGCCTGGTCTTTTTCAAACGACACGCCCATGCGCAACACCACCAGGTCATGGCTGGGCACGATCACCAGGAACTGGCCCATGTGTCCCGCGAACCAGACCAGGTCGGCAGGCAGGCGGGCACGGACGGCATCGGGGATCGCCGTGGCGGGCTGGCGCCAGATGAAGCCGCCGTACTCGGCGCTGGCCGGTGAAGGCGCCACCAGGAACTTCATCACCTCGGGCGCGATCAGCGTCTGGCCCTGCCACTGCCCACCTTGTGCCACCAACTGCCCCAGCCGCAACCAGTCCACGGGGCGCAGCACGCCACGCGCGCCGCCCACGGGTGTACCGCTGGCGTCGGGCTCGATCACGCCCTGTCGGATGCCCAGTGGCGCGAACAAGCGCTGCTGGTAGTAGTCGTAGAGCGCTTGGTGGCTGCCGCCAAGCGCCTGCTTCATGGCATAGGTGGCCACGGTGGCAAAGCCCGTGGAGTAGTTGAAGACGGTGCCCGGGGTGGCCGTCAGGGGCCGTTCTGCTGCCCACGCTCCTTGGTTGGGCTGAGAGAACAGCATCTCGGTGGCATCGCTGGCGCCGTCATAGCCTTCGCTCCAGGCCATGCCCGGGGCCATGTTGAGCAACTGCTTCCAGGTGATGGCGGCCTTGGCGCTGCCAGCCCACTGGGTCAGGCCCACGGGGGTGTCCAGGTTCAATCGGCCATCGGTGGCCATCACTCCCGCAATCAGACCTGTGAGCGACTTGGTCATGGACCAACCCAGTTGGGGCTGATCACGTTGGTAGTCCCTCGCATAGCGTTCGTACACCAGGTGGCCATCGCGCGCCACGAGGAAGGCCAAGGCGTTTTGTTTTTGGCTGAGCTTGGTGGTGGCCTCGGTGAAGATGCGGTCGCCATGGGTGGCCAGCAAGGCAGCCTGTGCCGGTGTGAGCCGCGCCGCTTCGGTGGGGCCTTCGCCAGCAGGCCATGACTGCACAGAGGGCTGCGGCAGGACCACCGGTTTGAAGGCCTGGGCGCGCACGCCCGCTTCGGTGGCGCCGGGGGGCACGAGCGTGCAGCCCAGGCCCTCGCGGTAAATGGCGGTGCGTTTGTGGGTGATGAAGGGGATGAAGCTGCTCACGTCCACCTTGCTGCCAGGGGTGTACTTGATGGTCCACACAATGGGCAAGGGTTGGACCTTGGGCGCGGTGTAAGACCAGCGCACGCGCAGGTAGTCGTCACCGCTTTGCTGGGTGCGTGTGCACAACTCCCAGGCGGCATAACCAGTGCCTGCGGGGATGTCGGCGATGAGATCGGCCTGTGCGGCTTGGGTGCTCAGCAAACTCAGGCAGGCCAGCGATGCCGCCCTCCAAGTGGTGTGGCGGATCATGGTGTGGTCTCCTGATGGGGTTGTCGAATCAATTGGGCGTAATGCTTGATGGCCTGGGTGGTGCCGACCTTGTCGCCCGTGGTCAGCAGGTCAAGCAGCAGGCCGCGCACGATGGCCAGTTCAAGACGGGCGCGAGTGCGGGCCTTGGCCTTGCTCAAACCGTGCTGGGTTTGCAGAGACCGGGCCACGCGGCCGATCCAGCCGTCAACGGCTTGCGCCAAGAAGTCGCCGAAGCGTTGCCGGTCGCGCAGGGCCTTGACGTAGATCTCGAGCATCAACTGGAACACGGGCAGGTAGCTTGGCGAAGTGAAGTGCTGCCAGACCTCTTCGATGGGCGGCACCGTGAACGCCTGGCCTTGGGCCATGCCGGCCTGCCGGTGTTGATCCGTGTTGCGCAGGTGCTCGACCACGGCCTCCCAGAAGCCGTCCACATCGCCAAAGTAGTAGCTGAGCATGCGGTGGCTGGTGCCCAGGCTGGTGGCCATGCTCCGCAGTGATTGGTCGCTGTAGCCATGGGTCAAGACATGCGCGATGGCCTGATCCAGCAAGGTGGTGGCTTGATCGGAGGTGGCGCGTGAATGGGGGCGGGCGTTTGGCACGCAGACAACGTACCAAGTGGTACATTTCTTGGGCAGCCGTGCTTTCCCCAGTGCCAGTCAGGTCTGCGCGAACGGATTGGCGGGTAGCTCGATGTGTGGAAGCGGGCGGCGCGCGATGTCTTGCGCTTCTTCGGTGCTCAAGCCCAGCACGGTCAGCAAGATGGCCGCGATGCGTTCGGACAAGGTGGTTTCATCGCCAAAGAGGTCCGGCGCGGCTTCGGGACCAGGGCGGCCTGCGTCTGACACCGCCGCCAAGGCACCCAGGATGGTGCTGCCCACCGCGATGTAGACCGAAGGCAGGTCTGCCACGGTGAATCGACCTGAAGACACGCCTTTGCCGATGTCTTGCAGCAGGTACTTGCCCAGGCCGGTGGTCATGCTGTCGCGGCTGAAGCTGGTTTGAAAAACAAACCGCCCCCACAGCGGGTCAGCGCGCCCGCGCAGCATTGTGTAGCGGGCGGACGCGGCGATTTTTTCAGCCGGATCGCTCAGTTGCTCGCCCAGTTTGTCCAGCGCCACCGCGAAGTGCCCGATGACCTCTTCGATGAGGGCGGCGTGGATCACGTCCTTGGAGGCGAAGTGGTTGTAGAACGAGCCGAACCCGACATCCGCCTGTTCGGTGATCTCGTTGATCGTGACCCCGGCCACCCCTCGATCGGCCATCAAGTGCAAGGCGGCCCCCAGCAAACGGGCCCGGGTGTCGCGCTTGCGCCTGGCGCCGCGGGGGGCTTTCTCGGTGGTCGGCATGGGGACATCGGCGGCTTTCATGAGCATGAGCCTACCACCCAGCCTGAGCGCGCTGGGGCTGCGACCAGCCATCGGGTATACCCCATGATGTGCAACTATGATCAATAAATCATAATTGATAAATTAATCAGTTTGTAAGAGGTGCCCATGAGTTTCCCTGCCCACCCCGTCCGCAGGCTGACCGCCGAAGAGCTTGAACGCTATGAAGAGGACGGTGTCCTCATGGTGCGCCAAGCCATTGATCCCAACTGGGTTGCCATGGTCGAAGAAGGCCTCGAAGAAGCTTTGCGCGACCAGTCCATGGTTGGCAAGTTCATGTCGAGGAAGGTCGAGGGCTACAAGATGGACATCTTTCTGTGGAAGCGCATTGATGTCCTGCGCGACCTGGTCTACTACGGCCCGTTTGCGCGTTGGGCACAAGACCTGATGAAGTCGAAAGAAGTACGCTTCTTCTATGACCAGATGTTCGTCAAGGAGCCCGGGACGGACGCCCCCACGCCCTGGCACCAGGATTTGAGTTTCTGGCCCATCCGTGGAGAGCAGGTCACCTCGTTCTGGATTCCACTGGATCCGGTCAACAAGGACAACAGCGGGTTGCTGTATGTCAAGGGCTCGCACAAATGGCCGCAGCGCTTCAAGGCCTTGTCGCCGGACTATGTGGCCGCGATCATCGATGAGTCGATGGACGACATCCCGGACATCAACGCCAACCTGGACAAGTACGAGCTGCTGCACTGGGACATGGAGCCGGGCGACATCCTGATGTTCCACCCGCTGACCTTGCATGGCTCCTACGGCAACAGCTCGCGCACGCGGCGGCGGCGTGCGTTGGCATTGAGGTGGACCGGTGACGATGTCACCTACCAGCCGACCGCCAAACGCATGCCGATCCACTACCGGCACGAGTCCAAGGAAGGTGGCCCGCTCAGGGGCGCGGCTTTTCCCATCATCTTGCCGCGCCACGACGCGGCTGAGCGCAGTGCCCGTGTGCAGCCTGAAAACCCCATCACGCACAAGTTGCTGACGTCTGCCGTTCAGAACGCGGTGTCGGCGGCCAAGCTGCAGCTCAAGGGCAGCAAGGCCGCCATTCCCCGTCAGACCTGGTCCAGCCCGACCGACATCAAACCTTCCGAAGACCAACGCAGCTGAGCCCACATGAAACCATTGCACATCATCGGCACGGCCGTGCTCGCCGCCCTTGCTTACCTTTCACTTTGGCCTGTGGAGATCAACCCACGGGCCTGGACACCACCGCCGCTCGCCCAGCAAGCGGCGCCGAACCAAGCCCTCAAAGGCATCCAGCGGATAGGCTTGAATGGGGGAGTAGGGCCGGAGGGCATCTCATTCGACGAGGCCGGGCGGATCTACGCCGGCTATGCCGACGGGCGCGTTGTTCGCTTGGCCGCTGATGGCCTGACGCATGAAGAGCTCGCCAACACCGGGGGGCGCCCATGGGGGACATTCGCCTTGGCCGATGGCAGCGCCGTCCTGGTGGCCGATGCCGTCAAAGGCTTGCTGCGCGTCACGCCGGGCAAGGTGGAGGTGCTGGCCACCCAAGCCGACGGGGTGCCATTCAGGCTGACCGACGATGTGGTGCAGGCCAAGTCAGGCATGGTTTACTTTTCCGATGCCTCATCCAAGTACGGCCTGGACAAGATGATGGCGGACGTGTTCGAGCATGGCAACCATGGCCGGTTGATCAGTTACGACCCGCGAACCAAACAGGCGAAGACCTTGGTGGCGGGACTGCATGTGGCCAATGGTGTGACTTTGGGGCCTGACGAGGCCTATCTGCTGGTGTCCGAGACGCTTCAGTATCGTGTGATGCGCTATTGGCTCAAGGGGCCGAAGGCGGGGCACTATGAGCCGTTCGTGGAGAACCTGCCCGGGTTTCCCGACAACATCAGCTACAACGGCCGAGACGGGTTCTGGCTGGCGCTTTTTGCGCCTCGCGATGCATTGTTCGACCGCATCTTGCCCTGCCCTCTGCTGCTGAAAGCGGTCTACCGCATTCCAGAGACCATGCGACCCAAAGCCGCCAAGCACGCTCGCGTGCTGAAGCTGGATGTCCATGGCCAGGTGGCGGCGGACCTGCAAGATGCCACCCAGGGCGCGTATGCGCCGATTACGAGCGTGCGCGAGCGGGGGGGCGCACTTTACTTCGGCAGCATCGAGTATCCCGCCATCGGCCGATTGCCGCTTCCTTGACCATGCCAGGTCGGCCACCTGCACCACGACTCATCGCCAGCGTGTTGTTGTTCGTTAAATGATAAATCACCGGGTAAGTCCGCGCCGACAAAGCCAATGATTGGCCGGTTCGGCCCATGCGGCCATGGCAACGGGGACCTAGCATTCGGGCAACTCAATCTGCCCGTGAACGCAAGGTCAACCATGAACACCTCTCGCCAATTTTTCTGCGCCCTGATGCTGTCGGCATGCGCACTGCTGAGCACCCAGGCGCAGGCCGTCGGGTATGAACGCGGCCCCGACCCCACGGCTGCATTGCTGAATGCCACCGGCCCCTATGCCGTGAGCGCCTACAAGATCTCCAAGGCGGATGCCAAGAGCCACAACTACGGTGGCGCCACGGTGTACTACCCGAATGCACCTGGCCAGACCTTCGGTGTGGTGGCCATGATGCCCGGCTTCCTCGCCTTCCAGGCGGTCTATGAAACGCTGGTGAAGAAGGTCGCGTCTCACGGATTTGTGGTGATCAACCTGGACAGCGTGGCGAGTGCCGACCAGCCCGATACCCGCGCCCTTGCCGTGGCCGGTGGGCTGCAGCACGTGGTCGAACTGGCTCAGGAAGGGCAGGTGCCCTACGCCGCCGTGACCGATGTGACGCGCCGCGCGGTGATGGGCAACTCCATGGGCGGCGGGGCGGTGCTCAGCGCCGCAGTGGCCGACAAGACGCTCAAGGCCGTGGTGGCGCTTCAACCATGGCACACCACCAAAAGCTTTGGCGGCGTGGCGAGTCCAACATTGATCGTGGCCTGTGAGAAAGACACCATCGCGGCGAACAAGTCCCACTCGGACCTGTTTTATGCCAGCTTGAATCCTCTGCTGCCACGCGCCGAAATCGAGGTCAGAGGTGCCAGCCATCTGTGTTCTACCTTCCTTGCGAGCAAGGCTCAGTTGACGACCGCTGGCAAGGCCTCGGTGGCCTGGCTCAAGCGGTTTTTAGACGACGACATGCGCTATGACGCCATGGTCAAAGGCGGGATCAATGAAGGTGAGTTCAGCCGCTTTGTGGTCCAAGGCTTTTGAGTCACCCCCCATTCACTGGCCGTGTTTCCCCTTGCCTCAGCGGGAAAACGACAGGCAATTGAACTGAACCCCGCCCTTCCAATCAATTAACCCGTTAAAGGAACAACATGAATCGAACTGTAAAACGCCTGACCTCCATCGCAGGCCTCGCCTGCGCGGGTGCACTGTCCATGACGAGCCTGGTCCAGGCCCAGCAGGTCTATCCCACGGTGGATGCCAAGCTCAAGCCCACCGCTGACGCCTTCTACACCTCGCCCACCAGTGCAGAGTTGGCCGCCCAGGCTCCTGGCAACGTGCTGCGCTACCGCGCACTGCCTGCCGCTTCTCTGGGCACCAGCCTCAAGGAAGGCTGGCAGCTGATGTACCGCTCGACGAACACCAAGGACCAGCCCGTGGCCATGGTGACCACGATCCTGATCCCCAAGGCCGCGCCTGCCACCGGTCGCAAGTTGCTGTCTTACCAATCGTTCTACGACAGCCTCACGCTGGACTGCTCGCCTTCGGGCCAGGCCACGTCCAACACCCTGCTGGAAAAGACCTTCTTCCAGTCGGCGCTGAACAAGGGCTACGTCGTGACCATGGCCGACTATGAAGGCCTTGAGTCGCAGTGGATCGTCGCCAAGAACAGCGGCCAGGGCGTGCTCGACGGCATCCGTGCCACATTGAAGTTCCCCAAGAGCGGCCTGAATGCGTCGACGCCTGTGGGCATGTTGGGTTACTCTGGCGGCGGTTTTGCTACGGCTTGGGCCGCTGAACTGGCCAATGGTTATGCGCCCGATCTGAAGATCATCGGTGCGGCCCAAGGCGGCTTGCCCGTCAACCCCATCAACGTGGCCAAGAAGGTTGACGGCACGTTCTGGGCTGGTGCTTACCTGGGTGCAGTCGTGGGCTTGTCACGCGGCTACCCCGAGATCAAGGTCGAGGACTACGCCACCCCAGTGGGCATCGAGGCCATCAAGGACATTGGCACACGCTGCCTGACCGGTTCGCCCAATCTGCTGACGGCCTACGCCTACAAGAAGGGTTCTGACCTGTTGAAGGATCCCAACTTCTTGAACCTGCCCCTGATGCAGGCCATCAACCGTGAAAACACCATGGGCCAGTACGCACCCAAAATCCCACTGCACATCTTTGAAAGCGTCGGCGATCAACTGATGCCCATTGCGGACGTTGACAACTTGGTGGCCTACTACTGCGCCAATGGGGCCAAGGTGCAATACAAGCCTGTCTCTGGCACCGACCACGTGCTCGGCGCCTTGGGCTTGAGCGGTGGTTTGAACTACCTGCTGGACCGTTTCGACGGCAAGGTGGCGCCGAACAACTGCAAGTAAGGCGTTCTTTCTCTGGCGAAGGCCCGCGCGATGTCGCGGGCCTTCGTGTTTCTGGGCCATGGAAACTTGCGCCCAGGGACCGTCTAAACTTCTGAGATCTCAATCTCTGGAGGACGGCCATGCACCGTGGCAGTTGCCTTTGCGGAGGCGTCACTTTCACCGTGTCCGGCGAACTGCCGCCCATCCAGGTCTGCCACTGCGGCCAATGCCGCCGTGCGCAAGGCACGCCCTTTGTCACCAACATCCCTGTGGATGAGGCACAGGTGGATTGGCTGTCGGGCATCAGCCTGATCCAGCGCTACGAGTCATCGCCTGGCAAATACCGCTGTTTCTGCAAGACGTGTGGTTCGCCCTTGTTCAGCCAGCGCACCTCGCTGCCAGGGGTGTTGCGCTTGCGGGTGGGCACGCTGCAGGGGCATGTCAAAACCAAAATCGGCTTTCACATTTTTGACGCGTCCAAGGCCAATTGGTGGACGGCGCAAGACGATGTGCAGGCCCCGCGGTATGAGGCGAACGGACCAGCCGTTTGAATGAGGGGCTAGGCGCCTGCCAATTGCCGCGCCATCTGGTTGTGTCGCTCCACCAGCTTCCCCTGGTCCACGTTCATCAATTGCCCATGGTCGGTCACCACCCGTCCATTGACGATGGTCCAGGCCGTCGTCTGGCCATGGCACATCAGCAGCGAGGCCAGCGGGTCATGCACCGCGCTGCCCGCCATGCCCAAGGTGCGCAGGTCAAAGATGGCCAGGTCGGCGGCATGGCCAGGTGCAATCTGGCCGATGTCATCAGAGCGGCCCAGCACTTGGGCGCCGCCACGGGTAGCCAGGCGCAAGGCATCACGCGCGCTCATGCTGGCGGGTCCGTGATCGCAGCCAAAAGGTTCGAGGCTGCGGCCCACGCGGGCCAGCAGCATGGCTTGCCGCGCTTCGGCCATCAGGTGGCCGGCGTCATTGCTGGCCGAGCCATCCACGCCCAGGCCCACCTTCACACCCGCGTCCAACATGCGCCTCACGGGCGCGATGCCCGAGGCCAGTCGCATGTTGCTGCAAGGGCAGTGCGCCACGCCGGTGCCGGTGGCGGCAAAGCGGGTGATGCCGTGGTCGTCGAGTTTCACGCAGTGGGCGTGCCACACATCGGCGCCCAGCCAGCCCAGGGATTCGGCGTACTGCGTGGGTGTGAGCTTGAAGCGTTCCAGGCTGTAGGCCACGTCGTGGTCGTTTTCGGCCAGGTGGGTGTGCAGGCGCACGCCTTGTTTGAAACTTCGCGCCAGCAATGCTGATTCGCGCATCAGATCGGGGCTGACCGAGAAGGGTGAGCAGGGTGCCAGTGCCACGCGCACCATCGCATGGCGGCGGGTGTCGTGGAAGGTTTCGACCAGGCGGCGAGAGTCACGCAGGATGTTGTCTTCGCGTTCGACCAGGTGGTCGGGTGGCAGGCCGCCATCGCTCTCGCCCACGCTCATGCTGCCTCGGCTGGCGTGGAAGCGCATGCCGATTTCTTGCGCGGCGGCGATGCTGTCGTCAAGCCTCACGCCATTGGGGTAGATGTAGAGGTGGTCACTGCTGGTGGTGCAGCCGCTGTGCAGCAACTCTGCCATGGCCACCTGGGTGGACACGTGCACCATGTCTGGCGTCAGGCCTGCCCAGATGGGGTAGAGCGTGCGCAGCCAGCCGAACAGCTCGGCGTTCTGCGCAGCAGGAATGGCCCGAGTCAGGCTCTGGAACATGTGGTGGTGCGTGTTCACCAGGCCAGGGATGACGATGTGGCCGCGTGCGTCGATGGTTTGCGTGGCCTGGGCCAGAAGATCAGGGGGCAAGTCTGCCGTGGGGCCGACGGCGACGATCTCGCTGCCTTTGATCAGCACGCTGGCCTGGTGCCACTCGGTCCCAGCGTCGTCCATGGTGGCAACGCACTCGGCGTCCTTGATGAGCAGCACGGGTCAGTCCTGGTGGGGTGGTGCAGTTTGTTGCAGCAGTTGTGCGAGCACGGCGATGGCGATGATGGCGGGTTCTTTGCCGTTCACACCGGGCAGGCCGATGGGGCAGGTCAGGCGGTTCAGCGTTTGCGGCGGGATGCCGTGTTCGGTCAGCCGGTGCAGGAACCTGGCACGCTTGGTTTGCGAGCCGATCAGGCCGGCAAAGCTGAAGTCGCCACGGCGCAGCACGGCGTCGATGATGCGCAGGTCCAGGTCATGGCGGTGGGTCAGCACCAAGTGGCAGGCGTTGGTGGGCGCGTCAAGCACTTCCAGCTCGGCGGCTTCGGTGTCCAGCCACTGAATGTGCGGTGGTAGCTTGGCCAGCATCTCCGGGCTGGGCAGGCCGGGTTGCTCGGCGTTGGGCAGGCTGGCGTCTTCGGCGCGTTCATCGATCCAGCGCACGGTGCAGTCCAGGTCCACCAGGAGGCGCACGATGGCTTGGCCCACATGGCCAGCGCCATGCAGTTCCAGGTGAAAGCGGGGAGGGGTCAGGGACCAGTTGGCGAGGGTGTCGTCGTTCAAAGGCGCGAAGCGCAAGGTCACCACACCCCCGCAGCATTGGCCCAACGTGGGGCCGAGCGGGAAGGTCCGCGACCAGGGCGCCGTCGCTTGGGTACTCTCTTTCAGGGCATGGCGGGCCAAGTCAATGGCCTGCCATTCCAGGTGGCCGCCGCCAATGGTGCCGTCCACCTTGGTGCCGGACACCAGCATGCGCGTGCCGGTGCCGCGCGGGGTTGAGCCTTTGATCTCGTCCACCGAAACGACCAGGGCATGGTGCCCCGCCAACCGCCATTGCTCGGCGGTGCGTCGCAGTGCCCGGGCGCTCAGGCTGTTCATGGCGTTCAGACCAATGCGGCCTTGACGGCATCGACCGCGTCAAGGATGGCCTCGGGTGTGGCGGGCGCGCGCAAGGGTGGGTCGATGCGGTGGTGGCCCACGCTGGAGACCGCATCCCGAATCGCCAAAAACACCGAGAACGGCAGCAGCAAGGGCGGCTCACCCACGGCCTTGGAGCCATGAATGGTGTCTTCCACGTTGATGTTGTCGAACAGCTTGACGCGGAAATCGGCCGGGCAGTCGCTGGCGGTGGGGATCTTGTAGGTCGAGGGCGCGTGCGTCATCAGGCGGCCCGTTTGCGGGTGCCAGTAGAGCTCTTCGCTGGTCAACCAACCCATGCCCTGGATGAAGCCGCCTTCGATCTGGCCGATGTCCACGGCCGGGTTGATGGACTGGCCCACGTCGTGCAGCACGTCGGCGCGCAGCAGCTTCCATTCGCCGGTCAGAGTGTCGACCAGCACTTCGCTCACGGCCGCGCCATAGGCGAAGTAGAAGAAGGGACGGCCCTGCATGGTGGTGCGATCCCAGTGCAGTTTGGGCGTGGTGTAGAAGCCGTCGGACCACAGTTGGACGCGGGCAAAGTAGGCCTCGCTGATGACTTGCTCGAAGGGCAGTGTCTGATCGCCGATCTCCACATGGTCATCGGCGAAGCGCACCGCATCCGGCGCCATGCCTTCGCGCTCGGCCAGGAATTCTGTCAGCCGCTCGATGATTTGCCGCGCGGCATCGGCGGCGGCTTTGCCGTTCAGGTCGGACCCGGTGGAGGCGGCGGTGGCCGAGGTGTTGACCACCTTGGCCGTGTCCGTGGCGGTGACGCGCACTCGGCCCATGCTGACGCCCAGGGTGTGCGCCACCATCTGCGCCACCTTGGTGTTCAGGCCTTGCCCCATCTCGGTGCCGCCGTGGTTCACCAGCACGCTGCCATCGGTGTAGATGTGTACCAGGGCACCGGCCTGGTTCAGGTGCACCACGTTGAAGGAGATGCCGAACTTGAGCGGCGTCAGGGCCAGGCCTTTCTTCAACACCGGGCTGCTGGCATTGAAGTCTTCCGAAGACTGGCGGCGCGCGCGGTAGTCGCTGCTGGCCACCAGCTCGTCGATCAAGGACCGCAGCACATTGTCTTCAACGGTCTGGCCATAGGGCGTGACGTTGTTCTCTTGCAGGCCATAGAGGTTGGCCAAGCGCACGTCCAGCGCATCCAGCTTGAGCTTGCGGGCGATGCTGTCCAGCGCTACCTCCACCGCCAGAGCGCCTTGTGGTCCACCAAAGCCTCGGAAAGCGGTGTTGCTTTGCGTGTTGGTGCGCGCGCAATAGCCATGCATGTCCACGTCGGGCAGCCAGTAGGCATTGTCGAAGTGGCACAGGGCACGCGTCATCACGGGTGGCGACAGGTCGGCCGAATAGCCTGCGCGCGAGACCATGTCCACCCGGGCGGCCAGGATGCGGCCCTGCTCGTCGTGGCCGATCTCGTAGTCGTGGATGAAGCAGTGGCGGCGGCCGGTGATCATGAAGTCGTCGTCGCGGTCCACGCGCAGCTTGACCGGGCGCTTGAGCTTTTGAGCCGCGATCGCCGCGATGCAGGCGAACACGGCCGACTGCGATTCCTTGCCGCCAAAGCCGCCACCCATGCGTCGGCATTCCACCTGGATGTGGTGCGAATGCAGGTTCAGCGCTTGCGCGATGTGGTGCTGCATTTCGCTGGGGTGCTGCGTGGAACAGTGCACCAACATGCCCTGGTTCTCGCGCGGGATGGCGTATGAGATCTGGCCTTCCAGGTAGAACTGTTCCTGGCCGCCCAGGTAGAAGCGTTCTTTCAAGCGGTGTGGGGCTTTGGCCATCGCGCCAGCCGCATCGCCACGCGTGAGGTGCATGGGCGGCACCACGTAAGACTGGGCCGCGTGGGCCGCTTCGATGGTCAGCAGCGAGGGCAGGGCTTCGACCTGGATGACGTCTTTGGCGCGGGCGGCGGCGCGGCGGGCCGATTCCCGGTCGGTGGCGATGACGGCAAACACCGGGTGGCCCAGGAAGTGCACTTCGCCATCGGCCAGGATGGGTTCGTCGTGGATGATGGCGCCGCAATCGTTTTTGCCGGGCACGTCTTGGGCGGTCAGCACCGCGACCACGCCGGGCATGGCCTGGAGGGTGCCAAGGTCGATGCCGATCAAACGGCCATGCGCCACAGGCGACAGGCCTAAGGCGCAGTGCAGCGTGCCAGCCAGCTCGGGCAGGTCGTCGATGTAGGGCGCGGCACCGGCCACGTGCAGGTGGGCCGATTCGTGCGGCAGTGATTGGCCAGCGGCCGAAGCAGTGTTGATCATGCGGGCCATACCTGCACCTTCTCGGCGGTGAGTGCGTGCTCTGGTCGGGTTTCAAGCCAGAAACGTTCCAGCAGGTTGGCGGCCACGCGCGACCGGTAGCTGTCGCTGGCGCGCAGGTCGGTCATGGGCTTGAAGTCTTGGGCCAAAGCAGCCTGTGCGCGTCGCAAGGTGGCTTCGGTCCAGGCTTGGCCGACCAGGGCGGCCTCCGTCAAGGCCGCGCGCTTGGCGGTGGCGGCCATGCCGCCCCACGCCAGCCGAGCCTCGGCGATCACGCCGCCGTCGATGCGCAACATCATTCCTGCACACACGGCGGAGATGTCGCTGTCGCGGCGCTTGGAGATTTTGTAGCCCCGCACGATGTCATCGGTTTGGGGCAAGGGGATGTGCATGGACTGCAGGAACTCGCCGGGTTCCAGCGCGTTCTTCATGTAGTCCAGGTAAAAGGCCGACAAGGGCAGGGTGCGTTGCCAGTCGCCTTTGCGCAAGGTGACCTCGGCGTTCAGGGCCAGCAGCATGGGCGCGCTGTCGCCGATGGGCGAGCCGTTGGCAATGTTGCCACCCAGGGTGCCCGCGTGGCGCACCGGCGGCGACGCAAAGCGCAGCCAGACCTCGCGCAGGGCGGGCACGCGCTGCACGATGGCGGCCCAGGCGTCTTCCAGCGAAGCGCCGGCGCCGATGGTCAGCCCGGTGCTGGAGGCGGCGATGGTTTTCAACTCCTTGACGCGGCCCAGGTACAGGATGTCGCCCAAAGGCTTCATCTGCTTGGTGACCCACAGGCCCACGTCGGTGCTGCCCGCCAGCAGCCTCGCTTGGGGCATTTTTTGGCGCCAGTGGGCCAGCTCGTTCAAGGTGGCCGGTGCGACGAAGCGGACTCGCTGTGCAGGGTTGGTGGCCTCGGGCGCTTCGTGCAAGAAGGTCTCGTCGGATGCGGTCAGCGCCTTCAAGGCCGCCAGCGCTGGGGTCGGGTCGAACACCACGCGCGGCGCTTCGAACATCTTTTGTCCCGCGTCCAGGATGGGGCGGTAGCCGGTGCAGCGGCACAGGTTGCCGGACAGCGCATCGGCCAAGTCTTGGCGTGGCAGAGCCTGCACCTGGTCTTCATAGACCTGCCACAAGGACATCACGAAGCCCGGCGTGCAGAAGCCGCATTGCGAGCCGTGGCAATCGACCATGGCCTGCTGGCAAGGGTGCAGTTGGCCACCATTCATGCCCTGCAAATCCTCAACTGTGAAGAGCGCCCGGCCATTCAGCGTTGGCAAAAACTGGATGCACGAGTTGACCGTGGTCTTGGTGAGCGTCTGGCCTGACTCGTCGACCTCGCCAACGACCACGGTGCAAGCGCCGCAGTCGCCCTCGGCACAGCCTTCCTTGGTGCCGGTGCAGTGGGCCTGTTCACGCAGCCATTGCAGCACGGTGGTGGTGGGCGGCAGCCCCTCGACGGTGTGAATCTGCCCTTGGTGGAAAAAGCGAATCGGACGGGGTGTCGGGTCGCTCATGGTGACTCCTGGAGCAGCAAAAAGCATTGAAAGGCGCACCCCGCTGAATGGGGATCCCGCATCAGAGGGTACTGCGATTGGGCTTTGCCGCTATACCATCATGATCATAATAACTATCTGCCGCTGCACATGAGCAAGGACGCTGTTTTCGACAAGATCGACCTTTCCCTCATCCGGGTCCTACACACTGTGATCACTGAGTGCAGCGTTTCCAAGGCCGCCCTTCGCCTTCAATCAAGCCAGCCCGCCGTCAGCACCCAGCTGAAGCGGCTGCGCGAGCTCACGGGTGACCCGCTTTTGGTGCGATGTGGCCAGGCCATGGCACCCACCGATGTGGCCTTGAGCCTGCTGGAGCCCGCCTCGGCCATCCTGCAGCACGCGCAGAGCATGTTCGGCCACAAGAATTCGGTGCGCGACTTCGATCCTGCCAGCACCACGCTGACCTTCCGGATCGCGGCCACCGACTACCTCGACCCATTTTTCCTGCCCGAACTCACCCTGAGGCTGCGCCGCCTGGCGCCCAACATCAAGGTCGACGTGGTGCAGTTGACGGCCGAGCTGGACCACCGACGCAGCCTGGCGCGCGGCGAAGTGGACCTGGTGATCGGCAATTGGCTGGAGCCCTCTGACGAACTGCACCTGGGCCGCTTGCTGACCGATGAGGTGGTTTGCCTCGTGTCAGAAGACCACCCCGCCGCGCGCTTGCCCAAGGAAGGCAAACGCGCCTGGTCCATCGAGCAATACCTGGCGGCCGAGCACGTGTCGCCACCAGCCTTGCACCCCGGCGCCGTGGGAGTCATTGATGAGCGCTTGGCCATGCAGGGCTTGCGCCGGAACATCGTGGTGCGCAATCCGCACTTTGCCCAACTGCCTTACATGGTGGCAGGCTCCTTGCTGGTGTTGACCACGGGGCGCCGCTTCTGTGAGCGTTACGCGCAACAGTTGCGCGTCAAGATCATCCGGTGCCCTGTGCCGTTCCCCGCCATGAACTACTATCAGTTGTGGCACGATCTCACGCACCATTCAGCGGCCAGCCGCTGGTTGCGAGAGCAAGTGCGCGACGTGGTGCGTGGTCTGCACCAGGTTCGCCCTCCTTTGCGTGCCGAGACCTTGCCCGTGATGGGTTCTTCGGCCAAACAGTGAGCTTTCATGCCTGATCCCCGATTGAATCCTGCCCACGGCCAAGCCGCCCAGACCCGACGGGTGTTGCGCGGTGATCTGCTGGATTTCACCGCCGACCCAGGCTTTGCCTTGCCGGACGAAGCACCCGGTGTGCGCTGGCGAGCCGACCACGTTCTGCTGATCGAAGGTGAGCGCATCGCGGCCATCCAGCCCGCCAGCCAGCCGATGCCGCAAGACTGGGCCGATGTGCCGGTGACGGATCACCGGGGTCAATTGATCCTGCCGGGTTTCATCGACACCCACGTGCATTGCCCGCAACTGGACGTGATCGCCAGCTATGGTGCCGAGCTGCTCGATTGGCTCAACACCTACACCTTCCCGGCCGAGCGCCGCTATGTGGATCCACTGGTGGCCCGCGAAGGCGCCGAGCGTTTTCTGAACGCTCTGTGGGCCCACGGCACGACCAGTGCGGTGGTGTTCCCCACGGTGCACAAAGTCAGCGCCGAAGCCCTGTTCGACATGGCCAGTGCGCGCCACATGCGCCTGATCACCGGCAAGGTCTTGATGGACCGCCACGCGCCCGAAGGCTTGCTGGACGACGTGGACCAGGCCGAGAAAGACTGCGTCGACCTGATCGACCGCTTCCATGGCAAGGATCGCCAGGCTTTTGCCGTGACCGTGCGCTTCGCGCCCACCAGCACCCCCGAGCAACTGACCATGGCGGGCCGCCTGTGCCAGGCCTACGCGGGCACCTACATGCAGACCCACGTGGCCGAGAACCGCGACGAGGTGCGCTGGGTGAGTGAGCTGTTCCCCACCGCGCGCAGCTACCTGGACGTGTACGACCGCGACGGCCTGATTGGCCCGCGCGCCGTGCTGGCCCACGGCATCTGGCTGGATGCCAACGACCGCGCGGTCTTGAAGGCGCACGGTGCGCAGATCGCGCACAGCCCCTCGTCCAACCTCTTCCTGGGCAGCGGTTTGTTCAACTGGCTTGAAGCCGAGCGCGAAGGCGTGAACGTGAGCCTGGCCAGTGACGTGGGCGGTGGCACCAGCCTGTCCATGCTGCGCAACATCGCCGATGCCTACAAGATCCAGGCCTTGCAAGGCGTGCGCCTGTCCGCGTGGAAGGCCTTGTACACCTGCACCTTGGGTGCGGCCAGCCACCTCGGCCTGGCCGATGAAATCGGCCGTCTGGAGCCCGGGTGCATGGCCGATGTGGTGGTGTGGAATGTGGCCAAAGGGCCGGTGGCCGAGCACCGCGATGAGGTCGCTCAGCAACGCCTGGCCCGCGTTTTGCACGAGCATTTGCACGAGCGCATCTTTGCCTGGGTGACCATGGGCGATGAACGCAATCTGGTCAGCACCTATGTGGCGGGCCAATGCGTGCATCAGGCCGCGTCGGTCGCTCAGGCCGCAGTTCAATAACGCGCCCAGGCGCTTTTTATGTCGTACCGCCTAGAACTCAAGAACATCACCAAGCAGTACCCTGCGGTGCGGGCCAATGACGATGTCAGCCTGCACGTCCTGCCAGGCGAGATCCACGCTGTGCTGGGCGAGAACGGCGCTGGCAAATCCACCTTGATGAAGATCATCTTCGGCGCGGTCAAACCCGACGCTGGCGAGATCTACTTCAATGATGCCTTGGTGCAGGTGCGCTCGCCACAAGAAGCGCGCGCGCTGGGCATCAGCATGGTGTTCCAGCACTTCTCGCTGTTCGACACACTTACCGCCGCCGAAAATGTCTGGCTCGGGCTGGACAAAAAATGGACATTGCCCGAGGTGATCGAGCGCATCCAGGCCGTCTCAAGCGACTATGGCTTGGAGGTCGATCCCTGGCGCCCAGTGCACACCTTGAGCGTGGGCGAGCGCCAGCGGGTCGAGATCGTGCGCGCCTTGCTGACGAATCCGCAATTGCTGATCCTTGACGAGCCGACCTCGGTGCTGACGCCGCAAGCCGTTGAAAAGCTTTTCGTCACCTTGCGCCAACTGGCCGAGCGCGGTTGCTCCATCCTGTACATCAGCCACAAGCTGGACGAGATCCGCGCGCTGTGCCACCGCTGCACCGTGCTGCGTGGCGGCAAGGTCACGGGCGAGGTCGATCCTCGTCAAGAGACCAATGCCAGCTTGTCTCGTTTGATGATTGGCTCCGAGCCGCCGCAGCTCAAGCGCGTGGCGCCGGTGCTGGGGGCCACGGCCTTGGTGGTCAAGAACTTGAACCTCGCCAAGCAAGACCCATTTGGCGTGAACTTGCAAGACATCTGCCTGCAAGTGCAGGCTGGCGAGATCGTTGGCATCGCGGGGGTGTCGGGCAATGGCCAGCAAGCCCTGATGGCGGCCTTGAGCGGCGAAGACCCTCGCACCACGCCAGGCATGGTCACGCTGTTTGGGCGTGATGTCAGCGGGGAATCTCCACGCGAACGGCGCCGGTGGGGGCTGCACAGCGTGCCCGAAGAGCGCCTGGGCCGGGGTGCCGTGCCCGTGATGTCGCTGGCGCAGAACACGCTGTTAACGCGCACCGATGCCGTCGGCTTTGGCGGTTGGTTGCGCTTGCAGGGCACCCACGGCATGGCATCCGAGCTGATCAGCCGCTTCAAGGTCAAGGCCGGGGGCTCGAACGCGGCGGCCAAGAGCCTGTCGGGGGGCAATCTGCAAAAGTTCATCATGGGCCGCGAGATCGATGCCTCGCCCAAGCTGCTGCTGGTGTCCCAGCCCACCTGGGGCGTGGACGTGGGAGCGGCCGCGCAGATCCGTGGCGAGTTGTTGAAGCTGCGTGACGCGGGTTGCGCGCTGCTGATCGTCAGCGAGGAGTTGGACGAATTGTTTGAAGTCAGCGATCGATTGATGGTGATGGCCCAAGGGCGCCTGTCGCCCAGCATTGACGCGGGCCAGGCCACGGTCGAACAGATCGGCATCTGGATGAGCGGCTTGTGGGAGGGCGCCCATGTTCAAGCTTGAAGCACGCGCCCAGCCCTCCAGGCTGCTGATGGTGGGCTCGCCCGTCATCGCCTTGTTGATCACGGTGCTGGTGGGATCGCTCCTGTTCGTGGCCTTGGGCAAGAACCCGGTCGATGGTTTGCGGATGTTTTTTTTCGAGCCGATCAAGAGCGTCTATTCGCTGACCGAGCTGACCATCAAGGCCACGCCCCTGGTGCTGATCGCGTTGGGTTTGGCCGTGTGTTTTCGCGCCAACCTGTGGAACATCGGGGCCGAAGGCCAATTCGTGCTGGGCGCCATCTGCGGTGGCTGGGTGGCCATGCAAGCCACGCCCGACACCGGGCGCTGGATCGTGGCGGCGGTGCTGCTGGCGGGCATGCTGGGCGGCATGGTTTGGGCGGGCATCGTGGCCTTGCTGCGCGACCGCTTCAACGCCAGCGAGATTTTGGTGAGCCTGATGCTGGTCTACGTGGCCGAGATGCTGCTGAGCTACCTGGTCTACGGCCCCTGGAAAGACCCGCAGGGCTACAACTTTCCGCAAACGATCACCTTCCTGGATCCGGCCCGCATCCCCAAAATCGTCAGCGGTTTCCGCATGAACATTGGCGTCTACATCGCCTTGGCGGCGGTGGTGGCGTTCACCATTTTCCTGTCGCGCACTTACGCCGGGTTTCAGTTGCAGGTGGGCGGTCTGGCCCCGGCGGCGGCGCGCTATGCGGGCTTTTCGTCGCGCCGCGCCTTGTGGACCGGGCTGTTGATTTCGGGCGGCATGGCCGGTCTGGCGGGCGCGCTTGACGCGGCGGGGCCGCAAGGCCAGCTCACGCCCTTCGTGCCCATGGGCTATGGCTTCGCCGCCATCATCGTGGCTTTCGTGGGGCGGCTCAACCCGGTCGGCATCGTGTTCTCGGCCCTGTTGATGAGCATGTTCTACATCGGCGGCGAACTGGCCCAATCGCGCCTGGGCCTGCCCAAGGCGCTGACCGGCGTCTTCCAGGGCCTGTTGCTGTTCTGCCTGCTGGCCTGCGACACCTTCATCCATCAACGCTTGCGCTGGGTTTCCAAATGAGCGTCTTCACCCCTGACTCGCTGGCCTTGCTGCTGGCCGCCACGTTGAACGCGGGCACCGTGCTGGGGCTGGCGGCCATGGGGTTGTTGATCAACGAACGCTCCGGCGTGGTCAACCTGGGGGCCGAAGGCCTGATGCTGGTGGCCGCCATCGCCGGTTTTGCCACGGGTGTGAACACCGGCAGCGACACCCTGGCCTTCATGGCGGGAGCGGCCGCCGGGGCTTTGCTGGCCGCCGTGTTCGGCGTGCTGGTGATCTGGCTCAACACCAACCAGTACGCCACCGGCCTGGCGCTCAGCCTGTTCGGGGCGGGCTTGTCGGCCTTTGCGGGCATTCGCTACACGCAAGAAAAACTGCCCGAGCGGCCCAACTTCGCCATCCCCTACCTGTCAGACATCCCGTTCGTGGGGCCCGCCTTGTTCAAGCAGCACCCGCTGGTGTACCTGGCCATTGCCTTCACGGCGGCCCTGGCCTGGTTCCTTTATCGTTCACGGGCAGGCCTGATCCTGCGCGCCGTGGGCGAGTCGCCGGAATCAGCGCATGCCTTGGGCTACCCCGTTCGCCGCATTCGCCTGATGGCGGTGATGGGCGGAGGTGCGCTGTGCGGTTTGGCGGGGGCTTACCTGTCGGTGGTTTACACCCCGCTGTGGGTCGAGGGCATGGTGGCCGGCAAGGGCTGGATCGCCCTGGCGCTGACCACCTTCGCCACCTGGCGCCCGGCCCGCGTCTTGCTGGGTGCTTACCTGTTCGGCGGCGTGACCATGCTGCAGTTTCAGCTGCAAGGGCAGGGCATTCAGATTCCCAGCCAGTGGCTGACGATGCTGCCTTACCTGGCCACCATCGTGGTGCTGGTGCTGATCTCCCGCAATCCGACGTGGATACGCGTCAACATGCCCGCGTCCTTGGGCAAGCCCTTCCATCCAGGCAGCTGACAAGGCATCATCGCCCCTGGCTGTCGGTTTCATCAGTTGTTTTGATTTGTCCACCCTGGAGATGACATGACTCGACCATTGACCAAACGTTCATTGTTGAAAGCGGCTGGCTGGGCCAGCATTGCCGCCACCGCCGCCCTGGTGGGTTGCGGCAAGAAGGATGAAGCCGCGCCCGACGCCGCTTCTGCCGCGTCCACCCCTGAGGCGACCGCCTCCGTGGCTGCCGCACCTGCGCCCCCCCTGAACATCGCCTTTGCCTATGTGGGCCCCGTGGGTGATGCGGGCTGGACCTACGCCCACGACCAGGGCCGTCTGGCGGTAGAGAAAGAGTTCGGCGACAAGGTCAAGACCACGTTCGTGGAAAAAGTGCCCGAAGGCCCAGATGCCGAGCGTGTGCTGCGCGACATGGTCGGCCAGGGCAACAAGCTGATCTTCGGCACCACCTTTGGCTACATGGAACCCATGCTCAAGGTGGCGGCCGACCACAAGGACGTCAAGTTCGAACATGGCACCGGCTACAAGACGGCCGAAAACATGCGCACTTACGATTCGCGCACCTATGAAGGCGCCTACATGGCGGGCGTGATCGCGGGCGGCATGACCAAGTCCAACACCCTGGGCGTGGTCGGCTCCATCCCCATCCCCGAGGTAATCCGCAACATCAATGCCTTCACCCTGGGCGCGCAAAGCGTGAACCCCAAGGTCAAGACCAAAGTGGTCTGGATCAACAACTGGTTTGATCCTCCGAAGGAAACCGAAGGCGCGCAAAGCCTGATCAACCAGGGCGCCGACGTGCTGTTCCAGAACACCGACTCCAGCGCGGTGCTGCAAACGGCCGAGAAGGCGGGCAAGTACGCCTTTGGCTGGGATTCGGACATGAGCAAGTTCGGCCCCAAAGCTCACCTTGGTTCGGCCATCATCAACTGGGCGCCTTACTACATCAAGGCCACCAAGGATGCACTGGAAGGCACCTGGACGACCGGCGGCGTGTGGTGGGGCGTGAAGGAAGGCGCGATTGACCTGGTGTCCGTGTCTGACGCGGTGCCCGCTGACCTGAAGGCCAAGGTGGACACGGTCAAGGCAGGCTTGAAGGACGGCAGCTTCGTCATCTGGAAGGGCCCCATCGTGGGCCAGGATGGCAAGGAAGTGCTGGCCAAAGACGCCGTGGCCGATGACAAGTTCCTGGGCGGCATCAACTTCTACGTCAAGGGTGTGGATGGCGCGGTGCCTTCCAGCAAGTGATTTTTTGACCGAGAGTGACTGACCGATGAGCGCCATGACCATTGCACCCAACCGCTTGCCCGAACTGCTGCAAGCGATGCCCAAGGCGGAGTTGCACATTCACATCGAGGGCTCGCTTGAGCCCGAGTTGATCTTCGCCCTGGCGCAGCGCAATGGCGTGGCGCTCTCTTACCCCAGCGTCGAGGCCCTGCGCGCGGCCTACGCTTTCACCGATCTGCAAACCTTCCTGGACATCTATTACGCGGGTGCTTCAGTGCTGCTCAAGGAAGACGATTTTCACGACATGGCCTGGGCCTACCTGCTCAAGGCGCAAGCCGAGAACGTGCTGCACACCGAGTTGTTTTTTGACCCGCAAACCCACACCGACCGGGGCGTGCCCTTCGAGGTGGTGATCAAAGGCCTGGACCGTGCCTGCCAGCGCGCCAAGATTGAGCTGGGCGTCAGCGCCACCTTGATCATGTGCTTCCTGCGGCACCTGCCTGAAGAGGCCGCCATCAAAACCCTGGATGAAGCCTTGCCCTGGCGCAAGCTGATCGTAGGCGTCGGCCTGGATTCCAGCGAACGCGGCCATCCGCCCGAAAAATTCGCCCGGGTGTTCGCCCGTTGCCGCGACTTGGGTTTGCACGTGGTGGCCCACGCGGGCGAAGAAGGCCCACCGGCCTACATCATCAGCGCATTGGACGTGCTCAAGGTTGAGCGCATCGACCACGGCGTGCGCTGCGTGGAAGACCCGGCGCTGGTGCAGCGCCTCGTCAAAGAGGGCATGCCCCTGACCGTGTGCCCGCTCTCCAACGTCAAGCTGTGCGTGTTCAGTAGCCTGGACCAGCACAACCTCAAGTCCATGCTCGACCTGGGCCTGAAGGTGACCATCAATTCAGATGACCCGGCCTACTTTGGCGGCTACCTGAACCAGAACTACCTGGAAACCTTTGCCGCGCTGAACCTGGACGCCTCGGCCGCCTACACCCTGGCGCGCAACAGCTTCGAGGCCAGCTTTGCCTCCAACGAAGACAAGGCGGGCTGGATCGCGAAGCTGGACCAGACCTTCGAGCGCTTCGCCGCCTGACTGAGGCCTCATTCGGTGAGCTTGTGCCATTGTCGCGGCACGAACTGCACCGATGCCAGCAGTGCTAAAACCAGCGCCAGTGGCACGGTGGATACATAGCCCACGTGCTTGAAGCCCAGCGCGCCCACCACGCTGCCCACCATGAATGAGCCGGTCAAAGCCAGCAGGATGCGCAGCTTCCGAGCGTTCACCTGGACCTTGCCCAGAGCAGGGTGGGGCGTTGAGCCGTTCCAATAGGCCAGCTTGCCCAGTTCGATCCCGATGTCGGTGACCAGGCCGGTGACGTGCGTGGTGCGGATCTCGGCGTTCGACACCTTGGTCACCATGGCGTTCTGCAGCCCCATCACGAAACACAGCAGCGCGATGGTCAACGACACCTCCAGCGTCATGGACAGGCTGAGCCGTTCACCCATCAGGCCAAAGACCAGCAACAAGCCCGCCTCGATCATCAAGGGCAGGGCGTACTCGCTGCGGCCGCCCCTGCGCCGTGCCCAGTTGATGAGGATGGCCGAAGTGGCTGCCCCCAGCAAAAAGGCCACCAAGGCCTCCAGCCCGGCGATGACCAGGTCCAACTTGCCCAGCGCCAGGTGATCGGCCATGCCCGAGACCATGCCCGTCATGTGCGAGGTGTATTGCCCCACAGCCAGAAACCCCCCCGCGTTGATGGCCCCCGCCACGAAGGCCAACGAAACACCCAGGTGGAGGTTGCTTTGCTGCGTGCGTTCGGGAGCGGTGAGGCCTTGCAAATACTTGATCGGCATGACAAAGGGCGGGGGCATTCGGCTTGAGTTCTAATGATCCTTCAATTTTGGAAGTAAAACGGATTCACATGGCGATCAATTCAGCGGTGTCGTCCGTGCCCGCCTGGCGCTGGGCCCTCAAGCAAACTTGGCGCGACATGCGCTCGGGCAGCCTCCGCCTGCTGCTGGTGGCCGTGGTGCTGGCCGTCACGGCCTTGTCCGCCGTGGGTTTTTTTGCCGACCGCATCGAGCAGGGCCTGGTGCGCGATGCCGCACAACTGCTGGCCGCCGATGCCTTGGTGGTGGCCGACCAACCGATGCCGTCGGCATTGGCCAGCGAAGCGCAAAAGCTGGGTTTGAGGCAGGCCACTACCGCGGCCTTTCCCAGCATGGCCCGCGCGCCGGATGAGCGGGGCGGCGACAGCAAGCTGGTGGCCTTGAAAGCCGTCAGCGAAGCGTACCCTTTGCGCGGCCAGATCACTCTGGGCCGCCTGATTGCCGACGGCTCGGTGGCGCCCTCGGGCAAAGCGCCTTTGGGAGGGCCGCCCGCCGGGCAGGCCTGGGTGGATGCGTCTTTGCTCCCCGTGCTGAACCTGCGGGTGGGCGACCAGCTCTGGTTGGGCGATGCGTCCTTTCTGATCGCTTCGGTCATTGCCATTGAGCCCGATCGGGGCGCCGGCTTCATGAGCTTTTCACCGCGCGTGATGATCCGCCAGTCCGACCTGGCCGCCACCCAGCTGGTTCAACCCGCCAGCCGCGTCACTTACCGCTTGCTGGTGGCTGGGCCTGCCCGGGCTGGTGATGCTGGCGTTGGGGCCAGCAACAGCAAGTCCGCTGCGGCCAACACCTCTGCCAAGGCCGTGCAATCCTTCGTCACAGCCGCCGAACAGCAATCCAGAACCACCCGGGGCCTGCGCGTGGAGACCCTGGACCAGGGCCGCCCCGAAATGCGCGCCACCCTGGACCGCGCCGGCCTTTTTCTGCGCCTGGTGGCCTTGTTGGCAGCCTTGCTGTCGGCCGTGGCTGTGGCTCTGGTCTCGCGAGATTTTGCCCAGCGGCGCCTGGACGACTGCGCCATGCTGCGCGTCCTGGGCGTGCCGCAAAATCAAATGGCACTGACCTATGGGCTCCAGTTCCTGATCGTCGGCCTGGTGGCCAGCATCATTGGGCTGGCATTGGGCTGGGGCTTTCATCAGGTGTTCGTGGTGCTGCTGTCCGAGTTGGTGCCCGTGGCTTTGCCCGCGCCCAGCATCTGGCCTGTGGTCCTGGGGCTGGGCGTGGGCGTCGTGCTCACTCTGGGCTTTGGCCTGCCGCCGGTCTTGCAACTGGCCCGTGTGCCGCCGCTGCGCGTGCTGCGCCGCGATGTGGGCGAACTGAAAGGCGCATCGGTGATGGCCGTGGGCGCGGGCGGGTTAGCGCTGCTGGCCTTGTTGATGATGGTGGCGCGTGACGTCAAGCTGGGCGCGATCGCGCTGGGTGGCGTCGCGGTCGCCGTGCTGGCCTTTGCGGCCCTCAGTGCCCTGGCGGTGTTCATCCTTCAGTGGCTGCTGAACAAGCTCAGCGGCGTGGCCCCCCCCTGGTTGGTGCTGGCCACCCGGCAGCTCACCGCCCAACCAGGTCAGACCGTGGTGCAGGTGTGTGCACTGGCCATTGGCCTGCTGGCGCTGGTGTTGCTGGTTCTGCTGCGCACGGACCTCATCGCCAGTTGGCGGGCGGCCACGCCAGTCGATGCCCCCAATCGCTTCGTCATCAACATCCAGCCGGACCAGACTGAACCCTTCAAGGCTCAATTGCAAAAAGCCGGCGTCAAGCAGTTCGATTGGTACCCCATGATCCGGGGCCGCCTGGTGGCGATCAACGGCAAAACCGTCAAGCCCGAGGACTACACCGATGACCGGGCCCAGCGCCTGGCCGACCGCGAGTTCAACCTCAGTTATTCAGCCCAACAACCCGCCTACAACCCAGTGGTCGCCGGCAGGTACCAGCCGAACGAAAAGGGCGCCTTGAGCGTGGAAGAGGGCCTTGCCAAGACCCTGGGCCTGCACCTGAACGACCAACTCACCTTCGACATCGGCGGTGTTCAGCACGCGGCCCGCATCACCAGCCTGCGCAAGGTGGACTGGGCCTCCATGCGGGTCAACTTCTTCGTGATGGCCCCCATGGCGTCGATGCCCGAATGGCCGGCCACTTTCATCACCTCGTTCCGCGCGCCGCCGGATGGCAAGCTCGACCGCATCCTGGTGCAGTCCTTCCCCAGCGTCACGGTGGTGGATGTGTCGGCCACCCTGGCGCAGATCAACCGGATCATGGACCAGGTCATCGCAGCGGTCGAGTTCCTGTTCGCCTTCACCTTGGCGGCGGGCCTGATCGTGCTGATGGCGGGTTTGTTGACGTCGCGTGAGCGCCGGGCCAAGGACTGGGCCGTGCTCAAGGCCCTGGGGGCGTCACAGCGCATGCTGGCCAAAGTGCAGCGGGTCGAGTTGCTGGGAGTGGGGGCCTTGGCCGGAGCCTTGGCGTCAAGCGCGGCGCTGTGCGTCGGCTGGGCGCTGGCCCGCTGGGTGTTCGAGTTCGATTGGAACGCGCCGCTGTGGTGGCCCTTGGTGGGCGCGGCCGTGGGGGCCTTGCTGGCGGCGCTGGCCGGCTGGTGGAGCCTGCGAGGTGTGTTGGAGCAGCCCGTCGTCAATACCTTGCGGCGGGCTGCCCAGTGAAGTTCAAGGTGTCAGGTTGCTGATCAGGCCCATCTCGGAGCTGCTCATTAGCGACTCGATGTCCATCAAAATCAGCAATCGTTCGTTGATGTTGGCAATGCCGGTGATGTAGGTTGTGTCCACCATTGAGGCGCTCATTTCGGGGGCCGGTTTGATCATCTGCTCGGCCAGTTGGATCACATCACTGACGGAGTCCACCACCGCGCCGACCACGCGGCCGCGCACATTCAGCACGATCACCACGGTGAAGTCGTTGATGTCGCCTTCGCCCTGGGCATTCACGCAGTTGAACTTCACGCGCAGGTCGACGATGGGCACGATCACACCGCGCAGGTTTACCACCCCTTTGAGGTAAGAGGGGGCATTGGCGATCTTGGTGGGCGGCTCGTACGAGCGGATTTCCTGAACCTTCAGGATGTCGATGCCATATTCTTCGGTACCCAGGCGGAACGTGAGGAATTCACGGCCCGATACCGCATGCTGAATTTGACGGGCTGGATTGCTCCGGCTGGACATACTGCCGGGCGCGCCGGGCCGTACCGCAGATGCTGGCTTGGGGGCGGCTACTTGAAGGGCTTCCATACACGTCCTCGAATCGAAAATAAATGGTCTCCCCAGGATGTCGGTCATTGGCCGGGAAACTTGAGCCCTGGCCGTGGGCCTGCCGGTTGCTCTCATGGTTTGATGAGTTCCCCTACCACCACGATCGACCACGCCATACCTACCTCTGACGGCGAGGCTTGGCAACCCCGGTTGCGTCGCCTGATGAAGCAAACCTTCCGCATCCAGGCCCTCAGAGAAGGGCAGGATGCCGTGATCTGCCGGGTCATGCAGGGGCAATCTACCCTGGCCGTCATGCCCACCGGGGCAGGCAAATCACTCTGCTATCAGCTCCCCGCCTTGCTGCTGTCCGGCCGCACCGTCGTGGTCTCTCCCTTGATCGCCTTGATGAAAGACCAATGCGATACCTTGCAGGCCATCGGTGTGCACGCGGTGCAATTGCACAGTGCGATGGCCGCCCCCGAGGTTGCCGAGGCCGAGGAGGCCCTGGCATCTGGCGAAGCTCGCATTGTTTTCACCACCCCGGAAAGGTTGGCGGCGCCCGAGTTCCTGACTTTGCTGAAACACCGCCCAACCAGTCTGCTGGTGGTGGACGAGGCGCACTGTGTCTCTCAATGGGGCCACGATTTCCGTCCCGCATTTTTGGAAATATCGGCCGCGCGCTCCTCGTTAGGCCAGCCCACGCTGCTGGCGCTCACCGCGACTGCCACCCCCGACGTCATCGACGACATCGCTCGGCAGCTGGACGCCCCAGGATTGGGCGTGGTGAACACCGGCATTTACCGCGCCAACCTGCGGTACGAAGTCAAACAGGTGGTGAGCGAGGAAGAAAAAATGACCACAGCCCTGTCATTCTTGCAATCGACCACAGGCTCGGGCGTGGTCTATGGTGCCACTGTCAAGACTGTGGAGCATGTGTACCTGGCTTTGAAAGACGCAGGCGAGTCGGTCACGATGTACCACGGCCGACTTCCCAAAGCCGAGCGCCACGCCAACCAGGAGGCCTTCATGCGCAACGAAGCCAGGGTGATGGTGGCCACCAACGCCTTCGGCCTGGGCATTGACAAGCCCGACACCCGTTTCGTTTTGCACTACCAGATCCCCTCGGGCCTGGACGCCTATTACCAGGAGTCGGGCAGGGCAGGACGAGACGGCCAAGCGGCCACCTGCTGCTTGCTGTACCTTCATCGGGACCGGGCTGTGCAGCGTTTCTTCATGGCAGGGCGCTATCCAGATCTGCAGGACATCGACGCCTTGTGCCGCGCCCTGGTTCAAGACCCGCCCTCAGGCCAGCGCTGGACGCTGCCCTGGCTGCAGCAAATCTTGAACCGGCCGTCCAACAAGCTGCAAGTGGCTTTGAGGCTGCTTCGCCAGCAGAAGATCGTGGCGCAGAACCGGACGGGCGAATTGCGTTTGCTGCGCCGTGGCTTGAGCGATGCGGCCATGGATCAGTTGCTTGGCGCCTATCGCGTCAAACGTGAGCACGACAAGGCCTTGCTTGAGCAAATGGTGTTTTATGGGCAGACCGGCCTGTGCCGCTGGAAAGTCCTTCAAGAGCATTTCGGTGAAGGCGCGGACTTTGAGCGTTGCCGCACCTGCGACAACTGCCTTCGCCTGAGCGCCTTACAGCGCCAGCAACCCTCAGCACCCATCGAGCACCCGATGGCCACCCAGCTGGCCTCTCCGCATGCGGCTTTTGCCGAAAACGATCTGGTGCGCGTGGCCCGCTACGGGCAAGGCACCGTCACCGCTGCCGATGCCGAAACCGTCACCGTGAAGTTCCCCTCGGGTGACTCCCGCTGCTTCGTGGCCACCTGTGTGCAACCCGCCAAATCGCGACGAAAGAGTGCGTCAACAGCATGAGTGTTAAACCGTCTCCCCACAGCGTCATCCGCATTGGCATATCAGGTTGGCGCTACGAGCCCTGGCGTGGTGTGTTCTATCCCAAGAAGCTGGTGCAGCGCCGTGAGCTGGAATTCGCCTCCCGCGCCTTGCCCAGCATTGAAATCAATGGCACCTTCTACGCCATGCAAAAGCCCGAAAGCTTTGCGCAATGGTTTGAGCAGACGCCGGATGATTTTGTCTTCAGCGTCAAGGCGCCCAGGTACATCACCCACATCCGCCGATTGGAGGATGTGCGCCAACCCCTGGCCAATTTCTTTGCCTCTGGCGTGTTGCGCTTGCGTCAAAAGCTGGGACCAGTGTTGTGGCAGTTTCCGCCCAGCTTTCACTTCGATGCGGACCTGATGGAGGCTTTTCTGAAAGACCTGCCGCATGACACCGAAGAAGCGCAAAAACTGGCCAGGCAGCGCGACGCTTTCATGGCCAAGCGGGAAAGCCTGGAGATCGACGCGAACCGGCCCCTGCGTCACGCCATCGAGATCCGCCACGAGAGCTTTGCGACCCCGGCTTTCATCAAAATGTTGCGCCAGCACCGCGTGGCGCTGGTCGTGGCCGACACGGCTGGCAAATGGCCTTATCTGGAAGACGTGACCGCCGACTTCATGTACTTGCGCCTGCATGGCGATGCCGAGTTGTACGCCAGCGGGTACACCGACAAGGCCCTGGACCATTGGGCCGCGCGCATGGCGGTCTGGTCGCAGGGTGATCAGCCCAAGGATGCCCACCTTGTTGATTCAAACCACACGCCGCCCAAGCGCGCACACCGTGACATCCATTGCTACTTCGACAACGACATCAAGGTCAGGGCCCCTTTCGACGCGGTCACCTTGATGGGAAAACTGGGCATTTCGACCTTCCTGCCCCCTGAACAAGGGGTGTTGTTAAACGCTTCCTGACACATGGGCCAACGGGTTTCGTATAAATTGACTGAAACGTGTTTGTGCACACATCAATATCATTTACCAATCCAGAGGACAGTGATGAACATCAGAAATGCAGCGCGCGCGGCGCTCGTGGCGGCGTCGGTTTCAATGGTGGCCCTGGGCAGCCAGGCAGCCACCTACACATTTGGCACTTTGTTGTCAGGCAATGGTCCGCAAGATCTCAATCTGGCCACGCTGACAGTGACCCAAAGCGGCAATGACCTCAATTTCTCGTTGTCGGCGAAAGGCCTTGACCTGCTGGGCCCTGACTCTTTCCTGGGTGCCATCGCGGTCGACGGTCTCAAGACTGGTTCCATCTCGTCTGTAGTGGGCGATTCACCCGTGGCGTTCGGCAATGGCAGCGGCCCGGGCGGGGTGTTTGACTTTCGCATTGACCTCACCGGGCCTAAAAAAGCCCGCTTGATTGACAACGAGTCGGTGAGCTGGACCTGGGTTGGTGCCAATCAAAGCCTCGATACGCTGAGCTTTGCGGCGCACATCCAAGGGGTGGGAATCTCGGGCGCGGACTCGTCGTTGTGGTACAGCACGTCGGCCGTGCCAGAGCCCGGATCCTATGCCTTGCTGGCTGCAGGCCTGGGCGTGGTTGGCATCGCGGTGAGGCGCCGCCGCCGCTGATCAACTGCTGCGGGGCATTGATCTGGCGACTTCAAAAGGCTTAAACAGCCTTTTGAAGTCGCCTTTTTCGTTCAGACGTTGAACAAGAAATTCAGCACATCGCCATCCTTGACGATGTACTCCTTGCCTTCCGCGCGCATCTTGCCCGCGTCTTTCGCGCCTTGCTCGCCCTTGAAGGCGATGAAGTCATCAAAAGCGATGGTCTGGGCCCGGATGAAGCCGCGCTCGAAGTCGGTGTGGATCACGCCAGCCGCCTGAGGCGCCGTGTCGCCGATGTGGATGGTCCAGGCGCGCACTTCCTTGACGCCTGCCGTGAAGTACGTTTGCAGGCCCAGCAGCTTGAAAGCGGCACGGATCAGGCGGTTCAAGCCCGGTTCGTCCTGGCCCATCTCTGACAGGAACATGCTGCGGTCTTCATCGCTCATCTCCGACAGCTCGGCTTCGGTCTTGGCGCAAATGGCCACCACGGGGGCGTTCTGCTTGGCAGCGTATTCCTTCAGACGGTCCAGGAAGGGGTTGTTCTCGAAACCGCTTTCGTCCACGTTGCCCACGAACATGGCGGGCTTGGCGGTGATCAGGCACAGCGGCTTGACCAGCACCAGTTCTTCCTTGGTCCAATCAATGGAACGCACGGGCTGTGCCTGGTCCAGCGCGGCTTGGCACTTCTCCAGCACCTTGACCAGCGCGGCGGCTTCCTTGTCGCCTGAGCGAGCGGTTTTGTTGTAGCGATGAAGGCTTTTTTCAACCGTGCCCAGGTCGGCCAGGCACAGCTCGGTCTGGATGACTTCGATGTCGGAGATCGGGTCGACCTTGCCGGCCACGTGGATCACGTTGTCGTCTTCAAAGCAACGCACCACATTGATGATGGCGTCGGTTTCGCGGATGTGCGAGAGGAACTTGTTGCCCAGGCCTTCGCCCTGCGAGGCACCCGCCACCAAGCCGGCGATGTCGACGAACTCAACAATGGCCGGCACGATGCGCTCGGGCTTGACGATGTCCGACAGGCCAGCAAGACGCAGGTCGGGCAGTTCAACGATGCCCACATTGGGCTCGATGGTGCAGAACGGGTAGTTCTCGGCGGCAATGCCGGCCTTGGTCAGCGCGTTGAAGAGGGTGGACTTGCCGACGTTTGGCAGACCCACGATGCCGCATTTGAGGCTCATGGACGTTCCTGGACTGGAGGGTGGATAACCCCCCATTTTACCGGTGATCGCGTGTTTGCGAGCTCAGTCCGACTGAGTTGCCCAATATCCAACCTCTTCCAGAAGCTGTTGGCGGTCCACCGGTTTGGTCAGAACATGATTCATGCCGGCGTTCAGGCACGCACTGCGGTCTTCCGAAAAGGCATTGGCCGTCAGGCCCAACACAGGAACATCCAGCGCTGCTGCGCCTGCTTCGCCCAGGCGAACGCGGCGTGTGGCCTCCAGGCCGTCCATGCCCGGCATGCGCCAATCCATCAGCACCACATTGGGTGTGTGCTGGCGCAAAAATGCCAAAGCCGCTGGGCCCGTGTCGGCGGTGAACACCGTGGCCCCGGCCGCGCGCAACACCTCGGCGGCCAGCATGCTGTTGACGGGATCGTCGTCTACCACCAGCACCTCGGTGCCTTTTAGATCAGGCCTGCCCAAGACCCGGCGCGCAGGCACGCGGGCGTCATCGGCCAACACTGCCAGCGGCAAATCGATGTCGATGCGGGTGCCTTGGCGCTCACGGCTGTTCACGTTGATGGTGCCTTGCATCAACCCCACCAGCTCCTGGGTGATGGTCAGGCCCAGGCCCACGCCACCGTTGGTGCGTGTGCTGTTGGTGTCTGCCTGGAAAAAGGCCTCGAACACGCGCGACTGTTCTGACTGGGACATGCCTTGCCCGGTGTCGCTGACCGACAGCCGCACGCCAGCCACCCCATCCAGGGCCTTGGCCGGGCTGGGGCCCATGCTGAGCGACACATGCCCCCGATCGGTGAACTTGATGGCATTGGCCAGCAGGTTGATCAGAACCTGGGTGAGCCGCAGTTCGTCGCCCATGCGGTTCAAGGCCAGACTGGGGCTGACATGGCGCCGCAACTCCAGGCCCTTGACCGTGGCTTGGGGTGACACGGCTGCCAGTGCCTTGTCCGCGATCGCCGACAAGTCAAACGGAGCCAGCACGGGTTCCACCTTGCCCGACTCGATGCGCGACAACTCCAGCACCTGGTCAATCAAGGTCAGCAGGTGCTGGCCGCTGCTGTGGATGGTCTGGATCAGCAGCGCATCACGCGGGTCGCGGGCGCGCTCGGGGTGGTCGGCCAACAGATCGGCCGACACCAGCATGGCGTGCAAAGGCGTGCGCAACTCATGGCTCATGACCGCCAGGAAACGGCTTTTGGCCAAGGACGCGGTCTCTGCCGCGTCACGGGCCTGGGCCAGCTCGGAGGTGCGCTCCTGCACCCAGGCATTCAAGGCATCCCGCGCATCGGTGGGGCCGTGGGGATCGCCCGCGACCACCAGGCTGACGCCATGCTTGAGGCGTGTGACGCTGAGCAGGCTGACCAGGAAGGTGACCTGCATCAACACGCCATTGACCACCAAGGACCGGACCACACCGGACCAAACCTCGTCTTGCGCGCCAACTTCCAGCACCCAAGCCGGAATGGCCACCAGCGCCAGCAGCGCAATCGACAGGCCGACCGCCCAGCGCCACGGCCAGGCAATGTGCATCAGCAAGGCCACCACGGGCATCCACTGGAAATTGGTGGCGATCCAGTAAGGCGAGGCTGGCTGCTGGTTGAAGATCAGGACGCTGAGTGAGCCCACCACGAAATACAGGCACACACCGGCCACTACCACGCGTTGCGTCAGCATCAGTGATTGCGGATTGCGGCGCAGCATGGCCCACATCCACAGCAGCAGCAGGGCCAGCAGGGGTTGGGCCCAGCGGTCATGGGGTGTGCTGATGCCCGCCGTCAATTCGCTGCCCCATACCAGCAGGCAGGCGACCGCCGCGATGAGGTAAAACCCAAGCGCGGTTTTTCGTTCAATCAAAGACAAGAACCGGTCGCGGCGCATTTCGCCGGGCGGTTCAGGCTGTTTCACTTGATCCAATGCATGTCCCTGTTCATCGGTCAGAAAATGTCACTTACCCGACACTTGATGGTGTCTTGCTTATTCGGCCATTGGATTACCTAGAATCCCTAGATGACGATCAAAAAATTCGACGTGTGTATCAGCGGTTCGGGTGCTGTGGCTCGCGGCCTTGCTTTGGCACTTTCCAGCAACGGCTGGCGTGTGGCCTGGGCATGCGCTGAACAAGGCGGTCAGGCCAAGGCGGAGGATATTCGAACCTACGCCCTGAATTCCCGCTCTGTCGCATTATTGGAGCGGCTGCGCATCTGGCCAGCATTGCAATCGGCGTCCACCCCGGTGCACAACATGCAGATTCGCGGCGATGGGAGTGGGCACTTGGCCTTCTCGGCCTGGCAGCAGTGCGTGTCGGAGCTGGCGTGGATCGTGGACGCGGCCGCCCTGGAGCGTTTGCTGGGCGAAGCCTTGAAGTTCGCCCCGCATGTGACCGTGGTGCCGCCTTTGGCCGAGGGCTCGCCACCGGTGGATGCCGACCTGTTGGCCATTTGCGAAGGCAAGCATTCAGCCACCCGCGCCGCCCTGGGGGTCGATTTCAAGAAGGCGGACTACGGCCATTGGGGCGTGGCCGCGCGTTTGAGCAGCACCCAGCCCCACCAGGGCGTGGCCCGCCAGTGGTTTCGCTCACCCGATGTTTTGGCCTTGCTACCGTTTCACGACCCGGTGCCGGGCTCGTCTTACGGCCTGGTCTGGTCCTTGCCCCAGGCTCGGGCCCAAGAAGTCATGGCGCTGGCCCCGGCCGAGTTCGAAGCCGCCTTGCGGCAGGCGCTTGACGAGGTTGATCCAGGGGCATCTGCCGTGGTGGGCACCTTGTCCTTGAGGTCGCACGTGGCGGCCTGGCCCTTGGCACTGGCCCAGGCCGAACGCTGGAGTGGCCCGGGGTGGGTCCTGCTGGGCGATGCCGCTCATCAGCTTCACCCCTTGGCCGGCCAAGGGCTCAATTTGGGCTTGGCCGATGTCGACACGCTGGTGTCCACCTTGACCGAGTCGCGCCGCATGGAGCCTTGGCGCACCGCAGGCGATGAACGTTTGCTTCGGCGTTACGCTCGGCGGCGCGAGCTGCCAACCCGCGCCATGGCCGGGGTCACCGATGGCTTGTTGCGTCTTTTTGCCGATGATCGGGCACCATTGAGGGAACTTCGCAACACCGGCATGGCTCTGTTAGATCAAATATCTCCTGTCAAACGCTGGCTGGTCAGCCGCGCGCTTGACGCCTGAATTCAAATAAGGTTCCTGTCATGAATCGCCTCTCCGTTTTGAAATCCCCGCTGCAGGCCATCTTGGGCGTCGGCATGGTGCTGTTGGCGTCATCCGCGTGGGCTGGCGAGTTGTCGCCCGCGCAGTTGGCGCAGCTCAAGCAAAGGCTGACTCAAAATCTGCCCGACTTCCCCCCCATCGACTCGGCGCAAACCACGCCCATGTCGGGCTTGATTGAGCTGCGCTCTGGCAACAACATCATCTACACCGACCCCAAGGGCGAGTTCATCATCCAGGGCAATCTGGTGGAAACCAAAACGCAGCGCAACCTCACTGAAGAGCGCATGGACGAGATCAACCAGATTGATTTCGCCAGTCTGCCCCTCAAGGACGCCGTGGTCTGGAAGAACGGCAACGGCAAGCGTCGCATGGTGGTGTTCGCCGATCCGAACTGTGGCTATTGCAAACGCCTTGAAAAAGACCTGCAGCAGGTCAAAGACGTGACCGTTTACACCTTCGTGGTGGCCATCCTGGGTGATGACTCCAAGGTCAAGGCCAACAACATCTGGTGCATGAAGGACCGCACTCAGGCCTACCGGGACTGGATGCTGGCTAACACCGAGCCGCCCAAGGCGTTTGGCATGTGCGCCACGCCCACGCAGCGCAACAATGCGCTGGCCCAGAAGCTGCGCGTGAACGGCACTCCGTCCATGTTCTTTGAAGATGGCACCCGCTTGCCTTCTGCCGCGCCGGTCAATGTCATTGAGCAGCGACTGACCAAAGCCACCGCCAAGGTGGGCGGCGCCTCCTGAAGCTGTTTCACTGGCCGAGCAGCTCAGGGGCCTGCTCAGGGGCCCGCTCCATCTGCAGGTCCATGTAGGATTTGTCGTTCGCCCGCACCATGATTCGCACCGGGAGGTACTGCAGTCCAGGCGCGAACCAGATCTCGACCGGCAAAACACCACCTTCTGTGGACATCTTGCGGGGCTTGACGTGGAAGGTGGGAACTTTGCCAATGGGCGTGTCCAGCATTTCTTCGCCGATCACGTCGTAGGCAATGATCTCCAGGCGCTTGGGCAAGGCCAGTGGGATGTAAATGGTGTTGCCTGGGCGCAGGAGGTCGGGCTGCATGATGAACTGGTAGGACAGTTGGATGAACTGGCTGGCAGCGTCTTGCATGCCCGGGATGCGCTGCAGTTTCTCGCCTGAATCCAGCACCACATCCTGATCATTGAAGACCACGGTGCGGGGGGGCGATGTTTTGATCAGCAAGCGATTGACTTGTTCAAAGCGCTTAGGGGACAAGCCTTCCGGGGTGATGGTGCCTGCGCTGATCAGATTCCATGAGCCAATGGGTGCAAAGCTGGGCCCGATCGTGGTGTCCACGCGAACCTGGTAGTCCATGCCTTGCCGAACCCACTCCACCTTGGCATTGCCATGCACGTCGCCACGGAAGTACCCGCGGACCTTGTAACTGACTCGGGTGGCCAAGGGCCAGACAAAGGGTGGGCCCGTGGGTGTGCTGGGCGCACTGGCCGATGACACCACGGGCATGGGTTCGGAAGCAGTTGGTTCGGGGGCACTGCTGGCTTCGGCCACGGCGACAGCTGCCTCCGCGGTCTCGGACGCACTGGCTCCCTCATCCGGCGGTGGCGGTGCTGGCTCGGGGGCCGAAGCCGTCGGAGCCGGGGGCTTGGGTTGGCGTTTGCGCGAGGCTTTTGGGGAAGCCCGTGGCTTGGCGGGCGCGGGCGCGGCCACAGGTGGATCGCTGAGCTTGAGCTCGCTCATGGCCGTGGCTTCCATCGGCTTGATGCCGGAGGTATCGCTGGGCTGCATGTCGGTCAACAACGAGGCCATCGACCATGTCAGCCAGGCGTGCAAGCCCATCACCCCGAGGATGATGAGCAGCAACCACCAGCGACGTGACCCCGACTGCAACATGCTCAGTATTTAAGCCATTGGTGCCGTCGTTGTGCCGTGCTGGCATCCAGATTCTCGGTCAGCGCCAGGGCAATGATCTCGCCGCTGGCGCCTTTGGGGCCAGTCGCAGAATGGGCCGACACCAGCGCAGGCAGAGTGAGCGTCAGCATGGCCTGGTCCCGGCAGATCAGCAGAGCTTGAGGTTGCCGCTCGTTGTGCCACAAGGCCAGGTCATCGTTTTTGCGGAGGCGCCACCCGTCCAGGGCAATCAGTTCATCGGTGGCGCTCAAGCCTGCGCTTTCGGCCACGCTGTGGCGCATCACCGCCTGAACCTTCAGGTTACCCCCGGCATCGCTGAGCCGCACCCCCAGTCGCTGAGCCAGGGCGGCAGGCTTGCTGACCCAGGTCACACCGGCAGTGCTCAGCAGGGATTTCAGGGGCAGCTCGTCGGTGTCGTGCACCCAGGTGTGCAAGAGCTTGGCCCAGGAGTGGGTGGTGGCCCAGGCCGGTGGTCCGCCTGGTGCTTCGTCCTGCAGTGCCTGAACGATGTCGGCCTCCTGAATGGGCCGATGCAACTGCCACAAGCGCAGCATCACGCCGTCCAGCGATGGCGTGTTCTTGCCATCAGCGGGGCATTGGCGCAGGCTGAGGTCCAGACAAAGGCCCACCAGCGATCCCTTGGTGTAGTAGCTCACCGTGGCATTGGCGGTGTTCTCGTCGGGGCGGTAGTAGCGTGTCCAGGCGTCGAAACTGGCCTGGGCCACGCTGTAGCGGTGCCTGCCTGGCGTGGCCTGCACCTGGTTGATGGTCTTGGCCAGCAACCTGACGTAGGTCTTGGCGTCGATCAGGCCTGTGCGCAGCAGGAACTGATCGTCGTAGTAAGACGTGAAGCCTTCGAAGAACCACAGCAATGAGGTGTAGTTCTCTTGCGTGAAGTCATAAGGCGCGAACTCGGCAGGCTTGAGCCGTTTGACGTTCCAGGTGTGGAAGTACTCGTGACTGATCAGTCCCAGCAAGGTCTGGTAGGCCTCGGTGTTGACGGGCCGACCATGGCGGGGCAGGTCGCGGCGCGCGCAGATCAGGGCCGTGCTGTTGCGGTGCTCCAGGCCGCCATAGCCGTCATCGACCGCGTTGAGCAAAAACACGTAGCGCTCAAAAGCGGTTTTGCGGCGGCCATGCCAGAAGGCGATCTGCGCCTCGCAAATGCGTTGTGTGTCGGCCAGCAGTCGGGGGCCATCCAGGTCTGCGGTGGCTCCTGAGACCACGAACTCGTGAACCACACCCTTGGCCGTGAACGTGCCGCGCCAAAAGGTGCCCAGCTCGACAGGGTGGTCCACCAGGCTGTCATAGTCAGGGGCCTGGTAGTCGCCCAAGCCATGTGCATTGACCTTCACGGGGGGCAGCCCGGTGGCCACGCCCCAGCCCTTGGGAAGCCCGGTGATTTTCAGCCTCTGTACTTGGTCCTCGAACCCATCGGCCTTCAGGAACACACTGGTACCGTTGAAAAACCCCCGGCGCGAATCCAGAAAAGCTGCGCGCACCGAGTTGTCAAAAGCGTAGACCTCGTAGGTGACCGTCAGAGCGCCTTTGCCGGTGCAATCAACCACCCAGCTGGATTTGTCCAACTGCTGGACCTCCAGCACGCGCTGGCCTTGCTGCGCTGACAGCGGCGACAGGTGCTTGGCGAACTCGCGCACCAGGTAGCTACCGGGTATCCACACCGGCAAGCTCAAGCGCTGCCTGGCCTGTGGCTGCGCGATGCGCAAGGTGACCAGGAAACGATGGGCGTGGGCGCTACCTACCTCAATGCGGTAATCGATCATGGGGGCGTCTCTCAAAGTTGGGCGGCGGCCAGGAAGCAGCTCAGGCTGGCCACCAGGGTGAGCCTGAAACGCAGCTTGAGCCAGCCAGCCGCGCCCAGTTCCGGATAGCACTTGCGGTCCACCAAGTAGCAGCCGATCAGCAGGCCGCCCAGGGCGGCCAAGCCGGCATGAGGCGGCATCATCAGGGCCAGCCAGGCCGCCAATGAATAGACCACGCCCCAGATCAAACCCAGCTTCTGTGCGGGCGAAGCGGGCTGGTCATAGCCCTGCCGCAGCATGCTCAACCCCCAGGGAAGGCCGCCCAGGAAGGACACCACCAAGGCCGCGTAGCTGGTGAAGGCACTCACCACGAAAGCAAAAGGCTGAGGCTCGATGCGGCCCACCAACAGCCACACGAACAGGGCGCCGCCCACAAAGGGAATCAGTCCGGCGTGGCCCAGTTTGCGGGCCAGTTCGTTGGGTTCTGCCAGGCCGGGGTGGGGCGATGGAATCGTGGATGAAGGAGGCGTATTCATGGATGACTGCAAGTACTCGGCATTGTGGCAAGAAGCGAGGTGCCCGGCGGGTGGTTCACGCTGACAGCCACGCAAACACGGTGGGGATGTCGTCCGGCAACGTCAGTGCATGCTTTTGCCAATGGCTGACGCGCTGGGTGCGGCTCCAGCCTTTTTCCAGCGTCAAACCACAGCTCACGCTCAGCCAGGTGTCGGCTTGCAGGTGCTTGGTCAGGGCGGACCACAGGGCGGTGTTTCGGTAGGGTGTTTCGATCACCAGCTGCGTCTGGCGTGCGCGGCGGGACAGCTGGTCCAGTTCGCGGATGCGGTCACCCCGTTGAATAGCGTCCACCGGCAGGTAGCCGACGAAGGCGAAGCTTTGGCCATTCAGGCCACTGGCGGCCAGTGCCAGCACCAGGGAACTGGGGCCAGAAATCGGCACCACCGTCACGCCCAGGCGATGCGCCGCCAGCACCAAGGCAGCACCTGGGTCGGCCACGCCTGGCAAACCAGCTTCCGACATCAAGCCGACGTCGTGGCCCGCCAAGGCAGGCGCCAGCAAGGCGTCGATCTCGGCATCCGGATTAGGCGCGGGCTTGCCATCGGGCTTCTTATGGGTCTTGTTGGCGCTTTTCTCACCGCCCTTGTTGGGGCGGGGCAAAGCCTGGATGTCCAGGGCTTGCAATGGCGCGGCCAAGGGCACGATGGCATCCACGCGTTTCAAAAAAGCGCGTGTGGTCTTGGCGTTCTCGCACACCCAATGCTGCAATCGTGCCGCCGCGTTCAGCGCGCCCATGGGCAGCACATCGCGCAGGTCGGGCAATACGGCGTCGGGCCCCTCCGCCACGCAGCCAAAGTCCAGGGTATTGGGGATCAGCAGAAGACGCCCTTTGGGGCTCGCAACAGTGTCGGTTTTTGGTTTGGTGGTCATGATTGTGGGTGATGCATGGCGCGCCAGGCCAGGGGATCCAGCCCCGCTTGTCGAAGCATTTGGGTAGTGGGGATCAGCGGCAGGCCAATCAGGGCAGTGGGGTCGTCCGACTCGATGCGCTCTAACAGCACGATGCCCAATCCTTCGGATTTGGCGCTGCCGGCGCAGTCATAGGGCTGCTCGCACCGCAAGTAGGTTTCGATGTCATCGTCACTGTAGTGGCCCATTTGTACTCGGGTGGTGCTCATCAGCGTTTGCGAGTAACTCGTGCGGGGTCGAACCACCGCCACAGCCGTGTGAAAAAGCACTGCTTGGCCACGCATGGCCGTCAGTTGCGCTACCGCGCTTTCATGGTTGCCAGGCTTGCCCAAGGGTCGGCCTGCCAAGTCGGCCACCTGATCGGAGCCGATCACCACCACGTCGTCGGTGTTCAATGCCGCGACCGCGTGGGCTTTCGCCAAGGCCAGGCGCATGGCCAGATCGGCCGGGGTTTCACCAAGCAGGGGGCTTTCGTCCACATCGGGCGCCTGCACATCGAAGGGCAGGCCCAGCCTTTGCAGCAACTCTTGGCGGTATCGTGAGGTTGAGCCCAGGATCAGGCGGGGGAAAGCGGTTGTGGTCATCCCTCTATTGTCCAGCCTCTACACTACCTGGCATGAATGCACGCACGTTTTTGCCCCACAAGCTCGACTTGGGGGCTTTCATCAATGAAGAGTCGCGCCTGGAAGGGCAGTTGCCCGTGGTCGCGCTGACTCGCCTGGCCTCCGGTCTGGCACAAGACCTCGATTTGACGCCCCTTGAGCCTTTAACCTGGTGGGCTGAAGGCCGACTGGAGCCCCAGCGCACGGGTGGCCCCCAGCTGTGGCTGGATTTGCACGCCGAGGGCAACCTCCCCTGGGAGTGCCAGCGTTGCCTTCAGCCGGTGTTCATCCCCGTCACCGTGGACCACACCGTTCGTTTTGTGGCGGACGAGGCCACGGCCGCCGAGTTGGACGCGGATTCTGACGACGACGTGCTCGCGATCAGTCGCCAATTCGACCTGCTGGCCTTGATCGAGGATGAATTGATCATGGCTCAGCCCATCGTTCCCCGGCACGACGAATGTCCCACGGATGTGCAGTCTCTGATGCAATCCGGCCTGGTGGCGCCCGACGGCACGCCAGTGGATGAATTGGCGGACGAAGAATCAGCGACCGACAAGCCCCATCCTTTCGCAGTCTTGGCTTCCCTGAAAAAGGGCAGTTCCTGATTTGAATTGTCTGGCTCACTCGTGCTAGAATCTATGGTTTTCCGGGAAAGGCCCCGGGATTTATACAATTTGTCAACTTCGCAGGCTAAAAACGACTGGCGCGACGGGTATCAAGTCATTGGTATTTCGCGCTGTAAAAGTCGGTGAGAGCTTGCATCCAACGAGCCGTGAGGCTCGGTTTCTGGAGTCATCCATGGCCGTTCAGCAAAACAAAAAGTCCCCCTCCAAGCGCGGAATGCACCGTTCGCACAACGCGCTGAACACCCCGGGCACCGCCGTCGAAAGCACCACCGGCGAAATTCACCTGCGTCACCACATCAGCCCCACCGGTTTTTACCGTGGTCGCAAGGTGCTCAAGACCAAGGCTGACGCTTAATTCTTGATCGAGCCTGGCCCTGTGCCGGGTTCTTTCAAAATTCGTCAAGAAGCAAAGGGCTGGATAGGCTGACACTGGTCAGCCCTCCGGCCCATTGTTGTTTTGGGCTCGCTGAGCAATACCCCCACCCAAGACCCACCCGATGACTGTTTCGACCCTTTCCACCTTGGCCCCCAGCCGTGCCGCCATTCCGGATCGCCAAGGCCGCGTTCGCATCTCAGTTGATTGCATGGGTGGTGATCATGGCCCGTCGGTCACGTTGCCCGCGTGCAAGGCCTTCCTGGCCAAGCACCCGGAGGCCGAGCTGGTGTTGGTGGGGTTGCCCGAAGCCCTGGCGCCCGCCAAGGATTGGGAGCGTGTCACCCTGGTTCCAGCCAGTGAGGTCGTCGCCATGGACGATCCGGTGGAAGTGGCCTTGCGGCGCAAAAAAGATTCATCTTTGCGTGTGGCTGTGTCGCAGGTCAAGGCTTCGGCCGATGCGCCCGCCAATGCGCACGCCTGCGTGTCTGCGGGCAACACCGGGGCTTTGATGGCCGTGGCGCGCTACGTGCTCAAAACAGTTGAAGGCATCGACCGTCCGGCCATTGCCTTTGGCTTGCCCAATCAGCTGGATGGCTCAACCACGGTGCTCGACCTGGGGGCCAACGTCGATTGCTCTGCCGAGCATCTGCTGCAATTCGCGGTCATGGGCAGCGCGCTCGTGTCGGCCGTGGATGGCAAGGAATCGCCCACCGTGGGCCTCCTCAACATCGGCGAAGAAGTCATCAAGGGCAGTGAAGTCATCAAGCGCGCTGGCGAATTGCTGCGCGATGCTGGCGACAAGGGCCTGATCAACTTTCAGGGCAATGTCGAGGGCAATGACATTTTCAAAGGCACCACCGACATCGTCGTGTGTGATGGCTTTGTGGGCAATGTGGCGCTCAAATCGGCCGAAGGGCTGGCGTCCATGTTGGCTAATTTCATCAAGCAAGAATTTTCGCGCAATCTGTTGACCAAGCTGGTGGCCTTGATTGCCATGCCGGTGCTCAACCAATTCAAAAAGCGGGCCGATCACCGCCGTTACAACGGCGCGGCTTTGCTGGGCTTGCGCGGCCTGGTGTTCAAAAGCCATGGTTCTGCCGATGCCTTTGCTTTCGAGTTGGCCATCAACAGGGCCTATGATGCGGCTCGTCACAGCCTTTTGGAGCGTGTACATGACCGCATCGCGGCATCGCTCGATGGTTTGCCGGTTGCAGATGCAGCCGGTTCAGCCAATCCAGAAGGCACGTCGGCGGCTGTTGGATCTGCAGGTGCGGTTGACCGCGCGGCCTGATCCTTCGGGCCGTGCCCAAAGGGCATCGGGGTGTTTTAACCAGCACCGCGTTGCCCCCCTGAAATGCCCATCAAGCACTCACGCATAGCCGGTACTGGCGCTCACCTGCCGCCACGACGACTCACCAACCAGGATTTGGCCGATCAGCTGGCCTGTCAGGGCATCGAAACCTCCGATGAATGGATCGTGTCTCGCACGGGCATCCGCGCGCGCCACTTTGCCGAGCCGCACGTCGGCTCCAGCGACCTGGGTGTGCTGGCGGCGCAAAAGGCCTTGCAAGCCGCAGGCATTGAGGCCAAAGACATCGACCTGATCATCTGCGCCACGTCAACGCCCGACATGGTGTTCCCGTCCACCGCTTGCCTGATTCAGCAAAAGCTGGGCATCCGGGGATGCGCGGCGTTTGACGTGCAGGCTGTGTGCTCCGGCTTCATTTACGCCTTGACCGTGGCCGACGCCATGATCCGAACAGGTTCAGCGCGCCGCGCGCTCGTCATCGGGGCTGAGGTGTTTTCCCGCTTGCTTGATTTCAGCGACCGCACTACCTGTGTGCTGTTCGGCGATGGCGCCGGTGCGGTGGTGCTGGAGGGGTCCGAGCAAGCCGGCATCGTCGCGTCACGCCTCCACGCTGACGGTCAGCAGGCTGGCATGCTGTGCGCCCCTGGCACGGTTTCTGGTGGGGCGATTCTGGGCGATCCCACGGTCAAAATGGACGGCCCTGGTGTTTTCAAGCTCGCGGTGACCGTGCTGGAGCAAGTGGCCAACGAAGTGCTGCAAGCCGCTGGTCGGGATGCCTCCTGCATCGACTGGCTGGTGCCGCACCAAGCCAATTTGCGCATCATGCAAAGCACGGCGCGCAAGCTGCAGGTTCCAGAAGATAGGATGATCGTCACGCTTGATGAGCATGGCAACACCTCGGCCGCGTCCGTGCCCCTGGCGCTGGACCAGGCTGTGCGCGATGGCCGCATCCAGCGAGGCCAGACCCTGCTGCTGGAAGGCGTGGGTGGTGGCTTCACCTGGGGCGCCGTGTTGGTGGATTACTGATTGATGGGTACTGAGGACACAAACAAGATGACCGCATTTGCATTCGTGTTTCCCGGGCAAGGCTCGCAGTCCGTGGGCATGCTCAATGGCTGGGCAGGGCACGCCGCCGTGCGCGACGCCCTGGCCGAGGCTTCCGAGGCCCTGGGTGAAGACGTGGGTCGGCTGATCGCCGAAGGCCCGAAAGAGGTCCTGGACCTGACCACCAACACCCAGCCGGTGATGCTGGCTGCGGGCGTGGCCTGCTGGCGCGCTTGGCTGGCCGAGACCGGCTTGAAGCCAGCTGCCGTGGCCGGGCACTCATTGGGCGAATACACGGCCCTGGTGGCCGCAGGCGCCCTGACCCTGGCCGAAGCCTTGCCCCTGGTGCGTTTCCGTGCCCAGGCCATGCAGGAGGCCGTGCCCGTGGGCGTGGGCAGCATGGCCGCCATCCTTGGCCTGGATGCTGAAACCGTCAGGGCGGGGTGCCTTGAAGCTGCCAAAGCCAGCGGTGAAGCGGTCGAAGCTGTGAACTTCAATGACCCCAAGCAAACCGTGATCGCCGGCACCAAAGCTGCGGTGGACCAGGCCTGCGTGGTGCTCAAAGCGGCAGGCGCCAAGCGCGCATTGCTGTTGTCGGTGTCCGCCCCTTTCCACTCCAGCTTGATGAAGCCCGCCGCTGAACGGCTCAAGGCCAAGCTCGCGGCCACGACCTTCTCCCTGCCTTCCATCCCCGTCATCAACAACATCGACGTGGCCTCGGTCACGCAGGCTGATGAATTGCGCGATGCCCTGTATCGCCAGGCGTTCGGCCCCGTGCGCTGGGTGGAAACCATCCACGCGCTGAAGGCTCGCGGCTTGACCCATGTGATCGAGTGTGGTCCTGGCAAAGTCTTGTCCGGCATGGTCAAGCGCATTGATGGCGAACTGATCAGCGCCACCATTTTTGACCCGGCATCCTTGCTGGAAGCGAAAGGCTTGCTGGCATGAGCGGCGAATCAACTCCCCAAGTGGCCCTGGTCACCGGCGCCAGCCGTGGCATTGGCCGCGCCATCGCGGTGACGCTTGCTCAACGCGGCTACAAGGTCCTGGGCACGGCCACGACCGAATCCGGCGCGCAGTCCATCAGCGAGGCGTTGAGCGCTTTTCCGGGCAGCAAAGGCCTGGTCCTGAACGTGACCGATGCCGCTGCGGTAGACGCCACCATCGATGTCATCCTCAAAGAACACGGCGCTCTGCACGTGCTGGTCAACAACGCCGGCATCACGCGCGACACCCTGGCCATGCGCATGAAGGATGACGATTGGGACGCCGTGCTGGACACCAACCTCAAAGCCGTTTTCCGCATGAGCCGCGCCGTGATGCGCCCCATGATGAAACAACGCCATGGCCGCATCATCAACATCACATCGGTGGTGGGGGCGATGGGCAATGGTGGCCAATCCAATTATGCTGCGGCCAAAGCTGGTGTGGCCGGCATGACCCGCGCCCTGGCGCGCGAGTTGGGTAGCCGCAACATCACGGTCAATTGCGTGGCCCCCGGTTTCATCGACACTGACATGACACGCGCGCTGACCGACGAACAGCAAGCTACATTGAAGGCCCAGATTCCCTTGGGGCGCCTGGGCCAACCTGAAGACATTGCCGAGGCGGTTGCTTTTCTGGCGTCGCCTCAAGCCGCTTACATCACCGGGACGGAATTACACGTCAACGGTGGCATGTTGATGAATTGAGTTTTTACGGGGTTCTCAAATTCGTTTTTCGGGTTTGGCGGTTTGTGCCGCTAAGCCGCTAAAATCCCCGATTTATTTGCACCCACTCCTGGAGGAGTCATGAGCGATATCGAAGCACGCGTCAAGAAGATCATTGCCGAACAACTCGGTGTAGCCGAATCCGAAGTCACCCCTGAAAAAGCCTTCGTGGCCGATCTGGGCGCTGATTCGCTGGACACCGTTGAATTGGTGATGGCGCTCGAAGACGAGTTCGGCATCGAAATCCCCGATGAAGAAGCTGAAAAGATCACCACCGTTCAGCTGGCCATCGACTATGCCAAGGGCCACGCCAAGGCCTAAAATAACAACTTGTTGATCTCTGAGGCCCTTCGGGGCCTTGGTTGTCTCTAACCCTCAATTTTTTGCCACACCCAGCATGACCCGTCGTCGCGTCGTTGTCACCGGCTTAGGCCTCGTCACCCCCGTTGGAAACACGGTCGATGAGTCCTGGTCGAATCTGATTGCTGGCAAGTCCGGCATTGACACCATCACCAAGTTCGACGCATCGGCCTTCGCCTGTCGTTTTGCCGGTGAGGTTAAGGGCTTCAACATCGAGGATTACATCCCCGCCAAAGAAGCCCGGCACATGGACACCTTCATCCACTATGGGCTGGCTGCCAGCATCCAGGCGGTCAAGGATTCAGGCCTGCCCATGGGCGATGCTCTTGCCCCTGAAGTGGCCGAGCGCATTGGCTGCATCGTGGGCTCCGGCATTGGTGGCCTGCCTTTGATCGAGGCCACCCACCAAGAGTACGCTGACCGCGGCCCGCGCCGCATCTCCCCATTCTTCGTTCCGGCTTCGATCATCAACATGATCTCGGGGCATGTGTCCATTCATTGCGGTTTCAAGGGCCCCAACTTGGCCATCGTCACGGCCTGCACCACCGGCCTGCACAGCATCGGTCAAGCCGCGCGCATGATCGAATACGGCGATGCCGACGTCATGGTCGCTGGCGGCTCCGAGGCCACGGTCTCGCCTTTGGGCGTTGGCGGCTTTGCCGCTGCCCGCGCCCTGTCGACACGCAACGATGATCCTCAAACGGCATCACGCCCCTGGGACAAGGACCGCGATGGTTTCGTCCTCGGTGAGGGCGCCGGCGTGATGGTCGTCGAAGAATACGAACACGCCAAAGCCCGTGGTGCCAGGATCTACGCCGAGATCAGTGGTTTTGGCATGAGCGCCGACGCATACCACATGACCGCGCCCGATGTGGACGGCCCCACGCGTTCAATGAGGGCCGCGCTGCGCAACGCCGGCCTCAACCCTGACCAGGTGCAGTACCTCAACGCACATGGCACCTCAACCCCGTTGGGCGATGCCAACGAAACCAACGCCATCAAGCGTGCGTTCGGCGATCATGCCAAAAACCTGGTGGTCAACTCGACCAAATCGATGACCGGCCACTTGTTGGGCGGCGCTGGGGGCATCGAATCGGTGTTCACGGTCTTGGCCATTCACCATCAGATCTCGCCGCCCACGATCAACATCTTCAACCAGGATCCTGATTGCGACCTGGATTACTGCGCCAACACCGCGCGTGAGATGAAAATCGATGCCGCCCTGAAGAACAATTTTGGCTTTGGTGGCACCAACGGCTCGTTGGTGTTCAAGCGGATCTGAGATTCAGCGTTTTGAGCGCCCGTTCCATGCCTTTCGCCGATGACATTGCGGGGGCTGCGGACGGGCGCTTTTTGCATCAGGGGCTATTGGGGTCGCACGCACAATGGCAGTTGCCCATGGGTGTGGCCCAAGCGCGACCAGTGCGTCGGGCTGCTCAGGCTTTGCTCCTGTCTGCCACGGCATTGTTGTTGACTTGGACGTTGGCGCTGGTTTCGCAAGCATGGTCAGGGCAGGGGGCCAGGCTCCCCGTTGTGATCGCATTCACGGTGGGTGTGCCTTGGATGATGATGTGTTGGCGGTCATGGCAGAGCCTGAACGTCAACCGGGCGGTGACTTTGCATTGGGGTGGTTTGCCGCCTTTCCGCCCAGGCAGCTCTCCGGCCGAGATCCCTCCCGGATGGTCGGTGAAAGAAGCTCCTTCAGCGTGCTCACAGGCCGTCGTTGTTCATGTGGTTTTTGATTTGGGCTCCTGGGTTTTGGTCAAAATGCTTTGCAAAGGGCAGGAGCAACCAGCGGTGTCCTGGTCATGGCTGAACGCAAGGATTTGTTTCAAAGGCGGCGCGGGGCACCACCTGCGGGCACTGCTGTTCAGCCCGCGAGCCAATCAGGTCGGTTCAGAGCAAGTGGTGGCATCATCCGGGCATCGTCAACGTCAGTGGTCCAACTTGCTTTCATCCTTCAAACCCAACGATGCAGTGGTCAACAGTGACTTTGCCGAAACGATGATCCTGGTTGAATCCAAGCAGGCTGTTCAACGGAAGGTACGCTCGTGACTCCGCCGCGCATGCCTTCCGAGCCGCCCGTGATGCCTGACCAGCCTGTGTCAGCGGAGGCCTTCGACCCATCCCTGATCGCGGTGGGCGTGGAAGGCCAAGATGCCGGCCCGGTCACGCCCATCGTTGACGTGGACGCCTTGTTGGTCGAGCGCGTGCAACGCGGCGACCAACGTGCCTTTGAAATGCTGGTTGTGAAATACGAGCGCCGCATCCAGCGCCTGATTGCCCGCATGGTGCGCGATGTTGACCTGGTGGAAGACATTGCCCAGGAGACCTTCATCCGTGCTTACCGCGCCTTGCCCAACTTTCGTGGCGAAAGTGCGTTCTACACCTGGCTTTACCGCATCGCGGTCAACACCGCCAAAAAGGCGCTGATTGGTTTGCGCCGTGACCCCTTGGTCACTGAATCCTCGCGAGCAGGCGCGGGTGATGACGATGATTCAGACACTTCCCGCGTCGAGAACGAACTCACCACCGGGGAAACCCCCGAATCCTTGATGGCCAGCCGCCAGATTGCCAACACCGTCAATGCCGCCATCGAGGCCTTGTCCGAAGACTTGCGCCAAGCGATCACCCTTCGCGAAATCGAAGGCCTCAGCTATGAGGAGATTGCCGAGGTGATGGGTTGCCCCATTGGCACGGTTCGATCGCGCATTTTTCGGGCCCGGGATGCCATCGCGCAACGCTTGCGCCCCCTGCTGGACACCAAAGATGGCGATCGTTGGTGAAGTTGAGTGAACTTTTTGTGAACTGGGGCCTCTGAATTGCCAGAATGGCCAAAATTCCTTGGCCTGATTTAAATGTCGACACGGAGCCCGCCTATGTCTGACCGCCGCATGGATGATGATTTGCCCTTGGAAACGCTTTCGGCTTTGGCCGATGGCGAGGCTGACGTCGCTGAGGTCGCCCGCGCTTGTGCCTCGTGGCGTGATGATGTCAAGGCTCGTGCTCGCTGGAGCGACTACCACCTCATTGGTGACGTCATGCGTTCAGATGAACTGGCCCATGCATCCGGCAGTTCACATTTCCTCAAATCATTCCGTGAGCGGCTGGTTCAAGAGCCGGTCGTGCTGGCGCCCGCCGGTCTGGTGGCGCGCCACCAGTCTTCCGTGGTCGACATCGGTGTGGTGGCTGTGCCGCGTGCCGAGCCCTTGCGCCGACGCGTGTGGGCTGGCCCCATGGCCGTGGCCGCCTGCTTCGTGATGGTGGTGGGCGCTTTGGTGACCCATCAAAGTGGTTTGCCGACCGGGCAGTCTTTGCCCGCCGACAGTCTGGCTCAGGGCGCCTTTCCGGCCCCTGACCAAGCACAACAGGCCTTCGCGCCATCTGCCACGGCAACCATTGCGACGTGGTCAGGCAGTGGCGTGACCGCCGCCTCTTTGGCCGAGGGGGCTGCCTTTCCCTCTACGATGGGCAATGATCCTGCGGCAGCGGGCGCGTCGGTCTGGCGTGATCCACAGCTTGAGCAAGCTCTGTCCGCTCGTCGTGCTCAAGGCCACGGCCAGCCATCATTTGCCTCGCCGGGTGGGTTGGTGCGCAATGTGCTCTATGAAACGCCCTGATCACCGCGTTGTTTGAAATCCACCATCCTGTGATGTAGCGCCGCTCTGGTTTGCCCAAGCGGCGTTGCTGTTTGTAGTGATCATGCCGGGGGTGCCGCTTTACCAACAGAAACCATCGGATGGTGAACTGTCATTCGGTTGAGTGGCTCCAACGTTGATTCAATCGTTACTTGTTTGTATTTGTGAGGTTTTCAGCAATGACATCTTCTTTCCAGTCGGGACCTTCCACCAGCTCGGTCGTGCGTCGCACCTTGGTCGTGGGCGGCGTCGTGATGGCGGTGGGCCTGTTATTGAGCTCCAGCCTGTTGCCTCACGCCTCCCAGGCGCAGCAGCCAGCCACCGTGTTGGCCGCAGCGACGCCTATCGCCGTCCCAGCGCCCACCACGCCTCAGCCTCCCTTGTTGGTCCAGGGGCTGCCTGACTTCACCCAGTTGGTGGAGCGAGTGGGGCCGTCTGTGGCCAGCGTTCGCACCACCCAACGAGTCGCCACTGACGCTGGCGAAGACGGCGGTGACGATGCTGATGCGCAGATGCGTGAGTTCTTCCGCCGCTTTTTTGGCACGCCCATGCCAGGGCAAGGTCAGCGAAAAGGCACCCCCAAGGCCACGCCCAAAGGCGATGCCGAGGGCGAGGAGCGCCCCCGTGGTTTGGGCTCTGGCTTCATCCTGAGCGCTGACGGCCTGGTCATGACCAATGCCCACGTCATTGATGGCGCGGATGATGTCTACGTCACCTTGACCGACAAACGCGAGTTCAAGGCCAAGGTGGTGGGGGCCGACAAGCGCACCGATGTGGCCGTGCTCAAGATTGAAGCCAAGAACCTGCCCGCAGTGCGCATCGGTGATGTGAGTCGACTCAAGGTGGGCGAATGGGTCATGGCCATTGGCACGCCGTTCGGCCTGGAGAACACGGTCACGGCCGGCATCGTCAGCGCCAAAGCGCGCGACACCGGTGAAGAGGTCCGCTTTATCCAGACCGACGTGGCGGTGAACCCCGGCAACTCCGGTGGTCCGCTGATCAACATGCGCGGTGAGGTGGTGGGCATCAACTCGCAGATTCTGAGTCGCTCGGGCGGCTTCATGGGCATCTCCTTGTCGATTCCCATCGACGATGCGATCAAGGTCGCCGACCAGCTGCGCTCGGGCGGCAAGGTGGTGCGTGGCCGCATTGGTGTGCAGATTGAACCGGTCACCAAAGAAGTGGCCGAGTCCTTGGGTTTGAGCAAGGCGCAAGGCGCGGTGGTTCGCATGGTGGAGCCCGGTGGCCCTGCAGCGAAGGCTGGGCTGGAAGCCGGTGACATCATCACCAAGTTCAATGGTGTGACGGTGGAGACCGCTGGTGACCTGCCACGTTTGGTGGGGGGCACCAAGCCCGGCACCAAATCGGTTTTGCAAGTGTTCCGTCGCGGCGCCTACAAAGACCTGGGCATCACGGTGGTCGAGCTTGACCTTGAGAAGGCCGCCAAAGCCGCCGCTGGTGACAACGCACCGGCCGAGTCCAAGCCCACTGCGGTGGCGTCCCTCGGCTTGGGTCTGACCGATCTGACGTCCGCGCAAAAAGCCGAGCTCAAGATCAACGGCGGTGTGTTGGTCGAAGAGGTGGGTGGTCCGGCCGCACGCGCAGGCTTGCGCCCTGGTGATGTCATCTTGAGCGTTGGCAACGCTCAGGTCGCCAACGTGCGCCAATTCGAGGCGGCCTTGGCCAAATTGGAGAAGGGCCGCCCGGTGAATGTGCTGGTGCGCCGTGGTGATGGCGCGCAATACGTGCTGATTCGCCCCAGCAAGTGATGAGCCTGGCTGATTTGCGAAAGCCCGACTGAACCGGTCCCGTAAGCTCCAAAAGGGCTTGCGGGATTTCTTATTGCAAAAAATACACGGACTTGTGGCACATCTTGCAAGTCTTTTTCTTGTGCAATTGCTGTTGATAACTCGGCTCGATCGCGTTGGAATCTGGCTACAATCCACCCGTTGAGCGCGCCATTGCTGATCGGGATATGAGAGGTCATCGCCGAATGACCGAACGGGTCCCCGAATCGCCGAACTTGTCAACAAGAGTCTGTGGATAACCTGTTGACAATGTCTTTGTTGGCGGCCTGCAACGACCCTTTGCCCGGCCGGGATGCGGCTCTGGGTGGGGTCGTTTTGGCTACAATGAAGTCCCAACAAGCAGTTGCCATACGTTTTTGTTGGAAGGCGCGTCATACATTTCGACGTGCCTTTTTTTTATGAATCACATCCGTAATTTCTCCATCATTGCCCACATCGACCACGGCAAATCCACCCTGGCCGATCGCATCATTCAGCTGTGTGGAGGCCTGAGCGACCGAGAGATGGGAGCCCAGGTGCTCGACTCGATGGACATCGAGAAAGAGCGTGGCATCACCATCAAGGCCCAGACCGCTGCGCTGTCTTACAAAGCCAGAGATGGTCAGGTTTACAACCTCAACTTGATCGACACCCCTGGACACGTGGACTTCTCTTATGAAGTCAGCCGTTCGCTGTCGGCCTGTGAGGGCGCGCTGTTGGTGGTCGATGCCAGCCAAGGTGTTGAAGCGCAGACCGTGGCCAACTGCTACACCGCGCTTGACCTGGGTGTCATGGTCATCCCCGTCTTGAACAAGATGGACTTGCCGCAGTCCGACCCCGAGCGCGCCAAGGAGGAGATCGAAGACGTGATCGGCATCGATGCCACCGACTCGATCCCTTGTTCTGCCAAGACCGGCATGGGTGTCGAAGACATCCTCGAAGCCGTCGTGGCCCGCATGCCACCACCGCAAGGCAATCCCGATGGCCCGCTGCGCGCCATGATCGTTGACTCGTGGTTCGACAACTACGTCGGCGTGGTCATGCTGGTGCGCGTGATTGACGGTGAGTTGCGCAAGGGCGAACGCATTCGGCTGATGGCGGCCAATGCCGTTTACCCCGCTGAACACCTGGGTGTCTTCACGCCCAAGTCGGTCGATCGCCCTGCATTGCGCGCAGGCGAAGTGGGCTTCGTGATCTGCGGCATCAAAGAGCTGCAGAACGCCAAGGTCGGCGACACCATCACGGTCGAGAAGAAGCAGCCCAACAACGCGGGCCCGGCCACCGAAGCCCTGCCTGGCTTCAAGGAAATCCAGCCACAGGTGTTTGCCGGCCTGTACCCGACCGAGGCCAGCGAGTACGACCAACTGCGTGATGCGCTTGAGAAACTCAAGCTCAACGACTCGTCGCTGCGGTATGAGCCAGAAGTTTCGCAAGCGCTGGGCTTCGGCTTCCGCTGCGGCTTCCTGGGCCTGCTGCACATGGAAATCGTGCAGGAGCGCCTGGAGCGCGAGTTCGACCAGGACCTGATCACGACCGCGCCCAGCGTGGTCTACGAGGTCGAGTTGAACGACGGTACGATCGTCTCGGTCGAGAACCCGTCCAAGATGCCCGAGCTGGGCCGCATCAAGGAGATCCGCGAGCCCATCGTCACCATGCACCTGTACATGCCGCAAGACCATGTTGGCGTGGTGATGACCCTGGCCAACCAGAAGCGTGGCGTGCAGCTCAACATGGCTTACCACGGCCGCCAGGTCATGCTGACCTATGAGATGCCGCTGGCCGAGATCGTGCTCGACTTCTTCGACAAGCTCAAGAGCGTGTCGCGCGGTTATGCCTCGATGGATTACGACTTCAAGGAGTACCGCGCCTCCGACGTGGTCAAGGTCGATATTCTGATCAATGGTGATCGAGTCGATGCCCTGTCGATCATCGTGCACCGCGTGCAAAGCCAGTTCCGTGGTCGTGGCGTGGCCGCCAAAATGCGCGAACACATTCCGCGGCAGATGTACGACGTGGTCATCCAGGCGGCCATTGGCTCCAACATCATTGCGCGGGAGAACATCAAGGCGCTGCGCAAGAACGTGCTGGCAAAATGCTACGGCGGCGACATCAGCCGCAAGCGCAAGTTGCTCGAAAAACAAAAGGCCGGGAAGAAGCGGATGAAGCAGATTGGGTCGGTTGAAGTGCCCCAAGAAGCGTTCCTGGCCATCCTTCAAGTGGAAGATTGATGAGTTTTCTCACCGGTATTTTTTATGGCGCCCTGGCAATCTACCTGGGCGGCTGGTACGTTGGTCAATGGCAAGGCAACTTCTCGTTCCTGCTGTTCATCATGTCTGTCGTGACCATGCTGTATTGGCTGGCTGAGCGCTTCAAGTTCCAGCCTCAGCGCGAAGCGGCTGCTGCCAACCTTGTCGCGCAAGACGAAACCCGCCGTGCGGAACTGAGGCGTCAAGGCATTGCCCAGGTTGATGGCAATGTGACCGAGGCCAAAGAGCGCCTGTTGATGCAGCCCTGGTGGCTGGATTGGACGGCCGGCTTGTTCCCCGTCATCGTGGTGGTGTTCCTGATGCGCTCGTTCTTGTTCGAGCCCTTCAAGATCCCGTCCGGCTCCATGGTGCCGACCTTGCTGATCGGCGACCTCATCCTGGTCAATAAATTTCACTACGGCATCCGCCTGCCGGTGATCAATAAAAAGATCATCGCCAACCACGATCCCAAGCGTGGCGATGTGATGGTGTTCCGTTACCCCGTCAATACTCGCCTGGATTACATCAAGCGGGTGGTGGGTCTGCCGGGTGACACGGTCGCCTACATCAACAAGCGCCTGACCATCAACGGCACGCCCATCGAACAAACGCCCTTGGCCGAATTTTACGACGAGGACAGCCTGCGTTATTTCTTGCAGTTTGCGGAAAACCTCAGCGGTACGAATCACCGGATTTTGGTGGACAAAGCCCGCCAGCCTGATATTCCAGCTCAGGGTATTGAAGAATATCCGTTCAAGGAAAACTGCAGCTACAGTGTTGAAGGTGTGGTCTGCAAGGTGCCAGCCGGCCATTACTTCATGATGGGCGACAACCGCGACAATTCACAGGATTCGCGCTTCTGGGGCTTTGTTCCTGACGAAAACATCGTCGGCAAGGCATTCGTGGTGTGGATGAATTTCAGCAGTTTGAAGCGCATTGGCTTTTTCCAATGATTCGTGTGGGGGACAACATGAAACGTTCGCAGTCGGGCATCACATTGATCGGCTTGATGTTTTGGGCGGTGATTCTTTGCAGCTTCGCCTTGGTCATCATGAAAGTGGTGCCGGCCGTCATGGAGTTCCAGACCATCCAGAAGATGGTCACGAGCGCCGCCGGTGCAGGCAGCACAGTCCCGGAAATCCGGGCGGCCTTTGACCGAGACAAGTCGGTGCAGTACAACGTCGAGGCCATCAGTTCGCGTGATCTGGAGATCACCAAGGAAAACGACAAGATCGTGGTCAAGTTTGCCTACGACAAGGAAATCGAACTGATTGAGCCGGTCTACCTCTTGATCAAGTTCCACGGTCAATCCAAGTGATGGCGTCTGGTTTTGATCGCGTGGGATTTTGATGCCCCGATCCACGACGGCGACCGCAGCGGTTGCTTCGCCGCTGAAGGCTTTGCAGCAACGGTTGGGCCATGAATTCAAGGATCCCGCCCTGTTGGCGCGAGCCCTGACCCACAAAAGCTTTGGGCAGGATCATTACGAACGCCTGGAGTTCCTGGGCGATGCCGTCCTGAACCTGGCCGTGTCCAGCATGCTGTACGCGCGATTTGACCGCAGTGATGAAGGTGACCTGACCCGCGTGCGCGCTCACCTGGTGCGCCAGGACATGCTGCACAAACTGGCCTTGAACCTGGATTTGCCAGGGGTCATGAAAATGAGCGAGGGCGAGTCCCGTGGTGGTGGTGCTCAGCGGCCCTCCATCCTGGCGGATGCCCTGGAAGCCGTCATCGGTGCGGTGTACCTGGATGCAGGTTTTGAGCCAGCCTGCGCCTGGGTGCTGCGCCTGTTCGAGCCTGTGATGGCCCAAACCACCCTGGAAGTCTGGAGCAAGGACGCCAAAACGGCCTTGCAGGAATGGCTTCAAGGTCGCAAGATGGCCGTGCCTGTCTACCGCGTGGATGCCACCCGGGGCAAGGCGCATGAGCAGGTGTTCGTGGTGGCTTGCGATTTGCCAGATTTTGGGATTTCCGTTCTGGGCGAGGGTCTGTCAAAGCGCGCCGCCGAGCAGGTAGCGGCTCAACTGGCCTTGCTCCAACTGCAGCAACTGCCTTCGCCGTCGGTCAGTGTTCCCGGCCAGCCGAGTGCTGGCGTCACCATTTCTAAAACCCCATCGAAGAAACGTGCGATGGGTGCTAAACGTTCTCTTTGACACTTCTCACCATGCCCGATACCCCTTCGTCACCAGATGACACTTCGCCCGAGGCACCTGCCCAGGCACCCACTGCACCACCGGTCGTTGATGCGTTGAACCCGTCACTGGATGACATGCTGGCTGGGCTGGCGATGGCCAAAACGGGCGGTGCCAAGGCTGGCGCAGATGTGGCGAACCAACGCTGCGGCCTCATCGCCATCATTGGTCGCCCCAACGTGGGCAAATCAACCTTGCTCAACGCTTTGGTCGGGCAGAAGGTGTCGATCACCTCGCGCAAGGCACAGACCACCCGCCACCGGATCACCGGCATCCACACCGATGACACGACGCAGTTCGTGTTCGTGGACACGCCTGGCTTTCAGACCCGGCACACGGTCAAGGGCACAGCCGCGCTTAACCGCAACCTGAACAAGACCGTGCAGGCCACGCTGGCCGATGTGGATGTGGTGCTGTTCCTGGTCGAAGCCGGTCGTTTTGGGCTGGACGATGCCAAGGTGCTGGCCTTGTGCCCGAAAGACAAACCCGTCTTCCTGGTGGCCAATAAGCTGGACTTGGTGCACCGCCGCGCTGAAATCATGCCTTGGCTGCAGAGCATGCAGGAGCGCCACCCCTTCGCGGAGTTCGTGCCCCTGTCGGCCCAAAGCAATGACGACGTCAAGCGCCTCCTGGAGATCGTGCGGCCCTACTTGCCACAGCAAGGCTGGTGGTACGACCAGGACGCACTGACCGACCGCACCGACCGTTTCCTGGCCAGCGAGATCGTGCGCGAAAAGCTGTTCCGCCTCACCGGTGACGAACTGCCCTACACCTCGACCGTGGTGATCGACACCTACACGGACGAGCCGCCCCTGGCCAATCACCCGCGCGCCACCGGCATCATCAGGATCGCCGCCACCATCGTGGTGGAGCGCGAAACCCACAAGGGCATCGTCATTGGCGACAAGGGTGAACGCCTCAAGCGCATCGGCATGGAAGCGCGCACCGAGCTGGAGCACCTGTGGGGCCGCAAGGTCTTCCTGGAGATCTGGGTCAAGGTGCGTTCAGGCTGGGCCGATGACGACGCCCGTCTGCGCACCTACGGCTACGAGTAACAGCGCGGTCCCAAAGGCGTTTGCGTGGCCCGTGCGGCGTCCCGTCCTTCCAGTGCAGCCTTTGTGCTGCACAGCCATGACTGGAGCGAGTCCAGCCTGATCCTGGATCTGTTCACCCGCGACCAAGGTCGCGTGGTGGCCGTGGCGAAGGGGGCCAAGCGACCTTATTCGCAACTTCGCCCGGTGCTGATGCCCTTTCAGCGCCTGCACGTGGGGTTTGGCGTGAAGCGCTCTGACGAGGCTGAAGTCTGGCTGCTGCGCCAGGCCGAATGGGCTGGTGGTCCAGCTTGGCCAGGTGGGGCGGCCTTGTTGCCGGGCTTTTACCTGAACGAATTGCTGATGCGCCTGCTGGCCCGTCACGACCCACACCCCGGCTTGTTCGATGCCTACGCCCAGACCTTGTCGGCCCTGGCCGATCCCAGCCTGCTGCAGGCTGCGTTGCGGGCTTTCGAGATGGTGCTGCTGCGCCAGTTGGGTCATTTGCCAGACCTGTCGCAGGTGACCGTTGATGGTCAAGCGGTCGAGCCAGTTCAGCGCTATGAAGTTCACCCGGAGTTGGGCGTGTCGCGCGCAAGCCAACGCGAGGATGGGTCCGTCCTGGATGGTGCGGTTTTGCGTCAATTGGAAGCCGCCTTGTCAACCGAAGGTGAGGGCGGGCGTACGATACTGGTCCCGGCCATGCCGCCCCTGATGGCGGCCTGCATTCCCGCCCTGAGTGAACTCAAAACGGTGCTGCGCGCCTTGCTTCAATATCATCTCGGATCTCACACGCTGCGCACTCGCCAGCTCATGATGGAGCTTCAACAGGCATGACTTTTTCTGCCACGCACCTGACCACGCACGACGCCCCTTTGCTGGGCGTGAACATCGACCACGTCGCCACTGTGCGCAATGCCCGCGGTGGCCGTTTTCCCGACCCCGTGGCGGCCGCAATCCTGGCGGCCGAGGCCGGCGCCGACATCATCACGTTTCATTTGCGTGAAGACCGCCGACACATCCGCGATGACGACGTGGCGCGCCTCAAGTCCAGCATCGCAACGCCTTTGAACTTTGAAGCGGCCGTGACCGACGAGATGTTGGACATCATCGAGCGCACGCGCCCCGAGCATGTGTGCCTGGTGCCCGAGCGGCGCCAGGAAATCACCACCGAAGGCGGCCTGGATGTATTGGGGCAGCTGTCCAGGGTGAAAGATGCTTGCACGCGTTTGGCCGCCGTGGGGGCGCGCGTGTCGCTGTTCATTGGCGCTGATCCGGCTCAGATCGAAGCGGTGGCACAAGCAGGTGCCCCCTGTGTGGAGTTGCACACAGGTGCTTTAGCCAACGCCTGGTGGGCCGGTGATGCTTCGGGTGTGCAAGCCGAGTTGCAACGCCTTCAAGCCGGGCTGAAGCTCGCGCAAAGCCTGGGCCTGCGCACGCATGCAGGACACGGACTGGCCTTGCATGAGCACTGGCTGCCCACGCCCGGGGTCGAGGCCCCAACGTCCAGCAGCACCGCCCTGGTTGCCGTCATGCCCGCGATCACCGAGTTGCACATTGGTCATGCCTTGATCGGCCATTCACTCATGGTGGGGCTGAAGCAGGCCATCGCCGACTTCAAGGCCGAGATCGTGCGTGCGCGCCGGGCGGTGTCCGCGTGATCGTCGGCATCGGAACCGACCTGTGCGACATCCGTCGCATCCAGGAGGCTTTGCAACGGCGCGGCGAGCGTTTTGCCGAGAAGGTGCTGGGCCCCCAAGAGCTGTTGGTTTACCGCCAACGCCAGGCCCGCGTGGCTGTTCGCGGCCTTCGCTACCTGGCCACGCGCTTTGCCGCCAAAGAGGCCTTTTCCAAGGCCATCGGATTGGGCATTCACTGGCCCATGACCTGGCGCTCCTGCGAAATCCTGAACGAGTCCAGCGGCCGCCCGCGCATTGTGTTGAATGGCGAACTGGCCGACTGGTTCACCCAAAAAAAATGGCAGGCCCATGTCACGGTCACCGATGAGGTGGACCATGCTTTGGCCTTCGTTGTCATCGAAACCCAAACCGACCACCCATGAGCCCATCGCCCCATTCCGTCCAGGCCAATGTCGATTCCGACATCATCCACGCTCCCGTGGTGCTCGACATCGAAGGCTTGAGCCTCAATGCCGATGACCGGCGTCGCCTGCAGCACCCGCTCACCGGCGGGCTGATCCTGTTTGCCCGCAACTGGGCGAGTCGCGTTCAACTCACGGCCTTGTGCGCCGAGATCAAAGAGCTGCGGCCCGATGTGCTGATCTGCGTGGACCATGAAGGCGGACGTGTGCAGCGCTTCAAGACCGATGGTTTCACGCACGTGCCGCCCATGCGCCGTTTGGGTGAGATGTGGATGAAGGATGGCAAGGCGGGCGAGGGCAGTGGGGCCATGGCGGCTACCGATGCCGCCACGGCTTGTGGCTACGTGCTTGCCAGCGAGTTGCGCGCCTGCGGCGTTGACCTGACCTTCACCCCGGTGTTGGACCTGGACTTTGGTGAGAGCAGCGTGATCGGTGACCGCGCCTTTCACCGAGATCCGCGCGTGGTGGCCATGCTGGCCAAAAGCGTGATGCATGGCCTGCTGCTGGCTGGCATGGCCAATTGCGGCAAACATTTTCCGGGCCACGGCTTCGTCAAGGCCGATTCGCATGTCGACGTGCCCATTGACCGCCGCAGCCTCAAGGCGATCCTGGGCGACGATGCCAAGCCGTATGAGTGGATGAGTACCTCGCTGACCAGTGTGATGCCGGCCCATGTCATTTACCCCAAGGTGGACGACATGCCGGCTGGTTTTTCGCAGCGCTGGCTGCAGGACATCCTGCGTGAGCAGATGGGTTTTACCGGGGCCATCTTCAGCGATGACCTGAGCATGGAAGGCGCCAGCGTGGCGGGCGACCACACCCAAGGTGCCGTGGCCGCGCTCAATGCTGGCTGCGACCTCGTGTTGCTGTGCAACCAGTCTTTGAAAGGTGGCAGGGCCGTGGACGACCTGCTCGATGGGTTGCAGATTGCCCATGCGCGCGGCCTTTGGCAGCCCAGCGCCGACAGCGAAGCTCGACGCTTAGACCTGTTGCCGCAAACCGCACCCTTCACCTGGGATGAGTTGATGCACCACGCCCCGTACCACCAAGCCCTGGCCCGCCTGCCGGGTTGACGCGCGCATCTTGACCGATTAGTCGCCCACGACAAAGTGGGCGGCCCATGAAAAAAGCGCCATCTCCGTTAAGGGGATGGCGCTTTTCATTGGGCTTCGATCAGTTGGTGGTCGACTCGAAAGGCAGCTTGATCTGATTGAGGTCCTTGCGGGTCTCGACCAACACCAGCGGGCCTTCATCAGCGATCACCATGGGTGGACGCTCGCGTGGCACATGGGCCGGCTTGGGCTCACTGGCAATCGCTTCGCGGATGGCATTGACCTTGTCCGAGTCCGAGTTCACCCACTGCAGGCCTGCGTTTTGCGCAATGGCATTGAGGTCGTTCAAGGGCAAGACAAAGGCTTCGGCCTCAGGGGCTGCCGGTGCTGCGACCATCACTGGTTCGGCAGCGACGACAGGGGCCGCTGTCGCGACGGGGGCTGGCACCTGGATGGCTTCCACCGGGGCCACGGCCAAGGCCACAGGCGGCGTTTCTTCCACCGGCTCAAAAGACGCTTCAGCAGTGGGTGCTGTCGAAACGCTGTTGGGCGCCAGGCTGAATGGACCCACATCGGCCGATGGTGGCGGCAAGGTCAAGTTCAAGCCAGCTTGTGGTGCGGGTTCGATGGCGGCTTGAGCCTCGTCTGTGTCCGCCGGGCGATCACGGCGGTCGCCACGGCGATTGCGGTCACGTCCACGGCCACGGCGACGGCCATCGGCATTTTCGCCTTCACCTTCAGGGCGTTCGCCTTCATTGAGGTCGTCAGCACCTTCGGTGCGAACGGTCTCTTCTGGCTGGCGAGGTGCTGATTCACCTGACTCGGCGGACTGTTGTTCAGTCGCCTGGCCTTCTGTGTTCAAGGCAGCATCGTCACGCTCGCCACGACCACGGCCACCACGGCGACGGCGACGTGCGCCATCGCGTTCGGCAGTTCCTTCCGTTTGCGCATTGGTGCCCACGGGAATGGTGTCGACAAATGCGTTTTCAGGCACTTCCACCGCGATGTTGTCACGGGGTGCGCGGTCCTGGCGATCACCACGCCCACGGCCACCTCGGCCACGGCCACCTTCGGGGCGGGCTTCGTCAGTTTGACGCGGTGCGGCGGCTTCACCACGGGCATTCAACTCGCTGGTGATCTCGGTTGCGGTGGCGCGGTCTTCGCGCGGGGCGCGGCCACGTCCACTGCGGCCACCACCACCTTCACGGGGCTCACGGCCTTCGGCAGCGGCAGGGCGCTCGGTACGCTCACCACCACGGTCGGCGCGTTCACCACGCTCGCCACGGCCACCACGTTCACCGCCACGCTCGGCGCGTTCGCCATTACCGTTGGCGCTGCGTTCGCCGCCACGGCCTTGACCGTCACGACGTCCACGGCCCTTGCCACCCCGGCCACCCTTGCCATCGTCTTTGGCGGGGTCCTTCGGGGCTTCTGGCGCGGGCTTGACTTCAGTCGCAGGCGTGAAGGCTGGCGTGCTGGAGAACAGACTCTTGATCCAGCCAAAGAAACCACCGGTCGATGGTGCAGGCGCGGCCGCAGGCTTGGGCGCAGCGGCGACAGGCGTCGCTGCCGATTCCAGCGCGGGTTCGTGCTTGGGCACGGCCATGGGCGCGGGCTGATCGGGCAACACGCCCTTGATGATCGGCTCTTGCTTGGGCTTGCTCTTCTCGCGGCGAGTGATGCCGACATCTTCCTCAGGCTCCTCGATCATCGAGTAGCTGGTCTGGATGTTTTCCAGACGCGGGTCGTCGTGGCGCAGGCGTTCCAGCTTGTAGTTCGGCGTTTCAATGTGCTTGTTGGGGATCAACAGCACGGTCACGCGTTGCTTCAATTCGATCTTGGTGATCTCGGTCCGCTTTTCATTCAGCAGGAACGAGGTCACTTCGACGGGCACTTGCACGTGCACGGCGGACGTGCCGTCCTTCATCGATTCTTCTTGAATGATGCGCAGGATCTGCAGCGCCGAAGATTCGGTGTCGCGGATGTGGCCAGTGCCGTTACAACGTGGGCAAGTGATGTGCGAACCTTCGCTCAGCGCAGGGCGCAGGCGTTGGCGGGACATTTCCAGCAAGCCGAACTTGCTGATGGCGGCCAGTTGTACACGGGCACGGTCAAAGCGAAGCGCATCGCGCAGTCGGGTCTCGACCTCGCGGCGGTTCTTCGACTCTTCCATGTCGATGAAGTCGACCACGATCAGGCCGCCCAAATCGCGCAAGCGCATCTGGCGGGCAATTTCGTCGGCCGCTTCAAGGTTGGTGCGGGTGGCGGTTTCTTCGATGTCGCTGCCACGGGTGGCGCGCGCCGAGTTCACGTCTACCGAAACCAAGGCTTCGGTGTGGTCGATCACGATGGCGCCGCCGGAAGGCAGGTTCACTGTGCGGCTGAAGGCCGTTTCGATCTGGTGTTCGATCTGGAAACGCGAGAACAGCGGGGCATCGTCACGGTAGCGCTTCACGCGGTTGGCCGTGTCGGGCATGACGTGCAGCATGAACTGCTTGGCCTGCTCGTAGATGTCGTCCGTGTCGATCAGGATTTCGCCGATGTCGGAGGTGAAGTAGTCGCGGATGGCGCGGATCACCAGTGACGATTCCTGGTAGATCAGGAAGGCGCCCTTGCCAGTGCCGGAGGCATCGTCGATGGCCGTCCACAGCTTGAGCATGTAGTTCAAGTCCCACTGCAGCTCGGCGGCGGAGCGGCCGATGCCAGCAGTGCGGGCGATCAGGCTCATACCCTTGGGGTATTCGAGCTGATCCATCGCTTCTTTGAGTTCTTCGCGATCATCGCCCTCGATGCGGCGGCTGACGCCACCACCACGCGGGTTGTTGGGCATCAGGACCAAATAGCGGCCGGCCAGCGACACGAAGGTGGTCAGGGCAGCGCCCTTGTTGCCGCGCTCTTCTTTTTCGACCTGGACGAGCAATTCTTGCCCTTCCTTGATCGCGTCTTGAATGCGGGCCGAGCGGACGTCGACACCCTCGCGGAAGTACTGGCGCGAGATTTCCTTGAAGGGCAGGAAACCGTGGCGCTCTTCGCCGTAATCGACGAAACAGGCCTCAAGCGATGGCTCGACGCGGGTCACAACGGCTTTGTAAATGTTGCCTTTGCGCTGTTCGCGGCCCTCAATTTCGGTCTCGAAGTCGAGGAGCTTTTGTCCGTCGACGATGGCCAGGCGGCGCTCTTCAGGCTGCGTGGCATTGATCAGCATGCGTTTCATGTGAACTCCAGTCCATGCGAGGCCGGCCCTGGATGGCACCAGGCAGACCTCGATTCACCACCGACCGGAGTCAGTGGCAACCTTCATGCACGAGTCAACGCAGAAAGAACCGAGAAGGAATTGCCGTGGCTGGTGACCCGAGAGGGTCAGTGCAGCAGGGGCGCATGCGCGGGTGACATGGCACAAACCCCTGGCGACCACCCCGGGTTGTCGGGACCGCTGTACAGCAAGTCCTCGTCAAACCAGGGCATCGGGCAGGAGGAGGGCGAATCGGGCCGTATTGTCCAGTGGCGCGCGCAAACCTCAGCGCCCGGCTTCGTTGTGCGAAGCAGGGCGAGGTGTAGGGCGGCAATGGAAACGTGCAGGATAGGCCGGGACATTAGTGCGGTCACTCGACGCGGACACCAGCGAAATGAATCTCTGGCGCCAAAAAACCTTGAGTCGTGGTTCGTTCGACATTGGCTCTGACACACGCGGCGACCTGGCAAGACCACACCTTGGGTGGTTTTCTCCGGAACGCAGCACGTGATGCATCACCATCAATTTGGCGGGACTCCCCGCCGGGCCACGTCTGGGCGATGCAAAGCGGTCTCAAAAGGTAAACTCTCGCTTGGCTTCGCCAAAGATTGCGACTGCAATTTAACAATCACAACACTTCATCACGTGGCTCAGCCCATTATAGGTGCGAAATCTGCATCTCACAGTCCAAAAAAGCCAGTGAATTCAAGCACTTCGACCCCTGCTGCGGTACAGCGCTTGACCATCGATGAAGGCGGTGCCGGCCAGCGCCTTGACAATTACCTGATCAAGGTGCTCAAAGGCGCGCCCAAAACCCTGGTGTACAGAATCATCCGCAGCGGCGAGGTGCGGGTCAACAAAGGCCGGGCCTCGGCCGACACGCGCCTGGTCCTGGGCGACGAGGTGCGCGTGCCACCCCTGCGCCTGTCCGAGAAATCTGAGGAAACCACGGCGGCGATACCCGCCAAGGAATTCCCCATATTGTTTGAAGACGAGCATCTGTTGGCCATCAACAAACCCGCTGGTGTGGCGGTGCACGGCGGCAGCGGTGTGAGTTTCGGCGTGATCGAGCAATTGCGCCGCGCGCGTCCTCAAGCCAAGTTTCTGGAATTGGTGCACCGGCTGGACAAGGAAACCTCGGGCATATTGCTGGTGGCCAAAAAACGCAGCGCTTTGACCACACTGCAAGACCATTTTCGTGAGCGCAAGGTGCAAAAAACATACGCGGCGTTGGTGATTGGCGCCTGGCCGGACCACAAAAAGGTCATCGATGTGGCGCTGCACAAATTCCTGACGGCGGATGGCGAGCGCCGCGTCAAGGCCGTGGCAGACGACAACGACGATGGCCGCCGCTCCATTTCATTGGTCAAAGTGATGAAGCATTACGCCGACTTTAGCCTGCTGGACGTGACCATCAAGACCGGCCGCACTCACCAGATCCGCGTTCACCTGCTGAGTGAAGGTCACCCCATCGTGGGCGACGACAAATATGGTGATTTCACCTTGAACAAAGCCATGGCCCGGGGGGGGGCGGTTTCAGGCGTGCGCTTCGAGCGCATGTTCCTGCATGCCCGGTATTTGCGCTTGCCTCATCCCGCCACGGGTGAAGACATGACGTTTCAAGCGCCCTTGCCGACCGACTGCGAGTCGCTGTTGACCGCGCTGGCGTCAGCGCCCAAGAAGTAAAGTGCTGACCATGAATTCACCCTCTTCATCACGCCCCCGCCAGTTCGACCTGATCGTTTTTGATTGGGACGGCACGCTGTACGACTCGACAGCGCTGATCGTTCGGTGCATCCAGGCGGCTTGCGCTGACCTGGAACTGCCGATTCCGTCGCGCACGGCGGCGTCTTATGTGATTGGCCTGGGTTTGCACGATGCCCTGGCGCATGTGGCCCCCACCTTGCCCAAGGAGCGCGTGCCCGAGCTGGGCCTGCGCTACCGGCATCACTATTTCCAGCGCCAGCACGAACTCAGCCTGTTTGACGGCTCGCTGGAGTTGCTGGCCGAACTCAAGTCTCGCCACCACTGGCTGGCCGTGGCCACGGGCAAAACCCGCTCAGGCTTGAACGAAGCCTTGGAGCACGTCGCCTTGCGCGGCGTGTTCGACGCCACCCGGACCGCCGACGAAACCCAATCCAAGCCGCATCCCCTGATGCTGCAGGAGCTGATGGCCGAGTTCAGCATCGCCCCTGAGCGCACCTTGATGATCGGCGACACCACGCACGACCTGCAATTGGCGGTCAACGCGGGCACCCATTCCCTGGCGGTGAGTTATGGCGCCCACGAGCCCGCAGCCTTCGCGGACTACCCGACTCGTCACGTGGCCCATTCCGTGGCCGAATTGAAGCAGTGGTTGATGCAACATGCCTGAATTGAACAAAGAGCCCCAATTTTTGTGTGAGTCGTCCGCATTGGAAGAGTGCGGTGAAGCCGTGGTTTTCGACGTGCTGGAGTGGGGGCAAAGCGTGTCGGCCTTTGCCGTGCGCTACGACAACGAGGTGGTGGCCTACCTGAACCAGTGCGCCCACGTGCCCACCCAGATGGACTGGGAGCCAGGCAAGTTCTGGGACCAGGACAAGCGCTTCATCATCTGCTCGGTCCATGGCGCCTTGTACGACCCGCCGAACGGCCAATGCGTGGGCGGCCCCTGTGTGGGCAAGCGTCTGGTCAAGATGACCGTGGAAGAGCGCGACAAGCAGGTGTATTGGTATCCTAGCGACCGAATTCAGCCTATTTTCTAAGAGAGTGTCTTGTTCATGAGCGCAGTTGATCCGTCTTCTTCCCCTGTCGCTGCGGCACAGCAAGGCATGTTGGAAGAGTTCGCCAGGGCCTATTTGCTTCAGCAACGCCGTGAGCATCGCTGGCGCTGGTTTTGGCGCATGGTGTGGATCCTCATCGCTGCCACCATGATCTGGGCGACGCTGGAAAACATGCCGGCATCGACAGCACCTTCTGCACCTCACACCGCGCTGGTCGAGGTGCGGGGCGAGATCGGGGGTGACACCGAGGCCAATGCCGACAACCTGACCACCGCCTTGCGCAGCGCCTTTGAGGATGCTGGTGCCCAGGCCGTGGTCATTCGCCTCAATTCACCCGGTGGCAGTCCGGTTCAGGCTGGCCTGGTCAATGACGAGATCCGCCGTCTGAAGGTGTTGCACAAGAAAAAAGTCTATGCGGTGTGCGAAGAAATGTGTGCCTCGGCGGCCTATTACATCGCTGTGGGCGCCGATGAAATCTACGTGGACAAAGCCTCCATGGTCGGCTCGATCGGGGTGCTGATGGATGGCTTTGGCTTCGTCGGCATCATGGACAAGGCCGGGGTTGAACGCCGCCTGCTGACGGCTGGCGCCAACAAAGGCATGCTGGACCCTTACTCGCCGCGCAATCCGCAACACGAAGTCTTCGCCCAAGCCATGCTGGATCAGATCCATCAGCAGTTCATTGCTGTCGTGCGCCAGGGGCGCGGCAAACGCCTGCAAGAATCCCCCGAGACTTTTTCAGGCCTGTTCTGGAACGGGCAAGAGGCGGTGAGGCTGGGTTTGGCCGATCACGTGGGCAGTCTGGACATCCTGGCGCGTGACGTCATCAAGGCCGAGGACATCATCGACTACACGCTCAAGGAGAACTTGGCTGAACGCCTGGCCAAACGTTTTGGCGCGGCTTTTGGCAGTGGGGTGGTGCATGCCATGCGCAGTTCGGTGTCGATCCGCTGATGGATTGGATCAGCTGTCGATTTCCATGATCTTGCGCTTGGCTGATTCGTCCGACAGCGTGAGCAACTGCGCCACGTCGGCGATGTCATCGGGCAGCGCTGCCTGGGCGTGAGGGTCGTCCCAGCCGTACTGGGTGTGGCGGGCAATGCGAACGGCCAGCAATACCGTCTTCACACGGGGGTGCTCGGCGTTGCGATCATCGGTGTTCTTGATCAGCAGCTCGGGCAGTTGCCAAGCTTGCATCAAGGCGTGCGCCAAGTCGGTTAATTCAATGCCCAACACTTCTTTCTGCACATCGGCTGAACGAAGCGTGTGGTCGGCTCTCTGGCGCTGGGCGATGGTCAGGGCCAGGAGCGGGGCATGACACCAAAGCAGCATCTCGGCGAAGTCGTGCAGCAGGGCGGCCTCCTGGAGCATGTCGGCGTCTTCGTCCTGACGGTGGCTGGCGAAAGTGACCGCCAGATGCGCGGCCCGGCGAGCCCGCTTGATGACCTTGAGTAATCCGCTCAAGGCCTCTGGGTAGTCTGCCAGCCAGTTGATCACCGATGGCACGTTCTCGTTGGACCTGAAAAACGGCCCAATGCCTTGCATCAGGATGGCGGACGTCAATGTCTCGGGCGAGCTGATGTGCCGACGATGGCAGTCTTGTGAGACCTGCATCAGCACCTTCAGCGTGATCAAGGGGTCGCCACCCAGGTTTTGCGACAGCATGTGGGCATCCACGTCGCCCCTGGCATCCTCCATGGCCCGCATCTCCGCCAGCTCGGCAACGGAGGCGGGCAACACTGGGATCGCGGCTCGGGTGAAAACCGTGACCCAGTCATTGAGGGTAGGTAATGCTTGATCAATCATGAGGAGCCTGCAAAATCAACTGCAGATGGTCACCTTATCGACAATAAGCGAAATTGTTTCAAGGCGTTTCAATCATGATATTGCTCACAGGCGGGTGTTTTGTGTCTTATTTGCCGCCCAGCAGTGATTGCTTCAAGTCGGAGTCCACCGGTTTGGGCCCCAGCCAGATGCGCAACACGGCTTGTTGAAAGTCATCGCCGGTGATTTCTGGGCCTCTTCTTTTGCCGTCCAGCAGCACGTGGGTGCCTTCGCCGGGCACAAAGTCGATCTGAATGACCGTGCCTTTCTTGACGGGGCCAAAGTCCAGCATCATGGCCTTGATCTCGTTCAGCTTGGTCTGGAACTTGGCCTGATCTGCCTCGCTGTTGTTGGCCTTGAAGCCCTTGACGGTGGCATCGGCGAAGTCTTCTCCCGTCAAATCGCGCAGCAACACGATCTTCATGACTTTGGCACCAGGTTGACCCACCACATTGGCCGCGTTGGTGTCTGTTTTGAGCACGTACAAGCCGGCGGCGTAGAGGTCAATGATCACTTTGACTCGCACACCCGCGCCATTGAGCTGCAGGGGTTGGGTCGCAAGTTGAAGGGTGTCGGTGAACTTGACGCCTCTGACCTCGGTGGCGGCCACGGCAGGCAATGCCAGCAGGGCGATCGAGAGGAGCAGTGCTCGTGCAATTGATGTCATTGTGTTTTCCATTCTTTGAGCCTGGCATTTTGCGTGCCCAGCCATTCATTCGCCGTGAGGTGGCGGGTCGATACTATGCCTTGCAAAAACTGCATACCCAGCGTTCCTCACCGGGTGCAGCGTCGCCACAACGATATTGACTTGATCTTGCAGGCAAAATCGGGCTTCACCTTATCGTTCGGTTGGTTTGTTCGCGAGATAGATGCATGTCGTTTTTAGTCATCGATATTGGCAACACCCGGCTCAAGTGGGGTCTGTATGCGCAAGGCGTTCCAGGTGCCGCGTTGCTGGCGCATGGGGCTGTGGTCCTGGAGGATATTGACCACCTGTGGACCCAAGAATGGCAAGCTTTGGCCGCCCCTGAGGCGATGCTGGGTTGCGTGGTGGCGGGCGATGCCATCAAACGGCGGGTTGAGGAGCAACTGGCCAACTGGGGGGTGAAGCCCCGCTGGGTGGTGTCGTCGGCACGTGCGTCTGGTGTGGTCAACGGCTACGAGCACCCTGCGCGCTTGGGGGCCGACCGTTGGGCCGCCATCATCGGGGCCCGGCAACGCGCCTTGCAGGTGTCGGCCGATGCGCCGCCGCCCGTGTTGGCTGTGATGGTCGGCACCGCAGTCACCGTGGACGCCGTGGATGTGCAGGGTCGCTTTCTGGGCGGCTTGATCATGCCGGGTTTTGGCCTGATGTACCGCGCGCTCGAAAGTGGCACCGCCGGCCTGAAAGTGCCCACGGGCGAGGTGCAGGACTTTCCCACCAACACGAGCGACGCCTTGATGAGTGGTGGCACCGATGCCATCGCCGGGGCCATTGAGCGCAGCCTGCGCCGGCTACAGCAGCACACGGGGCGCGAACCCCTGCTGGTGATGTCGGGTGGTGCGGTGTCCCGCTTGTCCCACGTGACCGAACTGCCGGTGCGGGTGGTCGAGAACCTGATCTTTGAAGGCCTGCTGACGCTGGCGTCGCAGGCCTGATTCAAAGGATGAAGCGCGACAAGTCTTCGTTGCGCGACAACTCACCCAGGCGGGCGTCGACCTGTTCGGCGTCGATGGTCTGGGTTTGGCCTGACATGCCTGGGGCATTGAACGAAATCTCGTCCAGCAAGCGCTCCATCACCGTGGCCAGGCGGCGTGCCCCGATGTTCTCCGTGCGCTCGTTCACGTCATAGGCGATCTGAGCCAGCCGACGGATGCTGTCGGGCGTGAACTCCAAGGTGACGCCTTCGGCGGCCAGCAGCGCCTGGTACTGCTTGATCAGGCTGGCGCTGGGTTGCGTGAGGATGGCCTCGAAGTCATCGACCGACAGTGACGACAACTCCACGCGGATCGGAAAGCGGCCTTGCAATTCGGGGATCAGGTCGCTGGGTTTGCTCAGGTGAAAGGCGCCCGAGGCGATGAACAGGATGTGGTCGGTCTTGACCATGCCGTACTTGGTGTTGACCGTGGTGCCTTCAACCAGAGGCAGCAGGTCGCGCTGCACACCTTGACGCGAGACTTCGGCGCCCTGGCCCTCAAGGCGGCTGGCCACCTTGTCGATCTCGTCGATGAACACAATGCCGTTTTGCTCGGCCCGCTCCAGCGCACGCGTCTTGATGTCATCGTCGTTGACCAGCTTGGCGGCCTCTTCCTCGATCAGTTGTGCTCGGGCTTCGGCCACCGTCACCTTGCGGGCCTTGCGACGCGTCCCCCCGGCTTGCGCAAACATGCCGCGCAACTGCTCGGCCATCTCTTCCATGCCCGCAGGCCCCATGATTTCCAGGGCAGGTGCCTTGCTGTCGACCAGTTCGATGTCAATCTCGCGGTCGTCCAACGTGCCTTCGCGCAGGCGCTTGCGCATGACTTGGCGGGCAGTGCTGTCCGGGGGCGGGGAAGAGATCCCGAATTCGGAGCGGGGTGGTGGCACCAGCACGTCCAGCAAGCGGTCCTCGGCAGCGTCTTCAGCGCGCGCACGCTGAGTTTGAATCTGCACTGCGCGCTCTTGCTTGACCGCGTATTCCACCAGGTCGCGGATGATGGTGTCAACGTCCTTGCCCACGTAGCCCACCTCGGTGAACTTGGTGGCTTCGACCTTGATGAAGGGCGCATCGGCCAACTTGGCCAAGCGACGAGCGATTTCGGTCTTGCCCACGCCAGTGGGGCCGATCATCAGGATGTTCTTGGGCGTGATCTCGCCGCGCATGGGGCCTTCGACCTGCTGACGGCGCCAGCGGTTGCGCAAGGCAATTGCCACGGCCCGTTTGGCTTCTCGCTGGCCAATGATGTGGCGGTCGAGTTCGTTAACGATGTCTTGTGGGGTCATGCCACTCATGGCGTCATCCAAGGGTTTCAATGGTGTGGCTCTGGTTGGTGTAGATGCAGATGTCGCCGGCGATTTCAAGCGACTTCTTGACCACATCGGCCGCGTCCAGCTTGGTGTGCTGTACCAAGGCACGTGCGGCTGCTTGCGCATAAGCCCCACCTGATCCGATCGCTATGATCCCGTGCTCGGGTTCCAGCACATCGCCATTGCCCGTGATGATCAGCGAGGTCTCCCGATCGGCCACGGCCAGCATGGCCTCCAGGCGCCGCAGGACGCGGTCTGTGCGCCAATCGCGGGTCAACTCAACGGCGGCGCGTGTCAAATGCCCCTGGTGCTTTTCCAGCTTGGATTCGAAGCGTTCGAACAAGGTGAAGGCATCGGCTGTGGCGCCAGCAAAGCCTGCCAGCACCTGATCGCGGTAGAGCTTGCGCACCTTGCGGGCAGTGGCTTTGACGATGATGTGTCCCAGCGTGACTTGGCCGTCGCCGCCGATGGCCACTTGCCAACCGGTGGGTGTTTGACGGCGCACGCTGACAATGGTGGTGCCGTGGTAAGAATCCATGGGGTTTTTCAAGTGAGTGCCTGTGCCCTGTGAATGGGCAGAGGCATTAGATCAGCTGCAGCTTGACCTTGGCGTGCTCGTTGATTCCCATGGCGCCAAAGAACAGCGCCACGAGCCGATGTGGCTTGACAAAAGTGACTTCACGGTCTTCACCGCGACGAGCAAGCACCCAGTTCAGGAGGTCTCCGGCTGCGATGAAATCCACCCGCAGGAGGTGCTCGCAATCGATGTCCAGCGTGATGCTGGCGCCTAACTGGTTGTCCAACTTGCGCAGCGTTTCGCTGATGTCGCCAATCAGCTGGCCCGACAGGTTCAGCGCAGCGACTTGCACGAACTCGATGTCGTCGTGCATCTGGGATTCGACAAAGCTGGTGGTCACGTCACTGACGTGCGACAGCATCACGGTGTGGGGCGTGACGCCATCGCGCATGTGGCGCACCTGGCAGGCCGAGGCCTCCCACGAGGGGGGTGACAGTTCATAAGTCACGCAGTACTCGATGGCAACTTCGTCGAACTGGTCTGGCCGGTTGCACAGGCGCAAGGTATCGAGACGCAGCATCCAGTAGGCCGGGTCGGCATCTCGCGCGCCTGATGGCGAGCTCTCGGCCAGCACGGACAGCAATTGGTCGGCGCCAATCCAGGCCATGCCAATAGGGTCTTTGGCCCAGGCTTTCATCAACTGGCTCAACTGGGCTGCACCTTCGGGCTCGACCTTCTGGACGTTGCTCCAATCCATGGTCCATGGGCGGGGCAGTTGCAGGATTTCATAGCGCAATTGCGCCACGGCCTCCGAGTCGATCACAGCAGGGGACAACCAGCCTTCGAGCGCGCGGGGTTGTGCCGCTTCGCCTTCGCCAGGTTCGGTGGCTGGGCCTTCTTCGTCACCCTGGTTTGCCTTGGCGGCCACTGCGGCTTGCTGTTCGCTGATGGCCACGAAGGCCTGCACCCGCTGAGGCAAGGAATACCAGTGCGGGGCGGACAGTCCGAACTGGTGCGCAAACGACACGGCCAAGTGGTCGAACTTTTGTGGCAAATCCAGAGCCCGGTACAAGTCGAAGACCGCCATCCAGGTTTCGGATTGTTCGTGCCGTGGGCCGCCCGGGGCGATCAGGGCCAGCAAGGCGCGCTCGCACTCGTCGAAGTCGGCATTGGCGAATGCGATCACGGCCTCATCCAGCTCGGGATCGTGTTCCATCTCCGTCACCTCAACACCTGCGCCGCCAGTGAAAGCGGTTGGCGGCAGGTGCTCGTTGAGCATGGGCGGTGGCGGAGATCCACTCATGCGGGGCTGGTTGGCGCGTGCTGAATCAAACACGGCCTGTGAAATTTCAGGCGGATCGAATTCCAGGGGGCTCAATTCGGACCGAGCTTTGAGCCTTTCCGGTGCACTCAGCTCATTGGGAGCGGTGGGCGCATAGGCTGCTGCGGCATTCAATGGCAATGGCGGCGGCCGTGGGGCCGCAGGCGCCGACTGGGCGGCTTGCCGTGCCGCGCTTTGATCGCCCACCATTTGCTGCTCGATCGCGTCGATCTTGGCTTTGACCGCGATGTCCGAGCGAGGGCCGCTGTGAGGGCGTGATTCGGAATCCAGGTTGGATGCGCCGGACAGGGCCAGTGCGTTGTCCTGGCTGAGGCCTTCACGGCGGATCTTGCGCAGCATGTCGAGTTCGCGCTTGCGCACGAAGTCGTTGCGGCGCTTGCGCTCAATCATGGCCTTGATCTCGGTCTTGGCGTACTCGCTCTCAGGAGAGCCGACAGACGGGGCGTCCAGCTGCGTCCAATCCGTGGTTGGATTGGCAACGAAGCGAGCCACCTTGCGTAAAAATCCGCCGGAGTCCTTGCTCATGATCGCAGGCCGAAATAAGGCATAGAAGTGAGGGTGCGCAACAGCAGATCAGTCACCGAACATCTTTTGCTTGAGTTCCCGGCGCTGTTGGGCTTCCAGCGACAGGGTGGCGGTAGGCCGTGCAATCAGGCGGCCCAGACCGATGGGCTCGCCAGTTTCGTCGCAGTAACCGTACTCGCCAGAATCAAGGCGGGTCAGGGCTTGGGAGATTTTTTTGAGCAACTTGCGCTCGCGATCGCGGGTTCGCAGTTCCAGGGCGTGTTCTTCCTCGATGGTGGCGCGGTCGGCCGGATCGGGAACGATGGAAGTGTCTTCGCGCAGGTGTTCGGTGGTTTCGCCGGCATTGGACAGCAGGTCGTCTTTCAGCACGGTCAGGCGACCACGGAAAAAGTCCAACTGCTTTTCATTCATGTACTCGGTCTCAGGCATGGCCATCAACTCAGGCTCGGTGAGTTCCCGGCCGGTTTTGGTTTTCCATGCGTTGGCGAGCTTGCTGTCAACCTTGGTTGCGGTGGTAGGCATGTGGTCTGGGGTACTGATTTTGGACGGTGAGCGTGCCGGGGCCACGGGTTTGGCCAATACGGCAGCTTCGGCCGTTTTAGGGGAAGCTTGAGCGAAAGCAGGTGGCGGAGCCGATTTGGCAGGGGCCACCGTGCTGGTTTTCTTGGCGGCGGAGGTTTCTTTTTTGGCGGGAGTCGTCGAAACAGGTTGAGGAGGAGCCTTGGCGACGGGCTTGCTGGCAGCGGGTTTGACCGGCGTGTCCTTGACCGCCTTGGCCGTCTTGGCGGGGGCAGTGGCGCTCGATTTGGTCGAGGGCTTGTCAGATGCTTTCGTCACAGGATCCTCCTAAGAGACGCATGGCCAGCTAATGGCCCATCGCCTTGGTTGTGCTTTTGGCATGAGTGAGGGCGCGCGGATTGTAGCGAGGCTCCTAGCTCAACTTCACCAGACTATCCCTCGGCCCTGTTCATCCATCAAGCCAGGCATTGTTCAAGGCCTGTGCGGAACAGGTCTTGGGGCAGGTCGATGCCGATGAAGACCATTTTGCTGGTTTTGTCTTCCCCGGGCGACCATTTCGGACCCACATCGCTGCCCATCAACTGGTGAACACCCTGGAAAATAACCTTGCGGTCCATGCCCACGACGTTCAAGACGCCTTTATAACGCAGCATGCGCGGACCATAAATCTGCACCATCGACCCGAGGAAATCTTCCAGCTTGCTGGGGTTGAAGGGACGGGTGGACTTGTAGACGAAGGATTTCACATCATCGTCGTGCTTGTGGTGGTGCGGGTGGTTGCAGTGCTCGTCGTGCACATGGTCGTGGTCATGGTCATGGTGACCATGGTCGTGCGCCTCGTCGGTCAGGAAGCTGGGGTCGATTTCCAGCTTGGCATTGAGGTTGAAGCCGCGCAGATCGAACACATTGCCCAATGGCACTTCGCCGAAATGCACCCTTTGCTGAGGCGCGCGGGGGTTGATGTGCTTGAGGCGGTGGGACAGGTCATCGGCTTCTGCCGTGGTGACCAAGTCGGTCTTGCTGATGAAAATCTGGTCGGCGAAACCGGCCTGGCGCTGGGCTTCCTGACGCTGGTCGAGCTGGGTCTGGCCGTGCTTGGCATCAACCAGGGTCACGATGGCGTCCAGCAGGTAGATCTCTGCAATCTCGTCGTCCATGAAGAAGGTCTGCGCCACGGGGCCGGGGTCGGCCAAGCCAGTGGTTTCGATGACCACCCGGTCGAACTTCAGGCTGCCGTCGCGTTTTTTGGCGGCCAGGTCAGTCAGGGTGGCTCGCAGATCTTCCCGGATGGTGCAACAGATGCAGCCATTGTTCATCTGGATGATCTGTTCCTTGGTGTCGGCCACCAGGATGTCGTTGTCGATGTTTTCTTCACCGAATTCATTTTCGATGACCGCGATCTTCTGGCCGTGTGCTTCGGTCAGGATGCGCTTGAGCAGCGTGGTTTTTCCGCTGCCCAAGAAACCGGTAAGGATGGTGACAGGTATCAGGCTCATCCTGCGAGTGTAGCCCCGGCTGCCAAGGCTTTGACGCCGTGGGGTTGCACAATCGCCATCTTCATCGGGTATTCTTGCAACATCGCCACCAAGACACTCCTGCCGTGTCCGAACCTTCCCAGAGTCGGCCCACCAAAGCCGACAGATCCGCCTTTTTGCAGCTCCATGACCATGGGAAAGACCGACGCAGTCTTTTTGAGCGCTTGGTTGAATTCATCGCGCCCGGGCCTGATTCCACCGATGAGCTGATTGAATCGCTGGCCACCGCCGAACAGCGCGAGTTGATCGAGCCCGAATCACGCGTGATGCTGGAGGGGGTGATTCGCATGGCGGGCATGAGCGCTGGCGATGTGATGGTGGCCGTCAAGCACATGGATTTGCTTGACATCAATGCACCCTACGAGGACTTGCTGAATCAGGTGATCGATGCCGGACATTCGCGATTCCCCGTGTTCGAGGATGGCCGAGAGAACATCATCGGCGTGTTGATGACCAAGGATCTGCTCAAGCTTCAGCGCGCACCTGAGTTGAATTTGCGAACTCTGCTGCGCCCGCCCGTCTTCGTGCCTGAATCCAAGGGGCTGAATGAGTTGCTGCGTGACTTCCGCGCCAACCGCAGCCACATGGCCATCGTGATCGACGAGTTCGGCAAGACCGCCGGTCTGATCACCATCGAAGACGTGCTGGAAGAAATTGTCGGTGAAATTGAAGACGAGTTTGACGTTGGAGAGAGTGACAACGGCATCTTCACCTTGGCCGATGGCAGCCAGCGGGTGGCAGGCGACGCTGACATCGAAGCCGTGAACACCGCGTTCGGAATCCACCTGCCGATGGATGATTTCGACACCATTGGCGGCTTTGTGGCCCACGAATTGGGGCGAGTGCCGCGCCGAGGGGAGGCTGTGGAAGTGGGCGGCCTCAGATTTTCGGTGATGTTGGCACGTGGCGGGGCAGTTCGCTGGTTCAAAGTCACGCGAGCGCCTGATGCCGCGGACATGAGCGGGTCTTGAGGGTGACGCCGGTTGCTCCCGTTGCCTGTGCTCGTCCAGGCAGTTTGCACGTGGGTAAGGCCTTGATGTTGTCCATGGTGGCGGGGGCGCTGCTGGCGGGGGCATTTTCACCCTGGATGGCCGCTTTAGGGGCGGCCTGGCCAGCCACTTTGTTGTCGCTGGCGGTGATTGCTTTTATAAGTGTTCTCCGCGGTGTGGAATCGGTTTCCCTGGCGGCCAAGTGTGGCGCTTTGTTCGGCACGGTGTGGCTGGTCAGTGGTACCGGCTGGATGTTTGTGAGCCTGCACAAATTTGGCGGCCTGCCGGCGTGGATCGCAGGTTTGGCCGTGTTGGCCCTTTGCGCGGCCCTGTCGGGTTTCATGGCCTTGGCGGCTGCCGCCTGGGTGGGGTGGCGGCGAGGTGCCTGGTTTTCAGATGGCGTTTTGCTGGCGGCTTTGTGGTGGCTGGCCGAATGGATTCGCGGGTGCATTTTTACGGGGTTTCCGTGGGCGGCCAGCGGTTATGCGCTGGTGGACTCACCATTGGCCGTTCTTGCACCCTGGATCGGTGTCTATGCGCTGGGCGCGGTCTGGATTTTGATGCTGTCCTGGGTGGTGTTGTCCGCGCCCCGGTTGCGGTCAATGCTGGTCAGTGTGTCCGCCTTGCTGCTGCTGATGGGGGGCTTGTCTTTCATCGGTGGGCGGCCGTGGCATGAGTTCACCCGCGCCCATGGGGCACCGTTGTCCGTGACCTTGCTGCAAGGCAACATTCCTCAGGATGAAAAGTTTGCGCAATCGCACCTGATTGACCAGCTGATCTGGCATGCCCGCCAGTTGGTGGCTGCCAAAGGCGACCTGGTGGTGGCGCCCGAGACAGCCATTCCGCTGCTGCCCGCCCAGATGCCTGAAGGTTATTGGGCCGAGTTGGCAAGTGCTTTCCATGTGGGTGATCGGGCCGCCCTGATCGGGCTGCCCTTGGGTGATTTCGAGCGGGGCTACACTAATTCTGTGGTGGGCTTGTCATCGGCCACCAAGGCGTTGCCTGACGGCTTCTACCGCTACAACAAGCACCACCTGGTGCCGTTCGGCGAGTTCATCCCGCTGGGCTTTCACTGGTTTGTTCAGATGATGAACATGCCTTTGGGTGACTTCACGCGGGGTCCACGCGCTGCGCCATCGTTTGGCGTCAAAGGCCAGTGGGTGGCGCCCACCATTTGCTATGAAGATTTGTTTGGCGAAGAATTGGCTCAGCGTTTCGTGATTCCAGGGCAGCCTGCGCCCACCGTGTTTGCCAACGTCAGCAATCTGGCCTGGTTCGGCGACACGGTGGCGATCTACCAGCATTTGCAAATCGCCAGGATGCGATCGCTCGAGTTTCAACTGCCCACCATCAGGGCCACCAACACAGGGGCCACGGTGGTGATTGATCACGCGGCCAAGGTGACTGCCGCTTTGGCCACCAACACCCGTGGTGCCCTGGTGGCATCGGTCCAGGGACGAGTTGGCAACACGCCTTATGCCGAGTGGGCAGGGCGTTTCGGCCTGTGGCCCATGGTGGCTTTGGCGGCCCTGGCAGTGTTGGCCTTGAAGCGTCGTTCGCGGAGTCTTGCCGCGAGTCTTTAGAATCGGGCATTCGCGTCACTTGTTGATGCCCACCCCACCGACCCGAAAATGCCATGCTGACCTTCCAGCAATTGATCTTGCGCCTTCAAAGCTACTGGGATGCCCAGGGTTGCGCCTTGCTGCAACCCTATGACATGGAAGTGGGTGCTGGTACCAGCCACACCGCCACCTTCCTGCGCGCGCTGGGCCCCGAGCCATGGCGCGCGGCCTATGTCCAGCCCAGCCGCCGTCCCAAGGATGGCCGCTTTGGCGAGAACCCCAACCGCTTGCAGCATTACTACCAGTTCCAGGTCGTCCTCAAGCCAGCGCCATCCAACATCCTGGAGCTGTACCTTGGATCGCTGGAGGCCGTGGGCTTTGACCTGAAGAAGAACGACGTTCGCTTCGTTGAAGACGACTGGGAAAACCCAACGCTGGGCGCTTGGGGTCTGGGTTGGGAGGTCTGGCTCAATGGCATGGAGGTGACGCAGTTCACCTACTTCCAACAAGTGGGCGGCATTGATTGCAAGCCGCTGACGGGTGAGATCACCTATGGCCTGGAACGCCTGGCCATGTATTTGCAAGGCGTAGAAAACGTCTATGACTTGGTGTGGACCAGTTGGGAAGAAGTGGGCGCCGATGGCCAGAAGATTCAGCGCACGTTGAAGTATGGCGATGTGTTCCACCAGAACGAGGTCGAGCAATCCACCTACAACTTTGAGCACAGCAATATCGAGTTCTTGCTGGGCGCTTTCACCAACTACGAAACGCAAGCGAAGTACCTGATCGAGCAGCACCTGGCCTTGCCAGCGTATGAGCAGGTGCTCAAGGCCGCGCACAGCTTCAATTTGCTGGACGCGCGTGGTGCCATCTCGGTGACCGAGCGCGCGGCCTACATCGGCCGCATCCGCAACCTGGCCCGCATCGTGGCCCAGGCCTACCTGGACAGCCGTGCCCGACTGGGCTTCCCCATGGCCCCCAGGGCCTGGGCGCAAGAGGTTCTTGCACAACTAGAAAAGAAAGTCGCCTGAGCATGAGCGCTTCCAATTTGCTCGTTGAGTTGTTCGTTGAAGAGTTGCCGCCCAAGGCACTCAAGAAGTTGGGCGAGTCCTTTGCCCAAGTGCTGGCCGACAGCCTGAAAGCCCAAGGGCTGGCCGGTGCTGATTCCGTGGCGACGGCCTTTGCTTCGCCGCGCCGTCTGGCGGTGCTCGTGACGTCGGTGTTGGCCAAGGCCGCTGACCAGTCCGTGCAGCAAAAGTTGATGCCCGCGAGTGTGGGTTTGAATGCCGAAGGCCAGGCCACGCCGGCTTTGCTGAAGAAATTGGCGGCTCTGGGCGCTGGCCCTGAAGTGGTCAGCAGCCTGAAGCGTTTGCCCGATGGCAAGGCCGAGGCGCTGTTCTTTGACAGTATCAAGGCCGGTGCCAGCTTGAGCGAGGGCCTGCAAAAGGCGCTGGACGAAACCTTGTCCAAGCTGCCCATTCCCAAGGTGATGAACTACCAGTTGGAGCAAGGTCCCGGCGCTGATTTCCAGCCTGGATGGACCAGCGTCAACTTCGTGCGCCCGGCGCATGGCCTGGTGGCTTTGCATGGTGATCAAGTGGTGTCTGTGGGTGCGTTGGGCCTGGTGTCTGGTCGCAACACGCAAGGCCATCGCTTCGAGGCCAAGGTCAACCCCGTGGTGCTTCAAAATGCTGACACTTACGCAGACCAACTGATGCAAGAAGGCGCCGTGATCGCCAGCTTCGAGGCCCGGCGCGACGAGATCTCGCGCCAGCTCAAGCTTGCTGCCATCAAGGCAGGCACCAACCTCCACCCCATCGATGACGGCGCGCTGCTGGACGAAGTGACGGCGCTGGTTGAACGCCCCAATGTGCTGACCGGCCGATTTGAAGAGGCCTTCCTGGAAGTGCCGCAAGAGTGCCTCATCCTCACGATGAAGGCCAACCAGAAATACTTCCCTTTGCTGGATGCATCCGGCAAGCTGACCAACCAGTTCCTGATCGTCAGCAACATCAGTCCTGACGACGCCAGTGCGGTGGTTGGTGGCAATGAGCGCGTGGTGCGTCCACGCCTGGCCGATGCCAAGTTCTTCTTCGACCAGGACCGCAAGAAGACGCTGGAGTCTCGCGTCGTGGGCCTGTCCAAGGTCGTTTACCACGGCAAGCTGGGCACGCAAGGTGAGCGCGCCGAACGCGTGCGCGCCATCGCCAAGAGCCTCGTGGAATCCTTGGGCCAGGCATCGCTGGCCGCCAATGTCGATACCGCAGCCCGACTGGCCAAGATTGACCTTTTGACCGACATGGTGGGCGAGTTCCCCGAGCTGCAAGGCATCATGGGCGGCTACTACGCCCGCCACGATGGCCTGGGTGACCAGGTGGCGCAAGCCATTGAAGATCACTACAAGCCGCGTTTTGCGGGCGATGAGTTGCCTCGCGATCTGGTGGGGGTGGTGGTGGCCTTGGCCGACAAGCTGGAAACCCTGGTGGGCCTGTTCGGCATTGGCCAGTTGCCCACGGGCGACAAAGACCCGTTCGCCTTGCGCCGCCATGCCCTGGGCGTGATCCGCATGCTGATCGAGCGCGATCTTCCTTTGAACCTGGAGCCGACCCTCCGACAAGCGGCGGCCGCCTTCGGCGTCAAGATCACCGATGCCACCCCGGCATTGACCGATTTCATTTACGACCGCCTGGCAGGCAGCCTGCGCGAGCAGGGCTACAGCGCCCAGGAAGTCGATGCCGTGCTGGCCTTGCGTCCGCAGCGCTTGGCCGACATTGGCCAGCGCCTGGCCGCCGTTCGGGCTTTTGCCGCGCTGCCTGAAGCTGGCTCATTGGCGGCCGCCAACAAGCGCGTCGGCAACATCCTGAAGAAGGTCGAAGGCACCGTTGAAGCCAAGGTGGACGCCGCCTTGCTGAAGGAGCCGGCCGAAGCTGCTCTGTACGACGCGCTCACCATGGCCGCTGCCAAAGCGGTGGCGGCTTTCGAACAGGGTGACTACACCGCCTCCCTGCAAGCCCTGGCGGTCCTGAAGACCCCGGTGGACGCATTTTTTGACGGCGTCATGGTCAACGCGGAAGATGCGGCATTGCGCACCAATCGCCTTGGTTTGCTGGCATCCTTGCACCAGGCCATGAATCGCGTGGCCGACCTGTCCAGGTTGGCCGCATGACCCCTTTCGGAGTGGGCATGAAACTCGTCATTCTCGATCGCGACGGAACCATCAATCACGAGCGGGACGACTACATCAAGTCGGCGGAGGAGTGGGTGCCTCTGCCCGGTGCGCTGGAAGCGATTGCCCGGCTCAACCACGCTGGGTGGCACGTGGTCGTGGCCACCAACCAGTCCGGCATCGGCCGTGGCTTGTTCGACATGGTGGCCCTCAATGCCATGCATGCGCGCATGAACCAGTTGCTGGCCCGCCATGGCGGCCGGGTCGAGGCTGTTTTCTTCTGCCCGCACACGCCTGAGGATCAATGCACTTGCCGCAAGCCATTGCCCGGCCTGTTCAACATGATCGGGCAGCGCTTTGGCGTGTCTTTGGCAGGGGTCCCGATGGTGGGTGACTTGCCACGTGACGTTCTTGCCGCACAGTCGGTGGGTTGCGAGCCTCACCTGGTTCGCACCGGGCAGGCTGCGACGATGACCGAAACCGAATTGATCGACTTGCGCCAGCAGGTTTCCGATCTGACGATCCATCCCGATCTGTCGTCCTTTGCCGATTTCCTGATCTTGCGGGATCGGCGTGCACATGGCGAAGACAGCCCCGTGGCCACACACATGGGCGAGCTGACATGAAAGACAAGTTTGAGTGATGAGTGACCGAACGCCTGAGACAGTGACACCAGTGTCGTCGGGTGAGCAGATGGGCCTGCCCTGGGTGGATGGCGCCACTGGCAAGGAGCCGCATTCCGCGGCCCTGGCCCAGTCGCCCGCCATGCCCGCGCCAACCCAGCCCGACATTCCCGTATTCCGCCACCCCCAGGCCGAGCATGAAGTGCGCCTGGGCGATGTCATCGTGGCCTATGAATTCCAGCGCGTGCGCCGCCGCAGCATTGGCATGGTCGTCAGCTCCGAAGGATTGAGCGTGCGCGCCCCCCGGTGGGTGTCCTCGGGGGACATCGAGACCGCCCTGCACGCCAAATCCCGCTGGATCTGCAACAAGCTGGTCGAGCAGCGCGAGCGAGCCTTGAAGCAAAAGGCCTCTCGCATCGAGTGGCAGCATGGCGCGGTTTTGCCTTACCTGGGCGAGCCGCTTACCCTGGTGCTGGACGCCGGTGCCAAAGGTGTCCGTCTGAGTGAAGAGGGCACGGCCCTGACCTTGGGTTTGAACCCAGATGTAGCGTCCAACCTCATCGGTGATGCCTTCCAGGCCTGGTTGAAGAAGCAGGCCAAACAACGCTTCGATGCGCGCGTGAAGCATTTCGCCCCGCTGATGGGGGTGAGCGTCAGCCGGATCAGCCTGTCATCGGCGCGCACACGCTGGGGCAGCGCCAGCGTGGATGGCTCCATCCGCCTGCATTGGCGCCTGATGCATTTTGCCGACCATGTGATCGACTACGTCGTGGTGCACGAACTGGCCCACCTTCGTGAAATGAACCACAGCCCTCGGTTTTGGGAAGTGGTCATGTCCGTTATGCCCGGCTATGAGAAAGCCCGCGAGCAATTGCGGCATGCTGTCATCCCGGACTGGGCCTGAAAAGCCCTTGTCTTGATAGGTCCAGCCTTTCCTGCTTAATCTTCGCACCTGGCCAACATAGGCCACAAGGAGAAATTCATGAGAGGACGCTTTGTTCTGGCAAGGTGGGGTGCCGCCATGGTGCTGGCTGTGGCGATGTCCGGGGCCCACGCCCTCAGCGGCGCGGTGGTGGCCAGCGATTTGAGCCAGCCCGTCTACTTGACCGCGCCCACCGGAGACAACCGCCTTTTTGTCCTTGAAAAGGGCGGTCTCGTCAAGATCATTGCCAATGGTCAGACGCTGGCAACGCCGTTTCTGGACCTTTCGGCCAAGGTGGATACCGCAGGCGAGCGCGGGTTGTTGGGTTTGGCGTTCGACCCCGGCTACGCCAGCAACGGCAGGTTCTACGTCAACTACATTGACAAAACCACGCTGAACACGGTCGTCGAGCGATACACCGTCGCCAATCCGTCCAGCAATGTGGCCAATGCAGGTTCAGCCCAAAGCGTCATCAGCATTCCGCAGGAGCCCTACGGTAACCACAAGGCGGGCTGGCTGGCCTTCAGGCCTGGGGACAACCAGAACCTTTACATTGCGACTGGTGACGGTGGCGATGCCAATGACCCGCATGGCAATGGGCAGAACCGGAACAGCCTGTTGGGCAAAGTGCTTCGGATCGACGTGAGTGGTGCCGGTGCGGGCTACAGCGTGGCCACCGACAACCCTTTCGTGGACCAGGCGGGCACCCGGCCCGAAATCTGGGCGCTGGGGGTTCGCAACCCCTGGCGCAACAGCTTTGATCGGCAAACCGGCGATTTCTGGATCGCTGATGTCGGTCAAGATGTTTTCGAAGAAATCAATTTGGAAAAAGCCGGTGACCCGGGCGGTCACAACTACGGCTGGCGCTTGCGTGAAGGCTCCATCGCCACACCGGGGGTGGGGGGAGAGGCCCCAGGCTTGACTGACCCCCTCTTTGAATATGCCCACCTGGGCGCCCCGGGTGGTTTGGGCAACTCCATCACAGGCGGCTATGTCTACCGGGGTCCGAGCATTGGCGATGCCGATAGACGGTATTTCTTCGCGGACTTTGTCTCTGACCGCGTGTTTTCTTTTTACCTGGGCGCAGATGGCAAGCCGGTGGATTGGCGCGATGACACGTCTGCGTTGCTGGCCGGCACGGGCCTGAGTGGCCCAACCACTTTTGGTGAAGACTACCTTGGTCGCCTCTATGTCCTCGGGATCAATGGCGTGGTCGTGGCCATGGTGCCTGAAGCTGAAGCCTGGGCCAGTGCGCTGGCCGGATTGTTGATCGTCGGCGGGGTTCTCCGCCGTCGAACCACGCGGCTGCCAAGCGTCAGCAGCTGAACCGGTAGATGCCATCGTCGCCCAGGGTGCGCGCGAGTGTGCCCTGGTGCCACAAGGCATGAAGGTGGGCCACGGCCTCGCCCATGGCAAAGGTGGTCTGGTGCAGATCAAGCTTGCGTTTGAACAGCACCGGCAGCAGGTCGGCGGCCGTGGTGGCTTGTTGCTGGCACGCGGTGATGACTTCGGCCAGGCGGTCCTGGTGGTGCGCGTGCAATTGATCGATGCGCGCATGCAGGCCCGAAAACGGCTTGCCGTGAGAAGGCAAAACCAAGGTGTCGGCGGGCAGCGCCCGCATGCGGTCCAAAGACTGCAAGAACAAGGTGAGTGAATCGGCTTCTGGCTCGGCGTCATAGACGCTGATGTTGGTCGATATCCGAGGCAGCACCATGTCACCAGAAATAAGCACGCCCAGTTCAAGACAGTGCAGGGCCATGTGCTCGGGGGCGTGTCCGTGTCCCACGTGGCACGTCCACGTGTGTGGGCCGATCTTCACGGCCAGTCCATCGCGCAAGCGGTGAAACGCCTCGGGCATGTCGGGCACCATGGCGCTGAAGTAGTTGGTCCGGGCGCGGATTTTGGCCACCGATTCCGGGTCGGTCAGTCCGTGGCTGGCAAAGAAAGCCGCGGCCCGCTCACCGCCAAAATTGTTGGTGTGCTTGCTGGCCAGGTGCGCCGCGTGAAAATCGGTGGCGCTCATCCACAGGCGGCAGGGGCGTTCGGGGGCGCTCCAGCGTTCGGTCAACCAATGGGCGTTGCCGACATGGTCGGGGTGCATGTGAGTCACGATGACCCTGAGCACCGGCAAGCCTTCCAACTGGGTGGCAAACACCTGTTCCCAGGCATCCTGGGTTTCCTGGTTGGCGATGCCGCAGTCAATGATCGTCCAGCCTGCTTGGCCATCCAGCTCATCGCGCAACAGCCACAAATTGATGTGGTCCAGTGCGAATGGCAAGGCCATGCGAATCCAGCGCACGCCGGGCGCCACGCTCAGGGCTTGGCCAGTGGCGGGCAGAGTGTCGCCCAAGGGGTAGTCAATCGTCGGGAGTGAAGTCTCTTGCATCCGGGAATTGTGACCCATCAAGCCTGACTACACTCTCATCCATGACACTTGAATCCCTGTTCGACAAAAACCGAGCCTGGGCTCGCGACATTGAAAACCGCACGCCCGGTTTCTTCACCCGCTTGCAGCAGCAGCAGTCCCCCCAGTACCTGTGGATCGGCTGCAGCGACAGCCGCGTTCCGGCCAATGAAATCGTCGGCCTGCTGCCCGGTGAATTGTTCGTGCACCGAAATGTGGCAAACGTCGTGGTGCACTCGGACCTGAACTGCCTGTCGGTGATGCAATTCGCGATTGATTCGCTCAAGGTCAAGCACATCATCGTGGTGGGGCATTACGGTTGCAGCGGCGTCAAGGCGGCCATGAACAACCTGCGCATCGGCATTGCCGACAACTGGCTGCGCCATGTGCAGGACGTGCGCAATCTGCACCGCGACTGGCTCTATCAACTCCCTGATGGGTCGGCCAGGCTGAACGCCCTGTGCGAGCTCAATGTGCTGGAGCAAAGCTTGAACGTGTGCCAGACCACCGTGGTGCAAGATGCCTGGGAGCGAGGCCAGGAGGTCGTCGTGCACGGGTGGGTCTACGGCTTGCATGATGGTCACATCAAGGACATGCGCATGACCGTGGAACACCCAGAAGCCCTGGGTGCGGCCTATGCCGAAGCCCTGTCCGCGCTGAAAAAACGCCACTCTCCACAACCCGCCGCTGACTCAGCGGTTTAATTTCAGGCCGATCCATGCTCCCAACGCAACTGACCGATTCGCGCGCCTTTGAAATCGCCAAGGCCATGCTCGATGGGTTTGACCGCCATTACAAGATTTTTCGCGAAACCAGCGCCGACGCCAAGGTTCGTTTCGAGCAGGCCGATTGGCATGGTCAGCAACTGGCCCAGCGTGTGCGCATCGAGTTCTACGATCTGCGCGTGAACGAAGCCGTGGCGCGCCTGGAAAATGATTACCTGGCCAGCGAACTGCCGATGGAGGTCTGGCACCAGATCAAACTGTTCTACATCGGCCTGCTGACCAACCACCGCCAACCTGAGCTGGCCGAGACCTTCTTTAACTCGGTCACGATCCGGATGCTGCACCGGCGCTATTTCCGCAACGATTTCATCTTCGTGCGGCCGGCCGTGTCCACCGAGTACATCGAAGACGAAGACCCCAAGGCCAAGCCCACTTTCCGCGCCTACTACCCCACGCGTGAGAACTTGCGCGCCATGCTCAAAACGGTGATTCAGAGCTACGAGCTGGACGAGCCCTTTGAAGACCTGAACCGCGACGTCGGCTTTGTGTTCGAGGCCTTGCAAGAGCAAGTGGGCAATGTGCGTTTGCGCACCAATTTCCAGATTCAGGTCCTGTCGTCCTTGTTCTTCCGAAACAAGGGCGCCTACATCGTGGGCAAGGTGATCAACGGTTTCCGCAGTCTGCCGTTTGCCATCCCCATCCTGCACAACTCCAAGAAGCGCCTGTACATCGACGCGGCCCTGTTTGGTGAGGACGATCTGCTGGCCCTGTTCAGCTTTGCCCGCGCCTACTTCATGGTGGACATGGAAGTGCCTTCGGCCTATGTGCAATTCCTGCGCACCCTGATGCCGCGCAAGCCCCGCGCTGAGATTTACAGCGCCCTGGGCCTGCAAAAGCACGGCAAGAACCTGTTCTACCGCGACTTCCTGTTCCACCTGCGGCATTCCAGCGACAAGTTCCGCATTGCCCCGGGCATCAAGGGCATGGTCATGCTGGTGTTTGATCTGCCCTCGTACCCCTTCGTTTTCAAGGTGATCAAGGACTTTTTCCCGCCGCAGAAGGAAACCACGCGCGACCTCATCATGTCCAAGTACGTGCTGGTGAAGCAGCACGACCGCGTGGGCCGCATGGCCGACTCGCTCGAGTTCACCAACGTGGCGTTCCCGCGCGACCGCTTCGATGACGAACTGATCGCTGAGCTCAAGCATTTCTCGCCCAGTGTGATGGAGGAAGAGGGCGATGTGCTCATCCTCAAGCACCTCTACATCGAGCGGCGCATGGTGCCGCTCAACATCTACCTCCAGGAAGCCGATGGCGAGCAACTGGAACACGCGGTCATCGAGTATGGCAACGCGCTCAAGGACCTGGTCGCGGCCAACATCTTCCCGGGCGACATGCTCTGGAAGAACTTCGGCGTCACGCGCAACGGCAAGGTCGTGTTCTACGACTACGACGAGATCGAATACATCACCGACTGCAACTTCCGCAAGGTGCCATTGCCGCGCAATGAAGAAGAAGAAATGTCGGGTGAGGTCTGGTATTCAGTGGGCCCACATGACGTGTTTCCAGAAACCTTCGGGCCCTTCTTGCTGGGCGACCCGCGCGTGCGTGCGATTTTCATGAAGCACCACGCGGACCTGCTGGAGGCCGACTTCTGGCAGCAGCACAAGGAGCGCATCAAGGCCGGCTATGTGCACGACGTATTCCCCTATGACCGTGGGCGTCGCTTTGTGCACCAACTCCGCCTGGCGGCGGTCGAGGGCGAGTCTTCTTCAGAGACCACGCCCGTGGAAGAGCCGGTGGACGTGCCTGCCGAAGGTCCCGCGGTTCATGACCAAGGCCGCTTGACCGGATTCACGGCGGGAGGCAGTTCCGCCAATTAAGGCCAAGAGCCTCTGTCAGATCACCAAAGTTGCCACCAGGGCTTGTCGGAGCCCTTGACGCCGCCGGTCAGGTAAGGACTGTTGGGAAAGCTTTGCTTCAGCACCCGCTCGGCATCATCGCGCAGCGGGATCAGGCCCAGCTGATCGTAGGCACGCACCATGATGAACAATGCTTCTTCGATGGCGGGGGAGCTCCGGTAGTCAGTCAAGGCCTGCTGCGCCCGGTTGGCTGCGGCCAAGTAGGCGCCACGGCGCAGGTAGTAGCGCGCCACATGCACTTCGCCGGAGGCCAGCGAATTGACGATGTAGTTCATGCGCAGCTTGGCATCGGCGGCGTACTTTGACGTCGGGAATCGCGTGGACAACTGCTTGAAAGACTCGTAGGCATCGCGTGCCGCTTGCTGGTCACGTTCTGCCAGATCCTGGCGGGCCACACGGCCAAACAAGCCCAGGTCGTCATTGAAGTTCACCAGGCCTTGAAGGTACATGGCGTAATCCACGGCGGGACTGGTGGGGTGCAGCCTGATGAAGCGTTCTAGCTTGGCCAGGGCCTGAGCCTTTTCGCCTGTCTTGTAATAGGCATAGGCCAAATCCAGTTGCGCTTGCTGGGCCAGCATCGTGCCCGAGGCCCGAGCTTCCACTTTTTCCAGGCGCTTGATCGCGTTCTCGTAATTGCCATCAGCCGCTTCTTCTTTCGCGTCTGCGTACAATTTGTCGGCGGCCATGCCGCCAAACTCGTCTTCAGGCGTTGATCCACAGCCACTCAGGCTGAGCACCATCAGGACGACGGCCAAGCTGCCGACCAAGCCGGTTTTCACGCCAGATGACCGGCCCCACAAGGTGTTTTTCAGCAGTTTCACGGGTGTATAAGGCGGAGTTTGGAGTCGCATAGAGTTTCGCACGAGGGTGCGCAATACCCGGCAGTATAGAAGCATGGCACCAGCCCTTTCATTCACGCGTTTGCAAAGCTTTCATGTCCCGATCCCCTGCTTCACCTTCACCGCTTTTGGACATTGACGCTTCTGACGACGATTGGGGTGCCGACAGTGCGGCGCCTGTCAGTCACCCTTTGCCTGTGCTGACCCGGGAGGGTGTGGTCGCGGTCGCTCAGCATGGCCAGAGGCTGGACGCCTGGTTGGTCGGCTTGGCGGGTGAGTTCTCGCGCAGCCACCTCAAGGGCTTGATCGAAGCGGGTTGCGTGCGCGTTGACGGCAAATTGGCTGACTCGCCTTCGCGCAAGGTCACCAGTGGCCAGCAGGTGTGGGTCGAATTGCGGGCCACCGCACAGAGCCAGGCTTTTGTCGCCGAACCCATGGTGTTGCCCATCGTGTTCGAAGACGAACACTTGTTGGTCATCAACAAGGCGGCGGGCATGGTCGTGCACCCTGCGGCGGGCCATTGGAATGGCACCCTGATGAACGGTTTGCTCGCCCACCATGCGGGCGCGGTCAACCTGCCAAGGGCCGGCATTGTTCACCGCCTGGACAAAGACACCAGTGGTTTGATGGTCGTGGGCAAAACGCTGGAAGCCGTGACGGCCTTGTCCAGGGCCATCGCCGACCGTGTGGTCAAGCGTCAATACGTGGCGCTGGTGCATGGCGCCGTGGCCGACTCATTCACGGTGGAAGCGCCCATTGGCCGCGACCCGGCCTCGCGCGTGAAAATGGCGGTCCTTGCCTCAGGCAAACCGGCGCGCACCGATGTCCGCTGCCTTGGGCGTGCGGTGTTGGACGAAGACCATCCTCAAGGGCCGATTCGCCGGGCTTTCAGTGCGGTGGAGTGCACTTTGCACACGGGGCGCACCCATCAAATCCGTGTCCACATGGCCAGCCGCAAGCATCCCCTGGTGGCCGATGCGGTTTACGCTGGCGCACCCGCCTTGGGTCTGACCCGGCAGGCCTTGCACGCCTACCGCCTGGCTTTTGACCATCCGATCACCGGCAAAGCCCTTCAATTCGAATCGGCTTTGCCTGACGATCTGGCCCAGGCTTGGGGGCGCCTGCAAATGGCCAACCAAAAACCTGCAACTGGTGCATAATGACTCGCAAATCAGGTGGTATTGCCAAGGCGTGCCAACCATCCGGCAAAGGGCGTTTGATCTGACGACTTTGCCCATAAGCGGATGCCCCTCACCGGGGCGAAGATCAAACCCAAGGCTTAAAGCCAAAAACCCAACAGCCTCACCAGGCGGTCAATTCGGTCATCAGGCGTGTGCATTCATTTGCTGGTCTATGCCACTTGGGTCCGTGTCACGCAGCCCGACAGCCAGGGCGCGTGGCGTTTGAACCTCCACCTTGAACGGGTGGCGTGTGTTTACCGATTGAAGAGATGGAAGTCCTCAATCCTCAGGACGCTCAACGCGTCTTAGAAGCGGCGCTTTTATGCGCACATCAGCCCATGACGGTGCGTGAAATGCGTGCCCTCTTCGAAGACACCTTGTCGGCCGACGGGGTCCGTGCTTTGCTGGCCGACATTTCTCAGCAGTGGGATGGTCGGGGTGTGGAGTTGCGAGAGTCAGCTTCGGGTTGGCGTTTTCAAACCACGGCCGATGTGCAGGAGTACCTCGACAGGCTCAACCCTGAAAAGCCGCCCAAGTACTCGCGTGCCACGATGGAAACCCTGGCCATCATTGCTTACAAGCAGCCGGTCACCCGGGGTGACATCGAAGACATCCGGGGTGTGACCGTCAGCACGCAGATGGTCAAGCAGCTTGAAGACCGTGGCTGGATCGAGGTGATTGGTCACCGAGATGCGCCCGGGCGACCGGGGCTTTATGCCACCACCCGCCATTTCCTGGACGACATGGGCTTGAGGTCGCTGGACCAGCTGCCCGCTTTGGACGGCATGCTCGGCGCCCAGGGGATGTTGCCCGGTCTGGACAATGACCCCGAAGCAGCGGCCCAGGCTGCGGCCAACGCTGCACAACAAAAACACGACGAACAAGGGCAGGGCACGCTGTTGGAAGCGCAAGCCGAATTGCTCGAGTCCGAACATCCTCCTACCCCCGATGTCGATGCGGCTGACCCAGCCGATCCCGCCGAACCCTCTTCTGCTCCATGATTTCTTCAGACAACGCGCCTATGCAAGACCCCAACGAATCCTCACCTGAGCTGGACCCGTCCGCGCTCAATGCGCCCGAAGATGCGCCCAAGCCCAAGCGGGCTCGTCGCACCAAGGCCGCCGAAAGCCAGGTTGAGCCAGAGGCTGAAGTTCCGGTCGAAGAGGTTGTTGCCAAGCCTGCCCCGCGCCGCCGCAAGGCCGCAGTGGTGGCCGAGGACGTGCCGCTGACCGTGATTGAGCCTGCGGTTGAAGAAGCTGTTGAGGCCAAGCCCAAGCGCGCCCCGCGCAAAAAGCCCGTGCAGCTGGAGGCGGTCAGCGAAGAGGCGCCGTTGGTCCGGGAGCCCGCTGGTGACGGTTTCTTGCAATTGGGACCTGATGTGAACGAGGCAGCGCCTGAGTCTGTACTGGCGTCGCAAGAGGGCGAGCAAGCCGCCCAGGGCGATGCTGAGCCTCGCTCTGAGGAGCGTGGCGAGCGTGGTCGCCGAGATCGCGGCCCCCGGGGTCCGCGAGGTGACCGTCCTGCGCGCAATGCGGCTGAACAGGCTGGCGAGCAGAGCGCCGAAACCGACCGTGAGTCCCTGGACGGCGAGGGCGATGAGGCCCGTGACCCAGAGCAACTGCCCTCGCGTCGTGCGGCGATCGCGGCCGAGCAGGCCAATGAAGTGTTTGCCGAATTGCTGTCGGGCGACTTCGACACGGTGCGTGATGAAGCCCCCGAAGCAGAGTCCGAGGGCACCGAGGCCGATCCGCAAAAGCGCGTGCTGCGCCCTGAGCCCGATGCGCCCAAGCTGCAAAAGGTCCTGGCCCAGTCGGGTGTGGGTTCGCGCCGCGACATCGAGCAGATGATCGAAGATGGCCGCATCACGGTCAACGGTCACGCGGCTCACATCGGCCAGCGCGTGTCCTATGGTGATCAGGTCAAGATTGGTGGCAAGCCCATCCGGATCCGCATCGCGCCTCAACCCGCGCGCATCCTGGCTTATCACAAGCCCGTGGGCGAAGTGGTTACCCATGACGACCCGCAAGGCCGTCCAACCGTGTTCCGTCGCTTGCCGCGTTTGCAAAATGGCAAATGGATGTCGGTGGGCCGTCTGGATCTGAACACAGAAGGCCTGTTGCTGTTCACCACCTCGGGCGAACTGGCCAATCAGTTGATGCATCCTCGCTTTGGCGTGGAGCGCGAATACGCTGTGCGCGTGCTGGGCACGCTGCCGGAGTCGTCCAAGAACAAGCTGCTCGAAGGCGTCAGCATCGAAGGCCAGATGGCCTCCTTCAAGTCCATCGAGAATGGCGGTGGCGAAGGCGTGAACCATTGGTACCGCGTGGTCATCACCGAAGGCCGCAACCGCGAAGTGCGCAAGTTGTTCGAAACCGTGGGCCTGGCCGTCAGCCGCCTGATCCGCGTGCGCTATGGCGCCATCGTGCTGCCACGTGGCCTCAAGCGCGGTGTCTGGGTCGAATTGGGCGAGTCCGACGTTCGCGCCGTGAAGTCACTGGCTGGTTTTGACCGCCCGGACAATTTCCAGAAGGGTGGCCGCCAAGAGGGTGGTCGCCAAGAGGGCGGCCGAAATGGCAAGCCCCAAGGTGGCGGCCAGCAGCAAGCCCCTCAAGGGCAAGACAATTTCAAAGGCAGGCAAGGCGGTCCCGGCGCAGGCCGTGGGCAGCAAGGCAGCGGCCGGGGTCCCCAGCAGGGGCAGGGCGGGTATGGCCCGCAAGGCGGCGGAAGTCAAGGTGGCAATCAGGGCCGCAACAATCAGAACCAAAATCGTCCGGGACGCCCGCCCATGGACCGGCCACAAGGTGGTGGTGTTCAGGCCCAGCAGGGGCCTCAAGGTGAGCACAACGACGATTTCGACAATATTGGCCCCATCCCCAATCCGCTGGAGCAAACCTTCGACAAACGTTTCGCCAAGGGCTCCAAGCGCATCACCCAGGGTTTTGGCCGTCCTGATCACAATGCGGATCGGGGCAGCGAGCCCAAGGGAGGCCCGCGTCAGCCCGACCCCTTGCAGACCTCTGTCGGCTACATCGGCGCCGATGCCTACTTTAACAAGGTGGGCGGTCGTTCCGGACGTGGCGGCGGCGGTGGCGGACAGGGCGGTGGTGGGGGCGGTGGCAATCACGGCGGCGGTGGCGGCGGTGGCGGTGGTCGCGGTCGTCGCTGACCCGCGCGCTTGCGGGTAAGCCGCAGCTTGACGTCCCAAATGAAATATCCCGGCGATACAATGCTGGGTTTTGTCAAATCTAGACTTAGGAGAACTTAATAATGACTATCGAACGCACCCTGTCAATCATCAAGCCTGACGCCGTCGCCAAGAACGTGATCGGTCAGATCGTGGCCCGTTTTGAAGGCGCTGGCCTGAAAATCGCCGCCGCCAAGCTGGTGCAACTGTCGCGTCAAGAAGCCGAAACCTTCTACGGCGTGCACAAAGAGCGTGGCTTCTTCAAGGACTTGGTCGACTTCATGGTCTCCGGCCCCGTGTTCATCCAAGTGCTCGAAGGCGAAGGCGCCATCGGCAAGAACCGCGACCTGATGGGCGCCACTGACCCCAAGAAGGCCGAAAAAGGCACCATCCGCGCCGATTTCGCTGACAGCATCGACGCCAACGCCGTTCACGGTTCTGACGCCGCGGAAACCGCTGCTCAAGAAATCGCTTTCTTCTTTCCCGGCCTGAACGTTTACAGCCGCTAAGTCGATTGCCCATGAGCGCTGTCAACCTTCTTGATTTCGACCTGGATGGCTTGGCCGCGTTCTGTGAACAACTGGGTGAGAAGCGCTTTCGCGCCACCCAACTGTTCCGCTGGATCCATCAAAAAGGCGCCTCCGATTTCGATCAGATGTCGGACCTGGCCAAATCGCTGCGAGGCAAGCTGCAGGGTATTGCCACCCTCAAGCCACTGCCGATCATCAGCGAACACGTTTCTTCCGATGGCACCATCAAATGGTTGTTTGATGTCGGTGCAGGCAATGCGGTTGAGAGCGTCTACATCCCCGAGGACGATCGGGCCACTTTGTGCATCTCGTCTCAGGCCGGTTGCGCCGTGGGTTGCCGCTTTTGCTCGACGGGTCATCAAGGCTTCAGTCGCAACCTGACCACCGGCGAAATCATTGCCCAGCTCTGGTATGCCGAACATTCGCTGCGCAAACGGCTGGGGCAAACCGAGCGCGTGATCAGCAATGTGGTCATGATGGGCATGGGTGAGCCCTTGCAGAATTATTCGGCCGTGATGCCAGCCTTGCGCATGATGCTGGATGACCATGGCTATGGCCTGTCACGTCGCCGCGTCACGGTGTCCACGTCGGGCGTGGTGCCCATGATCGAGCGGCTCAAGAACGACTGCCCGGTGGCTTTGGCTGTGTCTTTGCACGCCCCCAACGATTTGCTGCGAGATGAGCTGGTGCCCATCAACCGCAAATACCCGATTGACGAGTTGCTGTCGGCCTGCTCAGACTACTTGGCGGCCGCGCCCCGTGATTTCATCACCTTTGAATACTGCATGCTCGACGGCGTCAACGATACTGACGAGCATGCTTACCAATTGATTGACTTGGTGCGGGGCCGCATTTCGTGCAAGTTCAACCTCATTCCTTTCAATCCTTTCCCTGCATCCGGCCTGCATCGTTCCGACAACGCCCGTGTGCAGGCCTTCGCCCGAATCCTGGCGGATGCTGGCCTCATCACCACCGTGCGCAAAACGCGTGGCGATGACATCGACGCCGCTTGTGGTCAACTCGCCGGTGAAGTGCAGGACCGCACCAACGCCAAGGGTCGAATGACCCGTCAACCTGTTGTTGTCACCCTGATCCCGGGGGCCGCTGGCCGCGGCACCCTCCCATCGAATTGAGCGCCGGCGGCCCGTTCCCGGCGCAGGAGACCGACCGCATGACCATTTCCCGTTGTACGCTGCTGGCTGGCCTGGGCGTTGTTGTGGCCTTGAGTCTTGGTTCTCTGGCGGGCTGCGCCAATGCGCCACAGAATGAGCGTGCATCCCCCAGCAAAACCATGGCCAGGTCGGCCGCGGCTTCTGTATCCGACGATGTGGTCACTGCCTCGGATGAAAGCGATGCGCGCAAGCGGGCCCGCATCCGGCTAGAGCTGGCGACCGCATATTTTGCGCAAGGGCAACTGACCACGGCACTGGACGAACTCAAGCACGTGCTGGCCATGGACGGCCGGATGTCCGAGGCGCATGAGTTGCGGGGCCTGATCTACAGCGCCATGAGTGAACCTGCGCTGGCCGACGAAAGTTTCAAGCGCGCCATTCAACTGGATGAGCGCAACGGCAGTGCCATCCACAACTACGCCTGGTGGTTGTGCAGCAAGCAACGCTACCCTGAGGCCGATGCTCTTTTCGAGCGCGCCGCCAATTTGCCGCAAAGCATTGCCACCAGTAAGACCCTGATGGCGCGCGGTGTCTGCCAGATTCGCGCGGGTTTGTTGCCCGAGGCCGAGAAGTCCCTGGCGCGTTCTTACGAGTTGGATGTGGCCAACCCCGCCACCGCCTACAACCTGTCCTCCGTGTTGTACCGTCGAGGTGAATATGAGCGCGCACGCTTTTACATTCGCCGTGTGAACAACATTCCAGAGCAAATCACACCTGAGTCCATCTGGTTAGGTGCGCGTGTCGAGAATCGCATGGGCAACGTGGGTGGCCGCGATGAGCTGGCCGGGATTTTGCGCAGCCGCTTCCCCAATTCGCGCGAAGCCACGGCGTTGGAGTTGGGGCGTTTCGATGAGTGATCCCACTGCGTTCAGCGCAAGCTCCCCCTTGGGTGCCAAAGCGGGCGACTTGCTGCGTGGAGCCCGGCAGGCTCAGAACCTGGAAATCGATGCTTTGGCCTCGATGATCAAGGTTACTCCGGCCAAGCTCGAGGCGCTTGAAAGCGGTCGACATGATCAATTGCCCGATGCCAATTTCACGCGTGCGCTGGCGATGACGGTGTGTCGCAGCCTGAAGATCGATCCGGCGCCTGTGTTGGCTGCTTTGCCTGCGGCCCAGGCCATTCCCTTGTCACCGCAAAAGCCCGCTTTGAACCAACCGTTCAAGGAGTCGCGCGGTGCCAATTTGTCTTTTGATTCCGGCGAGTCGTTTGATTTAAAAGCCTTGCTCAAGCCGCAATGGCTGGCGCCAATCGTGCTGCTGTTGGCTTCGCTGGTGGTCTATTTCATGCCTGACACTGTTCAGTGGCCGCGTTGGGCTCTGCCAAGCCAGCAACCGGTGGCCGCCGACACGGTGGCTGCGCCCGCATCGGTGCCAGAGGCTCCCTCGCCCTCGATCGAGGCGGTCAGCTCCCCTGCGGTGGTGCCTTCGCCATCCGAGGCTCCTGCCTCATCGGCCGTACCCGACTTGGCCGCCTCTGCGGCCGCGGCTGAGGCGCCACTGCTCGCCACGTCATCCCCAGTCAGTGCGGGTGATGGGGCTTTGGTGCTCAAAAGCAGTCGAGCTGCCTGGGTCGAGATTCGCGATGGCAAGGGAGTCTTGCTGTCCCGTCACCTCAAAGAGGGTGAAACCGTCGAGTTGACGGGCATGCCACCTTTCAAGCTGCACCTTGGAAACTCTTCGGCCCTGGGCGTGATCTACCAAGGCCAGCCGGTTGAACTGACCCCTCACACACGCAACAATGTCGCGCGGCTTGAACTGAAATGAACGACTTTTCCTCTTCTTTGGACAGCCCGATCGAGGTCGCCAGACCAGCATCACGGCGCTCGCGTCAGGCCCGCGTCGTCTGGGGGCAGCGTGTCGTGACCATCGGGGGTGATGCCCCCGTTTGCGTGCAGTCCATGACGAACACCGACACGGTCGATGTCATTGGCACGGCCATCCAAGTCAAGGAGCTGGCGATTGCCGGCTCCGAGCTTGTGCGCATCACGGTCAACACGCCGGAGGCCGCCGAAGCCGTGCCACACATCCGCGAGCAACTCGACCGCATGGGCATCGACGTGCCCTTGGTGGGCGATTTCCACTACAACGGTCACCGCCTGCTGACCGACTACCCCGAGTGCGCCAAGACCTTGTCCAAGTACCGGATCAACCCGGGCAATGTGGGCAAAGGCGACAAACGCGACAAGCAGTTCGCGCAGATGATCGAGGCCGCACTCAAGTACGACAAGGTCGTGCGCATCGGCGTCAACTGGGGCAGTCTGGACCAGGAACTGATGGCCTCGCTGATGGACGAAAACGCCCGGCGCGCTCAGCCCTGGACCACCCAGCAGGTGATGTACCAAGCCCTGATCAATTCGGCGCTTGAGTCGGCTCAGGCCGCCCGTGAATTAGGCATGGCGCCCGAGCAGATCATCTTGTCTTGCAAGGTCAGCGGTGTACAGGATCTCATCAGCGTCTACCGGGGTTTGGCTCAGCGCTGCGACTACCCCCTGCACCTGGGTTTGACCGAAGCTGGCATGGGCACCAAAGGCACGGTGGCATCGGCAGCCGCGCTGTCGGTGCTGATGCAAGAGGGCATTGGCGACACCATCCGCGTCTCCCTCACGCCCCAGCCCGGCGAGTCGCGCACACAAGAAGTCGTGGTGGCGCTTGAGATCTTGCAAGCCTTGGGCTTGCGCACCTTCGTGCCCAGCGTCACCGCCTGTCCGGGCTGTGGCCGCACCACCAGCACCACCTTCCAGGAACTGGCCAAGCAGATCGATGACTTCCTGCGTGCCCAGATGCCTGTCTGGCGCGTCAAGTACCCCGGCGTCGAAAACATGAAGGTGGCCGTGATGGGTTGCATCGTCAACGGCCCCGGTGAAAGCAAGCATGCCGACATCGGCATCAGCCTGCCCGGCACTGGCGAAGCACCCGCTGCGCCGGTGTTCATTGATGGCGAGAAAGCCCTGACCCTGCGCGGCGACCGCATCGCCGATGACTTCCAGAAGCTGGTGCAAGACTACATCGATCGGCGTTTCGGCACAGCCATCCAGGCCTGATTTTCTTTCCCGGCGCAGGCTCTGCGCCGCTCTCTCACAGACACCGTCTCGACTTTCATTTTCATGGCCGACATCCTCCAAGCCATCAAAGGCATGAACGACATCCTGCCGCCCGAATCGGCGCGCTGGGAATGGCTCGAAGAAACCGTGCGCGCCCTCATGCGCCGCTACGGTTACAGCAATATCCGCACCCCCATCGTCGAACCCACCGCGCTGTTCGTGCGCGGCCTGGGCGAGGTCACCGACATCGTCGAAAAGGAGATGTACTCCTTTGCCGACAGCCTCAATGGCGACAAGCTCACCTTGCGCCCCGAAGGCACCGCGGGCGTGGTGCGTGCCATGAACGAGCACAGCTTCTTGTATGAAGGCGGCAAGCGTCTGTTCTACATCGGCCCCATGTTCCGCCACGAGCGCCCGCAAAAAGGCCGCTACCGCCAGTTTCACCAGGTCGGCGCCGAGGCGTTGGGCTTCGCAGGCCCGGATGTCGATGCCGAGTTGATCCTGATGACCGTGGCCCTGTGGCGCGACCTGGGTTTGAACGTGGGCACGGATGTGCGCCTGGAGCTCAACAGCCTGGGCCAGCCTGAAGAGCGCCGCGCTCACCGCGAGGCCCTGATCAAGCACCTGGAGCAGCATGCCAGCTTGCTGGACGAAGACGCGCGCCGTCGCCTGCACAGCAACCCGCTGCGCATCCTCGATACCAAGAACCCGGCCATGCAGCCGGTGGTCGAGGCCGCCCCCAAGCTCATGGATTTCCTGGGCGAGGCTTCTTTGGCCCACTTCAATGCCGTCAAGCAGGTGCTGGACGCCGCCGGGGTGGTCTACAAGGTCAACCCGCGCCTGGTGCGTGGCATGGACTACTACAACCTCACCGTGTTCGAGTGGGTCACCGATCGCCTGGGCGCGCAAGGCACCATCTGTGGCGGCGGCCGCTACGATGGCCTGATCGAACAATTGGGCGGCAAGCCCGCACCCGCTGTGGGCTGGGGTCTGGGCATGGAGCGCTTGCTGCTCCTGTTGCAAGAACTGGGCATCGAGTCACCGTCCACTGCGCCTGACGCTGTCGCGCTGGTGTTCGCGGGCACACCCCTGTCCACCGTGATGAGCACCGTCGAAGCACTGCGCCAGGCAGGTGTCCGCGTCTTGCTCAATCCCGCAGGTAAAGATGGCCCCGCCAGCCCCAAGGCCCAGTTCAAGAAAGCCGATGCCAGTGGCGCCCTCTTCGCCCTGATCTTCGGCCCCGACGAGGTTGCCCAAGGGCAGGTCTCGGTCAAGCCCTTGCGCGACGGTGGCGAGCAAGTTGCGCGACCTCTCGCTCAGCCTGGGGAATGGGCGGCGTCATTGCTAGCCCATCGCCAGTCATAATCCACCGCTTCCACCTACACCAATAAAAACGTCATGGCCACTTACGACCTTGAACAACAAGAGCAGCTTGATCAGGTCAAGCACTTCTGGAAACAGTACGGCAATCTGGTCACCTGGGTGCTGGTGCTGGCTCTGGGCGGCTATGCAGCATGGACCGGCTACCTGTACTGGCAGCAAAAGCTGTCTGTGGGGGCGGGAAGCCTGTACGAAGAGCTGGACCGTGCCGCCAGTGCCGGTGAAGTCGACAAGGCCGCTAAGGTGTTTGCCGACCTGAAGGACAGCTACGCTGGCACCACCTTTGCGGAGCAAGGCGCTTTGCTGGTCGCCAAGGTCGAGGTAAGCCGGCAAAAGCCTGAGTTGGCGCGAGCCAGCCTTCAGTGGTTGGTGGACAGCGGCAAAAATAAAGACTTGGTGGCCATCGGCCGCTTGCGCTTGGCTGGCTTAATGCTCGATGCAAAACAGCATGACGAGGCATTGAAGGTGTTGAGCGCCGAGATGCCCAAGGCCTACGCTGCCTTGATCGCCGATCGGCGTGGCGACATCCTGTTCGCGCAAGGCAAGAAAGAAGAAGCCGTCAAGGCCTACCAGGAAGCCTGGAAAGCTTTGCCTGCCACGGTTGACTACCGCCGTTTCGTGGAGGGCAAACTGACGGCTGCAGGCCAGGCGCCTCAGCCTCTGCAAGTGCCAAGCACCGGCGCTGCTGCGCCTTCGGGCATGCCGCCCGGCCTGGCCCCCACGAACTGATTTCTCACCCGAACCTCTGTCCATGGACCATCCTCTGACCATGACTCCTTTCCGACGCGCTCTTGGCGCCACGGCTTTGGCCGCCGCCGTTGCACTGTTGTCGGCTTGTGGCTCGACCAAGCCTAAGCCCGCATCACTTGAGACCTTCACCCCGACCCAGGCCATCACCACGGTCTGGAGCAAGCGCCTGGGATCGATGGATGGTCCCGCCTCCCTGGCTGTGACCAAGGGTGCGGTGACCTGGGCTGCCACCGATGGGCAAATTTTGTCGGTGGATGTCAAAACTGGCCAGGAACGCTGGCGTGCCCAAGCCAACGCCAAGCTCAGCGCTGCGGTGGGCAGCGATGGCCGCTATGCTGCGGTGGTCACCACCGACAATGAGCTGATCACCTTTGACCAAGGCAAAGTCCTGTGGCGCGAGCGCCTACCAGGCCGTGTCATCACCGCACCCCTGGTAGCCGGTGAGCGCGTTTTTGTGCAAAGCGTGGACCGGAGCGTGCGCGCCTATGACGTCCTGGACGGCCGCTGGCTCTGGAATTACCAGCGCCCTGGTGGCGATCCCTTGTCGCTGTCCACGCCTGGCCTGTTGTCCGCCTTCCGCGACACCTTGGTGGTGGGGCAGGGTGCCCGTTTCGTGGGTCTGGATCCTTTGAAGGGGGCCCCCCGTTTCGATTTCAGCGTTGGTACGCCGCGTGGCACCAATGAAGTCGAGCGTCTGGCCGACCTGGTTGGCCCCGGCGCCCGTGCGGACGATGAAATCTGTGTTCGCGCTTTCCAGCTGTCGGTGGCTTGTATCGAGATGAATCGCGGCAGTTTGCGCTGGTCACGCCCTCAGTCGGGCACCCAGGCCGTGGCCGCCGACGAGACCTCCGTGGTGGGCGCGGACGGCGCCGACCGCCTGACCTCCTGGCGCACAGAAAACGGTGAAATCCGCTGGCGCGTTGACCGTTTCACCCACCGCAAGCTGAGCGCTCCGGCTGTTTGGGGCAGGCTGATCGCCGTGGCCGATGGCGACGGACAGTTGCACATCCTGGCCTCGGACGACGGCCGTACCGTGGCGCGCATTTCCCTGGACAACCCCTTGAGCGCCGCCCCGGTGGTCTCCGACGGCCTGCTGTTGCTCGCCACCCGTTCCGGCACGCTTTACGCTTTGCGTGCCAATTAAAAGTTTCCCTGGAGTTTCATGAAACCTGTCATTGCGTTGGTCGGACGACCCAACGTCGGCAAATCGACGTTGTTCAACCGCCTGACCAAAAGCCGCGATGCGATCGTGGCCGACTTCGCCGGGCTGACCCGCGACCGCCACTACGGTGAAGGCCGGCTGGGCTCGCGCGAGTTCCTTGTCATCGACACCGGTGGCTTCGAGCCGGACTGCACTGAAGGCATCTTCAAGGAGATGGCCAAGCAGACTCGCCAGGCCGTGGCCGAGGCCGATGCCGTCGTCTTCGTGGTTGATGCCCGGGGTGGCTTGTCTGCTCAGGACCACGACATCGCCCGCTACCTGCGCACGGCCAACAAAAAGGTGCTGCTGGCCGCCAACAAGGCCGAAGGCATGCAGGAAGGTGTGCATCTGGCCGAGTTTTTCGAGTTGGGCATCGGCGATCCGATCCCCATTTCGTCCGCGCACGGGCAGGGCATTCGCAGCCTGCTCGACATGGCGCTGGACGACTTCTTCGGGGATGAGGAAGACGAGGACGAGGCGGTTGAAATCGATGTCAATGCCCCGATCAAGCTGGCCGTGGCAGGGCGCCCCAACGTGGGCAAATCCACCCTGATCAACACCTGGCTGGGGGAAGAGCGCCTGGTGGCCTTTGACATGCCCGGCACCACCCGCGACGCCATCAGCGTGCCTTTTGAGCGCGAAGGGCAACGCTTTGAGTTGATCGACACCGCTGGCCTGCGCCGCAAGGGCAAAGTGTTTGAAGCGATCGAGAAATTTTCCGTCGTCAAAACCCTGCAAGCCATCTCCGACGCCAACGTGGTCCTGTTGCTGCTGGATGCCACACAAGGCGTCACCGACCAGGATGCCCACATCGCCGGCTTCATCCTTGAATCAGGCCGCGCCGTGGTCCTGGCCATCAACAAGTGGGATGCGGTGGACAGCTACCAGCGCGAACTGTTGGCCCGATCCATCGAGACCCGCCTGGCCTTCTTGAAATTCGCGCCGATCTTGCACATTTCGGCCATCAAGCGCCAAGGCTTGGGCCCGGTCTGGAAATCGATCGCCGACGCCTGGTCTTCGGCCACGCGGAAAATGCCCACGCCGATTTTGACGCGCCTGCTGCTGGAGGCTGTTGAATTCCAGCAGCCCAAGCGGGGCGGCATTTCGCGTCCAAAACTGCGTTACGCGCACCAAGGTGGCCAAAATCCGCCCATCATCGTCATCCACGGCAACTCGCTGGAACACCTCACGGACTCCTACAAGCGGTACCTGGAAGCCCGTTTCAGGGCGCATTTCAAGCTTACCGGCACGCCCTTGCGCATCCAGACGAAATCGTCCAGCAATCCGTTCGTCGATAAATAGCAGTCTCTTTACCCCGCTTCACAATCCCTTCACCGATCAGGCGTAAGGGGCTGTGTTAAGGTGTCAAGTCCGAAACTTTTCAACACGGAGCATATCGTGAGCAACAAAGGGCAACTCCTACAAGACCCCTTCTTGAATCTCTTGCGCAGAGAACATGTGCCGGTGTCCATTTATTTGGTCAACGGCATCAAACTCCAGGGACACATCGAGTCGTTTGACCAATACGTGGTGCTGCTTCGCAACACGGTCACCCAAATGGTCTACAAGCACGCGATTTCGACCGTCGTGCCTGGCCGTGCGGTGAATTTTCACGCCAACGACTCTACCGAAGACGCGGCCTGATTTTGTCAGCCATGTCTTCTCGCTCATCCAGCACCGATCCGTCTTGCATTGACGCACCGACGCCTTGACATCCTCATCGCAGTCTGTGCAAAAACTCTCCGATGCACCTCGGGTCGTGCTGGTGGGCGTCGATTTTGGGCCGGGATCGTCCTTTGATCCCACCCTTGACGAGCTTGCCTTGCTGGCTGAATCCGCGGGCGATCAGCCCGTCGAAAAAGTCACGGCCAAACGCAAGGCGCCCGACCCCGCTTTTTTTGTCGGCTCGGGCAAGGCCAATGAGATCAAAGAATTGGTCACGCTGCATCAAGCGCAGGCTGTGATCTTTGACCAGGCGATTTCTCCCGCTCAACAACGCAACCTTGAGCGCCACCTTGGCGTTGAGGTTTTGGACCGCACTGGTTTGATCCTCGAGATCTTCGGTGCGCGTGCCAGAAGCCACGAGGGCAAGCTGCAAGTCGAGCTGGCCCGCCTGAAATACCTCTCCACCCGCCTGGTTCGTCGCTGGTCTCACCTGGAGCGCCAACGCGGTGGCGCCGGCATGCGCGGCGGCCCTGGCGAAACTCAGATCGAGCTGGACCGACGCATGATCGATCAGCGCATCAAATCGCTGAAAGAGCAACTGGTCAAGGTCAAGCGCCAGCGCAACACCCAGCGTCGCTCACGTGAACGCACGGGCACTTTCCGCGTGTCGCTGGTGGGCTACACCAACGCGGGCAAGTCGACCTTGTTCAACGCCTTCACCAAAGCGGGCACCTACGCGGCCGACCAGTTGTTCGCCACGCTGGACACCACCACGCGCCAGTTCTACCTGGCCCAGGCGCAGCGCAGTGTCACCTTGTCCGACACCGTGGGTTTCATCCGCGACCTGCCGCACACCCTGGTGGAGTCTTTCGAGGCGACCTTGCAGGAAGCGACCGAGGCCGACTTGCTGCTGCACGTGGTGGATGCCGCTAGCCCCGTGCTGATGGAGCAACTCACCGAAGTGATCCGCGTGCTCGGCGACATCGGAGCGGCCGACATTCCCCAAGTGCTGGTCTTCAACAAGTGCGATTGCCTGCCCGAGCACCAGCAGCCCCGGCACACGTTGGATGTGTTCGAGCTGCCTTCCGGTCGCCGTTGCCTGCGCGTTTTCGTCAGCGCTTTGCGCGGGCAGGGGCTGGACGTGTTGCGGCAAGTCATTGCCGAAGCCGCTTTGAACGGCCTGGGCGAAGACCCTGGTGCGTTTCCCGGTTTGCAAAGCCCATTCACAATGCACAATTCCCACAATTCTCAGCAGGAGCCCGATGCCGGACTCCTGGAAACTCCTTCGACGACTGTCCAATCATGAACATGCAATCCCTGGAGCCAGGCCAAGTGCCTGAAAACCCTCGTCAGCCAGCCTTGAGTGTGTTGGCTGCTGCGGCTCAATTGTCCGCTGGCACTGGTCGGCGGCTGGGCTGGCTTGGCCTCCGAGCGCTCAAGCTCGCTTTGCCGCAATCAGCCGGGTCACAAGTGGTCTACAACAATGGCCGCAATGAAGGCCCGCCCGATCTTGACGAACTGTGGCGAGACTTCAACCGCAAGCTCAGCGGCTTGTTCGCAGGCAAAGGCGGCGGTGACAGTAGCAACAACAACAGTTCTGGTGGCGGCTTGTCCCCCGATGGCAACAACGCTGGCATCGGCATTGGTTTGATTGCGGGCTTGGTGGCCTTGATTTGGCTGGGCAGCGGCTTCTTCATTGTTCAGGAAGGCCAGCAGGCCGTGGTGATGTCCTTCGGGCGTTTCAGCCACACCGCCGAAGCCGGCTTCCAATGGCGCGCGCCATACCCCTTTCAGAGCCACGAAATCGTCAACCTGACCCAATTGCGGTCGATCGACGTGGGCACCAATTCGGTGATGCAGGCGACTGGTTCACGCGAGTCCTCCATGCTGACCCGTGACGAGAACATCGTCGACATCCGCTTCACGGTTCAATACCGCTTGAGCGATGCCCGACAGTACCTGTTCGAGAACCGCAGTTCCGATGAAGCCGTGGCCCAGGCCGCCGAATCGGCCGTGCGCGAAATCGTGGGCAACAGCACCATGGACTCGGTGCTCTATGAGCAGCGCGACGCCATTGCTGCCGAACTGGTCAAGTCCATTCAGGCCCAGGTCAACAAGGTCAATGCCGGTGTCATCATCGCCAACGTCAACGTGCAAAGCGTGCAGGCGCCTGAGCCGGTGCAGGCCGCTTTCGATGATGCCTTCAAGGCTGGTGCTGACCGCGAGCGTGCCAAGAACGAAGGACAGGCCTACGCCAATGACGTGATTCCCAAGGCGCAAGGCACCGCCGCCCGGCTTCGGGAAGAGGCCGCGGCTTACTCTGCCAACGTCGTGGCACACGCCGAAGGTGATGCGCAGCGCTTCAAGTCGGTGTTGACCGAGTACCAGAAGGCGCCTGGCGTGACGCGCGATCGCCTCTACATCGATGCGATGCAGCAGGTGTATGGCAATGTGACTAAGGTCATGGTGGACTCTCGCTCCGGTTCCAACTTGCTTTATTTGCCGTTGGACAAGATTGTGCAGATGAGTGCTGCTTCGGGCAATGCGCCAGGCGCAACGTCTACCAGTACGCCAGCCACCAATGGCAATGCGGCGGTTGCCGAGACTGGCAGTGCTGCTGCCGCAGGTGGCCCCCCCCTCGCAACAGACCCCCGATCACGTGACGGCTTGCGCAGCCGTGACAGTCGCTGAATGTCAAAGGCAAGGAACCTGACATGAACCGCATTGGAATCTTCGTGGCTGGCGCATTGCTGGTCATCATCATCCTGGCCTCGACCTTGTTCGTGGTCGATCAACGCCAGTTCGCCGTGGTCTATGCCTTGGGCGAGATCAAGGACGTCAAGAGCGAGCCCGGCCTCAAATTCAAGCTGCCTGCCCCGCTGCAGAATGTGGTGTTCCTGGATCGCCGCATTCAAACGCTGGACAGCGTAGAGTCGCGCCCCATCTTCACGGCTGAGAAGAAAAGCCTGGTGATCGACTGGCTGGTCAAATGGCGTATCACTGATCCACGCCAGTTCATCCGCAACAATGGCACGGACATTCGAAACATCGAGAATCGCCTGAGCCCCATCGTGCAGGCCGCGCTCAATGAAGAGGTGACCAAGCGCACCGTTGGTGCGGTGTTGTCCACCGAGCGTGAAAAAGTCATGCAGGGTGTGATTCAGCGCCTCGCCGATGATGCCAAGGCCTTTGGCATCGTCATCGTTGACGTGCGAATCAAGCGTGTTGACTTCTCGGCCAACATCACCGAATCGGTCTATCGCCGCATGGAGTCCGAACGCAAGCGCGTGGCCAACGAGTTGCGTTCTACTGGCTTTGCCGACAGCGAAAAGATCCGCGCTGATGCCGATCGTCAGCGTGAAGTCATAGTGGCCGAAGCCTACCGCGATGCCCAGAAGGTCAAGGGCGAGGGCGATGCCAAGGCATCGACCATCTACGCCGAAGCCTTTGGCAAGGATCCCCAGTTTGCTCAGTTCTACCGCAGCTTGGAAGCCTACCGAACCACTTTCCGAAGCAAGACGGACGTGATGGTGCTTGATCCAAACAGCGAGTTCTTCAAGGCCATGCGTGGTAACAGCGGTTCTGCGCCTGCGCCCGCGAGGAAATAAGTTCAGAAGCTAGCCGACAGGCTTGACTCATGTCCAACTCACTGTGGTCGGCATTGGCCCTGGTACTGGTGATTGAAGGCTTGCTCCCGTTGCTGAACCCTGCTGCATGGCGGCGGGTGTTCGAGCAAGCGCTTAGCCTGAGTGATGGCCAGCTTCGTTTCATGGGGCTGGGCTGCATTTTGGTCGGCTTGGTCTTTTTCTGGGTGCTGCCGTGACCGGAACCAGGCCTTTTTAAGCGCCAATTCCATTGGTTCAGGTGCAGATTCGTTCCGGGTCGAAATTTGGCCGTCAAATTGTCGCCAGACCCCGGTAAAATCCGGTTTTTAACCCCCTCCCCATTTCTTATGTCGTCTGCTTGGCTGCTGCCAGAGCACATTGCTGATGTCTTGCCTGCTCAGGCTCGACGCCTCGAAGAGTTGCGCCGAACCTGGTTGGACGCAGCGCGTGGTTGCGGCTACGAGTTGGTGATGCCTCCTTTGTTGGAGCACATCGAGTCCCTCCTGTCAGGCACCGGCCATGCGCTCGACCTCAAGACTTTCAAGTTGGTGGACCAACTCAGCGGTCGCACGCTGGGCGTTCGCGCCGACAGCACGCCCCAGGTGGCCCGCATTGATGCGCACCTGCTCAACCGTGACAGCCTGACCCGGCTTTGCTATTGCGGTCCGGTGCTGCACACGCGGCCCGCCAGTCCGCATGCCAGCCGTGAGCCCCTGCAATTTGGCGCTGAAATCTTTGGCCACGCAGGCCTGGAAGCCGACCTCGAAGTGCAAGAGTTGGCCCTCGAAGGCCTGCAAGCCATTGGGCTGAAAGGCCTGGTGCTCGACTTGGCTGATGTGCGCCTGGTTCAGGGTGTGCTGCAAGGCCTGGGCGTGGCCGACCGCCTGGATGCCGACACCCAAGATGCCTTGCTGGCCGCCTTGGCAGCCAAAGACGCGGCCACGCTGCGTGAGCTGGCCAGCCCTTGGTCACCACAAGCGGTTCAATCCCTGGTGGCCTTGACCCGTCTGTACGGAAGCGAAGAGATCCTGGCCGAGGCCCGGCGCGCGTTGCCCGACCATCCCCTGGTCCGCGCTGCGCTGGACGACCTGCAATGGTTGGTCACGAATCTGCGCCGCTCGCATCCCGAAGTGCGCATTGGTTTTGACTTGGCCGACCTCAGCGGTTACGCCTATTACAGCGGCTCCCGTTTTGCCGTTTATGGCGAAGGCCATGCCGATGCCCTGTTGCGCGGTGGACGCTACGATGAAGTTGGCGCCATCTTTGGGCGCCGCCGTCCGGCCGTGGGCTTCAGCCTTGATCTCAAAATCGTGGGCGATCTTTTGTCGGGCCGTGACGGCTCTCCGCCGCGTTCGGCGATCCGTGCCCCGTGGGGTGAGGATCCCGCATTGCGCCAAGCCGTGCGGCAACTGCGTCAAGAGGGGCACACCGTGGTGTGTGTGCTACCTGGTCATGAACACGAAGTCCAAGAGTTTGACTGCGACCGCGAACTGGCGCTGCTCAACGGACAGTGGTCGGTGCGTTCGCGCTAGTCATCATTCAGCAAGCCTCGATACCTCCGGCTTTTTTTGGAATTACAGGATTCAGTCATGCAAAGCTCAACCGCGTCGGCTCGTCCCCGCACTGCATCAACCGGCCGCAACGTCGTGGTCGTCGGCACCCAATGGGGTGACGAAGGCAAGGGCAAGGTCGTCGACTGGCTCACCGACCATGCCTCGGGTGTGGTGCGTTTTCAAGGTGGTCACAACGCTGGCCACACGCTGGTCATCAACGGCAAGAAAACCGCGTTGCAACTGATCCCCTCGGGCATCATGCGCGACGGCGTGGCCTGCTACATCGGCAACGGCGTGGTGGTCGATCCTGCCCACTTGCTGCTCGAAATCGAGCGCCTGGAAGCCGCGGGCCTGAACGTGCGCTCGCGCCTGTTCATCAGCGAATCCTGCCCGCTGATCCTGCCTTTTCACGTTGAAGTGGACAAGGCCAGAGAGTTGCTGCGCGAGTCCAGCGGCAACGGCAAGATCGGCACCACCGGCAAGGGCATTGGCCCCGCTTATGAAGACAAAGTGGCGCGCCGTGCACTGCGCGTGCAGGATTTGAAGCACCCCGAGCGCTTCGCCAAGAAGCTGCACGAACTGCTGGAGCTGCACAACTTTGCCTTGACCGGCTACCTCAACGGCACCGCGCTGGAATTCCAGCCCATCTACGACAACGCCATGAAGGCGGCCCAGCAGATCGTGCCCATGCTGGCCGACGTGGGCGTTCGTTTGCACGAGACCAACATCAAGGGTGGCAGCATCCTCTTCGAAGGCGCGCAAGGCACCTTGCTCGACATCGACCATGGCACCTATCCCTACGTCACGTCCAGCAACTGCGTGGCGGGCAATGCCGCGGCAGGTTCGGGCGTCGGCCCTGACAAACTGCACTACATCCTGGGCATCACCAAGGCCTACACCACCCGCGTGGGCAGCGGTCCCTTCCCGACAGAACTGGATTGGGAAGCGCCCGGCACGGTCGGCTATCACCTGTCCACCGTGGGCCAGGAGCGCGGTACCGTCACCGGTCGCGCTCGTCGTTGCGGTTGGCTTGATGCGGCGGCCTTGAAGCGCTCGGTGCTGATCAATGGCATCTCCGGTTTGTGCATCACCAAGCTGGACGTGCTGGACGGCCTGGATGAAATCAAGGTCTGCACTGGCTACCAACTCAATGGTCAGCGCGTGGACATCCTGCCGCTGGACGCCGACGAGATCATCGCCTGCGAGCCCATCTACGAAAGCTTCCCTGGTTGGGAGGGCACGACCTTCGGCATCACCGAGTGGGACAAACTGCCCGCCAATGCCCGCGCCTACCTGGAGCGCGTGCAAGGTTTCATTGGCGCGCCTATCGACATGGTGTCCACCGGCCCCGACCGTGACCACACCATCCTGCTTCGCCATCCTTACAAAGATGACGTGCTTTGAAGCGCAATCCGGCCATGGCAGCCAGCCCTAGCATTCGAGATCACGAGATAGGAGACCCCATGCTCACCGATGACGGCAGGCACTTGTATGTGTCTTGGGAGGAGTACCACCACCTGACCGAGCGCCTGGCGCTGCAGGTGCATCAATCGGGCTGGGAGTTCGATCAGATCCTTTGCCTGGCACGAGGCGGTCTGCGTCCAGGCGATGTGCTGTCGCGCATTTTCGACCGGCCTCTGGGCATCATGGCAACCAGCTCTTACCGCGATGACGGCGGCACCCTTCAAGGGCGCCTTGACATGGCTCAGTACATCACCATGCCCAAGGGCGAGTTGGCTGGCCGAGTGTTGTTGGTCGACGACTTGGCTGATTCGGGCGTGACCTTGCGCGCGGTGGTGGATCGCTTGCGCAGCATGCCGGCCATCACCGAATTGAAGTCGGCCGTGTTGTGGGTCAAAGGTGTGTCCAGCTACACGCCGGACTTCTTTGTGGAGACCTTGCCCACCAGTCCATGGATCCATCAGCCCTTCGAAGACTACGACACCTTGCGGCCTGATGCTTTGCTCAAGCGCTTCCCGGTTTGACTTCAGGCTGGATGGCGGTGTTCACGAAAGGCAACAGGCCGAGGGTCTGTTGCCTTTTTTCTTGCGCCCCGGTTTATCTGATCTTCAAGGACGATAAAAAAGCCGCATGATGTTATTCATGCGGCTTTTTTTGAATCTGGTGCCCAGGAGAGGACTCGAACCTCCACGGAGTTACCCGCTAGTACCTGAAACTAGTGCGTCTACCAATTCCGCCACCTGGGCAGGTGTTCAATCTTTTCGATTTTTTCAACCGATTTTCCAGCAAAATCAACCGCAGCATCTGGTGCCCAGGAGAGGACTCGAACCTCCACGGAGTTACCCGCTAGTACCTGAAACTAGTGCGTCTACCAATTCCGCCACCTGGGCCAGAAATCTGCAGCTTCCCTCGCTTTCAGCATCCGGAAATATGTTTCCGGCGCCAACTGCGAAGAGCGCAATTATAGCATCAAAATAAGACATATGACAACTCAAACACAACATTTAGTGAGCCTGATGAGTGAAATCGTCGGGACCGTGCATGGCCACCGTGATGGCCACGGTTTCGTGAGCACCGACGATGGCGAATCCACCATCTACATCCCGCCACAAGAGATGCGCAGCGTCATGCACCGGGACCGCGTCAAGGTCCGTGTGTTGCGCTTCGACCGCAAGGGTCGCCCCGAGGGACAGGTGCTTGAAATCCTGGAGCGCCGCAAAACACCCATCATTGGGCGCTTGCTGCATGAGGGGGGCGCCTGGGTGGTGGCGCCCGAAGATCGCCGTTTTGGACAAGACATCCTGATTCCTGCCAAGGGCATTGCCAATGCGGAGCCAGGGCAGGTTGTCTCGGTGGAGCTCACAGAATTGCCTTCGCTGCATGCCCAGCCGGTTGGCCGCGTGGTCGAGGTCCTGGGGGGCATCGACGACCCCGGCATGGAAATCGAAATCGCAGTGCGCAAGTACGAGGTGCCGCATCGTTTCAATGACGACGTGCTGGCGCAGGCCGCCAAGTTGCCTGAAAAGCTTCGCCCGGCTGATCGCAAGAACCGCATTGATTTGACCGACGTGCCGCTGGTCACCATCGATGGCGAAGATGCGCGCGACTTCGACGATGCCGTTTACTGCGAGCCCGCCAAGATCGGGCGCAGCAAAGGGCCGAATGGCTGGCGCTTGTTGGTGGCCATTGCCGATGTGAGCCACTACGTCAAGCCCGGTGAGCCGCTGGACCGCGATGCGTATGAGCGCGCGACGTCGGTGTACTTCCCGCGGCGAGTGATTCCCATGCTCCCGGAGAAGCTGTCCAACGGCTTGTGCTCGCTCAATCCCGAGGTCGAGCGCCTGTCCATGGTGTGCGACATGCTGGTCACGGCTGAAGGCGAAGTCCACGCTTACCAGTTTTACCCGGCTGTGATTTGCTCGCATGCGCGCTTCACCTACACCGAGGTGGCTGCCATCCTGGGCAACACGCGGGGGCCAGAGGCTCAGCGGCGTGCTGAGCTGGTGCCGCACCTGCTGGACCTGCACGAGGTGTACCGCGCGTTGCTGAAGTCGCGCGCGGTGCGCGGTGCGGTTGATTTCGAAACCACCGAAACGCAGATCGTGTGCGACGACAACGGCAAGATCTCCAAGATCGTGCCGCGCGTGCGCACCGAGGCGCACAAGCTGATCGAAGAGGCCATGCTGGCGGCCAATGTGTGCTCGGCCGACTTCATTTCGCGCGCCAAGCAGCCATCGCTTTACCGGGTTCACGAGGGGCCAACCCCCGAGAAGCGCACGCTGCTCAAGAACTACCTCAAGGCGCTCGGTCTGGGTCTGAGCATCAGCGACGACCCCACGCCCGGCGAATTCCAGGCATTGGCGCACGCCAGCAAGGATCGCCCCGACGCGCAGCAGATCCACACCATGTTGTTGCGCTCCATGCAGCAGGCCATTTACACGCCCACGAACAGCGGACACTTTGGCTTGGCCTACGAGGCGTACACCCACTTCACCAGTCCTATCCGCCGTTACCCGGATTTGCTGGTTCACCGCGTGATCAAAGCCCTGCTGGGCAGTGATCGCTACATCCTGAAACTGCCGCCGGTGCAGTCATCGCCGAGTTACTTCAAGGGGCGCCCGGGTGCCAAGGGCGGTGCGGCCCAGTCTGCCAAGGGGCTACCCAAGCCGCCCGTCAAGGTCGCGGCGCGCATCAAGCTGCCGCCAGAAGAGGCTGCTGCCTGGGAAACTGCGGGGATCCATTGCAGCTCGAACGAGCGGCGCGCCGACGAGGCCTCTCGCGACGTCGAAGCCTGGCTCAAGTGCATGTTCATGCGCGAGCGCTTGGGTGAGGAATATGGCGGTACGGTTAGCACGGTGACCAGTTTCGGCTTGTTCATTCACTTGGATGGCTTGTACGTCGAAGGGCTGGTGCACATCACCGAACTGGGTGGCGAGTATTTCCGCTTTGACGAGGCCCGCCAGGAGCTGCGTGGCGAGCGCAGTGGTTTGCGCTACGCCTCGGGTGCTCGCGTTCGGGTCCAGGTCAGTCGGGTCGATCTGGACAGCCGGAAGATCGATTTTCGCCTGGTGCGTGAAGGTGAGGATCAGCCCGCCAGTGGTGGCGGCGGAGGGGGGCGTCGTCGTCACCGCGGCGCAGAAGTTCCTGGGCGTGCTCCATTGGCCTCGGCTCAGGACGAGCTGGCGGATGTCCAGCGCCTGGACCGTGAAACCAAGCGTTCTGCCAAGCGGGCGTCTGCGGCGGGCAAGCCTGCGGGAGCCGCCTCAGGAAAGGGCGGCAAGTCGGCGCCTAACGGGCCGGTGGGGCGCAAGACTTCGCGAAAGCGCTGAGTTCCAGCGGTTGCGTGCGCGGCGGGTCCCGCCTTCGTGCTAAAATCTTGGGGTTTTTCCGAAATGGTTCGGATAAAACAATCTAAACCGCAAATCCCGAAGCCAACAAACCTCAGGTGTCGCAACCGGTGCAACAACGCATCGGTGTGATTTTTGATGGCTTCTAGACCCAACCTCTGGAGTTACTTATGGCAGTGTCCATGCGCGAAATGCTGGAAGCCGGTGTCCACTTTGGTCACCAAACCCGCTTCTGGAACCCCAAGATGGCTCCGTACATCTTCGGCCATCGCAACAAAATTCACATCATCAACCTCGAAAAAACGCTGCCCGCGTTCGAGGATGCCCTGAAGTTCGTGCGCCAACTGTCGGCTCGCCGCGGCACGATCATGATGATCGGCACCAAGCGTCAAGCCCGTGAAGCCGTGTCTTCCGAAGCTCAGCGCGCTGGCGTTCCTTTCGTTGATCAACGCTGGTTGGGCGGCATGCTGACCAACTTCAAGACGGTCAAGGGTTCGCTCAAGAAGCTGAAAGACATGCAGGCTCAGATCGAAGCCGGTGGCCTGGAACAACTGAGCAAAAAAGAAGGTCTGCTGTTCCAACGCGACCTGGCCAAGCTCGAAAAAGACATCGGTGGCATTCAGGACATGAGTGCTCTGCCTGACGCTCTGTTCGTGATTGATGTGGGTTACCACAAGATTGCCATCCTGGAAGCCAAGAAGCTGGGCATCCCCGTGATCGGCGTGGTTGACACGAATCACTCGCCTGAAGGCATTGACTACGTCATTCCCGGCAACGACGACTCTTCCAAGGCTGTGGCGATGTACGCCAAGGCCGTGGCCGATGCCGTGCTGGAAGGCCGTGCCAACGCCGTGAACGAAGTCGTGCAAGCCGTGGCTGCCGATGGCGACGAATTCGTGGAAGTCAGCGAAGCGGCTTGATCGCCTCTGACTGAGCACCACAGGGGCTGATTCAGCCCCTTTTTCACAACAGATTTCAGATTTACGGAGAAAGCATATGCCCGCCATCACCGCAAGCATGGTCGCTGAACTGCGCGCCAAGACCGACGCTCCCATGATGGAGTGCAAGAAAGCCCTGACCGAAGCCGAAGGCGATTCGGTCAAGGCTGAAGAAATTCTGCGCGTCAAGCTGGGTAGCAAGGCCTCCAAAGCTGCGTCGCGCGTGACCGCCGACGGCGTGGTCATGTCCTTCATCGACGGCACCAACGGCGCCCTGGTTGAAATCAACTGCGAAACCGACTTCGTCTCGAAGAACGACGACTTCCTGGGCTTCAGCAAGTCGGTTGCCGAACTGATCGCCAAGCAAAATCCGGCCGACGTGGCCGCGCTGTCGAACCTGGAAATCTCCGGCCAAACGGTTGAAGCCACCCGGGCGGCCCTGATCGGCAAGATCGGTGAGAACATCACCATCCGTCGTTTCAAGCGCTTCAGCGGTGACCAGAAGCTGGCCAGCTACCTGCACGGTGCGCGCATCGGCGTCGTCGTCGAGTACACCGGTGACGACACGGCTGCCAAGGATGTCGCCATGCATGTGGCGGCCATGAAGCCCGTGTCGCTGTCGTCGTCTGACGTACCTGCCGCCTTGATCGAGATCGAGCGCAGCGTGGCCACCGCCAAGGCTGCAGAGTCCGGCAAGCCCGCCGACATCGCCACCAAGATGATCGAAGGCGCTGTCCAGAAGTACCTGAAGGAAGTCTCCCTGTTCAACCAGGTCTTCGTGAAGGCCGCCGATGGCAAGCAAACCGTCGAGCAGTACCTGAAGTCGGCCAACACGGCGGTCACAGGCTTCACGATGTACATCGTGGGTGAAGGCATCGAGAAAAAGCAGGACGACTTCGCTGCGGAAGTGGCCGCCACCATGGCCGCCGCCAAGGGTCAGTAATTTTCGACCCGTCCGTGGGTTGTTTGAGGAAACTTAAGCGGCCCACGGTGACTCTGATTACAACAATTACTTAAGGACGTCTGCATGGCCGCCTATAAGCGCATCCTTCTGAAACTCTCCGGTGAGGCCCTCATGGGCGATGATGCCTTTGGCATCAACCGCGCCACCATTGTCCGCATGGTGCAAGAAATCCAGGAGATCACGAAGCTGGGATGCGAGGTCGCAGTCGTCATTGGTGGTGGCAATATTTTCCGTGGCGTCGCGGGTGGTTCGGTCGGAATGGACCGCGCCACAGCCGACTACATGGGCATGCTGGCCACTGTCATGAATTCGCTGGCCCTGGCCGACACCATGCGCCAGGAAGGCATGACCGCTCGGGTCATGTCGGCCATCAACATAGAGCAGGTCGTGGAGCCCTATGTGCGTCCCAAGGCTTTGCAGTACCTCGAAGAAGGCAAGGTGGTGATTTTCGCCGCTGGCACGGGCAACCCCTTCTTCACCACCGACACGGCCGCCGCTTTGCGCGGTGCCGAAATCGGTGCTGAGATCATGCTCAAGGCCACCAAGGTTGATGGCGTTTACAGCGCCGATCCCAAGAAGGATCCGCTGGCCACGCGCTACAGCACCATCACCTTCGACGAAGCCTTGATCAAGAATCTCCAAGTGCTGGACGCGACAGCGTTTGCGCTGTGCCGCGACCAGAATCTGCCCCTCAAGGTGTTTTCCATCTTCAAGCCCGGCGCCCTCAAGCGTGTGGTGATGGGCGAGGATGAAGGCACCCTGGTCCACGTGTGATCCGGAGCATTTCATGAGCATTGCAGACATTAAAAAATCCCTTGAGCAGAAGATGCTCAAAAGCATCGACTCCTTCAAGGGTGATCTGAGCAAGATCCGCACGGGCCGCGCCCACCCTGGCATCCTTGATCAGGTGCAGGTGGACTATTACGGCTCGCTGGTGCCCATCAGCCAGGTTGCCAATGTGACCCTGATCGATGCGCGCAACATCAGCGTGCAGCCTTGGGAAAAGGGCATGGGTGCCAAGATCGAAAAAGCGATCCGCGAATCCGACCTGGGCCTGAATCCTGCTTCGCAAGGTGACCTGATTCGCGTGCCGATGCCTGCGCTGACCGAAGAGCGCCGCAAGGACCTGATCAAGATTGTCAAGGCTCAGGCCGAAGACGCCAAGATTGCCGTGCGCAATCTGCGCCGCGATGCCAATGAGCAAGCCAAGCGCCTGCTCAAGGACAAGGAAGTCACCGAGGACGATGACCGCCGCTCGCAGGATGAGGTTCAGAAGCTGACCGACCGCGTGATCATCGAGGTCGACAAGTTGGTTCAGGCCAAAGAAGCCGAGATCCTGGCGGTTTGATCGGCTTTTCATTGATCTCGATGCAGTCTGAGGCGGTTTGACCGCCTCAATCTGTTTTGGAGCCAACATGGCCAAGCGCAATCCTTCCAACCTGACATCGGCCCCCCGCCACGTCGCCATCGTCATGGATGGCAATGGGCGTTGGGCTCGCAAACGCCTCATGCCCCGTGGCGTGGGCCACAAGGCCGGTGTCGATGCCTTGATCTCCGTGGTGCAGGCCTGCGCTGACCGCGATATCGACTACCTGACGGTGTTTGCATTTTCGTCAGAAAACTGGAAGCGCCCTGAGGAAGAAGTCTCTGGCCTGATGAGCCTGTTGCTGGTGGCCTTGTCCAAGCACATCGCCAAGCTCAAGGCCGATGGCGTGCGCATCCGCATCGCGGGTGACCTGAGCACCGTGGCAGAGAAGATCCGCAACGCTTTGCTGGATGCAGAAGCCCGCACCCGCGACAACAGCCGCTTGACCTTGACCGTGGCTTTCAATTACGGTGGCCGCTGGGACATTGTCCAGGCATGTCAGAAGGCGATGGCCGCGGGCTTATCGGCAGAGGCGCTGAACGAAACAGAGTTGTCGCGCTTCATGGCCATGAGCTATGCGCCCGATCCCGATTTGTTCATCCGCACGGGTGGCGAGGTTCGACTGTCCAACTTCCTGTTGTGGCAAAGCGCGTACGCCGAGTTGTATTTCACCGATTGTCTGTGGCCGGATTTCGATGCCGCTGAAATCGACAAGGCTTTGACGGCGTTCGCCATTCGCGAGCGGCGTTTTGGCGATGTCGGGGCTTCGGGTCAAGGCGAGGGCGCCGTGGGTGGCGCGGTTGACAAAGACGAATCCACGTCAGAGAGATTCTGAACATGCTCAAGCAACGCGTGATTACGGCGCTGATCCTCATGGCCATCCTGTTGCCTGCTCTGGCTGCACAGGCCCTGTGGCCCTTCGCCGCTTTGGGCTTGTTGTTCGTCAGCGCCGCAGGTTGGGAGTGGGCGCGCTTGAATGGGTGGCCGGGTGTGCGTGCCTGGGCCATGGGCGCTGCGGTGGCCGGGCTGGGCTTTGTCGTCGCAGAGGCTGTTCATCTGGATCCTTGGGGATGGTCTGACCCGAGCCTTGGAGGCGCGGCTGCCGCCCATGTCCACGTCTCCGGTCATGCATTGGCTGGTTTCGTGGTGCCTGCGGCAGTGTGGTGGGTCACTGGTGTCTTGTGGGTGCTGGGTGGGGCTTCGGCCCTGCGTTGGGGCACCGTGTACTGGAAGCAGTCACCTTCGGCTTTGCGTGCGCTGCTCGGGCTCGGCATCCTGGTGGTGGCATGGCTGGCTCTGACTGAAAGCAAGGCCCAAGGGCTCAATTTTCTGTTGTCGGTTTTCTGCCTGGTGTGGGCGGCTGACATTGGTGCCTATTTTGGTGGCCGTGCCTTTGGGCGCCGCAAGCTGGCCATCAGCATCAGCCCGGGCAAGAGTTGGGAGGGTGTTTGGTCCGGCATGTTGGCCGTGCTTCTGCTCGCGGTGGCCTGGATCGCGGTTGACCGCAGTTGGTCGGTTGATTCACCCAGCATGTACAGCCACCTGCTGTCGGGCTTGGGGCCCGTTGGCCTGGTGCTGAGCATTGTCTTCCTGGTGGGCATGAGTGTGGTGGGCGATTTGTTCGAGTCACTCATCAAGCGCCAGGCCGGTGCCAAGGACAGCAGCCAGTTGCTGCCAGGACATGGTGGGGTGCTGGACCGGATCGATGCCTTGTTGCCCGTGCTGCCTTTGGTGCTTGCTTTGATGTCCTTGTGCCATGGTTGACACCTCCATCCCCACGGGCCGTCGCCAGCGTCTGTGCGTGCTGGGTTCCACCGGTTCAATCGGAACCAACACGCTGGACGTGGTTGCCCGGCATCCGGATCGTTTCGAGGTGTTTGCCCTCAGTGGCGGGCGCCGCGTGGAGGAGTTGCTGGCGCAATGCGCGAAATGGCGTCCTCGGTTTGCCGTGATGTCACACGAGGATGCGGCGCAGCGTCTGCGCGAAGGCATTGCGCAAGCAGGTTTGTCGACCGAAGTGCTCAGCGGCGAAAAGGCCTTGTGCGACATCGCCTCTCATCCTGAAGTTGACGTCGTGATGGCAGCCATCGTGGGCGCGGCCGGTTTGGCCCCTTGCCTGGCGGCGGCGCGTTCGGGCAAGCGTTTGCTGCTGGCCAACAAGGAGGCTTTGGTCGTGGGCGGTGCCTTGTTCATGAGCGCGGTGGCCGAAGGTGGCGCAACCTTGCTGCCCATCGACAGTGAGCACTCGGCCATCTTTCAATGCTTGCCGGAAGATGTCGGCACCTGGGCCGAACGCATCGACCACATCGTGCTGACGGCGTCGGGGGGGCCCTTTCGCCAGCGGGACCCAGCCACCTTGCGCGATGTCACGCCTGATCAGGCCTGTGCCCACCCCAATTGGGTCATGGGCCGCAAGATCTCGGTCGATTCGGCCACGATGATGAACAAGGCGCTGGAGGTGATCGAGGCGCGCTGGCTGTTTGGCCTCAAGCCCGACCGAATCAAGGTGGTCTTGCACCCGCAAAGCATCATCCACTCGATGGTGGTGTGCCGTGACCGCTCGGTGCTGGCGCAGTTGGGCACACCGGACATGCGTGTGCCCATTGCTTACGGCCTGTCGTGGCCGAATCGGATCGAGTCGGGGGCTGATTTACTTGACTTTACCCGCCTGTCCGCCTTGACCTTCGAAGAGGCTGACGCACACCGTTACCCGGGGCTTCAATTGGCCTGGGACACCCTGAATGGCCCTGCAGGCAGCACCTGTGTGCTCAATGCGGCCAACGAAGTGGCGGTGGATGCTTTCCTGACCGGGCGCATCCGCTTTGACCAGATTCATGTGGTCAACGCCCAAAGTCTGGTCGATTGCGGGGTAGAGTCCGGCTGCTGCGACAGCGTCGACGGTCTGCTGGCGCTCGACGCCAAGGCCAGGCGCATCGCCCAGGTGATTTCATCTGGCTTGAGCCGCTGATTTAACCGGAGCCTTGCCATGTTGTTGACGGTGTTGGCATTTTTAGTGACCATCGGTGTGCTGGTGGTCATCCATGAATACGGGCATTACCGTGCGGCCTTGGCATGCGACGTCAAGGTGCTGCGGTTTTCCGTGGGCTTTGGGCGCGTGCTTTGGCGCCGTATGCATGGTGAGACCGAGTTCGTGGTGTCGGCGCTGCCGCTGGGCGGCTATGTGAAGATGCTGGACGAGCGCGAAGGCGCGGTGGCGCCCTCAGAATTGAGCCGCGCGTTCAACCGCAAGCCGCTCAAGCAACGGGCCTTCATCGTGGCCGCCGGGCCAGCGGCCAATTTGCTGCTCGCGGTGTTGCTGTATGCCTGCGTCAATTGGGCTGGCGTGCAGGAGCTGCGCCCCTGGATGGCGCAGCCCAAAGCCGAAAGCCTGGCCGATCAGGCTGGCTTACAGGCGCGAGATGAAATCCTGTCGGTCGCCCAGGTGGGCGCTGACGACGCCTCCGAGGAGGGCTGGCAAGCCATCCGCTCGATGAGCGATTTGCAGTGGCAGTTCACCCAGGCCGCTTTGGCGGGGCGCGACTTGCGCCTGCAGGTCAGCCACAACGCTTCTGGCACAGGCGAGCCACAGCAGCGCGGCAGCCGCACATTGACCTTGGCGCTGAGCCGGATTCCGGCGGCCGATGTGGACGCCAAGTTGCTGGACCGCATTGGCCTGACGGGGCCGTTTGTCGAACCGATCATTGCCCAGGCCATCGCCGGTGGTCCTGCCGAGCGGGCTGGCCTGAAGGCGGGTGATCGCATCTTGCAGATCAATGGCCAGGTGCCCACGGACGCCGCCCAATTGCGGCAACTGATAGGTGCCAGCCACGATCAGGGGCAGATCAAACCTATCCAGTTGAAGGTGCTTCGCGGTGGGCAAAACCTGGACATCACCGTCACCCCGGCCATGAAAGACGTGGACGGCAAGCAGCTGGCGCGCATTGAGGCCGGCATCGGATCGCCGCCTGCGGTTGTCGATGTGAGCTACGGGCCACTTGAGGGCTTGACGCTCGCGCTCAACCGCACCTGGGACGTCTCTCGCATGAGCCTCGAAATGCTGGGCAAGATGGTGGTGGGGCAGGCTTCGCTGAAAAATCTCAGCGGGCCTTTGACCATTGCCGATTACGCGGGGCGCTCGGCCGAAATGGGTTGGGTACATTACCTGGGTTTTCTGGCGCTGGTCAGCGTCAGTCTGGGCGTGCTCAATCTGCTGCCACTGCCGGTTCTGGATGGCGGGCACCTCATGTATTATCTTTTTGAAGGACTCACCGGCCGACCCATCTCAGAAGTATGGATGGAGCGGTTGCAACGCGGTGGCGTGGCCATCATGCTCACCATGATGTCACTTGCCCTCTACAACGATTTGGCCCGAATGTTGGGCTCGCACTGATCTTTGCATGCAATTCCCTTCCAAGACTGTCCATCGGTTCAAACCGACCCTGGCCGCCGCGCTCATCGCTGTGACCATGTTCCACACCGCCGCTTTCGCGGTGGAGCCCTTCGTGCTCAAGGACATCCGTGTCGAGGGCCTGCAGCGGGCTGACGCGGGCACCGTGTTCGCCTCTTTGCCTTTCCGGGTGGGGGACACCTACACGGACGACAAGGGCTCGGCTGGTTTGCGTTCGCTGTTTGCCACGGGGCTGTTCAAGGACGTGCGCATCCAGATTGATGGCAGCGTGGTCGTGGTGGTCGTGGAAGAGCGCCCGGTCATCTCCAAGGTCGAATTCGTGGGCACCAAGGAGTTCGACAAAGACAACCTGGTCAAGGCGCTCAAGGACATCGGCATCGGCGAGGGCCAGCCTTTTGACCGCGCCCTGGCCGACCGCGCCGAGACCGAGCTGAAGCGCCAGTACCTGTCGCGCAGCCTGTACGGCATTGAGGTTGTGACCACCATCACCCCGGTGGACCGCAACCGTGTCAACGTGACCTTCAGCGTGACCGAAGGCGAAACGGCCAAGATCAAGAGCATCCGGATCACCGGCGCCAAGGCGTTCTCTGAAAGCACCTTGCTGTCGCAGATGGACCTGACCACGGGCGGTTGGCTGACTTGGTACACCAAGTCCGACCAGTACGCGCGGGCCAAGCTGAACGCCGACCTGGAAACGATCAAGGCCTATTACCTGAACCGTGGCTACCTGGAGTTCCGGGTCGAGTCCACCCAAGTGGCCATCTCGCCAGACAAACAAGACATCTCCATCGCCATCAATGTGACGGAAGGCCCTCGCTACACCGTGACCGGCGTGAAGCTGGAGGGTGATTACCTGGGCAAGGACGAAGTCTTCCGCTCCCTGGTGGCCGTCAAGCCGGGCGATTCCTACCGCGCTGAAGACATCGCCACAACCACGAAAGCATTCACCGACCGATTCGCGGCCTTTGGCTATGCCTTCGCCCGCGTAGATTTCCGCCCCGAGTTGAACCGCGACAAAGGCACGGTCGTGGCCGTGTTCAGTTCGCAGCCGCAACGTCGCGTGTACGTGCGCCGGGTGAACGTGGCCGGCAATTCGCGCACGCGTGATGAAGTGATCCGCCGCGAGTTCCGTCAGTTCGAATCGGCGTGGTACGACGGCCAGAAGATCAAGCTGTCACGCGACCGCGTGGACCGCCTGGGCTATTTCAAGCAAGTCGGCATCGACACGGTGGAAGTGCCGGGTACGCAAGACCAGGTGGACCTGACCATCACGGTGGAAGAAAAGCCCACCGGCAACCTGATGCTGGGGGCGGGTTTCTCCAGCGCCGAAAAGTTGTCCCTGACCGCCTCGATCAAGCAAGACAACATCTTTGGCACCGGCAACTACCTGGGCGTTGAAGTCAACACCAGCAAGTACAACCGCACGTTGGTGGTCAGTACGGTCGATCCGTACTTCACCGATGGCGGCATTTCGCGTGCGGTGGACGTGTTCTACCGGACTTCACGCCCGCTGAGCAGCCAGGGGGGCGACTATGAAATCGTGACCCCTGGTGCCACCATCCGTTTTGGCGTGCCTTTCACCGAATTCGACACCGTGTTCTTTGGCCTGGGCGCTGAACAGACCACCATCAAGGGCGAGGTGGGGTTGCCTGACAACTACAAGACGTACCGCCGCAACTTCGGCGAAAGCAGTTTGTCGATCCCATTGACGGTGGGCTGGGCTCGTGATTCACGCGATAGCACGATCGCGCCCAACCAGGGCCGTTATCAACGCGTCAACATGGAGTGGGGTGTGGCGGGCGACACGCGCTACTTGCGCGGTGATTACCAGTTCCAGCAGTATTTCCCGCTGACCAACCGTTTCACCTTTGGCTTCAATGCCCAAATTGGCTACGGTGTGGGCTTGGCGGGGAAAGAGTACCCCTTCTTCAAGAATTTCTATGGCGGGGGCCTGGGCACGGTGCGGGGTTTCGAACAAAACTCGCTGGGCATGCTCGACAATACGGGCGCCTACATTGGGGGCACCAAGCGCATCAACATCAATAACGAGTTGTATGTGCCATTCCCTGGGGCTGGCAATGACCGCACCCTGCGCTTGTTTGGATACCTGGACGCTGGTAATGTCTGGGGCAGTGAAGAGCCTATCAAGCTGGATGATTTCCGCCTGTCCATGGGCGTAGGCGTCAGCTGGGTCTCACCGGTGGGGCCGCTTAAACTCAGCTACGGCCAGCCTTTCCGCAAGTTCGATGTGGATAAAATCCAGAAACTCCAGTTCCAGATCGGTACCGCATTCTGACCATGAAATCCGTCCTCAAGACCCTGATGGTCACCGGTTTGCTGGTGGCCGCGGCCACGGCCTCAGCCCAGGAATTCAAGATTGGTTACGTCAATCTTGACCGTGTCCTGCGTGACGCTACGCCTGCCAAGGCCGCACAAGCCAAGCTGGAGGTTGAATTCAGCCGCCGCGAGAAAGAGTTGACCGAAACGGCTCAGCGCATCAAATCGGCCTCTGACAGGTTCGAGAAAGACGCGCCCACCTTGGTCGAGGGTGAGCGGGGTCGCCGCCAACGCGACTTGGTGGAGCAAGACCGCGAGTTCCAACGCAAACGCCGTGAGTTCCAGGAAGACCTGAACCAGCGCAAGAACGAAGAATTGGCCTCAGTGCTCGACCGCGCCAACCGCGTGGTCAAGCAAATTTTTGATCAGGAAAAATACGACCTGATCGTTCAGGAGGCCGTGTTTGCCAGCCCGCGCGTGGACATCACCGACAAGGTGATCAAGTCCCTCAACACCGCGCTTGGCAAGTGAGCCGGGCGGTCAACCCGACCGGCTCGACGTCCATGGTTCAGCTCGGTCAGATCGTCGCGGCACTGGGTGGTGAGTTGTTGGGGTCGGCAGCTTTACCGATTGCCCGCATCGCGCCGATCGAGCAGGCACAAGCTGACACGATCACCTTCCTGGCCCACCCCAAATACCGAGCCCAGCTGGCCAGTACTTCGGCCGGTTGCGTGATCGTGTCTGGCGCGTTGAAGGCGGAGGCCGCAGCCCGTGGCGCGGTCATCGTCACGGACGATCCTTACCTGTACTTTGCCAGGCTGACGCAGTGGTGGGCCAGCCGCACGCGCCCTCAAGCGCCAGCCGGTGTCCACCCCAGTGCCGTGATCGACCCAAGCGCCAGCTTGGGTGAGGGCGTCAGCATTGGTCCCTTGGTGGTGGTGGAGGCCGGTGCGGTCATTGGTGCTGGCGCGGTGATCGGGCCCCACTGCGTGATCGGGCGAGGCGCCCGCATTGGCGCGGGCACTCGTTTGGCCGCCAGTGTCAACATCGGCTTTGATTGCAGGATTGGCGAGCGCTGCCTGTTCCACAGCGGTGTGGTGATTGGGGCCGATGGCTTCGGCTTTGCCCCAACGCAGGGCCGCTGGGAGAAAATCGAACAGTTGGGCGCCGTGCGCATTGGGGATGACGTCGAGATCGGCGCCAATACCTGTGTGGACCGCGGCGCCTTGGGCGACACCGTCCTAGGCGATGGGGTCAAGCTCGACAACCTGGTCCAGATCGGGCACAACGTCCAGATCGGCGCACACGTGGCCATGGCCGGTTGCGCTGGCGTGGCGGGCAGCGCCGTCATTGGCGCGCATTGCACCGTGGGCGGTGGCGGCATGGTATTGGGTCACCTGACGCTGGCCGAAGGGGTGAATGTCTCGGCCGCCACGTTGGTCTCGCGGTCCATTCACAAACCGGGGCTGTACAGTGGCGTGTTCCCCTTCGATGACAATGCATCGTGGGAAAAGAACGCCGCGACATTGCGCAATCTGCATGCCCTGCGCGAACGCGTTCGCGCCTTAGAGAAACAACAGAACAACCATGATGATGGACATCCACAAGATTCTTGAAAAGCTCCCGCACCGCTACCCCATGCTGCTGGTGGACCGTGTGCTGGAGATTGAAAAGAACGTGCGCATTCGCGCGGTCAAGAACGTGACCTTCAACGAACCCTTCTTCCAAGGCCATTTTCCGGGCCGCCCGGTGATGCCTGGCGTGATGATGCTGGAAGCCCTGGCACAAGCTGCCGGCATCTTGGCGTTTGAAGGCATCGGTGCCAGTGCCGACGAGAAAATGGTGTACTACTTCGTGGGCATCGACAACGCACGTTTCAAGCGGCCGGTTGAGCCGGGCGACCAGTTGATTCTGGATGTGACGATTGACCGCCATCGCGCTGGTATCTACAAGTTCAATGCCAAAGGCTGGGTGGGTGACGAGTTGGCCGTTGAGGCACAACTGATGTGCACGCAGCGCACGGTGGGTTGAGGCGAGGGCGCAGCAACATGGCGAGCATTCATCCCACTGCGGTGGTCGATCCCCAGGCGCAACTGGGCGACACCGTCAGCGTCGGACCGTACACGGTCATCGGTCCCCACGTGCGCATTGACGAGGGCACCACCGTGGGCCCGCATTGTGTGATCGAAGGCCACACCACGATTGGCCGCGACAATCGGATCTTCCAGTTCGCTTCATTGGGGAGCAGTCCGCAAGACAAGAAGTACGCCGACGAGCCCACCCAACTGGTGATTGGCGACCGCAACACCATCCGCGAGTTCAGCACCTTCAACGTGGGCACGGCCCAGGATGAAGGCATCACACGCCTGGGCCATGACAACTGGATGATGGCCTACACCCACCTGGCGCACGATTGCCAGGTCGGCAACAACACCATCTTTGCCAACAACGCGCACATTGCCGGCCACGTGCATGTGGGCGATTGGGTCATCCTGGGTGGCTTCACCTGCGTTCACCAGTTCGTCAAGATTGGCGCTTATGCGATGACCAGCATGGCGACGGCTTTGGGCCAGGATTTGCCGCCTTTCGTGATGGCGCAGGGCAACATGGCCGAGGCACGCGGCATCAATCTGGAAGGATTGCGCCGCCGTGGTTTCGGCCCCGAGCGGCTCAAAGCGGTCAAGGAAATGCACCGCGCCTTGTACCGTCAGGATCTGACGCTGGAAGAAGCCAAGGGCCGCATCGCCGAGCTGGGCACCACCCACCCCGAGGCCCGGCAGGACGTTGATTTGATGATCAACTTCCTCGTGGCGTCCACCCGCGGCATCGTGCGCTGAGCGCACCTCTGGAGCCGTTTTAATGAGTGGATCTGCTGCGCCCAAGGTGGCCATGGTGGCTGGCGAAGTCTCGGGTGACTTGCTGGCCGGCCTGCTGATGGGTGGGCTTAAAGCGCGCTGGCCCGAGTTGAGCGCCATGGGCATTGGTGGCCCCCGCATGGTGGCACAGGGCTTCGAGGCCTGGTGGCCTTGTGAGAAGCTGTCCGTTTTCGGATTTGTCGATGCGCTGCGCCACTACAGCGAACTCTCCGGCATCCGTCGGCAACTGGGCGATCGCCTGTTGGCGCAACGCCCGGATGTGTTCATCGGTGTCGATGCGCCTGATTTCAATTTCGGGCTGGAAGCTCGCTTGAAGGCCCAGGGCGTCAAGACGGTTCATTTCGTGAGTCCGTCGATCTGGGCATGGCGGGGTAAGCGCATCAACAAGATTGCCCAGTCCACCGACCACATGCTGTGCATGTTCCCGTTCGAGCCTGAGCTGTACGCGGCCAAGAACATCCCGGCCACGTACGTGGGCCATCCGCTGGCCGATGCCATCCCGATGGAGCCACCGTGCGAGGCCAGCCGCCAGAGCCTGGGTTTACCGCTGGATGCACCCGTGCTGGCAGTGTTGCCCGGCAGTCGACGCTCCGAGATCCAGTACATCGCGCCCACGTTCTTGCAGGCCGTGACCGAACTGAGCCACCAGCGGCCCGACATGCGTTTCGTGATGCCTGTGGTGCCGAGCTTGCGGGACATGGTGCTGCCGTTGGTGGCCCAGTACGCGCCCAATGCCAACATCCAGCTGCTGGATGGCCGTTCGCACGAGGCCTTGGCCGCCTGCGATGTGACCTTGATTGCCAGTGGCACGGCCACGCTGGAAGCCGCGCTGTTCAAGCGTCCCATGGTGATTGCCTACCGCGTCAGTGGCTTAAGCTGGCAACTGATGAAGCGCCTGGGTTACTTACCCTGGGTGGGTTTGCCCAACATTTTGTTGAAGGACTTCGTGGTGCCCGAGCGCCTTCAGGACGCGGCCACCCCCCAGCAACTGGCCGCCGATGTACTGGACTGGCTGGACCACCCGGCCAAGGTCTTGGCGGTTCGCCAGCGTTTCATTGAGCTGCACCACACCTTGCGGCGTGATACCGCCCGTTGTGCCAGCGAGGCCATTGCCCAAATCCTCGAGGACGGTCGCCGTGCCTAAGCCAAAGCAACCCACCGAACCGCAGCAACTGGGCCTGCAATGGCAGGTGGCCACCCTGATGGCGGGCGTGGACGAAGCCGGACGCGGCCCTTTGGCTGGGCCTGTCGTGGCCGCTGCCGTCATCCTGGATGATCAGCAACCCATCAAGGGCCTGGCCGACTCCAAGAAGCTCACGGCCCGCCAGCGCGAGCGCCTGTTTGACGAGATCCGGGCCAAGGCGCTGTGCTGTTGCATTGCCGAAGCCAGCGTCGAAGAGATCGACCAACTCAACATTCTGCACGCCACCATGCTGGCCATGAAGCGAGCGGTTGAGGGCCTGCGCCTCAAGCCCGGGCTGGTGCTGGTCGATGGCAACCGCATTCCTGTGCTCAAGGTGCCCGCCGAAGCCATCGTCAAAGGCGATGACAAGGTGCAAGCCATTTCAGCCGCGTCGATCCTTGCCAAGGTGTACAGAGACCGCCTGTGCCTGCAACTGCATGAAGCGCATCCTCAGTATGGCTTTGACCAGCACAAGGGATATCCGACGGCGGACCACCTGGCTGCCTTGCGTGAGCATGGCGCCATTCAGGCCCATCGCCGCAGCTTTGCGCCCGTCAGGGCGGCGCTTGACTTGATGGCAGCGAGGCCCGAGCCGTGGTGATGCCCGCCAACGTGCAGCCCATCACTTCGCGCGACAACCCTTTGGTGCAGCGTCTGCGCAAGCTGGCCCAGGATCCAGCCGCTTACCGCAAGCTGGGTGAAGTCTGGCTGGAAGGGGATCATTTGTGCTCCGCCTACCTGGCACGGGGCAAGAAGGCCGCTGTGGCGGTGATCGCCGATACCGCCTGGCTGGGTGAGCATGGCCTGGGCAATGGTGGTGACCCGCTGGCCTACAAGCTGACGGCCCTGGCACGCCAAGCTGACAAGGTGGTCGTGTTGCCAGAGTCGATCTGGAAGGGTTTCACGGGGCTGGAGTCACCGGCCCGCCTGGGTTTCCTGGTGCAGACGCCCTTGTTGGGAGATGGACTGGCCACGGCGGATGTGCGTGCGGGCGTGCCCACGGTGGTGCTGGACCGCGTCCAGGACGCCGGCAATGTCGGCAGTATTTTGCGCAGCGCTTCGGCCTTGGGCGTGTTGCAGGTGGTCGCCATGAAGGGGACGGCCGCTTTGTGGTCGCCCAAAGTGCTGCGGGCCGGCATGGGCGCCCACTTTGCATTGCACCTGGTGGAGCAGGCCTTGCCCGAGCACTTGGCAGGTTTGCAGGTGCCCATGGTGGCGACCAGCTCCCATGCAGACCACGAACTGCCTCGCGCGCCCCTGCCTGAGCCCTGCGCCTGGGTTTTGGGTCACGAAGGGCAGGGCGTGGGACCGCAGATCATGGCGCTGTGTGCTCACACAGTGTCGATTCCTCAACCTGGCGGCGAGGAGTCGCTCAACGTGGCTGCTGCGGCGGCCATTTGCCTTTACGAGTCATTGCGCCGTCGATGTGGCGGCATTTGACCTTGATCAGGATCTGGCTATTCAGACTTTGGACTGGTCCGGCGTCAGAGATCTAGAATCAAAGCATGGACCAATCACTCAAACCCCGCCTTCATGCTGTATGCGCCTCAAGCGGCGGCGAGACCAACTATGTTTCGGCCACCCTGGCGATCTACCTGGACGTTTACAACGTGTTCCAGTCGCTGGTGAGCATCCTTGGTTTTGTGGGCGGCGACCGCGACTGAGCTCTTGATGCCACTTTGGATGCGTCGTCTGGCCCTGGCATTGGGCGTGGTGGTACTGGGCCTGGCGGGCGGGGCGTCTTACCTGCTGATCACCTTTGATCCCAACCGTTACCAAAGCCTGCTGACCGATTGGGTGCAGACGAACAAGCAGCGCACCTTGGTGATCGGGGCGCCCATGGAGTTGAAGGTCTTCCCCAAATTGCGGCTCAAACTGGCCAAGGTCACTTTGAGCGAACACCAGCGTGCTGATGAGTTCCTGGCCGTGGATGAGGTGGAGTTGTCGGTCAACGTGATGCCCTTGCTCAGGCGGCAATTGGTGATCGACCAGATCAGCGCCAAGGGCGTGCGGATGACCTACCAGCGCGATGCCCAAGGCCGCGCCAACATCGACGATCTGCTGAAGAAAGACGAGCAGCCTCAATCGCCCGGTGCACCTTCCGATCCCTTGCAGTTTGATGTGGCGGGCATTCAGTTGAAGCAGGTGCAGGCTAAGGTGCAGGATGCCAAGACTGGCCTGACAGGGGCGTTGATGGTGAACAGCCTGAGCGCTGGCCGCCTGGCCGACGGAGTGCCCACGGACGTTAAGCTGGATGTCGCGTTCGATGTGAGCCAACCGCAGTTGGCCAAGGGCGCTTTGAACGGCGCATTCCGCATCACACCCTGGTTGGCCACGGGCTCGGCCGATGTCGATCAGATCAAGCTGTCCTTGGCGGGCGATGTGCCCGGTGTGCGGGCCTTGCAGGCCGGTTTGGAAGGCGCGTTGGCCTGGGATGGTGAGCATGCGTCGCTCAAGGCGCGCGCGCTGGTGGCCGAGGTGTCGGGGCAGGTCGGTGGGCCGCCGGGCAAGCCGGCCCTGGTGCTGGACAAGAGCCGCGTCAGCGTCGATGCCTTTGCCTACGACCCTGCTCAGCAGTTGATGGCTGTGAGCAAGCTGGCCGTGGCCTTGACCGGGCAGCAGGATGGCCATGCTTTGAGCTTCAAGCTGGATTGGCCCGAGCTGGACGTCAAGGGCGATCAGCTCAAGGGCAGTGCGCTGCAGGGGCAGTTCAAACTGTCCGGGCCCATGGCGGTGGAGGCGCAGTTCGCCAGCCAGTCGCCCAGGGGCGGGTTCTCGGCCATCAAGGTGCCGGGCCTGAAGGTTGGTTTCAAGGTGAGCATGGCGGGGCAGGGTGGCCAGCGCGAGGTGGCTGGCCAGTTGTCCGCCAACGTGTCGGCGCAACCGGTTCAAGCGGCTGGCGCGCTGGAAGCTTTGAACCTGCAGGCCCGTATCCAGGAGCCCTCGCTGCAGCCCTTGGTGATTCAGATGGATGGCCGGGCCGCGATGGCACCGGGTGGGGCCGCGCAATGGGCCTTGAAGGGGCAGGTCAACGACAACCCATTCTCGTCCGAGGGCACAGCGACGCTGGGCAAGGGCGTGCCGCAGGTGCAGGCCCATGCGCGCTTCGCGGCCTTGGACTTGAACCGGCTGCTGCCGGCACCTGCGGGCGGAGCCGCTTCCGCACCAGCCACGCCCGGCGGTGCCGCGCCTGATGCGCCTGTGGACCTGAGCGCCTTGAAGGCCATCAATGGTCAATTCAAGTTCAGCGCGGGCACGCTGGTGTACCGCCAATACAAACTGGCCGACGCCGAATTGAACGCAGCCCTGGACAAGGGGCACCTGAGTTTGTCCAGGCTGTCGGCCAAAGCCTGGGGCGGGCGCGTGGTCGCCAGTGGCTCGGCCGATGCCGCGCCGCAGCGCATGGCCCTGCAAGCCCAAGCCGACGGTATCGACATCCTGGCCATGCTCAAGGACGTGGCGCAGAAGGACGTGTTGGAAGGCACTGGCCAGGTCAAGCTCGATGTGCATACAAGTGGGGTCAAGGCGTCGCAACTGGTGGCGGGACTCAACGGCACGGCCGCCATGCAGTTGCGCGATGGCGCGGTGCGCGGCATCAACCTGGCCAAGTCCTTGCGTGAGTTCAAGGCGAAGTTGTCCGGGCAAAGCGATGCCGTTCAGCGCGCATCGCAATTGGAGAAAACCGATTTCACCGAGATGGCGGGCACCTTCAAGATCACGAACGGCGTGGCCCACAACGAGGACCTGGCGGCCAAGAGTCCTTTCCTGCGCTTGGGCGGGCGTGGCGACATCAACCTGATGGCGCGTCAGCTGGATTACACCGTCAGCGCGACGGTCACCGGCACGATCAAGGGGCAGGGCGGCGTGGGTGCCGATGCCTTGAATGGGGTCACGGTGCCGGTGAAGTTGAAGGGGCCGTTTGATGCGCCGGACTGGCGGATCGCGTGGTCGCAGGTTGCCGTGGGGGCCCTGCAGAACACGGTCAAGTCCCGGTTGGAAGACGAGCTCAAGGCCAAGCTGGGACTGGGTGGCGCGGTGGCACCTGCCGCGTCAGGCGCGAGCGAGCCCGCTACACCTGCCAAGTCTCTTGAAAAGCAACTGAAGGATCAGCTCAAGGGCCTGTTCCGCTGATCAACCGACGTCGATCAGTATTCGCTGCTGTTGCTGTAGCTGCCTGGCGCCAGGTTCTCGAACCGGGTGTTGGACTTCACGAAGGCCAGCTTGACGGTGCCCACAGGCCCGTTACGCTGCTTGCCGATGATGATCTCGGCCACGCCCGGCTCTTTCGATTCCTTGTTGTAGTACTCATCGCGGTAGATGAACATGATGACGTCGGCATCCTGCTCAATGGCGCCGGATTCGCGCAAGTCGGACATCATGGGGCGCTTGTCGGGGCGGGTTTCAACGCTTCGGTTCAACTGCGACAGGGCGATCACCGGGCATTGCAGTTCCTTGGCCAAGGCTTTCAAGCCCCGCGAGATTTCGCCGATGACCGTGGCGCGGTTTTCTTCGTTGCCGCCTGAGCCGCTCATCAGTTGCAGGTAGTCGACGATGATCAGGCCGAGGGTGCCGCCGAACTGGCGCGCCAGGCGGCGTGCGCGTGAACGCAACTCACTGGGAGTCAAGGCGGCGGTCTCGTCGATGAACACATTGGCGGATTTGAGCTTGTCGACGGTTTCGCTCAGGCGGCCCCATTCGTCGTCACTCAGGCGCCCGGTGCGCAGGTTTTGCTGGTTGATGCGGCCGATGGAGCCCACCATCCGCAGCGCCAATTGCGAGGCGCCCATTTCCATCGAGAACACGGCCACGGGCAAGCCTTCGTTGACAGCGACGTTCTCGCCGATGTTCAAGGCAAACGCGGTTTTACCCATGGAAGGGCGAGCCGCCAGAACGATCAGGTCGCCCTTTTGCAGGCCAGCGGTCATGCTGTCCATCTCGACGTAGCCGGTGCGCACGCCGGTCACGTCTTCGGCGCCGTTGTCGGCCAGCTCCTGCACGCGGTCCAGCAGGCTGACCACGAGGTTGTCCATCGAGTGGAAGCCCTGTTTGTTGCGGTTGCCTTCTTCGCCGATCTTCAGGATCTTGGATTCGGCCTCGTCCAGGATGGTCGATACCGGCTTGCCTTGCGGGCTGAAGGCCGCGCTGGCAATCTCATCGCTGGCGGTGACCAGCTTGCGCAGCACCGCGCGCTCGCGCACGATCTCAGCGTAGCGGCGCATGTTGGCCGCGCTGGGCACGCTCTGCGCCAGGGCGTTGAGGTAGGCGATGCCACCAACGTCGGTGGACTTGCCCAGGTTCTGCAGGTTCTCGTACACGGTGATCACGTCGGCTGGCTTGGACGCGTTGATCATCTGGTGGATGGCCTTGAAGATCAGCTGATGTTCATGGCGGTAGAAGTCGTCTTCGGACAGCAGGTCGGCGGCCCGGTCCCAGGCGCTGTTGTCCAGCAGCAAGCCCCCCAGCACGCTTTGTTCGGCCTCGATGGAGTGCGGCGGCACCCGCAGGCGAGACACTTCATCGGAGCTCAGCGAAGAAGAGGCGCCCGAGGCGGAAAACGGAATGGGGAATACAGCAGACATGGGTGGAGATGATACGGGCCGTGCCGCCGCCTGCCTGTGGACAACTCTGGGGGCAACCGGGGGAAATGCTGGGGATTGGCGTGGATAAGTTCAAACCGCCTTCACGCCCCGTAGCTCTGCCGCGATTTCGTAAGAGCGCAGCCGGGCGGCGTGGTCAAACATCTGGGAAGTGATCATCAACTCGTCGGCGCCGGTGCGCTCTATGAACTGGTTGATCGCGGTGCGCACCGTGGCAGGCGAGCCGATCGCGGTGCATGACAGGACCTGGTCCAGCATGGCGCGGGCCGTGGGGTCCAGGCGGTCTGCGTAACCCGCCATGGGGGGCTGCAAGCGCGATGGGCGCCCGCTGCGCAAGTTGACAAAAGCCTGCTGCATGGAGGTGGCCAGGAAAGCGCCTTCTTCGTCGCTGTCGGCCGCGAACACGTTGAAGCCCAGCATGACGTGGGGCTTGCTCAGCTGCGCGGAGGGTTTGAAGTTGGCGCGGTACATGGCCACCGCTTGCAGCATCTGGGCTGGGGCAAAGTGAGAGGCGAAGGCGTAAGGCAGGCCCAGCACCGCGGCCAGTTGTGCGCCGAACAGGCTGGAGCCCAGGATCCAGACGGGCACGGAGAGCCCCATGCCCGGCACGGCGCGCACGGGTTGTTTGGGCGCGGAAGAGAAGTAATCCATCAGCTCGACCACGTCTTGCGGAAACTCGTCGGCGTCGGAGCCCAGATTGCGGCGCAAGGCGCGGGCCGTGGCTTGATCAGAGCCGGGTGCTCGCCCCAAGCCCAGGTCGATACGGCCAGGGTACAGCGAGGCCAGGGTGCCAAATTGCTCGGCGATGACAAGTGGCGAATGGTTGGGCAACATGATGCCGCCAGCCCCCACCCGGATGGTGGACGTGGCCCCCGCCACGTGCCCGATCAGGACCGCGGTGGCCGCGCTGGCGATGCCTGGCATGCCATGGTGTTCAGCCAGCCAGAAGCGTTGGTAGCCCCAGCGTTCACCATGCTGGGCCAGGTCCACCGTGTGCCGAAAAGACTGGGCGGCATCGCCACCTTCGACGATGGGGGACAAGTCAAGGATTGAAAATGGAATCATGGTGGCGAGTCTGCCGCCTGAAAGGCTAAGGGCTGCGCGCCCCGTCACATAGACCCCAGGCTTGGCAATGAGATGAACCCGCTGGGCCGTTGGCTAGAACGCGGTGGGCGCATCTCCGGGCTGCCAGGCGGGGTACTTGGCCATCACGGACTGGAACAAGGGTGACTCGACCCGCTGATTCAGCCAAATCCGCAATGCGGGGAACGGTGCGCTGGCAAACCAGTCGGCATCCACTTGGGCGAACTGGCGGATGAAGGGAGCGATGGCCATGTCGGCCAAGCTTGGCAGGTCGCCCAGCAAGCAAGGCGTCTCGGTCAAGCGTTGGTTCAGGTCCCGGATGCACAACTCGACGGCCTGATCCCGGTAGTCGAAGAACGTTTGCTCAGGATGCCGCTCGGGGTATTTATAGCGGTCCAGCAGCGCCTTGAAAGGGCCATCGTTGCGGTCGATCAAATCGCGGGTTAACGGGGCAGCTCGGTCAATCTGCCAGCCTTCAGGATCGGCTTGCTGCAAAGCCCAGTCCATGATGTCGAGGCTTTGCTCAAGGACTCGGCCATCGGGCAGTTGCAGCACCGGCACCGTGCCTTTGGGCGAGATCGCCAGCAGGGCTTGGGGCTTGTGTCTAAGCACCACTTCGCGAAGCTCCAGCGGGACTTGGGCGCATTTCAGGGCGAGGCGGGCGCGGATGGCATAGGGACAGCGGCGAAACGAATACAGGATGGGCTGCTGAGGCATCGGCGTTCAGTGTTCAGCTTTGTCCGTGGCGGACTCCAGCCCGGCGTCGATCGCCTCCAGCAAATCCTTGACGTTGATCGGCTTGGTGATGTACCTGAAGAACCCAGACGCCAGCCCCTGGTTGATGGCGCGGGGCATGGCATTGGCAGTCAGCGCGATGACCGGGATGTGCTCGGTCTTGGGATCTTTGCGCAAGATGGCCTGCGCCGAGGCGCCATCCAGCCCGGGCAGGTTGTTGTCCATCAGGATCAGGTCGGGCAAGTGGGCCCGAGCCAGTTCCACGCCCATTCGGCCATCAGGGGCCGAGAGCAAGCGGATGTCGGGCCGGGTGCTCAGGATCTGCTCCACCAGCTTGAGGCTTTCCGGGTTGTCTTCCACGTAGAGCACGGTGTAGCAATTGTGAGGGTGATGCTCAATCTTGGACGCCATGGCCGTGGTCACCTCATCGTGGACGAATGTCGGCATGGGTTCGCTGGCGTTCAGCTCGATCCAGAACATGCTGCCCATGCCCACCGTGCTGGTCACCCCGATCTCGCCGCCCATGGATTCCACCAGGTGCTTGGTCACCACCAGGCCGATGCCCGTGCCTTCCTGCGCGCCGGCCTCCTGGCCGAGTCGGTTGAAAGGTTGGAAGAGCAGCTTGAGTTGATCCTCGGTCAGCCCCATGCCCGTGTCTTGCACCGCGACCCGAATGCGCCTCTCGCCGTGCGCACTGCAGTCCACCACCACGGCCCCCATGTCGCGGTTGTATTTGATCGCGTTGGACAACAGGTTGAGCAGCACCTGCTTCAAGCGCGTGCGGTCGGCCATGACGGTCAGATCACAGGACGCGGGAAAGAGTGTGCGGACGCCGCGCTGATCGCCCAGGGGTTCCACCATGGTCTGGCAGTCCTGCAGAACTTCTTGAAGGGACACCGGCTCCAGCGACAGCGACAAGTGACCCGATTCGATCTGGGCCAGGTTGAGGATCTCGTTGATCAACTCCAGCAGGTGGCGCCCCGCCCGAAGGATGTGCTCGGTGAAAGTCTTTTTCTGCTCGGCCGTGGGCGACATCACGTCCGAGGTGAGCAACTGGCCGAAGCCGATGATCGCGTTCAGCGGGGTGCGCAATTCATGGCTCATGCTGGACAGGAACTCGGACTTGGCCTGGTTGGCGCTTTCGGCCGCCTGCGTCGCCAGATTCAGTTCTTGGTTCGAGGCTTCGAGCTGCCGGGTGCGCTCCTGCACGCGTTGCTCCAACTCCTCATTCAGCCGCATGATCTCGTGCTGAGCGTTGCGCCGCTCATCGACCTCGCGCACCTTCTCTCTGTTGGAGGTCTCCAGTGCCAGCGTGCGCCGTTCAATCTCGATCAGCATGTTGTTGAAGGAGTCGACCAATTCGCCCAGCTCGTCATCGTTGGTCTTTTTCACACGGCGGGAGTAGTCGCGCTGGGCCACTACCTCACGCGCAGTCTTGCCCATGTCCAAGATGGGGCTCATCACGATTTTCTGCAGCCACATGGACACCAGGAAGGCGACCAGCATCGACAAGGCCGAAACCCCGACCGCGATGCCCGCGTAGCTCACGACCCGATCAAAGAGTTCATAGTCGGCCTTCAAGTACACCGTGCCCAGCACCTTGTCGTCCTCGACAATGCGCGTGAAGATCACCAGGCTGGCTTTGCTGATGTCGACTTGGTCGGCTTGCGCACGCGGGGGCAGGGGGGCTTTTTCGCCCAGGGCGGCATAGGTGGCGAACAGCGAACCGTCGGGGCCATAGATGGCGGCGGCACGGACCTTCGGCTGAAATCGCAGGGTGCCCAGGTTGTCGCTGGCCGCGCGCTTGTCGTCAATCGACAAGGCGGGCGCGGTGGTCCGTCCCAGCAATTGGGCTTGCGCAGTCATGTCATCGACCCAACCGCGGTGGTAGGCGCGCAGGTCGTAAGTGATCATGGCGCCCAGTGCCACCACCAACGCTGCCAGCGTGGTGAGCAGCATCATGGCCAGCAGCTTGCGCTGCAATGAGCCCTGCAACGCCCTGATCATGGTGACGGGCTCGCCGTCTTTGGTGCCGCCATCTGTTTCCTTTGGTGGTGTATTACTGGCTCCTTTGAAACCCATGCAGGAGAAAGTAGCTTGCGCTGCGCACCAATTTACGCGGAATATGCCAACTCGGCCAGCCGGTGACTTGATTCACCCTGCTTGACTCAGGACAAGCGCATGGGTTTTCGCAGCGGCAATGAAAAAGGACACCGCTAGGGTGTCCTCATGAGGGTGCCGGTGAAGCGCTGTGACTTAGACGCGCTTCTTGTACTCGTGCGTGCGGGTGTCGATTTCGATCTTGTCGCCCGAATCCACGAACAGGGGCACGGGGATCTCGAAGCCGGTGCCGACCACGCGGGCAGGCTTCATGACCTTGCCAGAGGTGTCGCCCTTGACGGCGGGTTCGGTTTCGATTTCGCGCACGATGGTCGTGGGCAGTTCGACCGAGATGGCCTTGCCGTCGTAGAACACGACTTCAGCAGCCATGCCGTCTTGCAGGTAGTTGATCGCGTCACCCATGTTCTCGGTTTCGATCTCGAACTGGTTGTACTCGGCGTCCATGAAGGCGTACATGGGGTCGGCGAAGTAGGAGTAGGTGCACTCCTTCTTGTCGAGGATGACCTGGTCCATCTTGTCGTCGGCCTTGAACACGGTTTCTTGACCGAAGCCGTTCAGCAGGCTCTTCATCTTGATTCGGACCGTGGCGGCGCCACGGCCACCGCGGCTGTATTCGGTTCTCAGGACGACCATCGGGTCCTTGCCCTGCATGATCACGTTGCCAGCGCGGATTTCTTGTGCGGTTTTCATGGTGGATTCCCGAGGGGGTCGTGTTTGAGCAAAGCCTTGGATTTTAACGCCTATCCAGGACAAATCCGCAAAGCTGAGTCACCAGATCACCAATTTCAAGCAATCTTTGCCGGGAGGCATGGCTGCCGGCGGCCCATCGCGGGTCGTCCAACAGGCCATTCAGCGACTCAAACCCCCGTGCTGAAGCAGGCGTCAAACCGTTCCAGCTCAGCCAAAGCCCGCGCACGTCGGAGGCCAAATCATCGGGCCAGTCGGCCATCCATCGGTCCATGAAGGCTTCCAGCTTGCCCGCGTGAACACCGTCTTCCTGAGGGTAAATGTGCCAAAGGTGGGGCTGGCCGGCCCAAAGGGCGCGAACGGCGGAGTCTTCGCCGCGCACAAAATTGAGGTCGCAGGCCCATAACAGGCGGTCAAACTCGCGCTGGCTGAGTGGTGGCAACTCGTGCAGGCTCAGGTGGCTGGTCGGCGCTGCTGCTGCTTGCCACTGCCGGGCCAGTTGCGTGGCAAAGCCTGGGGTGAGCAGCACCTGTGTGGGATAGCCACCGGCGGCCAGCGCATCCAACAGGGCGCCCACAGGGGCCTGTTCATAGCAAAAAAGCGCAAGGCACCGAGCAGTCGGGGGGCGCACGCTGATGCCCAAAGTCGCCAGCCATTGGTCCCGATGCTGGTGCGGGGTCGCCTCCCAGACCTGCCGTGCACTCATCAAGTCTGCTTCGCGCAGCAGCCCGCCTGTGGCGCGGGTGAAGCCCGGGTAGAAAAACCATTTGGACAAGCCCGCGCCGGGCCCGCTCATCACGGGTGAGGGCAAGCCATGGCAGCGCTCCACCCACTGCTCGGCGCTCAGGTATTCCAAGTTGATCCACACTGGCGGCGCAGGGCGCTGCATGCGGGCCACGAAGGCGTCTGGCGGGTTGCAGCCAAAGGCCTCGACGACGATGTCGCCGGGTTCCAGGACTTCTGCATCCCAATGAAGCACCTGGACGCTCGGTGACCGAAGCGCCGCAGGGGCCATCCAGGCCAGGGCACTGGCATCATCCACCCACAACCGAACCGCGTGACCACGCTCTGCCAGGTCATGGCTTAAGCGCCAGCACACACCGATGTCACCGAAGTTGTCGATGACGCGGCAAAAAACATCCCACAACATGGTGGCGGGCTCAGGCCGGTTTCAGCACGTGCAGCAGCCAGCGGTTGAGGTCGGCGATCTCGGCGGCGCAGACTGAATGCGGCATGGGGTATTCATGCCACTCGATCTGGTAGCCCAAAGATTGCAGCGTGTCGCGTGAAGCCGTGGCACGGACGAAGGGCACGATCGGGTCGTGTGTGCCATGCGCCATGAAGATGGGCACCTCGTGGTTGCCCGTGTGGCGTTCAGTGGCCGTCTGAGCGGCCAGTGGCAGGTAGCCTGACAGGCCGACGATGCCTGCCAGGCGCTCTTCATGGCGCAACCCTGTCTGCAGGGCCATGGCGCAGCCCTGCGAAAACCCCATCACCACGATGCGCGAGGCGGGCACACCCCGTGATTTCTCGCGGGCGATCAGGGCTTCGACCGTGGCTTGTGATTCGCGCAGGCCTTGTTCGTCTTCACGGCGCGTGAGGTCGGCGCCCGTGATGTCATACCAGGCCCGCATCACGTGGCCACCGTTGATGGTGACCGGCCGCGTGGGCGCGTGCGGGAAGATGAAGCGCACTGGCCCCACCGAGGCCAGGTTCAACTCCTCGGCCACCGGCACGAAGTCATTGCCATCCGCGCCCAGGCCGTGCAACACGATGATGCTGGCCGTGGGCTGGTCGCCCGTTTCAATTTCGATCAATTCAAGCGACATGATGGCTGGCCCCGAGGGTGGTTAACGGCCCATTTTAATGATGTGCTCAGTGGCTGTCAGGGATCCAGTTGCCGTGAAAGCCTGCCGGCACGCGCACGGGCAGGTGAACAATGGCCTGAGGCGGTCCGGTCAGGTCCTGCGCGTTGACCACGACCAGGTCACTGCGCTGGGTGTTGGCATCGTGCACATAGGCCATCAGCCAGCCGTCGTCTTCGGCCGTGCCACCTTGGCGCGGTACGAACACGGCCTCGCCAGTGGAGCGCCCGGCGCCATGGTCGTGGGTCAGCGTGGTGCCGGTGTGCAGATCATGGCGGAACAGTCCGCGCGCTTGTTCGGCGTTGCTGAAGCCCACCGTGTAGGCGTAGCGGTAAGGGCGCGTGTTCAGAGTCTCGTTGCAACGCGGAAACTCCTGGTTCTGCTCCGATATCACGGTGCGCTTCACGGCGCCACGTGCCGGATCGATGTGCCAGCGCTCAAAGGTGATGCGGGTGCCATCGGCCTCCGGCCCAATGCGCGAACGGTCGAACATGCGGGCATGCACCACCACGTCCAGCATCACGCCGCCATCGTCCAGGTCGTAGGCATTGCAGGTGTGGAAGACGTAGCAGGGGTCGACGGGGATCCAGCGCACATCCTTGGCGGCGCCATCTCTGGGCAGCAGGCCCACACGAGCCTGGTGTCGATCATTCCAGCCATAGGGCAGGCCCGCGCCCTGAAACACGTGCTTGACCGAGAAGGTCACCGGCAGGTCCAGGATGATGACCTGGCTGCGCGTGATAGCGCAGTCGTGGATCATCGGGCCGTGCTTGACCGGCACCTCTACCACCTTGGTGACCTGGCAGCGGGCATCGACCACGACGTGGCTGATGCGATTGGGCTTCAAGGCGTCGTAGCAGATGGCGTGGGCCTCGCCTGTGACCGGGTCAATCCGTGGATGCGCGGTGAACGCGCGCAAGGCCGTGCTGTCGAACAGGCCATGCTTGACGGTGCCCAGTTCGCCATCCAGTTCAACGGGCAGGGCACCCGCTTCGACAGACGCCCAAATGCGGCCGCCGTGCCCGAAGACATTGGTGTTGACCGCATCCACCACCCCGCGCCGTGGGCCAGGCACCTTGGGCAGGTTTTGGTGGCGCCGCACCGAGTCGGTCCCGATCCAGCGATTGCGGTACCAGGCGGCCTGGCCATTCTCCAGGCGCAAGCCATGCACCATGCCGTCACCCGTGAACCAGTGGTAGGCCCCGGGGTTGGACACGTGCATGGGGTTGGGGCCAATGCGCGCGTACAGGCCATTCAGCTCTCGTGGCAAGTCGCCAGTGATTGTCAGTTTGGTCTCGGTGCGCTCTTCGGACACGGGTGCGTAGATGCCTTCCAGGTACCGGTTTGAATCCGAGTACGGCACGCGACTTTTCATCCGGGCACTCAACCAGCCGACCGCGCGTTCTTTCAATGAGAGTGAAGACATGACTTTATTTCCTTTGCCGAATGACTTAATGTGTACGGTGTCAACACTCTGAAATCTAATGTGTACAATGTCAACATAAATGCTGTAAAACCCTTGTGATGGCCAAGCCTTCCTCCACTCCCTCCGGTTCCTATCACCATGGCAATTTGCGTTCAACCCTGGTGGAGCAGGGCTTGGTGCTGCTGGAAAGCAGTCAGCAGGGCGAATTGAGCCTGCGCGAACTGGCCCGCCATGTCGGCGTATCGGCCAATGCCGCATACCGCCACTTCGCCAACAAGGAAGCGCTGTTGGCGGCGCTGGCTGCAGAAGGATTCCGTCGGCTCAACGCGGCGCAGATCCAGGCCGCCATGGCATCGTCTGACCTCAAAAAAGGCTTCCGCCAGTCAGGACGTGCCTATGTGCAGTTCGCCCAAGACAACCCCGCCTTGTTCCGCTTGATGTTCAGCCGATTGACGTCTGGCAACCCTACCGAGGAGTTGTCGGAGGCCAGCAAGGCGTCATTCCAGACCTTGCAGACGGCGGTGTCGGCCGTGACCGGCGTACCCCTTGACGACCAGCAGACCACGGTGATCGCCATGGTGGCCTGGAGCCTCGTGCACGGACTCAGCCACCTGGTGCTGGACGGCCAGCTGGATCACCATGGCGACAAGGCCGATGACTTGATCGACCAGGTCATCGGGATGCTGCAGACCCCCAGTCCGCCAAGGTGACGCCTGCCCTCGGCAAGGCACCACGTTGTCCGCGACAATGCCGCCCATGACCGTGCCCACCGACACCGATCCAGCCCCATTGCCGGAACCTCAAGCCGAATCCACGCCTGAAGAGGCGGCGATCCACCGTGCCCAGGTCTGGAGCCGCTTGCTGCTGGAAGTGGCGGCCTTGCCGGGGTTGCCGGGCGTGTACCGCTACTTCGACGCCAAGGGCGACGTGCTTTACGTGGGCAAGGCCCGTGACCTCAAAAAGCGCGTCTCCAACTACTTCCAGAAGACTCACGGCGGCACGCGCATCGGGCAGATGATCTCGCGCATCGTGCGCATGGAAACCACGGTGGTCCGCAGCGAGGCCGAAGCCCTGCTGCTGGAAAACAACCTGATCAAGACGCTCAACCCGCGCTTCAACATCCTGTTCCGCGATGACAAGAGCTACCCCTACCTGAAGATCGCGTCCCACGACTTTCCTCGCCTCGCCTATTACCGTGGCTCGGTTGACCGCAAGCACCGCTACTTTGGGCCGTATCCCAACGCTTGGGCGGTGAAAGAGTCCATCCAGCTGCTGCAAAAAGTGTTCTTGCTGCGCACGTGCGAGGACTCCTTCTTCAAGCACCGCACGCGACCCTGCTTGCTCTACCAGATCAAGCGCTGCAGCGGCCCTTGCGTCGACCTGATCAGCAAAGACGACTACCAACGTCACGTCCTGCAAGCCGAGCAATTCCTGCTGGGCGAGCAAGAAACCGTCATGCAAAGCCTGCAAGCGCAGATGATGAATTACGCCGAGCGCATGGAATACGAGCAGGCCGCCGAGATCCGCAACCAGATCAGCGCCTTGTCCAAGGTGCTGCACCAGCAGTCCGTTGACACGGCGGTGGACAAGGACGTGGACGTGCTGGCCGTGAAAGTGGAGGGCGGCCGTGCTTGCGTGAACCTCGCCATGGTGCGCGGCGGGCGACACCTGGGCGACCGGGCCCATTTCCCGGTGCATGTGCAAGACCACGCGCTGGCCGAGGAAGAGCAAGAATCCACCTCCCTCGACCTGGCCCAGGCCACCGAGGTGCGGGTGCTGGAAGCCTTCCTGGCGCAGCACTACCTGGGTGGTGTGGTGCCATCGTTGCTGGTGCTCAGTCACCCGGTGGACCCGGCCCTGATCGCCGCCCTCAGCGAGCACTGCGAACACAAGATCCAGACCTTGATCCAGCCCCGCGAAGAGCGCCGTGCCTGGCTGGACATGGCCATCACCGGGGCCGACCTGGCCCTGGCCCGTTTGCTCAGCGAAGAAGGCTCGCAGCAAGCCCGCACCCGTGCCCTGGTCGATGCCCTCGACCTGGCCCTGGACCCTGGCGACAGCGGCAGCGGTGAAGGCAGCGACCCCCAGGCCAAACTGCGCATCGAATGCTTCGACATCAGCCACACCGCAGGCGAAGCCACCCAGGCATCGTGCGTGGTCTACGAACAGCACCGCATGCAGTCCTCGCAATACCGACGCTACAACATCAAGGACATCACCGGGGGCGATGACTACGCCGCCATGAAGCAGGTGCTCGAGCGCCGTTACGGTTCAGCCAAACCCGAGCACATCCCCGATGTGGTGCTGATCGATGGCGGCAAGGGCCAGGTCTCCATCGCCCGCCAGGTGTTCGAAACCTTGGGCCTGGACCTGTCCATCATCGTGGGCGTTGAAAAAGGCGAGGGCCGCAAGGTGGGCTTGGAAGAACTGGTCTTTGCCGATGGCCGCCCCAAGCTGCAACTGGCGCCCACCTCGGCCGCCTTGATGCTGGTCGCGCAGATCCGCGACGAGGCGCACCGCTTCGCCATCACCGGAATGCGCGCCAAACGTGCCAGTGTGCGCACGGGCGGCAGCCGCCTGGAGGACATCCCCGGTGTGGGCCCCAAGCGTCGTGCCAAACTATTACAACGCTTTGGCGGCGTTCGCGGCGTCAGTTCGGCCAGCATGGAAGAGCTGGCCACCGTCGAAGGCATATCCAGAGAACTGGCCGAGGAGATTTACCGTGCCTTGCACTGACAGCATGAAAAGATTGATGTTCACGGGCTGCCTGATGGCGGTCATGGCGACCACCGCCTGGTTGGCTGGTTGCGCGTCCAGAAATCAGGAAGCCGCACAATCATCCGGCACCACATCGACGCCCGCCAAGCCGGCGCCTGATCCGGGTGTGGTCACGGGCACCGTCAAGTCGGGCGGTCGTGTCGTGTTGCCGGTGCCCAGCAAATCCCGCAACTGGAAAGAAGTCCGCCTGCAGGCCGCTCGCCGCTTGGTGGCGGCCAATCCTGACATCACCTACATGGGCAAACCCCCCGATCTGCTCCGGGCCATTCCTGTGTTGACCTTTGAGCTCAATGCCGACGGCACCATCCGCCGCGTTGAAGTCATGCGTTACCCCAGCCAAGACCGCGAAACCGTCAACATCGCCATCGAATCCATGCGCCGCGCGGCACCTTTCGGCAATGTGTCGCACCTGCCCAAACCGTGGCGCTTCAACGAGACTTTCCTGTTCAACAACCAGCACAAGTTCAAACCCATGACCTTGGATCAACTTTGATCTCCGTCTTCACGGCACAATCACCTCATGTTTTTAACTTTGCCCACCTTGCTCACTTGGGCGCGGATCGTTGCGATTCCGCTGATCGTGGGATGCTTTTACCTGCCATTGCCCATGACTCAGATCAATCTGCTGTCGTGCGTGCTGTTCATCGTCGTTGCTTTAACGGACTGGGCAGACGGCTGGCTGGCCCGCCGCCTGAACCAAACCTCGGCCTTCGGGGCTTTCCTGGACCCGGTGGCCGACAAGTTCCTGGTGTGTGCCTCATTGCTCATCCTGCTTGAGCTGGGGCGGGTCAATGCCTTGGTGGCCCTCATCATCATTGGCCGCGAGATCGCCATTTCAGCCCTGCGCGAATGGATGGCCCAGATTGGCGCCTCCCGCAGCGTGGCTGTTCACATGCTGGGTAAGTTCAAGACCGCGGCGCAAATGATTGCCATCGTCCTGCTGCTTTTCGATGGTGAAATTTTTGGCGTGCAGCACACCCGCGTGTGGGGCACGTGGCTGATCTACGTCGCCTGCGGGCTTACTATCTGGTCGATGGCGTATTACCTGAAAAAATCCCTGCCGGCCATCCGCGCTAAGGCGGGCTGACAAGCCGAAATCTGGGCTTCATGTCAAGCGTGCATACACGCCCTCCAGGGCGATGGTGTCGGCAAGGATTGGGCATAGAATGATTTCTCTCATTTTATCCGCAGCAGGTATTTCGGTGCTGCACCCATCGCCCCAGCGCTGTTAGTACGTTCGTTTTGTGGAACTCGTTTTGTGACGCCTTCAAGAAGGGATTTTTTGTGAACAAGTCCGAGTTGATTGAACACATCGCCCAGCAAGCTGACATTTCCAAAGCCGCTGCTGGTCGTGCGCTGGAGGCCTTGATCGGCGGTGTGCGAACCACGCTGAAAAAGGGCGGGACGGTCTCACTGGTAGGCTTTGGCACCTTCGCTGTTTCTACCCGTGCGGCACGCACTGGCCGCAATCCGCGCACCGGCGATGCCATCAAGATCAAGAAGGCCAAAGTACCCAAATTCCGCCCGGGCAAGGCCCTCAAAGACGCGGTGAACTAAAATATCGTTTTCTGAATCTATTGGGTGCTTAGCTCAGTTGGCAGAGCGGCGCCTTTACACGGCGTAGGTCGGCGGTTCGACCCCGTCAGCACCCACCATCGATAGCGATGCAAAGGCGGACCACGGTTCGCCTTTGTCTCGTTTGACATCTGGTTTTCCTGAACCCTGTGACCCGGCCTCGGCCGTAGCCCTCTCATGTTTGATTTCGTTCGCAAGCACACCCGTGTCATGCAAGGCCTTCTGGTGTTGCTGATCGTGCCTTCCTTTGTCCTCGTCGGCTTTGAGAGCTATTCAAAGTTCATGGACGAGGATGGCATCGTGGCCAAGGTGGCCGGCAAAGACATCACTCAGACCGAGTGGGATCAAGCCCATCGCCGCATGGTTGAGCGCGTGCGTTCCCAGCAGCCCGATGCCGACCCCAGCGCCTTTGACAAGCCTGAATTCAAGAAGCAGGTTCTCGAATCGCTGGTGCGCGAATATGTGCTCAGCGTGGCCGCCCGTGATCTGCACCTGACCGCCGCTGATGCGCGCCTGGTGCGCATGTTTGCTACCGATCAGCAGTACGCTTTCTTGCGCAACCCCGATGGCTCGCTGAACAAGGATCTGCTTCAAGCCCAAGGCATGACCGCAGCCCAGTTTGCAGAGCGCCTGCGTCTGGACATGTCGGTGAACCAGGTCCTGGGGGGCGTGGCAGGCACAGGCCTGACCTCAACAGTGTCCAACCGCGAGGCGGTTGAAGCCTTGTTCCAGGTCCGCGAAGTGCAATGGTTGAAGTTCGAACCCAAGAGTTACGCGGCCCAACTCAATCCCACGGCCGACCAGCTCAAGGCGTTTTACAACAGCCCGGCCAACACCAAGGACTTCATGGTTCCTGAAAAAGCCGACGTGCAGTATGTGGTGTTGGACTTGGACACGCTCAAGAAGGGCGTCTCGGTGCCCGAAGAAGAGCTGCGCCGCTCCTATCAGGAAAACATCACCCGCTTCACTCAGCCTGAAGAGCGCCGGGCCAGCCACATCCTGATCAAGGCCGAAAAGAGCGCACCGGCAGCGCAAAAGCAGGCCGCTCAAGCCAAGGCTGAGCAACTGTTGGCTCAGCTCAAGAAAGACCCGGCACAGTTTGCCGAACTGGCCAAGAAAAACTCCGACGACCCCGGCTCCGCCGTCAACGGTGGCGACCTGGATTTCTTTGGCCGTGGCGCCATGGCCAAGCCCTTTGAAGACGCGGCTTTCAGCCTCAAGCAAGGTGAGATCAGCAGCGTGGTTGAGACCGACTACGGCTATCACATCGTCACCGTGACGGGCCTGCGCGGCGGTCAACCGCTGCCTTTCGAGGCCGTTCGCGCCCAAATCGAAGACGATGCGCGCAAGCAATTGGCACAGCGTCAGTACGCCGAGGCCGCCGAGAGCTTCACCAACAAGGTCTACGAGCAACCCGACAGCCTGAAACCCGTGGCCGACGACCTGAAGTTGATCGTGCAAACGGCCGTGGACGTTTTGCGCATCCCTGGCACCAAAGACCAGGGCCTGCTGAGCAACCCACGTTTGCTGGAAGCCGTGTTTGACTCGACCAACCGGGCAAAAAGCCGCAACACCGAAGCCATTGAAGTCGGCCCCAACAAGTTGGTCTCAGCCCGCATCGTGAAGTACACACCTGCCAGCAAGCCTGCCTTCGAGTCGGTGCAAGCCCAGGTTCGTGAGCGCTGGATCGCCGCGGAGTCCTTCAAGGCGGCGCGTCAAGACGCCGACCAAAAGCTCGCCTTGTGGAAGCAGTCGCCTGACAAGGCCCAGCTGCCTGCGCCGGTGCAGATGTCTCGTCGTTTGGTGTTCTCTCAACCGCCCGCTGTGCTGGATGCCGCATTGCGCGTCCCCGACAAGCAATTGCCGGCCTGGGTGGTGGTGGACATCGGCAACGAGGGTTCTGCTTTGTTGAAGATCAACAAAGTGTTGCCATTGCAGATCACGCCCCAGGAATTGCAAGAAACTGAGGGTCAGTTCGCCGGGTACTGGGGCAAGGCCGAGGCTGACGCCTATTTCAACTCTCTCAAGCAGAAGTACAAGGTCGAGTACCTGAATGGCGGCAAGAAGTTGATGGAAGAGGGCGCCAAAGCGGGCGATGCGCAAAAAACCGCATCGGCCTCCTGATTTGTTCTTTTTGACGCTATAATCTCGTTCTTTCCAGTGGTGGCTGTAGCTCAGTTGGTAGAGTCCAGGATTGTGATTCCTGTTGTCGTGGGTTCGAGCCCCATCAGCCACCCCATTGAAACAATTCATACCGGCCCACAAACGCCAAAAACCCCTAAGTAAATCAATGACTTAGGGGTTTTTTTATGCCTTGACGGCTCATGCCGTGTCATTGCATCCCGCTAAAAAGAGGGGAACATATCGGGGAACAACCGGTGGTGTCCCGGCAATGTGGAGCTTTGTTCCCCTATGTTGCTCGACAACCTCAAAGAGGGCATGCTCAAGCCCGACCTGTACGAGCCCCAGCTCAACCGGTGTATGCGGCCATGCTGCGCCTTGTTGGTGCCATCGCCATTCAAGCAACGCATGGGCGCCTTGCTACCAGAGGCCGCGACGTGGGCAATGTTCAACAAAGCGCAAGAGGGCCGCGAGCAATACCTCAAGGCCGGAGACGTGGTGGAAGCCCGGATTCAAAGTCCGGACGGTGCCATTGACCTGGGCCTGCAGCGAAATAAGGGTAAGCGTCCAGCAAACACATGTTGACGGGATGTCAACATGTGTTTGCTGGACGCTTACGGTACAACAGCACCTGGATGCACTGGACGCTGGCCTATGTCAGCCCGATGCAGTTCGAGTAAAACTGGCTTGCCGCTCAATCCAAGCAAGCCAACTCATGCTCTCGGTTATGGGATACGGAATTCAGGGGCAAGGTCAAGGACGCCTCAAGGGGCAGGACTTGCGGCAGAACTCAAAGGGCACTCCATCTGGTTTTCGTGGACACCCTTTGATTCTTGAATCAGAACCCGTACTGAGCGCCAATCGACAGCAAACCTACCGTTGACTTGTCACCTTGGATATCACTGGTGGTGACGTCCAGAGCGGCCACAGCCCTTAGCTTGGTTGCCAAGGCGTATTCCAGACCGAAGCCCGCATAGGGTGCAATCTTCGTGTCAGAAGCCGAAGCGTAGGCTCCTGGTACGTTTGCACTTGCAGACACCTTGGAATCGACGCTGGCAAGGCCCACACGCACGACACCACTGAACTTGGGTGTCATGTCGAAGCGCCAAGCGCCATTCAATACCAAGGCGTTTGACTCTTGAGCGCCCTTAAATGGGATGCCGCTAACGGTACCCTTGATTGTGGCGCTGCCAAACCCGATGTATCCAAGCTCTACAGCGATATCGGACGTGATGTTGAACCCGCTATAGACCTTGAAGCCGGTGTCGTTGGGCTCGCAAGTGTATGAATCCGCGCCGATGACGACGCAGTTGGTCGCCAGGTGGGAGGCTCCGAAGGTAGCCCCGCCATACAGTTGAAAGCCTTGTTCGCCCCGGTGTGTTATTTCGGGTGAATTCGTTGGGAATGCCCCATAAATGTCAACGGCAAAGGCGCTGGTATTGGCCAGCACCAGCAGTGCAGCAGAAATGATTGTCTTCAAAGCGGTCCCTGAATGTTGATATCGGAAATCGACCGCTGGGATTTTATTAGGGGAATTTTGGATGCGCCATCCCGTGGTCAGAGGGATGTCTTATCAGCACTCCGTGGGGGGCTCTTCGTGCGCTTCTTGCACTTTAACTCCCCGTTGATGTTCTCGATTTTTAGGAATGAGTTGACATTGGGCAACGTGCTCCTATGAATCGCCCCGGGTTTTGAGGAGGCTCCAACCTTTGAGAAGATGGAGCCATGAAGAAGTCAAACAAGTTCTCACCCGAAGTCCATGAGCGAGCAGTGCGCATGGTGCAGGAGATCGCGGCGAGTACCCCTCGTTGTGGGCCGCAGTCGAGTCGATTGCACCGAAGATCGGCTGCGTTCCACAGACCCTGCTTGGCTGGGTTCAGCAGCACGAGATCAACAACGGCTCCCGCGATGGGGTGACCACGGCCGAGGCGCAACGCGTGAATGAGCTGGAGCGCGAGGTCAAGGAGCTGCGCCGGGCCAACGAGATCCTCAAGCTGGCCAGCGCTTTTTTCGCCCAGGCGAAGCTCGACCGCCGACTCAAGTCTTGAAGGATTTCATTGACCAACATCGCGCCACCCACGGGGTCGAGCCGATCTGCAAGGTATTGCAGATGGCCCCTTCGGGATACCGCCGCTATGCGGCCCAACAACGCGATCCAAGCAAGCGCTGTGACAGAGCCAAAAGCGATGACACCCGAGACACCAGCTCCTTCGAGGCCTCAGGTGCGGCTGTCTTCAACCCATGGCATGCGTGATAGGCGGATGGAGCCGTGACCGTTTCGCCTTAAGGGTTCGGGATGAACTCTGTTGGGATTGGGGTCCCTGAGTGCACGAATGTGCACTCAACAAACACGGTATTTCGGTCGATATTGCAATGGCATCCAGGGATAGCCTGAGCACGCGCTGCATTGATGCGTTGCAAGCCACTCAATAACAACGATCTACCGAAAGTACTGAATGATCAAAAAAGCACTGACGATCCGCGGTCGGTTTGCGTTGCTGCTCACGATCTGCGCGCTGGCGATATCCATTCCTGCCGGGTTGTTGAGTTGGCGGTACATCAATGAGGTACGCATCGCCCAGCGCGAGGTCACCGGGATGGCTCCAGCGCTTGCTCTGCTGGAAGTGATTCGTGTCGTGCAGCAGCACCGTGGTTTGTCGGCAGTCTTGTTGGGCGGGGATGAGGGTGCTGCGCCCAAACGCGTTGCCAAACAGGCCGAGATTGAGAAGGCCATGGCTGCATTTGCTGCGCATGTGACAGCCGATGAAGCTCAGGCATCGCGATTGGGCGCCGCCTGGAAGCTCGACATGAAGAAGTGGCAAGAAGTCAGCCAGGCGGTGGCCGACAAGCGCATCACCGGCCCCGAGTCTTCCGCGCGCCACACCGCAATGCTGGCCAGCATGCTGAGAACGCTGGGTGAGGTCGGAGACCATTGGGGGCTGTCCTTGAGCGCAGAACCATCGGTCTATTTCTTGACACTTGGCACCCTGTCAAACGCCCCAGGCATGATTGAAATGATGGGCCAGACGAGAGCGCGCGGCGCCAACTTGCTGTCCACCAAGCAGGCACTTGATCCTGCCGACAAGGCGCGCTTTGAGGCCTTGCAGATTCGCATGCGCAGCGCCTATGAAGACATGCTGTTGACCTTTGAGAAAGGCGCGACGGCGCATGCGCAGTCGCGTGGTCGCATTGATGAGGTGGCGAAGAGGCTCAACGAGCTGGCTCAAACGGGCATTGGCCTGGCGCAGACGCACGTCTTGCAACCTGCGGTGCCCAGCTATCCAAGCGCGGCGTATTTTGCCGAGACCACCAAGGTCATTGACGCCATGTACGAGACGCTGTGGCAAGCCATGGCCTTGCTGAAAGAATCATCCGAGCAGAATGCTGCCGATGCACGCAACAGCGCCATGGTGGCCATGTTGCCGGTGGTGCTGTTGTTCATGGTGGCCGCCGCTTTTGCTTTGCGGACTGGACATTCCATCAGGCGTGAGCTTGGTGCCGAACCCTTCGAGTTGCGGGCGGTCGCGCGCAATGTGTCGAAAGGCGATCTGTCGTCCCCGATTGAACTGGCCCAAGGCGACGATCACAGTGTCATGGCGGCTATACGCCAAATGCAGATATCGCTGACCCAGGTGGTGAGCACTGTCCGTGGCAATGCAGAAAGCGTGGCAACCGCCAGCGCGCAGATCGCCCAGGGCAACCAGGATCTGAGCCAACGCACCGAGCAGCAGGCGAGCGCGCTGCAGCAGACTGCCGCGACCATGGATGAGCTGGGTAGCACCGTGAAGAACAATGCCGACAATGCAGCGCAAGCCAATCAGCTGGCACAGGATGCCTCCACGGTGGCAGCCAAAGGCGGGGACGTGGTGCGCGAGGTGGTTCAGACCATGAGGGGCATCAACACGAGCTCGCGCCAGATTGCCGACATCACTGCCGTCATTGACGGCATTGCCTTCCAGACCAACATCCTGGCGCTGAATGCCGCGGTTGAAGCGGCGCGGGCAGGAGAGCAAGGCCGGGGATTTGCCGTGGTCGCTAGCGAAGTGCGCACATTGGCCCAGCGCTCGGCCACAGCCGCCAAGGAGATCGGCGCGTTGATCGCCGAGAGTGTGGCGCGCACTGATCAAGGTGCTGCACAGGCGGATCAGGCCGGGCGCACCATGCAGGAAATCGTGACATCCATTCGCCGGGTCACCGACATTGTGGCCGACATCAGTTTGGCCAATGCAGAACAAAGTAGCGGTGTGGGGCAGGTGGGGCAGGCAGTCTCACAAATGGACCAAGCCACTCAGCAAAACGCAGCGTTGGTGGAGGAGTCGGCCGCAGCTGCCGAGAGCCTGCGCCAACAAGCGCAGCAGCTGGTCCAGGCCGTCGCGGTATTCCAACTGGTCAGATGATCGTGGCTGCTTGAAGAGGTCACGCTGAATCGTCTTCAAGCCCACCCAAACGCTCTGCCTCATCCAGGGCCGCCATCAGGCATTCCTGACTGGCCTGGGCACCTTCCAGGTGGTCATCGGATTCGGCCCTCGCCACGATGGCCGCATCGACTGCCGCCAGCAGCGTTTCAAGCACCGGTCTGAGCGCTTGGGGGTAGGGGTGGGAAATGATGATGGACTCAATGGCTGCGTGGTACATCCGCTGGTGGCCCCCCAGGTTTTGCAGCAGCGCAACCAGCTCGCCGTTCTGGACGGTCAGCTGTGCAATGTCCTCTTCTAACTTATCGATGCGTTCTTCTGTGGTCATGGCCGAGGTTTCCAGATGGGTGAGCCATGGTAGTGGCAAGTCACCCTCAACTTGAGCAGGGTTGTGCCTCAATCCCCACATGGCTTTCATGAATGCTGTATAAAATTACAGTATGAAAACGCTGTTGGAACAGGATTGGGTTGATTGGGGTGTGGACCTCGCATTGACAATGGCCATGCTCGGAACCCTGGTGTATCCATGGTAGGCCTGATGCTGTCTTCCCTGTGTCACATGACGAGGCCACCCTTGGGTCCCTTGGATGTGCCTAACCACTGCCAGAAAGGACGTGTCAGCATGAAGCGCACCCCCTCTAAGCCCTTCTTTCTGCGTCTGTTGGACGACTGGGTGGTCGACATCAGCGCTGCATTGGCCCTGGCCGGGACTTTGTTGGTGATGTGGGTCAGATAACCTAATCCGGTGTGATGGCATAAAATACTGTATAAAATAACAGTATGGAAGCGCACCTTAAAGACACCTGGATTCAGCGTTGCGCGCAGCGCATTGCCGAGTTGCGCCCCCAGTTGCGACCCCGCCTGGCCACCTTGGTGGCGGCTGAGCTGTGGCAGGACATGCGAGGACACATTCCGCCCGAAGAGTGGGCTGAGATCGAGGTTGATACTTGGGGCAAACAAGGGGCCCCCAACAGGTGAGGCAGCACCATCAGGATGGCTGCGGCGACGGGATGACTTCCATTTTTTGGGTGCTTTGCTTCAGGGGTAGGGTGACGCGGAAAGTGGTGCCCTCGCCTTCCACGCTGTGCACGCTCATCTGCCCCGCGTGTTTCTGAACAATCCCATACGACAACGACAGGCCCAGCCCCGTGCCTTTGCCCACAGGTTTGGTGGTGAAGAAGGGGTCAAAAATCTTGACCAGGTTATCGGGCGAGATGCCGCAACCGGTGTCTTCCACTTCGATTGACACCGAGTCGTCCCCCGAGCTTGTACGCACGGTGATCTTGCCCCTTGTTTCTCCGATGGCATGTGCCGCGTTGACGACCAGATTCATCACCACCTGGTTGATCTCTGACGGCAGGCATTCCACCAGGGGGATGTCGCCATACTCTTTGATGATTTCAGCTTTGTACTTGACCTCGCTGTTCACCATGTTCAGGGTCGAATTGATCCCGTCGTGCAGGTTGGCCATCTGCCATTCCTGGGAGTTGTCGACGTGTGAGAAGTCTTTGAGGTCTTGCACGATCTTGCGAACACGTTCAATGCCATCTTTGGTTTCGCGCATCAAGAGCGGGATGTCGTCCTTGATGTAGTCAAACTCAAGCTGATCCTTCAAGTCGAGGATCCGTGTTCGCAAGGCCAGGTCAGCCAGTTGGCTCTCGGTTTCCTGATAGGTGTCCAGCATCTGCAGCAGGCTGTTGAAGTACCCGTCCAGCGCGCCAATGTTGGACAACACGAAGCCGATGGGGTTGTTGATTTCGTGGGCGACACCGGCGGCCAGCAGCCCGATGGATGCGAGTTTTTCCGATTGCACCAGCTGTTGATGGGTTTCCGTGAGCTTGTGGTTCAGCGCAGTCAGCTCGTTGTTGCGGCGCACCAGCTCGGCTTCAATGCGTTTGCGTTCGCTGATGTCTCGGACGATGGCCACCACACCGCTGCCAGCGCGTACCACCTGGGCATGCAGCCATTGGGCTCGGATGGAGGGTTCATGGTTCTCCCATTCCTGGTCATGTGCGATGCCAGTGTTGACGACCTGGCACAGCACCTTGAATGCACTGGTGTCACGGATGTCTGGCAGCAAGGCTCCGATGGGCTTTCCCAACATGGCCGATTTGTTCAGATTCAGCAGGGCCACGCCACGACTGTTGGTGTCGGTCAGCGCGAAGTCACTGATCGCGCCTTCTGAATCGCACAGGCTGTGCAGGACAAACGTGGCGTCTCTGCTCGCTTCCGAGGCTGCCAGATAGGTTTCCTGTGCCTTGAGCACCCGAGACCTGCTTCGGGCCAGTTGCCGCAACAGCATGCCCAGCGCGATCACCAGCGCGCTGACGAGCGTGGCTTGCCATCGGTAGGCCTGCTCGCGAGGTAGGAACGAGGCGAGTTGTTCTTCCTCGGAGAGCCCGACCACGGTTGTGATGCCAAACATGCTCAAACTTTCTGAGACGGTGTAGCGCTTGATGCCATCCCAGGGGCTGAGCAGGAGCTTGGCGGCGCCTTCGTCTTCGGGAGTGGCGGGAATCAAATGCTTCAAGGGCCCGGTGCCATTGCCTTCGATGATCTTGTCGCCGCTGCGCGCCACGATCAGGTCACCGCGGGCTCCCAGGACCCCCAAGGTGCCTTTCAACCCCATGCGCGAAGGCTCATAGTCGCTGGTGAAGTACTCGGGGTTGATGGACACACTCACCACACCCGCGAAGGCGTTGTTGGCATCGGTGAGCCGACGTGCAAATGTCATTCGGCTCTTGCCGGTTCTTGGGTCTCGCACTGCAGGGCCCACGTAGAGCGTGTCCCCCAGTCGTGTGTGCTCGCTGAAGAACCGAAAGTGCGGTTGATCGACCGCGCGCGATACTTCGCCACGGTTGTCGTTGTTGGTGGCCACAATGTCGCCGTGGTGATCGGCCACATCGATGACGAACAGCAGCGCCGTGGGGATCAGCAATTCGCTTTCAAGGTTGGCCAAGGCCCGGGTCAGGCCTTTTTGCTCGCTGACGTACCGGACGACGTTGATGGTGAGGTCGATCTCGCGCAATGCGCGCAGCATCTGCACTCGATAGACGCCTGACAGGTTCTGAGCGGCGATTTGAGCTTTGCGCTCGGCAGAGGCGCGTTCGCGTGCGGTCCAGTTGAATGTGGCGACCCAAATCGCGATCAGGACAAGCCCGGTCAATGATGGGATCAGGCTGGACGCATCACCGCGGAAGATGCTGCGCATGCGCCAACGCGACAGGGTGGGCCCGTTCAATTGAATCATTTGGACATGAGCCGTTGGTCGGACGCGTTGCCCGAGACTGGGTGGCCAAATGCATGTTAGTCCGAAGGACCCAAACTTGTCCCGAGAAAATGAGCCTTCGTCAGTGGCTTGTATTTTGGGCCGTGCCGTGAATCACGCAGTGAATGAAGTGCAGCTTGGTGACCACCTCGCGCGACAGCACGAATGGGTAAAAATCAGGCTGACCCATGCTGCGTGACATCTCGTTCATCACGGCCGTCAGGCCCACCCAGTCATTGAGCAGGGCTAAAAACGGCGGCCCTTCTTCGCCCATGTCCTGCTTCCAAAGTACGTCAACGCCAAAGGGTTCTGTCTCCAGGCCGATCTGTGTGAGGTCGATGCCAAAGCTGGCGGCCGTGTCGGCGGTGTCGACCATATGCAGGTAGTGGGCCCAGGTTTCGGCCCAGTCTTCCCAGGGGTGGGTGGACGCGTAAGCGCTGACGAAATGAACGCCCCAGCCCAAGGCGGCGCCGTTCTGGTAATGGGCTTTCACGGCTTCGTCGTAGTCCTGGCGCTCGTCGCCAAAAAGGGCCCGGTAGGGCTCCAGCCAGTTGGTGTGGTCCACCAGGCGATCCCAGTAATAGTGACCGACCTCGTGGCGAAAGTGACCGAGCAGTGTGCGGTAGGGCTCGCCCATGCTTTTGCGCGTTCGCTCGCGTGTGGGGTCGTCGGCTTCTTCCAGGTTGATGGTGATCAGGCCGCAGTCGTGGCCGGTCAGCACCCGGGGTTCGGTGGGGTTTGAGCGCAGGAAGTCGTAGGCCAAGCCACGTTCTGGGTCCTCACCCACCTTGGTGGCCACCGGCAGCTTCAAAGCGATCAGCTGAGACACCAACCGCCTCTTCGCGGTTTCGATGCGACGCCACAATTCCTGGTTCTCGGGATTGGACAGGTCGGGGATGGTGCGGTTAAGGCGGCAGGCCTGGCACAGTGTGACGCCATTGGCCGCTTGAGATTGCGGGATCAGCCAGTTGCACTCGGCCGCGCTGGCGAAATTGGCGCAGCGCACGTACTGTTCGGCTTGACCTGCGGGTGCGTTGGCAGGCACGAAGACATTGGTTTCCTGGCCCGGGTCCAGCGGAATGACACGCGCCTGAGTGGGTTCATAGCCCAAGGGCGTATTACAGGCCAGGCACACCGAGTTTCGGAAAAATACAGGGCGCCCGCAACGGCAGCGGTAAGCCCTGGAAGACACAGGCTCATAGGCCGTGGCAGTGCGCTGAGTGGGGTTGGATGGCAGGGTATCGTTCACGTTGTGTTTCCAAGGGCGCTACATTGTTTCGCGGGGCAAATGGCGTGCCCGTGTTTTGGGGTGTTGAATGGGCGAGGTCAGTGATACTGGGTGGCATGAACTGGTCATTGAGCCCATGGGCGCGCGCCTGCGTGTACCGGCTGAACAGCCTTTACTGGTCAGCGCACTCGCCGCCGGCATTGAGCTGACCCGTTCCTGCCGCAATGGCACCTGCCGGACCTGCCTGTGCCGCCTGATCAGCGGACGGGTGACTTACCGCATGGAATGGCCTGGCTTGAGCTTTGAGGAAAAGCGCGATGGCTTCATTCTGCCGTGCGTGGCCTATCCTGTGTGTGACTTGGTGGTGGAGGCGCCTGGGGCCAAACGCCTGAACGCTTCAGAGCCTTGATCTGGAGGCCGAGCGCCACTTCTGGACTTGCGCGGCCATCCAGGGGCCGTCATCCAGGGGCAGGTCGTGGCCCGCAGTGGGGTGTTCCGCAAAATCGGTTTGCCAACTGGCGGCCAGTTGCCTTGAGCACCGGGGATCGACCAAGCCATCTTGGACACTGGTCAAAATCAAGGTGCGGGTTGATGGGCCTTCCATCGGCGCGGTGTAGCGCGTGGCGGCCAGCAGTTGGCGCAAAGCGTTGTCGCGCGAGACGGGGCACTCATCGCGGTAGGCGATCCAGTCCCGCACTTGCTGTTCAGGCTGAGGCGGGTGTCGGGTGGTGATTTTGAGGATGGCTTCTTCCCACTGCCTGGAGGTGCCACCGAGCAAGGCCAGTTTGAGAATCAAAGGGTAGTTGCGTGGCCGCAGGCGTCTGTAAAACGGGCTGAAAGGGCGCATGCTGGTGTTGATCAGCACGCATCCATCGATCTCATTCGGATGGTTGAGCGCCCAGGCGGTGGTCACCATGGCGCCCAGCGACATGGCTAGCACGTGGTAGGGCGGCTTGATGCCCTGGCGAGAGAGTTCGGCTCGGCATTGCTCGGCCATCTCGGGCACGGTGGCTGGGCTGGTTTGGGCGCACAGGCGGCCGTTGCCAGGCAAGTCCATGGCCACGATGCGGGCGCCTGGCATGTGGTCGGCCAGCAGCTTGGGGAAGCCGCCCCAGTGCCTTTGTTCACGCGTGAGCCCACGCAGCAAGACCCAGGTGTCTGGCGTGTTGTGGGTGGGGCCAGTCATCCGTACCAGCGGTCGTGGGCGGCTTGGCGATGCGCATCACGCGCCGGGCCCTGGGGCACCCAACTGGTGTGGCTGCTGGCGGCGTGGGTGATGAAGTCCAGCCAGGCCATGTGTCGCCGCAGCACGCGTTGCTGCCGGTGCTCGGCCAGGGGGTTGAAGATGCCTTGCCGGGAGAATATCTGGCGTGGGTTTTTCTTGATCCAAAGCCAGGAGCCCATCTCCAAGGTCAGGGGCAACAGGGTACGGTCCTCCTGGGCGCAGGCGCGCAGGTACAGGTGGTCCCACAGGTCGCCATGGGTCAGGTACTGTCGGCTTTGCGGCTCGATGACATAGCGGTGGTGGGGGTAAGCCTGGTCGAAAATCTGGTTGAGCGCCAGCATCTCTGGCAGGTGCTTGATGGGCTTGGTGGTGTGGGCATGCGGGAACCAGATGCGGTCAGCCATGCCAAAGCCGGAATGACAATCGATGGCGATGCTGAATCGGCGGCTGAGGAGCTCTTGATCGACAACTTGGCACAGGGCTTGGCTTTCAGCTTCCATGGCGGCATCGGCCGCGCCTCGGTACCAGGGCAGGGCAGGGCTGAGGCGCTGTCCGCCCAGCATGAAAGGCACGGGCTCGCTGGCGTTCACCGGGGCGTTGCGCATGAGGTCCACGCCACGGGGATTGGCGCGCGTGCCAGCCCACAAGCCGCCGGGGTTGACGATGGGCATGAACACCAGGCGGATGGATTCCAGCTGGCGGTGCAGTTGGCTGTCCCATTTCAAGCGCATGACCAAGCTGCGCAGATAGGCCATGACCACGCGCGAGCCGATGCGTTCCAGGCCATGCACGCCGCCAAAGAAGCCCACGGCCGGAACGTCCTTGCTGGGGTTGCCCAAGGTGATGGCCTGCACCGGGAAATGGTGCGGGCCTGCTTGCACTTCGCAGACTTGGCTGACCTCGACCTGCGGACCAGCCTCGTCGAGGATGCGCTGAAGATCGGCCAGCTCGATGAGAGGCTCAGGCGCGGCGTCCCCTGTCAAACGAAGGGGCGTTTGGGAGGGGACGAAGCTGCGGCGGTCAAGGCGAAAGAGCTTGGCCATGGTCTTACTTGACTCGGCTCAGGAATGAGCCAAACGGCTCATTCGCCTTTCCTGGGGCGGCCCGCTTTCAGCGGGACCAAGCCTTCCAGCACCAATTTCAGTTTGGCGTCAGGCAGGGTGGACAGGGCATGGAGCCCGGCACGCAACAACTCGCTTTTCTTGGTGGGCCGGCGAAAGGTCAAGGCGCGTTCCTTGAGCGAGTGGATCAGGCTGAAATCGGCACGAGGCATGGTGAAGCTGTCGCGCACCAGCTTTTGCTTGACCTTAGCGGGGCTGCTGATCTTGGTGGGGGTGGCAGCCACCACGGTGGGCTTGGCGGCGGCGGTACGCGGCACGGCCTTCTTACTGATGGGGGCCGGGGCTGCAGCCTTGGGTGTTTTTTTGGCGGCAACTTTTTTGGCAGGGGCAGCTGCGGGCTTGGCGGCCTTGTTGATGGTCTTGGCTTCAGGCTTGGTTTTGACGTTCTCGGTTTCGGTATTGCTCATGATGACTGCTTGATGAATTGATATAAACGATTTATACAATAAATTAAGGCCGTGTCAACCGTGAATTTGACGCCGAAATGATCAAGGCCTGTCACAGGGTTGTCGGGCAGCCACGTCAAGAATACGCAGGCATCAAAAACCATCCAATCAGGGCCAGCTCACATGAACGCCATGCTCCACCGTTTGATCTGCTCAACGATTCTGACCGCTTCGGTTTTGGTCGGCAGCGCTGCCTGGGCAGGGGGGCGGTCTGACGATGACAGGCCGCATCGCCATGGCGAAAAAATCAATGTGCAGGTGGGCGTTCGGCCTTTCTACCTGGTGGATGGCCTGGACGAAGGCAAGCTCAAGAGCCGATTGCAGCAATGCGAGGCCGGGCCGTTTTACCGCAGCCAGTTTTCGATCAGCCACCGGGGGGCGCCGCTGGAATTTCCAGAGCATTCGCGCGAGTCTTACGAGGCCGCGAACCGGATGGGCGCGGGCATCATCGAGTGCGATGTGAGCTTCACCAAGGATGGCGAGCTGGTGTGCCGCCATTCGGAGTGCGATCTGCACACCACCACCAACATCGTGAACACGCCCTTGAACGCCGCGTGCACGGTGCCTTGGGCACCCGGAGGGCAGGCACCCAAGTGCTGCACCAGCGACATCAGCTTGAGTGAATTCAAGTCCTTGAAGGCCAAGATGGATGCCAGCAATCCGGCTGCCACCACGGCCGCTGGCTACCTGGGCGGCACCGCCAATTGGCGCACTGATCTGTACACCGGCCGCCCCGCTGGCAATGTGGTGACTTTGAAAGAGCACATCGCCTTGATCAAGCAATGGGGCGTGTCGCAAACGCCCGAGCTGAAGGACGGCGATGCCGCTCGCATCCAGTCCATCTTTGGCGGCCAGGCGCAGTACGCGCAAAAGTTGATCGACACCTACAAGGATGCGGGCGTTGATCCACGCAAGGTGTATGCGCAGTCCTTCAACATCAACGATGTGCTGTACTGGATCAAGCAGGAGCCTGCGTTTGGCAAGCAAGCGGTTTACCTGGACCCGATTGAGCCCTCGCTCAAGATCGAGCGCATGAGCCACGAGCGTTTGCGCGAGCTGAAAAAAGCGGGCGTCCAGATCATCGCGCCACCGATGTGGGCCCTGCTGACCGTGAACGATGTCAACGAGCTTGTACCGTCCAGTTATGCGCTGGACATCAAGGCTGCCGGTTTCCGGATCCTCACCTGGTCGTTTGAACGCGTGAACCTGACCAAGGGTGCGGCCGGGCAGGGTAGTTACTACCAGTTTGACCCTGAAGGCAAGGCCATTAAGAAAGACAGCGACATGCTCAAGGCTCTGGATGTGCTGGCCCGCAAAGTGGGTGTCGAGGGGGTGTTTTCCGACTGGCCGGGCACGGTCACTTATTACGCCAACTGCATGGGTTTTTGAAAGGCCCTTCTCGCGTCGAAATTGATTTGCAAGTGGCTTCGAACGGATGAACAATCGCCTTCCGCGAAGCGCCAGCACCAAGCACATGGAGTATTGATTCTGCGCCACGCCATGCGAGTGAAAGGGGTTCACACCATGAGACGTCAATCAAAGAAGTCTGTCTTCGATCGCCTGCTGGGAGACTGGTGGGTGGATGTCGGTGTCGCTGTGTTCGTGATTGTCATGTTGGCGATCACGAACTTGAAATGACCGTCACTGCACCAGGGGGAAGTCGTGCTTGGAGATGACTACCGGCTCTGGACTGGCTTTGGCCACCTTGGCGCGCACCACGGCGTCGATCACCTCCGCGTGAGACTGGTAGGCATATACCCAGTCTTGGGGCGCGGGGCCTGCGGCAAAGCGCTCCTCCAGGGCTTCTCTGGAGACCAGCACACGCACGCCACGGCCGCCCACGGGCACTCGCACGATCACGGCGTCGCGTCCTGCATAAGCCTGCATCATTTGTTCCATGTCAACCTCCATTAAGCAAGGTGGCGACCTTAACTTTGCTTGAACCCAAGCTGTAAGTCGATGCGTCGAACCCACGGCGCCGCGAGGGCAATTGCGCCAGCACGCTCACACCTGTTGCTTAAAGATACGCAGGCACCGGCCTTCGGCTAAAGTGCATTCATGACCTCGTTTACAACCGAATGCCCCCTGTGCGGAGGCCTCAACGCCTGCGCGATGGCTGCAGGCAGGGACGTGGAGGCCCCTTGCTGGTGTCGCGCGGCCGTGTTGAGCGCCGAACTGTTGGCGCAGGTGCCAGAAGGCCAGCGGGGGAAGGTGTGCATCTGCGCGCGATGTGCCTCATTTGCGGGCACCCCCAGCGCGGCATTGGGGGAATCCCCTGATGCTCAGTGCTTCCCCACAGGGTTGTCCACACCTTCGGTGGATAACTAGCGCGTCACAGGGTGGCGATGGACACCTCGGTCGACTTGACCAGGGCGATCACGTCGGAGCCTTCGACCAAGCCCAGTTGTTTGACCGAACGGGTGGTGATGACGGAAGAAACGATCAGGCCCGAAGGGGTTTCGACTTCGATTTCGGAGACCACGGGGCCGTCGATGATGGCTCGCACTTTGCCGCGAAATTGATTGCGGACGTTGATGGCGGAGATGGTCATGGGATGTCTTCGTTGTGGCTGTGAGAAGCGTTGAGGGTATCTACTCTGGCCGGTTGATCACAACGAAGCGATTGGCATATGCATGCTTGAGAAGCGTGCATAGGTGCGGGGCCCGTGACGCGCCCCGCACCTCAGGTCAATCAAGCCTTCTTGGCTTTCTTGGCGGGAGCGGCCTTCTTGGCAGGGGCCTTTTTGGCAGCGGCCTTGGGGGCGGGTGCCTTGGCGGCCTTGCGCGCAGCGGCCTTGGGATCCACGGCAGCCTTGAAAGTGGCGCCAGGCGTGAACTTGGGCAGCTTGGCGGCGGCGATCTTGATCTTGGCGCCGGTGCTGGGGTTGACGCCGCTGCGTGCAGCGCGGGCGTGTTGCTTGAAGGAGCCGAATCCAGGAATCGTCAAGGAGTCGCCTTTCTTGACGGTGGCGACGATCACGTCCAGCAAGGTTTCCAGGACGCGGCCAGCATCGGCCTTGGTCAGCTCATGTTTGGTGGCCAAATGCTGAATCAGTTCGGTTTTGTTCATGTGACGCTTCTATCCGTTGCACCCGAAAGCGGGCAGCGTGATTGTGCCAAAGCTCTAGCTCATTTCCACGTATATCTGATGAAGAGCACAATGCCATCGTGCCCGGCTTTGCCACGCCCGAGCAGTACACCAAGGAGATCACGGTCGCCAACGACGGCATCGTGAACCAGTCGGCCGTGTACGCCTATGCCAAACACAGTTTCACCACCATCGAGCAGCTGGACCAGTGGGGCGTGAAGTTCGAGAAGGATGCGACTGGCGACTACGCCATGAAGAAGGTGCACCACATGGACACCTATGTGCTGCCCATGCCCGAAGGGCACGATGTCAAGAAGGTGCTCTACCGCCAGCTCAAGCGGGCACGTGTGGAGATCACCAACCGAATTGTCGCCACACGGCTGCTCACGGCCGACGATGATCGAAATGCACATCTCGGAGATTGGCTTTTGCAGTGGCCACAGCGCCTCGGGCGTGTACGTGAACGAGCGTGCCGAGACCACGGTGAAAGGCCTGTATGCCGCGGGTGACATGGCCGCCGTGCCCCACAACTACATGCTGGGCGCCTTCACCTATGGCTGGTTCGCAGGGCACAACGCGGCCGACTACATCGCTGAAAACGATTTCAAGGCACTCGACGCTGGCCAGATCGAGCGAGAGCGGGAACGCATTTACGCACCCCTGAAGCGAGACAGCGGCCTGCCGCCCTTGCAGGTGGAATACAAGCTGCGCCGCATGGTCAACGACTATCTGCAGCCGCCCAAGGTGACACGCAAGATGGAGATCGGCCTGCAGCGCTTCGACGAAATCAAGGAAGACCTGTCGAGCCTTCATGCACGCGATGCGCACGAGCTGATGCGCGCTGCCGAGGTCTCGGTGATCCGAGATGGCGCCGAGATGGCGGCTCGCGCCTCGCTGTTCCTCACCGAAAGCCGCTGGGGCCTGTACCACATGCGGGTTGACTACCCTCAGCGCAACGATGCCGACTGGTTCTGCCACGCTCACTTGATGAAGGGCGCCAATGGCGAGATGAGCAGCGCCAAGCGGGCCATTGAGCCCTACATCCTGCCGCTGGACGACGAGGAAAAAACAGCTTACGAAAAGCTGCGAATCACGCAGCCCCTGGCGGCTTGAGTTTTCGCACAACCGCGCATTGAAAAGGACAAAGAACATGGCGTTCACCCCAAGACAAATCGCCGAGATGAGCGATGCCGCCGTGACCGTCGATGAGGAGCTGTGCATTGCCCACAAAGGCTGCACCGTGTGCGTTGACGTTTGCCCGATGGACATCCTGGCCATCGACCCGGCGACCCACAAGGCCTACATGAAGCACGACGAGTGCTGGTACTGCATGCCTTGCGAAAAAGACTGCCCCACCGGCGCCATCAAGGTCGCCATCCCTTATCTGTTGCGTTGAACTTGTTTTTTCAGAGGATTTTGACGTCATGACTTTCTTTCGCAAACCCCTGTTGGCCTTGATCGCCCTGGCCGCTGCAGCCTGGGCACGGGGCCCTGGCGCTTGTTCACGCAAGTGATCCTGCCCTCGGCCGCGCCCAACATCGTCACGGGCCTGTCCATCGGCATGGGCACCTGCTGGTTCTGCCTGGTCACGGCCGAGATGATCTCCGGGCAGTACGGCATCGGCTACTACACCTGGGAGTCCTACACCGTGCAGAACTACGCCAACATCATCGTGGGCATGCTGTTGATCGGCGTGCTGGGCATGGGCAGCAGCGCGCTGATCCGCCGCACTGGCGCCTGGCTGATGCCCTGGTACCGGCCTGAAGGAGGCAAGTCATGAGCCCATTGGACATCGACCACGTCTCGCTGTACCTGGGGCAGGGCAGTCAGCGCTTTCTGGCTTTGCAGGATATTTCGCTGTCGGTGGCGGCCGGTGAGTTCGTGTGCCTGCTGGGCCCGTCGGGCTGTGGCAAGTCCACCCTGCTGGGCGCTTTGGCCGGGCATCTGGAGGCCACCCAGGGTGCCTTGCGCCTGGCCGGACAAGCCATCCATGGCCCGAGCCCGGAGCGCGGCCTGGTCTTTCAGCACCACACCTTGTTTCCTTGGTTAAGCGTGCTGGACAACGTGGCCTACGGTCTGAAAATGCGGGGCATCGCCAAGGCAGAGCGGCATCAGCAAACCCATGACTTGCTGGAACAGGTCGGACTGGCGGGCTTTGAAGGGAAGCCTTGTTCCTGGCCGACCGCATCCTGGTCATGAGTCCACGCCCTGGCCGCATCATTGAAGAGTTGAACCTGAGCGAACACCGCCCTCGCCAGCACGAGGTACTGACCACTCCGGCGTTTTCGCGGCTCAAGCGACATTGCCTGGATTTGCTGCGCCACCCCGACACGACCTTGCCCCTGGACCGACTCAGTCCCTTGGGCATGGCCCCTGAACTTTCCGCCGAGCGACTCCGTTTCGCTGTCTGATGCCATGAACCTGCCGTTGCGGAATTTTTCAAACGCCGATCTGCAGGTCCGCCTGACCAGCGACGACGCCACCATCCGCCGTCTGGCCTTGATTGAGGTGGCCGAACTGGAGGATGAAAACCTGGTGCCCTGGCTATTGCAGTCTCTGAAGGACCCGGACGCTGAGGTGCGCGCCGAGGCCGCCGAACGCCTGGCCTATTGGGAGCAGGAAGCGACGGTGCACGCCTTGGTGCAAACCTTGGAAGACCCGGTGCAGGACGTGCGCGAGGCCGCCGCCCACAGCCTGAGCGAGCTGAAGCTGGTGAGCGCTGGCGCCTGCTTGTTGCCTGCGGTGAAGCACACCGATGCGTTTGTGCGCGCCAGTGCCTTGCGGGCCCTGCGCGAACTGCGTGCGCCCGAGAGCTACGCCCCAGCCCTGCAGAGCCTGGAGGGAAGCGGCCTTGAACGGCCTGGCCTGGATCGCCCAGCATGATGCGCAGGCCGAAGTGCGCCACGCTGCGGTGGGTGCCCTGGGCTACTCGCCAGACGACCGTGTTTTGCCCGCCTTGCTGGCCGCGCTGGCCGACGCCGCCTGGCAGGTTCGTGAAGAAGCCGCGACCACCTTGGGCAAGCTGACGCTGGCTGGCGCGGTGGACGCGTTGATCGGGGCCTTGGACGATGCCTACTGGCAGGTGCGCCAGCGTGCGGTTCGCGCGCTGGGCCAATTTCGCGTGGCCCAGGCCGTGCCTGCCGTGGCGGCTTTGCTGTCGCACAGCATCGTCAACCTGCGCAAGGAGTCGGTCATTGCCTTGGGCTAGATCCGCGATTGCTCGGCCTTGCCTGCGCTAGAGGGCGCCTTGACCGACCCCGACCCGGAGGTGCGCAAGGTGGCCAGATTGGCGGTGTCTCAGATCGAGGCGGCCAAGCCTTAAGACCCTACCAACCTCCGCCAATTCATCTCCACCCTGGAGCGCCTGATCCCGCGCTGGAGCTATCGACCGACTCAGGCCTGAGCCCTCGATCAAGGCGCAGGGTTGGGGTAGCGATCGTGGATGGCATTGATGCCGTCAAGCACCGAGGCCGACAAATCAAGCGCAACGCTGGCAATGTTGCTGCGCAGTTGTTCCAGGGTGGTCGCGCCGATGATGTTGCTGGTGACAAAGTCGCGGCTGTTCACGAAGGCGAGGGCGCCTTGGGCGGGGTCGATCCCATGCTGCTTGAACAGGTCCACATAGGCTTGTGTGGCCAGGCCTGTGTTCTCACTTTGATAACGCGTGAAGCGGTCAAACAAGGTCAGGCGAGCACCGGCTGGACGCTGCCCATTCAGGTACTTACCGCTGAGCACGCCAAACGCCAATGGTGAATAAGCCAGCAGGCCCACGTCTTCGCGCAATGACATCTCCGACAGGCCGGTCTCGAAGCTGCGGTTGACCAAGCTGTAGGCGTTCTGGATGCTGACGGCGCGGGGCAGGTCGCGCGTCTCAGCATGGTGCACGAACTTGCCCAGGCCCCAGGGCGATTCATTGGACACGCCAAAGTGGCGGATCTTGCCGGCCTTGACCAGGTCCTGCAGCGCCTCAAGCGATTCCAGGATCGGCACGGTCACCGCGTCCTTGATGTGCTGATAGTTGCGCTGGCCAAAGATGTTGGTGGGACGATCTGGCCAATGCAATTGGTACAGGTCGATGTGGTCGGTCTGCAAGCGCTTCAAGCTGTCGTTCACCGCTTCGAACAGGTTCTCGCGGTTGAAGTTGAGCCGGCCGCCACGGATGTGAGAAGGCCGCGCGGCCTGGTGCGATGGGCCGGCGGCTTTGGTGGCCAGCACGATGTCCGCTCGGCGGCCGGTCCTCTTCAGCCAAGTGCCGATGTACTGCTCAGTCAGGCCTTGGGTTTGAGGCTTGGGGGGCACCGGGTACATCTCGGCGGTGTCGATCAGGTTGATGCCTGAATCCAGCGCCACATCCAACTGCTCGTGGGCTTGGGCCTCGGTGTTTTGCTCGCCCCAGGTCATGGTGCCCAAGGCGATGAGGCTGACTTTCAAGCCGGTGCGGCCGAGTTCACGGTATTTCATGGCTTCTCCAAGCTGACCCAGTTTTGCGAGGGGGCATGGTGTCATGCCGCCATCAACCTTGCTGCCACCCGGTCTTGCTGAATATATAGACCAGTTGTTATAATTTCAGCATGAATGCAAGACAACGACTGATCGACACCACCGCGCGCCTGCTGCAAACCGCCGGATACCACCACACCGGTCTGAACCAGATCGTGGCCGAAAGCGGCGCGCCCAAAGGCTCGCTGTACCACTACTTTCCCGGCGGCAAGGTGGCGTTGGCAGTGGCCGCGCTGGACCAGTCCGCCAGCCAACTCGCGCAGGCTCTGACGCAGATGTGCATGGCCCACCCAGATGCCGAGTCCGCCGTCGCTGCCGTGATCGACTTCTTCATCCAGGAGCTGGAGTCGTCCAACTACACCAAGGGCTGCCCTGTGGCCACCACCACGCTGGAGCAGGCCGCCATCACGCCTGAGATCCGCGATGCCTGTGCGCGGGCGTACCGCCTTTGGCAAGACGGCCTGGAGGCCTACTTCGTCGGCCATGGCATTCGCCAAGCCACCTTCCTGGCCGAGAACCTCTTGATGCTGATCGAAGGCGCTTTGTTGCTGGCCCGAGCCCAACACACCTGCGATCCCCTGCGCCGCCTCAAAACCCACCTTCCCACCCTGATCCAATCCTCCAAAGGAGCGCTCTGATGTTCAAGTATTTGTTGCCCCTCGCCCTGGCCGTGGCCAGTTGGTCGGCCGTGGCGCAAGCCAAAGTCGGCGTGGAGTTCGCCATCGTGAAGACGGGCAAGATCACCACGCTCAAGGGCATGATGGTCTCGGGCGGCGGCTTCACCACCAAGGTCGATGGCAATTTCTCCGCCATTCTGGTCAAGCATGGCCAGACGCATTTCTTGTTCGACTCTGGCCTGGGTACCCAGGTCGCCAAGCAGTATCGGCAAGACATGCCATGGTGGGCCCGGGCTTTCTTCAGGTATGAAGACCCGGTGGTGCCCGTGCGCACGCAGTTGGACCAAGCGGGCATCCCGCCCATTGAGCGCATCTTCCTCAGCCATGCGCATTGGGACCATGCCAGTGGTTTGGGTGACTTTCCAGAAGCTGTGGTCTGGGCGTCGCCCGAAGAGTTGAACGTGGTGGAGCACGCCGCCCCCGGCCTGGGCGGCAGCTGGCCCTCGCAGGTGTCCCTGAAAAGCATCCGCTGGCAGGCCTTGGAGTTCAAGCCAAACCCCCACAAGGGCTTTGACCGCAGCATCGACGTGTTCGCCGATGGTTCGGTGGTGCTGGTGCCCATGTTTGGCCACACGCCTGGTTCCATCGGCATGTTCGTCACCGTGGATTCGGGCAGGCGCTTCTTCTTTTGCGGTGATGCCGTCTGGCGGGCCGATGCCTTGAAGGATGGCAGCCCCAAGTTCTGGCCGGCCAGCCTGATCGTGGACAAGGACCGCGAGCAGACCCAGCACACCATCGAGCAAATGCGGGAACTCGTCAGGCAAGACCCTGCGCTGGTGGTGGTACCGGCCCATGACGACACGGTGCAAGCCGGATTGGGATACTTTCCCCTATGGGTCAAGTGAGCGGCAGCGCTTATCCTCCTGAGATCTGATCGTTTCTCATTTAACGGTCTAAAAACAAATCGGAGGCTCATCCATGTCCACCCACCGTGTTCTGTCATCTGTCTTGTATGCCTGCTTGTTGGCCACAGCGCCTCAGGTTTGGGCCGCGGAAAGCCCTTCGCCTGATGGCGAGTTGATCCCCACTGGCGAGGCGGATGCCACGGCGGCCATGGTGACCAGCATTCGTGCCATGGTTCAAAAAGGCTTTGATGCCAACGGCCACGCCTTCCGCGATGCGCACCGCAAGGCGCATGGGTGTGTCCAGTCCACCTTCACTGTGCTGGGTCAGTTGCCGCCAGCCTTGGCGCAGGGCTTGTTCTCCACCCCCCGTTCGTACAACGCCGTGATTCGGTACTCCAATGGTTCCGGCCAAAGCCAGGACGATCACACGGGTGATGCCCGCGGCATGGCGGTCAAGGTCTTGGGGGTGGGTGGGCAGAAGTTGCTGAGCGATGAGCAATCCGCTGGCACGCAAGACTTCCTGATGATGAACAGCCCGGTGTTCTTCATCCGCGATGCCGCCGACTACGTGGTCTTTCAGAAAGCCATGTCGACCAACGCGTTCACTGCGGCGGGTTGGTTGGCGGGGCACCTCTTCCATGAAACCCGCATCCTGCTGGCCATTCAGGGGCGCAAGGTGATCAACCCCTTGGCCTCGCAGTACTGGAGCACGACGCCATCCAAGCTGGGCACCCAGCAGATGAAGTTCTCGGCCAAGCCCTGTGCCGGCAGTGCGTTCAACACCACCTCCGACACCAAGGATCGCTTGGGCGATAACCTGAGCGCGCAACTGGCCACGGGTGGGGCCTGCTTTGATTTCATGGTCCAGACGCGGGCCAAGCCCAGCACCATGCCGATCGAAGATCCCACCATCGAATGGAAGGAAAAAGAGTCCCCTTTCATTCCAGTGGCCAAGATCCAGATCGGCGCCCAGGTGCCTGAGCAAGGCGAAGCCTGCGAGATTCGCTCCTTCACGCCTTGGCATGCCATTGCCGAGCATCGCCCTTTGGGCGGCATCTCGCGGGTGCGCAAAGATGTCTACCTCGAGATCTCCAAACTGCGCCATCAACTCAATGGCCAGCCACGCATCGAGCCCTGAACTCGGCGTTGGTTGATCTGAAAGCCCGCTCAGCGGGCTTTTTTCTTGGGCGAAGCAATCACTGCCGATAGACTGTGCCGTATGAATATACACACACAGGACGTTCATCTGCATGCCCCATAACGTCAGCTTGATCTCCACCATCGCCACAGGCTTTGGATTGGCTCTGATTTTTGGCTTCCTCGCATCGCGCATGAAGGTGCCTCCGCTGGTGGGGTATTTGCTGGCCGGCATCTTGATTGGCCCCGCCACGCCCGGTTTTGTCGCCGACATGGACATGGCCGGCCAGTTGTCCGAAATCGGCGTGATGCTGCTCATGCTGGGCGTGGGGCTGCATTTCTCGTTGGCCGATCTGTTGGCGGTCAAACGCATTGCCATCCCGGGAGCGATTCTCCAGATCACGGTGGCCACGGCCTTGGGCATGGGCACGGCCACGTTGTGGGGCTGGAGTCTGGGCGGGGCGCTGGTGTTTGGCCTGGCTTTGTCGGTGGCCAGCACCGTGGTGTTGCTCAAAGCGCTGGAGGCGCGCAATGTGCTGGAGTCGGTCAACGGCCGCATTGCCGTGGGCTGGTTGGTGGTGGAAGACCTGGTCATGGTGCTGGTGCTGGTGCTGCTGCCCGCGTTAGCGCCCATGCTGGGCGGTGCGGCCGATCCCCTGGCGGCGGCTGGGCAGAACGTCTGGCTTACGCTGGGGCTGACCTTGGGCAAGGTGGCCACGTTCATCGTGTTGATGCTGGTGGTCGGTCGGCGCGTGTTTCCCAAGGTGCTGTGGCTGGTGGCCAAGACGGGCTCGCGCGAGTTGTTCACGCTGTGCGTGGTGGCCACGGCAGTGGGAGTGGCCTATGGCTCGGCCAAATTGTTTGACGTGTCCTTCGCACTGGGGGCTTTCTTCGCCGGCATGATGATGCGCGAGTCGGAATTCAGTCACCGCGCGGCCGAAGAATCCCTGCCCTTGCGTGATGCGTTCTCGGTGCTCTTCTTTGTCTCGGTGGGCATGCTGTTTGATCCCAGCGTGCTGGTTCAGGAGCCGCTCAGGGTGCTGGTGGTGGTGGCCATCATCATGGTGGGCAAGACCCTCGCGGCCATGGGCCTGGTGCTGGCGTTTCGCTATCCGCTCAACAGCGCGTTGACGGTCAGTGCCAGCCTGGCACAGATCGGTGAGTTCTCGTTCATCCTCGCTGGGCTGGGGGTGTCGCTCAAGCTGTTGACGCCTGAGGGGCACAGCCTGATCCTGGCGGGGGCCTTGATTTCCATCGCATTGAACTCGCTGCTGTTCACCGCCATCGAGCCGGCGCAAAACTGGATACGGTCACGTTCGGCCCTTGCGCGCAGCCTCGAATTGCGCGATGACCCCTTGGCCGAGCTGCCCATGTCCGTGCCCCAGTCGGTGCTCACCGGGCAGGTGGTTCTGGTGGGGTATGGCCGCGTGGGCAGCCGCATCGCCCAGGCCTTGATGGACCGCAATCTGCCTTTCGTCGTGGCCGAAGAAAACCGCGAAGTGGTTGAGCAACTGCGTGCGCAGAACATCCCGGCGGTCTGGGGCAATGCCTCCGACCCCTCGGTGTTGATTCAGGCTCACGTGGCGCGGGCGGGCATGCTGGTCATTGCCACGCCCGACTCCTTCAATGTGCGCAAGATGGTGGAGATCGCCCGCACCCTGAACCCGGCCATCGAGGTCGTGGTGCGCACCCACAACGAGGCCGAAGGCCGCTTGCTGGAGCAAGACGAGGTGGGCAAGGTCTTCATTGGTGAACACGAACTGGCCCAGGCCATGCTGGGCCACGTCCTGTTCAGGATGGGACACGACCTTCGCCGAACATGAAGCTGGACACCGTGAGGTTGCCAAAAAAATCAGCTTCGTGGTAAACGCATTGGGCGCTTTCGCTTTCAGCGGCGCCCACGGCCACCATCAATGGCAGAAGGTGATCTTCGCGCGGGTGGGCCATTCGCGCGGCCGGTGCCGACGCCCAATCGAGCAAATGACGGGACCGCTCTGCCGGGCTTGAATCAACCACGGCGCTTTGCAGCCAGTGGTCAAAATCCTTGGACGCTGCTCGGCCGCTCGGACCAAAGGCGCGCACGTTGTGGTAACTCAAACCACTGCCGATGATGAGCACACCCTCATCCCGCAAAGGGGCCAGGGCGCGGCCCAGGGCCAAGTGCTCGGCCGGGTCGTAGCTGCTTTTCAGGGACAGCTGAAGCACGGGTACCTGGGCTTCAGGATAGATGGCGAACAAAGGCACGAAGGTGCCATGGTCGAAGCCCCGCTGCAAGTCCAGCCGGGCAGGCATCCCGGCTGCCTTGATCAGCGTTTGCACTTGATCGGCCAGCGCGGGTGAGCCTGGCGCGGGGTAGGTGATCTCGTAGGTGTGCGCCGGAAAGTCCGCGTAGTCGTAGACCATGGGCGGCCGTGGCGCGGCCATCACCGTGAATTCAGGCTCCTCCCAGTGGCCAGAGATGACCAGCGCCGCCTTGGGCGTCTGGCCCAATTGCCTGGGCACGGCTTGCAGCGAGGCTTCCAACTCGTCGTACGCACCCTTCAACTGAGGCTTCATCCAGGGCCAGGGCCCGCCGCCGTGCGAGATGAAATAGCTGGGAAGGCGGTGCTTGGCCATGGTCACAGTCCTGCAAAAGGCATTGAAACCAGGTCAATGTAGCGCGGTCCGATCAGGGCAGCACCACCGCAGGGGCATTGGGCCCACGACGCGCCCGGCGGGGCTCGCGCCAACCCGGGGCCCAGCGGGCCAGCAGTGCTGCCAACTGCGCACGCCCGAAGGGCTTGGCCAAGTGGTCGTCCATGCCGACCTCAAGGCAGCGTTCACGGTCCTCGCTCATGGCGTTGGCTGTCAGCGCGATGATGGGTGTGGGCTTGAGGTCACGCTGGGCTTCGAATTGGCGGATGGCCTCGGTGGCGCCCAGGCCGTCGAGCACAGGCATGTGCCAGTCCATCAACACCAAATCGAATGGGGTGTGCGACTGCTGGGCCGAGGACCACAGTTGCGTGGCTTCGGCGCCATCGTTGGCAATGACAACCTCGCAACCCAATTGCCGCAACTGCTCTTCGGCCACGATGATGTTGACGGGGTGGTCCTCGGCCAGCAGGACGCGAACGCTCGCCGCTGGCTTGGCGGGCGAAGGCGCGCGGCTCCACTGCGGGTCTTTCGCCAGCTGCCGCTGGAATACGCTGTGCAAGGCTTCTTGCAAACTGCGACGACGGATGGGTTTGCTCAGCCAGACCAGTGGGGCAGGGCGGTTGGCTTCCGGGTCCGACGAGAAGTCGCCTTCCAGAGAAGTCAACAGCACAGTGGGCACCTGGCGCAGCACGTGGGGCGCGGATGATCCTGCGCTGTTGCAACGCACCGCCAGGTCAAATGCGGCGCTGGCTTCCGCCAGGAGCTTCGCCGCTTCATGGTCGCTGGGGCACGAGGTGGTCACCAGCCCCAGGGCCTTCAGGTAGCGCACGAGCAGGGCGGCAGTGGCTGGATGTGGCTCAACGACCAGCACGCGCTGACCGACCAGGGATGATGGCTCTGCCGACTCAGGAGCTTGTAAGGCGGGGCGTTCCACCGGGGGCAGGGGCAGTCTGACCACGAAGGTGGAGCCCAGCGTGGGAATGCTGCTCAGGCTGATGCGCCCGCCCATGAGTTCGCACAGGTAGCGCGTGATGCTCAAGCCCAGGCCGGTCCCGCCAAAGCGGCGGGTGGTGGACTCGTCGGCTTGCGCGAAGGCTTCAAAAATCTTCTGCTGAACCGGAATGGGAATGCCGATGCCGGTGTCGCGGATGGTGAGTTCGACTTCGCCGGCAGGGTTCAACTTGACAAGGGTGATGACCTCGCCCACGGTGGTGAACTTGATGGCGTTGGACATCAGATTGGCCAGGATCTGGCGAATGCGAACAGGGTCGCCAATCAGCAAGGGAGGAATCTCTGCGGCCACTTCGCAGATCAGCTCAAGGCCTTTGGACTGGGCTTCCTGCGCGAACAGGCCGGCCACTTCTTCGGCCAACTCACCCAGGTCGAAGGGGATGGCCTCCAGCCGCATGCTCTGGGCTTCGATCTTGGACAGGTCAAGGATGTCGTTGAGGATGGCCAGCAAAGATTCGGCGGACGAACGCGCCAGGCCAACAAAGTGACGCTGGCGGTCGTTCAGCAGGCTGTCGTTCAGCAGGTCGAGCACGCCCAGCACACCATTCATGGGCGTGCGGATTTCGTGGCTCATGTTGGCCAGGAACTGCGATTTGGACCGGTTGGCTTCTTCGGCCGCCTCCTTGGCCTGGCGCAATTGCACCGTGCGCATGGTCACCGTGTCTTCGAGTGAGGCGTTGTAGGCGGCCAAGGCCGAATCGCGCGCCTGGATCTCCTCCAGCATGCCGTTGAAGCCCTGGTAGAGCGAGCCAATTTCGTCATGGTGGTGGGTCTTTACCCGCAGCTCGTACTGGTGGTCTTGCGAGACCTTTTGCATGGTGTCGGCTAGCTTGACGATGGGCTGAATCACGCTTTTCTGCAGGGGCAACAACACGGTCATGGCGGCCAGAGAGGCCAGCAGACTCAAGCCCAGCAGGAGACCCGCCCGCCAGTAGATGCCATGCAGCATGTGACGGGGATCGACCTCGACCAGCAAGGTGCCCACGCGCGCGCCATCCAGCACCACGGGTTGGGCCAGGCTCAAAGCGGTCCAGTCGTAGCGCAAAGACTGTTCTTGCTGAACGCTGATGGCCTGTTTGATCAGTTCATCGCTCACCCCGGGTGTGGCATCGACGTACATCTCCGCGCGGGCGAACACCGCGAACTTTCGGCCGGCCGGGTCCAGCAAAATGGCTTGGCTGACCTCGGGCAGGGCATTGAGGCTGTTGAGCACCGCCCGGGCTGCGTCCGAGTCGCCAAAGGCCAAGGCCGCGCGGGCATTCAACGCCAGAATCTGTGTGACGCTGGAAGTGTTGGTGTACAGCCGGTTGCGTTCGGAGCGCAGATCCAGCACCGTGGTGGCCACGAACAGCACAATGGCCGCCAGCATGGTCGAGGCGGCCAGCACCAGCGCCAGCTTGCGCCTGAAACTCCATTGGCGGGGATCGACCCACGGCTTCATCGGCTGGCCCCGCTCTCGGGTTCCACAATCGTGGTGGCCAGGTTGAGCAGGTCGGCGGCCAGCTTCAACCCAGTCTTCTGGGTCTGCGCGCGGTTGATCTCGAAGCGTAGCCGGGTGCCCACTCGCATGATTCGGATCATGCCGCCTTCCTGCGCGAAGCCGTCGATGTCGCTGACGGTCAGCGTGGGTTGGCTGGCCAGCATTTGCAGGTATTGGGCACGACGGCGGTCATCGGCCTCGGCGATGAAGACCAGGTGGCACAGCTTGAGCTCATCGGCCCGTTCCGGCTGGAAAAAACGCAGAGGGTGGCCTTGCACTGGCCGGTCATTGAGGCTGAGCATGGCATTGGCCAAGGCTTCTCGGCGGCCCAGCAAGCAGGCGTTGAGCGGTGCGGTTTTGGTCACGAAGGCATTGGCGGGCCATTCGGTGAACCTGGCAAAGTTGAAAAGGTAGGCGGCCTGAATGGAGGCTTCGCTGGCTTCCGATTCGGCAGCCCGACTGGCATCCGGATAGGTGGCGCTGCCCAGGCAAGCCAGAACCAGCAGCGATTCACGCCAACGGCCAAGCGCTGCTTTCAGCAGTGCTTGCGTGGTGGTCGTGCTCGGGCGCTGCATGGTCAGAAGGAAGCCTCCACCTTGGCGTAGGCGGCGCGCTCCACCGATGAGGAAATGCGGGGGTTGATCTCTTGGGTGTATTGGCGGCCCAGATTGTGCCCACCCAGTGACAGGGTCAGCTCGGGGGTCATTGCCCAGCGCAGGTTGATGTCCAGCGCCGTGCGGGATGGCACGTCCAGAAAGGGCACCATGGGATCTTTCCGTGCCGAGGTATAGCGCAGCCAGATGTCCAGCATCCAGCGGCTGTTCAGGTCAAATGATTCGCGCAAGGAAATGAGGGAGCGTGGGGTGCCGCCCAGGGTGGTGATGATCGCGGGCGCGTCGAAGCGGGTCTCCATGTAGCTGTAGGCCAGCTGCTGGCGCCAGAATTTGGCAATGCGCCAGTCGGCCGCCAGCTCAATGCCACGCGTGGTGGCCCGCGTGCCCGAGGTCAGGGCTGCAGTCACCACCCGGCGGCCATTGACCGTGGTGTCGCTGACGATGGTGAGGTCGTTCGGGAAGTTGGGCGAAAACCCAAGCAAAGGGCTGTAGCGTTGAATGAAGGCGGCCACGTCCAACGACAGGTTCTGGCGCACCTGGCTGCGCCAGCCGGTCTCCAGGGCAGTCACTTTCTCGACAATGCGGGCGCCGGGGTTGAACACGCCGCGGGCAGTGATGGGGGCGCCGCCGTTCGGAAAATCAAAGTTGATCCCGCCGTCTGCCTCGCCACGCGCTGGCGCGCGCACGGCACGCGATGCCGCGATCCAGCTGGAGGATCGCTCGTTCATTTTCCAGAGCAGTCGGGCATTGGGCGAAGCCTGCGCGCCGGAGTAGGGATCGTGGTCAACCCGGGCGCCGTAGGTGAGCATCAGTTGATCGGGCAGTAAGGCGTACTCATCCTGCGCGAACACCCGGCCGTGCACCAAGGTCTGTGCGCCGGGTTCGACCGTGACCAGGGGGATGCTGGAGATCTTGTCCTCGTACCAGGTCGCGCCCAAGCCCCAGAGCACATCATGGCGCGAATCCCGAGGGTGCCATCGGTGTTGAATGTCCACATCGGCCGATTGAGACCGCTGGCTGGCATAGCCACTTTGCCCATTGCGCTGGCTTTGCAGCGTGGCTTGAACATGCAATTCGGAAGACGCGTTCAGCGGGGTGTCGAGCGAGGCGGTGAAGGTGGCTTTCTCGGTGCGCTGAACTGTCGGCGTCAGGGCAAGGCTCGTGAAGTCGGGCAGGGGCAGTTCACCATTTTTGGTGGAGCGCAGCGCCTGGCCTTGAATCGACAAGCGTGAACCGTTTCGGCCTACCTGGTCAAAGCGCAGCCCGATGGTCTCGGCATGGGCCCGGTTGTTCTGTGGGGCGCCTGATGAGTCAACGGAATCGGCCTGGCGGTCGGCCTGCCCGAAGAGCTTCAGCCAGCCATCCTGGCCCAGGGGGGTGCCATGGCGCAACAGCAAGCGGTCTGATCCATCGCTGCCCATGCTGGCCACGGCCAGATTGCCCTGAGTGTGCTGAGCATCGCGGGTGATGATGTTGATCACGCCATTGACGGCATTGGTGCCCCAGATCGAACCTGCCGGGCCGCGGATGACTTCGATGCGCTCAATGTCTTCTAAGGGGACGCGCTCGGCCTCCCACAGCACGCCACTGTAAAGGGGGGAGAATACGCTGCGGCCATCGATCAGCACCTGCAGCTTGTTGGAGAAGCGACCGGCTTCGCCGCGCACGCCCACGGCCCAACCGGATGGTGACATTTGCGCCACGTCTACGCCGGGGGCCATCCGCAAGGCTTCCGGTAGCGAGCGCACGCCTGAGCGCAGGATGTCGTCGCGGGTGATGACGTGCACGGCATCGGGCACATCGGCCAATGCCTGGGTGCGGCGGCTGGCCGAGACGATCTCGACCCGCATCAACTCTTCCAACGACAAGTTGGCCAATGCGTCGGCTTCGCCTTTGACTTGCGCGTGTGCCAAGCTCAATGATGAGGAGATCGCCAGGAGCGCGGCGGTGGCGATGAGCCTCAGATACCAGGGTTTGGGGGCGTCGGGCGTCATCCGGGGCAAAACAACTTTGGAAGCTTCTGATTGAATCGAATTTGCGCACCGCCCTCATGAGGGCTTTACCGAACAAATTCGTGAAATAACACCCTCATTCTGTGATTTGGGTGTCCGAATGACCATTATTGATGACGGGAGTACCTCTTCGGGTGTCCGGTATACATCAGGTTGCATCTGGCCCCCTGTCTTGGGGGGCCGTGCTCAGGCTGGCTTCAAGGCTTGGCGCAAACAGCTGACTTGGGCAGAAATCGCGGCGGGCACTGGCTGCAGGCCCGACATCAGGGACTGGATGTAGTCGGCGGTAGTGTCGGCATCAAAACCGCTGGGTAGCTCGGGCAACTCGGTCAGCACGCCATCGACTGGCGCGCGTGACAGGCCTTCGTCCCGCAAGCCATTGATGAACACATCAAAACGTGGCTGGCGGCGCGGGTCTGCCACCGGTTCGCCTTCGGTGCCTCGCATCAGCAAAGCATTGGCTTGCGCGTGCTTGAGATATGCGTTCAGGGAGATGGCGTATTCGGGGTGGGTGTGGTTGACCACGCGCATGGTCCGAGAGTCCCCGGCTGCCACGATGGGATCCAGTAGTTTGGCCACGGTGTGCCCTGGATTGCGAAGGCCGATGGTCCAGCGCACATCAAGCAGCTTGGCCAGTGGCGGGCACAGCGTGGCGATGTCCATGAAGGCGGGGCGGCCAGCTTCCCAGGCGTCCTGCACGTCTTGTGCGCTGGTGGCGGTGGGCAGGCCCAGTGCATCAAACACCTGGGCGGTGGTCACTCGCGTGGGGTCGTGCCGTGGACCGTGTACCAGCACGGCCACGCCCTGCTTGGCCAGTTGCAAGGCCAGCAAAGGGGTCAGGTTGGGCAGCTTGCGCGCGCCGTTGTACGAGGGCAGCACAACCACGCCAGAGGGCGCGCCGGGGATGGGCAAGCAATGGGCCAGCGTGGCCCGCACAAAGCCGTCAAGCTCGTTGACCTCTTCGCCTTTGATGCGCATGGCCAGGCAAAAGGCCCCCACTTCCAGGTCTGTGACCTGACCAGCCAGCACCTGGCTCATCAGGTCATGAGCCTGCTCGGCCGTCAAGGGCCGGGCCCCGTCTTTGCCCCGGCCAATGACTTTGATGTACGCGCTGATGCTCATGCCCGTGATTATCGCGGTTTCACGATGGTGTGGTCACGGGCAGGGGGTGCAGCTTGATCAGCTTGCGCAACTCGGGGATGCATGACCCGCAGTTGGTGCCGCATTTGAGTTGCCCTTGCAGGCTGGCCAGGCGTTCATCGGTGTTGCCCGGGCAAGTGGCCAGGGCTTCCACGATGGAAGGCTCGGTCACGTTGAAACAGGTGCATACCTGGCGTCCCTTGCTTTGCACGGCGACCGGAGGCGTGCTGCCTGGCGACAGCAAGGCCCGCCCGTAGGCATCGGCCGCCAGCTCATCTTGCAGCAGTGGGCGTATCCAAGCCTCGGCGCTGATGTCGCCGGCCAGCACAAAGGCCTGCAGCTTCAGGCCATCGTCGGTGCGCGCCATGCGCATGGCACGGCGCTGACCACGTTTTCGGTCCTGGTAGCGCAGCACGTCGCCACCGCCAATGCCCAGCAGCAACTCGATGCGTTCGACCAAGGCATCGCTGGCCGCTTCCAGGGCGGCAGCGCGGAACAGCACCCCCACCTTGCCAGAGCCACCGTCTGCTTGCCCTTCGCGGCCAAAAGGCACGCAACTGGTGAAGGCGAATGCCGACATCAAGGGCTTGAGCGCTTCGCGCACCGCCAGGGCCTGGTCTTGCGGCATCCAGGCCACGGCCAGCAAGCGCCACGGGTACTGGGCCTTGCTGATCTTGACCGCTGCGTGCTTGAGCTCAGGTTGCTTGGACTTGGGGCAAAAGGTGGACACGGTCAGCGCGTTGACGCCGGTCATGGGGCGGCCTTCGGCATCGATGCCACTGAGGTATTCCTCACCCCAGTGCATGGCGATGAAGGCCTGCATGGCGGCGATGGCGTCGCTGCCTTGCGCGGGGATCACGGCCGTGCCACGGCGAGAGGTCACTTGCACCAGGTCACCATCTGCCAAGCCCAGGCGCGCCATGTCCTGGGGGTTCATGTCGATGAGAGGCTCGCTGACGTGGCCAAACAAGCGCCCCAGCGTGCCGGTGCGGCTCATGCCATGCCACTGGTCGCGCAGGCGGCCTGTGTTCAGTGAGTACTGGAAGCGCGCGTCCCGCGCCTCGGCCACCGGCTCGTAACGGATGGCCGAGAAGCTGGCCCGCCCAGTGGGTGTGGGGTAAATGCCATCTTCGTACAGGCGCACCTTGCCAGTGGCCTGGCCATCGGGCATGGGCCACTGCTGTGGGCCGGTGGTCTCGAGGATCTGGTAGCTCAGGCCGGTGATGTCCAGATCGCGCCCGCGCGTTAATTCGCGGTGCTCGTTCCAGATGGATTCGGGCGTGTCGTAGGGAAAGAGGGTGGTCACATCGCGGCGATAAGCACCGCTGCGCTCGGGCAGACGCTCTTCCAGACGACGGCCCAAGTCCGAGAAAATGGCCCAGTCGTGGCGGGATTCGCCAGCAGCCGGAATGGCCGCGCGGATGCGGCTGATGCGGCGCTCGCTGTTGGTGACGGTGCCGTCTTTTTCGCCCCAGGTGGTGGCGGGCAAGAGCAAGTCGGCATAGGCGCAAGTGGCCGTGGTGGCAAAAGCCTCTTGCACGACCACGAACTCGGCCTTCTCCAACGCCTTGCGCACCGTGGCCTGGTCGGGCAGCGACTGAGCTGGGTTGGTGCAGGCGATCCACAAGGCTTTGATCTCGCCCCTGGCCGCGGCTTCGAACATCTCGACCGCGGTTTTGCCAGGCTTGGCAGGCACATCACGCACGCCCCACAGATCGGCTACTTCGGCACGGTGATCCGCGTTGCCCAGGTCTCGGTGCGCACTGAGCAGGTTGGCCATGCCGCCCACTTCGCGACCGCCCATGGCGTTGGGCTGGCCAGTCAATGAGAAAGGCCCGGCGCCAGCCTTGCCGATCTGGCCGGTGGCCAGGTGCAAGTTGATGAGAGCGGCGTTCTTGTCGGTGCCGCTGCTGCTTTGGTTCAAGCCCTGGCAGTACAGCGACAAGGTGGCGGTGGAATCGCCAAACCAGCGCGCGGCCTTGATCAGGTCATCTTGACTGATGCCGCAGGCGCTGGCCACGGCCTCGGGCGTGAAGTCGCGCACGATGACTTGCAGCGCTTCAAAGCCCTGGGTGTGGCGCTCGACATAGCCCATGTCCACCAGGCCTTCGTTCAGCATGATGTGCAGCATGCCGTGGAACAAGGCCACGTCGGTGCCGGGCAGGATGGGCAAGAACAGGTCGGCCATCTCGGCCGTCTCGGTCTTGCGCGGGTCGGCCACGATCATGCGCATCGCGGGGTTGGCGCGCTTGGCGTCTTCAATGCGGCGGAACAGGATCGGGTGGGCGTAGGCGGTGTTGGCCCCGACGATGAAGATGGTTTGCGCGTGCTGGAAGTCGTCGTAGCAGGACGGTGGGGCATCGGATCCCAGCGTGGCCTTGTAACCAGCCACCGCGCTGCTCATGCACAGGCGTGAGTTGGTGTCGACGTTGTTGGTCCCGATCAAGCCTTTGACCAGCTTGTTCATGACGTAATAGTCTTCGGTGAGCAGCTGGCCCGAGCCGTAGAAGCCGACAGCCTCGGGGCCATGTTCGCGGATGATGGCCGCGAAGCGATCGGCGGCCTCATTCATCGCGTCGTCCCAGGCCACGGCGGTGGGCGCGGTGCCACGGGTGCTGCGGCGCATGGGCGTCAACAGGCGTGTTTGCTGTTGAACCGAGGTGGCGGCGGTGAGGTGCAGGGTGCTGCCCTTGGTGCACAGTCGGCCGAAGTTGGCCGGGTGCTCAGGGTCGCCCTGCACATTGATGATCTTGCCTTTGACCGATTCGATCAAGACGCCACAGCCCGTTCCGCAGTAGGGGCAGGTGGCGCGTGTCTGGGTGGCGCGGATGGGGATCATGCAAGCGCCTTGGGATCGTCCAGCGCGATGCTGTTGAGTTCTTCCAGATCCAGGTAGACCTGGCCTGCATCGACCTTGACGCTGAACTTGGGTGTGCAGCCTTCATCGGGTGCGTGAGCGCAACCGCCCTCCAGGCCAATGGTCCAGTTGTGCAAGGGGCAAGCCACGCTGTGGCCAAACACGATGCCTTGCGACAAGGGGCCGCCTTTGTGCGGGCAACGGTCCAACAGCGCAAAGATCTGGTCATCGGCCGTGCGGAACACGGCGACTTCGGTGCCTTGGGCGCGCGTCACCCGGCGTGCACCGAGCACGGGGATGTCGTCAACGCTGCAAATGGGTTTCCATTGGCTCATGGTCGTTCATCTCTCAAAAAAATGCTCAGCGGGAGGCCACCTCTTGCGTGCAAGGGCGGCGCTTTTTATAGGGGATCAGGTCAGGCGGCTGTAAAGCCCGGTGACCTTGTCCATGATCTGCAAAATCTGCTCACTGGTCGAAAACACATCGCGTGCGCGGCGTGCGCCGCCGCTGCCTTCGCCCAAGCGCGACAAGGCCTGGTCGAAGAACACCCATTGCTGTTCGGCCAAGCCCAGCTGCTGCTGGATGGCTTCAGTGGCTTGCGGTGCGTTCATCAGGGTTTGCAATGCGGTGACGAATTCGGTGCGTGCCTTGTTGAGTTCCATCAGGGCATTGGGCACGGGGGCGCCCCAGTTCTGGCTCAGGTAAAACTTGGCCGTGCGTTGAGACAGCATGCGTTGCCGTCCCGCCAGGTTCACCAATTTTCCCACAGCGCGGCCTGAGTACTGCTCCAGTTGTTCGGTGCCTTGGTGGGCCAGCTTCAAGACCTGGGCATCCAGCGTCAACAAATTGAGCGTCGAGCTTCGTTCGGGCGTGTGGCCAATCAAGGCGCTTTTGTAGTCGCTCCACAAAGGCTCCATGGCAAGGTAGGTGCGTCGTATCTCGGGCGACGGTGCATAGACTTTGAGTTCCACAAACTGCCTGTCGAACAAGGCCATCGACTCCAACATGATCTTCTCTGCGCGCTCGGCATCAATCCCTTGCCCCATCGCGAGCCAGGCCTTGGCCATCCGTTGAGACAACATGCGCTGTCGTCCGGCCTTGTTGATGGCTCCATTCAAGCTGTTGATTTGGGCCTGTGCGGGCAGAGTTGCCAATGCAGTCATTGCCAAACCGCCTTTCAGACCATTTTTCATCCACACACGACGAGATACCGGGGACTGCCACAACATACTTCGAACTTCCTGACAACAACGTGAACAACAACAAACCTGCCATCAAACTCAAATGGCCAAAGGCTCGAACTGGCGGGTATCCACCTTGGCCTCTTGGAAGTCGAACCAGGGATCGGGCTCGCCTTCGAGTGAGAACTGCAACCTGGCCCAAAGCGCCTGACGGCCCTCGTGATCGTCCAGGATCTTTTTCTTGACGTAGTCCAGGCCCACGCGGTGGATCCAGTGCACCGTGCGCTCCAGGTACCAGCCCTCTTCGCGGTACAACTGCAGGAAGGCCCCGCTGTACACCATCACTTCATCGGCCGTCTTCAGCTTGGTGAAGAAGTGCGCTACTTCGGTCTTGATGCCGCCATTGCCGCCCACATAAACTTCCCAGCCCGAATCGACCCCGATGATCCCCACGTCCTTGATGCCCGACTCGGCGCAATTGCGCGGGCAACCCGACACGGCGATCTTGACCTTGTGCGGCGCGTACATCTTCCACAGCGCTTTTTCGATGTCGATGCCCAACTGGCTGCTGTTTTGCGTGCCAAAGCGGCACCACTCACTGCCCACGCAGGTCTTGACCGTGCGCAAGGCCTTGGCGTAGGCGTGGCCGCAAGGCATGTCCAGGTCTTTCCACACGTTCACCAGGTCTTCTTTTTTCACGCCCAGCAAATCGATGCGCTGCCCACCGGTCACCTTGATGGTGGGCACTTGGTACTTGTCGGCCACGTCGGCGATGCGGCGGAGGTCGGCCGCCGTGGTCTCGCCGCCGAACATGCGCGGGATCACCGAGTAGGTGCCATCCTTCTGGATGTTGGCGTGGCTGCGCTCGTTGATGAAGCGGCTTTGCGGGTCGTCCTGGGCCTGCTTGGGCCAACTGCTGATCAGGTAGTAGTTGACGGCCGGACGGCAGGTGGCGCAACCATTCGGTGTGCGCCAGGCCAGCGCCTTGTAAACCCCATCAATGCTCATCAGCTTTTGCTCGACGATGGCTTCGCGCACATCCTGATGGCTTTGGTCGGTGCATCCGCACAAGGCCTTTTTCTTGGGTGTGGACGAGTAGTCGCCCCCGGCCGTGAACATGATCAGTTGCTCGACCAGGCCAGTGCAAGATCCGCACGAGGCGCTCGCCTTGGTGTGCTTGCGCACCTCGTCCAGGGTGAACAGGCCTTTTTCCTTGATGGCCTTGCAGACCGCGCCCTTGGTGACGCCGTTGCAGCCGCAGACCTCATCGGTGTCCAGCATGGCGGCGGCCTTGCTGTGTCCCTGGTGGCCGGTGTCGCCGATATTGGACTCGCCAAACATCAACTTGTCGCGCACCTCGGTGATGCTGCGGCCCTCGCGGATCAGCTTGAAGTAATAGCTGCCATCCACCGTGTCGCCATACAGGCAGGCGCCGATCAGCTTGTTGTCCCGCAGCACCAGCTTCTTGTAGACACCGCCAAACGGGTCGGACAGCACGACCTCTTCAGTGCCATCACCCCCCATAAAATCGCCGGCCGAGAACAGATCAATGCCCGTGACCTTGAGCTTGGTGGACACCTGCGAGCCGGTGTAGCGGCCAATGCCGAACATGGCCAGGTGGTTGGCGCACACTTTGCCCTGCTCGAACAATGGCGCCACCAAGCCATAAGCGATGCCACGGTGCGCCGCGCATTCACCCACCGAATACACGCGTGGGTCGGTCACCGTCTGCATGGTGTCGTTGACGACGATGCCCCGGTTGCAATGGATGCCGATTTTCTCGGCCAGCTCGGTGTTGGGACGGATGCCCGCGGCCATGACCACCAAGTCGGCCGGCACCTCGGTGCCATCTTTGAACTTGACCGATTGCACGCGACCTTCGGCATTGCCCACCAGCTCTTGCGTCTGCGCGCCGATCATGAATTTCAGGCCACGCTCTTCCAGCGACTTTTGCAGCAACTTGCCGGCCACGTCGTCCAACTGGCGCTCCATCAACCAGGGCGCGATGTGCACCACGGTCACGCTCATGCCGCGCAACATCAGCCCGTTGGCCGCTTCCAGGCCCAGCAGGCCACCCCCGATCACCACCGCGTGCTGGTGGGTCGTGGCGGCCTCGATCATCGTGTTCGTGTCGGCAATGTCGCGGTAGGCGATCACGCCTTTCAAGTCCTTGCCGGGCACGGGCAGGATGAAGGGGTTGGAGCCCGTGGCGATCAGCAGGCGGTCGTACTCGGCCTGCGTGCCGTCATCGGCCGTCACCAGGCGCTTCTTGCGGTCGATGCTGGTGACCTTCTTGTTCAGGTGCAGCGTGATGCCATGCTCCGCATACCAGGCCAATGGATTGAGGATGATCTCATCGACCGTTTGCTCACCGGCCAGCACAGGCGACAACAAGATGCGGTTGTAGTTGGGATGTGGCTCGGCCCCGAATACCGTGATCTCGTACAGATCAGGTGCGATCTTCAGCAGCTCTTCCAGTGTGCGGACGCCGGCCATGCCATTGCCCACCATCACCAACTTCATCTTCTTCATGGTTCACCAACTCCCAGCAGGGAAATCTTGATCGTTGTCCGTATTTAAGAAGCAATATCAAGGCCAGATCTTTTTGGTGCGCACCACTGTGGTTCGATTCAAGGGCGCGGCAATCGCGCACCGCCTGTGGGCAAGAATCTTGCATTCAGGCTTCAAAAGCCGCTGGGTGTGTATCAAGTTGGTGCGCAGCGGCCCTTGTCACGTGAAATGAGACCTGAAAAATGAGCTTTGACATCGAGGTGGGCCAGGCGACCCACCGTGGGCCGCGTGAGGGTTTGGAGGACTTTGCGGCCGCTGCGCGCCCCGCGCCCCACGAAGAGGCATGGGGCGTGATCGCTGCGATTGCGGATGGCGTCTCCAGTGGTGGCCTGGGGTTGGAAGCCGCCCAGACCTCGGTGTTGGGCCTGGTGTCCGACTATTACGCCACCCCTGCCACCTGGGACACCACCGTGGCCCTGGACCGCGTCATCTCCGCGCAAAACGCCTGGCTGGCCGACCACAACCGCCGCCGTCAGGGCGTCCGGTCCGAAACCGGCGGGGGCATGGCCGCCATGACCACCTTGACCGCCTTGGTCTTGCGCGGCCATGGCTTCACCCTGGGCCATGTGGGCGACAGCCGTGCCTACCTCATCCGGGCTGGCGAGTGCACTCAACTCACGCAAGACCACACCTTGGGGCCCTTGGAGTTCCAGAACGGCTTGACGCGTGCGGTGGGCCTGGACGATGGCGTGCGCGTGGACTACATCGAAGGTGATCTGCAGATCGGCGACACCTTTGTGCTGACCACGGATGGCGTGCACGGCGTGCTGAAGGCCAAGCAGTTGCGGGTGTTGGCCGAACAAGGTACTGCCCAGGAAGCCAGTGACGCGCTGGTGTCCAAAGCCGTCAACGGCGGCGGCCGAGACAACGCCACGGCCCTGGTCATCCGCATCAAAGGCCTGGCCGCCGCTTTGCTGGAGGATGCTGAAAGGCGAGGGCGCTTGCTGCCTGTGCCGCCCAAGCTGAAAGAAGGCGATGTGCTGGACGGCTTGCGCGTGCAGGCGGACGTCTTCAACAACGGCGTGCACCGCCTTTACCGCGTGCTGGACGAAAGCACGGGTCAGTTGATGGCCCTCAAGACCTTGCACGAAGCGCAGGCCAGCGATCCCGAAGAGCGGGCCATGCTGGCGCACGAGGCCTGGCTCGGCGCCCGCGTCACCGACCGCGATGCGCGAGGCTGGGTCAAGGTCTTTGAGCCCCATCAACCCACTGCGTTCTACACACTTTTTGAGTGGCACTCCGGCACCACCTTGGGCGCCATGCTGGCCAGCAAGCAGCATTTCAGCGTTCACGACATCATCGAAGGCGCAACCACGGTGGCCCGATCCTTAGGCCGCCTGCATCAACACGGCGTCATCCACCGCGACATCAAACCTGACAACGTGCAATTGGGCGACGACGGCTTGTGGCGTGTGCTGGACCTGGGCGTGGCACTGTCCGGCAAGGAGCCGCAGGCGTTGCGCGAGTTGCATGCAGGCACGCCCAGCTACATGAATCCCGAGCAATGGAGCGCAGTTCCCTCCGAGTCCATGGCCAACCCACAAAGCGACCTGTTCGCTTTGGGCGTGACCCTGTACCAATGGCTCACCGGTGGGCGATTGCCTTATGGCGACATCGAGCCGTACCAGATCGGCCGCTACCGGCGCGACCCGGTGGCCCCCTCGCGGATCCGTCCGGACGTGCCCATTTGGCTGGACCACATCGTGTTGAAAGCCGTGGCCCGTGATCAGAAAATGCGTTTTGAAACTGCGGAGGAATTGCTGCTTGCCCTGGAGCGAGGGGCCTCTCGGCCCTTGTCTGCGCCGCACGCCACGCCCCTGATGGCGCGCGACCCCGTGGTCCTGTGGCAGATTGCCCTGGGGGTGTCCATCCTGTTCAATTTGCTGCTCATTTACTGGCTGGCCTTCTTGCCCCGAACCTGAGGCCGCCTCGCAATCAGTGACAATCGCGGCTGTCGAGTACGAGAGAGACCCCCATGAGCATCAAGTCAGACCGCTGGATCCGCCAGATGGCCCAAGAGCACGGCATGATCGAACCCTTCGAGCCTGGTCAGGTCAGGGCGACGGCGGATGGGCAGCGCATCGTCAGTTATGGCACCAGCAGTTACGGCTACGACATCCGTTGTGCCAACGAATTCAAAATCTTCACCAACATCCACTCCACGGTGGTTGATCCGAAGAATTTCGATGAGCGCAGCTTTGTCGATGTGCAAGGCGATTACTGCATCATTCCGCCGAACAGTTTTGCGTTGGCGCGCACCGTGGAGTATTTCCGGATTCCTCGCAGCGTCCTGACCATTTGCCTGGGCAAGAGCACCTACGCCCGCTGCGGCATCATCGTCAACGTCACGCCCTTCGAGCCCGAATGGGAAGGTTACGTCACCCTTGAATTCAGCAACACCACCCCGTTGCCCGCCAAAATCTACGCTGGCGAAGGGTGTGCACAAGTGCTGTTTTTTGAAAGCGATGAAGTATGTGAAACCAGTTACCGTGACCGGGGTGGCAAATACCAGGGTCAAACCGGCGTAACCCTGCCTAAAACTTAATCAGTTATTGCCGACATTCACACATGACCCTTCATCTGAAGGATTCAGGAGTGATTACGATCAGTTACAATTGATCGGTCGGCTTTGATTGCGTCGCAGCACGTCAAAGCACCGAGAACAGGTGTTCGTGCTTTACATCCACGCGAAGTCATCGTCGGCTTTCGAGAGGGGGTGGATGTGCGTCAATGCCCCATGTTGTATTTATTTTTCGGGCTTTTCCCCATGCGCCGTCCGCTTCACTCCCCCGCTTTAATCAGCGCATTTTTTGACAGTCTTCGTCCAGAGCAGCGTGACACCGCGCAGGCCATGCAGCAGGCCATCCTGGAAGCGGCGCCCCATTTGCGCCAAGAGGTCAAATGGGGCAATTTGTGCTTCGTCAACGACCGTGACAACGTCATGGCCATCGTGCTGCACAAGGCCAATGCGCACTTGCAGGTCTTCAATGGCGTGCTGTTGATGGGCGAGTTTCCCGAGCTGGAAGGCGCTGGCCGAGGCATGCGCCACATCAAAACCCGTTACCGCATCCCCGTCAACGGCCAACTCGTGAAAGAGCTGACCCAGGCCTGTTTGCGAGCCTGGGGCCGCTAGTTGGTGTGGTTATTGCAATCCCGGATGGTCACGATCATGGCGGGTTTGTAAAATGTCCTCTGAAACAACGGACATCCATGCACCTGCTCAACGCTGACCTTCATTGTCATTCCAATGTGTCCGATGGCACATTGACCCCGGAAGCCCTGGCTGAACGGGCCAAGCGCAACGGGGTGCAACTGTGGGCGCTGACCGACCACGATGAAGTCGGCGGGCAGCATCGTGCCAGGGCCGCTGCTCAGGCGCAAGGCATGGCTTACCTGACCGGTTCTGAAGTGTCCGTCACCTTTGCGGGCAAGACGGTGCACATCGTCGGCCTGGGCTTCGATCCGGATCACCCCAGTTTGCAGCAAGGCCTGGTGGACACCCGTGGCGGTCGTGAGCGCCGTGCTCGCGACATGGCCGAGGGTCTTGCCAAAGTGGGCATCCCGAATGCCTTTGAAGGCGCACTGCGCTACGTCGCCAACCCCGATCTGATTTCGCGCACGCACTTCGCACGCTATCTGGTGGAGATTGGCGTGTGCTCCGAGGCCCACGACGTCTTCAAGCGCTACCTGACCGAAGGCAAGCCCGGTTACGTGGAGCACCGCTGGGCAACGCTGTCTGACGCCATCCACTGGATCACCGAAGCTGGTGGAGAGGCTGTCATTGCCCACCCGGGGCGCTACGGTTTCACCCCCAACGAAGAGTACGCACTGTTCACCGAGTTCAAAGCGCATGGCGGACGCGGCGTGGAAGTCGTCACCGGCAGCCACACCGTGCCGGAGTACGCCAAGTACGCCGACATGGCGATTGAATTCGACCTCCTGGCCTCGCGGGGCTCCGACTTTCACGACCCTGCTGAAAGTCACACCGACCTGGGTACCTTGCCCGATTTGCCTGGCCGTTTGACGCCCGTGTGGCAGGCCCTGGAGCACCGCATCTTTCAACCCTGAAAGGGCTCCATGGCTCAATACTTTGAAGTGCACCCGCAGCATCCGCAAACGCGCTTGCTGAAACAGGCCGCCGACATCCTCCACAAAGGAGGGGTCGTCGCTTTGCCCACCGATTCCAGCTATGCCCTGGTTTGTCGGCTCGACGACAAGGATGCGGCGACGGCCTTGCGGCGCATCCGTGCGGTGGATGAGCGCCATCACCTGACCTTGCTGTGCCGGGATCTGTCCGAGCTGGCCAACTATGCCCGTGTAGACAACCGCCAGTACCGGCTGCTCAAGCTGGGCACGCCCGGTCCGTACACCTTCATCCTTGAGGCGACCAAAGAGGTGCCTCGTCGAGTCTCTCACCCCTCTCGTCGCACGGTCGGTTTGCGCGTTCCCGAGCACACGGTCGCCCAGGCCTTGCTGGAAATTCTGGGTCAGCCCTTGCTGGGCACCACGCTGATCATGCCGGGCGAGGAGTTGGCCCTCAACGATGCCAACGACATCCGCGAGCGTCTGCAAAAACAGGTGCAGGCCGTGATCGATTCAGGCGCTTGTCCGCTGGAGCCCACGACCGTGATCGACCTGAGTTCGGGCGATGCCGTGGTGATCCGCCAAGGCCGTGGCGACCTGGCTAGGGTTGGGCTGGCGGCGTTGGCCTGATCGGTGTCAACTGCAGGGCCTGGCTCAACCACTGGGCATCAAAGCCCAGGTGCCATTGGCCTTTGACGCGCATCAGCGGCGTACCCGGTGCGCCTTGCGACTCATAGGCTTGTCGGCACACGGCGTTCAATTCGACATCGCATTCTTGCCAGGGCACCTGGTGGCTGTCCAACCAATCCGCAGCCTTGGCGCAGTAGACGCAACTCTCGGTGGAGTACATCGTGATGTCGCCCGGCTTGGCGAGTTGTCGGGCGGTAGACGCTGCGCGCTCCTGCGTCCACCAAGCCCAGCCTTTGCTGCCACCCACGAACACCAGCATGATGCCGACCAGCACCCACCATTGATGACGTCTTTGGGCCATGTTGTTCAAGGCTGAGGTGGCGTGGGGGCGGTTTTCTGACCGAGCTTGCTTTCCTGCCCAGCCAGCAGCTTGCGGATGTTGGCGGCATGTCGCCAGATCAGCAGGGCGCTCATGATGGCCACACCGATGGTCATGGTGCTGATGCCCATGAGTTGCCACTGAATGACTGGCGCGGCCAGCGAGGCCGCCAGTGCCGCCAGCGATGAGTAGCGGAACACCACGGCCATCAGCAGCCACACCGCCAGCACCAACCCGCCCAGCGTGGGTTCAAAGGCCAGCAACACGCCCGCCGCCGTGGCCACGCCTTTGCCGCCTTCAAAGCGAAAGAAGATCGGCCAGAGGTGTCCCAGAAAGGCCGCCAGTCCCACCAAGGTGACGGTGGTTTGGTCCATGCCCATGCGCTGGGCAATTGCCACCGGCACATAGCCCTTGAGTGCGTCAAACAGCAAGGTCAGGATGGCGGCGCCCTTGTGGCCGGAGCGCAGCACATTGGTCGCGCCAGGGTTGCCCGATCCGTAGGTGCGCGGGTCACTCAAGCCAAACAGGCGGCTCACGATCACGGCAAATGAGAGGGACCCCACGAGGTAGGACAACACGGCGGCCACGGCGGTGACCAGTGGGGAATCGGTAACAAGCGAATCCATGAGTTCTGTGCGGCGTTGAAACAGGTCGCCAGTGTAGTGGTTGCGTTTACACAGTTTGTGGGTTTATGCCATGCTGAAGGACGGGGCAAATTGGCGACAATCTGCGGGTTTCTCTGACATCGGTTGTGGACATCATGATTACGTATCAATCTAAAAATTCCTGGCAACGTCCTTTGTTGATCGCGCTCATCGGCAGCGCGGTAGTTGGCACTGGGGTGTGGTGGTTCGCGGGGCATTCCGGACCAGACGCAACCACCCAAGTCAGTTCCGCGGCCTCCGAGCCCATGGCGGCCACCAGCAGCACAGTCGCGCCGACAACGCCTGCATTGGCCGTCTCCACCGATCCCACCATCTTGTCCGATGGCCGCCCCTCCGATTTCACGCCTGGCGTGTGGTCGGCCCTGGACAAGGCCATGAAGAGCAAGCCGCAGCTCAAGCCCGAAGTCGACAAGGTGCTGAGCTACATGCGCTTTCAGCGCAGTTTCGAACAATGGCAATCCCTGGAGGACGCGCGCGATGCGCAGCAGCGTCACCAACTGGCGCAAAGCCTCCTGAACCAGATGCCTGATCGCCTGGCCAAGGGGGAGTTCTCCTTGAGCGAGGCGCTGATGATGACCACGGTTTTGCTGTCAGACCTCGAGCCCGATGAGAAAAAGCGTGAACAGCAAGTGGAAGAGTGGGGCAAGAAGATGGCCTTCGCCGCGCCCCAGCCCACGGATGATGCACAAGTCCAGGCGGAGCAAAAAAAGGTGGAAGATCTGCGCATCCTTCCTGGCCTCCTCACGGAAGGCCCCAATCCGGACCCGGCCAAGGTGCAGCAAGCCCTGGAAGAGCGCAGCCGCCTTTCGCGCTGAACCGAGGATGTGGGTGTCGTGGGTTTGTCCCATGCTTTCGGTCGTGACTCAGTGCCGACAATCCACCGGTTTCCCTGACATTGGCTTTTGGCGTTCATGATCACATATCGAGAAAGTACCAAGTTCTGGCAGCGATCATGGCTCGCCGCGCTGATCGGCGGGCTGGCTGTCGGTGGAGGTGTTTGGTGGTGGCAGGCGCATCAGGAAGCCTTGCATGCCAGCGAGGTGGTGTCGTCGTCAGCGTCAGCGCCAGTGCTGACTCCGCAGAGGCCGGTCTTCGCGGAGGTGGTGGTTGGCGCAGCTTCAACGCCCACGTTGCTTGCCGATGGGCGGCCCTCTGATTTCACACCAGAGGACTGGGCCGCCTTGAAAGCTGCGATGAGCAGCCAGCCCAATGGCCAAGCCGAGATGGAACGCGTGGTGACTTACCTGCGGTTTCAGCGCAGTTTTGAGCAATGGCAGGCGCTCGCGGATTCTCGCGATGTGCATCAGCGCCACCAATTGGCCGAAAGCCTGCTGACCCAGGTGCCCGATCGCTTGGCCAAGGGCGAGGTCACCATGGGCGAGGCCTTGTTGCTGAGCACCGCCTTGTTGACCGACCTGGAATCCGACGAACGCCTCAGGGAGCAACGCCTGATTGAGATGCGCAGCAAGTTTGAAGCCCGGGCACCCCAGCCTGACGCAGAACAAGCCGCCCGCGAAGCGGAGCGCTTGACGGAGTTCAAGCGCCGCCAGTCGGCCATCGTGGCGTCCTGGCAGGCCCAACCCGAGGGCAAGCGCGACCAGGCGGCGCTGGAGCGCGATCTGGAGTCGGCGCGGCGCGCGGTGTACGGCAACGCCAAACGGTGACGTCGGCGTGGTGGTCACCGAGGAGGTCTATAGAATCCTCGTCACATGACATCGTTGAATGACTCTTACAAGCCCAAACTCGCCTGGGGCCTGCTGATCGCGGTCCTGGTGCTGTTCGTTTGGAAGTTTGCCGCCGCGCTGGCGCCTTTCATGCTCAGCCTGGTGCTGGCCTATGGCCTCAAACCTGCGGTGGACAGCCTGGTCAAGCGCGGGGTGCCCCGTGCTGTGTCCGTGGCCTTGTGCGTGCTGTTGGCCCTGTTGATGGTGCTGACCTTGCTGGTTTTGCTGGTGCCCATCGTGTCGCAGGTGGTGCCCATGCTCAAGGCCCAGGTCCCCGACCTGTTCTCGAACGTTTGGATCAGCGTGCAACCTTGGCTGTCGCAATTGGGGGTGGAGCTGCCCAGCCTGGAAGAAGGCAAGGCGATGCTGGTCGAGTGGATCAACTCCCACGCATCGCAATGGGCTGGGGCGATCGTGAGTTCGGTGCTGATCGGTGGCGGCGGCTTGATGACGCTGCTGGGTTTTCTGCTGATGGTGCCCATGCTGGCGTTTTACTGGCTCATGGATTGGGATGACATCATTGACCGAGGCTGGCGTTTGCTTCCACCGCGCTGGCGCCCCGCCGTGAAAGAGGTGTTGACCGATTGCGACGAGGTTTTAGGGCAATTCCTGCGGGGGCAGGTGTTGGTCATGCTGATCATGGCCGTGTTCTACAGCGTGGCCTTGGCCTTGGCCGGTTTCAAGCTGGCATTGCCCATTGGCGTGTTCACGGGGCTGGCCATGTGCATTCCTTACCTCGGCTTTGGCGTGGGGCTGGTGCTGGCACTGCTGTCTGGCGTCCTGCAGTTCAGCCCAACCACCTCTGGCATGGCGTACCCACTCATCGCGGTGGCTGTGGTGTATGGCGGGGGGCAGGTGCTTGAAAGCTTTTTCCTCACGCCACGTCTGGTGGGCGGGCGCATCGGTCTGCACCCGCTGGCGGTCATCTTTGCGCTGTTGTTGTTTGGACAAGCCCTGGGCTTTGTGGGCGTCTTGATCGCTTTGCCTGTGAGTGCCTTGCTGCTGGTGTTGGCTCGCCGTGCCCTGACCAGCTATCGCCGCAGTCGTGCATTCCTGGGCACGCCCGACCCAGAACAGGGGTGATGTGTTGACCCTGTCTGGCCTGCCGATGCGGCAGATTCCGCTCGACCTGGGGCCGGTTTCCATGCCGGGACTGGACGATTTCATCGCCGAAGACGGTGCGCTGCAGGCCCTGGACTGGCTGCAGGCCTGGCCTTCTGGGAGCCAGACCAAGGTGCCCGCCGCCTATTTCTGGGGACCCTCCGGCAGTGGCAAGACTCATCTGCTGCGCGCCATGGTGCCCCGTGCGCTGGCGGCGGGCCATCACGTGATGTGGGTCAGCGCCCAGGGCTGCCAGATGTGGGAGGCCGAATTGCCCGAGGCCCCCACCCTGGCCTTGATCGACGACTGCGAACGGCTGGATGCCCACCTCCAGCACTTGGCCTTCAACCTCTTCATCGAATCGGCCAGCGCGTCGGAGGTGGCCGGGCCCTTGTCCATCATGGCGGCTGGGGCCGTGCCGCCAGTGGACCTGCCCGTGCGCGATGACCTGCGAACCCGTCTGGGCTGGGGCTTGATCTTCGCCTTGTTCCCCTTGAGCGAAACTGGCGTGCGCAAAGCGTTGCACGACGAAGCAAGCCGACGCGGCATCGACCTGGGTGAGGGCGTCGTGTCCTACCTCTTGGTGCGTTACAGCCGCGACCTGAGTTTTTTGATGGGCCTGCTCGACCGACTTGATCGGTTTGCCTTGGCCGAACACCGAACCGTGACCGTGCCCCTGCTCAAGCAGATGTTGGTGCTGGAGACCGAATGAACTTGTGCCTGTTTGACCTTGACCACACCTTGTTGCCGCTCGATTCGGACCACGAGTTCGGCGAGTTCCTGATCCGCATCGGCTTGGCTGATCCCATTGAATACCGCCGTCGCAATGACGGCTTCTACCAGCAGTACCTGGCGGGCACCTTGCAGTTGCCCGAATACATCCAGTTCAGCACGAGCGTTTGGCGCGAGTTGAGCCTTGAAGCCCAGGCCTCTTTGCAGCAACGCTTCATGGCCGAGGTGGTGATGCCGACCATCCACCCACAGGCCCTGCAACTGGTGCGCGACCACGAGGCGCAAGGCGACCTGGTCGCCATCGTCACTGCCACCAACGAATTCGTGACCCGGCCCATCGCCGATGCGTTTGGTGTGCCCGATCTGTTGGCCGTTGGCCTCGTGCGCGATCCTCAAGGGCGCGTGACCGGTGAAATCCATGGCGTTCCGTCCTTCCGGGAGGGCAAAATCACACGTGTGGAACAATGGCTGGCGGAACGCGGCCACACCCTGGCTGATTTCGAGCGGGTCAGCTTCTACAGCGACTCGCCCAACGACCTGCCTTTGCTGTACCTGGCCAGCGATCCCGTTGCCACCAATCCCAGTCCGGCCCTAGAGGCCGTGGCCCGTGAGCGCGGCTGGCGCATTCTTCGACTGTTTTCATGATCAAGAGATTGATAGACAAGATCCTGGGCAAAGACCCCAGCAAACCTCCTCGCGCGGCGGCAGGCGGGCGCAAGCCTCGCATTCCCACAGGCAAACGGGTGGACGTGCCAGCGTCAGAGCATGGCATTGACCCCAGCCTGGTGGACGAGCGCGCCGTCAAGGTCTGCACGACCTTGCAGGAAGCCGGTTTCGAGGCCTACATCGTCGGCGGCGCCGTGCGCGACCTCCTGGTCGGACTGCGCCCCAAGGATTTCGACGTGGCCACCAACGCCACGCCGGAACAGGTCAAAGGCCTGTTCCGGCGCGCTTTCATCATTGGACGCCGCTTTCGCATCGTCCACGTGGTGTTTGGCCGTGGCCGTGATAACGACGTGATCGAGGTCTCCACCTTCCGCGCTTACCTCGATGCGGACGCGGCCGAGCAGGTGGCTGGCAACGAGAAAACCTCCCGCTCCGAGTTGGCCGGCAAGTCCCACGTCGTCGATGGCAGCGGACGTGTGCTGCGCGACAACGTTTGGGGCCCGCAAGACCAGGATTCGGCGAGGCGTGACTTCACCGTCAACGCCATGTACTACGACCCGAGCACGGGCGTGGTGGTGGACTACCACGGTGGCATCAAAGACATCAAGAAGAAGGTGCTGCGCATGATCGGCGTGCCTGATGTGCGCTACCGCGAAGACCCGGTCCGGATCATCCGCGTGGTGCGTTTCGCCGCCAAGCTGAACTTCGAAATCGAGGCCAAGACGCGCGAACCCTTGCTGGCCATGTCCGAGTTGCTGGCCAATGTGCCGCAGTCGCGCCTGTTCGACGAGATGATCAAGCTGCTGCAGACCGGCCATGCTCAAGCATCGCTGGACCAATTGCGCAAGCTGGGCCTGGACCGGGGCGTGTTCCCCATCCTGGACGCCGTGTTCGATGAAGCCCGCCGCCATCCGGGCCGCGAGCAGTTCGTCAGGCTGGCCTTGAACGACACTGACCGCCGTGTGTCGGAAGGCAAACCCGTGGCGCCCAGCTTCCTGCTGGCCTGCCTGCTGTGGCACGACGTGCTCGACCACTGGAAGCGCAACCTGGCCAAGGGTGAGCCCAATTTTCCGGCCCTGCAAGCCGCGACCGACGCTGTGTTCGACTCGCGCATTGGCGACATTTCCGGCCGAGGCAAGCTGGCGTCCGACATGCGCGAGATTTGGACCATGCAGCCACGTTTTGACAAGCGCGTGGGCAGCGGCCCGCTCACCTTGGTCGAGCAGCCCCGCTTCCGTGCGGGTTTCGACTTCCTGCGGCTGCGTGCCCAGACCGGCGAGGCCGATCAGCCACTGGCCACCTGGTGGGAAGATTTCTCGTTGGCGGACAACGACGAACGCCGTGAGTTGATGGACGTGGCGCGTCAGCAGGATTCGGCCAAGCGGTCTGCCCACAGCGCCCGGACGGGCAGCCGTTCAAGTGCGGTTGCCGCCAATGTGGGCAGCAGCGACGAGGGTGACGCGTCATCGGAGGCGGGGCCCGGTCCGGCCGCCGCCAAGAAACGCCGCAGGCGTCGGCGCAAGCCCGGTGAAGGCGAGGGCGCTGCGCTCAGCGCTGGCGGCGACTCTGGTGATGGCGGCGGCGCTGGTGACTGAAGGCCTGCCCCGCTTCAGGGCCTTCGTGGGCCTGGGCGCCAATCTGGGCCCAGCCCGCGAGAACCTGCAGGCGGCATTGCTTGAGCTTCGGTCATTGCCTTGGACCACCCTGGAAGGCGTGTCTTCGTTTTACGTGACAAAGGCCGTGGGTACTGACGGCCCCGACTATCTCAATGCCGTGGCAGCGCTGAGTACCTCATTGGCACCGCTCGAGTTGCTCAATGCCTTGCTCGCCGTCGAGTTGAAGTTGGGCAGAGAGCGCCCCCGCCCCCTGGCGCCCCGCACGCTGGACCTCGATTTGCTCTGGATGGAAGGCGCCATGCGCGAGTCAGAAACGCTCACTTTGCCCCACCCAAGGATGACCGGGCGCGCATTTGTCCAAGAGCCTTTGGCGGAATTATTGGGTCAATTGCCCCAAAAATCGACCGATCCCCAGCCCCTTTCAACCTCTGCGCGGGCCGAATTGGCCGCTAGCCAAGGGATTTCTCTGGAATAAGCTGGAAATTCACAGTAGAATCTCTGGCTTTGTTGGTGGGTCAAAATACACGCTTGATTTCAAGCGGCTTGACAAGGCTCGACAATGGCAATCCCCGTGGGGCATGCCCGTTTCCTCCGCGGAAACTGGGAACGGGCCCTGGCCCGGGTGGTTTGCCTTTGTGGTGTTTTCAATGGCGCACGTTGACCCTGTGAATGCATTCATACTGAAAGTGATTGATCAATGACGACCATCCGTGTCAAGGAAAACGAGCCGTTCGACGTGGCTCTGCGCCGCTTCAAGCGCACCATCGAAAAGCTCGGCTTGCTGACCGAACTTCGCGCCCGCGAGTTCTACGAAAAGCCCACCGCTGAGCGCAAGCGCAAGAAGGCAGCCGCCGTCAAGCGCCACTACAAGCGCGTGCGCAGCATGCAGCTGCCCAAGAAGCTGTACTAAGCACAGCTTCTCTGTCCGACTGCTTGCGGTGGCTAACGCTTCCCACGGTCGTTGACTGAACAAGCCCGCGCGGGGACGCCCATGCGGGCTTTGTTATTTCTGAACAAGAACAGGAGCCAGCCATGAGCTTGAAAGACCGGATCACCGAAGACATGAAGAACGCCATGCGCGCCAAAGAGGCCGACCGCCTCGGTGCCATCCGCATGCTGCTGGCGGCGATCAAGCAAAGGGAAGTTGACGAGCGCATCACGCTGGACGACGCCGCCACGGTGGCCATCGTTGACAAGCTCCTCAAGCAGCGCAAGGATTCTCACCAGCAATTCCAGGCCGCAGGTCGGGTTGACCTCGCCGACAAGGAAGCCTTTGAAATTGGCGTGCTGGAGGCCTACCTGCCCCAGCGCTTGTCGGCCGATGAGGTGAGCGCCGAGGTCAGGGCCATCGTCACCGAGCTGGGCGCTTCTGGACCTGGCGACATGGGCAAGGTCATGGGCGCGGTCAAGCAGCGTTTGGCTGGCAAGGCAGACATGGGCCTGGTCTCTGCGGCCGTCAAAGCCGCGCTCGCTGGCTGAAGTTTTCATCACACAAGGGGAAGATGATGTCCGACAACTTGCCGATCCAGCCCGTGAGCGAAGACGTTTGCGTGGCACCTCAGTTGACGCCAGAAGCCATGGCCGCGGTGGCTGCGGCTGGTTTCAAGAGCGTGGTCAACAACCGTCCCGACTTTGAAGGCGGCCCCGACCAGCCCACCACCAGCGCCATCGAAGCCGCTGCCAAGGCCGTAGGGCTGGCCTACGCCTACCTGCCCGTGCAGGGGGGTTACCAGTCACCCGAAGAAATCGCGCAGGCGGCTGAGCTGCTCAAGACCTTGCCGCGTCCCACCTTGATGTTCTGTCGCAGCGGGGCTCGTTCTTCACGCCTGTTCAGCCAGGCCGTGGCGCTGGGCTGAAGGGTGAGCCAGGCCATGGGGCAGGTGAGTCACTTTTTTGTCCGCTGGGTGGATGCCTTGTCGACGCGCTTGGGTCAAATGGCCGCCTGGATGCTGATGCTGGCCTGCTCCCTCAGCGCGGGCAATGCCGTGATCCGTTACACCTTCAACCTGGGCTCCAATGCCTGGCTGGAGGCGCAGTGGTACCTGTTTGGCGCGGCCGTGTTTCTGGGGGCACCTGCGCTGCTCAAGCTCAATGAGCACGTGCGGGTCGATGTGATCTACGGGTCGCGTGAGCCACGCACCCGTGCCTGGATTGATCTGCTGGGGCTGCTGTTGGTGCTGGTGCCAGTGTGCGTGATCACGGGCTGGCTCAGCATCCACATGGTCCACGATTCTTATGTGCAGCAGGAAGTCTCGCCCAGTGCGGGCGGGCTGCTGCGCTGGCCCATCAAAGCCATGATCCCCTTGGGTTTTGCGCTACTGGCCTTGCAGGCGGTGTCTGAGATCATCAAGCGCGTGGGGTATTTGCGCGGCAGCTACAACATGGACATCCACTACGAAAGACCGTTGCAGTGATCACTCTGGAACACATGGCGCCACTGATGTTCGGCGCGCTGGTGCTGGTCATGCTTTTCGGTTTTCCGGTGGCGTTTTCGCTGGCAGGCCTGGGGTTGGCATTTGGCTACGGGGCCGTGGCGTTGGGCATCCTGCCCATTGAGTTCATGGGCAACCTGCCATTGCGGCTGTTTGGCATCGTCTCGAACGAGCTGCTGCTCTCCATCCCGTTTTTCACCTTCATGGGCGCGGTGCTGGAGCGTTGCGGCCTCGCCGAAGACCTGCTGGAAGGCACCGGGCAATTGTTCGGGCGTCGGCCGGGGGGGCTGGGCTTTGCGGTGATCATCGTGGGGGCCATCCTGGGCGCCATCACGGGCACGGTGGCGGCCAGCGTCATCGCCATGGGCGTGATCTCCTTGCCAATCATGGTGCGTTATGGCTACAGCATGCGCTATGCCACTGGCGTGATTGCCGCCTCGGGCACGATCACGCAGTTGATCCCGCCCTCACTGGTGCTGGTGGTGCTGGCCGACCAACTGGGTCGTTCGGTGGGCGACATGTACAAGGGCGCCATTGGCCCCTCCTTGATGCAGACCGGGATGTTCCTGGCTTACACGGCCCTGATCGCGTTCTTTTACCCAAAGCTGGTGCCACCCTTGCCCCCAGAGGCCCGGCTGCAGCGGGGGTGGGGCCTGTGGAAGAAGGTGCTGTGGGGCATGGTGCCCTCCATCGTGCTGATCTTCATGGTGCTGGGCACGCTCTTCATGGGGCTGGCCACGCCGACCGAGGCGGGTGCCCTCGGTGCCTTGGGTGCCATTGTGCTGGCCGCCATCAACAAGCGCCTGACCGTCAGCCTGCTGTGGCAGGCCATGGACAGCACCATGCGCGTCACGGCCATGGTCATCTTCATCCTGGTGGGTTCCAGCGTGTTCTCACTGGTGTTCCAGGGCCTGGATGGCAACCGCTGGGTCGAGCACATGCTGTCGCACTTGCCTGGGGGGCCCTTGGGTTTCCTGATCGCGGTGAACATCTTCGTGTTCTTCCTGGCGTTCTTCCTTGATTTCTTCGAGATCGCCTTCATCATCATTCCGCTGCTGGCGCCCGTGGCCCAGAAGCTGGGCATTGACCTGGTGTGGTTCGGCGTGCTGCTTTGCGTGAACATGCAGACCAGCTTCATGCACCCGCCATTTGGCTTTGCTTTGTTCTACCTGCGGGGCATTGCCGATCAGATCCACAAGAGCGGGGCCATCAGCAAGCCGATCTTGTCGCGCGACATTTACCTGGGGGCCATCCCCTGGGTGGTGATGCAGTTGATGCTGGTCACGGTGGTGATTTTCTGGCCCCAGTCCGTGACCTACTGGCTGGACAAGGAAGCGGTGATCGATGTGGACAATGTCCAGATCGAGATGCCGCTTGATCTGTCGGCGCCTGTGGATGACGCGGCTTCGGCGGCTTCTGGCGAAGGCTTGCCCGTGCCCGAGGTGCCGCCTGAGGAAGACCCGAACAAGGCGGTGAACGATGCCTTGCAGAAGTCAGGTGGCCAAGCCCCTTGAGGAAAGAGCCTGGGCCACTTGGCCCAGGGCTCACATCAAAGCTTGGCGGCTTGCATGTAGCGGTCGAACGTGGCCTCGGTGAAGCGGAACCACAGGTTCTGGTCGGCGCGGAACTTGGCATAGTCGGCGTAAACCTTGGCCCAATTTTTGTTCTTCGCGTTCAGCTCGCTGTAGATCTCCATCGAGGCCTTGAAGGCGCCGTCCATGACGGACTTGGGCATCTGCACCAGTTGAGCCTTGGCCGCGACCAGTTGCTTGAGTGCCAGCGGGTTGGCGGCATCGTAGCGGGCCTGCATCTCGACGTGGGCATGCGAGGCAGCCGCTTCGATCATGGCCTTGTACTCGGACGGCAAGCCATTGAAGGCCTTGGTGTTGATGAAGAAGTCCAGTTGCGGACCACCCTCCCACCAGCCAGGGTAGTGGTAGAAGGGCGCCACCTTGTGGAAGCCCAGCTTTTGGTCGTCATACGGGCCGACCCATTCGGCGGCGTCAATCGTGCCTTTTTCGAGGGCCTGGTAGATCTCGCCGCCTGGCAGGTTCTGTGGGATGGAGCCCAGGCGCTCGATGACCTTGCCCGCAAAGCCGCCAATGCGCATCTTCAGGCCCTTCATGTCTTCCAGGGACTTGATGGGTTTGCGGTACCAGCCGCCCATTTGCGCGCCGGTGTTGCCGCCCGGGAAGCTGATGATGTTGTACTGCGCGTAGAACTCGCGCATGAGCTTGAGGCCGTTGCCCTCGTACATCCAGGCGCTCATCTGGCGCGAGTTCAAGCCGAAGGGGATGGCGCTGCCGATGGCGAAGGTCTCGTCCTTGCCGACGAAGTAGTAGGGCGCGGTGTGGGCCATTTCGACCGTGGCGTTCTGCACGCCATCGACCACACCGAAGGCGGGCATCAACTCGCCCGCAGCGTGCACCGAGATGACGAACTTGCCGCCCGACATCTCGCTGATCTTCTTGGTGAAGACCTCGGCGGCGCCAAAAATGGTGTCCAGCGATTTGGGAAAGCTGGAGGCCAGGCGCCAGCGCACATTGGCTTCAGCGCGAACAATGGCGGGGGCTACGCCTGCGGCCAGAACGCCGGCAAGGCCAGCGCGGTTGATGAAGGAACGACGTTGCATGGCGGGTCTCCTGGGAATGGTCCGAAGCTCAAGCGGGGCTTGAATTCGGACATTTTAGGAGTGCTTCAGGCCTGGTGACGCAGGCCTGGGCAGGTGCTTACCCGTGTTGCCCTGCCGCGTCAGCTCACCGGCATCAATGCCCGGCGATTTTCATCTTCTCGATGAGGATGGAGCCCACGGTTTTGCTGCCGTAGGTGTACTCATCGGCGCCGACCGCCACGATCTGCTTGAACATCTCGCCCAGGTGGCCCGCGATGGTGATTTCTTCGACCGGGAAGGCGATCTTGCCGTTCTCGACCCAGTAACCGGCCGCACCGCGCGAGTAGTCACCCGTCACGTAGTTCACGCCTTGGCCCATCAGCTCGGTCACGAACAAGCCGCGGTGTAGCTTCTTGATCATGGCCTTGAGGTTGTCCTTGGGGTCGGTCAACTTGCTTTGCAGGATCAGGTTTTGCGATCCCCCTGCGTGGCCGGTGGTTTTCATGCCCAGCTTGCGCGCTGAATAGCTCGACAGGAAATAGCTCTGCACCACACCGTTTTTGAGCACATGGTGCTTGCGGGTCAGCACGCCTTCGTCGTCGAAGGGGGCGCTGCCCTTGCCCTTGAGGATGTGAGGGTCTTCAAGGATGTTGATGTGCTTGGGCAGCACCTGCGTGCCCAGGCTGTCGAGCAAAAAGGTGGACTTGCGGTACAGCGCTCCGCCACTGGTGGCCTGCACGTAGGCGCCCAGCAGGCCGGCGGCCAGGGGCGATTCGAACAACACGGGCACTTCGCAGGTGGCGATCTTGCGGGACTTGAGTCTGGCCAAGGCGCGTTCGGCCGCGTAACGGCCAATGACTTCGGGACGCGCCAAGTCGCGGGCATCGCGTTCGGACGAATACCAAAAGTCGCGTTGCATGTCGTTGCCACGACCGGCGATGGGCGAGACCGACAGCGAGTGGCGCGAGCTGGCGTAGCCACCCCGGAAGCCGCGCGTGTTGCCTGCCAGGAAGTGCGATTGCTGCGCCGACACGCCGCCGCCCTCGGAATTGGTGATGCGCGGATCGACCGTCAAGGCCGCGTCTTCGCAGCGGCGGGCCAGTTCGGCGGCCTGGGCCGCATCGATGGACCAGGGGTGAAAGAGGTCCAGGTCGCGCTTGGCGGCGCGGCCGGTGGCCAGGTCTTCGGCGTCGGGCAGGCCGGCGGCTGGGTCTTCGGCGGTGAATCGGGCGATGTCGTAGGCGGCGCGCACGGTTTGTTCAAGCGCTGCGGGTGAAAAATCGGACGTGCTGGCGTTGCCCCGGCGTTGGCCCAGGTAAACCGAGATGCCGATGGATTTGTCGCGGTTGCGCTCGACGTTTTCAAGTTTGCCCTTGCGCACTGACACCGACAGGCCCATGCCCTCGGAGACCTCGGCGGCGGCGTCGGAGGCCCCCAACTTCTGGGCCAGTTTCAAGGCGTCTTCAATCAATTGCTGGAACTGATCGCGCGAGTAGGCGAAGCCGGACAGGTCAGGCTGCTTGGCGTTGGAAGAAGACTTGGAGGATTTGTTGGCGGCCATGTATGCGGTTCGCGTCGGTGAGGGGGTTGACCTCGTATCATAGCGACCACATGAATCAAGATCAGTTCCCCCCCTCAGACGACGACGAAGTCGACGAAAACGGCTACCGGCGGCCCAGCAAATCGCAGCTTAAAAGGGACAGCCACGACCTGCAAACCCTGGGCGAAGCCCTGGTGACCATGCCCAAGGACCGCCTGGCCGACATCGGCCTGCCCGAGATCCTGGACGATGCCATCGGCGATTACAAGCGCACCAAGTCTTTCGAAGGCAAGCGTCGGCAGATGCAGTACATCGGCAAGCTGCTGCGCGGTTGCGATGCCGAGCCCATCAAGGAGGCCGTGGCTTCTTTCCAGTTGGGCCATGCGCGCAACGCCTTGGCCTTGCACGATGCCGAGCGCTGGCGCGCCGAGTTGGTGGCCGATGACAATGCCTTGACGCGTTGGGTGGCCGAGTACCCGCAATCCGACGTGCAGAAAATGCGCGCGTTGATCCGCAATGCCCGCAAGGACCTGGCCGCCGCTCCTGAAAACCGCAGTGGGCGTGGTTTCCGCGAGTTGTTCCAGTACATCAAGCAGGCCCTCGAAGGCCACGAGCGCACTGGCGAAAGTGACGAGGTACTGGACGAGGGCGAGGGCGAGGATTGACCGTGACTGAGCTGACTCCCCATGGGCTGGATGTGGTTCGCATTGGCGTGGTGTCGATCTCTGACCGCGCCAGTGCGGGCGTCTACGAAGACAAGGGCTTGCCGGCTTTACAGGACTGGCTGGGGCGCGCTGTGCGCAACCCGATCACCTGGGTGCCTCGCCTGATCCCTGATGAGCGGGCAGGCATTGCGCTTGCGTTGCGCGAGTTGGTGGACATCGACGGTTGCCACTTGGTGCTGACGACCGGGGGCACCGGCCCGGCGCCGCGCGACGTGACCCCTGAAGCCACGCTGGACGTGGCCGACAAGGAAATGCCCGGCTTTGGTGAGCAGATGCGTCAGATCAGCCTGCGTTTTGTGCCGACCGCGATCTTGTCGCGCCAGACGGCAGTGATCCGCAAGCAGGCTTTGATCTTGAATTTGCCAGGGCAGCCCAAGTCCATCGCCGAAACGCTGGAAGGGCTGCGCGATGCTGAGGGCCGTTCCGTGGTTCCCGGCATTTTCGCGGCGGTGCCCTATTGCATTGACCTCATTGGTGGGCCCTACATTGAGACTGATGTCACGGTGTGCGCGGCGTTCAGGCCGAAGTCAGCACAGCGGACTGTGCTGACGACCTGAGCAAGTTGGCGTCAGGGCGCAGGCTGCTCGATGGGCGTTTGAGCCGCTTTGGTTTTCAGCGCATAACCCTGTGCAATGGCGGCCACAATGCCGATGATGGCAATGATGGGCATGACCAGGGCCAGGATCTTGACCTTGGTGGTGTTGGGTGGCGGTGGTGCGCCGAAGCGGTTTTCGCCCGGCGTGCCCGCTTTGAAAAACCATACAAACGCCACGAAAGGAATGAGGGTTAAGAGGCAGGTCCAGCCCGACCAGTCCATGTCATGCGCGCGTTGGATGGCCATCAGTACGGAAAAGACGACGTAGGGGATGGCCGCGATCATGCCCAGCGCGGTGGCGGACTTGTCCATGCCCGCTGCCGCTGCAATGAAGCCCACGATGCCTGCACCCAGGATGAGCAGCAGGTAGCCGCCCATCAAATAGCCCAGGTACTGCAGGCGGCTGACGCGGCCTTGTCGGGACCAGAACTTCACGGGTTGATAGCTCGTTGACGAGCTTCGAACATCGGCCACATTGGCGCGGGGTGGCTGGTAGGGGTTGGCAACACTCATCATCGTCCTCCTTGGGTTAAAAATCATTTCAATGCCGAAGCCTCAGAGCAGGCCCGAGCGCTTGACCGCGTGGTAACGGTTGACCAGGGCCACGGCCAGTTGGCCCGGTTCCACATCCACCGACAGCGCATCTGGGCCCACCACGCGCCGAAACGCATCGCGCCGGGCTTGCTCAAACCAGTGGGCGCCCGCCACTTCAATGGCGTGGCTGGGGTGCGCGATGGCTTGTTCGGCCACTTCTCGGAGCACGCGCTCGCGCAAGCTGGCCACCAGCACCAGATGGCGCCCGCGCAGCAACTTCAGCGCGGGCTGCAATTCGGCCGAGTCTTCGTCCCGGAAGTTGGTCAACAGCACCACGAGTGCCCGCTTGTGCTGCACCCGCAGCAGGTCCTGCGCGGCCAGCAGGTAGTCGGAATGAGTGGCATCGGGTTCGATGTCGTGCAGGCGGGCCATCAAGGCGTTGAGCGTGGACGAACCCTTGCGGGGCGCGAAGTGGCGTTGCTGACCGGGGGCCGTGCCAAAGGTCATGGCCCCGACTTCGTCGCCGTCTTTCAAGGCGACGTAGCTCATCAGCATCAGCGCATTGAGGGCCTGGTCGAAGTGGCTACCGTCTGCATTGATGGCGCCTTCGTCGGCGCGCATGCGGCGCCCGCAGTCGAGCATGAAGATGACGCATTGGTCGCGCTCGTCCTGGAACTCGCGCACGATGGGGCGGCCGTGGCGCATGGTGGCTTTCCAGTCGATGTGGCGGATGGGGTCGCCTACTTTGTAGTCGCTCAACTGTTTGAAGTCGGTGCCCCTGCCGCGTTGGGCGTAGGTCTTGATGCCGATTTGTGCCAGGCGGCGATCGCCTGCCAGCCAGGCGTAGCCAGCCACCGCAGCGAAGTTGGGGTAGACGTGCAGGCTTTGTGCCTGGCCAAGTTGGCGCAGGGTTTCGAAGCTGCCGCCCAGCGTTTGCATCCGCACCTGGGTGGCGCCGAAATGCACGATGCCGCGTTGCCGAGGTGTGACCTTGTAATGGACATCCACCCGGCTAAGGGCGGGCACGCTCACGGTTTGCGGCAGGCCTTGAAATTCCAGCTTGGGATCGACTTCGTCAAACACGGCCACTTGCCATGCCCGGTTGCCTTGATTGACCAGGGTGAGGCTGAGCACGCGCTGAACGCCCAGTGCCAGGGCGTGGGGCAGGGTGCGTTCGATGCGCAGGGGCGATTGGCGCCAGGCCCGTTCGCTGCGCCACAGGTCCAGGCCTGCCCAGGCCGCACCAAGGGTCAGCAGCACGCCAGCGGCCAGGCCCACCGTGGCCAGCGGCAGGCCCGCGATCAAGGCGCAGGCGCTGGCCACGGCGAGGGCCGCCAGCGCGGTGACCGCGTGGCGACTGGGGATCAAGGTCCAATTCATCGGCCGGGCCAGTTCAAAGGCGCGGGGCCTCAACGCTGTCGAGGGCGTCGCTCAGCAACTCATCGACCTGGCGACCTTCGAGTTGGGCATCCGGGGCCAGCATGACGCGGTGGCGCAAGGCTGGGAGCACGTGGCCCTTGATGTCGTCGGGGGTGACGAAATCGCGCGCTTGCAGCAGGGCCGAGGCCCGTGCGGCCCGCACCAGGGCAATCGCGCCACGTGGGCCGGCGCCTGAGGACAAGCCAGGCCATTGGCGTGTGGCCCGCATGATGCGCACGGCGTAGTCGGCCACGCGTTCGTCGGTGCGCACGAGGGAGGCCATCTCTTGCAAGGTCAGTACCAGGCGTTCGTCCAGGCGCGGCTCGATGCCATCCAGCGACAGTTGATCGCCGATCTGGCGCTCGGTGGCGCGCCGGATGATGGCGGTTTCTTCTTCGTGGGTCGGGTAGCCAATGTCGATTTTGAACAGGAAGCGGTCGAGCTGCGCCTCGGGCAAGGGGTAGGTGCCCTCGGTGTCGATCGGGTTTTGCGTGGCCAGGACCATGAATGGGCGTGGCAACTTGAGCGTCTGGCCTTCCAGGGTGACCTGGTACTCCTGCATGACTTCGAGCAAGGCACTTTGCGTTTTGGCGGGGGCGCGGTTGATTTCGTCGGCCAGCAGCAGGTTGGTGAACACCGGGCCGCGGTGAACCCGCAAGGCGCCCATACCGCTGGCAGATTCGCCGCGCGCTGCGGCATCGAACACCGAATGGCCGGTGATGTCCGACGGCATCAGGTCTGGGGTGAACTGCACGCGTGCGTACTTCAAGGTCATGGCCTTGGCCAGGCTGCGGGCCAGCAAGGTCTTGCCCAGGCCCGGCACGCCTTCAATCAGAACGTGGCCAGAGGCGACCAGGGCAACCAGGGTCTGGTCCACGGCTTCCCGTTGGCCCACCACGGCTTTGGACAATTCCGTGCGCAGGCCATTGAGCAATTCGGCGGCGCGCGTGAGGTCTTCAGGTTTGATTTGCATGTCGGGTTCTCATCGGCGGGATGTCAGTGGGGGCTTGAGGCGTCGGCGGGCGGTCTCAAGCAATTCGAGTGTGGGGGCCAGTTCGCGGCCCGTTCGTTTGAGCTTGCGGTCTAGCGCGCGTGCCAGGGCGTCGGCGTCCAGCCCGGTGGCTTTGGCAAGGGCTTTGGCGCGTGCGCCGCGCTCCAGGCGCGCGTAGTCGGGCAGGTGGTTCTGGGCGGTTTCATCCAGGGCACGGATCTGGGCCGCGTGCAGGGCATCGGCGCCATGGTGCTTTAGGAATTGGGCGGTGCCCTTGACCTGTTCGGCGATGGAGCGGCGGCCTGGCACTGGGCGCGCTGACAACGGACCAAAGCGGACGGCCCCGCGCCACAAGGCCGTTGACAGGGCCAGCAGACCCAGCATCACCGCCACCCAGCCTTGCGTCCACAGCCATTGCAGCAGGGGCGGGCGGGCCTCTTCGGACACGAACCAGACTTCAGTGCCGCGGCGCACTTGCAAGGCGGCCATGGCCAGCAAAGCATTGTCGCCCTGCAGAACATGCTGGTTGAGGAACAAGCGTTGGCTGGTGATGATGGTGACACTGCCTTGCCCCATGGGCACGCGGACCAGGTCGAGCCCGAGCGGACCTTCGATGGCCCATTGCGGTGCCGAAGGCGCCTTGATCCGCGGGTAGCCGTGGCCGCCGCAGAGCTTGTAATCACGCCGGTCGCCATAAGCGGGTTTCACGCCTTCCGGTTCGATGACCTTGTCGCATTCAACGGCTTTTCGCCTTTGAGCGACCGAGGGCGCGGAGGCGGGGGCGCTGGCCGGGCTGTCAGGTGCGGGCAGCGCCTCGTTTTCCTGCTCCTCGTCGTCATCGTCGTCGTCCACGCGCTGGACAGGCAGCCAGGCTTGGAGGCGATCGTTGTAGAGCATGTCGGCGTGGATGACGAGGTGTCCGCCGCCTTGCACCCATGCGCGCAGCAGGCGTTCGCGCTCAGGGAACAAGTCCCAGTGCCATGAACTGAGCAACAGCGTGGCTTGGCGCGCAGGCATGGCCGACAGCTCTTTGGGTTTGACCACTTTGGCGCCCAGCTGGCGCACGAGCTGCTGGGTGGCGTACAGCTCATTGGTCAATGCCTCGCCTTTGGGCGGGGTGGCCACGGCCTCATCGACCCACTCCGTGCGCGTGGCCACCCACGCACCAGCGGCCAGCAGCAAAGCCACCAGCAATGCTTTCAGCAGGTGCTCGAACTTCACCGGGGGGCCTCCGGCTTGGGTGACGTTGACCCCAGGTGGGTGTCGAAGTCAGCGCACAGGGCCAGCACCTTGTTGGAATCGGGCATGCGGGCGCCATAGACGGTGAGTTGCCAGGCGCTCACCAGCCGGGCGAAGAAGTCGCTGCGGTCTTGTGCCAGGCGGCGCGTGGCCAGTTGCACGCATTCACCCTCGGTGCTGGCCGCGCGGATCGGCACGGCATGGTCGTGGACCAATCGGGACAAGGCGCCCCGGTAAAGCAGCGAAAGCGCCTCACGGTGATCGCCACGCAGCCACCAATTGCGCGCGGTGGCGCCAATTTGGTCGGGCAGGCTCTCGGGCCGGATGTCCAGCTCGCGAACGTGGCTGGGCAAGGGCAGGGTTTTGACGCTGGCCAGTTCGGCGCGCACCCGAATCCAGTGGCGCAGGCCCACCAGGAACAAAGCGACGGCGAGTGCGCCGAGTGCCCAGATCACCAAACGGCCGGCATCCGCGATCCAACGCGCCATGCCGACCAGCCACATGGGTGGCGGCTCGCTCTTGGAGGGCTTGGACTTCCAGCTGTCCATGTCTTTGAAGCGCAGGGTTTGTTCTTGGCGGGAGCCGCCGAGGTTGGGGTCTTTCTGCACCTGGTCGCGGGCGGCTTGCACGGCTTCGCGCGAGGGCGCCGGGGCGGGTTGCGCCCCAATCGGGGCCTGGCAGGCGCACAGAGCCAGGGCCAGGAGCGCGGGGCGGCAAGCCTTCATGGCCTCAAGCACTGAAGGCACGCCGGAACTCCTGTTCAAGGTCCCAGGCCTCAAGCTCGACGCGGCGGTTGAGGTACATGGCGAAGCCTGCGGCCACGTAGAACGGCTCCAGCGCGAACACCACGGTGGCGTAGGCCAGTGTGCCCAGCAGCGACGCCACCAGGTGGTCGGAACTGGTCAGCCATTGGAAAAAGCCCAGGCCTCCGCCGTTGGGGGCCAGCCAGATGAGCACCCCGACCAGGCCAAGGTTCAGGACCATCTCAATGGTGGCAAAGACCGTGTGCATCAGGCTGGCCTCCCAGCGCTGGCCTGACAGCAACTGCGAGCTTCGCTGGCGCAAGGCCTTGCCGGATTGCCCCTCCAGTTGGTAGATGGGCTGCGTGAAAGAACGCCAGGGCGACAGCCGCCGAAAGGTCAGCGTGCGTGGCAGTTGCTGCCACCACACGCTGGCGCGCGCACGCCACAAATCGGCGAAGGTGGTGGTTTGGCCAAACAAGGCGCGCGACAGCACGAACAGCACACTGCGGTCCAGCCAGGGCTTGAGCCAGAAAATGAGCACGCCGGGCAACCAGGGCGCGATCTCGACCGTGGACAAGGCCAGCAGCATGGCCACACCAAACACTGGCGCGCAGGTTCGCCACACCGAGCGGGCATGCGTCTGGACCATGAGCACGCCCAGGTCCGAGGCCTCGGACATGCTGCGGGGGCGAAGCTCGACCGTCAGCCCGTCAACCTGCATGCGGGCTCCTGGCGGGGCGGCCTTGCCAACCCAGGTACGCGATCACCACGGCCCAGCAGGCGGCCCCCACGCCATACTTGACGCTCGGTGCCACCCACCGGGCCGACGACCAGAAGGCCTCGACGGCGGCGGCAATCAGCAGCATGCCCATCACGCCATAGACCACGGTGATGGCGTCGTTGGCGGCATGCTTGAGCGATTCAAGGCGCGTTCGGCGGCCCGGTGAGAGCAGGGCGTGGCCCAGTCGCAGGCCTGCGGCCCCTGACAGCACGATCGCCGTGAGTTCGAACGCCGAGTGGGTGACCACGAAGGAATAGAAGGTCTCGGTGTAGCCGCGCGCCGTGAGGTAGCCTGCCACGGCACCAATCGACTGGCCATTGAAGACCAGGTAGAACACGCTGCCGAGCCCCCAGAACAGGCCACTGGCAAAGCATTGAAAGCCGATGCCAATGTTGTGCTGGATGTAGTAACCAAACATCTGCCAATCGGTGGAGGCGTGCCGCTGGTGACCGATGGACCGGCTGCTGTCGCCATACATGCTGTCGAAATTCTGAACCTCGTCGGCGTTCATCAGGTGCAGCACAAAGCCGGGGTCGCGGTAGGTGGCCCAGCCAATGGCCAGCATCGGCACGACGAACAACAAGGTGGCGGCCAGCAAGTACCAGCGGTGGCCACGCACGCTTTGCGGGAAGTCGATCAGCACCAGTTGCTTGAGGCGCGCCACCCCGTAGTCATGCTGACGGTAGACGAGGCGATGCCCACGCTGAGTCAGCGTTTCAAGGCGATGCGTCAGGTGGATGGGATAGGCACGCGCCTGAGCCAAGGCCAGGTGTTCGCAGCTGCGCCGGTAAAGCGCGGTCATGCGGGCCCCGTCCACGGGCGGCAGTGGCGGCTCACCGCGTTTCGGTTTCTTGACTTTCTGGAGGCCATCGAGGCGGTCCAGCATGGTTTCGAGTTCGGCCCAAGTGGCTGAGTGGTTCTTTTCAAACTGCAAGGGCGTCATGGCGAGCCACCTCCAGGGCGGTGGCCCAGAAGCCACTGCGCCACACCTTGCAAGCGCCGGGTGGCATCGTAGTCGCCGCGCGCGTTCGCGCCACCGTCTGGCCGGGTCACCGAGGCGGCCAGCACGGCCAGTTCGTCCAGCCGGGCAGGCGTCAGGCGCGCGGAGCGGCCAGCCCACGACACGATGGCCGCCTGCTCTTTGGGTGAGAGTTTGCGGGCGGGTGGCATGGCCATGGCCGGTGGAGGCACACCATGCAGTTGCGCCGTCTGGTGGTAGACCACCAAGGTGCCCGCCGCCAGGTCGCCCAGGCGTTTGAAGTCGCGTCGGGTGAGCATGGACAGCATGCCGGCGGCATAGCCCATGGGCAGGAAATCGGCCGCGCGAAGCAGGTTGCGGGTGATCGACGCGGCCGGGGTGATGGGCAGGCCCGAGTCCATCACCACGTGCAAGCCCATCATGCGTTTGCCAGGCGTGGCCCCCGATTTGGTCAGCTCAAAGACGACCGGGTAAAACCACTCCAGCGCGAAGTACAAGATCATCAGGAAGGCCGAGCCCACGCCACCCATGGGACGGGCAATGAGGACCGCGAAGAAGAAGATCACCAGGCGAATGCCGGCATCGATCAGGTAGGCCAGCGAACGGGCCATCACCCCTGCGGGTCGCAAGGACAGGGCGATGCCTTCTGGCGTTTCGGCGGTGTAGAGCGTGTCGAGCGACATCAAGCTTTGAGCACCAACTTGCTCCTCCCGAGCATTGTTTTATGGCGGGATCTTATCAGGCGGTGAGCGCCAGTGGCCTGGCTGAAAACCGGCCTGCGAACTCCTCGGCGGGGCATGGGTTTGGCTCAGTACTGGCCCACCTCGCCCGCCCCTCACTTCATCCAGCGATTGAGTTCTTCCGCGTTGAACTGCTCGGTGGTTTGGGCATCGCAAGGCAGGCAGTCGCGACCGGCTTCGGTCTTCGCTTCGCAGGCGAGTTTCTCAATGGCGCGCCAAATCAGGGTGATCTGGTGTTCGTGCCCGGAGGCGTGGTCGATCAGGCCTCGCATGGCCTGGGACAAGGGGTCGTCGCCTTCGGTCACGCCGTAGGCTGAAAAACCCAGGCGGGCTGCCAGTGCTTCGCGCTCGGCCTGCTTGGCATCGAGTACGGCCACTTTGGCCACGACGATGCGGGCTGGATTGCCCACGGCGGTGGCACCGGGCGGCACCGGCTTGGTCACCACGGCGTTGGAGCCCACGCGAGCGCCATCGCCCACGGTGAACCCGCCCAGAACCTGGGCGTTGGCACCGATGATCACGCCCTTGCCCAGCGTGGGGTGGCGCTTGGCCCCCTTGCTGAGCGAGGTGCCGCCCAAGGTCACGCCTTGGTAGATGGTGCAATCGTCACCAATTTCGGCGGTTTCGCCCACCACCACGCCCATGCCGTGGTCGATGAACACGCGTCGGCCAATGGTGGCACCCGGGTGGATCTCGATGCCGGTGAGGAAGCGGTTGTAGTTGGAGACGAAGCGGCCCAGCCATTTCAGGCCATGCGCCCAGCACCAATGGGCCCATCGGTGCATGGCCAAGGCATGCAGCCCCGGGTAGCAGGTCAGCACTTCCCAGGCCGTTCGAGCGGCGGGATCGCGTTCCAGGATGCAGGCGATGTCTTCTCGCAGGCGGGAAAAGAGCATGAGGGCGTTGTGATGACTTATTAGACTTAATTGAACAGTTTAGCGTCCAAGGCGAAACTGGGTACCGCTCCGGCCTTTAGTTCGGCACGCCAAAGACGAAAACGACCCATGAAGAGTCAAGCCGCTCCAGGCTCGCTGGAGGATGTCATTGAGCATGGGCAGTCACGTCTGGGCTTTCCCCCGGCGTTGGAGGCGGAATTCCAGGCCGACACGGTGGCGGGTCGCAGGCGCCTGCTGATCATCTGCGGGATGATTGGCACGCTGGGGGTCTGGTTCGCTTCCGACATCGTCATCCGAATGTTCCCGGACACCATCGGGCTGACGCTGGACACCCGCAACGCCCTGATCGCCCTGGCCGGCTTGTCGCAATGCGTGTCTCTTGCGATTCCGCGCCGACACTGGAAAAGCCAGTATTTCGAGTTCAACACCACCGTGAACACCATGGTGGTGGGGGCGGCAGTGATCGGGGGGACGACGTTCAACAATGGCGATGCCATGTTCACCCATTCGGCGGTGATCATTGGTGTGGTCATGTACGCTGGCATCGCGGCACGGCAGCGGTATCGCTGGACCTTCACCTCGTCCATGCTCACTTTCATCGGCTACTGCACCTTCGTTCAGGGCGAGACGCCCTTGCAGCAATTGATCGTGCGCAGCAACGTGACCATGCTCGCGCTGGGCTTGGTGCTCACCCTGATCGCCAGCCATGGCTTTGAGTTCCGGGAACGCCGGGCCTGGCTGCTTCGGAAGCAATCCGCGAAGATTCAGGCCAGTCTGGCGCAGGCCAGCGAGCAGTTGCGCGAGTTGTCGGTGCGCGATCCGCTGACCGGCCTGTACAACCGACGCCACTTCGAAGCCGAGATGGCGAAGGCTTTTAAGCTGGCAGCCCAGGCCGCTCAACCCGTGTCCATGTTGATGCTGGACGTGGATTTTTTCAAACGCTACAACGACAGTCACGGCCATCCGGCTGGCGATGCCTGCCTGAAGCAGGTGGCTTGCGTTCTGAACGAGTTGGCTGACACGCACGGCGGCCTCGCCGGACGGCTGGGTGGCGAGGAGTTCGGTCTGATCCTGCCAGAGAAGGCCTTGCAGGACGCCCTGGCCGTGGGGAAGGCGCTGTGCGGGGGCGTTCGAGGGCGCGCCATCGAGCACGGGGCATCGTCGATCGGACCGCATGTGACCGTCAGCGTGGGCGCGGCGGTGGCATGGCCTGGCCGTGGCGCCACCCGCCATGCCTTGGTACAGGCTGCCGACCAGGCCCTGTACCAGGCCAAACACGACGGGCGCGATCGCGCCGTGGCACATGCCGAGCCAGTGATCGACGCGGGCGCGGTTCAAGACGAAGTCGCGGAGACGGCCATGGTGCCAGGTGAGGCCAGCACCGAGCTTGCGCAGATGGGGCAGCTTTTGGCGCGGGGCTTCCGCTCCTTGTTTTTCCCTCGCGACATTGAGGCAGCCTACCAGGCGCATCACCAGGAAGAGCGCAAACGCCACCTCATCACTGCGGCGGTGGCGGGCATGCTCACCTTCAACGTGTATGTGTTCGCCAACCGGGGCATGTTTGCGGACGTGGCCACCGAGATGCTCCACACCGTGGTGGGCCTCACGGTGATCATGCTCGCCGCCGTGGGTGCCACGGCTTTCATGCCATTGAAAGCCTGGCTGAGGGAATCGTTCTATGCCCTGGGCACCACGGTGGTGGCCATCGCGACGATCAAGACCCTGTCCATGAGCCATGAGTTCACCACGCTGGGCTTCGCGGTGGCGCTGTTCCTGATCCCGATGTTCGCGTGCGTGGTGGCCCGCCAGCCCTTCTGGTTCGCCCTGGTGCCCACGGTGGCGACCATCGCGTCCCTGTCCATGTTCAATCCGGTCGGCCCCATGGCGGCCCTGATCATGGAAGACACGGCACTCATCATCATCAACGCGAGCGTCTACACGCTGATCGCGGCCTATGCCTTGGAAAACGGGGCGCGCAAGGAGTGGCTGCTGAACGAGATCAGCCGCCGCCAGCGCCAAGAGCTTGAAACCACCATGCAGCACCTCCACCAGTTGTCGGTGCTTGATCCCTTGACCGGCCTGAGCAACCGGCGCCAGTTCGAAGAAGACTTTTCACGCACCTGGTCGGAATGCGGCCTCGTCGGCCAGCCGGTGGGCCTGCTGATCATGGACGTGGATTTCTTCAAGAACTTCAATGATCGGCATGGCCATCCAGCGGGGGACCGCTGCCTGCGGCAAATCGCCACCGTTTTGTCTGACGTGGCCCGCCAGGAGTTGGGATTGGCCGCGCGCCTGGGCGGCGAGGAATTCGGCCTCTTGCTGCCGGGGCGCGATCAGGCGCAGGCCGCGCTGGTGGGGCAGGCCTTGTGCGAAGCGGTCAGGCAGGCCCGGATCGCTCATGGTGCCTCGGGCGTGTCGCCATTCGTGACCATCAGCGTGGGTTCAGCCAGCATGGTGGCCGGGCAGTGCGACGGCGCGATCGGCGAACTGTTGGGTGCGGCAGATGCCGCGCTCTACCAGGCCAAGGCGTCTGGGCGCGACCGCGTCGGGTCGGTCGAGACGGCAAGCGCGGAGCCCGTGGCATCGTTGCCTGCTCGGGCCTGCCTCATTTGATGGCGTCCTGCTGCTGCTGACCCGGGCGTTGGGGCGGCGTGCTGTCCAGCATGGCCTTGGCCACGCCGCGCAGGATGTGGATCTCTTCCTGGCGCACCTGGGCGCGGTTGAACAACTGGTTGAGCCGGGGCATGAGCTTCTTGGGCGCGGCCGGGTCCAGGAAGCCCAGGTGGACGAGGGCTTTTTCCCAATGCGAAAGCAGGCCCTGCACGGCGGCACCATCGGCCAGCTCAGGGTCGGGCGTGCGCGCACTGATGCCAAAGCCGCCCAGTGCCTGCCGCCACTCGTAGGACAGCAGTTGCACCGCTTGCGCCAGGTTCAGCGAGCCGTAGTGGGGGTTGGTGGGAATGCTCATCACCGCATGGCAGCGGTAGGCGTCTTCGTTGGACAGGCCGTGACGTTCACTGCCAAACACGAGGCCCAGTCGGTGGGCTGGCGTTTGCTCCGCCAGGGCTGCGAAGCCTTCACGTGGGGTCAAAGTGGGCGGGCCGAAGTCGCGCGGCGTCATCGCGGTGCCGATGGCATGGGTGACCCCATCCAGCGCCTGTTCCAGGGTGTCAACCACGCGTGCCCGCACCAGGATGTCGGCCGCGCCGCTGGCCAAGGCCACGGTTTCCTCCTGGATGAGCACGTCGGCAAAGCGCGGGCGCACCAGCACCAGGTCCGAGAACCCCATCACCTTCATGGCCCGCGCCGTGGCCCCCACATTGCCGGGGTGGCTGGTGCCGATCAGGATGAATCGGGTCGGATCAGAGCGGTCGGGGATTGAATTCATGGCTTCAAGAACGTGCACCAAGTCCTTCATTCAATGGGGATTTCGCTTGAAGAGGGGGTGCAAAAAGCAGGAGGGATCGTTACAATAGAGGATTGTCTTCGTTCTTTGATCATCGCTGCGCGTCTCTTGTCGTTGGCCTGTCCGGTTTTTCTGGGCAGGTGGCGTCCATCGTTTTTTGTACGGTTTCAGTACGGTTCCCCAAGGTCTGTCCATGTCCCAAGCTTTGCATCCCATGCTCAACATCGCCATCAAAGCTGCCCGTGCAGCCGGGGCGATCATCAACCGGGCATCGCTCGATGTGGATCGCCTGACGGTCACATCCAAGTCGCACAACGACTTCGTCACCGAGGTAGACCAGGCCGCAGAGCACGCGATCATTTCCACGCTCCTTGAAGCGTATCCCGGCCACGGCATCCTGGCCGAAGAATCGGGCAGCGAGTTCGGCGCCAAAGATAGCGACTACGTCTGGATCATTGATCCGCTTGACGGCACCACCAATTTCATCCACGGCCTGCCCATGTACGCCGTGTCGATCGCGCTGAGTTTCCGTGGCCAGATCCAGCAGGCCGTGGTGTACGACCCCAGCCGCAACGACATGTTCTACGCTTCCAAGGGTCGGGGCGCTTTCCTGAACGATCGTCGCCTGCGCGTGTCCAAGCGCACCCGCTTGCTCGATTGCCTGATTGGCACGGGCTTTCCTTTCCGCAAGGGCGACAACTTCCAGCGTTACCTGAAGATGTTCGAAGAAGTGATGGCCGCTTGTGCCGGCGTGCGCCGTCCAGGCGCCGCCTCGCTCGACCTGTGCTACGTGGCCGCAGGTTGGTATGACGGTTTCTTTGAAACAGGCCTGAGCCCCTGGGATGCCGCCGCGGGCGCCCTGATCGTCACCGAGGCCGGTGGCCTGATCGGCAACTTCACCGGCGAGTCCGACTTTTTGTACCGCCGCGAAGTGCTGGCTGGCAGCCCGCGCATCTACGGCCAACTGGTCAAGATCCTGTCGCCCTACAGCACGATTCCAGAGCAGTTGGCCAAGGAAGCGGCCGCGCTGGCAGGCGAGGGCGGCGAAGTGGCCGACAGCGATGTGGCACTTGATGCGGTGAAGCAAGCCTCGGCCACCCCCACAGGCGAAGCCCCAACCCGGACTCGCATCAAGGCCACCCCCAGGACGTTTGACCGCCTGCGAGAAGACGGTGGTTCTGGCCGTCGCTGAAAGGCGCTGCCAGGATGGGGTGGGGCTTGCAGGGTGGGCAACGAGCAATGAGTGAGCACAAGGATTTCAGCGGCCACACGCCGATGATGCAGCAGTACTTCCGTCTCAAAGCGGAGCACCCGGACACGCTGCTGTTTTACCGCATGGGCGACTTCTACGAGCTGTTCTTTGATGACGCTCGCAGGGCCAATCGCCTGATCGACATCACCCTGACCACGCGCGGCCAATCCGGCGGCGAGCCCGTCGTGATGGCGGGTGTGCCTGTCAGTGCGCTCGATACGTATCTGGCCAAGCTGATCAAGCAAGGCGAATCGGTGGCCATCTGTGAACAGGTGGGCGAGGTCGGTGCCAGCAAGGGCCCGGTCGAGCGCAAGGTGGTTCGCGTGGTCACGCCCGGCACCCTGACCGATACCGAACTGCTGAATGAGCGCGCAGACGCGCTGCTCGTGGCCGTGGTGCTTGAAAAGCGTGGCCGCGCCAACGGTCCTGCCCGTTGTGGCCTGGCCTGGCTGGGTTTGTCCAGCGGCAACCTGGGCCTGAGCGAATGCGCTGAGCGCGAACTGCCTGGTTGGCTGGCGCGCCTGCAACCTGCCGAATTGCTCTACGACCGCGACCGCACGCCCCCCGGCCTGCAAACCTTGCTGAGCCAGACCCGCACCTCGCTCACCTCGCGCCCCACCTGGCAGTTCGACAGCGCTTTGGGCCAGCGCAAGCTGTGTGAGCAATTGCGCGTGGCCAGCCTGCAAGCCTTCAATGCGCAAGACCTGACGCTGGCCCATTCGGCCGCTGCCGCCTTGTTGAGCTACGCCGAACACACCCAGGGCAGGGCCTTGGCCCACGTGGCCAGCTTGGACGTGGCCCGCGCCAGCGACCTGCTGGAATTGCCCCCCGCCACGCTGCGCAACCTGGAGCTGACCCAGACCCTGCGCGGCGAAGATTCGCCCACGCTGCTGTCCTTGCTGGACACCTGCCGCACCGGCATGGGCAGCCGCACCTTGCGCCACTGGCTGACGCACCCGCCGCGTGACCGCGCCATCGCCCGCGAACGCCACGACGCCATGGCCTGCCTGCTGCAGCCGGTGTCCGCCGAGCAGGGCTTTGAACCCCTGCGCGAATCCCTGCGCAGCCTGAGCGACGTCGAGCGCATCACCGCCCGCGTGGCTTTGCGCCAAGTGCGCCCGCGCGAACTGGCCGGGCTGCGCGACACCCTGCTGGTGCTGCCCGAACTTCGCCTTCGGGTGCCCGGCATCGATCAGCCAGGCGAGGGCGCCTGTTCGGCCCTGCTGCAAAAACTCCATGCGGCCCTGCAGCCCGACCCGGCCATCGCCGCGACCCTGCAACGCACCCTGGCCGAAACCCCCGCCGTGCTGCTGCGCGATGGGGGCGTCATCGCCACCGGCGTTGACCCGGACCTGGACGAGTTGCGCGCCATCTCGCAAAACTGCGACGCCTTCCTGCTCGATCTGGAAGCCCGCGAGCGCACCCGCACCGGCATTGGCAACCTGCGCGTGCAGTACAACAAGGTGCACGGCTTCTACATCGAGGTCACGCAAGGCCAGGTCGACAAGGTGCCGCTGGACTACCAGCGCCGCCAGACCCTGAAAAACGCCGAGCGCTTCATCACGCCCGAGCTGAAGGTTTTTGAGGACAAGGCCTTGTCGGCGCAAGACCGCTCCCTGGCCCGCGAAAAGTGGCTTTACGACCAGTTGCTCGACACCTTGCAGCCGCACCTCGGTGCGCTGAGTGCCCTGGCCCGCGCCCTGGCCTCGCTGGATGCCTTGTCAGCCTTGGCCGAACGCGCCGGCACCCTGGGCTGGACCCGCCCCGAGTTCGTCAACCATCCCTGCATCGAGATCGAGAAAGGCCGCCACCCGGTCGTCGAAGCGCGCCTGATGGAAACCAGCGGCGTCACCTTCATCCCCAACGATTGCCGCCTGGACGCGAACCACCGCATGCTGGTCATCACCGGCCCCAACATGGGCGGCAAATCGACCTTCATGCGGCAGATCGCACTCATCGCCTTGTTGGCGGCCATGGGCTCATACGTGCCGGCATCGAGTTGCCGCCTGGGCCCAGTCGACGCCATCCACACCCGCATCGGCGCCGCCGACGACCTGGCCAACGCCCAGTCCACCTTCATGATGGAGATGACTGAGGCCGCCGCCATTGTTCATGGCGCCACCGAGCATTCTCTGGTGCTGATGGACGAGATCGGCCGGGGCACATCCACCTTCGACGGCTTGGCCTTGGCCGGGGCCATCGCAAGCCAGCTGCACGACAAGAACAAGGCTTTCACCCTGTTCGCCACCCACTATTTCGAGCTAACAGCATTGCCCGAGAAGCACCCACGCGCCATGAACGTGCACGTGGGCGTGGCAGAAGCGGGCGATGACATCGTCTTTCTGCACGAACTGCAGCCCGGTCCCGCCAGCCGCAGTTACGGCGTGCAAGTGGCGCGTCTGGCAGGCATGCCGCATGCTCTGATCCGTCAGGCGCGTGCCACGCTGGAGGCTTTGGAAGCCCAGCAACGCCACGCTGATGACCAGATTGACCTGTTCGCCGTCTCGGTTGGATCGGATCCGATCCTGGATGCGCACGACGGCCTGACCTTGGCGCCGTCGTCTGGCGAGGGTTTGACGTCGGCCGAGGCCGAGACCTTGACCATGCTCGCCAGCATCGATCCTGATACCCTGACCCCACGCGAGGCGCTTGACGCCCTCTACCGACTCAAATCCGTGAGCTCATCATGACTTATTGCGTTGCCATGCGGCTGAATGCCGGGCTGGTTTTCCTCTCCGACTCGCGCACCAATGCGGGGCTGGACCAGATCAGCACCTTCCGAAAAATGACCGTTTATGAGCAACCCGAAGACCGGGTCATCGTGATGCTGTCCGCTGGCAACTTGGCCATCACCCAGGCCGTCAAGCAGTTGCTGGGCACCGAGCAGATCGAAGCCCCAGATGGCAAGGCCGTGACCCTGTGGAACGCCAAGAGCATGTTTGACGTGGCCCGCATCGTGGGCAGCGCCATCCGCAAAGTCTACGCGCGCGACGCCGAAGCGCTGCAGCACCATGGCATCGACTTCAACTGCAACCTCATCGTGGGTGGGCAGATCAAGGGCGAGACCATGCGCCTGTTCAATGTCTACGCGGCGGGCAATTTTGTGGAAGCGGGCATTGATGGTGTCTGCTATTTCCAGATCGGTGAATCAAAGTACGGCAAGCCGGTGATCGACCGCGTGGTCACGCCGAGCACGCCGCTGGAAGAGGCCGCCAAGTGCGCCTTGATCTCGATGGACTCGACCCTGAAGTCCAACCTGTCGGTGGGCCTGCCGCTGGACCTGATGGTCTATGAGGCGGATGCCTTGAAAGTCGACAAGCTGATCAACATCGACGACACCAACGCCTACTTCCGCATGATCCGCAGCTCCTGGGGCCAGCGCCTGCGCCAGGTGTTCGACTCGATCCCCGACCCCAGCTGGAGCGGCGATCAGCCTGATCTGTCGACCCACACCAGCCCATCGTCGCAATTGCAGGCCATGAACCCGCTGACCAAGATTCAGGCACCGGGGTGAACTGATTCAGCGTTCACAAAAGAAAAAGCCAGCCCGTTGCAAAACGTGGCTGGCTTTTTCTATGGGGCCGATGGAATGCGATTTTGACCATTTGGCAATCGCATATGCAAAGGCATTTTTGTTCGTTCCGCTTTGATGTCACCGCTTTTAGGATTCAGCCACTGACTCAACACAACCCACGATTCGAACCAACATGCAAGCAGTCTCCAACCGCACTCGTCGCACCTTCAACGTTCTCGCGCTCGCGGCCTTGACGGCCGTGGCCGGGGTGGCTTCTCTGGCTCCTGCGGTCGCCCAAGCCAAAGACATCACCCTGTTGAACGTGTCCTACGACCCCACCCGTGAGCTCTACAAGGAGTACAACGAGGCCTTCGCCAAGCACTGGAAAGCCAAGACCGGTGACACCGTCACTGTCAAAGCTTCGCACGGCGGTTCGGGCAAGCAAGGTCGCAGCGTGATCGATGGCCTGGAAGCCGACGTCGTGACCCTGGCCCTGGCCTACGACATTGACGCCATCGCCAACGTCGGTCTGCTGGACAAGGCCTGGCAGAAGAAGCTCAAGGGCAACAGCTCACCCTACACCTCGACGATCGTGTTCCTGGTTCGCAAAGGCAACCCCAAGAAGATCAAGAACTGGGATGACCTGGTCAAGCCCGGCACGTCGGTGATCACGCCCAACCCCAAGACTTCGGGTGGCGCTCGCTGGAATTACCTGGCCGCCTATGGCTTCGAGCTGAAGCGCAGCAAGGGCTCTGAAGACAAGGCCAAGGCCTTCGTGGGCAAGTTGTTGGAAAACGTGCCCGTGTTGGACTCGGGTGCCCGTGGGTCGACCGTGACGTTCGCCGAGCGCGGCCAAGGCGATGTGCTGCTGACCTGGGAAAACGAAGCCCACCTGGCACTGCAGGAGTTTGGCGCCGAGAAGTTTGACATCGTGTACCCACCTTTCAGCATCTACGCGGAGCCGCCAGTGGCGGTGGTTGACAAGGTGGTTGACAAGAAGGGTACCCGTGAAGTGGCCACGGCCTACCTGGAGTACCTGTATTCGGCCGAAGGCCAGGACATCGCAGGCAAGAACTTCTACCGCCCCACCGATGCCAAGGCCTTTGCCAAGTACGCCAAGCAGTTCCCCAAGATCGAGTTGATCAAGATCGACGATGTGTTCGGTGGCTGGGCCAAAGCCCAAAAGACGCACTTCGCCGATGGCGGTGTATTCGACCAGATCTACACCAAGAAGTGAATCATCAAGGCCAGTTTCTAGCGAGTGGGGTGGTGCCTGGGGCGTCCTGAAAGGGAGTCAAAGGCATCAGTTGGGCGGCTCTGGTCTCGGTCAGAGCCGCCTATTTTTGTCTTACATAGTCATTTACTGCATAAGCAACTGATAAATGCTCACTTCTTCTGCAGAAGCGGGCTCTTTAACATTCGCTTGCTGCATCAAAAAAGGTCTTGTCATGCGTTTTTCTTTGAAGAAACAAATTGTCCATGTCGCCGTGGGTGTGCTGTCCGTGTCGGCACTGGTCGGCTCCGCCTGGGCTGACACCACCTTGCTCAACGTGAGCTACGACGTCACCCGCGAGTTCTACAAGAACTACAACGTGGCCTTCGCCAAACACTGGAAGCAAACCACTGGCGAGACCTTGACCATCAACCAATCGCATGGCGGCTCGAGCAAGCAGGCCCGCAGCGTGGTCGACGGCCTGGAAGCCGACGTCATCACCATGAACCAGGCCAATGACATCGACCTGCTGGCAGAGCGCGGCCAGTTGATCCCCGCCGATTGGGCCAAGCGCTTCCCCAACAACAGCGCGCCCACCGCCTCGGTGACCGTGATCCTGGTGCACAAGGGCAACCCCAAGAACATCAAGGATTGGGACGACCTGGCCCGCCCCGGCATCTCGGTGGTGATCCCCAATCCCAAAACGTCCGGCAACGGCCGCTACACCTACCTGGCGGCCTGGGGCTCGGTGATCAAGACGGGTGGCGATGTGGTCAAGGCCAAGGCCCTGGTCCACAAGATCTTTGCCCACGTGCCGGTGTTCGATGGTGGCGGCCGGGCTGCCACCACCACGTTTGCCCAGCGCAACATCGGTGATGCCCTGGTCACTTTCGAGAGCGAAGTGCCTCTGATCCTGAACGAGTTCGGCGGCGACTTTGAAGTGGTCTACCCCAAGTGGACGGTGCTGGCCGAGAACCCCGTCAGCGTGGTCGACAAGGTGGTGGACCGCAAGAAGACGCGCAAGCAGGCCGAGGCTTACCTGAAGTACCTGTGGTCGGACGAAGGCCAAGCCATCGCCGCCAAGAGCCACCTGCGCCCCCGCACCGACAAGGCCCAGGCCTTGTTCACCAAAGAGTTCCCCAAAGTGAAGACCTTCACGGTGGACGAGGTTTTCGGCGGCTGGCAGAAGGCACAAAAAGAACACTTCAACGATGGCGCCGCTTTCGACCAGATCCTGGGCTTGGGCAAGAAGTGACCGTGGCAGTATCAAACGGCTGATTCATGATTTTCTCAAAAACTCTATTGCGCAAACCCAGCGTGTTACCGGGATTCGACCTGGCGCTGGGCCTGACGCTGATGTACCTGACACTGATCGTGTTGGTGCCTTTGTCGGCCACCTTCCTGAAGACGTTCACGATGACGTGGCCCGCCTTCTGGGAGGCCGTGGCTTCGCCCCGTGTGGTGGCCTCTTACAAGTTGACCTTTGGCGCCTCGTTGGCGGCGGCGGTGGTCAATGCCGTGTTTGGCTTGCTGGTGGCCTGGGTGCTGGTGCGCTACGAATTCTTCGGCAAGCGGATCGTTGACGCCCTGGTGGACTTGCCCTTTGCCTTGCCCACCGCGGTGGCGGGCATCACCTTGACGGGCTTGTACGCTGGCAATGGCTGGATCGGCCAATACCTGGAGCCCTTGGGCGTGAAGGTGGCTTTCACGCCCGTCGGTGTCTTCGTGGCGATGACCTTCATCGGCTTGCCCTTCGTGGTGCGCACGGTGCAGCCCATCCTGGAAGACCTGGCCGCCGAACTGGAAGAGGCCTCGGCCACCCTGGGCGCCTCGCGTTTGCAAACCTTCACCAAGGTGATCCTGCCGATCCTGACGCCCGCCTTGTTGACCGGTTTTGCACTGGCTTTTGCCCGTGCCCTGGGCGAGTACGGCTCCATCATCTTCATCGCGGGCAACATGCCCATGGTGTCCGAGATCACGCCCCTGCTCATCATCACCAAGCTGGAGCAATACGACTACCAGGGGGCCACCGCTATTGCCGTGGTCATGTTGATGATGTCCTTTGTCCTGCTGCTGGCGATCAACGCCTTGCAAGCTTGGACCCGCCAACGTCAAGGCAAGTGACATGTCGCAGTCTCCTCCCAATGTTTCCGCCAGCCGCAACGAGCCCGCCTGGGTGCGCCGCCTGCTGATCGGCCTGGCGCTGGCCTTCCTGGCCCTGTTCCTGTTCCTGCCTCTGGTGTCGGTGTTCTTCGAGGCCTTCAAAAAGGGCTGGGAGGTCTACCTGGCTTCCATCAATGAGCCGGATGCCTTGTCGGCCATCGTGTTGACGCTCACCGCCGCCGTCATCGCCGTGCCTTTGAACCTGGTGTTCGGTGTGTCGGCCGCCTGGGCGATCGCCAAGTTTGACTTCCGTGGCAAGAGCGTGCTGCTCACCCTGATCGACTTGCCGTTCTCGGTGTCACCGGTGATTGCTGGCCTCGTCTACGTGCTGGTGTTTGGCCTGCAAGGTTGGTGGGGCGAGTGGCTGCGTGACCATGACCTGAAGGTGATCTTCGCCATGCCCGGCATCGTGTTGGCCACCATTTTCGTGACCTTTCCCTTCATCGCGCGTGAGTTGATCCCGCTGATGCAGGCGCAAGGCCAGGAGCAGGAAGAGGCCGCGCGGGTGCTGGGCGCCTCGGGCTGGCAGACCTTCTTCAAGGTCACGCTGCCCAATGTGAAGTGGGCCTTGCTCTACGGTGTGATCTTGTGCAACGCTCGGGCCATGGGCGAGTTCGGCGCGGTGTCGGTGGTGTCCGGCCACATCCGTGGACAGACCAACACCTTGCCCCTGCACATTGAGATTTTGTACAACGAGTACCAGTTCGCCGCCTCTTTCGCAGTGGCCTCGATCCTGGCCAGTCTGGCCCTGGTGACCCTGGTTTTGAAATTCATCGTTGAGCGTCAGGTCAAGCAAGAGCTGGCCCAAGTCAAGGATGTTGGAGTTCCCGCATGAGCATTGAAGTCAAGAACCTCGTCAAACGATTCGGGTCGGTCACGGTCTGTGACAACCTGAACATTGAAATCCCCTCTGGCGAACTCGTCGCGTTGCTGGGCCCCTCGGGCTCGGGCAAGACCTCGCTGCTGCGCATCATCGCCGGCCTGGAACAGCCCGACAGCGGCTCGGTGTTGTTCCACGGCGCCGATGCCACCAATGTGTCGGTGCGAGACCGCCAGGTTGGCTTCGTGTTCCAGCACTATGCGCTGTTCGGCCACATGAGCATCTTTGAGAACGTGGCCTTCGGCCTGCGCGTGCGGCCCAAGGAAACACGTCCCGATGAGGGCACCATCCGCAAGAAGGTGACCGAGCTGCTCAAGCTGGTGCAGCTGGATTGGATCGCCGACCGCTACCCGCACCAATTGTCGGGCGGCCAGCGTCAACGGATCGCCCTGGCGCGTGCGCTGGCGGTGGAGCCCAAGGTGCTGTTGCTTGACGAACCCTTCGGCGCGCTGGACGCGAAGGTGCGCAAGGAACTGCGCCGCTGGCTGCGCCGCCTGCACGACGAAGTGCACATCACCAGCGTGTTCGTGACCCACGACCAGGAAGAAGCCATGGAAGTGGCCGACCGCATCGTGGTGATGAACCAGGGCCGAATCGAGCAGGATGGTCCGCCGGACGAGGTTTACGACCACCCGGCCACGCCGTTCGTGCTGAAGTTTCTGGGCGATGTGAACCTGTTCCACGGCCGCGACCATGCGCCAGGCGCCGTGGCTGAATCGACCAGTACCGGCGGCTTGGACGATGTGAGCTATGTGCGTCCACACGAGATCCAGGTGTTGGCCCATCCAGAAGAAGGCAGCCTGGCGGTCACCTTGGCGCATGTCCTCACCGTGGGCCCGAACACCCGCCTGGAGTTCCGCCGGGTCGATGGCCAGGGCGAGGTCGATGTGGAGTTGCCCCGTGGCGAGTTCGCAGCCCTGCGCGACAGCGGCATCCTGGTCGCAGGCGCCACAGTTCACCTGAAGCCGCGCCGTGTGCGCCGCTTTGCCGACACCATTTCCTGATTGATGCCTGAGGGCTTATGAATTTCCAACGTAAGCGGTAAGCCTGCGGCGTTCTTCCCTTGCGCGAGGCTGCTCCCCAGA
>NZ_JAQSDR010000009.1 GCF_029946005.1 Aquabacterium sp.
GGCGGCATCCACAACTCGGTGACCCGCATCGTGCTCAAGCCCACGCACATGATTGGCGGCTACGCCCAGTTCAGCTACGGCTTCAACTACTACGGAACGATTGGCACCAACCGCGACGAGTTCGTGGTGGTGCGCAAGATGAACAAGGTCGATTGGCTGGATGGCGAGGCGCCAACGGGCGTTGATCCCCATGCTCAAGGAGTGACAGCATGAAGATAAGAGCCCAAATCGGCATGGTGCTGAACCTGGACAAGTGCATTGGTTGCCACACGTGTTCGGTGACCTGCAAGAACGTCTGGACCAGCCGCCCCGGCGTCGAGTACGCCTGGTTCAACAACGTCGAAACCAAGCCTGGCATTGGTTACCCCAAGGAGTGGGAGAACCAGGACAAGTGGAACGGCGGCTGGGTGCGCAAAACCAACGGCAAGATCGAGCCCCGCCAGGGTGGCAAGCTCAAGCTGCTGATGCGCATTTTCGCCAACCCCAATCTGCCCCAGATCGACGACTACTACGAGCCATTCACCTTCGACTACGAGCACCTTCAATCGGCGCCCAAGAGCAAGGCCGCGCCCACCGCACGGCCACGCAGCCTGATCACCGGCAAGCGCATGGAGAAGATCGTCTGGGGTCCCAATTGGGAAGAAATCCTGGGCGGTGAGTTCAGCAAGCGCAGCAAGGACAAGAACTTCGACGACATCCAGAAGGACATCTACGGGCAGTTCGAGAACACCTTCATGATGTACCTACCGCGCCTGTGCGAGCACTGCCTCAACCCGGCGTGCGTGGCCTCGTGCCCCTCTGGCTCGATCTACAAGCGCGAGGAAGACGGCATCGTCCTGATCGACCAGGACAAGTGCCGCGGCTGGCGCATGTGCGTGAGCGGCTGTCCCTACAAGAAGATCTATTACAACTGGAAAAGCGGCAAGGCCGAGAAGTGCATCTTCTGCTACCCGCGCATTGAAGCCGGGCAGCCCACGGTGTGCTCCGAGACCTGCGTGGGCCGCATCCGTTACCTGGGCGTGCTGCTGTACGACGCCGACCGCATCCAAGAGGCGGCCAGTGTCGAGCATGACCGCGACCTGTACCAGGCCCAGTTGGACATCTTCATGGATCCCCACGATCCCAAGGTGATTGAGCAGGCTCGCAAGGACGGCATTCCCGACGCCTGGATGGAGGCCGCCCGCAACAGCCCCGTCTACAAGATGGCCGTGGAGTGGAAGGTGGCCTTGCCCCTTCACCCAGAGTACCGCACCTTGCCCATGGTCTGGTACGTGCCGCCACTGTCACCCATCCAGGCCGCGGCCAACTCGGGCGACCTGGGCATCAATGGCGAGATCCCCGATGTCAAGCAGTTGCGCATCCCGGTCAAGTACCTGGCCAACCTGCTGACGGCGGGCGACACGGCCCCGGTGACCCGCGCCTTGGAACGCATGCTGGCCATGCGGGCCTACATGCGCAGCAAGCACGTCGATGGCATCGAGAACAAGCGGGTGCTCGACCAGGTCGGCATGGACAAGAACACGGTCGATGACATGTACCACGTCATGGCCATTGCCAACTACGAGGATCGCTTTGTCATTCCCTCGGCCCACCGCGAGTACGCAGAGAACACCTTTGACATGAAGGGCGGCTGCGGCTTCTCATTCGGCAATGGCTGTTCCGACGGCGCGACCGATGCCAGCCTGTTCGGTGGCACCAAGAAGCGCACCATCCCCATCAAGTCGGAGGTTTGACCATGAGTGCATTGCCCCTCTTCAAGGCCGGGACCACGCCGGTTTACAGCCTGCGCGTGCTGGCCCACTTGCTCAGCTACCCGGGCGCTGAGTTGCGTCAGGCTTTGCCCGAGCTGAGCGAAGCCCTGGCGCGCGAAGGCGCCGTGCGTGGGGTGCGCCTGCGCGCCCTGAACGCGCTGATCGCGGCCCTGTCAGGGCGAGACAGCGTCGAAGTCGAGCAGGACTATGTCGAGTTGTTCGACCGAGGGCGCGCCACCTCGCTTCACCTGTTCGAGCATGTGCATGGCGATTCGCGCGACCGGGGTCCCGCCATGATCGACCTGCTCAAGACTTACGAGCAAGCGGGCCTGTACCTCGACCCGTCGCAGATCAAGGGCGAGTTGCCCGACTTCCTGCCCGTGGTGCTGGAGTTCGTCTCCACGCTTGAGGCCGGTCAGGTGCGCGACTTCGTTGGCGAGATCGCCCACATCCTCAATGCGGTGCATGCCGCGCTGATCAAGCGCCAGAGCGCCTATGCCCACGTGCTGGCGGCGGTGCTGGAGTTGGGCCATCAACAGGTCGAGACCATGGAAGTGCCCGACGACGAGCCCATCGACGCCGCCTGGGCCGAGCCCGAGGCCTTTGGCGGCTGTTCGTCCAAGGGGCAGCAACGCCCCGACCAGCCTCAACCCATCCAGATCGTGCGGCGGGCCGCCGATCCACAGCGAGGAGCATCGGCATGAGCCTCACCCACCAATTCGTCTTCGGCATCTACCCGTACATCTGCGGAGCTCTTTTTCTGCTGGGCAGTCTGGCCCGCTTCGACCGCGACCAGTACACCTGGCGAAGCGAGTCCAGCCAGATGCTGTCCGTCAGCACGCTGCGCTGGGGCTCCAACCTGTTCCACCTGGGCATCATCGGCCTGTTCTTTGGCCATTTGTTCGGCATGCTGACCCCACCCGCGATCGTCCATGCGCTGGGGGTGACGTCTGCCCAAAAGCAGACGCTGGCCGTGGTGGCCGGTGGCATCCTGGGCCTGGTCGGTCTGATCGGCCTGCTGTTGTTGATCTATCGGCGCCTGAGCAATGAGCGCGTTCGCGCCACATCGCGTGGGCGCGACTTCTTGGTGCTGTTCTGGATACTGGCCACCTTGCTCTTGGGGCTGTCGACCGTGCCGCTGTCCATCGAGCACCGTGACGGCGCCACGATGCTCAAGCTCATGGCCTGGGCTCAGCACCTGGTGACCTTCCGTGGCGACGCGCCCAGCTTCATCACGGACGTGTCCATGGTGTTCAAGGTCCACATGTTCATGGGCATGAGCCTGTTCGCGATCTTTCCCTTCACCCGCCTGGTGCACGCTTGGAGTGGCTTTGCCTCGGTGGGCTACCTGGTCCGCCCCTGGCAGGTGGTTCGCAGCCGCAAGATTGGTTTATGAGGAGATGACATGTTGAGCACGCTTTCCACTGACACCGCCGCCCCGCAAGCTTTGCGCGTGGGCCACATCGTTCTGGCTGATGACGCTGCGGCCCTGACCGAAGCCGAATGCCGCCAGCGCGCCAGCCTGGAACTGTTGCGCCAGGCGGCCATCGACGAAGGCCTGCTGGCCGCCGACGATCCTGCCCCCGATGATGGCGTGCTGAGCGAAGCCGCTGCCGAGGCCATCGATGTCTGGCTTGCGCAGAACCTGCGGGTGCCCGAGCCTGACGAGGCCAGCTGCCGTCGCCACCATGCTGCCCACACTTCGCAATACGCGGTGGGTGAGCGCGTGCAGGCCCGCCACATTCTGTTCGCGGTGACCCCGGGCGTGGACGTGAAAGCGCTGCGCCTGCACGCCGAGCAAGCTTTGCTGGATGTGCGTTCCGAGCCCGGCCGCTTTGGCGAGGTCGCGGGCAAGTTGTCCAATTGCCCGACGGGCGAGCAGGGCGGTGACCTGGGTTGGCTGACCGCCACGGACTGCGCCCCCGAGTTTGCCAGCGAGCTGTTCGCCAAGGACGAAGGCAGCGCCAACGTCGGTGTGCTGCCGCGGCTGGTGCACAGCCGTTTCGGCCTGCATGTGGTCGAGGTGCTGGCGCGTGACCCCGGTCGGCAACAGCCTTTCGAAGCGGTGCGCGATGCCGTGGCGCAGTCGTTGCGGCAGCAGGTGTGGGTCACGGCCTTGCGCCAGGCCATGCAGTTGCTGGCGGGGCGTTGGGTGGTGCAGGGCGTGGATCTGGACACGGCCGAGTCGCCTTTGTTGCAGTGAGCCTCCATGGATGACGAGCTTCTCCAGCGCATCCGCCGCTTCCGCACCGACTACTTTCCGCAATACCAGGGGCAGTTCAAGGCGCTGGTGGACCAAGGCCAACATCCCACCACGTTGTTCATCGGGTGTTCAGACTCCCGCCTGTTGCCTTACATGCTGACGGGGGCGGGCCCTGGCGAGCTTTTCATCGTGCGCAACGTCGGGGCACTGATCCCGCCCTACAACGGCCTGCATGGACTGCACGGCACGGCCGCTGCCATTGAATACGCCGTGCTCAACCTGCACGTCAGCCACATCGTGGTGTGCGGGCACTCCCACTGCGGCGCCATGAAGGCACTGTACGAAGAGATATCGCCCGAGGCCAAGAACCTGGACGCCTGGCTCGACCTGGCCCGCGAGGCCGCCTTGCCAGTGCAGGTGACGCCTGAGGCCCTGCGCCGCACCGAGCAACGCGCTGTGGTCCTGCAACTGGAGCGTTTGATGGACTACCCGATGGTTCGCCAGCGTGTCGAGGCGCGACAGATCTCGCTGCATGGTTGGCACTACGTGATCGAAGAAGGCGAAATCCACGTCTTTGATGTCAAGACCGGCAGTTTTGTGCCGGCCTCGCGGGCGGAACACAGTGGCACCGGCCCTTATCAGGATGCAGAACCCGAGCAGGGCGCCATCTTCAATGAGGTCGATGCAGCCTGGTACAAAACGTGAGCGCAAACAGACCACCTGACGATCTGCGCACTCACCACCGTCGCCTCAAACCTTCACTGATTGCCGGTACTCCGGCACTTCGCATGCCCAGCCCAGGCGGTCCTGGATGGCCAGCCGCAATGCATCGGCCGCCACTGGCTCGCCGTGCGTGATGTACACCCTGCTGGGGGGCCGGGGCATGGCGGCCATCCAGTCCAGCAGATCGTCGCGGTCAGCATGGGCGGACAGCATGTCGAGGTTGGCCACCTCGGCACGCACGGGCACATACTCGCCGAATATTTTCACCGTCTTGGCCCCACTCACCAGCGTGGCACCACGTGTGCCAGCCGCCTGGTGCCCGGTGAACAGGATCGTGCATCGGGAATCCGGCGCATAGGCCTTCAGGTGGTGCAGAACGCGGCCTCCCGTTGCCATGCCGCTGGCGGAGATGATGATGGAAGGCCAGCGCAAGCGGTTGAGGGCCATGGACTCTTCAACGGTCCGGGCAAACTTCGCGACGTGTCCCAGTTCGTCGCATTCTTGCGCCGTGAGGCGATGCTCGCCAGCATGGTGGCTGTAGATTTGCGTGGCATCGACCGCCATGGGGCTGTTGAGGTAGACCGGCAGGTCGGGGATGCGGCGGGCCTGCTTGAGTTGCGAGATGCAATGCAGCAGTGTCTGTGCCCGGCCAACCGCGAAGGAGGGGATCACCACCTGACCGCCCCGGGCGGCCGTGCGGTTGATGACATCGGCAAGTTGCGCCAGCGCATCGCCATCAGGGTGCAAGCGGTCGCCATAGGTGGACTCGACCACCAGCACGTCCGCCTCTTCGGGTGGCATGGGGGGCTTCATCACCAGGTCATCGCTGCGCCCCAGGTCGCCTGAGAAAAGCACGCTGCGTCCTCCGTTCGACACCTTCACGCTGGCTGCACCCAGGATGTGGCCGGCATGGCGAAAGCGCACGGACCAGCCCTCGATGGGTGAAAACGTTTCGTCAAAAGTGACAGGGGCGAAGTGCTTGAGGGCCTGCCTGGCGTCGTCCTCGGTGTACAGAGGCAAGGACTGCACGTGCTTGGACAGCTTGTGGCGGTTCTCGAACTCGGCCTGCTCTTCCTGCAAGCGGCCGGAGTCGGGCAGAAGCAATTCGCACAGCGCCAAGGTTGAACGTGTGCAATACACGCGCCCCTTGAAGCCCTCTTTGATCAGCCTGGGCAAAAATCCGCTGTGATCAATGTGCGCGTGGGTCAGCAACACGGCGTCGATCTTGGACACATCGAAGGGCAGTTGATCCCAATTGCGAAGACGCAACTGCTTGAGGCCTTGGAACAAGCCGCAATCGACCAGGAGATGACCACCGTGTTGTCCGCTCAGCAGATAACGTGAACCCGTGACGGTGTCTGTGGCTCCATAGAAAGCGAGTTGCATCGTGCTCCTTTGAAGATTTGATGAGATCCACCCCGGATTGGTGGTTGGCGCCAGCTTAGGGGCGTGCATTCCCTCGGCATTGATTCGCGTCAATGTTATCGAATGGGCACGGCCAGCAAATCCAGGTGTCCAACCTGTAGAGACAGCAAGCCCTGACAGATGTCGGTCGACCGGTCGGCCAGCCAGCTCGACACGGCGGGCTCGCTGGAGGGATCTGCTTCAGCGGCCACGGCCGCAGCTTCCTTGGCCATGCCCAGGAGCATGTCGCGGTGTTCGTGGCCGATGTGCCAATCGCTCGCTTGTGTGCTGTTTTGGTAGCCTGCTGTGGCGAGACTGGCCGCCAGGTAGGGTGTTGCCCGCACGCCCAGCGATGGGCCAAAGCCCTTGTCGCCCCCTTGATGGGCCAAGAAGGCATCGGCGAGGAGGTGGTCGGCAGGCCTGCCGGGAAACCATGTGCGCCGGCCATCCACGGTCAAGGTGGCCAACAGAGGGCGGCGGGTCCGCGCCAGCAGTGCGCTCAGCCGATCCAGCCAGGCGGCCGACACCAGGTCCAGAAATGCGGTGGTGACGAGGCCGTCGCATGAGGCCAGATCAATGTCTTCAAGGTCGCTTGCAAGATCTAGCTGCTGGCCGCGAACAAGCCAGCGGGCTGGGCCCGCGTGGATGGCGAGGGCACCTTTGTGATCATGGCAGTGCCATCCGTGCCCGCTCGCCCACTTGGTGATCTCGGTGCGCTGGGCTGCGAGCAACAGAGGGTCATGATCGACCAGGCGCCATTCCTGGTCGGTTCCCAGCAAGGGCGCCAAGGCCCGGAAGTTCGCGCCCGAACCCGAGGCCAGGTCAACGATGCGCAAGGCGCCCCCGGCCTGTGACCTCAGCGCTCCCTGGAAGCCGGTGGCGAGCGATTGACTGCGCGCGGCCAGGTCGAAAGGTTCGCGCTGGCGCAGCCAGTCGGTGCTGAAACCGGTGTTCGCCGCGGCAGTCATCGGGTGACCTTGTGCAGGGCCGCCACCCAGCCCTGCACAGCGCTGTCCCAGTCGGGAAGCGCGTTGGCAGCCTCCTTCGCAGCGTTTGACAGCCGAGCGCGCAAGGCGTCGTCGGTCAGGGCTTGCTGAAGCGCATCTTTCAGTGCTGGCAGGTCACCCGGCGCAACGAGCAGCGAGGTGCCAGCGGGCAGCGTGGCCGCGATCGCGCAGGCTGTGGTGGCAATGACGGGGAGAGCATGTGCCAACGCCTCCGCGAAGACCATGCCATAGCCCTCATGGTAGGACGGCAGGACGAAGATGTCGGCCCCTTGGTAGGCTTGCGTCAGCCGCTGGTCGGGCTGCTCTCCCAGGAGCACGATGCGGTCGGTCAGTCCATGCGTGGCCATGCGTCCTTGAAGCGCGGCCGAGGCGGCGGGGTCTCTCGTCACGCTGCCGATGCAGGTCAGCTGCCACTCAAGGTGACGCAGTTGGGCCAGGGCTTCGACCAGCAGCAGGTGACCTTTGCGCGGTGTGATGCTCCCAACCGCGAGCAGTTGCACTGGCCCCGCGCTTTTGGCTTGGCGGATGGTGGCGGGCCGCCGCGTGCCAGGGGTGACCACGGCCACACGATCCGTTGGAAGGCCTGCTGCCAGGAGCGCTTGGGCGGTGTGTTCGCTGGGACAGATGGCGCCCTTCAGGCATGGCCAAAGCTCGGCCTCAAGCTGTGCGTAGTGGCGGGCGTTCGCAAAATCCAGTCCGGTTTCCAAGGACAGCGGGTGGTGGATGAGGCCGACCAGCTTCAAACGGCTTGCTTGGTCTTTCAGGCAGTCGGCCAAGCCAGGCAGCGCCAGTCCGTCGATGATGACCGTGCTTTGGTCTGGCAAACGGGCGAGTGCGGCGGCGGCGAGTGTTCGCGTGGGCTCATCTGCCTGCGGATACCGACCGGCCAGCTCCACCACATTGACCGCCTGGCCACGCGCGCGCAGGCCTTCAATGATGTGCCGGTCGTAGAGGTAGCCACCGGTGAGCTGATCGAGCCGTCCGGGGACCAGAAAAGCCAGCGCCATCAGCGCAGCGTGCCCTCGAAGCTCGCCCAGGCGACGGGTGATTCACGCAACACGACCCGAAGCGATGCCAGCTCGCCTGCGGTGCCAGGCCCCACGGCACCTTCGGCCACGCGGGCCTTGACGCGGGTAAAGATCTCACCGGCGAGCAACTCGGTGGTTGTGTTGCGGCCCTTGAACTGCGGCAGTTCGTCGAGATTTTTGTAATTGAATTCGCCCAGCACTTCGCGCAGCACTTGCAAGGCCAGGCCGATGTCGCACACCAGTCCGTTCTGGTCCAGCGTTGGTCGGCGGAAATCAAGCTCGACGTTGTAAGTCGCGCCATGGAGTTGTTGGGCCGGGCCGAAAATTTCGCCCCGGAAGCTGTGAGCGATCATGAAATGATCCGAGACGGCAAGGCTGTACATATTGGTTTTGAGCTATCTATGATGAGGAGATGGGGCGAAGTCGCATTCGATCATGGTGTCGTCCCCCAGTAGGAAACGACGCGTGCGGGGGCGCAGGCTGAGCGTGAGATCGTGGATTTCCGGCAGCACCAGGCTGGGACGGCCGGAGCCGAGGATGACCGGGGCCACGGTGATCTGTAGTCGATCAAGGGCGCCTGCAGCCAGGAAGCGCGACACCGTGATGCCGCCGCCCTCTACGAACAGCCAAGACAGCCGGCGCAAGGCCAGGATCCGGCGAATTTCAAAAGGGTCTAGGCCCTGCTGGCCGCGTGGCACCGGGATCACTTCGGCCTGGCCCCATTGGTGTTCGGCCCCGATGCGGTCCGCCGCCACCAGGAGAAGGGTCGGTGCGCAGCCATCGCGAAAGACGCGCTGGCTGCCGTCCAGCCGATGTTCCGGGTCTAGGATCACCCGCACCGGGTTGTCGCCGGAGCACAGCCGCACCGTGAGTTGAGGGTCGTCATGCAGGATTGTGTTGACGCCCACCACAACAGCATCGGCGATGGCCCGCATGCGGTGCGTGTGCAGCAGGTCTTCTTCGCCGCTGAGCCAGCGAGAGATGCCGCAGGTGGTGGCGATGCGCCCATCAAGGCTCTGAGCCAGGTGAGCCACCGCGCAGGGCCCCTGGTTCCGCATCGCGCAGAGTGGGCCATAGAGCCTGTGGACGAGAGAGGTGGCATCGACCGCGACACTGTTGCCTCCACCCACAAGCAGGGCTTGCCAATCGGCTTCGTCCACTCCTGGGGCGGTGGTGGTCGTCACTGAGAAGGGCGGTGAGGCAAAGGACGGTTGAGCATGGAGAAATGCCAGGTGAATCTCAATTGATGATGCATTTTCAGTCATCGCTTCGCCGCCTGCCAGGCTAGGGATAATCAATGCGGTGACACAAGGTGGCATCAAGCCTGGATGCCGACAACCGTGCGAGCACTTCGGGCAAGTCGGCAAAAGGCGAGGCGTTGGTGATCAATGCATCCAGCACGGGGTCGCTCAGCAGGGACAGGGCCAATTCGAAGCGCCGAAGGTGACTCCATCGTGCGCGCTGCGCGGTGGCCACTTGCCCCACCTGCGAGCTTTTGAGGGTGAGCCTGCGCGAGTGAAAGGCGCCGCCCAGTGGCACGTTCACAGGGCGCTCGCCATACCAACTCAGCTCCAGCACCGTGGCTTCGAAGGCGGCGAGGTTCAGGGCCGTTGCCAGGCCTGCAGATTGGCCGCTGGCATGGATCACGAGGTCAGCCTCGTCGCGCGCTGCATCTGGTAGAGCAAAGTCCACGTGGAGTTGCTTGGCGACGGGGCGCCTGGCCTCCTGCGTATCCACCAACTGAACCTGGCAGCCGGGCATGCGCGCTGCCAGCCAAGCCACCAGCAGGCCCACGGTGCCGCCACCCACCACGGCGATGCGGTCGCCCACACGCGGGCCAGCATCCCACAGCGCATTGACGGCCGTTTCCATGTTGGCGGCCAGCACGGCCCGGGTTGGCGGAACGCTCGGGGGCAGCACGTGCACGGCCGTGGCGGGCACCACATAGTGAGTCTGATGCGGGTACAGGCAGAACACCGTTTGACCCATCAGGTGGGCGGGGCCTTGCTCGACCCGGCCCACGCTGGTGTAGCCGTACTTCACCGGCGCCGGGAAGTCGCCTGCCTGAAACGGTGCGCGCATGCGATCAAACTCGCTGGAGGGCACCTCGCCGCGAAACACCAAGGTTTCAGTGCCTCGGCTGATGCCACTGTGCAGGGTCCTGACCAGCACTTGATCGGGTCCCGGTTCAGGCAAGTTCTCGGTGCGCAACTCGGCGTGGCCAGGCTCGGTCAGCCAACAGGCTTGAGCAAGGATCTCGGTCATTCAGAATGCCGATCTCTGTTCAAGGATGAGTTGCCGCATCTGTGATGTCACGGATGTGCCGAGGGCCTGTGCATCGCCTTGACCTGCGCTGAGCGGCGCGCCGAATGCTACCCGGGCGACCAAGTCGCGGTAGCGTGGCAAGGCCACCTGCAACGCCGCGGCCAGCTTCTCCTTGTTGCTCGCCGTTCGGCGCAACCAGGTGAGCGGATGCCGTTGTGCCGCTGAGGAGATGACGTGGCTCACCAGTGTGGGCACAAACTGCGTTTCGGGCGCCAGGCGGGCGAACAAGGCGTAGCTGTTGGACCAGTTTTGCAAAGAGTCCACAGCCCTTCGCGAGCCGAAGGTGGCTGGATCGGGCTCGATCTCTCCGGCCGGGAAAGTCAGCAGGGCGCCGCCTTCCTTCAAGTGTTTGGCGCCGGCGCGGACCACGGCCATGCGCCCCGATTCCTCCTCGGGCAGGAAGATCAATTGCCGCGCAACATGGGGCAATGCCCGAAGGAATGGGCGATCCAAGGCAATCACCCGCAAATCAGGGCGCGACGCCAGGCTGGAAAAAAGCGCCACCGTGTCGGTCATGCCAGGGTGGTTCGCCAGGATGAACACCGGGCCTTGGGGCGGGATGTTCTCAAGGCCTGAGGTGTGCACGCCAGCGGTCATCTGGCGCATCAACCAGGCGCTGCCTTGCGCCAGGCCGTGGTCGCCCACTCGGTTGTCGAATTCATTCGCTGTCCGGGCAAAGCGCCGTGCTACAGGCCTAAAAAGCCGACGCAAGGGCGTGCCTTGAAAACGCAACAAGCCCATCGAATCAAGCAAATCGACAATGTTGATCTCCGTGAGCGTATCGATTAGCGGCGATGAAGCGGCAGGCATGGCTCGGTGAAGGGTTGACGCCTGCGCAGTCTAGACCACTTCATGAAGGCCAGCCCCAAGTGCGGGAATGCCGGCCACGTCGGAACCCTGGAGCGACCCTGAGCCCACGAATTTCTCTGGGATAAACTGGCGCACGCCGCCGCCCATGACCGAATCCAGTCGCATGTCTGATCAGCTTTCCCTGATGGGTTTCGATGAACCTCCTCGACCGACGGATCGGCTGTTTTTCGCCTTGTTCCCGACTGAGGAAGCCGCGAGGCGCATTGCCAATCTGGCCTTGCAATTGCGCGGTGAACATGGACTCAGCGGCACACCGCTCCAGACCGAGCGATTCCACATCACCTTGCATCACCTGGGGGACTACGCGGGGTTACCGCCCGATGTGCTTGCCTTGGCCGTTCAAGCCGCGCAGGCCCTGGCCTTGCCGCCGTTTGAAATCAGCTTCGACCGCGTGGCCAGCTTCTCAGGCCACCCCAGCAAGCGGCCCTTCGTCTTGCGTGGCAGTGACGATGGCCTGGCCGCGCTCACGGCCTTCCAGCAAACGCTGGGCACGGTCATGAGGCAGGTCGGCTTGGGACGTCGGGTGGATGTGCGCTTCACACCGCATGTGACGCTCCTGTACGACTCGCGATTGGTGGCCGAACAAGCCGTGGCGCCCATCCACTGGACCGCGCATGAGTTGGTGCTGGTGCATAGCCTGCTGGGCCAGACACGGTATGTGCCGCTGGGGCGCTGGACCCTGAAAGGTTGAACCGCTTGCCGTGGGCAAGGAAGGCGATAATCAGTCATGAATCAACACGAGGTTGACCAAGATGCGCGGTTTGTTTTCATTGCTGGGGTTGCTGGCCGTGTTGGTCATCATCGGCTTGCTGGCCAAGCACCAACTGGGCGCCAAAGCGGCTCATCCGGCCGATTCGGCCTCGTCTTATGCCGCGAGTGATGCCATGAACGGCAAGGCCCCGCAGGTCGACACCCCTGCGCAAGCCCGGCAGCTTGAAAAGCAAGTACAGGACGATGTCAACAAACTGATGCAAAGTCGCCCGGCCGACATTGATCAGCCCATCGAGCCCAAGCCGTGAGCACCTCAGAACCAGGCTTCACCCCAGCTGACGAAAGCGCGATGCGCATTGCGCTGGACCAGGCCCACAACGCCTGGCTGGCGGGCGAGGTGCCGGTGGGCGCGGTGATCATGCGCGAGGGCCAGGTCATTGCCACCGGCTACAACCGCCCCGTCACCACGCATGATCCCACCGCGCATGCCGAGATCGTGGCGCTGCGCCACGCCGCTCAGTTGCTGGAGAACTACCGCCTGCCCGATTGCGAGCTGTACGTCACCCTGGAGCCATGCGCGATGTGTGCCATGGCTTTGATGCACGCGCGCTTCAAGCGCGTGGTGTTCGCCGCCACCGATCCCAAGACCGGCGTGGCCGGATCGGTGATCGATCTGTTTGCCAACCGGCAACTGAACCACCACACCGAAATCGTGGGCGGCTTGCTGGCCGAGCCTGCGTCCAAGTTGCTCAAGGCATTTTTCGCCGAGCGCCGTGCTCAGGTCAAGGCCGAGCGCGAGGCGGCGAGGGCGCTTGAAGAGGTGGATGAGCCGATCCCTGTCGGGCAGGTCATTGAGCTGCCCGACGACGACCGTTGAAGGCGGTCGCCACGCCAGGCTTTTACAGCTTGCGCACCACCACGCTGCCGATCGAGTAACCCGCGCCAAACGAGCAGATCACACCGAGGTCACCATGGATCAGGTCGCCATGGTGAACGTGGAAGGCAATCACCGAGCCCGCTGACGACGTGTTGGCGAACTCATCCAGGATGAGCGGCGCGATGTCGGGCGTGGCTTCGCCGCCCACCAGCTTCTTGATCACCAGCTGGTTCATGCTCAGGTTGGCCTGGTGCAGCCAGAAGCGGCGCACTTCCGAGGGTGCCATGCCCAGGTCCTTGAGGTGGGCATCAATGTGGGCCGCGGCCATGGGCACGACTTCCTTGAACACCTTGCGGCCTTCCTGGCGGAAGGTTTTGTCGCGGGCGTTGGGGTCGGTGTCCTCGCAACGGTTCATGTAGCCGAAGTTGTTGCGAATGGCATTGGAGAACTGCGTGGCCAGCTTGGTGCCCAGTATTTCCCACTGGTCCCGGCTGGTGGCCGTCTCTGCCCGCTCCACGATGACGGCCGTGCAGGCATCGCCAAAGATGAAGTGGCAATCACGGTCGCGCCATTCCTGGTGGCCCGAGGTGATCTCGGGGTTGACCACCAGGACGCAACGGGCCGTGCCCGCGCGCACGGCATTGACGGCCTGCTCGATGCCGAAGGTGGCTGAAGAGCAGGCCACGTTCATGTCGAAACCATACCCCCCTGCGCCCAGGGCCTGCTGGATCTCGACGGCCATGGCCGGGTAGCCGCGCTGCATGTTCGAAGCCGCGCAGATCACGGCGTCGATGTCTTTGCCCTCCTTGCCTGCCTGCTCCATGGCCTGGCGTGAGGCGTGGACAGCGATTTCCGCCATCAGGGACAGTTCGTCATCAGCGCGTGGGGCCAGGCGCGGGAACATGCGATGGGGATCCAGCACGCCGCCCTTGTCCATCACATAGCGTTGCTTGATGCCCGAGGCCCGCTCGATGAACTCGACGCTGGAGGGTGCGAGCGGCTCTCGCGTACCGGCCGCGATGTCGTCGGCGAACTTGGCGTTCTGCAGTTCGACGTAGGCGTTGAACGACTCGACCAGCTCAGCGTTGGTGATGGTCTGGGAAGGCTTGAACAGCCCCGTGCCGCTGATAACAACTTTGGTCATGGTGGGTTCCTGTGGACTGCTTACATGCCTGCGTAGTTGGGACCACCACCGCCTTCAGGCGTGACCCAGACGATGTTCTGGGTGGGATCCTTGATGTCGCAGGTTTTGCAGTGCACGCAGTTTTGAGCGTTGATCTGCAGGCGATCGGTGTTGTCTTCGTTCTTGACGAACTCGTACACACCGGCCGGGCAGTAGCGCGACTCGGGGCCGGCGTACTTGGCCAAGTTGACATCGACGGGAATCGAGTTGTTCTTCAGCGTCAGGTGGGCAGGCTGGTGTTCTTCGTGGTTCGTGTTGGACACGAACACCGAACTCAGGCGGTCAAACGTGATCTTGCCATCGGGCTTCGGGTAGTCGATCTTGGCGCACTCGGCCGCAGGCTTGAGGAAGGTGTGGTCGGCCGCCGGGTTTGGCAAGGTCCATGGGGGGCTCTTGATGCCCAGTCTGGGCAGCAGCCAGTGCTCGACACCAGTCATGATCGAGCCGACGTACAGGCCCTTCTTGAACCAGGTCTTGAAGTTCTTGGCGCCGTTCAGTTCTTCGTGCAGCCAGCTCTTCTCGAAAGCAACCGGGTAGGCGTGCAGTTCGTCGTACTGGCGGCCAGACGTGACCGCGGCAAATGCGGCTTCAGCGCAGAGCATGCCGGACTTGATGGCCGCGTGGCTGCCCTTGATGCGCGAGGCATTCATGTAGCCCGCGTCGCAGCCGATCAGGGCGCCACCGGGGAACACGGTCTTGGGCAGGCTGGGCAGGCCGCCGTTGTTGATGGCGCGAGCGCCATAGCTGATGCGCTTGCCACCTTCGATGTGCTTGAGGATGCTGGGGTGCTTCTTCCAGCGCTGCATCTCTTCGAAGGGGCTCAGCCAGGGGTTCTTGTAGTCCAGGCCGACCACCAGGCCCAGGGTGACCTTGTTGTCTTCCAGGTGGTACAAAAAGCCGCCACCGAAGGTTTGCGAATCCATGGGCCAACCGGCGGTGTGCACCACCAGGCCGGGTTGGGCCTTGGCCGGGTCGATCTCCCACAACTCCTTGATGCCGATGCCAAAGCTGGGCGGTGCCTTGCCATCGTCCAGCTTGAACTTGGCGATCAGTTGCTTGCCCAGGTGGCCACGCGCGCCTTCGGCGAAGATGGTGTACTTGGCCAGCAACTCCATGCCCAGCTGGAAGTTGTCAGTCGGTTCGCCCGACTTGTCGACGCCCAGGTTGCCCGTGGCCACGCCCTTGACGCTGCCATCGTCGTTGTAAAGCACTTCAGCGGCGGCAAAGCCTGGGAATATTTCCACGCCCAGGCTTTCAGCCTGCTGGCCCAGCCAGCGCACCACATTGCCCAGGCTGATGACGTAGTTGCCTTCGTTGTGGAAGTTGTTGGGGATCAGCGCCTGCGGAGTCTTGAAGGCGCCGGTTTCGCTGGTCATGAACAGCACTTCGTCAGCGGTGACGGCCTGGTTCAGCGGCGCGCCGAGTTCTTTCCAGTTGGGGAAGAGTTCGGTGATGGCGCGGGGGTCCATCACGGCGCCCGACAGGATGTGCGCGCCAGGCTCTGAGCCTTTTTCCAGCACGCAAACTGAAACTTCTTTTCCGCTTGCTGCGGCCAGTTGCTTTAAGCGGATGGCCGTGGCTAGACCACCGGGGCCCGCGCCGATGACGACCACGTCGTATTCCATCGATTCACGTGGGCCAAACTGGGCAAGGATTTCCTGAGGCGTCATCGTGCTTCCTTCTACTGGGCGGATGAATGTTGTTGTGTACTGGCTGAACCAGCGATTCTAAAACGCGCTGTATTTCCTATTTTGCCAAAAAAAAGCACGATCGTTCGAAAATAGGCGCATCAAGGCCAAATGCGGTGCCGCGTGCTAAGGTTCAATCCATCGGATCCCTATAAAACACCTGAGAGACTTGCAGAGGAATTGCCACAGCATGAGCTACAACATTGACCTGGCCGGCCGCGTGGCCCTGATCACCGGCGCCTCCAGCGGCCTGGGCACCCAATTCGCCTTGACGCTGGCCCAGGCTGGCGCCGCGGTGGTGCTGGCCGGACGCCGCGTCGAACGCCTCAAGACCCTTCGTTCTGAGATCGAAGCCGCTGGTGGCGACGCTCACGTGGTCGGCATGGATGTGACCGACATCGACAGCATCCGCGCCGCCGTGGCCCACGCTGAAACCGAGGTCGGCGCCATCGATATCTTGATCAACAACTCCGGCGTGAGCACCACCGAGCGCTTGCTGGACGTGACGCCCGAAAACTACGATTTCATCTTCGACACCAACACCCGCGGCGCCTTCTTCACCGCGCAGGAAGTGGCCAAGCGCATGCTGGCCCGCGCTCAGGGCTCGGCGCCCGGCACCTTCACGGGCGGCCGCATTGTCAACATCGCATCGGCGGGCGGCCTGCGCACCATGCCCATGATTGGCGTGTACTGCATGAGCAAGGCGGCCGTGATCCACATGACCAAGGTGATGGCCGCAGAGTGGGGCCGTTTCGGCATCACCACCAACGCGATCTGCCCCGGCTACATCGAGACCGAACTCAACACGCACCACTTCAACAGTGAGGCGGGCAAGAAATTGGTCAACATGTTGCCGCGCAAGCGCCTGGGCCAAGCCAAGGACCTGGACGCCTTGCTGGTCACCCTGTGCGCGCCGCAAAGTGACTTCATCAATGGCGCAGTCATTTCTGCCGACGATGGCATGACGGCGGCTTGAAACCGGGGCCCTTGGCCCCAATTGAAGCACCATGCGACTCGACATACCTGAACACAAGATCCTGGTCCACGATGTGACCCTGCCCGTTTTTTGGGGTGACATGGATGCCCTGGGCCACGTCAACAACGCCGTCTACTTCCGCTACATGGAGCAGGTGCGCGTGTCTTGGATCGCCTCCATGAGCGGCCCGGTCACCCAAGGGGTGGAGGGGCCAGTGATCGCCAACACCTTCTGCAACTTCTACCGGGAGTTGGAGTTCCCGGCGCAGGTGATCGCCAAGCTGTACGTGGCCAATCCAGGCCGCACCAGCTTTGACACCTACGTGACCATGGAGCGGGCTGATCAGCCGGGCGAGGTCTGTGCGGCGGGTGGCGCGACCTTGGTGTGGGTCAGCTCGGCGGAAAGGCGACCGATTCCTCTGCCGCCTTTCTTGCGGGCCATCGTGGGGCCAGCACCTGCATTGCCTGGCGCGGAAGTGCCGCCCGCGTTGCCGGGTTAAAAGCCAACGGCGAGGTGTTTTTTCGTCCAATTCTCTGGATTTTTGCTGGTCACCCGGTGTACGCTGGCAATGTTGCAGTGCAGCGAAACAAGGAGTGATTGGATGAACAAGGTCTATCCCGATGCGGCCAGCGCCTTGGCGGGCATCGTCAAGGACGGTCAGTTGATGGCGGTCGGTGGCTTCGGCCTGTGCGGCATCCCTGAGGCTTTGATCGATGCCCTGGCGGCCTCCGGCGTCAAGGACCTGACGGTGATTTCCAACAACGCAGGCGTTGATGGATTTGGTCTGGGCAAGCTGCTCAACACCCGCCAGATCAGCAAGATGATTTCCAGCTATGTGGGCGAGAACAAGGAGTTCGAGCGCCAGTACCTGAGCGGTGAGTTGCAGCTCGAATTCACCCCCCAAGGCACTCTGGCCGAGAAGCTGCGGGCCGGTGGCGCAGGCATTCCGGCCTTCTTCACCAAAACCGGCGTGGGCACGCTGGTGGCCGAGGGCAAAGAAACGCGCGAGTTCGATGGCAGCGTCTACGTCATGGAACGCGCGCTGCTGCCTGAGGTGTCGCTGGTCAAGGCCTACAAGGCCGACAAGTCCGGCAACCTGGTCTTCCGCCGCACGGCACGTAACTTCAACCCGGCGGTGGCCATGGCGGGCAAGGTCACCATCGTCGAGGTGGAAGAGTTGCTGGAGATCGGCGAGATGGACCCCGACAGCGTGCACTTGCCGGGCATCTATGTGCACCGCATTGTGGTGAACGCCCACCCTGAAAAGCGCATCGAGAAGCGCACCATCACCGAAAAGGCAGGAGTCTGACCATGGCCTGGACGCACGATCAAATGGCGGCCCGCGCCGCCCAGGAACTGCAAGACGGTTTCTACGTCAACCTGGGCATCGGCTTGCCCACGATGGTGGCCAACCATGTGAGCCCCGACATCGACGTCTGGCTGCAAAGCGAGAACGGCATGTTGGGCATTGGCCCTTTCCCGACCGAGGACCAGGTGGATGCTGACCTGATCAACGCTGGCAAGCAAACGGTGACGACGATTCCTGGCTCGTCCATCTTTGGCTCGCACGACAGCTTCGCCATGATCCGGGGCGGCAAGATCAACCTGTCGATCCTGGGCGCGATGCAGGTGTCCGACAAGGGCGACCTGGCGAATTGGATGATCCCCGGCAAGATGGTCAAGGGCATGGGCGGTGCCATGGACCTGGTGGCGGGCGTCAAGCGCGTGATCGTGTTGATGGAACACTGCGCCAAGAGTGGCGAGCACAAGCTGCTGCAACAGTGCACCCTGCCATTGACGGGCCTGGGCGTGGTGAACCGCATCATCACGGACCTGTGCGTGCTTGATGTGGAACCGGACGGTTTCAGGTGCATTGAACTGGCGCCGGGCGTGACGGTGGAAGAGGTGCGCCTTAAAACGGGAGCGCACGTGCACCTGTCTCATCTGGCGGCTTGATCGTCAGAGGCCGGACTCACCGGCTCATCTCAGGCCGCCTTCGGGCGGCCTTTGTCATGGCCTCATGAACGGACGCCTGGGCAGGTCTGAGACAATGCCGCCATGAATTGGATCAACTGGATTTTGCTGGCCTTGGGCGTCTTGAACGCCTTGATGTTGCTGTGGTTGGCCACGCGCCGAGGCGACGATGCGCCCATGAAACGCGCAGCCGACGAGCTCAGGCAAGACCTGCGCAGCCAGACCGATCAACTCGACCGAAACCTGCGCGACGAGGTGTCCCGCAGCGCTGCCGGCACGCGCCAGGAGTTGGGCTCCATCTTGGCCAATTTCCAGCAGGTCCTGTTGGCACAGCAAGGCGATGTGATTCGCACGCAGAACGAACAACTGGACAGCTTTCGCGTGCAACTGGCGCAGATGCAGCAATCGTTGAGCGACACCTTGCGCCAGACCACCACCACCCTGGCCGAGCAGGCGCATGCCACGCGCGATGCGCAAGATTCGGCCTTCAAGCGCTTCTCAGACACGCTCAACGAGCAGTTGCGCCAACTGTCCGACACCAACGAGCGCCGCCTGATCGAGGTGCGAACCACAGTGGACACGCGCCTGCAGGCCTTGCAGGCCGACAATGAAAAGAAGCTGGAGCAGATGCGGCAGACGGTGGACGAAAAGCTGCACGCCACCTTGGAAGCCCGCCTGGGCGAAAGCTTTAAGCAAGTGGCCGATAGGCTGGAGCAGGTGCACAAAGGCCTGGGCGAAATGCAGCGCCTGGCCAGCGACGTGGGCTCGCTCAACCGCGTGCTGAACAACGTCAAGACGCGCGGCATTTTTGGCGAGGTGCAACTGGCTGGCTTGCTGGAGCAGGTGTTCACGCCCGAGCAATACGCCGTCAACGTGGAGACTGTGCCGGGCAGCGGCGCGCGTGTCGAATTCGCCATCCGACTGCCCGGCCGTGGCGCGCCCGGTTCCGCGCCCCTTTGGTTGCCGCTGGACGCCAAGTTCCCGCGCGAAGACTACGAACGCTTGCTGGACGCCCAAGACCGTGCCGACGTGGCCGCGGTCGAAGCTGCAGGCAAGGCCATCGAGCAACGTCTGCGCATCGAGGCCCGCACCATTGCCGAAAAGTACCTGGCGCCGCCGCACACGGCCGACTTCGCCATCCTCTTCCTGCCCACCGAAGGCCTGTACGCAGAGGCACTGCGCCGCCCCGGCCTGTTCGAGGCCTTGCAGCGTGAGCACCGCGTGATGTTGGCGGGCCCCACCACCTTGCTGGCCACGCTCAACAGCTTGCAGATGGGATTCCGCACCCTGGCCCTGGAGCAACGCTCGTCCGAGGTCTGGCAGGTGCTGGGCGCGGTCAAGACCGAGTTCGCCAAGTTCGGCGACGTGCTGGCGCGGACCAAAAAGAAGCTGGAAGAGGCAGGCAACACGATTTCATCCGTTGAAACCCGCACCCGCATGATGGGGCGCGCGCTCAAGAGCGTGGAGTCCATGCCCGAGGCGCAAGCCCAGGCCTTGCTGCCGATCGAGAACCCGCTGGACGCCGACGAAGGCCCCCCCGAACTACCCTGATCAAGTTCGCCGCCAAGCCGCCGATAACCAGGGTTGCGCTCAACCAAACAAGGTGCTCGGTGGCACGGATTCTGTGGGTGGTATTTCTGTGGTGTGGCATGGCCATGGCCCATGCTGCGCAGCCAGGTCCCGGTGTGGCCGACGTGTCGGTGCTGCCTGGTCTTGGCGAACAGGTGCCGATCGCCATTTGGCGGCCCGCCCAAGCAACGTCCGAAACCGGGGCGGTCCAACTGCCATCACCTTCTGAAACCTGGGTGCCGCAACGCTTGGGCATCCGCCCTTTGGGGTTCCGAAGTGAGGGCGTGTGGACCTGGGCCCGCTTGTCGAACCCGTCGGCAAATGCCATGTCAGGTTGGTTGGCGGTGGCCGAGCCTTTCACCGACTGGTTGGATTGCGTGGTCAGCTCATCCAGCAGCGCGCCCATCACTTACCGAATGGGCGACCACCGTCCCTATGCCGAGCGGCCCTTGCCCCATCCCCGTTTCATCCTGCCCTTGACATGGCAAGCTGGTGAGATCCTGGACGTGCGCTGCTACCTGCGGAACCAAGGCGCCAACCTGGTGGCCTTTGAATATTGGCAGCCCGACCATTTCTGGGCCATTGAACGCACGGTGGCCGTGACCAAGTTCTTGGGGTATGGGGCGGTTCTGTTGGTGGTGGTGTGCGGTTTCGTGGGTTTGTTGGTGAACCGCATTCCAGCGGCCATCTTGCTGGTGATCGAATTGGTCCCCGTGATGATGGGGACCCTGGCTGGCGAGGGGGACGCTTTCGAATTCTTATGGCCCACGCGCCCCGAGTTCAACCTCCCGCCCTTCATGTGGACCTTGTCCGCCTGCATCGCTGGCACGGTGGTGGTCGCGAAAATCCTGCCGCTGGCCCGCTTTGAAAAAGTCCTGGTCAGGCTGATGATCGTTACCTCGGCGACCTTGATGCTGCTGTCGGTGACGATTCCGGTCGGGCAGCCCTTGGGCGTGGCGGTGAATGTCGTGCCCTTGGTGTACGTGTTGATGCTGATGACCCTGTGCTTGCGGCACTGGCGGGGTGGGCATTTGCCCCGGATCCTGGCCGTGGGCGTGGGTGCGCAGGCGCTGGGGCTGATGGGCGTGCTGGCAGGGGTGCTGGGATGGTTGGGCCCCAGTGCCCGCTTAGCCGCCTTGTTCGCCAGCGTGGTCAAGGCCATGAGTCTGGCCGTGGCCCTGGCCTACCGCATGCGCGTGGAGCGAGAGCAAAGCCTTCGCACGCAAGAGGCACACACCCGAGAACTGGAGCAACGCCTGGCCTTCGAGTCGCAACTGCGCCATGTGGCCACACACCACCTGCGCTACGGCTTGCCCAATCAAGCTTTGCTGGACGAGGCCATTCGCCGCGCGGCACTGTCTTCACCGTTCATGGGTTTGTCCTTGTGGGTGATCAGGCTCAACCGACTGTCGTTCCTGGAATCCATCTTGCCGCGTGAGCGCCTGGCCAAGTTGGTGGAAGGCTATGCCCAGGACATCGCGTTGTGGCTTCAGGGCCGGGACGATCTGAACTTGCTGGGCGTGGAGGAATCGCGCCACGTGGCTGCGCTGGACGACGGCACGCTGGCCTTCGCCTCTATGGGGCTGCCACACAAAGCCGTCATGACCGAGCTGACGGCATTCCTGACGCACCGCTACGAGCAGGATGGACTGTTCATCGCCTGGGATCCGCACGTGGGTGTGTCCTGCACACCCTCCGATCAGAATCTGGCGCACGACATGATCGACGAGGCGAGGGTGGCCTTGCAATGGAGCACCGCTCACCAGCGCGTGGTGATGTTCGATGCCGAGCGCATGAAGCGCGAACAATTGTCGTATGGCCTGACGCTGGACCTGGAAGGTGCCATCGTGCGGGGCGAGCTGGTGCTGCATTACCAACCCAAGGTGGACCTGCCTTCGCGCAAAACCAAGTCCTTTGAAGCCTTGGTGCGCTGGCGGCATCCCCTCCGGGGCATGATCCCGCCGGGTGCTTTCATCGCCGAGGCCGAAGCCACGGGCGCCATCAACCGCCTGACCATGTGGGCCATTCGTGAGACCGCCCAGTTTCTGCTGACCTTGCCTGATCCCACGGTGCGAGTGTCGGTCAACATCTCGGCCTTCGACCTGGCCACGCCCCGTTTCGTTGAGCAGGTGCTGGCCATCTTGCGCGAAGAAAACTGCCCGCCTGAGCGGTTGATTCTGGAGGTGACCGAGTCAGCCGCCTTGAGTGACCGCGAGCGCGCCTTGGGCACCTTGTCGGCGCTGCGCCGCCATGGCGTGCAGATCGCGCTGGACGACTTCGGTACCGGCTACTCGTCACTGGCCATTCTGCAAGAGCTGCCGCTTGACGAGATGAAGGTCGACCGCAGCTTCGTGACCGACCTGGGCGTGTCCGAGCGCAAGCAGGAAGTGCTCAAAGCCATGATCGACGTGGGTCACCGCCTGGGCCTGACCGTGACCATTGAAGGCGTTGAGCAGGAGGACTGCGTGACCTGGCTGGCCGAGCACGACTGCGATGTGATCCAGGGCTTTGTGTTCAGTCGACCACTGGAGGCGCACATCGCCCGCCAGTGGCTTCATGACCAACAGCCGCGCATTGACAGCGCTCAGGCCGCCTTGCGTGACGTGGCTTCGGTCTGAAAAGCGCCCCGGTGCAGCTGGTACATCTGGCGCACCCATTGCAAGGCCGGGCGGCCACGCCAGGGTTCTGTGGCGCCCACCATCGTGCGCTGGTAAGCCGGGTCGCCATACACCGGGTGCTGGCTCGGGCAGGCGATCGGTGCCAGCAGTGAGGCGGCCGTGATGTCGGCCGCCGTGAAGGTTTGGCCCACCAGGTAAGTGCGCCCATCGCTGAGTTGCCCCTCCAGCCAGTCGATCACCTCGGTGATGCGCTTTTGTGCACGGGCAGCGCCCTTCGGCGTGATGTTCAGCTTGCGCCGGAAGGCCCAGCGGATGAAGGGGTAGGCCGCGCGCACAAAGGCCGCCTTGGCGGGTGTGGCATCGTCGGTCCACAGCTTGAGGATGTGCGCATCGCCCGTGCCAAAACTGGCGGCGTACAGAAAACGCGCCACGTCTTTGCCAATGGCGTCAAAGTGCCGTTCCACCGCGTGGATGTCTTGGCTGGCGGCCTTGGGGATCAAGGCCAGCGGCGCCTGGTTCTTCTCAAGCCACAGCAGGATGCGACTGCTGTCCTGGATCGTGGCTTGGGGGGTTTTGAGGATGGGCAGGGTGGTCTGACCGCGCTTGCCCATGATCAGGGCCGGCCCGATGTGGAAGACCGGCGTCATGCGCACTTCCTGGTAGTCGATGCGCGACAGGTCCAGCGTCCAGCGGATCTTCTCGCTGTAGTGGGACATGGCGAAGGTGTACAAAGTCCAGCTCATGACGGTTTCACTTCACGGATGCGGTAGCCCAGGCGTGGGAAATGGATGTGGACTTGGCCAGCGCGCTCACTGTGCAACACCAGGGTCAGGCGCTGCGCGTTGATCCCCACCAATTCGCCTTGCACGGAGGTGCCATGGCCCAGCAATTCAGGAGCGACGCTGACGCGTTGCCCCAGGCTCAGGCCGCAGGCGTCGGGCGACACGCTGTCGTAGGTGAAGGCAGCAGGCGCATGGGCGGCGGCCAAGGCGATGGCTTCACCGGCCGTCATGTCAATGCGTTCGCCATGGCCAAAGGCCTTCATGCGTTCCATCCACGCCGCAGTGGCAGGAAAGCGGCTGAAGTCGAAGCGGCCATTGCGCGCGAACCACAAGGTTGAATAGAGGGTGAAGTCACCACTGCCAGGCGCGCTGCCGTTCACGAAAGGCTGGGCGCCCAGGCCGCTTTCGACCCAGGCCACGTTGATGGCCAGTTCTTGCTCGGCCAGCGGCACCGCGCGCTTGAGCGCTTCACGGTCCAAGGGCGCGCCACGCAAGGCGGCGCGGTCGGCCAGGAAGTCGTCGGGCAGGTGGTCCACATTCTTGCCAAAGGTATAGGCCACGGCCTTGCCGAACAGGTTCAGGTCCACCCAATGCTCGACCACGTCATTCCAACCAGCACCCATCTTGGCCGCAGGCGAGGGCGCCACGCGTTCAAGCTCCCAGGCGATCAGCCGGGTGTCGCAAAATACATCGGCGCCGATCTGCAGCACGGGCACTTTGCGGTAGCCCCCGGTCAAGGCCACCATGTCGGGCTTGGGCGCCATGCGCGGCACCATGACGGAGCGCCAACTCAGGCCTTTGTAGCCCAGCAGGGCGCGGATCTTTTCGGCGTAGGGAGATTCGTTGTAGTGGTGCAGAACGATGTCACTCATGGGGCGTCTTTCTCAGGTTGGGGGCATTGTGGCCGTCAGCCCGCTTCCCTAGAATTGTCGTTTTGGACATCTTTGATGCTGATATGGTCAACGTGACGAAGCAAGTTCACCGGGTGGGTGTTTATGTGTGCCGTCATCACAGCCTGGCCAGCGTGGGCCTGGTGCTCGACACCTTTCGCATGGCGAACCAGATCCCGGGGACGCACCGTTTTGCCTTGACCCGCATCAGCCAGGATGGCCAGCCCGTGCCCCATCCCGATGGTGCGCTGACCATGGATGGCGACCTCACCACCATGGCCCGCATGGACCTGATCGTGATCCCTTCATTGTGGGCGCATGGGGAGGCGGCTGTCGCCGAGAACCCCTTGTTGATCCAAGCACTGCATGCTTTGCCACCGCAGGTGTTGGTGGCCACCATGTGCACGGGCGCCTACCTGTTGGCCGCCAGTGGCCGCTTGAACGAGCGCAGGGCGACCACGCACTGGATGCTGGCCGATGGGTTTCACCAGCGTTTCCCGGGCGTGCTGTTGAAGCCCTCCGAAAACCTCACCCACGATGGCAACTTCATCTGCTCCGGCGGCTCGCTGGCCGCGGTGGATGCCTGCCTCTACGTTGTGCAATTGCTGGCGGGGCGTGATACCGCGCGTGAGTTGGCCCGGATGTTGGTGACCGAAGTGCAGCGTGGCCCGCAAACCCTGTACGCACCGCCCCGAGGCTGGCGCCAGCACGCTGATGCCGAGGTGCGCAAGCTGGAGACCTTCATCGCCGACCAGCATGCTCAAAGGCTCACCTTGGAAGACCTGGCCAGCCAGGTCCATGTCAGCGTGCGAACCTTGCAGCGCCGCTTTCTGGCGGCCACCGGCATGACGCCCATCCAGTACCAGCAGGCGGTGCGCATTGAGCGCGGCAAGGACTTGCTGGAGTCCGACAAGCTACCGGTGCAGGACATTGCCGCGCAGGTCGGTTACCAAGACCGTGTCGCATTTGGCCGCCTGTTCAAGAAAGTGACTGGCATGACCCCAGCGGCGTATCGGCAACGCCAGCGGCGGGTGTAGAGTCCTTGCACCCCTTCCTCCCTCTCTTACGCCTCGTCCTGCATTGCCCCTAGCGGCGTCGTGCCTGTTCGATCCGAACGATGGGTATCCGACGTCAGCGGCCACCGTGCCGCGTCTGGAGCCTTGCATGACCGCCGCCGCCACGCCCGACCTGGGTTACCAGGTCAAGTTTCAGTCCGTCCCCATTCAAGGTGGCGACGATCTTCAGATCAGGTCCCTGCTGGACCGCCAGCAGTTCTTTGACCCGGACGGCGCGGCGCACGCGCAAGGCATCTCGGCCGCCACCTGGCCCTTGTTCGGCATGCTGTGGCCATCGGCCCAGTACCTGGCCTGTGCCATGCAACAGCGCGATGACCTGGTCGGCAAGCGCATCCTTGAAATCGGTTGTGGCCTGGGCTTGGCCAGCCTCGTGGTTCACCGTCGCCTGGCTGATGTCACGGCCAGCGATTGCCACCCTTTGGCCGAGGTCTTTTTGCAGGCCAACCTCTTGCTCAATGCCTTGCCTGTGATGAAGTACCTCACGGGGCAATGGACCACCGCCAACGCGGGCCTGGGCCAGTTCGACCTCATCATTGGCAGCGATGTGCTGTACGAGCGCAGCCATCCCCAGCAGTTGTCCGACTTCATCGATCGGCATTCGGCCGACGTGGTCGAGATCGTCATCGTCGATCCCAACCGCGGCCACCGCTCGCGCTTCACCCAACACATGCAGGCCCTGGGATTCGCGCACAGCATGACCAACCTGGACAGCGCCTTGCCCGCCAGCGAGCCTTACCGTGGCCGCATGCTGCACTTCACGCGGCAGCAACGTTCACTGCTGAGCGCCTGAAGCCTTGGCCCGGTCGCGCTGGGCGGCCAGAACGGTGGGCGACGATTGCTCAGCGCGCTGGCTGGGCCAACCTTGCAAATGCTTCTCCACCAGGCTGCTGAGCGCCCGGATCCACTCCAGCCGGTCGTTCAGGCAGGGAATGTAGTTGAACTCCTGGCCACCGCTGCTCAGGAAGGCGTCCTTGCCCTCCATCGCGATCTCTTCCAGAGTTTCGATGCAATCGCCCACGAAGCCGGGACAGATCACATCCACACGCTGGGTACCGGCCTTGGCCAATGCGCGCAGTGTGGGCTCGTTGTAGGGCTCCAGCCACTTGGCCTTGCCAAAGCGGCTTTGAAAAGTGACCACGTAGTCGTCGGCTTTCAAGCCGAGGCTTTCGGCCAGCAAGCGGCCGGTCTTGAGGCATTCGCAGTGGTAAGGGTCGCCCAGGTGCAAGGTGCGCTCGGGCATGCCGTGAAAGCTCATCACCAGCTTGCCGGCGCGGCCATGGCTGGCCCAATGGGCCCGCACGCTGGCGGCCAAGGCTTCGATGTAACCCGCGTCATCATGAAACCGCGCGATGGTGCGCAACTCGGGCAAGTGGCGCACACGCTGGCCCCAACTGAACACATCGTCCATCACGCTCGCCGTGGTGGCGCCCGAGTACTGCGGGTACAGCGGCACGATCAGGATGCGGTTAGCGCCTTCAGCCTTGAAAGCGTCCAGCTGGCTGGCAATGCTTGGCTGACCGTAGCGCATGGCGTGCTTGACGATCAAATCGTGGCCTTGCTCCCCCATGAAACCTTGCAACAACGTGGTCTGTTTTTCAGTCCACACGCGCAAGGGCGAGCCTTCTTTCATCCAGATGCTGGCGTACTTGGCCGCCGACTTGGCCGGACGAACGCGCAGCACGATGCCGTGCAGGATGAGCCACCAGATTGTGCGGGGAATTTCCACCACGCGCGGGTCGCTCAGGAACTGACCCAAGTAGCGGCGCAGGGCCGCAGGCGTGGGGGATTCAGGGGTGCCCAGGTTGACCAGCAACACGCCGGTCCGGGGGGCTTGTCCGTGTTGAAAACGGGGTTCAGTGGCAAACGTCATGGGGATGCATTGTCACCCCTGTCGGCCAACTGGCAAAGAACCGACGTCACCTGCTGGATGTCGATGGGCTTGGTCCAATAGCCTGCAAAACCAGCCGCCTTGGCGCGCGCCACGTCGTCGGGCATGGCGTCGGCTGAGCACATGAAGGCCGGTGCATTTTCCAGCATTGGCAAGGTGCGCAAGGCGCGAAGCACGTCAAATCCGGACATGCCGGGCAGGTGGGCGTCTAGCACCAGCACGTCGGGCGCCTTGTCGCGGGCCATGGACAAAGCCATCTGGCCGTCCTCGGCGATCTCCAGGCTGAGTTGTGGGTAAGGGCGCAAGGCTTCTTCGAACAACATCGCGTTGATGCGGTTGTCTTCAACGTAAAGCACGTGAAGAGGTGCTTGCTCCGCGCAAGGGGCTTCGCGGGTAGAGTTGGCGACACTGGCGTCGCCATCGGGTTTGTCCATGTGTGTATTGGTTGTGTCATCGGCTGGTGGCATGACGCCATTCGCAGCCGCTGGCATGACGATGTTGACCCGTGTACCCGAGCCTGGTTGACTTCGAATTTCCATGCTACCCCCCATGGCTTCGATCAGCGAACGCGTGATGATAAGTCCAAGTCCGGAACCTTCAATGGACGAGGTTTCTCGACCCAGTCGTTCGAAGGGCTGGAACAGCTTGCCCAGTTGTTGTGGGCTCATGCCCGGCCCGGTGTCGCGGATGACCAGGGCCAAGCTACCGTCGCTGCGAGATTCCGTGTCGAACCAGACCGAACCGCCAGCCTGGTTGTACTTGATGGCGTTCGAGCCAATGTTCGTCAAAATTTGCCGCAGGCGCTGACGGTCGGCATCGACCTGGTAGGCGGGGTCCACATCCACCTGCAGGGTGATGCCGCGTTGCGAGGCCAGCGGCCCCAGCATGGCGGCGCATTGCTGAACCTCGCCCAGCATGGTCAGGCGCTCGGTCTTGAGGGTCAGGATACCGGCCTCCACCTTTTGCAGGTCGAGTACGTCGTTGACCAGGGCCATCAAATGCTGGCTGCCGTGCAGGATCTGGTCCACAAAATTGAGGTGTTGCGATGCGGTGGGGGCGTTGGCCAATTGCAGCTTCAGCAACTGCGCGAAACCGTTCACCGCATTCAGCGGGGTGCGGATCTCATGGCTCATGCGAGACAGGAACTCGCTCTTGGCCGCGCTGGCCGCTTCGGCCGACTGCTTTTCGCGCAAGACTTGTTCGGCCCGCTTAATGGGGGTGATGTCCGAATGCGTGCCCACCACGCGCACCGGGTGGCCCAGTGCATCGCGGCTGACGATCTTGCCGCGCGACAAGATCCACACGTCGTGGCCCCGCTTGTGGCGCATGCGGAACTCGGCTTGAAACAGGCCTTGGTCATGCTCAAGGTAGGCGCTCAAGGCCGCCACCACGGGAGGCCGATCGTCGGGGTGGATGCGGTCGGTCAGCTCGCTGGCCAGGTCGCTGATCTCGGAATCTTCGTACCCCAGCATCGCCTTCCAGCGCTGCGAGTAAAAAATTCGGTCGGCGCTGGGGTCCCAGTCCCACACACCGTCGCCCGAGCCTTCCAGCGCGAACTTCCAGCGTTCTTCACTCAGGGCCAAAGCCTGGGCGGCTTGCCGTTCCTGCGTGATGTCCCGGAAGGTGGCCACCACCGCGAAAGGTTGCGCCTGGGTGTTGACGCGCAGCATGTGGCTGCTGATCTGAACCCATACCACCACACCATCGCGGCGGCGCAAGGGGTGAGTGCGATCGTCCTGGCGTTGTCCGGTGTGAATGGTTTTGATCACCGGCCATTGTTCACGCGGCAAAGCTTGCCGCAGGTCGTCCGTCAGGAGTTCGTAGGCCAAGGCGTCGCTGGTGTTGAGGTTGACCAGTTCGTGGGCTTGCACGCCCAGGATCCGGCAACCTGCTTGGTTGACGGCCACCACGCGTCCATCCAGTTGCACCACGATCAGGCCGTCGCTGATGGACGAGGCCACTGATCGGTACAGCTCTTCGCTGACCCTCAACTTTTCGGCCGCGACCATGCTCTCGGTCATGTCCCGGGTCAGGAAAAGGGTGTGCTTGTCGGGCATGGGCGTGAGGCGGGCCTCGAAGTGCCTCACTCCGCTGCCCATTTCCAGGCTGTAGTCAAGCCGCTGTGGCAGGCCGGTGGCATGAGCCTTGGCGATGGCCTGGGCCTCGCGTTCGGCCAGCTCTGGTGGCACGGCGGCACCAAAGGGCAAGGCGTGTTCTTCGTGAGCCGCTTCGTAGCGGCCTTCATCGTCGATCACAAACCAGAGGTCGGGCAGGGCCCTCAGTACCGAGGTCAACCGTGCTTGTGACTCTTCCAGCGCTTTCTGTTGCACGGCAAGAGCGGCAGCATGCCGTTTCGTTTCGCTGATGCCGATCGAGAAATGCACGACGCTGCCATCTGGCAGGCGTTGCTCCTTGGACAGGACCCAGCCATCATCCAGGCGGATCTCCTGCGGCTCGGGCTGGTCGAGCAGGCGCATGCGCCAGTCAAAGAAGGCGTCCTCGCGCCCAATGGCATCTGGGTAGAGTCCCTCGGCGATGCGCTTGCGCAGCAAGTCGGCCCAGAGCATGCCCTCGACGGCGTCCGTGCCCATGCGCCGGCGCCAACTGCTGTTGCTCAGCAAAATGCGCCCGTCCCGACTTCGGATCATCACCCCGGCGTTGAATGACTCAATGGCTTGCCTGAGCAGCAGGTCGGCCTGGCGGCTTTGCTGTTCCTCATTGATCTGACGGGTGACGTTGCTGCTGGCGCCTCGGTAGCCCATGAAGCGACCTGCGTGGTTGAACACGGGCGTTCCACTGATGCTGACCGTGATCTGGCCGCGCGGTGTCATGCGGTCTGCGATGGCATGGCTGAAAGGCTCGCGGCGTGCTCGGGCGGCCAGGAATCGATCCCACGAGGCGCGGGTGTCGTCATCGCGCGGGGTGTAGAGGTCTTTCGCCTTGAGTCCCACTTCGGTTGAGGGGTTCAGTCCGGTGTGCTGCATCAGGCTGGCCGACACCCACTGGATGATGCCTTGGTCATTGGTCTCCCACAACCAGTCGCTGCCGGCCAGGCTGGCGGTGCGGACCCGGGCCTCCATCTTGCGAAAGCGTTGGGTGCTCAGCCGGGCTTCGACCAGGGCGCCGGCGGTCAGGGCGAGGTCTTGCAGGCTTTGCAGTTGCAGGGCCGACAATTCGCGCGGTTGTGGGGCCAGCACGCAGACCGTGCCCAAGGCTTGGCCTTGCACCATCAAAGGAACGCCCGCGTAAAAGCGGGCGTGAGGGGGGCCGGTGACCCATGCGTTGTTCTTGAATCGCGGGTCATCCTGTGCATCGGGGATGACCAGCGCATCGCCTTGGCAAATGGTGGCGGCGCAAAAGGCGTCCAGCCGCGAGAACTGGCGTTGCTCGATCCCGATGCGGGCCATGGCCCAAAGGCGGTGGCTGTCGATCAGGTTGATCATGGCCACTGGGCAGTCCATCTGGGCGACCAGCAGGCGCACCAAAGCGTCGAACGCAGGGTCGACCTCGGAGTCCAGCAGCTTGCTGGCGCTCAACAGCGCTAGGCGCGCGGATTCATCGGATGGAACTGCATTGAGGGTCATGCGGTCGTCATGGGTGGGACGGCAACGAATCACTCTAACCCATGCGTGACTGGATGTGTCTAAGCGTCACCACTGAGGCAAAGTGTCAGAAAAGCTCAACACTTCAAAATGAATTTGGGTCGCGGTGGTATCCGTGGGGGGAGACCCCATGCAGATCACCCCGCTCCCGTGCAAGGTGCAGGTGCCGCGGCGCAGGGTCAGGATCTGGTCGTCGTGGTCGAACTTGACGTGCGTGCCGTTGTAGCTGAGGTCGCTCAGGTAGATGTGGCCGCTGTGAGATTCGATGCGCACGTGCGAACGGGAAACCCTCGCATCGCTGACGCAGAACGAGGCCTGGGGGCTGCGGCCCAATGTCAGCGGCATGCTGGCGGTCGAGAAGATGCGTTCGGTGCCCAGCCAGGTCAGCCGCACACCGTCGGGCATGTCGGTGCTTTCAGCGCCCATCATCATGGTCGATTCGGTGTCGCCGAATTTTCGGCTTTCCATGCGCAGCACCGGCACGGGCTCCTTGCGGCCACGCAGGTGCAGGCGGTCAATGCTGCGAAAGCGCTCCTGCTGGTCAGAGGGCAACTCACGGATCAAGGGGCCTGTGGCGAGGGTTTCGTTGTCTCCGGCCAGGTCGATCAGGCGGGCGGCCACGTTGACGGCATCGCCAAAGCAGTCGCTGTCCACCTCTACGATTTCTCCCCAGGCCAGGGCCACTTTCATCTTCAGGGCAGTGGCCTTGCTGGGCAGGCCGTCGCGGGGCAGGGGGGCCAGGCGCTCCAGCGAGTCTTGGGCGCTGGCGGCGGCTTCGACGGATCGCTCAGCGTCGTCAAACACGGCCATCAGGCCATCGCCCAGGGTCTTGACGACTCGTCCACCACCCTTGGCCACGATCTGCCCCAGCATGGCCAGGCTGTGCGTGACCACCGTGGCGGCTTCCTTGTTGCCAAGGCGCAAATACAAGGCCGTGCTGCCGCGCAAATCGGCAAACATGACGGCACATTCCTTGGTGGTTCCCATAGCTCGGTATGTTGGCTCAGGTGCTCAGGCTGTGGTGTGAAAAATCACACGGTTTTTGAGGCCTATTCGATGGCATGCCTTGCGCTCGGCATCCGGTCAATGTAGTTGACTGGCGCGTGATCCGCCAGCAGAGCCGGTGGAGTGGTGCGCCAGGCCAACGGATTGACGAGGGCGCAGGGGCTCCGAGGGGCGGTCAACCGCACTTCCTGGCCCACGTGGCGGAAGCCCATGATGGCTGGCGGGAGCATGGACACCACGTCGAGGTCGTCCACCACCCGGTGGATGGTCAGGTGTTGGATTGATCGCGCAAAAGCAGGATTGCCCGCGCGGGGCGCGCCAAAGTTGTAGACGGCCTTGGGAGCCCTGCGGGCAGCGGCCAGGGTCGCCAGGGCGCCGCCCAAACTGTGGCCGGTGTAGAAGATCGGACAGTCCAGCGTAGCCAGTTCGGCCTCGACTTGCGGCCAGATCGAGTCCAGAGCGCGCCTGAATCCCAAGTGCAGACCGGGTTTGTGCCACATCAGGAACTGCAGGCCCACGGTGATGTCGGTGAGCCTGTCGTTTGGGCTGTCGGTGCCGCGAAACACCAGCACGGCGAAAAGGGTGGGCGAGGCTGAAGTCACCAGCATGGCCTGCGTATCGGTTCTGTCGCACAGGAAAAAGCGTTGTTGCCGCAAGCCCACTTTGTCCAAAAAGTTTTGCCGAGTTGGCGAGGGTGGGGGCGTGCTTTCCTCGATGTCGTGGCGATAGACCAGGCGACTCAACTCAGCCAGCCACAGGGCGTTGCCTTCGACATACGCGCTGGTGGTCGGATCGAAGGCGGGCAAGGCCACGCGCGTGAAAAAATCGGTGGCGTCGCCGGGGCGCAGCACGTCTTGCCAGGTGGTCATCGGTATCGTCTGTGGGGGGAGAGAAAGAAGGACGCCATGAAAAATGCCCGGGCGTACCGGGCATTTGGTCAAACTGGCTCAGCCGTGGTCCGGATGGATCACAGGTTGTCCAGGTAGGTCCGCAGCTTATCCGAGCGGCTCGGGTGCTTGAGCTTGCGGATGGCCTTGGCTTCGATCTGGCGGATGCGCTCGCGGGTCACGTCGAACTGCTTGCCGACTTCTTCGAGCGTGTGGTCGGTTGACATCTCGATGCCGAAACGCATGCGCAGCACCTTGGCTTCGCGCGGCGTCAGGCTGTCGAGGATGTCCTTGACCACGTCGCGCAAACCAGCCTGCATGGCCGCTTCAATGGGCGCCGTGTTGTTGGTGTCCTCGATGAAGTCGCCCAAGTGGCTGTCGTCGTCGTCCCCGATCGGCGTTTCCATGGAGATCGGCTCTTTGGCGATCTTCATGATCTTGCGGACCTTGTCCTCCGGCATTTCCATCTTGGCGGCCAGCGTGGGCGCATCGGGCTCGAACCCGAACTCTTGCAAATGCTGGCGCGAGATGCGGTTCATCTTGTTGATCGTCTCGATCATGTGAACCGGGATGCGGATGGTGCGGGCCTGGTCGGCGATCGAGCGGGTGATGGCCTGACGGATCCACCACGTCGCGTAGGTCGAGAACTTGTAGCCACGACGGTATTCGAACTTGTCCACCGCCTTCATCAAACCGATGTTGCCTTCCTGGATCAGGTCCAGGAACTGCAAGCCACGGTTGGTGTACTTCTTGGCGATCGAAATCACCAGGCGCAAGTTGGCCTCGATCATTTCCTTCTTGGCATCGCGCGAGGCTTTTTCGCCCTCGTTCATGCGCTTGTTGATCGTTTTCAGATCATCAATCGGCACGACGGCTTTGCCTTGCAGGTCGATCAGCTTTTGCTGCAACTCTTGAATCGCGGGCAGGTTGCGCTGCATGATCGCGGCGTAAGGCTTGCCGGTCGCGATTTCCTTTTCGGCCCACTTCAGGTTCAGGATGTTGGGCGGGAAGGACTTGATGAAGTGCTCTTGCGGCAGGCCGCACTTGTCCACCACGATCTTGCGCAGTTCGCGCTCGTAGCGGCGCACGTCATCGACCTGCGAGCGCAGCAAGTCGCACAGGCGCTCAATGGTCTTGACCGTGAAGCGGACGGTCATCAAGCCCTGGCTGATGCCTTCTTGCGCCTTGTTGTAAGGCGAAGACTTGTAGCCGTCTTTCTCGAAGGCCTTGGCCATCTTTTCGAAGTTGCTGCGCAGCGTGTCGAAGCGTTCCAGGGCTTGGTTCTTCAGCTCTTCGAGCTTCTTGGTCAGGGCCTTGGAGCCGCCGTTGCCGTCGTCGTCGTCTTCTTCGTCGAACTCGTCGAAGTCTTCTTCGGCGACGTAGTCATCTGCTTCGCCGGCAGACACAAAACCATCGACCACCTCAGAGATTTTCATCTCACCGCTGCGAATCTTGTCGGACAACGACAGGATCTCGGCGATGGTGGTGGGCGAGGCCGAGATGGCCAGCATCATGGCTTGCAAGCCGCCTTCGATGCGCTTGGCGATTTCGATTTCGCCTTCGCGCGTCAGCAGCTCGACCGTGCCCATTTCTCGCATGTACATGCGGACGGGATCGGTCGTGCGGCCGAACTCGGAGTCCACCGTGGACAGCGCGGCTTCAGCTTCTTCTTCGGCTTCTTCTTCAGTCGCCGTGGTGGTGGTGGCACTGGCCAGCAACAGCGTGGCGGCGTCAGGGGCCTGCTCGTAGACCGCCACGCCCATGTCGTTCAACATGGAGATGATGGCCTCAAGGATTTCAGCCTCGATCAGCTTTTCAGGCAAGTGGTCGTTGATTTCCTGATGGGTCAGGAAACCACGGGTCTTGCCCATCTTGATCAGGGTCTTGAGCTCCTGACGGCGCTTGGCGACTTCTTCTTCGGACAGGGCGGTTTCGTCGATGCCGAATTCGCGCATCAAGGCGCGTTCCTTCGCCCGCGAGACCTTCATCCGCAAGGGCTTGGCCTTGGGCTGCTTGTCGTCGGTGCCTTCGCTGGCGGCCTCTACAACCTCAGGCTCACCTTCGAGTTCGGCTTCGATGTCGCCAATGTCTTCTTCTTCAAAGGCGGCCTTCTTGGGATCCTTCTTGGCTGTGGCAGCGGGGGCTGCATCCGCAACTACCTTGGGCTTGCGTCCGCGCTTTTTGGGTTCGCTCGCGGCGGCACCCTCGGCGGCTTCTGCTTTGGGCACGCGTGTCTTGGCGACCTTCTTGTCGGTCGTCTCTAAGGCCTGCGACGCAGGTGTGACTTTCGCGGTTTCTGTCTTCGCGGTCTTCTTCGCGGTCATGCGGATCCTCGAAAGATGGGCTGGGGGCTTGTCGAACCCTCCATTATCCGTCATGCGGAGGGTTGCGTCAAAAATAGTCATGCTGGCGGTGTGCCACATGACTGGCGAATCGACTGCTAGGAGGCAGAAGTGGGGCGCATTCGGCTGATTTCAAGCTTGAGCGTTAGCGACTGGCGAATCAATTCGATCTTTCTGGCCTCGGCACTGTCGGAGAGTTCTCCGGATTGGGTCAGCAGTTCCAATTCGTCCTGCATGGCCTGCAATTGCAGGTGCTTGATCTGGCCCAGCAACTCGTCCAGCGACTCCTGTCCTGTCAACACGTCGTGAAAATTGGTGATGCGCTCGGCCAGCGCCGAAAAACCGGGGTCTAGCTCGATGGAATCATCTTGGCTGGGGCTGTCGTCGTCGCCCAGGGTGGCGTGGCGCATGCGGTCGACCAATTCCTGCGCACCGATGGCGCCCTGGTCGTGCACCAGGCGGTCCAGCCAGCGGAAGAAGTGACCATAGACGGCGGGTTGTTCGCACAGCAGGTCGTGGGCCGAGGCGGGGACTTGGTCCCAGAAGTCGCTGCGGGCGATCATCAGCCAGACGATGCGGTCCAAAGGCCGGGCGGCCTGGGGCAGGGGGCGGCGGTCAATGACCGGGCTGCCCTTGCGTTGCCAGCGGCTGTTGCCGCCGCCATCCCAGTTTTTTTTCCATTCGCGCTTGCCGCCACCCCACTTTGATTTCGGGGCGCCATCGTCGCCATGGCCCTGGTAGGTCTGTTCTGGCGCGGGCTCTCCGGTGTAGCTGTTGTCCCAGGGCTGTGAGTGATCGCCATCACGATGCTCCTGGTAGGGCTTCCTGGCGGATTGCTTTGGCTCGGCAAGCGCAGTCAGGCGTCGGCGGATTTCTTCAGGGGCGGTGCGCCCCATGGCGGCCAACTCGTCGGCGATTTGGCCTCGCAGGGCGCCGTCGGGCAATTGGCCAATCAAGGGCAGGGCCTGGGCTTGCAAGCGGGCGCGGCCTTCGGCGGTGTTCAAGTCGCAGTCGCCTTTGGCGTGTTCCAGCAACTGTCGTGACAGGGGCACGGCTTGCTGAACACAGGCTTCAAACGCCTCGGGGCCGAACTCGCGGATGTAGGAGTCGGGGTCGTGCTCGGCGGGCAGGAAAAGGAAGCTGATGCGGCGGGTGTCGCTGGCAAAGGGCAGAGCGGCTTCCAGGGCCCGACCGGCGGCGCGGCGTCCAGCGCCGTCGCCGTCAAAGCTGAACACGACTTGTTCGGTGAAGCGGAACAGCTTTTGCACATGCTCGGCCGAGCAGGCTGTGCCCAGGGTGGCCACGGCATTGCCAAAGCCCCATTGGGCCAAGGCCACCACATCCATGTAGCCTTCGGTGACCAGGGCGTAGCCTTTGGTGCGCAAGGCACTGCGGCCTTCATACAGGCCGTAAAGCTCGCGGCCCTTGATGAAGACGGGAGTTTCGGGGGAGTTCAGGTACTTGGGCTCGCCCTTGTCCAACACCCGGCCGCCAAAGCCGATGACCTCGCCTTGCGGGTTGCGGATCGGGAACATGATCCGGTCGCGAAAACGGTCGTAGCGTTTGGCTTCGCCATCGGTTCGCGTCTCACCATCGTCGGGGGTGATGACCAGGCCCGCTTCAACCAGCAAGGGGTCGTCGTATTTGGGGTAGACGCTGGCCAGGCCGCGCCAGTTGTCGGGGGCATAGCCCATGCCGAAGCGCGCAGCGATCTCACCGGTCAGACCTCGCGCCTTGAGGTAGGCCACGGCCCTGGGCGTGCTTTTCAGCTGTTGGCGCCAGTGCTGGGTGGCTTTGGCCATCACCTCGGTGAGCGAGGTCTGCTTTTCCTTCTGGGCCTTGGCCTTTTCACGGTCTTCGGGCTTGCTGTCGTCATCGGGCACGGGCATGCCCTGGATCTGGGCCAGGTCCTTCACGGCCTCCACAAAGCCCAGGCCGGTGTTCTCCATCAGGAAGCCGACGGCATTGCCGTGCACGCCGCAGCCAAAGCAATGGTAGGTCTGGCGGCTGGGGCTGACGATGAAGCTGGGCGATTTCTCGCCATGGAATGGGCACAGGCCCTTGAAGTTGATCCCGGCCTTTTTCAAGGTGACGTAGCGGCCCACCACCTCGACGATGTCGGTGCGGGCCAGCAGGTCTTGGATGAATGACGGTGGGATCACAAGCTGAAGACTTCGGTCTCAATGAGTCAAAAAACACAACGGCCCCGACGCTGGGATAGCGAGGGGGCCGTGGGCCAAGCCGGTGAGGGCTGTGACGGGTTCTGGCTCAGGCCCCCAGGGCTTGCAGTGCGCGGGCGGTGATTTCATCGACCGTGCCCACGCCGCTGATCTTGGCGTAGCGCGGTGCCGACTGGTCACCGGTGGCGGCCCACTGTGAATAGTAGTCCACCAAGGGGCGGGTCTGCTGGTGGTAGACCTCCAGGCGCTTGCGCACTGTTTCTTCCTTGTCGTCGTCGCGCTGGATCAGGTCTTCACCGGTGGCGTCGTCCTTGCCCGCCACTTTGGGCGGGTTGAACTTGACGTGGTAGGTGCGGCCCGAAGCGGGGTGCACGCGGCGGCCACTCATGCGGTCGATGATGGAGGAATCAGGCACGTCGATTTCAAGGACGATGTCGAGGCTGACGGCGGCGGCCTTCATGGCATCAGCTTGCGGGATGGTGCGTGGGAAGCCGTCGAACAGGAAACCCTTGGCACAGTCTGGCTGGGCAATGCGCTCCTTGACCAGGCCGATGATGATGTCATCACCCACCAGGCCGCCAGCGTCCATGACCTTCTTCGCGGCCAGGCCCATGTCGGTGCCCGCCTTGACGGCAGCGCGCAACATGTCGCCTGTCGAGATTTGCGGGATGCCGTACTTTTGGCACAAGAACGTGGCCTGAGTGCCTTTGCCGGCGCCAGGCGCACCCAACAGGATGAGTCTCATGGTTCTCCTCGGTATCCGATGACGCTGTCGGACGGCTCGCGCCAAACAGCTCTTGCAAGCCGCGCAGGATAGCACGCGGCGTTCATTCAACCCTCAAGTTCTACCCTCGAACAGGGCGCGAACACGGGCCAGATCTTCGGGGGTATCCACCCCAGGACCGGGTGGGGTCAGGGCCACATGAACCGCGATGCGTTCGCCATGCCAAAGCACGCGCAATTGCTCCAGCGATTCGACCGCTTCCAGGGGGCTGGGGGGCAGTTGCGGATAGCGGCGCAGGAAGCCCGCGCGGTAACCGTAGATGCCGATGTGGCGCAATGGGGCGCCCGCGCCAGTGGCAGGGTGCCCCGGCGCGGGCGCATCGCGCCACCAGGGGATCGGTGCGCGCGAAAAATACAAGGCACGCCCCATGGCATCGGTGACCACCTTGACCACGTTGGGACTGCCAAACTGGCTGGCATCGTCGATGGGATGGGCGGCCGTGCTGACCACGCAATCGGGGCGCTGGTCGAGCTGGTCCGCGCAGGCGTTGATCAGTTCGGGGTCGATCAGCGGCTCATCGCCCTGCACGTTGACCACGGCATCATCGCCATCCAGGCCCAATTGCACACAGGCCTCGGCCAGCCGGTCGCTGCCGGTGGGGTGGTCGGCCCGGGTCAGCACGACCCGCACGCCGTGGGCTTCGCATGCCGCGGCCACTTCAGGTGAATCCGTGGCCACCACGACCTGGCTGGCCCGGCTCTGGGCGGCGCGTTGCGCCACGCGCACGATCATCGGCAGGCCGGCGAGGTCGGCCAACGGCTTATTGGGCAGGCGGGTCGAGGCCAGCCGCGCCGGGATCAGCACCGAAAAGCCCATGTCAGGCTGCGCCCGCGTCGTGGGCCGCACCAGGCTGGCCGGTCAGCAAAGCGGCGTTGGGGATGGGATCGTCGTGGTCTTCCACCGGCTGGGCTTCGCTTTCCAGCATGACCGGGATGCCGTCGCGGATGGGATAAGCCAGCCGATCGGCTGCGCAGATCAGGGCCTGGCCTTGTGGCTTGCGGTGCAGCGGGCCTTTGCACAGTGGGCAGACCAGCAGTTCGATGAGTCGAGTGTCCATCGGGGTGAGTTTTCCGTTAAAGGTGAGGGCAGGGCAGGCGTGCCAGCGCCGAGTCGATCGCTTGCCAGAAGCTGGGCTCAGGCCTGAAGTCTAGGGCCGCCACCCACACTTGCGTGCTCGGGCGTTCCTGGCGCACTCGCTCAGGCCTCATTTTGACGGCGTCTTTCTCGGTCACGATGACGTGGGCGATGCCTTCTGGCCAAGGCAAGGTGGTGTAGGGATCATGGTCGTCGCAGGCCACGGGGTGCGTGTTGAAGCCCAAGGCTGCGAGTCGGTCGAAAAACTTGGGGGGGTGGGCGATGCCGGCGACGGCCCAGGCGCCGTCACGGGGTGGCTGCAGGCTGGCATCGCCCGCCTCGCCTGACCACCATTGACCCAGTGGCTGCATGGGCGACATGCCGCGCTGCGCCAAGTGGCCCTTCAAGGATGTGGTGGGTTGCGCTGCGTTGTACAAAACAATGGGCGCGGCCACGAGTGATGCGGGGGCCATGGGGGCGATGGGTTCGCGCAAAGGCCCCGCAGGCAGCAGCCAGCCATTGCTGGCACCACGTTCGTCAAACACCACGACTTCGATCTGGCGGGCCAGGCGCAAATGCTGCAGGCCGTCGTCGCAGACCAGGATGTCGATGTCCGGGCGGGCCCTGCGCAAAGCGAGTCCACCCGCGACACGATCGCGGCCGACCATCACCGGCACGTGGGTGCGCCGCCAGATCAGCAGGGGTTCGTCCCCCACCTCGGCAGCGCTCAACTGGTCTGCTGAAGACTGGTTGATGAGGGTGAAGGGGGGGGCGTCCGCCGCGCGCTTGTAGCCCCGCGTGAGCACCCCCGGATGCCAACCGCCTTGCTGCAGGTGCTGGACGATGGCGATTGTGGCCGGGGTCTTGCCGGCACCGCCCACAATCCGGTTGCCCACGACGAGCACGGGCAGACCTGGAGATTCGGCCTTCATCAGGCCCAGGCGGTACGCTTGTCTTCGCAAGGTGACCAGCAGCCACATCAACGCAGACACGGGCCACAGCAAGACCGGCAAGGCGCCGCGCGATGACCAACTGCGAACGATTCGCTGCGTGATGGAAGCCATCAACAGAAGGCGGGCGTGTGAATGCTGATCAGGGCTGGACTGCAGCCGCGCCCATTTGCCCTTGGGTGGCGAAGGTCAACTGCGACAAGCCGGCACGGCGCGCGGCGTCCATCACGTTGATCACGCTTTGATGCGTGGCCGAGGCATCGGCGGTCAACACGATGACGATGTCACGGTTGGCGCCAGTGCCCGCGGTCAAAGCGGCCGCCAGCAATTCCACGCTGCGCCCTTCAACCGGGCGGTTGTCCACCGAGTAGCGACCATCGGCGGTGACCACAACGACCAGCTCCTTAGGCCGGGGCTTGGTGGACTGCGCGTTGGCCACGGGCAGGTTGATCTTGAGCTCGGTGAACTTGGCGTACGTGGTGGTCAGCATCACGAAGATCAGGACCACCAGCAGCACGTCAATGAACGGGATGAGGTTGATCTCGGGGTCTTCGCGGTGTCGCGTGCGGAAATTCATCGACATGGCGCGTGCTCAGCGGCGGCCCGAGGTCAGGCGCAGGATGTGCGGCACCATGCGTTCGGCGGCTTGTTCCAGGTCGAGCGTGTAGGAATCGACCCGGGCCCGGAAATGCCGATAAAACGCCAGCGAAGGGATGGCCACGATCAGGCCAAAGGCCGTGTTGTACAGGGCCACCGAGATGCCATGCGCCAACTCCAGGGGGTTGGCGCCAGCCGTGCCCGATGACGCACCTGACACCCCGAAGATCTCGATCATGCCCACCACCGTGCCCAGCAGCCCCAGCAAAGGGGCGGCGCTGGCAATGGTGCCCAGGGCGCTGAGATTGCGCTCCATGTCGTGCACCGCCTGGCGGCCTGCGGTCTCGAACGAGGCCCGCAGATTGGCGTCGGTGACGCGGGGTTCGGCCATGGCCGTGCGCAACCCTTGGGCCAGCACCAACCCCAGCGAGGAGTTCTCGGCCAGTTTGTTGACCGTGTCCACGGTGGGCAGGCTGGCACGCGTCACGGCCATCACTTCATCGACCAGCCGTGCCGGCGCCACACGAGAGGCGCGCAGGCTCAAAAACCGTTCAATGATCAGGGCCAGGGCCACGATAGAGCACAGCACGAGAGGCCAGATTGGCCAGCCAGCAGCTTGTAAGATCGACAGCAACGAAGACTCCAAAGGTCACGCTAAGCCGCAGATTATGGCGCCGAAATTTGCGCTTTCCGGGCCCGTCCGGATCTCAATGGTGACCAGACAGTCATCCACCAAAGCTGTGGATAACTTTGTGGGTAAGCCACCTTGGCGGCCCGCCAAACCGCGAAAATTCGCGGGTCGCAACAGATTGCTACATTTTTAAGCAGGTAAAAGTCTTTGTGAATCATAAGCTTATGACATTGTTAAGGCTCTGTGACAGCGTTTTAGCCCCTTCCGGCCTTGATCCGCGCGGTTGTGGACTTCCCGAGTCCCTTGCCTGCTGGCGATGCGGCGCATCTGCGGCGTTTGAATCCGCTGCATCTCCTTGGGGTAATCCATGACGGCGCGCGTCTGGGGCGTGTCCGCTCTGATCAACGCGATCAGCGACAGCCTCGCGGCGCGCTTTGCCCAGTGCGTGGTGCGGGGCGAGATCAGTGGCTTCACCCGGGCGGCCAGCGGGCACGGCTACTTCACCTTGAAAGACGAAAACGGCGGGGCCAGCTTGCGCTGCGCCATCTTCCGCCGGGCCTTGTCGCAAGTCGACTTCACGCCCAGCGAGGGCATGTTGGTGGAGGTGCGTGGCAATTTGTCGGTGTACGAGGCGCGTGGCGAGCTGCAGATGGTGGTGGAGGGCATGCAACGGGCAGGTGCCGGTGCGCTCTACGAGCAGTTCCTGCGTCTGAAAGCCAAGCTAGAGGCGGAAGGCCTGTTCGACCCTGCCCGCAAGCGCGGCATCGGACATTTTCCGCGCCGCGTGGCCGTCGTCACCTCCCTGGCTGCGGCAGCCTTGCGAGACGTGCTGACAACGCTGCAGCGGCGCTCGCCCCATGTCGAGGTCGTGGTCGCCCCGTGCTCCGTGCAAGGTGCTGAAGCCCCGGCGCAGATCGTCTCCGCTTTGGCCCAGGTGGTGCTGAGCCACCATGCAGGTCTGCTCATTGACACCGTGATCGTTTGCCGAGGCGGCGGCTCGCTGGAAGATCTGTGGGCTTTTAACGACGAGCGGGTGGTGCGGGCCATTGCCCAATGCCCTATTCCAGTCATCAGTGGTGTGGGCCACGAAACCGATGTGACGTTGGCCGACTTCGCCGCCGATTTGAGGGCGCCCACACCCACGGCCGCTGCTGAACTGGTCGCCCAGGCACAGGCTCAGGCCTTGGGTGATCTGGCCGGCACAGCCCGGGTGATGGGTCAGCGCGTGGGCCAGCGACTCGACAACCTGGCCCAGCGCCTGGACCAAGCGGCGATGCGGCTGGCCCGTCCAGCCCAGGCCTTGAGCCGTCAGCGCCATGACCTGGCCTTGCTGCAGCACCGCATGCTCGGCGCCAGCCAGCGTCGGGTGGGTCTGGCCGCGCAGGCTTTGCCAGTGTGGCAGTCGCGCTTGGTTCGCGCGGTGTCGCAGCAGAGATCGCAGGCCCATCATCGTGTCGATGCACTGCAGAGTCGCCTGCATGCGCTTGATCCCCAACGTGTGCTGGAGCGTGGCTACGCCTGGCTCAGCGATGCGCAAGGACACACCATCACCAAGGCTTCGCAGGCCACGATTGGGTCAACCTTGGACGTTGTTCTGGCCGACGGGCGCTTGGCGGTCGAGGTCTCCCATCGGTCGATGGGCGCGGCGCTGTCATCCGCCGGAGAAGCCACAGCGGCCGACTGAGTTTTGCAGGCATCTGCACGATTGCCTTGAGCACTTGCCTACAATCATCGGAAATCGTTCACGTTTCAACTCGAAGAGGATCAAGCACCATGGCTCACACGCTTCCCCCCCTGCCATACGCCCAAGACGCATTGGCCCCGCACTTGTCGAAAGAAACTTTCGAGTACCACTACGGCAAGCACCACCAAGCCTACGTCACCAACCTGAACAACCTGATCCCCGGCACTGAGTTCGAGAACCTGTCGCTGGAAGACATCATCAAGAAGTCCAGCGGCGGCATCTACAACAACTCGGCCCAGATCTGGAACCACACCTTTTTCTGGAGCTGCATGAAGCCCGCCGGTGGTGGCGAGCCCACGGGCGCCCTGGCGGATGCCATCAACGCCAAGTTCGGCAGCTACGCCGCCTTCAAGGAAGCTTTCACCAAGTCCGCCGTGGGCAACTTCGGTTCCGGCTGGACCTGGCTGGTCAAGAAGCCCGATGGCACCGTTGACATCGTCAACACCGGTGCGGCTGGCACGCCGCTGACCACCGCCGACAAGGCCTTGCTGACCATCGACGTGTGGGAGCATGCCTACTACATCGACTACCGCAATGCGCGCCCCAAGTTCGTTGAAACCTTCCTGACTTCGCTGGTCAATTGGGATTTCGCGGCGCAGAACTTTGCTTGAATCGCCTTGGCGATGTGAGCGTTATCAAGCCGGGCATTGCCCGGCTTTTTTGTTGAGCTGTTTTTGATGAAACGCCTTCAATACCCTGTTGTCGTCTTCAGTATTCGAGGCTTTTGTGCCAAACGCTGCTTTGCGGCTTGAGCGGTGGTACATTCATCCTCGGTTTTATCAGGCCCTTCCCGTCGCCCTTGTTGGATCTCAGAAGTCAGCAAGGCGGGTCGCAATCCGCCAACCGGTCAAGCCGTGTCGCGGAAGGTTTTCAACCAGCCATAACCCAGCAAACCTGGGAGTGAGGTCAGCGAAATGATGCAGCAGTTCAGGTCGAACTCGTACCTGTTCGGGGGAAACGCCCCGTACGTCGAAGAGTTGTACGAGGCCTATCTCGACAACCCGGGCTCTGTGCCCGACAACTGGCGGTCGTACTTCGACGCCTTGTCCAACGTCCCCGCCACGGACGGCTCCGATCACCGAGATGTGGCCCACGCGCCCGTCGTCGAATCGTTTGCCCAGCGCGCCAAGGCCAACGCCTTCATGGTCAAGACCAGCAGTGCTGATCTGGCCGTCGCCCGCAAGCAAGTCCATGTGCAGTCGTTGATTGCTGCCTATCGTTTCCTCGGCTCCCGCTGGGCCGACCTCGATCCCCTCAAGCGCCAGGAGCGCCCCAAGCTGCCCGAGCTGGAGCCCGCGTTCTACGACCTGACCGAGTCCGACATGGACATCACGTTCAGCGCCACGAACACGTACTTCACCAAGGCCGAGCAAATGTCCCTGCGGGACATCCTGCAAGCCTTGCGCGAGACTTATTGCGGCTCGATCGGCACCGAGTTCATGCACATCACCGAGCCGACCGAGAAGCGCTGGTGGCAGGAGAAGCTGGAAAGCATCCGCGCCAAGCCCTCGTTCAGCGTCGAGAAGAAAAAGCACATCCTTGACCGCCTCACGGCCTCTGAAGGCCTGGAGCGCTTCCTGCACACCAAGTACGTCGGCCAAAAGCGTTTCTCGCTGGAAGGCGGTGAAAGCTTCATCGCGTGCATGGACGAGCTGATCCAACGCGGCGGCGAAAAGGGCGTGCAAGAGATCATCATCGGCATGGCCCACCGGGGTCGCCTCAATGTGCTGGTCAACACCCTGGGCAAGCAGCCTTCCGAATTGTTCTCGGAGTTCGACCACACCGCCCCTGAAAACCTGCCTTCCGGCGACGTGAAGTACCACCAGGGCTTCTCCAGCGACGTGAGCACCGACGGTGGTCCCGTCCACTTGTCCCTGTCCTTCAACCCCTCGCACCTCGAGATTGTCAACCCTGTGATCGAAGGTTCGGTGAAGGCCCGCCAGGACCGCCGTGGCGACACGTCAGGGGACCAGGTCCTGCCCGTGCAAGTGCACGGCGACGCCGCCTTTGCCGGTCAAGGCGTGGTGATGGAAACCTTGGCCCTGGCCCAGACCCGGGGTTACTACACGGGTGGCACGGTCCACATCGTCATCAACAACCAGATCGGTTTCACCACCTCGGACCCACGCGACAGCCGCTCCACGCTGTATTGCACCGACGTGGTCAAGATGATCGAGGCGCCGGTGCTGCACGTCAATGGCGATGATGCCGAAGCCGTGGTGCTGTGCACGCAACTGGCTTTGGACTACCGTCAGGAGTTCAACAAGGACGTGGTCGTGGACATCGTCTGCTTCCGCAAGCTGGGCCACAACGAGCAAGACACGCCGTCGATGACCCAGCCGCTGATGTACAAGAAGATCGGCCAGCACCCTGGCACGCGCAGGGTTTACGGCGACAAGCTGGTGGCCCAAGGCACGATCGCGGCCGAGGTGCCCGATCAGATGGTCAAGGATTACCGCGCCGCGATGGAAGCCGGCAAGCACACGGTCGACCCGGTGCTGACCAACTTCAAGAGCAAGTACGCGGTCGACTGGACGCCTTACCTGAACAAGAAGTGGACCGATGCGGCCGACACCGCCTTGCCACTGGCCGAGTTCCGACGCCTGGCCGAACGCATCACCACCGTCCCCGCCAACTTCAAGCCGCACCCCTTGGTGCAGAAGGTCATTGATGACCGCGCGGCCATGGGCCGTGGTGAGGTGAATGTGGACTGGGGCATGGGCGAGCACATGGCTTTTGCCTCGCTGGTGGCCTCGGGCTACCCGGTGCGCCTGTCGGGCGAAGACTGCGGACGCGGCACCTTCACCCACCGCCACTCGGTGCTGCACGATCAGAACCGCGAGAAGTGGGACACGGGCACCTACATCCCCCTGCAGCACGTGGCCGACAACCAGGCCCCGTATGTCGTCATCGACTCCATCCTGTCTGAAGAGGCGGTGCTGGGCTTTGAATACGGCTACGCCAGCGCCGATCCCAACACCCTGGTGATCTGGGAAGCGCAGTTCGGTGACTTCGCCAACGGTGCGCAAGTGGTGATCGACCAGTTCATCGCCTCGGGTGAAGTGAAGTGGGGCCGGGCCAATGGCCTGACCTTGATGCTGCCGCACGGCTATGAAGGCCAAGGCCCCGAGCACAGCTCGGCCCGCCTGGAGCGCTTCATGCAGCTGGCCGCCGACAACAACATGCAGATCTGCCAGCCCACTTCGGCCAGCCAGATCTTCCACCTGTTGCGCCGCCAGATGGTGCGCATGTTCCGCAAGCCCTTGGTCATCATGACGCCCAAGTCGCTGCTGCGCATGAAGGACGCGACCTCGCCCCTGACCGAGTTCACGCGCGGTGAGTTCCGCACCGTGATCCCAGAGACGGACGCGACGGTGGACAACGCCAGCGTCAAGCGTTTGATCGCTTGCTCGGGCAAGGTCTATTACGACCTGGTCAAGAAGCGCACCGAGAAGAAGAACACTGACACGGCCATCGTCCGCGTCGAGCAGCTGTACCCCTTCCCGCACAAGGCCTTCGCGGCCGAGCTGAAGAAGTACCCCAACCTGACCGACTTGGTCTGGTGCCAGGACGAGCCGCAAAACCAGGGCTCATGGTTCTTCGTGCAGCACTACATCCACGAAAACATGGCAGAAGGTCAAAAGCTGGGTTATGCCGGTCGGCCAGCGTCTGCCTCGCCCGCCGTGGGGTATGCGCACCTGCACCAGGAGCAGCTCAAAGCGCTGCTTGATCAAGCCTTCGCCAAGCTCAAGGGCTTCGTCCTCACCAAATAAGTCATTGCGGGCCCCGCGCACCGCCATGGCTGGTGCGCGAAGTTGCCCTCGCGTCTGGAGAAAAATTCATGGCACTCGTTGAAGTCAAAGTCCCCCAACTCTCGGAATCCGTGTCCGAGGCCACCCTGCTGAACTGGAAGAAAAAACCAGGTGAAGCCGTCGCACTGGACGAAATCCTGATCGAAGTCGAGACCGACAAGGTTGTGCTCGAAGTCCCGTCACCCGTTGCTGGTGTGATGGCGCAACTCGTTCGCAATGATGGCGACACCGTCGCCAGCGAAGAGGTGATCGCCCGCATCGACACCGAAGGCACCGAAGCGGTCAGCCCCTTGCCTGTCAAGGCTTTGCCTGAAACGGCGCCAGCCCCGGCCGCCCCGGCGGCCACAGCACCTGCCGCTGGTGGCTCCAAGGCCGATGTGGCCATGCCGGCCGCTGCCAAGCTGCTGGCCGACAACAAGCTGAGCACGTCCCAGGTGCCGGGCACCGGCAAGGATGGCCGGGTCACCAAGGGGGATGTGCTGCAAGCCGTGGCGGGTGGCACAGTTGCCCCGGCGCCGGCTGCTACCGCAGCGCCTGCCGCCAAGGCGATTCCCACGGGTGTGCCAGCAAGCTCACTGCCTGCGGTGCAAGTGCCCGGCCTGCCCAACCTGTCCGACCGCCCCGAGCAGCGCGTGCCGATGAGCCGCCTGCGCGCCCGCGTCGCCGAGCGCCTGCTGCAATCGCAAGCCACCAACGCCATCCTGACCACCTTCAACGAGGTGAACATGGCCCCGGTGATGGAGATGCGCAAGAAGTTCCAGGAGAAGTTCGAGAAAGAACACGGCGTCAAGCTGGGCTTCATGAGCTTCTTCGTCAAGGCGGCGGTACATGCCCTGAAGAAGTACCCGGTCATCAACGCTTCGATCGATGGCACGGACATCGTGTACCACGGCTACTTCGACATCGGCGTGGCCGTGGGCTCGCCCCGTGGCCTGGTGGTGCCGGTGCTGCGCAACGTTGATCAGATGACCTTCGCCGAGATCGAAAAGAAGATTGCCGAGTTTGGCGTCAAGGCGCGTGACGGCAAGCTGAGCCTGGAAGACCTGACCGGCGGCACCTTCTCCATCTCGAATGGCGGCGTATTCGGCTCGATGCTGTCCACCCCGATCATCAATCCGCCTCAGTCGGCCATCCTGGGCGTGCACGCCACCAAGGACCGCGCCGTGGTCGAGAACGGTCAGATCGTGATCCGCCCGATCAACTACCTGGCCATGTCGTACGACCACCGCATCATCGACGGCCGCGAAGCCGTGCTGGGCCTGGTGGCCATGAAGGAAGCGCTGGAAGACCCCGCCCGCCTGCTGTTCGACATCTGACCCCATAACTTGTTTTTTGCGGCCGGGCGCGCCTCACAAGGGCGCGCTCCGGACTTGCAAACCCAGGAGATTTCCCCATGTCCCAAGAATTCGACGTCATCGTCATCGGCGGTGGCCCTGGCGGCTACATCGCCGCCATCCGCGCGGCCCAACTGGGCTTCAAAGTGGCCTGCCTCGACGAGTGGAAGAACGCCAAGGGCGGCCCTGCACCCGGCGGCACTTGCACGAACGTGGGTTGCATCCCGTCCAAGGCCTTGCTGCAGTCGTCCGAGCATTACGACCACGCGGCGCACCACTTCGCTGACCACGGCATCAAGGTCGAAGGCCTGAGCCTGGATCTGGCCAAGCTGCTGTCGCGCAAGGACACCGTCGTCAAGCAGAACAATGACGGCATCCTGTATCTGTTCAAGAAGAACAAGATCACGTTCTTCCATGGCCGTGGCGCTTTCGCCAAGGCCGCTGATGGTGGCTATGAAATCGCCGTGGCCGGCGACAAGCCCGACACCCTCATGGGCAAGCACATCATCCTCGCCACGGGCTCGAACGCCCGTCAGTTGCCTGGGGCTGCTTTCGACGAGCAACAGATCCTCTCCAATGACGGCGCCTTGAACATCGCCAATGTGCCCAAGAAACTGGGCGTGGTTGGCTCCGGGGTGATTGGCCTGGAAATGGGCTCGGTGTGGCGCCGTCTGGGCGCTGAAGTCACCATCCTTGAAGCATTGCCCGGTTTCCTGGGGGCGGTGGACGAGCAAGTGGCCAAGGAAGCCCAGAAGGTCTTCACCAAGCAAGGCTTGAAATTCCAGTTCGGCGTCAAGATCAGCGAGGTCAAGGCGGGCAAGAAGGGCGTGTCTGTGGCCTACACGGATGCCGCCGGTGCCGAGCAAAAGCTGGACGTGGACAAGCTCATCGTCTCCATCGGCCGGGTGCCCAACACCATCGGCCTGAACGCCGAAGCCGTGGGCTTGAAGCTGGATGAACGCGGTGCCATCGTGGTGGACGACGACTGCAAGACCAACCTGCCCAATGTGTGGGCAGTGGGTGATGTGGTGCGTGGCCCCATGCTGGCGCACAAGGCAGAAGAAGAGGGCGTGGCGGTGGCCGAGCGCATCGCGGGCCAGCATGGCCACGTCAACTTCAACACGATTCCCTGGGTGATCTACACCAGCCCGGAGATCGCCTGGGTCGGCAAAACCGAACAGGCGTTGAAAGCGGAGGGCCGGCCCTACAAGGCCGGTTCCTTCCCCTTTGCCGCTAATGGGCGCGCTCGCGCGCTGGGCGACACCACCGGTTTCGTGAAGTTCCTGGCCGACGAGAAGACCGACGAGATCCTGGGCGTGCACATCATTGGCCCGCAGGCCAGCGAGCTGATCTCCGAGGCCGTGGTGGCCATGGAGTTCAAGGCCAGCGCCGAGGACATCGCCCGCATCTGCCACGCTCACCCATCGTTGAGCGAGGCCACCAAGGAAGCCGCCTTGGCCGTGGACAAGCGAACCTTGAACTTCTGATTTCTGGCATCATCGATTGGTAAAGACAAAGGGGCGGCCGCCGAGGTCGCCCCGATTCATTTCATGGCATCGCAGCACTCCAACATCACCGTCACCGACCTGTATCACCAGAGCTTGAAGGAGCGGGGATACGTGGCCGATGCGGCCCAGCTCAAGGGCATCGCCTCCCTACAGCGCTGCCAGGATGAGTGGTCGGTCTACAAGTCACAGCGCTCCAATGCCCTCACCAAGATGTTGCGCTACCCCAATCTGCCCAAGGGGGTGTACCTGCATGGCGGCGTGGGGCGTGGCAAGAGCTTCATCATGGATTGCTTCTTCCAGGCGGTGCCGCTGGAACGCAAGACGCGCTTGCACTTTCACGAGTTCATGCGGGAGGTGCACCGGCAGTTGCATGAGCTGAAAGGTCAGGCCGACCCGCTGGAAATCCTGGCCAAGCGCATGGGGCGCCGCCACCGCATTGTCTGCTTCGATGAATTTCACGTGGCAGACGTGACTGACGCGATGATCCTGCACCGCTTGCTGGATGCGATGTTCCGCAACCGCATGAGCATCATCACCACGTCCAATTTTCACCCGGACCAGCTGTACCCCAATGGTCTGCACCGTGATCGCGTCCTGCCGGCCATCGAGCTTTTGAAAAGCCAGTTGGAGGTGGTCAACGTGGACAACGGCACCGACTACCGCCAGCGCACGCTGGAGCTGGCCAACCTGTACCTGACCCCGTTGGGGCCGGATGTAGTTGCTCAGATGACGGAGATCTTCAACCAGTTGGCCGAGTCGGCCGATGAAGATCCGACCTTGAACATCGAGCACCGTGTGCTGAAGGCCCGTCGCAAAGCCGGCGGCGTGGTGTGGTTTGACTTCCAGACTTTGTGTGGCGGCCCGCGCTCACAGAACGATTACCTGGAGCTGGCCACGCGCTTTCACACCATCGTGCTCAGCGATGTGCCGCACATGCCGGTGCGTCTGGCTGCCGAGGCCCGCCGCTTCACCTGGTTGGTGGACGTGCTCTATGACCGGCGAGTCAAGCTGGTGGTGTCGGCCGCGGTGCCGCCAGAGCAGCTTTACACCGAGGGACCGCTGGCGCACGAGTTTCCGCGCACCGTGTCTCGCTTGAACGAGATGCAGTCCAAGGAATACCTCAGCGAAGAAAAACGCAACGTTGATACCTCGCTGACCTGAGCTCAGTGCGAGGATTCGATGCGCACCAGCGCCAGCGACAGGTTGTCGCCCCCCGCACGTGCGCGGTGGCGCGCCTTGCCCACGAGCATTTCGGCCGCTTCACGCGGCGGTAGCGTGTGCACGATCGCGCCCAACTCCTTGGGAGTGAAGTAGTGCCAAAGCCCATCGCTGCAGGCCAGCAGCGAGTCGCCCACTTCCAGTTGGTGGATGTGGTGGATGGTGGTGGGGGGATCTTGCTGGGTGCCCAGACATCCGGTCAGCAGGTTGGACTGCGGGTGCACATTGGCTTCTTCCTCGCTGATCTGGCCCTCGTTGACCAGGCGCTGCACGAAGGAGTGGTCCATGGTCCGGTGCACCAGCTCCGGCCCCCTGAAGTGGTAAACGCGGGAATCACCCGCGTGCACCATCACCGCCGACAAATCGGGGTTGACCATGAACGCCGCCACCGTGCTGTGGGGCTCTTCTTCAAAAGCGATGGCCGTCAGCTTGATCATGAGGTGAGACTCCTCGACCAACTGCTGAAGGTTCTGCCCGGCCTCGTCTTTGGACGGCACGTAGCGGTCAAACACCTGGCGCGAGGTCATGATCACCTGATCGGCGGCTTTGCGGCCCCCGCTTTTGCCGCCCATGCCATCGGCCACGACCGCCAGCAGGCAGCCGGGCGCTCGGGGATGGGGCAAAATCTCGACCTGGTCTTGCTGGTAGGGGCGGTCGCCTTTGTGGATGCCTGTGGCGGCCACAAGGCGATAACTGGTCGGTGTCAGAGTCATTGGAAAACTATAATCCCTAAATGATGGGGTCCGAGGGGCGGCGAGTCCTCGGGTCATCCCTTGTTCAGGCGCCTGTCAGCGAGTACTGTTGCGTACCAGATGCAAGAAAACCTGCATTTCCCTCATCGCCAGTTGATCGAGTTGCGCATGGAGCATGCCGACCTGGACAATTTGATCGATCTTGCGGCCGAACAGGCCCCCGTCGACGAGTTGACTTTGCGTCGGCTCAAGAAGCGTCGGCTGTTGTTGCGAGACCGCATCGCGCGCCTTGAACGCCTGCTCGACCCGAAGGAGCCCGCCTGAGCGATCCCTCCTGCACGGCGGCCCTCACGTCGGGAGGGTGAAGCGGGAAACATCGTTCGCCAGCGCGCCTGCCAGGTTGTGCATCTCGGTTGCCGCGGCGGCGGTCTGCTCCACGAGCGCTGCGTTGGCCTGGGTCATGCGGTCCAGTTCGTGCACGGCTTGTCCGATCTGCCCGATGCCCGAGGTCTGCTCGCGCACGCCCGTGCCCACCTCGATCAGCAACTCGTTGACGTGCTGTGAAGACGACACGATTTCCTGAATGGTTTCGCCGGCACGTCTAACCACCTCGGTACCGGTCTCGACCTGATCCACGCTTTTGCCGATCAAGGTCTTGATTTCCTTGGCGGCTTCTGCGCTGCGCTGCGCCAGCATTCGCACTTCGCTGGCCACCACCGCGAAGCCGCGCCCTTGTTCGCCTGCGCGAGCGGCCTCGACGGCGGCGTTGAGCGCCAGGATGTTGGTCTGGAATGCGATCGCGTCAATCGCCGAAGTGATCTCTCCGATCTTGGTCGATGAGCCTCGGATGGCGTCCATGGTGTCGATCACTTGCTTCATCAGGTGCCCGCCCTTCGAGGCGATGTCAGCGTTGTGACGAGCCATCAGAGAGACTTCCGCGGTGTGTTCAGCCGTGCTTTTGATGGTCGATGAAATCTGTTCCATGGAGGCGGCCGTTTCTTCCAGGCTGGCAGCGGCTTGCTCCGTTCGTGCAGACAGATCCATGGCGCCGCCAGCGATTTCGCCGCTGGAATGAACAATGCCTTGGCTGGCCAGTCGCACCTTCAGCACCATGCTGCGCAAGGACTCCTGGGTGGCTCGCAGATCCAGCATAAGTTCCGCCGCTTCGTCCTTGCCCCAGGGCAATGGAGAGGTGGTGAGGTCACCTTGTGTGATGGCATGCAGATGGCGCCGAGTTTCCTTCAATCCACCGCTCATGACCTTGTAAAAGCTCACGAACAGGTAACCGGCCGCCAGGAGAACGGTCAGCACGGTCAAAGATACCCACTTTAGTTCGCTCAGCATGGCCTGGCGCAGATCGTCAATGTAGACGCCGCTCCCCAGAACCCAGCCCCAGGGCTCAAAGCCCTGCACGTATGACACCTTGTCCATGGGCTCGTCGCTGCCGGGCCGGGGCCATTGGTAGGCCACGAAGCCTTTGCCGCTTTTGCGAATGATGTCCACCATGGCTTCGAACAAGGCAAAGCCGTTTGGATCTTTCATCTGCCCAATGTCTTGGCCATTCAGCTCCGGTTTGATCGGATGCATGACCATGCGCGGAGTCATGTCATTGATCCAGAAGTACTGCTTGTCGTCGTAGCGCAAGTTGGCAATCAACTTGCTGGCCATGGCCTGCGCGTGCGCACGATCCAAGGTGCCTTGGGTTTCCTGGGCGTGAGCCTGGACGATGATGCCGTGCACGATTTCCACATGCTGGCGGATGGCATCCTTGCGAGCTTGTAGCGAGTGCTCGTATCCATTCATGGTCTGCCAGCCAAGCAAGGTGGCCATGGGCAGAAAAAAGGCCATTGAGATGATCAATGCCTTGGCGGTAAAACCAAGGCGCCGAAAAAGGCGCACGCCCGGGGCCCACAATCCGTGGTGGGTAAAGAATCCGGAGTCGATTCTTGGAATAGCCAAGCGTGAAGGCGAGCTTGCTGTGAGTGCTTGGTGAGCAATGGTTGGCATGGGGCGCGGGTTCCTTTGTGGCCAAGGCTTTTCGTGTAACGGTCTGAATTTATCGGCTGTGAAAATGATGAATGAAGTCATTTATTCGCTTCTTGTGAAGTTGGCAGGTTGTTGCTCGCCATTTCTCAAGGTTTGAGAATGGGCCGCCATGCTCGAATTCATGGACCAAAGACCAACAAGCATTTTTTCATGCTGCCCAAAACCCTTGCCCTGGTCGACGACGACCGGGAATACACCGAATTCCTGTCTCAACATCTGGTCGGGCTAGGCGTTCACGTCGATGTATTCGCCGACAGCAATCACCTGCTGGCGCACCTCGATCCGTATGGCTACGACTTTTACGTGGTCGATCTCATGTTGCCGGGAATTGACGGTGTCGATCTGATCAAGGTGCTGCGACTTCGCACAGAGGCGGGTTTGCTGGTGGTGTCAGGGCGGCTTGCTCCCGATGTGTTCCAACACGTCATCAATGCGGGCGCAGACATGTACCTCACCAAGCCGGTGCAATTTGAACAGGTCACTCTGGCGCTCCAGGCCGTGCACCGCCGGGTTGGTTCTTCCAATCAGCCGGGCGCGCCGTGGCGGCTCGATCGCCGCGCCCGCCAATTGCTGGCCCCGGACGGCGCGCGCGTGGACCTCAGTGATTCGGACCTGGCGGTCATGGAGTGTTTCATGGTTGCGGGCGGCCAAGCGGTCACCCGTGAGGCATTGCGAGAGCGGCTGGGCTGGGCGGCGGAAAGCGACGGGTCCGACAGCCTCAATGCCACCATCTACAGACTGCGCCGACGCATTGAGCGTGCCACGCCGATCCTTGTGCCTCTGCAGTCAAAATCGCGCGTGGGCTACGTGTTCAAGGCGCCGTTGAAGGCGGCATGAAGTCTGTCTATTGCTTCATGATCAAACGCATGGCAACGCCGTCAGCGTTGTTGCCGACCAACTGCACTTCTCCACCGTGCAACTCCATCACCCTGCGCACGATGTAGAGGCCCAGCCCCAGACCATGGGTGGACGGCCCACCGCCCGCTTGCCGATGGATGTCGCGCTGGAATAGGAGCGGAACGAGGTTGGCCTGGATGCCATGGCCTTTGTCGATGACCTCGATGACCAGGGCCAGCGGTTCATCCGAGTCCATGACGCGGATGAGCACCGGTGATGTGGGGGGGCTGTGTTTCAAGGCGTTGGACAGCAGATTCCGAAGCGCCAGGCGCATCAGGCTCATGTCCATGGAGGCGGTGCGCGTAGCGGTGATGCGTTCTATGCTGAGGCGCCCACGATCACCGGGGGGCATGTCGGCAATCGACACGGCCAGCAGCGTGTCAATGTCGGTATCCGCCTTCTGGATCGGGGTCGGGTGTGCGAGCAGTGAGGCCACCGCCAGCGTGTTGTCGATGCTGGCGAGCACTTGGCTCATCACCGTTTGGGCCCTCGTCAGGCGCAACGAGGCAACTTGCTCACCCACTTCAGCCAACGCACTGGCCGCGCCCTGCAGTGCCGCCGATGCGTTGTTCAAGGGTTGGCGCACCTCGTGCGCCAAGACATCCAGCATGTCGCTGCGTTCGCTCAGCAGGCGGTCAAGCTCTTGCGCGTGGCGCTCACTTTGTGCCCGAAGCACCTGTTCCCGCTGCAACTCGGCCTTGCGCTGTCGATGTTCCGTGATGTCTTGAATGGCCCCGCTCAAACGCACGGCGACCCCGTCTTCGAATTCGACCTCGCCAAACGTGCGAACCCACAGTTGTCGACCCGATGCACTCTCGAAGGGCAGCTCCAAATCCCACGGCGTGCCTTTGTCGATGCTTTCACGGACCGCGGCCTCGATGATCTGGCGAGCCTGAGGCGCATAGAAAGCGATGCCACTCTGTACCGTGGGCAGGTAGTCTGGCCCCACATCGTGGATGCGTCGGGTTTGATCGGACCAACTCACCACATTGGCGCGAAGATCGACCTCCCAGCCCCCCACGCCTGCGATGCGCCCCGTGCGGTCCATCAGCGCTTCGCCGGCCTGCAGTGCGGCTTCTGCGTTCTTCAGCTTGGACACGTCGGTCACCTGGACCATGAAGCCCGCCACTTGGCCATTCACCATGTCAGGCGTGTAGGTGGCCAGACCGTGCCGTTTCACGCCATCGGGTCCCGTGATGACGCGCTCGAAATTCTGTTCTTCGCCTTGTAAAGCGCCCTGTATGTAAGTTTCGTTCAATGCATACAGCTTGGGGCCAAGCAAATCCTTGATCGAGGTGCCAATGAGCTTGTCCGGGTCGACCCCGAACCACCGTGCATAGTCCCGGTTGGCAAAGCAGCAGAGCAGGTCTTTGTCCCAGTAGGCCAGCATGGATGGAGCCTGGTCGACCAGCCGGCCCGAATAGTAGGATTTGTCCATGAGGCGAGCTAGGGCGCGATGGCTTCCAATAACTCGGTTTCCAGCCTCAATTGCGATCGGTCCTGGCGCAGCCCGGGGCCCGTGACCAGGAAGGTGTCTTCCACGCGCTCACCCAGTGTGCTGACTTTGGCCAGCTGAACGTTGACCTGGTGGCGCGCCAGCACGCGGGCGATCACGTACAGCAGGCCGGAGCGGTCGCTGGCGGACACGCTGAGCAGCCAGCGCTGTGCACGCTCGTCAGGCCGCAGGCTTACGCGAGGCTGCACTGGGAATGACTTAACCCGCCGCGACAGCCTGCCCTTGCTGGGTTCGTGGAGGGGCAGGTCGGAGGCACAGGCCTGGGCCAGTTGGTTCTCGACCAAGGCGATCAGATCGCGGTAATGCACACCTTCTTGCGATGAGTTGGGGGCGGACATGATCTGGAAGGTGTCCAGCGCATAGCCACTGTTGGTGGTGTGGATGCGGGCATCTTGAATGGTGAAGCCGGCTCGGTCAAAGTAGCCGCAGATGCGGGCGAACAGATCAGCCTGGTCGGGGGCGTACACCAGCACTTGCAAGCCCTCGCCAGCCGGCGACAAGCGTGCCCGAACAATGGGCACGGCGGTCTCTACCAGTTGCCACAAGCAGCGCGTGTGCCACGCGATGTCGGGGGCGTCGTGGCGCGCGAAGTAGCTCATGTCCAGCGTCTTCCACAAAGACAATTCGATGCCTTCGGGCAGGTAGTACAGCGCCAGCGAGTGCCTCGCCTGCTGCTTGCGGGCTTCAATCTCGGCATCCATGTGCGGCCGCGCACCACCCAGGGCACGCAGGGTGAGCTTGTAAAGATCTTCCAGCAGCTTGCCTTTCCAGGCATTCCAGACTTTAGGGCTGGTGCCTCGGATGTCCGCCACGGTCAACAGGTACAAGGCGGTGAGGGAGCGTTCGCTGCCCATGCGCTTGGCAAAGGCCAGGATGACGTCTGGGTCGCTCAAGTCTTCTTTTTGGGCCACGCGTGACAAGGTCAGGTGCTCGCCCACCAGGAACTGGATCAGCTTGGTGTCTTCAGCACTGATGCCGTGGGCCTTGCAAAAACGGTGCACTTCCTGGACGCCCAGCTCGGAGTGGTCGCCCCCGCGCCCCTTGGCCACGTCGTGGAACAGCGCGGCGATGTACAGGATCCAGGGCTTGTCCCATTCGGCGGCCAGCTGGGTGCAGAACGGGTACTCGTGCGCGTGCTCCGGGATGAAGAAGCGGCGCACATTGCGCACCACCATGAGGATGTGCTGGTCCACGGTGTAGACGTGGAACAGATCGTGCTGCATCTGCCCGACGATGCGGCGGAACACCCACAGGTAACGACCCAGCACCGAGGTCTGGTTCAGCAGCCGCATCACGCGCGTCAGGCCTTGTGGCTCCTTCAGGATGGCCATGAAGGTTTGCCGATTGACGGGGTCACGGCGGAACTCCGCGTCCATCAGGTCGCGGCCGTTGTACAGCGCCCGCAAGGTGCGGGCAGACAGGCCCTTCATGGTGTTGTCGTGCTGCAGCACCAGGAAGGTTTCCAGGATGGCATGACGGTCGCGCTGGTAGAGGTCATCGCTGACCACTTCCAGGAAGCCGCCCCGATCCAGGAACTTGTCATTGATCGGGCGCATGGGCGCGTCTTGCGAGCCCAGGATGCGCTCTTCAATGTTCAGCATCAGGATCTGGTTGAGCTGCGTGACGGCTTTGGCGGCCCAGTAGTAGCGGCGCATCAGGGCTTCGCTGGCGCGCAGGGCGGGCGTGTTCACATAGCCGAAGGTTTCGGCCACGCCAGCTTGCAGGTCGAACACCAGGCGGTCTTCGCGGCGTCCGGCCACCTGGTGAAGTCGGGCGCGAATCAGCTTGAGCAGGCCTTCATTGCGTTGCAGCTGGCGGGCCTCGAAGGCCGTCAGCAGGCCCTTGACCGCCAACTCGTGCCAGTTTTTACCGAAGCCGGCAGCGCGGGCCACCCACAACACCACCTGCAGGTCACGCAGCCCGCCCGGGCTTTCCTTGCAGTTGGGCTCGAGGGCGTACGGCGTGTCTTCGTACTTGTGATGGCGTTGGCGCAACTCCAGGGTCTTGGCCCGCATGAAAGCGGGCGCATCCATGTGCTGCAGCGTGGCTTCTTTCAGTTCTTCGAAGTGAGCTTTGGAGCCACACAGAAATCGGGCTTCCAACAAGGCGGTCTGGACGGTGACATCCCGCTGGGCTTCCTCGCTGCACTCTTCAACGCTTCGCACGCTGGAGCCGATCTCCAGGCCGATGTCCCAGCAAGCGCTGATGAAGCTTTCAACGCTTTGGGTCAGGCCCTCGTCGCCGGCCACCGAGGGGGAGACCGGCAACAGCACCAGAACATCGATGTCGGAGTGCGGGAACAGTTCACCCCGGCCATAGCCACCCACGGCCACCAGGGCCGCGCCTTTGGGCATGTGGTGGGCCTCCCAGAGCAGTGTCAGGCTGCGGTCCACGGCCTTGGCCGTGTTGTGCAACAGTCGTGTGGCAGAGGCCGCGATGGGACGGGCGTTGGCGAACTGAGTCAGCAGGTCGGTTTTGGCGTTGCGAAGCTGCGTGCGTAACGCCGGGATGTCCAGAGGCATGGGGTAAAACCGCTTCAGGCCTGGGCCGTGATGAATGCTGGGGGGGGCGGGCTGCCAGCGGACACAGTGAGCACTTCGTAGCCGGTCTCGGTGACGAGCACGGTGTGCTCCCATTGGGCCGACAGGGAGTGGTCCTTGGTGACGATGGTCCAGCCATCGGGCAGCGCCTTGATGTCGCGCTTGCCAGCGTTGACCATGGGCTCAATGGTGAAGGTCATGCCGGGCTTCAACTCTTCAAGCGTGCCCGCCCGGCCGTAGTGCAGCACTTGGGGGTCTTCGTGGAAGCGTTGCCCGATGCCGTGACCGCAGTATTCGCGCACCACCGAAAAGCCCTGGTTCTCCACAAAGGTCTGGATGGCGTTGCCAATGTCGCCCAGGCGGATGCCGGGTTTGACTTTGGCGATGCCGCGCCACATGGCTTCGTAGGTCAGGTTGCACAGGCGCTTGGCCGCGATCGAGCCTTCGCCGACGACGAACATGCGGCTGGTGTCGCCATGCCAGCCATCCCTGATGACGGTGATGTCCAGATTGACGATGTCGCCTTGCTTGAGCGCGCGCTCGTTGGGGATCCCGTGGCAGATGGTGTGGTTGACCGAGGTGCAGATGGACTTGGGGTAGGGCGCGTGGCCGCCCGGGGCGTAATTCAAGGGCGCGGGGATGGTGCCTTGTACCTCGACCATGTAGTCGTGGGCCAGCTTGTCCAGCTGTTCCGTGGTCACGCCCGGCTTGACGAAAGGAGTGATGTAGTCCAGAACCTCAGAGGCGAGGCGGCCAGCGAGGCGCATGGCGTCGATTTCGGCGCCGGTTTTGATGGTGATGCTCATGGGCAGGATTATCCGGGTTTCCAGCGCAGCCTGCCACGCCAGGCAAACACGCTGATGACGCTTTGAATTTAACGGGTTTAATGCAGTCTTCACGGTTCAAAAAATGGGCGCGCGGATGAAGTTGCGTCGATTCAATGTCATGGGCTGGATTGGCCCTGTGTTTTTTGGTTTTGCGGCGCTGGGCAGCGCTCATGCCCAGCAGGCCTTGTCGGCGTACAAGGTGGGCGCCACGCTGGCGATGCCTTCCGGTGCCTTGAACAACCTGGGGCAGGTGGCGGGTTTCACGCACAAGCTGGGTGGCTACTGGCCGTCCACGGGTGGTGTTGACGTCTGGTTCGGTGTGACGCTGCCGATCCTGACCACCAGCCGGTCCGAGAAAATCCAGCCGGTCATCTGGAAGAACGGCAAGCCCACACTTTTGCCGCGGTATTGGGGGCTGTATGACGCGCTGGCTTACCAAGTGTCGGACAACGGCTGGGTGGTGGGCACTTCGAGGCCCGAAGACCAGTTGTACGGCCTGAGGACGGTGTTCACCTACAAGGATGGTGTGATTCGCGTGATGCCGGATGTCAACGCGCTGGTCCCGGGCAGTTTTTTGAGGCTGGTCTCGGTGGCGGATGGCGGTGCGGTTTTGTTCTACTGGACGGTGTTTGGCCGAGGCCAAGAGGTGCCGATGCTCTGGCAGGGCGATACCGTGGCCACGGTGGCGTCACTGCTGCCGGTGGGCACGTCGAAGTTCCCGGACGGCTCGCCAGGTCCGGTCGAGGCGTATGACATGAACGACAAGGGACAGATCCTGGCTCAGATCATTTCAGCGGGACAGAAAAACGTGATCTTGAATCCGGTGGCGCCCTGATTCTTGAAACTGGGGCGTTTAAAATGCCGGGTCTTTACCCATGGAGGCCTCCCGGCCTGCCCCGATGTCCAAGCTGATGCATTTCGAGGGCGGCAACGCCCAGGCCCCTCACCAAGTTCAGGCTTTGCTGCCCAAACTGCAGGCCATCAATCCCAAAATCACCGGGGTGCATGCACGTCACGTGCACTGGGTGTCGTCCGACCACAGCCTGTCGGCCAACGAAACGGACACGCTCTCGGGCCTGCTCACTTACGGCGATCCTTACCAAGGGCCGGTGGACGGCGAACTGATCGTGGTCATGCCCCGCCTGGGCACCGTCTCGCCCTGGGCTTCCAAAGCTACAGACATTGCGCACAACTGCGGTTTGAAGATCCGCCGGGTCGAGAGGGTGACTGAATTCCGCCTGACGCTCAAGACGGGCCTGCTTGGGGCGATCACGGGTGGCAGCAAGCCTTTGACGTCCGCCGAGCTGAACACGGCCGCTGCGGTGCTCCACGACCGGATGACCGAAAGCGTGGCCCTGGTCCGCGACGAGGCCACCCATTTGTTCGACGAGAAGCCCGGTCAACCCATGGAGCACGTTGATGTGCTGGGCCAGGGGCGCGGCGCTTTGGAGTCGGCCAACAAGACCTTTGGCCTGGCTTTGTCGGATGACGAAATCGACTACCTGGTCAATGCCTTCACGGGCCTGAAGCGCAACCCGACCGATGTCGAGTTGATGATGTTCGCGCAGGCCAACAGCGAACACTGCCGCCACAAGATCTTCAACGCCCAATTCACCATCGATGGGCAGGCGCAGGATTTGTCGATGTTCGGCATGATCCGCAACACCGAAAAGCTCAACCCGCAACACACGGTGGTGGCTTATTCCGACAATGCTTCGGTGATGGAAGGCCACCAGATCGAGCGCTGGATGCCGGCTGGCTACACCAACGCCCCGCAGTACCAGGCCACGTCCGAATTGGCCCACGTACTGATGAAGGTTGAAACCCACAACCACCCCACGGCGATTTCGCCTTACCCTGGCGCTTCAACAGGTGCTGGTGGTGAGATCCGCGACGAAGGCGCCACCGGCCGGGGTTCGAAGCCCAAGGCAGGTCTGACCGGTTTCTCGGTGTCCAACCTCCACCTCCCCGGCACCGATGAGCCCTGGGAGAAGAACCCGGTTGGCAAGCCTGAGCACATCGCCAGCCCGCTGCAGATCATGATCGAGGGCCCCCTGGGTGGCGCTGCCTTCAACAATGAGTTCGGTCGACCGAATTTGGCGGGCTATTTCCGCGTGTACGAGCAGACCGTGGGCGAGGGCGCACAAGCCATCCGCCGCGGTTACCACAAGCCGATCATGATCGCGGGCGGCCTGGGCACCATCGCGTCCACGCAGACCCACAAGATTCAGTTTCCGGCAGGAACGCTGTTGATTCAACTCAGTGGCCCCGGCATGCGCATTGGCATGGGTGGCAGCGCGGCCAGCTCGATGGCGGCTGGCACCAACGCGGCCGACCTGGACTTTGATTCGGTGCAACGCGGCAACCCCGAGATCCAGCGCCGGGCGCAAGAGGTCATCAACCATTGCTGGCACCTGGGCGCGAACAACCCCATTTTGGCCATTCACGACGTGGGCGCGGGCGGCATCTCCAACGCCTTCCCTGAGCTGGTGGACGGTGCGGGCAAGGGCGCCCGGTTCGATTTGAGCAAGGTGCCTCTGGAAGAGTCGGGCCTGGCCCCCAAAGAGATTTGGTGCAACGAAAGCCAGGAGCGCTACGTCCTGGCCATCGCGCCCGAAAGCCTGCCCATCTTCACCGCCATGTGCGAGCGCGAGCGTTGCCCCTTCGGCGTGGTCGGCGTGACCACCGAAGAATGCCAATTGGTCCTCGAAGACACTACCGCCGCCAACCCCGGTGCAGACCGTCCTATCGACATGCCGATGGACGTGCTGCTGGGCAAGCCGCCCAAGATGCACCGCGACGTCAAGAGCGTGGTGCGCGATGGTGGCGAGGTCCGCCTCACCGGCGTGGCCTTGAGCCAGGTCGCGCTGGACGTGCTGCGCCACCCCACCGTGGCCAGCAAGCGTTTTTTGATCACCATCGGCGACCGCACCGTGGGCGGCCTGAACCACCGCGATCAGATGATCGGGCCCTGGCAAGTGCCCGTGGCCGACTGCGCCGTCACGTTGGCCGACTTCAAGGGCTTCGCGGGCGAAGCCATGAGCTTGGGCGAGCGCACGCCATTGGCTTCTGTCAACGCGCCAGCCTCGGGCCGCATGGCCGTGGCCGAGGCCATCACCAACCTGCTGGCCGCGCCGATTGAGCTGAGCCGCGTCAAGCTGTCCGCCAACTGGATGGCCGCTTGCGGTGAAGCGGGTGAAGACGCTGCCCTGTTTGAGACCGTGCGTGCCGTGGGCATGGAGCTTTGCCCCGCGCTGGGTGTGTCCATCCCCGTGGGCAAGGACTCCTTGTCGATGCGCACCCGTTGGTCTTCGGAACAAGGCGAAACCAAACAGGTCACGGCACCAGTCTCGCTGATCGTGACCGCCTTCGCGTCCATCCCCGACGTGCGCCCCACGCTCACGCCGCAACTGATCACGACCGAGGCTGGTCAAGCGCTGGACACCTCGTTGATCCTGGTCGATTTGGGGCAAGGCCAAGGCCGAATGGGCGGCTCGATCCTGTCGCAGGTGCTGAACCAGTTTGGCAATGCCGTGCCTGATCTGGACAGCCCTGAGTTGCTCAAGCAACTGGTGTCTGCCGTGAACGCCTTGCGCGCTCAGGGCAAGCTGCTGGCCTACCACGACCGCGCCGACGGCGGCCTGTGGGCCACGGCCTGCGAAATGGCTTTTGCAGGCCACACCGGCGTCAGCCTGAACGTGGACATGTTGGTCACCGAGGGCGATGGCATCAGCGACAGCCGTGCCGACATGGGCGACTCGAAGAACTGGGCCGACCAGGTGGGCGAGCGCCGCAAGGAACTGACCTTGAAAGCCTTGTTCAACGAAGAACTGGGTGTGGTGCTGCAAGTTCGCACTGCCGATCGCTATGCCGTGCTGCAGACCTTGCGCGAGCATGGCCTGTCCAAGCACAGCCATGTGATCGGCAAGCCCAACACCAAGGGCGTGGTCGAGGTCTGGCGTGATGCCAAGACCGTGTTCAGCGCGCCGCTGGAGCAGTTGCACAAGACCTGGGACGAGGTCAGCTGGCGCATTGCACAGTTGCGTGACAACCCGGTCTGCGCCGACAGCGAACACGCTGCCGTGGGCTTGACCAGCGACCCGGGCTTGCACGTCAAGCTCAGCTTCGATCCTGCAGAAAACGTGGCCGCGCCCTTCATCAACCACACTCGTCCCAAGGTCGCCATCTTGCGCGAGCAGGGCGTCAACAGCCACCTGGAAATGGCCTACGCCATGCACCTGGGTGGCTTCGACACCTTCGACGTGCACATGAGCGACCTGCAGGCTGGCCGCGCCCGGCTTGATCAGTTCCAGGGCTTCGTCGCCTGCGGGGGCTTCAGCTATGGCGACACGCTCGGAGCCGGTGAAGGCTGGGCTCGTTCGATCATGTTCAACGCCTTGCTGGCCGAACAGTTCGCGGCCTTCTTTGGCCGAACCGACACCTTTGCCCTGGGCATCTGCAATGGTTGCCAGATGCTGGCGGCACTCAGTCCCATCATCCCCGGCGCGCAGGACTGGCCCAAGTTCACGCACAACCAGAGCACGCGCTTCGAAGCACGCCTGAGCTTGGTCGAAGTGATCGAGAGTCCATCCTTGTTTTTCACGGGCATGGTCGGCAGCCGCCTCCCGATCGCCGTGGCGCACGGTGAAGGATTTGCCGACTTCTCGCAGCGCGGCAACGCTCAGCAAGTCAAGCAAGCCATGCGCTTCGTGGACAACATGGGCGCGGCCACCGAGGCCTATCCCTTCAACCCGAACGGCAGCCCCGGCGGCTTGACGGCTGTGACCACGGCCGATGGGCGCTTCACAGCCATGATGCCGCACCCGGAACGCGTCTTCCGCAACGTGCAGATGAGTTGGACCAGTGGTGACAAGAGCGCGCACAGCCCCTGGCTGCGCCTGTTCCAGAACGCCCGCCGCTGGGTGGGCTGAGGCGCTTTCCCTCAGCGGCAGGTCAGGCTGGCAACAGCTTGACCGCCCATTGGCCACCTTGCTCGATCAGGGTGATCAAACGGTCAATGTTGGGGTGCTTGCCGGGGTTGGCTCGGGCATCCCCGGTGTGTTCGGCATAGAGGTCCAGACCGCGTGAGGCGGCTTCGGCATTGATCACGCCGGAGGCGTCGGCCAATGAGGCATAGACGGCCAGCGAACCCGCCTGACCCGGTTTGTTGTCGATCGTGGCCGCCACCGCGCCTGATGCGTCGATCAAATGCAGTCCAGACAGATGAGAGACGGGTGGAAGTTGCTTGAGGTTGTCGCTGAAAGCCATGTTGCTCGTCGGTTGAAAAAATCAGGGAGCCATTGTCTGCGAAGCGATCCGCATTCCCAAGGCAACCGACGCCTTCCTCGCGTATGAGGTATCTCGCATACGCCTATAATGCCGCTTTACCACCGCAGCGTTTGGCGTAATGAGCCAACGCTACAGCGCAATGACCAAGTTTGTCTTCGTCACGGGCGGTGTGGTGTCCTCGCTTGGCAAGGGCATCTCAGCCGCTTCTTTGGCCGCCATTCTCGAATCGCGTGGCCTCTCCGTGACCCTCATAAAGCTCGACCCGTACATCAACGTGGACCCGGGCACCATGTCGCCGTTTCAACATGGCGAGGTGTTCGTGACCGATGACGGGGCCGAAACTGACCTCGACCTGGGTCACTACGAGCGTTTCATCACCAGCCGGATGAGGCGCAGCAACAGTTTTTCTGCGGGCCAGATCTACAAAAGCGTCCTTGAAAAAGAGCGCCGCGGCGAGTACTTGGGCAAGACCGTCCAGGTCATTCCCCACATCACCAACGAGATTCAGGATTTCATCCGCAGGGGCGCACGCTTTGGCCTGCCTGACGCGGTTGATGTGGCCATCGTCGAAATCGGCGGCACCGTCGGCGACATCGAATCCTTGCCCTTCCTGGAAGCCGTGCGCCAGATGAGCCTGAAAATGGGCCCTGGCAACACCGCTTTCGTGCACCTGACCTACGTGCCCTTCATCGCCGCCGCTGGCGAGTTGAAGACCAAGCCCACGCAGCACACCGTGCAAAAGATGCGCGAAATCGGCATCCAACCCGATGCCTTGCTGTGCCGTGCCGACCGCGCCATCCCGAAGGACGAAGCCGAGAAAATCTCGCTCTTCACCAACGTGCCCGAATCTGGCGTGATCTCGGTGTGGGACGCCGACAGCATCTACAAGGTGCCCCGCATGCTGCACGAGCAGGGCCTGGATGACCTCATCTGCGCCAAGCTGCAACTGAGCACCAAGCCTGCCGACCTGTCGCGCTGGGATACGCTGGTCCATGAAGTCGAGCACCCCAAGAGCGCCGTCACCATCGCCATGTGCGGCAAGTACACCGACCTGTCGGACTCGTACAAATCCCTCAATGAGGCGCTGCGCCACGCCGGCATCCACAACCATGCCCGCGTCAACATCGAGTACGTGGACTCCGAAACGCTCACGCCCGAAACGGCCGACACCCTGGCCAAATACGATGCCATCCTGGTGCCTGGCGGCTTCGGCAAGCGCGGTGTTGAGGGCAAAATCATCGCGGCGCAATACGCCCGTGAACACCGCATCCCTTACCTGGGCATCTGCCTTGGCATGCAGGTGGCCACGATTGAGTACGCGCGCCACATGGCTGGCTTGACGGGTGCGAACAGCACCGAGTTCGACCCTGAAAGCCCGCACCCCGTCATCGCCTTGATCGATGAGTGGCTGGACGCCGACGGCACCGTGCAAAAGCGCGATGCGCAGTCCGATCTGGGTGGCACCATGCGCCTTGGTGCGCAAAGCTCCGACGTCAAGCCCGGCACCATCGCGCACGAAATTTACGGCCCCGTCGTGACCGAGCGCCACCGCCACCGCTACGAAGCCAACGAGCGTTACCTCGATCGCCTGCAAGAGGCTGGCTTGGTCATCTCCGCCATCACCCAGCGCGAAAAACTCACTGAAATGGTCGAGTTGCCCAAGTCGGTTCACCCCTGGTACGTCGGCGTGCAATTCCACCCTGAGTTCAAGTCGACCCCGTGGGATGGCCACCCGCTGTTCATCGGCTACATCAAGGCAGCGTTGGAACACCATCAAGCCCAGAAAGGCACGGCATGAAGCTTTGCGGATTCGACGTTGGCCTCGACCACCCCTTCTTCCTGATCGCTGGCCCTTGCGTGGTCGAGTCCGAGCAGCTTCAGATGGACACGGCCGGTGCCCTCAAGGAAATCTGCCTTGAGCTGGGCGTGCCCTTCATCTTCAAGTCTAGCTATGACAAGGCCAACCGCTCGTCAGGCACGTCTTTCCGTGGCCCGGGCATGGAAAAGGGCCTCGAGATCCTGGCCAAGGTCAGGCGCGAACTGAACGTGCCCATCCTGACCGACGTGCACACCGAGGCCGAAGTGCCTTTGGTGGCCTCGGTGGTCGATGTACTGCAAACGCCCGCGTTTTTGAGCCGCCAGACGGATTTCATACGCGCTGTGGCCCAGAGCGGCAAGCCCGCCAACATCAAGAAGGGCCAGTTTCTGGCCCCTGGTGACATGAAGAACGTCATCGACAAGGCCCGTGCCGCCGCGCGCGAAAAGGGCCTGCCCGACGACGTGTTCATGGCCTGCGAGCGTGGTGTCAGCTTTGGCTACAACAACCTCGTGTCCGACATGCGTTCGCTCGCCATCATGCGCGAAACCAACGCGCCAATCGTGTTCGACGCGACCCACTCGGTGCAGTTGCCGGGCGGGCAGGGCACCAGCTCTGGCGGCCAACGTGAATTCGTCCCCGTGCTGGCGCGCGCGGCCGTGGCGGTGGGCATCTCCGGTCTGTTCATGGAGACCCACCCGGATCCCGCCCATGCCATGAGCGACGGCCCCAACGCCGTGCCGCTCAAGCACATGAAGGCCTTGCTCGCCACCTTGGTCGAGCTGGATCGCATCACCAAGAAGAACGGCTTCCTGGAAACCAATTTCAATTGACCAGGTCAGTCTCTTAAATTTTCAACAACAAACCGCTTTGAGGATCACTGGATGAGTGCCATCGTTGACATCATCGGCCGCGAAATCATCGACAGCCGAGGAAACCCCACCGTCGAATGCGACGTGCTGCTGGAAAGCGGCGTCATGGGCCGTGCCGCCGTGCCTTCGGGCGCGTCCACCGGTTCGCGTGAAGCCATTGAATTGCGCGATGGCGACAAGTCCCGCTACCTGGGCAAGGGCGTGCTCAAGGCCGTTGAACACATCAACACCGAAATCGCCGAAGCCGTGTTGGGCCTCGATGCTTCCGAGCAAGCCTTCCTGGATCAGACCCTTATCGACCTCGACGGCACTGAGAACAAGGGCCGCCTGGGCGCCAACGCCATGCTGGCGGTCTCGATGGCCGTGGCTCGCGCTGCCGCTGAAGAGTCCGGCCTGCCCCTGTACCGCTACTTTGGCGGCATGGGCGCCGTGCAATTGCCTGTGCCGATGATGAACGTCATCAACGGTGGCGCGCACGCCAACAACAACCTGGACATCCAGGAATTCATGATCCTGCCGGTGGGCGCGCCCACCTTCAAGGAAGCCATCCGCTACGGCGCCGAAGTCTTCCACGCGCTCAAGAAAATCATCCATGACAAGGGCATGAGTACCGCCGTGGGTGACGAGGGCGGTTTCGCCCCTAATGTGGCCAGCCATGAAGCCGCCATCCAGCTGATCCTGGAAGCCATCGACAAGGCTGGCTTCATCGCCGGCGAACAGATCGCCCTGGGCCTGGACTGCGCTGGCAGCGAGTTCTACAAGGACGGCAAGTACCACCTCGAAGGCGAAGGCCTGAGCCTCACCGCCGAAGAGTGGACTAGCATCTTGGCCACCTGGTGCGACAAGTACCCCATCATCTCGATCGAAGATGCCATGGCCGAAAATGACTGGGCTGGCTGGAAGCACTTGACCGAAGTGCTGGGCAAGAAGGTTCAGCTGGTGGGCGACGACCTGTTTGTCACCAACACCAAGATCCTGAAAGAAGGCATCGACAAGAACATCGCCAACTCGATCCTGATCAAGATCAACCAGATCGGCACGCTGACTGAAACGTTCGCCGCCATCGAGATGGCCAAGCGCGCGGGCTACACCGCCGTCATCAGCCACCGCTCGGGTGAAACCGAAGACAACACCATCGCCGACATCGCGGTGGGTTTGAACGCCGGCCAGATCAAGACCGGTTCGATGAGCCGCTCCGACCGCATCAGCAAGTACAACCAACTGCTGCGCATCGAAGAAGACCTGGGTGGCGTGGCCGTCTACCCCGGCCGCAGCGCGTTCTACAACCTGCGCTGATCCCCAAGAAACGAGGCCTGCGGGCCTCGTTTCGCATTCGATCCTGATTGATAATCCTGTTCCATGCGCGTCGCTACCATCGTCCTTCTGGCCCTTTTGGCCGTGGTGCATGCCGAACTCTGGTTTGGCAAAGGTGGTGTTCCGCGCGTCATGTCTTTGCGAGCCCAGGTGCAGCATCAACAAAAGCTCAACGACCAGGCCCAGGCCGTCAACGAGCAGTTGCTGGCGGAGGTCCGCGACCTGCAGGAGGGCTTGGAAATGGTCGAAGAAAAAGCCCGCACCGAACTGGGCATGATCAAGCCTGACGAGATTTACGTGCAGCTGACCACCACCAAGCAGCCGCCAGCTTCGGCATCGGCCACCGCTGGCGAGGCCTCCGCTGCCGCGCCTTGATGCTCAACAACGCGCCGCTGTCCGACCTGTTTGTCTGGGCTGATCCGTGGTTGGCGCCACTGTTCACCGCCTGGGGTGTGCCCGTCTCGCAGTTGGAGGTCTGGGCTTTCATGTTGTCCCTGGCCATGGTGCTGTTCAACCTGCGCGTCAATCCCTGGGGGTGGCCCTTGGCCATCGTCAGCTCCTTGCTCTATGGCGTGCTGTTCGCGCGCAACAAGCTGTATGGCGAGGCCACCTTGCAATTGGTTTTCGTGGCCTTGTCATGCTGGGGGTGGTGGCAGTGGTTGTGGGGGCGTGATCAATCCAACGCGACTCTGAGGCCGCAAGCCTTGGGCCGCCGCGGTCGCCAGTGTGCGCTGGGCGCGACATTGCTGATGTGGCCGCTGCTGGGTTGGCTGCTTGACCACGCCACCGACTCCGACGTGCCTTACCTTGATGCTCTGCCTACGGCCGCCAGCCTGTTGGGACAGTGGTTGCTGGGGCGCAAATACATCGAGAACTGGTCGACCTGGTTGGTGGTCAATATCGTGAGCATGGTCCTGTTCGGCCAAAAGGGCCTGTGGCTCACCGTCATCCTGTATGGCCTGTTCGCGGTGCTGTCGGTGGCTGGGTGGCAGCAATGGCGGCGCCATGTCGCGCCCATGGCCCAACGTGGTTGAGCAGGGCATTGTCATTGCCATCGTGGGGGCGGAGAGCACGGGCAAAACCACCCTGGCCTTCGGTCTGACCCAGGCCCTACTGGCCGAGGGTGTGAACGCGACGATGGTGCCGGAGGTTCTGCGCGAGTTTTGCGATGACCGTGGCCGCACGCCATACCCGCATGAACAGGTCGGCATCGCGAGGGATCAAACCCAGCGCCTGGTTCAGTCGACGCAAACGCATGACGTGGTGGTGGCCGACACGACCGCCTTGATGACCGCGGTCTACAGCGACCATTTGTTCAACGACCAGAGCCTGTACGCGCAAGCACTGATCGACCACGCTTTCGCCAACCTCACCTTGTTGACCGCCCTTGACCTGCCTTGGCAGGCTGATGGTCTGCAACGGGATGGCGCTCACGTCCGTGAACCGGTTGACGATCTGATTCGACAGCACTTATTGAACGCGGAGCTGCCTTTTTCAGTGGTGGCGGGGCAGGGCGTGCACCGCCTGGATCAGGCGTTGCTCGTGGTCAGGCAGTCGCTGTCGGCTACCCAGCGGGCTCAAGAAAATGCCGTTCGTCCCCGGTGGCGCTGGGTGTGCGAGAGGTGCGATGACGGCGACTGCGAGCAGCACTGGCTGCCCCGCGCCTGACGCTGCTGCCAATCATTGCAAGCTGGTGGAGCCCGGAGGGTGGTCGGTCGTGTCGGTGAACAACTCGGCGGCATCCACGGCATCAAACCGGTAATGCTCTCCGCAGAACTCACATCCCACGTCGATCTGGGCTTGCTCGGTCAGGATGCTTTCAACCTCTTCGCGGCCCAGGTTGCGCAACATGGTGGACACCCGCTCGCGTGAACAGGTGCAGGCGAAGTGCGGCCCTTCCAGGCCCTTCATCGGGTCGAAGCGGATGATGTCCTCTTCCCAGAAGAGCCTGCGCAAGATGGTGTCGGCGTCCAGGGTCAAGAGTTCTTCGCGCGTCAGGGTGGCGGCCAGGTAGGCGATGCGGTTGTACGCCTCGTTCAGGCCGATCTCGTCTTCGTCCAGTCGTTGTGGGCCACCGGCCAAGTTGCCCACGCCTTGCAGGGGCAGGCGCTGGATCAGCAGGCCTGCCGCGATGTTGTCATTGGACGCCAGGATCAGTTTGGTGTCCAGCTGCTCGGACTGCAGCATGTAGTGCTCCAGCACTTCGCTCAGTTGCAGCAAAGGCTCGCGCTGGTCGCCATGCAAAGGCACCACACCCTGGTAGGGCTGCTGGCCGGGCATGCGGTTTTGCGGGTCGAGCGTGATGGCGCAACGGCCTTCGCCGCCCACGTTGACCATCACGTCCAAGGGCAGGTGACCGGAGTCAGTCGATGGCAACTCGCCTACCACCTTGGCCGTGGTGCGAAAACCCAGGTCGGGCTGTACCTCGGCCACGGCCACCTTCACGGGCCCATCGCCAAAGATCTGCAGAACCACGGCCCCGTTGAACTTGATGTTGGCTTGCATGAGCACGCCAGCCGCAGCCATCTCGCCCAGTAACTGGCGCACGGGCTCTTCAAAGGCTTCGCTGGGATCTCGGCGTCGAAGCACTTCCTGCCAGGCGTCGGTCAGGCGAACCAGCATGCCGCGCACGGGCAAGCCCTCGAACAAAAATTTGTGCAGTTCCGTCGTCATCTCGTTCATTCTTGGGTGGTGTCAATGCGCACCAGATCTGTTTTGAACTCGCCCGCTTTTTGCACATACATGGCGGTGCCGATGCTCATGCGGGCCAGTTCCATCTCGGTCAGGGGCCGCACGACCTTGGCAGGGCTGCCCAGTATCAGCATGCCTTCGGTGTCAAAAACCTTGCCTTCGGTGACCAGGGCGCCAGCGCCCACCAGGCATTTCTTGCCAATGACCGCGCCATTGAGCACCACGGCCTGGATGCCTATCAGAGCGCCATCGCCGATGGTGCAACCGTGCAGCATCACCTGGTGGCCGATCGTCACGTCGGCGCCGACTGTCAGCGCAAAGCCGATGTCGGTGTGCAGCACGGATGATTCCTGGACATTTGAACGGGCGCCGATGCGGATGGGCTCGTTATCGCCCCGCAAGGTGGCCTGGGACCACACGCTGCTGCCTTCGGCCAAGTGCACCTCGCCGATCACGTCGGCCGATTCGGCAACGTAGGCGGAGGGGTGGGGTTGCGGACGCTTGTCCTTGATGCTGTAAAGGGCCATGGGCTCAATGTGGGGACGAGGTGGCCGTATTCTAGGGCGGCGGTGATCTGCGGCGCTTTATCATGCCCTCAGTCATGGGTTTCATGCCCGCCAATTACACCCACATGCTCATCCTGCTGTCCCCCGCCAAAAGCCTCGATTTCGAGACCGCCCCCACCACCGACCAACACACCTTGCCGGTGTTCGCCAAGGAGGCCGCGCAACTGATTGACGTGCTACGTCCTTACACGCCCCAGCAAATTGCCTCCCTCATGGATTTGAGCGATGCTTTGGCGGCGCTCAATGTGGCGCGCTTCGGGGCTTGGCGCCCCAGGTTCACCGCCAAGAACAGCAAGCAGGCGGTTCTTGCCTTCAATGGCGACGTCTATGGCGGGCTGGATGCCCCCAGCCTCAAGCGCGAGGACCTGGACTGGGCGCAAGACCATGTGGCCATGTTGAGTGGCCTGTATGGGGTGCTGCGGCCCTTGGACTGGATGCAGCCTTACCGGCTCGAAATGAGCACCAAGCTGGCCAACCCTCGTGGCAAGGATTTGTATGCCTGGTGGGGTGACACTTTGGCACTGCATTTGAATGAACGTTTGGCTCAACAGCCCGACAAGCTCATCATCAACTTGGCATCGCAGGAATATTTCAAGGCTGTCAAACGCAAGGCGCTCTCCGGGCGTGTGGTGGACTGTGTGTTCGAGGATTGGAAGTCCGGCAACTGGAAGATCATCAGTTTTCACGCCAAGCGTGCGAGGGGTTTGATGGCCCGTCATGCCATCGTTCACCGGGCCAAAACCCTGAAGGATTTGCGCAGCTTCGTTGCCGAAGGCTACTGCTACGCGGAAGACGCCTCCGAGCCCGACCGCCTGGTCTTCAGGCGTCGATTGGCATCCTGACTGACCACAGAGGGCAACATGCCAGAGCAGGTCATCACACCCGAGTTACGGCAGTGGATCATTGATCAGGTTGCCGCGGGGCACAGCGTGGAGTCGGTGCTCAACGCCATGAAGGCCAGTGGATGGCGCGACGACACCGCGCTGGCGGCGCTTGAGAACACGCTGAAAGAACAAGCCTTGCCTTTGATCGAGGCGAGTCGCCCGTTGCCTGAGGTGGTGATAGGTGAGGGCGGCACGACCGTGTGGGCGCATGACCGCGAGGTGAGCGTGTTGGCCAGCATGGCCCGTCCCCGCGTGCTGGTGCTGGGCGGCCTGCTGTCGGCCGAGGAGTGCCAGGAGATGATCGAGCTGGCGCAGCCCCGGCTGGCCCGTTCGGAAACGGTGGTCAACGCGACAGGCGGCAGTGAAATCAACGTGGCACGCACCAGCCAAGGCATGTTCTTCGCACGGGCGGAGAACGAGTTATGCCAGCGTGTCGAGGCGCGCATTGCCGCTTTGTTGAATTGGCCTGTGGAGCGCGGTGAGGGGCTGCAGATCTTGCGCTACGGCCCTGGTGCCGAGTACAAACCGCATTACGACTACTTCGATCCCAGCCAACCTGGCACTCCGGCTGTTTTGCGCCGGGGAGGGCAACGTGTGGCCACCTTGGTCACTTACTTGAACACCCCAGCCTCCGGCGGCGCCACCATATTTCCAGACATTGGTTTTCAGGTCAGCGCAGTGGCGGGCAATGCGGTGTTTTTCAGTTACGCCCTGCCTCACCCGATGACCCAAACGCTCCATGGCGGTGCTCCGGTGTTGACGGGCGAGAAATGGGTGGCCACCAAATGGCTGCGCGAACAGCGTTTTGAATAACGCGTGTTCAGAAAAACTTTTTGAAAATTCAGGAGGGGCTGTCAACCGGGGTAATTCCGCCCGCGTTGAGCATCTACAGATTCGGGCCTTTGAATCTGAAGACCAACCTTATTCAAATCATTTGGAGTTTTTAATGAAGAAACTGATCGCCGCTTTGATCGCTTCGATGTTTGCCGTGGGCGCTTTCGCCGCTGATGCAGCTCCTGCTGCTGCCGCTCCTGAAGCTTCGGCTGCTGCTTCCAAGCCTGCCAAGAAGGTCAAGCACCACGCCAAGAAGAAGGCTGCTCACAAGGCTGAAGCTGCTTCCGCTGCTGCGCCCGCTGCTTCGAAGTAATTTTCGTCGAGCCCAACAAAAAACCCGGCCATGCCGGGTTTTTTGTGGTCCAAACCAGAGGCTGCTGGGTCAGCGTGTGCGATCACGCGCAACCGGAGCGGAACCACGATTAGCACCGCCGCCACCACGTTTGTCACCATTGCCCCGTGAGTCTCCACCGCGGGGTGAACCGCTGTTTCGGGGCGCAGCACGGCCGCCACCACCACCACCACCACCAGGTCGGCCACCACCACTGGCTCCGCCACGGCCACCGCCGCCGGGTGCACCATGCAAGGTGCGGCGACCCAATTGAATGGGCTCGGCCTTGGCGTTAGGGTCTGGCTCGAAGCCCTGGACCACTTCACGCGCGATGGGCCGTTTAATCAGCTTCTCGATGTCGGCCAGGAAGCCTTCTTCGTCCACACACACCAACGAGATCGCTTCGCCTTCAGCGCCAGCACGACCGGTGCGGCCAATGCGGTGCACGTAGTCTTCGGCCACATTGGGCAACTCGTAGTTGATGACGTGAGGCAGTTGATCAATATCGATGCCGCGTGCCGCGATGTCCGTGGCCACCAGCACCTGTAAGTCACCCGCCTTGAACTCGGCCAAAGCGCGCGTGCGGGCGCTTTGGCTCTTGTTGCCATGGATGGCCATGGCGGTGATGCCTTGCTTTTCCAGGTACTCGACCAGGCGGTTGGCGCCGTGTTTCATGCGCGTGAACACCAGCACTTGATGCCAGTTCTGCGACTTGATAAGGTGCGTCAGCAGCTCCTTCTTCTGATCGCGGTCAACCGGGTGGATCTTTTGCGAGATGGTCTCGGCCGTCGTGTTGCGGCGGGCCACTTCGATCATCTGCGGGGCGTTGAGCAAGCGATCTGCCAGCGCCTTGATCTCGTCTGAGAAGGTGGCCGAGAACAGCAGGCTTTGCTTCTTGGGGGGGACGATGGCCAGCACGCGGCGGATGTCATGGATGAAGCCCATGTCCAACATGCGGTCGGCCTCGTCCAGCACGAAGTACTCGACGTGGCCGAGGTCCAGCGTGCCTTGCTGATGGTGATCAAGCAGGCGGCCGGGGGTGGCGACCAGGATGTCAACGCCACGGCGCAAGGCGTCGATCTGCGGCTTCATGCCGACGCCGCCGAACATGACCATGGAGCGCAGCGGCAGGTACTTGCCATACACGCGCACGCTTTCTTCGACCTGTGCCGCGAGTTCGCGGGTGGGGGTCAGGATCAGCGCACGGATGTGGCGCTTGGCACCTTGAGGTGCCGGGTTGACGGCCAATTTGTGCAGCAAGGGCAAGGTGAAACCGGCGGTTTTGCCAGTTCCGGTTTGCGCGCCTGCCAGCAGGTCACCACCACTGAGCACGGCCGGAATGGCCTGTGCCTGGATGGGTGTTGGGATGGTGTAGCCGGCTTCGGCGATTGCTTTCAGCAACGGTTCGGCCAACCCCAATGATTCAAACGACATAAAACAGGCCCAAGAAAGGTTATACGGCGACTGCACTCGTTTTTTCCGGGCCTGGAATAGACGAGTCAACCGGTGGTGCGTGGGCAACCTGACATGATGACATGTAAGTAAAGGTTGCTTGAATTCACCAACGTTAAATTGTAGGGTGTAGCGTGAATATTGCATAGCCTGTCCCAAATCTTAGGGGCGTGTTGACGATCTATGGGCGTCAACTTGTATCGATCGGGCTGCAAACTGGCCTGAAAGTGTTGAAATAACGCGCGTGGTGGCCCGTAAAATCGCGCGATGAGTTCAATGGTTCTTGCCCGTAAATACCGTCCCCACAGTTTCGAGGCCATGGTTGGCCAGGGGCATGTGGTTCAGGCTTTGAGCAATGCGCTCACCCAGCAGCGTTTACACCACGCGTATTTGTTCACCGGAACTCGGGGTGTGGGTAAAACCACGGTGTCCCGCATCCTGGCCAAGTCGCTCAATTGCGTGGGGTTGGATGGCACGGGGGGCATCACGGCGCGTCCCTGCGGCCAATGCCAGCCTTGCCGCGACATCGATTCGGGGCGCTTCGTGGATTACGTCGAGCTGGATGCCGCGTCCAACCGCGGTGTTGAAGAGATCTCCCAATTGCTGGATCAGTCGGTTTACAAGCCAGTGGTGGGGCGCTTCAAGGTCTACATGATCGACGAAGTGCACATGCTGACCAACCACGCCTTCAATGCCATGTTGAAGACGCTGGAGGAGCCGCCTGATTACCTGAAGTTCGTGCTCGCCACGACCGATCCTCAGAAGGTGCCGGTGACCGTGCTGTCGCGCTGTCTGCAGTTCAATTTGCGCCCGATGGCCATGCAGACCGTGCAGGATCACTTGCAGCAGGTGATGGCCTCCGAGGCGATCAGCGCTGAATCCGGGGCGCTCAGCTTGCTGGCCCGCGCAGCGCGTGGCTCCATGCGCGATGCCTTGTCGCTGACCGACCAGGCCATCGCCTTTGGTGGTGGCAGCTTGCTCGAGGCCAATGTGCGGCAAATGCTGGGCGCTGTGGACCGGCAACACATTCAGAAGATCATTGAATCGGTGTCGGCCGGTGACGGCGTCGGCCTGGTGGCCGCAGTCGATACTTTGCGCGAACTGGGGCTGTCGGCCTCGGGCACCTTGGAGGAGTTGGCCACGGCCTTGCAACGCATGGCGGTCATCCAGGTGGTGCCGCAGGCAGCGGATTCCTCTGATCCGGATGGGGCTTTGTGGCAGGCCTTGGCCCGCATGTTGGCGCCGGATGAAACACAGTTGTTTTACAGCTTGGCCTTGCAAGGGCGTGCCGAACTGGCTTTGGCGCCGGATGAGTACAGCGGCCTGCTGATGCTGCTGTTGCGTTTGCTGGCTTTCAAGCCCGCGCAGACCGAACAACACGCGGGAGACCGGGCTGCCCCCAGCCCAAAAGCTGAGGGCTCGGAGGCAGCCAACAAGCCTGCCTCCGAGCCAGCAGTGCAAGAGGCCGTTCAGGCGGTCGTGCAAACGGCCAGGGCGGCAATTGAGCCGCCCGCCACTCAGCCGGTGGCGGTGACGCCCAAGGCTATGTCGGCGCGGGCGCCTCAGGTGTCTCAGGGCATTCCACCGTGGGAGGTTTTGCCCGATCAGGCTTACGAGGCGGGCAATGCAGAACCGGACTCGGCGCCCGCAGAAGCCCCAGCCTTGACCGAACCGCCTGCGCCTGCTGTCCAGCTGGTCGTGGCTGCGGCCTTGCCGGAGGATCCTTTGGCCGACCGCTGGGCGCAGTTGGTGGCGCAAATGGCCGCCCGCAACAGCATCACGGCTCTGGTCCGTGAGTTGGCCATGCAGGCCCAGTGTGTGGCCACCATGGAAGAGGGCGACGGCAGCCGTTGGCGCTTGCGCGTCGAGCGTGAAAGCCTGCGAGGCGACATGCACCGCGAACGCCTGGCCCAAGCCTTGTCACAGCTGCTGGAGCACACGGCCACCATCGAACTGGAAGGCGGCTCGGCGGTGAACACCCCGGCTCAGCGCGACCAGGCTGCCCGAGAACGCCGCCAGCGCGCGGCCGAGGATCTGATCCAGCGCGATCCCCTGGTGATCTCGGCCTTGGCCCGGTATCCGGGTGCGCGCATCGTGGCCGGATCCATCCGCCCGGTCTGAAGCCTATGTTCCAGGCGACAATCGTGGTTTGCGTTAGAAGATAAGGAATCGTCATGCTCAAAGGACAACTCGCCGGCTTGATGAAGCAAGCCCAGCAAATGCAGGACAACCTGAAGAAGGCCCAGGACGAACTGGGCTTGATCGAGGTTGAAGGCCAATCTGGCGCTGGCTTGGTCAAAGTGCTGATGACCTGCAAGAACGACGTCAAGCGCGTCACCATCGATCCCAGCCTGCTGGCCGATGACAAAGACATGCTGGAAGACCTGGTGGCCGCCGCTTTCAACGACGCGGTTCGCCGCGCTGAAGCCACCTCGCAGGAGAAGATGGGCAAGCTGACCGCTGGCATGCCCATGCCTCCCGGCATGAAGCTGCCTTTCTGAGCGCTGCGACGACAACATGGCCGATCCGGCTTTAGAGGTCCTGATCGATGCTCTGCGCTGCCTGCCCGGGGTTGGGCAGAAGTCGGCGCAGCGCATGGCGTTTCACCTGCTGCAGCATGACCGTGTCGGGGCCATGAAACTGTCGCAAGCGCTGGCCGCGTCCATCGAAGAGATCGGGCATTGCGAGCGTTGCCACACTTTCAGCCGTGCCCCTGTGTGTGACGTGTGCCAGGACGAGTCGCGTGACCAAAGCCTGCTGTGCGTGGTTGAAAGTCCGGCCGACCAGGCCACCTTCGAGCGCACGGGCAGCTACCACGGCCTGTACTTTGTGTTGCTGGGGCGGCTCAGCCCGCTCGATGGCATCGGTGTGCACGACATTGGCCTGACCGCCTTGCTGCAACGCGCGGTTGATGGGCTGGTCACTGAGGTGATCCTGGCCACCAATTTCAATGCCGAAGGCGAGGCCACAGCCCACGTCATCGGCGAGGCTTTGCGTCAGCGTGGCTTAAAAGTGACGCGCCTGGCGAGAGGTGTTCCCGTGGGCAGCGAGTTGGAGTATGTAGACCTGGGTACCATTGCGCACGCCTTCATGGATCGACGTTGATCCCTGGGTGTGCATTTCCAAACAGACATGGGTCCGAGAGACCGAGGAGATTTTGATGACGATTGCCAAATGGACAGTCTTGGCTGCTTTCATGCTGCCTGTGTTGACCGTGGGCATGGCCAAGGCCGCCACGATCAAGCTGGGTCGCCGCAATGGCGGTTATGACAACAACAATCCGCGCGAGTGGGCGGGCAAGTTGTCAGGTTGGCACCAACGTGCCCACGCCGCGCAGATCAACGGCTTTGAAGGTTTGCCGCTGTTCGCGGCGGCAGTGCTTTTTGCTCAGATGGCTCAGGCCGATCAGGCGCGCATCGACATGCTGGCACTGGCCTACATCGGCATTCGACTGGTGTATGTGGCCATGTACCTGGCCAATCTGGGTTCGCTGCGCACCTTGGTGTGGACCGCCGGCCTGGCCACCAACGTCGCATTGCTGATGATGGCGGCCTGAAAACGTTTGATGTGCGGGGAGGTCAGCGAGCGCTGGCCACCCGCACTCGGCTGGCGCGGCTGGTTGTCGAGCGACCCTTCACGGCACGGTTGCCAGTGCGGGATGCGCTGGCCACCTTGACCGTGGCTTTGCTGGATGCCCTTGCCAGGGTGCGGGTGCTTTTCTGCACCTTCTTGCCTGCAGGCACATAGACCACCACGCTCTGGCCACGTTTGAACTTGGACGAGGCCGAAACGCGATTCCATTGGGCCACCTGCTCTGCTGACACTCGGTAGCGGCGAGCCAGGCTGGCCACAGAATCACCCTTGCCAGCGCGCAAAGTCATGCGGCGCAAAGGGGGCAGGTCGGGGGCCAGGGCCATCATGGCGTTGTCGGCCACGGTTTCAGACACGTCTTGCTCGCGGTGTTGGCTGCGGGGCACCAGCAGGGTCGAGCCGACCTTGACCAGCATCTTGGGTGGAATGCGGTTGATGTCGCGCAGCGTGGCCTCGCTCATGCCGACTTGCTTGGCGGCCTCGGCCGGGCGCATGGTGCGCGGCACGGTCCAGGCGGTCCAGGTGGCCAGCAAGCCCTTGTGCTGGCCGAGGTTGTGCACGAACTGGCTGGCGTTGTCGTAGGGCAAAAGCACCTGGGGCGTGCCGGCGGCCAGGATCACCGGTTTGTTCATCGAGGGGTTGAGGTCCTTGAACGCATCGGTGGACAAGCCCGCCAGTTTGGCGGCCAGGGACACGTCCATGTCACGCTGGATGGGCACGCTGACGAAGTAAGGGTGGTTCTCGATGGGCGTCAGGATCAGGCCGAAGCTGTCCGGGCGCTGCACGATGTTGCGCACGGCGTGCAGCTTGGGCACGTAGTTGCGGGTCTCGGCCGGCATGTTCAGGCTGAGGTAGTCAGTTGGCAGGCCAGCCTTGATGTTGCGGTTGATGGCCTTTTGCACATTGCCTTCACCCCAGTTGTAGGCGGCCAGGGCGAGATGCCAGTCGCCGAACTGGCGGTTCAGGCGCTGCAGGTAGTCAAGTGCGGCGCGGGTGGAGGCCAGCACGTCGCGGCGGTCATCGCGAAACACGTTTTGCTTGAGCCTGAAGTCTTTGCCGGTGGCGGGCATGAATTGCCAGATGCCGGAGGCGCGGGCTGAAGATTGGGCCTGCGGGTTGAAGGCGCTTTCGATGAAGGGCAGCAAGGCCAGCTCGGTGGGCATCTGGCGGCGCTCGATTTCTTCGAGCACGTGGAACAGGTAGCGACTGGAGCGCTCGGTCATGCGTTGCACGTAGTCGGGGCGGCTGCTGTACCAGCGCTCGTGGTCGCCAACCAAGGCGATGTCCAGTTCAGGCAGGCCGAAGCCACGGCGAACGCGGGCCCACAAGTCCTGGTTGGCGGCCACGTCATCCAGGTTCAAGGTGGTGTCTGGTCGCAGCGGGTCGGTGGGCGTGCCAACGGCTTCGCGGGCATCATCCTGCAAAGCGTCAGCTTGCGTGGTCTGGGATTTGGCGGTAGGAGCCGATGGCGTCACGGCGGCCATGGCAGAGGCCGTGGTGGCACGGGCCAGTTTGCTGGCACCGTCTTGGTCGGACTGGCTGGTGGTGAAGTCCAGACTGGAGCAGCCGGCGAACAGCAGCGCGCTGAGCAATGCAGCGCACAGGGCGATGGGGCGAAGGGTGGGCTTGATGCTCATGCTTTGAAGTTGTTCTTCCATTGGCGCAGGGCGGTGAAAACCGCCGAGCCGGAGCTGTCCTGCGCGCCGTGTTGCTGGGCGCTGGCGATCACCTGAGGTTGGGCGCAGCGCATGAATGGGTTGATGGCCATCTCGGTGGCGATCGTGGTCGGCAAAGTCGGTTTGCCAAGTTGCCTCAAGTTCAGGCAATCGAGTTCGTAGGCCACAGTGTCGGTGTTGTGCGGTTCCACAGCGCGGGCAAAACGCAGGTTATCCAGGGTGTATTCGTGGGTGCAGCACACGGTGGTGTTGCCGGGCAGGGTGCTGAATCGACTCACGGCCTGGAACAGTTGTTCGGCCGTGCCGTCATAAAGACGGCCGCATCCAGCGCTGAAAAGGGTGTCGCCGCAAAACAGCAAGGGCGGCTGGCCGGGTTGAGTGAGGTCGGAACGCACCAAATAGGTGATGTGGTCCGCAGTGTGGCCGGGGGTGTCCCACACGTCAACCCTCAGGCCCTGAAAATCTATGTAAACGCCTTCGCCCACCTTGATGTCCACGCCATCAATGTCGGAGTTGGTGGGGCCATAGACCGGGCCTTTCAGGTGGGGCCGCAAGGCTGCCAGGCCGCCCACATGGTCCAGGTGGCGATGGGTCACTAGAATGAGCGCCAGTTCAAGGCCCAGGCTTTGCATGGCCTGCAGCACAGGCGTCGAGTCTCCCGGATCCACAACGAGGGCTTTTTGGCCATCGTGAAGCATCCAGATGTAGTTGTCAGTGAAGGCGGGTAGGGCAAGCAGATTCATGACTAAAGTCGCGCCGATTATAGAGTTGCACCCCTGGTTGGCCTTCGCGCCAGGCCAAGCTTTGCTGGAGTGGGAGCAATGCCAGATCGATCGGCTGGTGGCCGACGTTTTCGGTTTTCACGCCATGCAATTGGGCCTGCCGGAACTGGATGGTTTGCGCACCAACCGCATGCCCCATCGCTGGTTGGCCCTGGACACAGCCTACCAGGGCTGGACCCCGCCCCCCGAGAAAGGCCCCGTGACGCTGGAGCAGGGGGCGCCTTTGAGTTTGCGCTGTGATTTCGAGGCGCTGCCGTTTCCGAGCAATAGCCTGGACCTGGTGGTGTTGCCCCACGCTTTGGAGCTGGCGCGCGACCCCCACCACACCTTGCGCGAGGTGGAGCGCGTGCTGGTGCCCGAGGGGCGCGTGGTGATCGCCGGGTTCAACCCCGCCAGCCTGTGGGGCGTGTGGCAACGCATGGGCACCTGGGGGATTGATCGGGCCACGGTGCTGCCGCAGGGTGAGTTCATCGCTTACTGGCGTTTGCGCGATTGGCTCCGCCTGCTCGACCTGGAGGTCGAGGCTGGCAGCTTCGGCTGCTACCGCCCCATGATCAACAGTGAAACATGGTGGAATCGCCTTGAATGGATGGACCGCGCGGGCGACCGATGGTGGCCGGTGCTGGGTGCCGTGTACTTCGTGGTGGCTGTGAAGCGGGCGCGAAGCATGCGGTTGGTGGGCAAGGTGCGTAAGGCGCGCGTGCCACACACGGCCGCGGCGCCTGCCGCCGTGACGAGCCGCCAGCATAGAAAAGCCATTTTCAACAAGGACCAGAATGAGTGAGACGGAACAGCCCGTGGTGGTCTACACCGACGGTGCTTGCAAAGGCAACCCGGGGCCAGGCGGCTGGGGCGTGTGGATGGTGAGCGGTCAGCATCAAAAAGAGATGTGGGGCGGTGAAACCTTGACGACCAACAACCGCATGGAGCTGATGGCGGTGATCCAAGCCCTGACGGCGCTCAAACGGCGCTGCTCGGTCATCATCTACACCGACAGCCAGTACGTGCGCAAGGGCATCACGGAGTGGATCATGGGGTGGAAGCGCAAGGGCTGGAAAACGGCTGACAACAAGCCGGTTAAAAACGCCGACCTGTGGCAAAAGCTGGAGTTGGCCGCCGCCGAGCACCAGGTGGATTGGCGCTGGGTGAAGGGCCACGCCGGAGACCCCGGCAATGAGCGCGCCGATGGTCTGGCCAACCGGGGCGCGGCCGAAGCGGTGATGTGATCCTGGCTTACAGGATCATGACCATGGTCAGCTTGTCGAAATAGCGGACCTGTCCGGGCCCGTCGATCAGCTTGATCACGTGGGGCACCACACCACAGGCCTGGAAGCCCGCGCGCTCGTAGAGGCGGATGGCGGCCGTGCTAGAGGTGCTGACGCGCAGGGTGATCTGCTCCAGGCCAATGGCCTTGCGGGCCTCGGTGAGGCAGGCCGTCATGAGCAAGTCGCCCAGGCCTTCGCCCATGTGCGAGGGGCTCACCATCATGCTGTTGAGTTCGGCGCTGTGGCGCAGCTTCTGCAGGGATTGGCGCTCCAGCCCGATGGTGCCGACCAGCTTGCGGTCGTGCCAGGCCCCCAGCAAAAACGTGCCACCCAAGGTGTCGTTCAGGCCAAGCCTGCCGATGTAGCCCTCGGGTGGGCGCGCATGCTCGCTTTCGATGTCGTTGTCGAAGGCATCGATGTGCAGGCGCAGGCCCTCGTCGCGCAAAGCCTTGTAGGCGCTCAGATCAGCGGGGCCGATGCGGGCTATTCGGACGCTGGATGGTTGCTCAGACGGGTCCATGCAGTGTCTCCGGGGTATTGATGTTGATGAAAGCTGCAGGGTCGTCGAAGGATACGCCGATCCAGGCGCCAGACTTGACCCACTGGCCAACGCGGCGCTCGCCTTGGGCCAAGGCAGCCTCCAGCGATGCCAGCGTGCGGGCGTGGATCAGGGCGCAGGTCCAGTGGTGGCGGGTTTCACCATGGGCGTCGCGGGTCACCGGCACAGCGATGTCGGCGTGGTGGGCCATGGCCTGTTGGCCGAGTTGCTCGACCAGCGTTGAGGGCAGGCCCGGGGTGTCGCAGGCGGCCACCATCAACCATGGTGTGGCCACCTGGCGCAGGCCCGTCAGGATCCCGGCCAAGGGGCCGAGTGAGGTGTTGATGTCCGGCGAGTCTGGCCAGACTTGGCCGCTGGCCGAGGCCGCTTTTTCAAGCAATGTCGCATAGCCATCCAGATCGCGGTTGGCATTGATGTGCAAGGTGCCGACCTGGGGCAGCAAGGCATGGATCACCCAGCTTGCCAAAGCCTGGCCTTGGCAGGGCTGCAGCCCTTTGTTGGCACCGCCCATGCGACGACCTTCACCGCCTGCCAAGATCCAGCCAGTCACCTCTGACTGAAGCACGTGGTCAGCCACCGATGTAGCTCATCTCAATGCGGTGCTCGGGCGCCACGCCTTGGGCACGCAGTTGCGAGTATTGGTCTTCACGCTGAGACCAAAGGTGGCGCAGGCCGGCGGCGATGTCGCCATCTGAGTGGCCCTGGTCCGCGCGCAGCAGGGTGCGCAGGTCGTGCCCCCGGCTGGCGAACAGGCAGGTGAACAGTTGCCCGTCGGTGGACAAGCGCAGGCGGTTGCAATCACCGCAAAAAGCCTTGGTGACGCTGGAGATGAAGCCCACCGAGCCTTGGCCATCGGCATATGACCACCGCTCCGCCGTTTCACCTGGGCGATGGCCGGTGGCGGCTTGCAAGGGAAACTGCTCGTGGATACGCTGGCGCACCTCGCTGGACGGCAGCACCTGCGCCATTTGCCAGGCGTTGGTGTTGCCCACGTCCATGAACTCGATGAAGCGCAACTCGATGCCGGTGCCGCGGAAGTAGCGCGCCATGGGCAGGATCTGATCGTCGTTGACGCCGCGCTGCACCACCATGTTGACCTTGATCGGCCCCAATCCCGCAGCCTGCGCGGCCTCAATGCCGGTGAGCACATCGGCCACCGGGAAGTCGGCATCGTTCATGCGCTTGAACACGGCGTCGTCCAAGGCGTCCAGGCTCACCGTGAGGCGGTGCAGCCCCGCGTCTTTCAGCGCCTGGGCTTTGCGGGCCAGGATTGATCCGTTGGTGGTGAGGGTCAGCTCGGGCGCCTCGCCCTCCAGCGTGCGCAATTGCGCCAACTGCTCCACCAGGCGCTCCAGGTGCCGGCGCAATAAAGGCTCGCCACCCGTCAGTCGCAGCTTGCGCACGCCCAGGCCCAGGAAGATGCGGGCGGTGCGCGTGATCTCTTCAAAGGACAGCAATTGCGGCTGCGGCAGGAAAGGGTGGTCGCTGCCAAACACATCGCGCGGCATGCAATAGCCGCAGCGGAAGTTGCAGCGGTCGGTCACCGAGATGCGCAGGTCGCGCAGGGGGCGGCCCAGCCTGTCCATGGGCTCGTGTGCCGCCGACGGGGAACCTTGAAGGGGAAGGATGGGGCTGGTGCGGGGCGAACGCAGTTGCTCTCGCAAGCGTTGCAGGGGGACCAGCGTGGACTCACTCATGGCCGCCATTGTGCGGCAGCACGGTCGATGTTGGCGGCGCCTTCACCACGTGACCCGGGGGGATGTCAGGTTGTTGGCGCGGTCAGGGCGTGGTGGGGGCGGCTGCCTCGACCTTGGGCGCGCGGCGGGCGCCGTCAAAGCGCTTTTGCCAGTAGGACAGGCGCATGTCTTCTACCCGAACCTCGCCACCAGCGCGGGGCGAGTGGATGAACTTGTTGTCGCCGATGTAGATCCCGACGTGCGAGAAAGTGTGGCGCAAGGTGTTGAAGAACACCAGGTCGCCGGGCTTGAGTTCAGCCTGTTTGACCGACACCAGGTCGGGCGAATTGGCTTGCTCGGAGGCGCGTCGCGGCAGGATCAGGCCCACGCTATTTTCAAACACATGGCGGGTGAAGCCGCTGCAGTCGAAACCGCTTTCAGAAGACTGGCCGCCGCGTTTGTAGGGCACGCCCAGAAAATTCATGGCCGACAGCACGAGTTCAGACGCCACGTTGGTGGCTTTGTCGCGAACTTGCTGGGCCAGTTGGGTTACCGGCCTGGTGTTGAGCAGGCCTTTGTCCGACAGAAACCGGCTGATCGGGTCGCCGGTGTTTTCGGTAGGGGCGGGTGCGGTGTTGGCCGCCGGGGCTTGGCCGGTGAGCGCGGCGATGGCCGCCACCGCATCAGCGCTGAGGGTTTGCTGCTGCTGGCCAGAGGTCTGAGCCCTGGCCGATGAGACCGAAAATGCCAGGCAAACCGCCAAAATGCCGACCACGGCGCGCCCAGCGTTCAAAGTCTGGCTCAGCGGGGCGCTGGCGACTTTGGCAAAAGCTGGGTTGCTGCGGCAAAACTCAAAAGGCATGGGGCGCAAGCTTAAGTTGACTTCGCAATGGACGTCAACCCGAAAAACACGGTCAAAACATCACGTTATCACCGATTCCTCAAGAAACTTGCGCCCATTTGTGCCCTTATGTGCTTGCGGGTTACAGCACGTTCAAGGTCACGGTGATGTTGTTGCGCGTGGCGTTGGAGTAAGGACAGACGATGTGGGCCGCATCGACCAAAGCCTTGGCTTCGTCAGCGGGCATGCCGGGCAAGGTGATGTTCAAGGTGGCCTGGATGCCGAAACCCGTGGGAATGGGGCCAATCGACACATCGCCTTGCACGCTGGTGCCATCGGGCAGCTTTTTCTTTTGCTGGCCAGCCACGAAGCCCATGGCGCCCATGAAACAGGCCGAGTAGCCCGCAGCGAACAGTTGCTCCGGGTTGGTGCCTTGGCCATTGCCGCCCATTTCTTTGGGCAGCGCCAGGTAGACGTCGAGCAGGTTGTCAGAAGATACGGCGCGGCCTTCGCGGCCCCCGGTGGCGGTGGCGTGGGCGGTGTAGACGATTTTTTCAAGCGACATGGTGTGCTCCAGACAGTAGTGGTGGTGGGTCAATTAAATTGTGCGCAATTTAATTTTAAAACAAATGCGCCCATAACATCGGGGCGGCTCAATGGCCCTGGCAGGTTTGGGGGCTCTGTACACCACGTTGGAGGGGGGGACGGCGGCGGCCTAATTCGTTAGGATGGAGGCCAGGATGGATGGATACGAGCAATGTCTCTGATCGAAAAATCGATAGCCCTGACGATTGCCGCCGCGTGCTTGGTCATGCTGGTGCGGCTGATGATTGGCGCCCGACGCCGCAACCGGCTTGACAGCACCGTGCTGGGCAACTGGCATCGTGCCAGCACCTGGGTGGTCAAAACCTGGCGTTGGCGCGTGTCCAGTAAAAAAGCAGCCAAAGAAGCCCAGGCCGTGATCAACCGGGCCCGCACCCGGGGCGACTGGGATGGCAATGTGTTCCGCCCCAAGTCCTTTCAAAAGCCGGACAACAAGCCCCGCAAGCCGGTTGACCGGGATTGACAAGGCTTTTGCTTCAGTCCAGAAACTCGGGCGTCTGCTTGCTCATCTGCGCCATCATGGCCGCCTGCAGGTCGCTGGACATCAGCATGGCGGCGTTCCACGTGGCGATGTAGTTCAGGCCATCGGCCACGCTGTGATCGCGGGCGTACAGGATCATTTCCTTGGTGCCACGGATTGACAACGGCGACTTGGCCGCGATGGTAGCCGCCATCTCGCGCACACCATCGCGCAAAGCCTGGGGCGTGTCGAACACGCGGTTGACCAGGCCGATCTCTTTGGCCTCGGTGGCCAGCAACTTGCGGCCGGTGTAGGCCAGTTCGCGTGCCATGCCATCGCTGATCAGCTTGGGCAGGCGCTGCAGGGTGCCCACGTCGGCCGTCATGCCGATGTCGATCTCTTTGATGGTGAAGTAGGCCTCGGCACTGCAGTAGCGCATGTCGGTGCAGGTGATCAGATCAACCCCGCCGCCCACGCAGGCGCCATGGATGGAGGCCAGCACGGGTTTGCGGCAGCGCTCGATGCTGCTCAAGGTGTCTTGCAAGTCGAGGATCATGCGGCGCAGGTTTTCGCGGGTGCGGCCATCGCAATCGCTTTTGATTTGGGCTTGCAGGCCCATCATCATGGTCAGGTCAATGCCCGAGGTGAAGTGCTTGCCTTCGCCTTCGATGATGGCCACGCGGGCCTCGGGCGTGGTGTCGATCCACTGAAAGGCCTGGCGGATCTCGTGCCACATGGCCAGGTTCATGGCGTTGGCTTTGTCGGGCCGGTTCAAGCGCACGGTGGCGATGTGGTCGGCCAGGGTGACGGTGAGGGTTTCGTAAGCCATGGGGGTGCTCATGAGGCTTTGCTTTCTTTGTACGCGGGCAGGTAGGCCGCCAGGCGGGCGCCCATCTCGGCGCCCAGGGCCTGCAAGGCGTTGAAGGGGCGCACCATCACCTCAAAATCCACGATCAGGCCGGCTTCGTCAAAGCGGATCAGGTCAATGCCTTTGAGCGATTTGCCATCCACCACGGCGCTGAACTCCAGCACCACGTTCAGGCCGTCCTCGGACACCAGTTGGCGGTGGTATTCAAACTGGGTGAACACCTTCATCACGGTGTTGAGGATGAGGTTGACGGCCGCTGCACTCACATACGGCTTGAAAGCCATGGGCGAGCGGAATGCGGCGTTGTCATTGAGGATGGTGGGCAGCCTGCCCATGTCTTGAAGGGACACCATCTCGTGCCACAAGGCCAGGGAGGCGGCTGCGGCGGGTTGAAGTTGGTTGGTCATGAAATGCTCCTGGGCGTGCAACGAGGTCAGATGGCGGCGGCCAGTTCGGCGCCTTGCTTGATGGCGCGCTTGGCATCCAGCTCAGCGGCCACGTCGGCGCCCCCAATCAAGTGCACCTTGCAGCCAGCGGCTTGCAAATCGGCCTGCAGTTCGCGCAAGGGGTCTTGGCCCGCGCACAGTATCACCGTGTCGGCGGGGATGAGCTTGGGCTCGCCACCCACGGTGATGTGCAGGCCGGCGTCGTCCACCTTGTCATACGTGACGCCCGCGATCATGTGCACGGCGCGGTTCTTCAAACCCGTGCGGTGGATCCAGCCCGTGGTCTTGCCCAGGCCGTCGCCCACCTTGCTGGTCTTGCGCTGCAGCAGGTAGACCTGCTTGGGTGACTTTTCCAGATCAGCGGGCTTGATGCCGCCACGGCCGGCGTAGCTGGTGTCGATGCCCCACTCGGCGTAGAACTTGGCCGGGTTGAGGCTGGCGCTTTCGCCGGCGTGCGTGAGGTACTCGGCCACGTCGAAGCCGATGCCGCCCGCGCCGATGATGGCCACGGTGTTGCCCACGGGCTTGCCATCGCGCAGCACATCGAGGTAGCTCAGCACCTTGGGATGGGTGATGCCTTCGATGGGCGGCGTGCGGGGCGAGACGCCCGTGGCCAGCACCACTTCGTCAAACTGACCGTCGATCAACTCTTGCGCGGTGACGCGCTGGTTGAAGCGCGTTGTCACGCCCGTGAGCTGCAACTGCTTGCGGAAGTAGCGCAGGGTTTCATAAAACTCTTCTTTGCCCGGCACCTTCTTGGCCACATTGAACTGGCCGCCCACATCGGGGCCGGATTCGAACAAGGTGACATCGTGGCCGCGCTCAGCCGAGTAGGTGGCGAAGCTCAGGCCGGCCGGGCCTGCGCCGACCACGGCGATGCGCTTGGCTTGCGTCGTGGGCACGAAGTTCAGCAAGGTCTCGTGGCAGGCACGTGGGTTGACCAGGCAGGAGGTGATCTTGCCGCCGAAGGTGTGGTCCAGGCAGGCCTGGTTGCAACCGATGCAGGTGTTGATCTCGTCGGCGCGGCCTTCGGCGGCCTTTTGCACGAAGAAGGCGTCGGCCAGCAGCGGGCGCGCCATCGAGACCATGTCGCAAAAGCCATCGGCCAGCAGTTGCTCGCCCACCTCGGGCGTGTTGATGCGGTTGGTGGCGATCAGCGGGATCTTGACGTGGCCCTTCATCTTCTGCGTAACCCACGCAAAGGCCGCGCGCGGCACCTTGGTGGCGATGGTGGGGATGCGCGCTTCGTGCCAGCCCACGCCCGTGTTGATGATGGTGGCGCCGGCGGCTTCAACCGCCTTGGCCAGTTGCACCACCTCGTCAAACGTGGATCCGCCTTCAACCAGATCCAACATGGACAGGCGGTAGATGATGATGAAGTTGGGGCCCACGCGTTCGCGCGTGCGCTTGACGATCTCGATGGGGAAGCGGGTGCGGTTTTCGTAACTACCGCCCCATTCGTCGTCGCGCTGGTTGGTGCGGGCGGCGATGAACTCGTTGATCAGGTAGCCCTCGGAGCCCATGACCTCGACGCCGTCGTAACCGGCCGATTGGGCCAGGGCGGCGCAGCGCACGTAGTCGCTGATGGTTTGCTCGACCTCATCAGCCGTGAGGGCGCGCGGCGCGACGGGGCTGATGGGTGCCTTGATGGCGCTGGGGCCGACCAGGCCGGGGTGGTAGGCGTAGCGGCCGAAGTGCAGGATCTGCAGCGCGATCTTGCCGCCTTCGCGGTGCACGGCCTCGGTCACGACCTTGTGGTGGTCGGCCTCTTCTTGCGTGGTGAGGCGCGAGCCGCCGGGGAAGGGCGCGCCTTGGTCATTGGGGGCGATGCCGCCGGTCACGATCAGACCCACGCCGCCGCGTGCGCGCTCGGCGTAGAAGGCGGCCATGCGGTTGAAGCCGTCCTTGGCCTCTTCCAGGCCCACGTGCATGGAGCCCATGAGGACGCGGTTGGGCAGGATGGTGAAGCCGAGGTCGAGGGGTTGCAGGAGGTGGGGGTAGGGCGTGGACATGTGTGGGGGCCTTGCAAGCGAGAGGGGTTATGCAATTGGTTGCATGACTGTAGGGGAAGAGGGGTTTTTATGCAACTGGTTGCATAAGAGGGTGGTGGGTGAGCCTTTTTGGGGCGTGCGCAAGGATGTGGAGCCTTGCGCGCAAGGGTTTGAGGGTGGTGGGCGGGTGTTTGAGAGCGGAGCGCGGGGCTTTTGGGCTTGCGGGGTGGGGCTTTGAGGGTTGCGCGCAAGGCATCGGAGCCTTGCGCGCAAGGGTTTGAGGGCGACGCGCCGGGGTTGGAGGGTTGCGTGCGAGGCTGTATGGGCGGGGCGGGCGAGTCTTTTTGGGGCGTGCGCAAGGTTTAGAGCCTTGTGCGCAACGGCTTTAGGGTTGCGCGCCGAGTGTTGAAGGCTTGCGCGCGAGGACTTTGGGGCTGGAACGTGGGGCTTTTTGAGAGTTGCGTCGGGCTATTTGGGTCGTGCCCGCCAGGATTGGACAGTGGGGCTTGAGTGTTTTAGGGCGGCGCGCCACATTTAAAGGGCCGCGAGTGAGGTTGGTGGCGCCAAGAATTGACCTGTAACAGGACGTGGTCTATGCTGAATGCGCTCCGTTTGTGACGAATTGCTCACGGCGGCGAATAGGGAGCCCGTTGAGATGTTTTAGATCACTACGCTTGCCGGGAGGCATGGATTGGCGTATCAAGGCCGCAATTGGTGTATTCATCAAAGTTGGCGCGTATCTCGATAGCCGAAATTAATGCATGCATTTTTGACGTCCTAAGTATAGTTAGGTGGCGCATAAGAAGGCCATGGCAGTTATTTAAACCGCCAAAGTCGCCTGGAAATTCACCGGTTAACTATTCCTCAACAGTAGATAAGAATGAACAAGCGACAGACAACAAAAAAGGTGCCGCAAGGCCCTGCGAGGAAGAAGCCAGCTGCAAAGCGAGTTCTCGTTCAAGGAAAAGTGACGCAAAGCAAGCAGACGATTGTCACCCCCGGCGACAAGAATGCCCAAGTGCTTGCGGCCACGGTTGGCGGTGTTGTTGTAGGCAATATGATTATCCCAGGAGTTGGTGGCGTGCTTCTTGGAGGGATCCTCGGCGCACTTCTTGGGGGTAGCTCATCCAAGGGGTCAAAGAAATGAGCAACCCCAATCTAGTCGGCCTCTACATAGGCACAGCGGCGGGCGCGTTGTTTTTTATATATAGCTATTTTGCCTGCAATAAAGTACCCGAACTCAACCAAGTTGCAGTGGTTCTTTTGGCTTGGACCGGGGCGGTCGTTGGCTTTCACCTCGGTTATATTGCATTAACCGCGGACGATCTTACGCTCGGAAAGCTATCAGATCAGCGCGTTGCAATTGTTCTCGGCGCTTTGGCTGTAGTTTGGACGGCAGCAGAATCATTTTTTGCCTCAATCAAGGCTGTAAAGGCACAAATTGAACAATCCACCCAATAGTTTGCAGCGTTCTTCGGATGTACATGCCGCAAAAGTAAGTTGTTGCATAACTGGGCGTTTAATGTAGATGCCAAAACTGGCCACGGCCAGTTTTGGTGCCCTCCGCACTTCGTGCTCTTGCGCCGGTTAACTGGGCATTAGAACTCTCTACCCTGGCTCACGCCTTCAATTAAAAATCATGGATCAACTAACAATTCGCGAAATCCTTGACACCGTAATACGAGGGCAAATCAGAATACCAGCATTTCAACGAGGATTCGTCTGGGAGCCGGAGCGCGTTGCCTACTTAATGGACAGTATATATAAAGGATTTCCATTTGGATCACTACTTTTTTGGCGAACAAAAGAGCAGTTAAAATCCGAAAACAAACTTGGTCCTTTTGATTTGCCTCAGCCAGCAGAAGACTATCCAGTCGATTATGTTCTCGACGGGCAGCAACGAATTACTTCAATTTTTGGCGTATTTCAAACGCAACTAACGGGCTCGCCAACGGAAGCTTGGCAGGGGATTTACTTCGATTTTGCTGCCGATAAGAATGCCCAAGAGTCTCAATTTTTAGCCTTGTTGCCGAATGAAGTCGATCCAAAGCGGCATTTTGCGCTAAAGACTCTCTTTGATACAACAGCCTATAGAAAAGCAACATCCGGATTTGACGAGGCGCTTGCCAGGAAAATCGATGAAATGCAAACAGTTTTCAAAGAGGCCAGAATACCCGTTCAATTGTTTAAAACAGAGGATAAAGCAACCGTTGCGATTATCTTCGAGAGAGTAAATAGACAAGGTGTGCCACTTGATACCTTGCAACTTCTTTCAGCTTGGACGTGGAGTGACGATTTCCAACTTCAAGCGCAATTTTCGGATCTCGCCGAACAGCTAGAACCGTTCGGCTTTGGCGGCATGGCCGATGACTCAAACTTAATTCTTCGCTGTTGCTCTGCAATTCTAGGTAGCGATGCATCACCTGAATCGTTAATGAGTCTCAGCGGAGCAACGGTGCGGGCTCGATTTACTGAGGTGCTGAACGGAATCAGAGGCGCAGTCGACTTCGTAAGAACAAATTTTTCTGTCCAGTCTCTGGAGAACCTTCCATTTGCCAACCTATTAGTACCTCTGTCTGCATTCTTTGCCGTGCCTGGGAATAGTGAAATAAAGTACACAGACGAACAACGCAAGGTTATTGTCAAATGGTTTTGGCGTGCATGCTTCGGAAAGCGATATAGCAGCGGCCTTCTCAGAAATTTGAACAGCGACATCGAGGAAATGCGAAAGCTGCGCGAAGGCAAGCCATCAGCGCTTGGCGGCTTTCCAATCACAATTACTGAAGATTATTTCACATCCAATATTTTTACAATTGGAACGGTCAACACGAATACATTTATCTTGCTTCTTGCGCAGCAAACACCGTTGAGCTTTATTTCTGGCGCTCCGATCGATTTGGCAGAGAAACTAAGGCAAAGCAATCGCGCCGAATTTCACCATCTCATGCCAAAAGCTTTTCTGCAAATCACAAAACAAGAGAGCCATAGCCCAAACTGTTTGGCCAACTTCGCCTTCATATCAAGAGCCGACAACCGAGCTCTTGGCGGGGCGGCTCCAAGCTCATATAAAAGCCATATGCCAAGCAATGCCGATTCTATACTTGGTTTTGCGCTATGCACAACCGCATTATTCAACGACGATTTCAAGGAATTCATCAAAGATCGGACGGAAATACTAAAGATTGCTGCCGAAGCATTGTGCGTCTAAGCGGCAGGTTCTAATTGGTGGTCCAACTCGGCCCTCTATTCAATACTCGCTTAGGCAAGGCCAGGCGGGCGACCCTTACCTCGGGCGTTAGCAATCTATGAGCATCTACGAACACATCGCCCAACGGTTGCGGACACTTGGCGTTGAGGCCGAAGTAAGGCAAGACCGCTGCCTATATACCACCGTAGAAGGCATTACAACAAAGTTCAGAGGCGACGAAGAGTGGGAAACATCATTCATCCAATACCGACGAGCTCGTAGTTCAAATTTTGACTCAAAAGATTGGGGGCACGCTCTAAACAACTCCATTGAAATCCCCCTGGCCAGGCTTGATCCCGACATATACAGGGAGCCTGAGGAAACAACCTTTGAGGACTCAAAAGGAAACACCGTAGTCATAAGCAGGGCATCACTGCCCTATTCTTTAGCGCACTTCGATTCCGATGACTATGCGCGATACTTTCTAGCGTTGGTAAAAATTCGAGTCACGCGACCAACGACAAGTAGTTCTGGTAGACCAATCGCAATCCTCTTTAGGAAACCGCTTACTGCGACCTACAGTGTCCGAGGTCGACGCACGCCTACAAATTTGAAAGAAATAGCGATCGCACAAATTAAGTCCTGCCTTTTCAAGCTTGCGGTGGAGCGTCATACCTGCTATGAGATAGCGTCCCCGAAGGAGTCGAAAGCACTCTTTGAACTTGATTCGCCCGCAGAGTCAGACTGGATTATGCCAAGAGTGAGCTACGAAGAAAATCTGGTGAATTACTATAAAGTGGCCAGAAGTAGCCCATTTTCAAGCCAAAGCTTTCTTGCTTACTATCACGTCCTTGAATACTATTTCTTGCGCGTAGCTGAAGACAATCTCCACCATCAACTTAAAACGGTACTCAATGGCGCAAGTTTTCAAACAAGCACTGACGGGCTCGACAGAGTAATTTCCTTGATTCGCAAACAGGCGTCCCAAGATGATGAAACAGAAATGCTCAGAAAGGTACTGCAGCGATTCTCAGCAGAAGACGCATTTATAGCTCACGTAAACAAGCTCGAGGCACTACATGGTGAGAAAATCTACACAAGGAAGAGAGCTATATTTGGTGAGCAGTTGGAAATATCAGCCAAGGAAGGGCATGCGTTATCCAATGCTGCAAAATTTCTCAAGCATGTACGTAACGCAATTGTGCACTCAAGTGACAAATACAAGCGTGACGAGTGCCACATACCTCTCACAGCAACCGAACGTATTATTGAGGAATTCATTCCAATAATTAAGTATTTTGCAGAGCAAGTCATATTTGGAACTGCCATTCCGCATCTAAATTAACAAGAGATTTCTAACTGTCGGATCAACGCCCTTTAACTTTGGCGCTATACGGACTAAGACCAAATGAAAAAAGATGCCGATCTCGACCGCCTTATTCATCGGGCAACAAAATTCCCAGATCCAACGCCACGATTAAGCGCGTTGAAAGAGGCACTTAAAGCTACAGAAGAGTCAATTGAGCATCTTATTGATCAATACCCAACTCGATCTGGCCGAATTTTGGCCCAAAAAAGAATGCATCAAGACGATGTCGACCTGGAAATACTAATCCTGCAAAAAAATACAGAAGAGTTATTTCCCAGAGTCTTTCGTGGTGGATTTTTGGTGTCTTTATGGGCTGTATTTGAGTCGGGTATAAAAGATTTGGCCGAATACACAAGAAATCAGAGGAATTTACCTTTCGGACTGCAAGACCTTAGGGGTGGAGATTTTCTTGAGCAATCAGAGAGGTTTTTTAGGGCCACACTTCAAATTGAACCGTTTCCTGAAAAAGGAATTAGAAAGAGAATTGAGTATCTGAAAGGCTTTAGAAATGCAATCGCGCATCATGACGGTAACATATTGGAAATGCCAAAATATTTTACTCAAAATGGCAGACATTTCTACCAAGAATTTTCGGATTTCCACCATACTTTTGCGGTCCCAACATTTGAATACAACGCGGAATGCATCAAGATTACTTCACAGGTCTCAAGCAAGCTTGCAGAAGCAGTCTATGAGCGCCTCCATCCAGTCGTATAACTGCTGGTTAACCACAGTGTTATCTTTTCTTCGACTCAAGGTGTTTGACTATGAATTTTCAAGTGTTTGGTGGATTGGATTTTCCAACTGATCAGCGACTTGTCGACAACAGCGCGTATAGGAAGACCCCCGTCACGAAAGCGTGAGTTCATTCTTTAAATCATGAAACCGCAAGATCGCAAAGAATTTCTTCTGACCCTGAAAGTCCGCTTCGAGCAAAACATGCCCCGGCATGTCGGCATCGATTGGGCCGACGTGGCCACCAGGCTCGAAGCCAACCCTGCCGCCTTCGAATCGCTGCAAGCCATGGAATCCACAGGCGGCGAACCCGACGTCATCGGCCAAGACCCCCAGTCCGGCCAATTCACCTTCTGCGACTGCGCCCCAGAAAGCCCCACCGGCCGCAGAAGCACCTGTTATGACGGCGAAGCCCGAGCCGCCCGAAAAGAGAACAAGCCCGACCACAGCGCCGTCGAAATGGCCGCCGCCATGGGCGTCGACCTGCTGACCGAAGCGCAATACCGCGCCCTGCAAAAGCTCGGCGACTTCGACTTGAAGACCTCCAGCTGGATCAACACGCCACCCGAGGTGAGGGCCCTCGGCGGCGCCCTGTTCTGTGACCGGCGCTATGGCCAAGTCTTCGTTTATCACAATGGCGTGCAGTCGTACTACGCCGCAAGAGGCTTCCGGGGCTTGCTCCGGGTCTGAGTTGCCTCAGCAGACGGCTCCGCCCTGTGTTACTTGGCACAGCTATCAATCCTTGATAGCCTGAGTTCTGGTTTAAACGCAGGAGGCAAGGTCATGCCATCAAGCTACGTCATTGGCGATCACTTCGAGTCCTTCATCAAATCGCAGATTCAGCAAGGGCGCTACGCCAGCGCCAGTGAAGTCATCCGCGATGCACTGCGTGTTCTTGAAGACCGAGAAAAATTCCGCGCCGTCAAACTCGAAGCCCTGAGGGCAGATATTCAAAAAGGTGCTGACAGCGGGGAAGGCATTGACGCCGACGCCGTTGTTGCTGGCGTTCGCGAACGGAACTCAGCCAAGGGGTCAGGTGCTTCCCATAGCTGCGCCAGGGCGCTTGATTGGTGAGTCGGACTGGTGGCCGTTACAGAGGCTCGGCCTTGCGCCGCTTGGTTTCGCCATGAACAGGCGCGATCAAGTCGGCACGCGCTTGGTCAGACAGCAATAACTGCTTCAAGGAAGGGGCCTCCTCAGGCAGTTGCGCCACATCCACCCAATCGGCCTGTACCACTTGCGCCAGGCGTTCAGGTGAAATCCGCACCGCCGCGTTGATGGCCCCGGCGGCTGGCAACACCACCTCAAACCGCCGCAACGACACATCCGCGAACACCCGCAGCGGATGCGGCAAGCCAAACGGGCACACCCCGCCCACCGGATGGCTGGTCCACTGCACCACCTCTTCGGCATTCAGCATCTTGCCCTTGCTGCCAAAGTGTTCCTTGAAGCGCCGGTTGTCCAGGCGGCAATCACCGCCCATCACCAGCAGGATCACCTCGTCCTTCAGCCACAGCGACAGCGTCTTGGCGATCTGCGCGGGCGCCACGCCATGCACCCGAGCCGCGTCAAACACGGTGGCGGTGGGCTCCGGCGTTTGCAGGATGGTGATGTCGGGCGCGTGTTGATCGAGGAAGGCTTGGACGGATTGAAGGGTCATGTGTGCATTGTGGCCCGACCGCTCGAAACGCCCAGGCAACACTCAAACCGGTGCGCTCAGGGAGCTTGGGCAGCAACAAATCCGCCAGCAATAGTTTGATTACCGTAGCTGCTCAAAACATAAGTACCAGCGACTTCTGTTCCGGTTGGGCCAAAAAGCTTTCCATTGATGTTGCCGGACAATGCCTGGCCTGCAACAGCGCATGAAAAATGATTAGTTGTTGTGTCAATGGTGCCAGAGCAACTAATATCGTAGATGGCGGTTTCAGGATAGTTGCGCTGCATGAAACTTGTAATCACTGATTTTTCGTTATTGTTGTTTCCCCAGTCTTGATTTCTCGTGAGTGAAATCTGCACTGTTTTACTTGAGAAATCAATATAAATATTTGCTCTCATTGTGGCTTGGTTAAATGAATAATTGTAACTGCTGCCTCCCGCTTCAACTGCACCTTGGGCGACGCCATTATATTCTCTGGAAGCGGAGGTTGGAAGTGTACCTTCAGGCGTTGTTTTTCCAAATATGAAGCTGCCAACCGCTATCTTTTGACCAGACCAATAACCTGATTGCCTGTCCCCAACGTATTTCCAATTACCCATGCCGGCATGCTTAAATCTAGCGTTGCTGGGTATTTGCAATGCGGCGTCAAAATATTGGATGGCCCCAGAGGTCGAGATCATGCCACCTGCTTTGAATTGAATGGTGGGCTCGCCATTGATTTCAATCGTTTTTGATGAAAATGGAATGGGTATTGTGGGCTGAAACACAAGGGGCGTCCCAAAAACGCCATTGCCAACACTGCCGCCATTTATTTTAATAGAGCTTGGTTTTCCAACAAGATCGGCAGCAATCAAGGTAGAAATAGAAGGTCCGTCAATGGTGTCCATATGGCTTGAATCCAGCAGTGACACTGTTGTCTGTGTTTCAAGATCTATGGAGAATGACCGTGCGGATTGGTCTGACTGCTCAGCCAAAGGCTTTACTGAAGGGGGTGGCTCATTGTTGGCGTCCCCGCCTCCACCGCATGCGGTGATGAAAATAGAAGCGGCAGATATTGCCAACATTTTTATATACTTCATGATCCTCCCAATGTGGCATATTTATAACATTTTCGAGAAATGAAAAAAACCCCCGATTTCGGGGTTTGGATTGTTGCGTTGACCGTCACGTGACTAGGTGCGGCCGTGGCATGGATCTGCAACAGCCATTGGCGCAGGCATTGCCGACGCCGGCAACCCAAACACATGGTCAAACCCCAGATTGAACAGGAAGGTGTAGACCATGAAAAACACCATCAGTCCCAGGTCGTAGACAAAGGCATCCCACAGGCTCAGCCCCAGCAGCGCTGCGAACAGTGGCACCAGCAGCACGACCAGCCCCAGCTCGAAGCCCAAGGCGTGCACCGCACGGCGCAGCAGCCCGCGGCCTTTCTTGGCCTGCCGCGCCTCCCAGTACTCGAACGCCGAGGTATAGATCAGGTTCCACACCAGCGCGATGGCCGATGAGGCCACGGCCGCCATGCCGGCGTACACGAGCGAATCGCGCGTGGAGATGAGCGCCAGCAGCGTGCTGCTCATGCAGATGGCGATCAGCTCGAAAAGGGTGACGTAGATAAGTTTGCGTTTGAGACCTTGCATGGCGCTCACTGTATGTCTGAATTCTTGAAAACAAAAGTCAGCATGTTTCAGTTAAATTGATAGGCATGAAGACCGGATTCGACAGCGACAACGTGAACCTCTTCCTGGCTGTGCTGGACCAAGGCTCGTTCTCGGCCGCCGCACGCACACTGGGCCGAGTGCCTTCGGCCGTGAGCATGGCCATCGCCCAGCTGGAGGCCGAGCTGGACCTGGTCTTGTTTGACCGCACGGGCCGCGAGCCCACGGCCACCGAGGCGGCCAAGGCGCTGGAGCCCGCTGCACGGCAACTGGCCCACCAACTGCGCATGCTGCAAGGCCACGCCTTGTCATTGCACCGGGGGCTTGAGCGGCGCCTGAGCATGGCCATCGCGCCCGAGTTGCTGACCGCTGCGTGGCAGGCGCCGTTGGCGGTGCTGGCGCAAGAGTTCCCGGCGTTGGAGGTCGAGATCCTGACCGCGCCGCAGGCCGACGCCTTGCAGATGCTGCACAGCGGCAGCGTGCAACTGGCCCTGGTGTTCGAGCGCACGGCCATCGACGAAAAGGAAGGCTTTCAGGAGTTCAGCAGTGAAACGCTCACTGCCGTGATCGCGCCGCCCTTGCTGGCCACGCTGAGCGCTGCCAACCAGCGCCTGCGCCCGGCCGACTTGCTGGATCTGCGCCAGATGGTGGTGGTGGGCCGCGACGAGGAGCAGATCGACCCGCGCCTGCTGCTGTCCCGCCAGGTCTGGCGCACCGACAACCCGCAGACGGCGCTGAGCCTGGTGCAGTCGGGTCTGGGCTGGGCTTACCTGCCGCGCTCGCTCACCACGCCGCACATGGGGCCGAGCACGCTGGTGGAGATTGGCTTTGCCAACATGTCGAACGAGGTGCGGTTGTGGGCCGATGTGGTGTGGATCAAGGAGCGGCCGCTGGGGCTGGGCGCGCAGCGCTACATTGATTTGATGCGCCAAGCCCACCCACGACCTTCACAGCCATGACCACCAACCCATTCACCCCACCCAGCGGCTGGCACGACCAGCTCGCGGGAACCTTGGTGGTCAAGCGCTGACGTCCAGACCAACGGAGGTGCCAAATTAGGGGTGTCGGTCTACGTACCAAGATGACAAACTGTGTGGCCGAACCATCCACAGGGGATTCAAATGTCATCGCATCTCAAAACGACTGCCATCGGACTGGCTTGCTTGGTCTGTAGCGCTGCTCATGCCAACCTGATCACCAATGGTAGTTTTGAGTCCGGCACGTTCGTGCCGCAAGGCAGCCAGACGATGACGCTCAGTCCCGGGGCGAGCAACATCGCTGGATGGCAAATCGTGAATGATTCGCTGGCCTGGATTGGGGTTGGGGATCCGTGGGGGCTGGATGCGCAAGACGGCAGCTTTTTTCTGGACCTGTCCGACTACGCCGCCGGACCGCCATTCAGCGGTTTGCAGCAGACGCTGACCACCACGCCTGGCCATGAATACACCGTGGAGTTTTACCTGGGCAGTTCGAACCGCTGGGGGCGCCCCTCGGCGGTGACCGTGAGCGCCGCCGGACAATCGGCCACCTTCACGAGCCCGACCACGGGCACCAACAACGACTGGCAGCTCTCTTCTTTTGTCTTTGTCGCCAACGCTTCGACGACCCCGCTCACCTTCATTGGGTCCAAAGGGGCGAACTACATCGGGCTGGACAATGTGAGCGCCACGGCCACCGCTGTGCCTGAACCCCTCAGTGTGGCGTTGTTGCTGGCCGGGGGGGCGGTGCTGGCCGTGTGCACAACCACAGGCCCACGACCAAAAAAGTGCCATACACGCCCCAGCGCAGCCAGTCGGGGATGGGCAGAAACCACAGCATGATGGCGCTGCACGACATCATCGAGCAGGCCAGCCATTTGGCCTTGCGGGGCACGGCGCCATGGTCACGCCAATGAAGGATGTGTGGACCGAACGTGGGGTGATTCAGCAAGTGCGCTTCAAGCGCGGGCCAGCCTTTGCCGGCGGCCCAGGCCGCTGCCAGCACGAAGGGCACCGTGGGCATCACCGGCAGGACCGCACCAATCACACCCAGGGCGAGGCACAGCACCGCCAGCCCTCGCCATAGCCACCGGCGTGTCTCACTGAGCAAAGAGGTCTCCAAAATTGGCATGCATGGGCCAAAGTCTACCTCTGTGGCGTCTTAGACTAAGAAGATGTCCCTGTCCCATGCCTTGATGACCTCCCTGCTTGAAAAGTCCTCGTCGGGCTACGACCTGGCCCGGCGCTTCGACAAGTCGATCGGATTTTTCTGGCACGCCACCCACCAGCAGATCTACCGTGAGCTGGCCCGCATGGAAAAGGCGGGCTGGATCGCTTCTGAAGCGGCCCCCGGTGGTGGCAAAACCCGCAAGCGCATTTACCGCGTACTGAGCGATGGTGAGCAGGAGTTGCAGCGTTGGGCGCGCGAGCCTGCCGCGCCCATGGACATGCGGGACGAGTTGATGGTGCGCTTGCGCGCCGATGCCGTGGTGGGCCCCTTGGGGCTGGACATCGAACTGGAGCGCAGGCTGGCTTTGCACCAGGCCAAGCTGCAGGCCTACCGCGCCATTGAGCAGCGTGACTTTGGGGCGGACAAGCAGCCGCTGGCGCGCGAGGCTCAGATCCAACACATGATCCTGAAGACCGGGATCATGTACGAAGAAAGCTGGATCACCTGGTCGCGTGAGGCGATCGCGGTGTTACGCCAAAGCGGGCCGGTTGGCGGTGCCACGGGCCATGCGCAGGCCGACCAAGCTGGCTGAGGCGATGCCCAACACCAGCACGAACGACGCCCCATAGAAGATGCCGCTGGGGTGCCCGTGGTCTAGCATGGCGCCGAAGATGGGCGCGGCCACGGCAAAGCCCAAATCCAGCCCCGAGTAAACGGTGCCGTAGACGCGGCCTGTGGCGCCGGGAGGCGATGCGCGCTTGATGAGCATGTCCCGGGAGGGCCCGGCCAGGCCGGTGCCAAAGCCCGCCAATGCCGCCACGCCAGCCGCGAGGTAGGGCGGCAGCCAGCCAGTCGCGGTTAAAAGCAGCAGCAGGGCGGCCATGGTCATGGCGGCGGCGATGGTGCGCTCAAGCCGTTCGACCCTGGCGACCAGGAAACCACCCAGCACCATGCCCACCGCTCCGCACAGCATGTAGCCGGTGACCACGAAGGCGGTGGTCGACACCGGCAGGCCATACATGCTGCCCAGGGCCGGGCTGGCGAAACTTTGGATGGCGCTGAGCGCGGCCGTGGTCCAGAAAAAGAAGGAGAAGCACAGCCACACCGAGGGCAGCTTCAAAAAGGCCATCGGGTGCTCGCTGGCGACCTGTTGCCCCGAAGTGGCCGCGTGTTCATGGCCCCAACTGCCTTGGCGGTCGTCGATGGCATCGCGGTTGAGCAGCAGCAGCGCCAGCACGGCCAGGCCGATCAAGGCGGTGCCCAGGTAGGCGGCCCGCCAGTCGCCCGCCCAGGTGCTGATGCCGATCAAAAACACGGGCGCCAAAGCCCAGCCAAAATTGCCCGAAATACCGTGGATGGAGAAGGCGTGGCCCAGGCGAGGCGCTGACACACGCTTGTTGAGGATGGTGAAGTCGGCGGGGTGGAAGGGCGCATTGCCCAGGCCGGCCAGGGCCGAGGCCAGCATCAGGCCGTGATAACTGTGCGCGGCAGCGGCGGCGAGCGAAGCTGCCACAAAGCAAGCCATCGCCGCCAACAGCACGGGGCGGGCACCCACGCGGTCCACCAGAAAACCCGCCAGCGCTTGGCCCACGCCCGAGATGACAAAAAACAGGGTGACCAACAAGCCCAGCTGGGAGTAGTTCAAGCCGAAGTCACGGATGAACAGCGGGAACAGCGGCGGCAGCAGCATGTGGTGGAAATGCGAGGTGCCATGGGCCAGACCGATGAGGCCGATGGTCCGGAAATCCTGGGTGGGTTGGAGGGTGGTCGCGCTGCTCATGCGCAATTTTACGGGTGGGAACAAAACCGGTGCTCGCGCGGGGCCGCGTACACTTTGCGCCACTACTTGATGGGCGACCTGATGCTTTATTCCGTGCGAATGCTTTTGATGTTTGTGCACTTTTTGGTGTCGGGCGTTCTGGGCATGCTGATCGGCGTATGCAGGCCATTCAACCCAGACAACAGCCGCTTGTGCGCGCGCATTTATTCGGTGCCTGCCTTGCGCATCCTGGGCCTGAAGCTGGAGATGGATGCCCAAGGTTTGATGCAGCATCAACGCTCGTGCGTGATCGTGGCCAACCACCAGTCCAACTACGACCTGTTTGTGCTGGGCAGCCTGGTGCCCGAGCGCACCGTGACCATCGGCAAAAAGAGCCTGAAGTGGGTGCCGCTGTTTGGCCAGATCTACTGGCTCGCGGGCAATGTGCTGATCAACCGCGCCAATGCGGAGCAGGCCAAACAGGCCATGCTGATGACCACCGAGACCTTGCAGCACAAGGACACCTCGATCTGGGTGTTTGCCGAGGGCACGCGCAACCTGGGCAAGGGTTTGCTGCCCTTCAAGAAGGGGGCGTTTCAAATGGCCATCAATGCGGGTGTGCCGATCATTCCCCTGTGCGCCAGCAACTACAAAAACCACATGCACCTGAACCGCTGGCACAGTGGCACGGTGAAGGTTCGTTCGCTGCCCGCCATCCCGACCGCAGGGCTGAGCCTGGATGACATGCCCGCGCTGATCGAGCGGTGCCGTGCCCAAATGCAAGAATGCATCCAGGGCATGGACCGCGAGATCGCGGCGGCTGATGATGATGCGAATTTGAAAGCAAGAGGCGGAGTGCGCGGGCAGCATTGAGCGCGAATACTGAGGCCTTCTGATCAACGATGGGGTGTTGTCATGGAGGATGAAGCGCGTTGGGCCGCCGTGTTGGCCAAAGACAAGCGACTGGATGGCGAGTTCGTTTTCGCGGTGAAGACCACCGGCATCTATTGCCGACCTTCCTGCCCGGCCAGGCCCGCCAAACGACAGAACGTTGAATTTTTTGACACCACGGTCAAGGCCGCCAGCGCGGGCTACCGGGCCTGCAAACGTTGCAAGCCCGATGGGATGTCGCAAGAGCATGCGCGCCACGAGCTGGTGCTGCAGGCTTGCCAGGCCATGGCGCAAAGTGAGTCCGGGTTGTCGCTGGACGACCTGGCCACCGAGGTGGGCCTGAGCCCCCACCATTTCCACCGCATTTTCAAAGCGGCCACCGGGCTGACGCCCAAGCAGTACCAACAGGCGGTGCAGGCCAAGCGGGTGAGCTCGGCTTTGAAGGACGCGCCATCCGTGACCGAGGCCCTGTATGACGCGGGCTTCAGTTCCTCCGGCCGTTTTTACGAGGGCGCCGGTGCAAACCTGGGCATGTCGCCGAGCAGCTTTCGGCAAGGCGGGGCGAACGAGCACATCCGGCACACGATTGAGCCTTGCTCTCTGGGGATGATGTTGGTGGCAGCCACCCCGCGTGGGGTTTGCGCGATCGAATTTGGCGACACCGAGCAAGCCCTGCTGGAGCGCTTGGAGTCGCGCTTTCCGAAAGCGACGCTGCAGGCTGGCGACGGGCTTTTCAAACAGTGGGTGACTCAGATCCTGAGCTACCTGGCCCACCCCGCGGGTTCGCTGGACTTGCCTCTGGATGTGCAGGGCACGGTGTTCCAGCGGCGCGTGTGGCAGGCGCTGCAAAGCATCCCTTGTGGGCAGACCGTGAGTTACACCGAGCTGGCGCAACGCCTGGGGCAGCCGACGGCGGTTCGGGCCGTGGCCTCGGCCTGCGCCAACAACCAGATCGCGGTGGCCATTCCCTGCCACCGCGTGGTTCGCACGGGTGGCGCGCTGGCAGGCTACCGCTGGGGCCTGGCACGCAAGGCTGAACTGTTGCGCCGTGAAGGTGGTGAGTCTTGAACGCGGCACTGCAAGCGCGCGTGGCGGCGCTGGATTGGGAGCAAATCCACCTTGCGCTCGACCAACGCGGCTTCGCACGGACCGGGCCCTTGCTGGGTGCCGAGGAGTGCGCCGCTTTGGCTGGCTGCTATGACGATGAGGCCTTGTTCCGCAGCCGTGTGCTCATGGGCCGCCACGGTTTTGGGCAAGGCGAATACAAGTACTTTGATTACCCCTTGCCTGAGGTGATCGCCACATTGCGTGAAGCCTTGTATCCACTGCTGGTGCATGTGGCCAACCACTGGAACGAGTTGATGGGCATCACAACGCGTTACCCCAAGGACCTGGCATCCATGCTGGCACGTTGCCATGAGGCCGGCCAGACGCGGCCCACGCCCTTGATCCTGAAATACGAGGTGGGCGACTACAACTGCTTGCACCAGGATCTGTATGGCGAGCATGTGTTCCCCCTGCAAGTGGCTTTCTTGCTGTCGCGGCCCGGCCTTGACTTTGAGGGCGGCGAATTCGTGCTGGTGGAGCAGCGGCCACGCATGCAAAGCCGACCTCATGTGGTGCCCCTGGGGCAGGGCGAGGGCGTCATCTTTGCGGTGCATCATCGGCCGGTGCAGGGCACGCGCGGCAGCTATCGCGTCAACCTGCGGCATGGGGTGAGCGAGCTGACCATGGGCCAGCGCTTCACCACTGGGGTGATTTTTCATGATGCCACTTGAGTGCGTGATTCCATTGCCGGCCAACTATCGGCAGGCTGATGTGCTGGCTTTTCATGGGCGTGATGCGCAGTCCTCGGCGGAATCTGTACAGGGGGCACACCTTAGCAAAGGCATCGTGCTGCGGGGCTTTCCTGTCGTGGTCGAGCTCAAGCTGTCACCCGCTGAGGCGTGGTGCAGTTTGTCTGTCGATGGGCCCGTGGGCAGCGCATCGGTGTTGGAGCTTGAAGACCTGGCCAGGCGGCTGCTGGGCCTTCGCATGGATGTAGATGCTTTCGAGGCCCTGCATGTCGCTCATCCGGAGTTGGGCGCGTTGGTGCTGGCCCAAAGCGGCTTGCGGGTGCCCATGGCCGCCACGCCTTTTGAAGCCTTGATCTGGGCGGTGACGGGCCAGCAGATCAACGTGGGCGTGGCCTCGCAGTTGCGCCGCAGGCTGATTCTGTTGGGTGGGCGGCAACACTCCAGCGGCTTGTGGTGCCACCCTGATGCGCAGGGCGTGGCGCAACTCCATGCGGATCAACTGCGCGAGGCCCGGTTCTCTGTGGCCAAGACCCAGACCATCCTGACCATCAGTCGGCTGGCCAGCGAGGGCCGCTTGCCTCTGGATGACTGGATGGCCGTGCCACTGGCGGTGCCCGCCATGGAGGCCGCGCTTTTGGCCATCAAGGGAGTGGGGCCCTGGACCGTCAACTACACCTTGCTGCGGGGCTTTGGGCACGCGGATGGATCGCTTCACGGCGATGTGGCCGTGCGCAATGCCTTGCAGCGCCTGCTGGGCCAGGCCGACAAGGTGAGCGCCGCGCAGACCGAGGCCTGGCTCAAGCAGTTCGCGCCCTGGCGCTCGCTCGTGGCGGCGCACCTGTGGGGCTCACTTCGCTTTTCGGAAGGTTAGATTGTGGCGAGTGTCCGGCCCGCCTGCCGTGGGTTTGAGCGCCTTGACGCCATGAAAGCGCAGGCGCGATGGGCCGCCCCACACCAGCACGTCGCCGTCATGAAGCGGCAATGAGCGCAAGGACTCGGAGCGCTTGAGACCGCCCAGCTGGAAGGTTGCTGTCGCACCGATGGAGACCGAGACTATGGGTTGCCCCAGGTCGCGCTCGTCCCGGTCCTGGTGAACGCCCAACGCGGCACCGCGGGCATAGCGGTTGATGAGGCAGGCGTCGGGCTCGAAATCGTCAAACCCTGCCGCTGCCGCCGCGGCTTGGGCCAAGGCCATGAAGCTGGGGGGCATGCTCGGCCAGGGGCGCTGGGTCAGCGGGTCGGTGTGGCTGTATTGGTAGCCTGAGCTTGAAGATGTCCAGCCCCAGGGGCCGCAGTTGCTCATGGCGACCGACATGTGCTTGCCGCCGCCCACCTGCATGTGCCTGAACATCGCCTCGGTCGCGATCAACTCGATCTGCGCCAGCAGTGGCGCAGTGTCAATGAAGGCCGACAGCATGAAGAAGCCTTCGGCCAGTTCCACGCAGGTCTGGTCGGTGTCAAACAGAGGCGCTTGCGGGTCCATCCAAAGATGCTATCAAGTTTACGCGCTTGAGTTGCACCTTGACGAAGAGTGCTTACTGAAAGCCGTCCAGCGGCATGCTTTCCGTGCGCCGTTCCTTGCGCTTTTCCCATTCGTCGCGAACGCTGGGCGACATCGCTTTCGGGGCGTCATCTTGAGGACGGTAGCGCCACAAGGTGGTCAGCACTGAAGCCGCCAGCAGCAAGATGGCGCTGACCATGCTTGGTCCGCTGAAACCAAAGATGGGAATCAGGGCTGCGCCGACCAGGGCGTAGACAAAGGGCAGCAGTTTGTAAAGCGAGTCGGGGATCCACATATGCATTGCCACGATTGGCTCATTGGTAACAATATGTTCATGTTGTCAGAAGTCATTGGACATCGGTGATGCGGAACCCCCTCATGCACGTGGGCGGGGCGAACTTCCGGAGCATTAACGTGGGTATGTCACGCTTCAAGTGGGGTTCAAACGGTCGCGCAAGTGGCTCAGGGTGGTGCGCAAGGACACCAACTCTTGGCTCTTCATGTCCAGTTGGCAGCCGACAGCCAGGGGAATGCCCTGAGCCTGTTCTTTCAACGTCTGGCCTGTTGCGGTGAGCGTGATGCGCACCCGGCGCTCGTCTTCCTGATCGCGCTGGCGTTTGACCAGGCCCGCGGCCTCCAGCCGCTTGAGCAGGGGGGTGAGGGTGCCCGAATCCAGCTGCAATCGCTTGCCCAGGTCATTGACGGTGAGGTCTGCGTGCTCCCACAGCACCATCATCACCAAGTACTGGGGGTAGGTCAGGCCCAGGGGCGCCAGCAGCGGCTTGTAAAGCTTGGTCATCGCCAGCGATGCCGAGTACAAGGCAAAGCAAAGCTGGCGATCCAGGCTCAGCAGGTCGTCCGGTGGGCTGGTGGGGGATGCATCAGGCATGACGCGATGTTAGCGGCCCAGCTTAAGCCGCGTCGGGATTGAGCTTTTCGATGGATTCGCTCAGTTCGATCCAGCGGTGCTCCAGGGCCTCGACTTGGTCGCTGACGATCTTGAGGCGCTTGCCTTGATCGACGCGGGCCGTGGCCGACAGCTTGGCATCACCCAGTGCCGTGGAGAGGTCATCGCGCTCGGTGGTCAGGGTGGCCATTTGCTGTTCAACCTTTTTGAGGTCGTTCTTCAGGGGCTTGGCTTGTTCGAGCAGCTTTTGGCGGCTCAGTTGTGCGGCCTTGCGCTCGTCGCCTGCGGACTCCTTGACCTGAGGCTTGGCTTGCTGCTCCTTGGCGGCCTTTTTGCCCTGGTCGCGCGCCTTCTTGGCGGCTTGGGCCACCTGCTTGCTTTGGTCTTGCAACCACTTTTGGTAGTCGTCCAAGTCGCCATCGAAAGGCTGGACCCCGCCATGGGTGACCAGCCAGAATTCGTCGCACACTTCGCGCAGCAGGGCGCGGTCGTGGCTGACCAGCATGACGGTGCCTTCAAAGCCGTTGAGCGCCATGCTCAAGGCCTCGCGGGTTGTCAAGTCCAGGTGGTTGGTGGGTTCATCAAGCAGCAGGAGGTTGGGGCGTTGCCACACAACCAGGGCCAGCACCAGGCGGGCTTTCTCGCCGCCGCTCATCAGGCCAACGGCCTGGTTGACCATGTCGCCGGTGAAGCGGAAGCTGCCCAGGAAGTCGCGCAGTTCTTGTTCGCGGCCAGCGGGGCCCAGGGTGCGGGCAAGGCGCACCATGTGCTCCAGCGGGCCTTCGTCCAGGCGCAGCACGTCCAGCTCTTGCTGGGCGAAGTAGCCGATGCTCAGGCCCTTGCCTTCGGTGATGGTGCCCGAGATGGGGGGCTGCATGTGGGCCAGCGTCTTGACCAGCGTGGACTTGCCTTGGCCGTTGGCACCCAGGATGCCGATGCGCTGGCCGGGCATGACCGAGCGGTTGATGTCATGCACGATGACCGTGTCTTTGCCTTCTTCCGATCGGTAGCCGCAGACCAGGTCGGACAAAGCCAGCATGGGGTTGGGCAGGCTTTGCGGCTCGCGGAACTCGAAGTCAAAATCGGCGGCGCCCAGCACGGGGGCGATCTTCTCCATGCGTTCCAGCGCCTTGACGCGGCTTTGTGCCTGCTTGGCTTTGGAGGCTTTGGCCTTGAAGCGCGCGATGAACTTGCTCAAATGCGCGATGCGGTCCTGCTGCTTAGAGAACGCGGCGGACTGCTGGTTCATGCGTTCAGCGCGCATGAATTCAAAGGCCGTGTAGCCGCCGGTGTAGCGGGTGAGTTTGGCCTCGTCCAGGTGCAGGGTGACCTTGGTGATGGCGTCAAGAAATTCGCGGTCGTGGCTGATGACAATCATCGTGCCTTCGTAGCGCTGCAGCCAGGCCTCCAGCCAGACCAGGGCGTCCAAGTCCAAGTGATTGGTGGGTTCGTCAAGCAGCAGCAGTTGCGAGGGGCACATCAGTGCGCGGGCCAACTGCAGGCGCATGCGCCAACCGCCGGAGAAGCTGTTGACCGGGGCTTCGAGCTGTTCAACCGCGAAACCCAGGCCCAGCAGGAGGGCTTGGGCGCGGGCGGGGGCGTCGAAGGCGCCGCATTCGGCCAGCATGGCGTGTGCTTCGCCGATGGCATTGCCGTCTTCCGATTGCTCGGCGAAGTCCAGCGCGGCACGGGCTTCCATGAGGCGGGCGTCGCCCTGCAGCACGTATTCGGTGGCGGGGTCTTCGGTTTCGGGCATGTTCTGGGCCACTTCGGCCAGACCACCGGGCCTGAGCCAGGCCGCGGGGATGTCGACATCCCCGGCGTCGGGCTGAAGGCGTCCGGCCAGCAATGAAAACAAGGAGGACTTGCCGGCGCCGTTGCGGCCGATGAGGCCCACTTTCTCGCCAGGGTGCAAGGTGGCATTGGCCTGCTGTAAAACGACTTTGGTGCCACGCAGCAGGGTAATGTTCTTGATGACGATCATGTAAGCGGGAACTCGGAATTCGGCCAAGGCGGCGCGGGAGTGTAACAAGTGGGGTTTTTGGGGAGGCTTTGATGGGGCTTTTGATGGGTGCGCGAGGTGGGGATGAGGCGGTGGCTGGCAGGGCTCCTGCTGAGGCGGTCCACCGCGTTGCGGCGGACTGCTCTGCGGTGCTCGCCCGGGGCGGGGATCGTCCGAAACTCGCCCTTTCAGGGCTCAGACAGCGGACGATCCTTGTCCGCCCCGGGCTGTGCTCCTCGACGCCTCAGAAGTCGCCCAGCCAGCCTCCGCCTCATCCCTGATCACCTCGCTGGTGGCGTGCGCGAAGGCCGTGGCATGCCATCAGTGCGCGCACCGCGCGCTGGGTCGTGCCACGCCACCAGCGGGGCGAAAAAGGGGCTGGGGCGGTATCCGGCGGGGCGCCTGGGTGGGTGCTTCGAAGCGCAGGGCCGAGGTGGGCACGCGCAGCGTGCTTCGTCATCTGACCGGCCGTGGTTGTTTGAACGCAGCGGCCGCAGGCCGCGCAGTGAGTTCCACGGCCCCACCTCGGCCCGAGCATTCGAAGGCAGTCCCGCAACGCGGGACCACCCACCTGAAGCCCGGCCGGATACCGCCCCAGCCCCCGCCCCGCGCTCCTAGGACAAAGCACTCAGCCCTTGCCAGCCACGGCCGAAACCGTTCCAGCAGGCGCCCAAGACCCACCCAATGCGCGGATCAATCCCACGGTCGAGGTGGCCCAAGACCCCCGCAGCTGCACCGCCTGCCGCTCAATCGCCAGCAAGCTGCGCTGCGTGTCGATCAAGGTCAGGTAGCTGTCCTCACCCGCGCGGTAACGCTTGTCGGCCAGATCAGCCGAACGCCGAGCCGAGACCACGGCGTTGTCCAAAGCTTCGGCCTGGCCGCGCACGGCAGACAGGCTGGACAGCTTGTCTTCGACATCGCCAAAAGCCGCGAGCACCGTCTGGCGGTAGCTCGCCACCGACTCCTCCAGCGAGGCTTCCGCCCGCGTGATGTTGGCTTTGTTGCGGCCGCCATCGAACAGAGGCATGGACAGCACGGCGTTGACCAACCAGGTGCGGGCGTTCCACTTGAACAGGTCCGACAGCTCGTAGGAGGCGTAGCCGCCATTGGCCGTCAGGCTCAAAGCCGGGAAGATGGCGGAGCGGGCCAGGCCGACGCGGGCCGTGGACGCCATCATCTGGGCCTGGGCGGCGGCCACATCGGGACGGCGCTCCAACAGCGCAGAAGGCAGACCCGCAGGCACAGCAGGCACGGCGGATTCAGACGTCAAAGGCGCGGAGGGCGCCGTGAAGGCGGCGGGCGCCTGACCCAGCAACAGGGCCAAAGCGTGCTCGACTTGGGCACGGGTGCCCTTCAAGCCACGCGCCTCGGCCAGCGTGGTGTTGTACTCGGTGCGCGCCCGGGCGGTGTCGAACTCGGAAATGTCGCCCGACTTGTAGCGCTTCTCGGTCAACTGCAGGTTCTCGTTGCGCAAGCCCAAGGTGCGGTCGAGCAGCGCGACTTCGGCGTCGAGCGTTCTCAATTGGAAATAGGTCTGGGCCACATCGGCCTGCAGGGCGAGCAGCACTGAGCAGTAGGCCGCTTCGGTGGCGGCGGCATCGGCCGTGGCCGCATCGATGCTGTTGCTCACGCGTTGGAAAAAATCCACTTCGTAACTTGCTGTCAGGCCCGAGCGCCAGGCGGTGACTGGCGGGGCAGAGCTGCCCGCGGGCAGGCCCAGGTCCACCGCGCTGGATTTCTGGCGGCCGGTGCCGAAGGTGACACCAATCTGCGGCAGTCGATCCGCCTGGCTGCTGTTCAGCGATGCCCTTGCCGCCTTGACGCGTGCAGCGGCCACGGCCAGGTTGGGGCTGGCCGCCACGGCCTGGTCTTGCAACTGGTTCAAGGCGGGGTCGTTGAAGGCCAACCACCATTGGCCGCGTGCTTGGGCCTCTGCGGGCTCGGCGGTTTTCCACTGGCCTTGCGGCACGGGGATGGCGGTGTCGGGCGCGCCTTCCTTGAAGGCCGTGGGCACGGCGATCTTGGCATCGGGCGGTGGGGGGGCGGTGGCGCAGCCAGCCAGCACCAGGGCGGCCAGCAAGGGCGCCATCGCCAGGCCTCGTCGGTTCAGGTGAATCAGGGAATTCATGATCAATGGGCCTCCAGGGGCAGTGCTGCGACGGGCGCGGGCCTCGGTTTTTCAAAGCGTTGGGCCAGCATGCGCAGCAGCACGTAGAACACGGGGGTCAGGAACAGGCCGAAGAGCGTCACGCCCAGCATGCCAGCGAACACGGCCACGCCCATGGCATGGCGCATCTCAGCGCCCGCACCGGTCGAGAACACCAGGGGCACCACGCCCATGATGAAAGCGATCGATGTCATCAGGATGGGGCGCAAACGCAGGCGACTGGCTTCCAGCGCGGCATCGACGATGCTGCGGCCCTGGTGCTCCAGCTCACGGGCAAACTCGACGATCAGGATGGCGTTCTTTGACGCCAACCCCACCAGCACGAACAGCGCGATCTGCGTGAACACGTTGTTGTCACCATGCGTGATGTAGACCCCGGCCAGTGCGCACAGGATGGACATGGGCACGATCAGGATCACGGCCAGTGGCAGCGTCCAGCTTTCGTACTGGGCGGCCAGCACCAGGAAGACCAGCAGCACGCACAGCGGGAACACGTAGACCATGGTGTTGCCGGCCAGGATCTCCTGGTAGGTCAAGTCGGTCCACTCGATGCTCACGCCCTTGGGCAAGGTCTCCTTGGCGATCTGCTCCATGATGGCTTGCGCCTGGCCGGACGACACACCAGGGGCGGGGCCACCGTTGATGTCGGCCGCCACGTAGGCGTTGTAGCGCTGCACGCGGTCGGGGCCATACGAGTCGGTCACGGTCATCAGGCTGCCCAGGGGCACCATTTGGCCGGTGTTGCTGCGCGTCTTGAGCTGCGAGATGCCTTCGGCGTTGGCGCGGAAGGGCGCGTCGGCCTGAACGACCACCTGGAAAGTGCGCCCGAACTTGTTGAAGTCGTTGACGTACAGCGAGCCCAGGTTGATCTGCATCGTGTCGAAGATGCTGCCCAGCGGCACGCCCAATTGCTTGGCCTTGGTGCGGTCAACATCGGCGAACAACTGCGGCACGTTGATCTGGTAGCTGCTGAACACGCCCGCCAGTTGCGGCGTCTGCCAGGCCTTCATCTGCAGGGCCATCACGCCTTTGTACAGCTCGTCGTAGCCCACGTTGCCCCGGTCTTCCACGAAGAGCTTGAAGCCGCCGATGGTGCCCAAGCCGTTCACCGACGGTGGCGGGAAGACCATGATGAAGGCGTCTTGAATCGCGCCCAGGCGCTTGTTGACCTCGGCCGCGATCTCGTGGCCCGACAGGCCGGGGCCCTTGCGCTTGGCGAAATCGTCCAGCGTGTAGAACACGATGCCGGCGTTGGGCGCGTTGGTGAAGCCGTTGATCGACAGGCCGGGGAAGGCCACCGAATCGCTCACGCCCGGAACGCTCTTGGCGATGTCCGACATGCGGCGGATCACGGCGTCGGTGCGGTCCAGCGAGGCAGCATCGGGCAACTGGGCGAAGCCGACCAGGTACTGCTTGTCTTGTGCTGGCACAAAGCCGCTGGGCACGGCCTTGAACACGAAGAAGGTGGCCACGCAAAGCAGGGCATAGACGATCATGGTGGCGCTCTTGCGGCTCAGCATGCCCGCTACGCCACCGTGGTAGCGGTGCGAGGCACGGTCGAACACGCGGTTGAACACCCGGAAGAAACCGCCAAAGGCCCAATCCATGCCACGCGCCAATTTGTCCTTGGGCGCATCGTGCGGCTTGAGCAGCGCGGCGGCCAGGGCAGGTGCCAGCGTCAGCGAGTTGAAGGCCGAGATCACCGTCGAGATGGCGATGGTCAAAGCGAACTGCTTGTAGAACTGCCCGGTCAGGCCAGCCACATAGGCAATGGGCACGAACACCGCGCACAGCACCAAAGCGATCGCAATGATGGGGCCGGAGACCTCCTTCATGGCCTGGATGGTCGCGTCGTGCGGGCTCAGGCCATTGGCGATGTTGCGCTCGACGTTTTCAACGACCACGATGGAATCATCGACCACGATACCGATGGCCAGCACCAGGCCGAACAGCGACAAGGTGTTGATCGAAAAGCCGAAGGCCAGCAGCACGGCGAAGGTGCCCACGATGGACACGGGCACGGCCAGCAAGGGGATCAGCGAGGCGCGCCAGGTCTGCAAGAAGACGATCACCACGATCACCACCAGGGCCACGGCCTCGATCAGCGTCTTGATCACGGCCTCGATGGAGGCGCTGACGAACTGGGTCGGGTCGTAGACGATGGCGAAATCAACGTCGGATGGGAAGTCATCTTTCAGCTCGGCCATGAGCTTGCGCACATCGGCCGACAACTGCAGCGCATTGGCATTGGGCGCCTCAAAGATGCCCATGCCGATGGCGGGCTTGTTGTTCAGCAGCGAGCGCAGCGCGTATTGCTGGGCGCCCAGCTCAATGCGGGCCACGTCGCGCAGCTTGGTCACGCCGCCATCCCCGCCGGTCTTGACGATGATGTCGCCGAACTGCTCTTCGGTGGTCAAACGCCCGGAAGCATTGACCGACAACTGGAAGGGCGAGCCAGTGTTGGGCGGTGCACCCACCACACCCGCGGCCACCTGCACGTTCTGCTCGCGGATGGAGGCCACGATGTCTGCGGCGGTCAGGCCGCGCTGCGACACCTTTTGCGGATCAAGCCAGATGCGCATGGCGTAGTCACCCGCGCCGAACACCTGCACATCACCCATGCCGGGCAAGCGCGCCAGCCGGTCCTTGATGTTGAGCGTGGCGTAGTTGCGCAGGTAAACGTCGTCATACGTGCCCTTGGGCGAAAGCAAGTGCACCACCATCGTCAGGTTGGGCGAGCTCTTGACCGTGGTCACCCCGATCTGGCGCACCTCTTCGGGCAGGCGGGGCAGGGCGCGCTGCACACGGCTTTGCACCTGGGTTTCAGCCTGCTCGACGTTGGTGCCGATCTTGAAGGTGACGGTGAGCGTGAGCGCACCATCGGTCGTGGCCTGCGAGGACATGTAGAGCATGTTCTCGACGCCGTTGATCTGCTCTTCCAGCGGCGCGGCCACCGTCTCAGCGATCACCTTGGGATTGGCGCCCGGGAACTGCGCGCGCACCACCACGGAGGGCGGCACCACTTCTGGGTATTCGGAGATCGGCAGCCGGAAGATCGCGATGACCCCCGCGATGAAGATCAGGATGGAGAGCACCGCCGCGAAGATCGGGCGGTTCACGAAAAATCTTGAGAAGTTCATGGCGTGGTGTCCTTACTTCTGGGCGCCAGCAGCCGCGCCGGAGGCGCCATCTGCGGGGCCATCCATCGGCACGACTTGAGGTGCCACGGGCGCGCCAGGGCGAACACGTTGCAGGCCATCGACCACGATGCGCTCACCCGCCTTCAGGCCGGAGGTGACCACGCGCAGGTTGCCCACTTGCGTGCCCAACTGGATGGGGCGGTACTCGGCCAGGTTCTTGTCATTGAGCACGTAGACGAACTTGCGGTTCTGATCGGTGCCGATGGCGCGCTCGGCCACCAGCGCAGACTGCGCTCCGGTGGGCGATGAGGTGCCCACTTGGACGCGGGCGAACAGGCCGGGCGTCAACAGGCCATCCTTGTTGTCGATCAGCCCGCGCATGCGCACGCTGCCAGCAACCGGGTCCACGCGGTTGTCCACGAACTCCAGCTTGCCCTCATGCGGGAAGCCTTTTTCATTGGACAGGCCAATGTGCAGCTTCATCGCCGCCGGATTGGCGCGTGCTTGCTTGCCCAGTTGCAAGTAGGTTGATTCGTCGCCGTTGAAGCTGACGTACATCGGGCTGGCCGAGACCACCGACGTCAGCACGGTGTTGCCATCCACCAGGTTGCCCACGGTGACTTCGGCCTTGCCGACGCGGCCGTCAAACGGTGCGCGGATGGTCGTCCATTCCACGTTGAGTCGGGCGGTCTGCAAGGCGGCCTGGTCGGCGCGCGCAGCGGCGTCCAGCTGGCGCACATTGGCTGTGCGTTCGTCATAGTCGCGCTGGGCAATGGCGTTGTCGGCCAGCAGTTTCCTGGAGCGCTCTTGCTCGGTCTTGGCCAGATCGGCCTTGGCTTGTGAGCCAGCCACAGCGGCTTCGGCACGCGCGAGTTCGGCACGGTAGGGGCGGGGGTCGATCACGAACAGCACGTCACCCTTTTTGACCAGCATGCCGGGCTTGAGGTTGACGCTGTCGATGTAGCCCGACACGCGGGGGCGCAGCTCGGCGCGGTCAATGGCCTCAATCAGGCCAGAGAACTCGCGCTGCTCGGCCACGGCGCGTGACAGCACCTCGGCCACGCTGACGGGCATCGCAGGAGGCGCGCCAGCGGCGGGGGCCGCGTGAGCGTCCTGCTCCTTGCCGCAGCCGCTCAGCAGGGCCACTGCCGCCAGGATGACGAGGGCAAAACCGGCCTGCAACGGCCGGAGAGAGAGGGTGTGTTGAAGGTTTTTCATCATGCTTGACTCGGTTTTTTGGAGATGGTGGAACTGGAAGAGGGGGATGAGCGGTGTGCCGCAAGAAATGCGCTCAGCGCGGTCACGCACGGGTCGTCCGCCGTGATCTCGCAGCGCTCGCTGACGTTGTTGACATCGGCCGGAGGCAGGGTGACCTGGTCGACAGGAATGCCGACTTGCACCAGCTTGTTGGCGTAGGCGCGGGCCTCGTCGGACAAGGGGTCACCTTCGGTGTGCATGATCAAAGCGGGGGGCAGGCCGGTCAGCCGGCTGGCCTGGAGCGGGCTGGCATAAGGGTGCAAGCGATCAGCGGGGTGCGGCAGGTAGGTGCGGTAGCTGCGCTCCAGGGCTTGCGCCACTTCCGCCGTGTCAGGCTGGTCGGCGGCGTGGCGCATGGAATCGCAGCACATGCTGGCATCCAGCATCGGCATGACCAGCACCTGGCCTGCCAACTTGGGGCCTTGCCGATCACGGCAGACCAGGGCGGAAACGGCGGCCAGGTTGCCACCGGCCTCGACGCCACCGACGAACAGGTGCGTGCCTTTCCAGAACAACTTGCGGCGGTGTTGGTGGGTTAGCGTGAGCACGGCGTGCGCGTCTTCCACGGCGGCGGGGAAGGGCCGGTCAGATGCCAGGGCGTAGCAAGGCGCCAGCATGTTGACCTTGCAATTGTCGGCCAGCACCCGAAAGCACGAGTCGGTCGATTCAATGTCGGACACGACAAAACCGCCAGGGTGGAAGAACACCAACAGCGCATCGCTGGCCTTTTCGGGCGCCCCTCGGTACAGGCGCAAATGCAGCGGACCGCTGCTGCCCGGCCATTCAAAGATGGCGTCTGGTGCGGCTTTAACAGCTTGATGAGACATGGGCATAGCGCGCAGCAGGGTGGAATGAATGCTGACTGTATTTGTTTGCTTGTTTCTAATAAACTGGCAATTAACGAATTAACTGTTCAGGATTTTGAACAATGGACAAGCTAAAGGCCATGGAGGCCTTTGTGAAGGTGGTGGACACGGGCGGGTTCACGCGCGCGGCCGAGGTCATGCAGGCACCCAAAGCCACCGTCTCCACCTTGATCCAGGATTTGGAAAGCCAGTTGGGCGTGCGCTTGCTGCACCGCACCACGCGCAAGGTCACGGTGACGGCGGATGGTGCGTCGTACTACGAACGCTGCCTGCGCATCCTGGATGACTTGCGTGAAGCCGATGATTCGGTGTCGTCACGCCAGGGTGATCCGAATGGCCGTTTGAGGGTGGACGTGTTCACCGGCATGGCCAGCTATTTGTTGGCATCAGGCCTGCCCGATTTTCTGGCCAAGCATCCCAAGATCAGATTGGAGATGGGCTGTGGCGATCGGCCGGTGAACATGGTGAGCGAAGGCATCGATTGCGTGATCCGGGCTGGTGAGATCAGCGATCCCTCCTTGATTGCGCGGCGCATCGGGTCGATGTGGTTCGTGACGTGCGCATCACCCACCTACCTGGCCCAACATGGCGCGCCCAACCATCCGCATGATTTGCCGAAGCATGCCTTGATCAACTATTTTTTGCATGGGTCAGGCAGGGCGGTGCCTTGGGACTTCACGAAGGACGGCGAGCGCCTCGAGTTGACGTTGGACGGACCTTTGGCGGTCAATGACTCCAACGTGTATGAAGATGCCTGCTTGGCTGGTGTGGGCATTGGCCGGATGCCCAGTTTTTCTTACCAGCGGTATTGCCAGCAGGGCTTGCTACAGCCTGTGCTGGCGGATTGGGTGAGCGACCCGGTGCCGGTTTACGTGGTGTATGCCTCCAAGCGGCACCTGTCCACCAAGGTGCAAGCCTTTGTGGAATGGGCTGCGGAGTTCTTTGAGAACGCCCCGGGCCTGAGGCGCCAAGCATGAAAAAAGGCGGCTGAGTTTTCCCTCGCCGCCTTTGCTAAAAAGCCCCTCCGCGTCAACCCGCTGCGCGGATCAAGTGATCAAACGCACTCAAGGCCGCCTTCGCGCCATCACCCGCCGCGATCACGATCTGCTTGAACGGCACCGTGGTGGCATCCCCCGCCGCGAACACGCCCGGGATGGACGTGGCGCCGCGGTTGTCGACCACGATCTCGCCATGGCGTGACAACTCCAACGTGCCCTTCAGCCACTCGGTGTTGGGTACCAGGCCGATCTGCACGAACACGCCTTCCAGCGGCACCAGGTGTTCCTCATTCGTGGCGCGGTCCTTGTAGCGAAGCCCGTTGACCTTGCCATCGGCCCCGGTGATCTCGGTGGTCTGGGCATTGGTGTGCACGGTCACGTTGGGCAGGCTGTCGAGCTTGCGCACCAGCACCGCGTCGGCCTTCAACTGGTCGGCAAACTCGATCACGGTGACGTGGGCCACGATGCCTGCCAAGTCAATGGCGGCCTCAATGCCCGAGTTGCCGCCGCCGATCACGGCCGTGCGCTTGCCCTTGAACAGCGGGCCGTCGCAGTGCGGGCAATAGGCCACACCCTTGTTCTTGTACTCCTGCTCGCCGGGCACGTTAACGTTGCGCCAGCGTGCACCCGTGGAGATGATCACCGTCTTGCCCTTGAGTGAGCCGCCGTTGGTCAGCTTAACCTCGATCAGGCCTCCTGGCTGCGCCGCCGGGATGAGCTGTTCGGCGCGCTGCAGGTTCATGATGTCGACGTCGTACGTGCGGGCGTGGGCTTCCAGGCCCATGGCGAATTTGGGGCCGTCGGTCTCCAGCACCGAGATGTAGTTCTCAATCGCCAGCGTGTCGTTCACCTGGCCACCAAAGCGCTCGGCCGCCACACCCGTGCGGATGCCCTTGCGTGCGGCGTACACGGCGGCTGCCGCGCCAGCTGGGCCACCACCGACGATCAATACGTCATAGGGCTCCTTGGCGCTGAGTTTGGTCGCGTCTTTAGCAGCGGCGCCCGTGTCCAGCTTGGCCACAATTTCTTCCACCGTCATGCGGCCCGAACCGAACACCTGACCATTCAAAAACACCATGGGCACGGCCATGATCTCGCGAGCATTCACCTCGTCCTGGAAAGCGCCGCCTTCGATGACCGTGGTTTTGACATTCGGATTGAGGATCGCCATCAAGCTGAAGGCCTGGACCACATCGGGACAGTTGTGGCAGGTCAGGGACATGTAGACCTCAAAATTGAAGTCGCCCTCCAGGCCCTTGATCTGGTCGATCGCCTCTTGATCAACCTTGGGGGGGTGTCCACCGGTCCACAGCAGGGCCAGAACCAGTGAGGTGAATTCATGGCCCAGTGGCAGGCCAGCGAAACGCAATTGGGTTTCGCTGCCGTCACGTCGCAACGTGAAGGAGGGCCGACGAGCATCCTGGCCATCGGCCTTCAAGGTGATCTTGTCGCTGCGCAAACCGACGATGGTCTGCAACAGTTCGAGCGTCTCGCGAGACGTCTCGGAGTCGTCCAGCGATGCCACGATCTCGAACGGCTGGGTCACGCGCTCCAGGTAAGCGCCAAGTTGGGCTTTGAGGGTGTCGTCGAGCATGGTGTGCATCCTTCGTGTTGGATATTCTTTGGGGGTGCCCCCAACGGGCCTCGTGAGCCCGAAGGAGGCGGTACAACAATCAGTCAGTCAAGCAAAAATCAGATCTTGCCGACCAGGTCCAACGAAGGCGTCAAAGTCTTGGCGCCTTCCTTCCACTTGGCGGGGCAAACTTGGCCAGGGTTGGCGGCGGTGAACTGGGCAGCCTTGAGCTTGCGCACGGTTTCGGACACGTCGCGGGCGATTTCGTTGCTGTGGATCTCAGCGGTCTTGATCATCAGCTCGGGGTTGATGATGAAGGTGCCGCGCAGGGCCAGGCCTTCTTCTTCGATGTGGACGCCAAAGGCGCGGGTCAGCTTGTGGGTTGGATCACCAACCAGGGGGAACTTGGCCTTGCCGACAGCGTCGGAAGTCTCGTGCCACACCTTGTGCGAGAAATGGGTGTCGGTGGTCACGATGTAGACCTCGGCACCGGCCTTTTGGAATTCGGCGTAGCTGTTGGCAGCGTCTTCGATTTCGGTCGGGCAGTTGAAGGTGAACGCGGCCGGCATGAAGATCAGGACGGACCACTTGCCCTTCAAGGTTTCGTCGGACACGGTGATGAATTCACCCTTGCCGCCGCGGTTCACGAAGGCTTCGGTCTTGAAAGGTTGGACTTGCGTGTTGATCAGGCTCATGGCTTGTTTCCTTATTGGTTGGTGGTTGTTGAACAGAACAGTGTCAATGGTAGGCCAGCTTCACCATTGGCAAGATTGATTGATCAAATGCGCGTGATTGGCAGGGCCTATGCCAGGACTCAAAGGCGCGACCTGATCCACAGCCCGTAGATGACCAGGTTGAACACCACCATGAGGATGCCGAGCACCAGTTGCACGGTGGGGGTCAGGCCATCGGGATAAAGCACGGACAGGATGTAGTGATCGACGAAGCCACCGTCGTAGCCTTGCAGGCCCGCTTTCAGGCGCAGGCGGTTTTCAAGGGGTGTCAGCGGACAGATGCTGCTGGTGAATTCGACGTAAATGCCCCAAAACAATGCTGGGAGATGCACCCAGACCAGCTTCGGCCAGAGGAAGAGCAGGCCTGCCCCAAAGATCACGAAAAGCACGAATGCAAGGTGGAAGACCACCAGGGAGCTGGCAAGGAAGGCGTAAGGCATTCAGCGATCATGCCCCAGAGCGCGGCGTGCAGCCAGGCTCAGGGTGGCCGCGAACAGCATCACCAGCGCCATGCCGGACGACAGCGTCTGCCATTCGGCCACCACGCCGATGAGGGGCGGGCCGACCATCATGCCCAGGTAACCCAGGGCGGCCACCGCCGCGATGCCGTCGGCGGGCTTCACGCCGGGTACGCGCGCCGCCGCGCTGAACAGCACCGGGACCACATTGCCGAGCCCCAGGCCGATCAGCGCAAAGCCCAGCAGAGCCACGATAGGGTCATCGGTCACGAGGGTGAGCGCCATGCCCAAGGCTGCCAGCACACCGCAGACCTGGACCAGCCTCACCGACGAGATCCGGGCACGCAAGTAGTCGCCGCCAAAACGAGTGGCCGCCATCGCGCCAGAAAAACTGGCGTAAGCCAGCGCGGCGGTGGCGGGCGGGGCCTGCAATGATTCGCGCATGTACAGCACGCTCCAGTCGTAGATGGCCCCTTCGCACAGCAGGCCCAGAGCGGCCAGCGCGCCGATCAGGCCCAGCACGCCACGCGGCAACACCAAGCCGCCGTCAGATGGGGTATCGCGGCGGCCGTGCATGTGCAGGTAGCCCCAAATCGTGAGGAAAGCGCAAGCTACCCCGGCGGTCAAGAGGTGCAAGGTTGCGCTCACTCCCAAGCCTTGCATGACGCTGCCGAACCCTGCACCCGCCATGCCGCCCAGGCTGAACAGGCCGTGAAAGCCGCTCATCAAGGGCCGTTTGGCTTGGCGCTCGATCTCGCTGGCGGCCACGTTGATGGCCACATCAAACAGGCTGGCGGCCAGGCCGAAGGTGAGCATCAATGTCAGCAGGGCCACCGGGTGGTTGGTGGCCAACAACAAGGTGATGGCCAGCGCGGCAAGCAGACCGGTCACGCCGGCCACGGTTCGGGGCCCCAGGCGACCCACGATGCGCCCTGCCTGGGTGAGGCCTGTGACGGAGCCGATGCCCGCCGCCAGCATGGCCAATGCCAAGGTCGTTTCACTCAAGCCATAGTGCGCCTTGACCATGGGCACCTGCACGCCCCAGGTGGCGAACAGGGCGCCGGCCGCGAAGAACTGGCCACGGATGGCCCAGGTGGCGTGCTGTGCGTCAGCCGACATCGCCGTTTTGAATGCGCTTGATCTGCCGGTCTTGCAGGCGAGCAAAAACCACCAGGGCCGTGATGGCACCGATGAGCGCAAAGAACATGTCCGACTGCGTGTCCCATGGGTCGCCTTGCGTCCCCAGGAATTCTTCCGCGCCTTGGCCGGCGATCAGCGCCACAGCCCATTCGACGAACTCATAGGTGGCGCTGATGGCCAGCACGATGCTGACCACGATGAACGCCAGCATCTTGGGGCCGTTCACGTGCTGGCCACGGATCAGGATTTCACGCGCCACCAGGGCGGGGACCAAGCCTTGAAAGAAGTGCCCGATCTTGTCGTAGGGGTTGCGGTGCAGCCCGAGCCAGTCTTGAATTTGAAAGCCCAGTGGCACGCGCGCGTAGGTGTAGACCCCTCCGAGCATGAGCACCAAGGCATGCACAAAGATGCCGACGTACAGCAGCGTGGTCAGGGGAAAGCGCTGGTAGCTGGCCCAAAGGATGGGCAAGGCGATGACCACGGGCGCGACCTCAAGCGCCCAGGTGGCGAAGTCGTAAGGGCGCAGGCCGGACAATGTGAGCAGGGCGATGAGCAAGGCTGATGCGATCGTCAGCGCTTTGGTGCGTTGCTGGTGCGGTGTGTGGTCAGGCACGGTGCGTTCTCGGGTCAAAGTGGTTTGGTCATGAACTTAAGGTGGATTTCCACGGTCAGCTGCTCGATGCGTTCGCTCAATTGCTTGGTGATCTCGGTCAGCTGGGTGTTTTGCTTCATGAGCTCAATCAACTGATCATTCTGCGCGCTTGAAAACAACTCGCGCTGCTCGCTGGCCTGGGCCAAGGCCTCGCGGTGCATGGCGTCGGCTTCTGAGTGCACTCGGTCCCGGTCCGCCTGGCGGGTTTGAGCCAGCAAGATCAATGGGGCGGCATAGGCGGCCTGAAGGCTGAACGCCAGGTTGAGCAGGATGAATGGGTAGACATCGAACTTGGCCTGGCCCATGGCATTCATGGCAATCCAAACCAACACGATGATGGTCTGTGATATCAGGAAGACAGGGGTGCCAAAAAATCGGGCGAATGCTTCGGCTTTCAAAGCAAACCAGTCGTCGCCAAAGACCGAGAACAGGTGGGCAAAGGGCAGGTGGAATCGGAAGTGATGCTTGGAGGCTTCTGGCGCCTCCATGCATTGGGTCGATTCAGGGTTGGGCGTCATTGGGGGGCCTTTGCTTGGTGAGCGGCAAACGGAAAAATCACACAAACCGACGAGCTGCCGCCACTGGTTTCCAGCCAGACCACTTCCAGATCCGGAAACGCCCGCTCAAAATTTTCACGCTCGTTGCCAATCTCCAAAACCAGCACCGCCTCTGGCGACAGATACCTGCCTGGATGGGCCTCCAAGGTGGCCAGCAGGGCCCGTGTGAATTCCATGCCGTCATCACCCGAGGCCAGGGCCAACGCGGGCTCGGCCAGGTATTCGGCAGGCAGGGCGCGCATGGATTGGGCATTCACATACGGCGGATTGCACAGGATCAGGTCGTAGGGGCCCTTGGCCTGTGCCAGGCCGTCGCTCTGGATCAGGGTGATGCGGTCGGCCAAGTCATGCTTGTCCACATTGATGCGCGCCACGGCCAGTGCGTCGGCGCTGATGTCGAGGCCATCCACGGTTACGTCGGGGTAGGCCATGGCCGCGATCACGGCCAGGCTGCCATTGCCGGTGCACAGGTCCAGCACGCGGGTGGTGCGCTCGCTCAGCCAATGGTCAATGCTGCCATCGGCGATCAATTCGGCGATGAAGGAGCGGGGCACGATGGTGCGTTCATCCACATAAAACGGCACGCCTTGCAGCCAGGCTTCCTTCGTGAGGTAGGCGGCCGGTTTGCGCGTTTCAATGCGCTGGGTGATGAGCGCATCGACCTCGGCTTGGTGGCTTGATTCGACAGTTTGCTCAGCCACGCCGTCCAGGTCGTCAATGGGCAGGCCCAGTTTCCACAGAACCAGCCACGCGGCTTCGTCGAAGGCATTGATGGTGCCATGCCCAAATGAAACACCCGCCTGGGTGAGGCGGGCGCTGGCGGTTTCGATCAGTTCAATGACGGTGGTCACGAGAGCAGTCTTTCCAGTGTTTGGCGGTAGATGTTTTTGAGGGGCTCGATGTCGGCCACGGCCACGTGTTCGTCGATCTTGTGGATGCTGGCGTTGACGGGGCCAAACTCGACCACTTGCGGGCAGATCTGCGCGATGAAGCGGCCGTCAGAGGTGCCGCCGGTGGTGGACAGCTCGGTGGTGAGTCCGGTGACGTCCTTGATGGCGCCCGCGATGGCTTCGATCAGGCTGCCTGGGCGCGTCAGGAAGGGGCTGCCGCCCAAGGTCCAGTCGATTTCGACGTTCAAACCATGCCGGGCCAAGACCGCTTGCAGGCGTTCTTTCAAACAATCGGGCGTGGATTCGGTCGAGAAGCGGAAGTTGAAGTCCACCACCAGCTCGCCAGGGATGACGTTGTTGGCGCCCGTGCCCGCATGGATGTTGGACATCTGCCAACTGGTCGGCGGGAAATGGTCGTTGCCCTGGTCCCAGGTGATGCTGGCCAGTTCGGCCAAGGCCGGGGCGGCCAGGTGGATGGGGTTCTGCGCCAGGTGCGGGTAGGCGATGTGGCCTTGCACGCCCTTGACGCGCAACTTGCCCGACAGCGAGCCACGTCGGCCGTTCTTGATCATGTCGCCCACGGACTTGACCGAGGTGGGTTCACCCACAATGCAGCAATCCAGGCGTTCGCCGCGCTGGGTGAGCCATTCGCACACCTTGACGGTGCCATCGACCGAGGGGCCTTCTTCGTCGCTGGTGAGCAAAAAGGCGATGCTGCCTTGGTGCTGCGCATGGCTGGCGACGAACTCTTCCGTGGCCACCAGCATGGCGGCCAGCGAGGTTTTCATGTCGGCCGCGCCCCGGCCATAGAGCATGCCGCCGCGGTGCGTGGGCACAAAGGGCGGGCTGGTCCATTGGTCGAGCGGGCCGGTGGGGACCACATCGGTGTGGCCAGCGAACACCAAGGTGGGCGCGCCGCTGGCATGGCCCTGGCCGCGCTTGATGGCCCAAAGGTTGGTGACCGGGGCGTCAGCGGGGCCAAAGGTCAGCGTGTGGCATTCAAAGCCCAGGGCTTGCAGGCGCTCAATGAACACCTCCTGGCAAGCACCATCGTGGGGGGTGACGGAGGAGCGGACAATCAGCGCCTCGGTCAGGCGCAAGGTGGCAGTCATGGTCTTGAAATCTGGGTCAGAAGCGGGTGGAGCCGAAGCCCGTGGTGCCGAAACCGGAGCGGCGGTCGTCGTTGTTCACGTCCAGCGTGATTTCGGTGAAGGACGGGCCTTCCTCGGTGTCTTCCGCTTTGACCGTGAGCTTGGACGAGGCCCCCTGGTCGTTCTGCAGGCGCCACATCAGGTTGGTGGGTGAGTCGGCATTGGCCAAGCCTTCTTCGCGCGTGATCAGGCCTTCGCCAATCAAGCGGGCAATGTCGTGTTCAAAGGCTTGCGAGCCTTCGGCCATGGACTTTTCCATGGCTTCCTTGACGCCGGTGAAGTCGCCACGCTCAATCAACTCGGACACCAGCTTGGTGTTGAGCAAGACTTCGACCGCCGGGATGCGTCCGCCCGCCGTGGCGCGCAACAGGCGTTGCGACACGATGGCTTTCAGGCCGGAGGCCAAGTCACTGAGCAAGGCTGGACGCGACTCTGGCGTGTAGAACGACAGGATGCGACCCAGCGCGTGGTAACTGTTGTTGCCGTGAAGCGTGGACAGCACCAGGTGGCCCGACAGCGCATACGAGATGGCCGCCGTCATGGTTTCGCGGTCGCGGATTTCGCCGATCAGGATGCAGTCGGGCGCCTGGCGCAAAGCGTTGCGCAAGCCGACTTGCAGCGAGACCGTGTCGCGCCCCACTTCGCGCTGGTTGACCACCGACTTCTTGTTCGAGAACAAGAATTCCATCGGGTCTTCAATCGTCAGGATGTGGCCGGTCATGCGCTGGTTGCGCAACTCCAGCATCGAGGCCAACGTGGTGCTCTTGCCTGAACCTGTGGCACCGGCCAGGATGATCAGGCCGCGCTTTTCCATCACCAGCGATGACAAAATATCGGGCAGGTTCAGGGTATCAAGCGCGGGAATCTCGGAGGGGATGTGCCGGAACACCGCCGCGATAGAGCCACGTTGCTTGAAGGCGCTGAGCCGGAAAATCGCCACGCCGGGGATCGTCAAACCGACGTTCAACTCGCCCGTGTCGTCCAGCTCTTCCATCTGCGTGGGCGAGAGCATTTCGGCCAAGAGCTGGCGCGGCTGCGAGGGCTTGAGCGGTTGGTCGGTCAGTTGCAGGATCTGCCCGTGGAGCTTGATGAGGATGGGCGTGGCGGCCGAGAGGAAGACGTCGGAGGCCTTCTTTTCAGCCATCAAACGCAGGACTCGTTCCAGATTGCCTTCACTCATCAAGTGTCTCCTTGGGGATCAGTTTTTATCAGGCGCGCAGCAGGTCATTGATGCTGGTCTTGGAGCGCGTTTGCGCGTCGACCCGCTTGACGATGACGGCGCAGTACAAAGAGTACTTGCCATCGGCGCTGGGCAGGTTGCCGCTGACCACGACCGAACCGGCGGGGATGCGACCGTAGGTCACTTCGCCCGTGGCCCGGTCATAGATCTTGGTGCTCTGGCCAATGTACACGCCCATCGAGATCACGGAGTTCTCTTCCACGATCACGCCTTCGACCACTTCGGAGCGCGCACCGATGAAGCAGTTGTCTTCGATGATGGTGGGGTTGGCTTGCAGGGGCTCGAGCACGCCGCCGATGCCGACGCCGCCAGACAGGTGCACGTTCTTGCCGATCTGCGCGCAGGAGCCGACCGTGGCCCAGGTGTCGACCATGGCGCCTTCATCGACGTAGGCGCCGATGTTGACGTAGGAGGGCATCAGGATCACGTTCTTGGCCTGGAAGCTGCCACGGCGGGCCACGGCGGGGGGCACCACGCGCACGCCGCTGGCACGCAGTTGTTCGTCGGTCCAGCCGGCGTACTTGGTGGGCACCTTGTCGAAGAACTGCAGGGGGCCGTCGCCCATGGGCACGTTGTCGTTCAGGCGGAAGCTCAGCAGCACGGCCTTCTTGATCCATTGGTGGGTCACCCAGTCGCCATCGATCTTCTCGGCCACGCGCAACTTGCCGGCGTCCAGTTGGTTGATGATGTGGTTGACGGCGTCACGCACTTCGGCGGGGGCTGCAGCGGGCGACAGCGTGGTGCGTTGTTCCCAGGCGGCGTCGATGGTGGCTTGAAGGGCTTGAGTAGTCATGCTTGAAACAATCAAAAGTAAAAATCAGAAAGACTGGATGAAGGCGCGGATGCGTTGCGCGGCTTCAAGGCATTCGTCCACACCCGCCACCAGGGCCATGCGGACACGGCCTGCGCCGGGGTTGACGCCATTCGATTCACGGGCCAGGTAACTGCCTGGCAGAACGGCCACATTGTATTGAGCCAGCAGCTCTTTCGCGAACCACTCGTCGCTGCCGCCACCGATGTGCGCAGGCACGCCCGCCCACAGGTAGAAGCTGGCGTCGGGCAGGGCCACGTCCATCACCTCGGCCAGGATGGGGGTGACTTGCTCGAATTTGCGCTTGTACAGGGCACGGTTTTCGACCACGTGGGCCTCGTCGTCCCAGGCCGCGGCGCTGGCGCGCTGCACGGAAGGGCTCATGGCGCTGCCGTGGTAGGTGCGGTAGAGCAAAAATGCCTTGATCAACTCAGCATCGCCCGCCACGAAGCCAGAGCGCAGGCCAGGCACGTTGGAGCGCTTGGACAGGCTGGTCAGCATGATCAAATTGCGGAAATCAGCGCGGCCCAACCGGGCGGCGGCCTGCAAACCGCCCAGTGGCGCTGCGTCGATGCCTTCGCGGAAGTAGATCTCTGAATAGCATTCGTCGGACGCGATGACGAAGCCAAATCGATCACTCAATTCAAACAGCTTGGCCCATTCGTCCAGCGGCATGACCGCGCCGGTGGGGTTGCCTGGCGAGCAAACGTACAGCAACTGGGTGGTCGCCCAGGTGGATTCGGGGATGCTGGACCAGTCGGCTGCGAAGTTGCGCGCCGGGTCAGAGTTGGCAAAGATCACGCGGGCGCCGGCCAGCAACGCCGCACCTTCGTAGATTTGGTAGAACGGGTTGGGACAGACCACCGCCGGGCCGCCCACGTCGCGGTGTTGGTTGGGATCGATGACCACCTGGGCCAGAGCGAACAGCGCCTCGCGTGAGCCATTGACTGGCAGGATCTGCGTGGCGGGGTCGAGCGAAAGACCATAGCGGCGCTGCATCCAGCGGGCGCAGGATTCGCGCAGCACCGGCTCACCAGCGGTGGCCGGGTAGCTGGCCAGGCCGTCCAAGGCGTCGGTCAAGGCTTGCTTGATGAAGGCGGGAGTGGGATGTTTGGGCTCGCCAATGCCCAGGCTGATGGGGCGCAGGGCCGGGTTGGGCTGCACGCCGGAGGTGAGTTGTCGCAGCCGCTCGAAGGGATAGGGTTGCAGTTTGGACAGCAGTGGGTTCATGCCGGGGATTATCCCAGCCCCACGCACGCCGGTGGCGCGGGTTAGCGCGGAATGTGTCAGCGCTTGGGCGGTGGCGCGATGACGACCCGGTCACGACCAGTGTTTTTGGCCTCATAAAGGGCCTGATCGGCGCGTTCGATGGTCTGGCTGAGCGCGGTGATGCTGTCGTGCACCGCTACGCCCGCCGAAAAGGTGACGCGCAACGTGGGCACGGCGGCCGACAGGGTGCATGCTGCCATCGCTGTGCGCAGGCGCTCCAGGGCGACCTGGGTCTTTTCCTGGCTGGTATTGGGCATCAGGATCAAAAATTCTTCGCCCCCCCAGCGGGCAATGGTGTCGGTGTCGCGCAGCACGACCAGTGCGGCCTTGGCAAAGGCGCTCAGGCTGTCATCGCCCACCCGGTGCCCATGGCGGTCATTCACCAGCTTGAAATGGTCGAGGTCAATCACCACCACGGTGAAGCGCTCGCCATAGCGGTCAAAGCGCATCACGGCGTTTTCCAGCTTGTCCTGCATATGTCGGCGGTTGAACAGGCCGGTCAAGGCGTCATGGGTGGCCAACTGCCGGACCTGCTCCAGCGCTGCCTTGAGTTCTGTTCGCTGCTTGAACAGCCGGTTGCGCCAGCTTGAAATCTTGTAAGCCGTGAAGATGAGTGGGGGCATGGTGCCCAGCATCAGCTCAAACCGGATCAGCTCGAGGTCAGGCGGGTAGTAGCCAGGGTCCATGTGCGACAGCAAGCCCATGCTGCACCCCAGCATCAGCATGGCTGCCAGCCCGACCATCACGGATTGCTTGGGGGTGTGGGTGTACATGCCAAAGACCATGACCAAGGCGGTCAGAACCATGACCAGGCCCCGGTCGTAGGGCCCCAGGGCGGTGTAGGCAAAACCGATGGCCAGCAGCGCGAAGACGTTCTGGGGGATCATCAGCGCAGGGTCTTTCAGGTGGCGCGTCTTGCCGCTGCGCACCAGCGCAAAAAACACCGCGTAGGCCGGAAATGTCGTGGCCATCAGCAGGCTTGGGGCGAAGGCTCTGATCAGGCCGATGTCTGCCACGTAAGATGCTGCCCAGCAGCAAATCACGTACATCAGCGCGCACAGCAGGATGGCGACGGTGCGAGAGCGGGTGACGCGGTCCGGGCCGAAGATGAAAGCCACCAGCCTGCCAACGCCGTCCAGCAGCGGGTCTTCCTCAGGGAGGTGGGTCGAGCTTGGTTCGCTCATGTCAGGGTCTCGGCCATGGGCTCGGCAGATGCCGAGGGGGATGAAGCCAGCACGCAGCGGTTGCGACCTTGCCGCTTGGCCTCGTAGACGGCTCGGTCAGCCCGATCCACCAGGTGTTCCAGGCTTTCGCCGGGTTGAGCCTGGGCAATGCCGACCGAGAAGGTCAACTGCATCAGGGCGTGGTCCTTGAAAACCAGGGCTTCCACCGTTTGGCGCAAACGCTCCAGCGCGGTCAAGGCTTCGTGTTCGTTCAACTGCGGCAGCATGAGCAGGAATTCTTCACCGCCCCAGCGGGACAATTTATCGACCTGGCGCAATTGCGGCGTGATGCTTTGGGCAAAGCCCTTGAGCGCGGTGTCGCCCGCGTGGTGGCCAAACCGGTCATTGATGTCCTTGAAGTGATCCAGGTCGATCAAGGCCACGCACATGGGCGCGCCGGTGCGCTCCATCAGCTTCAATTCGGCCTCGGCCAGGTCGGTCAGGACCCGGCGGTTCAGCAGGCCGGTGAGCATGTCGGTGGTGGCCATTTGCTCCACGGTGCGCACCGCTTCGCCCAGCTCCCTGGTTTGACGCCCCAGTTTCACCCCGATGTCGCTGATCCATTTGCCCACCAGCGACAGCATGAGTAAAGCGGAGCCGCCCACGGCCAGAATGGCCCAGCTTTTGGTGACGGGGTAACGAAGGGGGTCGTACAAGGTCAAGGTGATGGTGGCCACGGCCAGCATGCCCACGGTCAAGGCGCCCAGCAACAACACCCGTGCGGGTTTGAGCCGGAACATGGCCGCCACGATGGTCTGGCTGATGATGATGAGGACGTTACTGCGGTGGTCGCCCAGTTGCATGAAGGCCAGCACGCAGATGAAGTTGCTGGCCAGGGCATGGGGAAACGCCATGATCGGGTCTTTGAGACGCAGGCTCCAGCCAGAGCGCACCAGGGCGAAAACCGTCAGGAAGGTGGTGGCACCACCCAGGATCAGCCAATTGGCCATGGGCCGGTTCAGCAGGCCCAGGTGAACCGAGTGCAACAGGATGCCGATCGTGACAGCATACAACTGCAAGGTGGCCAGCACCAGCAGCACATAGCGGCGCGTGGGCTGTTTTTGCCCAAGCGCCCAGTCAAGAAACGGTGTCTGCCAAGAGGGTGATTTCATCAAGTGAAGGCTGGTTGACCCTTGGCTATCGGCAGATGACAGCCAATCTTGACATTGTGTTACGTCTGCAGCCCCGCGTTGGGGGCGCTTGTGTGACTAAATCAGCCCAGCATGCCGCTTTCAGCCGAGTGCTGCGGCAATTCAACTTTGGGCAAAGGCTTCCAGCCTTTTTGGCGGTGCTCGACCACCACATTGGTGTAGATGCCACCGCGCACATACCACTTGGCGGTGATGCGCAAGTAGCGCGGCTGGATCGCTTTCACGAAGTCGTCCAGGATGGCGTTGGTAACTTTTTCGTGGAAAGCGCCGTCGTTGCGGTAGCTCCACATGTACATCTTCAGGCTCTTGAGCTCAATGCACAGCTTGTCGGCGATGCACTCGATGGTGAAGTGCGCGAAGTCGGGCTGGCCCGTCAGCGGGCAAAAGCAGGTGAATTCCGGGATCTGGAATTGGATGACGTAGTCGCGCTGGGGGGCGGGATTGGGGAAGACATCCAGCTTGCGCGTGGCGGCCGAAGGCGGTGTAGCGGGCTTGGCGCGCTCACCCACGGTGATGGTGTCGGCGGTGGCGCTCTTGGCGGCGCGGGCGGAGGGGGCTTTCTTGGCCATGGTGAGCTGCGGTAGGAGGGAAATCTGGGGAAGCGCCGATGCTATCATCCCAGACCCGAATGAATGCGCTGCTTCGCGTGTTTTTTCTTATAAATCAATGACTTAGTCGACTCAACACGCATGCGCCTGAATTCGATCAAGCTGTCTGGCTTCAAGTCATTCGCCGAGCCGACCACCTTCCAGTTGCCTGGTCAGTTGGTGGGCGTGGTGGGGCCCAACGGTTGCGGCAAGTCCAACATCATGGACGCGGTGCGCTGGGTGTTGGGCGAATCGAAAGCATCCGAGTTGCGTGGCGAGTCCATGCAGGACGTGATCTTCAATGGCTCGGGCAACCGCAAGCCGGCCAGTCGGGCCAGCGTCGAACTGGTGTTCAGCAATGAAGATGCGCGTGCCGGTGGCCAGTGGAACCAGTTCGCAGAGATCGCCGTCAAGCGCGTGCTGACTCGCGATGGCACCTCCAGCTATTTCATCAACAACCAGCCTGTGCGCCGCCGCGATGTGCAAGACGTGTTCTTGGGCACGGGCCTGGGGCCGCGCGCCTACGCCATCATCGGCCAGGGCACCATCAGCCGGATCATCGAATCCAAGCCTGAAGAGCTGCGCCTGTTCCTGGAAGAAGCGGCTGGCGTGTCCAAATACAAGGAGCGCCGCCGCGAGACCGAGCACCGCCTGAAGGACACCCGCGAGAACCTGACGCGCGTGGACGACATCCTGCGCGAGCTGAACAACAACCTGGAAAAGCTGGAGCGCCAGGCCGAGGTCGCCACGCGCTACAACGGCCTGCAAGAGCAGGGCACCTTGAAGCTGCACCAGCTGTGGTTCCTCAAGCACCGCGATGCCTCCACCGAAGAATCGCGCATCAAGCAGGACATCCTGGGCGCGACCAACGCGCTGGAAGGCCGCATGGCCGAGTTGCGCCAGGTCGAAGCCGAGCTGGAGCATGTGCGCCAGGCGCATTACGAATCCAGCGACGAGCTGCACACGGCGCAAGGCGCCTTGGCCGAAGCCAACCTGGAAGTCAGCCGTCTGGAAGAGCGCATCCGCTATGTGGTCGAAGGCCGCCAGAAGGTTGAGCAACGCCTGGCCGAACTGAAAGGCCAGAACGACCAATGGGCCGACCGCAAGGTGTCTGCCGAGGAAGAACTGGAAACCCTGGCCGAACGGATGGCCGCCGCCGAAGAGCAGGCCGAGATCCTGGCCGCGCAAGCTGAGGAGCTGACTGCCAATGTGCCGACCTTTGAAGACACGGTGCGTGCTGCTTCACAAAAGGCGAATGAGCAACGTGGCGTGGCCGGGCAGGTGCAGCAGCAGATCCAGTTGCTGGCAGCAGATTCACGCAACATTGATGATCAATCGCGCCAGCTCAACCTGCGCCGTGAACGCCTGGTGGCCGAGAAGCAAACCCTGGCCGCGCCCGACGAGTTGAGCTTGACCGAGTTGACCCGCCAGCTTGAAGCGGGCCAGGAAGATCTGGCCGTGGCCGAGGCCCAACTGGGGGAGCTGACCGAGTCCGTGCCCGCGCTGGACGACGCCCGCAAGGAACGCCAGAGCGATGCCAATGCCCAGGCCAGCAGGCAATCCGACCTGACTGCGCGTTTGGAAGCCCTGCGCGCCTTGCAAGAAAAGGTGCAGACGGAAGGCAAGCTCAAGCCCTGGTTGGCCAAGCATGGTCTGGATGGCTTGCCCGGCCTGTGGACCAAGATCCACATCGAGAACGGCTGGGAAAACGCGCTGGAATCATCCCTGCGCGAGCGCTTGTCGGCCCTGGAAGTGGGCCGGGTCGAAACCGTGCGCGCTTTTGAAAACGATGCGCCGCCCGCCAAGCTGGCCTTTTACAGCCCGCCCTCAGGCCAGATCGCCAACAGCCATCAAACGCTGCCACGCCTGTCTGACCTGCTGCGCTTGAATGATCAGGGCCTGAAGGCCTTGCTCAACGATTGGCTGGAAGGCGTCTACACCGCCGGCAGCATGGAAGAGGCCCTGGCCAACCGTGGCAAGTTGACGCACGGCGAGGTCATCATGACCCAGGCCGGTCATGCGGTCAGCCAGTTCGCGGTCAGCTTCTATGCACCCGATTCGGAGCAGGCTGGCATGTTGGCCCGTGCTCAGGAAATCGAAAGCCTGGAAAAGCAGGTGCGCGCCCAGGCCATCATGGCCGACGATGCCCGTGCTGCCTTGATCCGAGCCGAAGCGGCTTACACCGATGCCTCGCAGCGCCTGGTCACGGCCCGGCGCGACACCAGCGAGTTGCAGCAACGCACGCACCAGGTGCAGGTCGAGGTGCTGCGCCTGACGCAGCAAGCGCAACAAAGCAATGCGCGGCGCGAGCAGATCGCCAGTGAGGTGGGCGAGATCGATGGCCAGCTGGAAGAGCTGAACGAACGCCGCGCCACGGGCGAGGCCCGCTTTGAAGAGCTGGACTTGTCGCTGGCCGATGCGCAAGAGCGCCATGCCCAGTTGGAAGAAGCCGTGATCGAGGCTGAGCGTAAGCTCAATCATGCGCGTGAGCAGTCGCGCGCGCTGGAGCGCCAGGCGCAAGAAGCCGCTTTCAGCGCCCGCAGCATGTCGGCGCGGCGTGGCGAGTTGCAGCGCGGCATCGAGACTTCTGTGCAGCAGATCCAGGCCAACGAAGCCAGCGCTGTGACGCTGCACGAAGAGCACGCCCGCCTGTCCGAGACGGCCGCTGGCACCGGCCTGGACGAAGCCCTGGCCGTCAAGCTGGAAAAAGAAAGCGCCCTGGGCCAGACCCGCAGTCGCTACGACGACCTGTCGGCCCAACTGCGCCGCGCTGACGAGCAGCGCATGGAGTTCGAGCGCAGCCTGCAACCGTTACGCGACCAGATCACCAAGCTGCAGCTCGAAGAGCAGGCCGCCTCGCTGGGCGGTGCTCAGTTCATGGAGCAACTGATTGCCGCCAGCGTGGACCTCGAAGTGCTGGCCCGCAACATCGAAGAAAACGGCGTCAAGCTGCATGGCCTGCAAAGCGAAATCGACCGCATCCAGCGCGAAATCAACGCCTTGGGCGCCGTCAACCTGGCCGCTCTGGACGAGCTGACCGCAGCCCGCGAACGCAAGGGCTTCCTGGACTCGCAGATGGCCGACCTGCTCGACGCCATCAACACCCTCGAAGACGCCATCCACAAGATCGACATTGAAACCCGCGATCTGTTGGCGGGCACCTTCAACACCGTCAACGAACATTTCGGCCGCATGTTCCCCGAGCTGTTCGGCGGCGGCACGGCCAAGCTGGTCATGACTGGCGACGAAATCCTCGACGCAGGCGTGCAAGTCATGGCCCACCCGCCCGGTAAGAAGAACAGCACCATCCACCTCTTGTCCGGTGGCGAAAAAGCGCTCACGGCCATCGCCCTGGTGTTCGCCATTTTCCAGCTCAACCCCGCGCCTTTCTGCCTGCTCGACGAAGTCGATGCCCCCCTGGACGACGCCAACACCGAGCGCTACGCCAAGCTGGTCAAACAGATGTCCAGCGGCACGCAGTTCCTGTTCATCTCGCACAACAAGATCGCCATGGAAATGGCCGAGCAGTTGATCGGAGTGACCATGCAGGAGCAGGGCGTCTCGCGCATCGTCGCGGTCGACATGGAGGCCGCCTTCTCGATGGCCCAGGCCGCCTGAGCGAAGCGCAGAAGAAGAACCCAACACATTCCCCATGAACAACTCACTCACTTTGTATCTGGCCCTGTTGGGCGGCCTGGTTCTGGCGGCTTTCGTGGCGCATGGCGCCTGGACGGCCCGCAAGAATGCTGCACGCCAACCCCGCCGCGCCGCGCTCGAGCCCATGGGCACCGGCACCATCGACCGGTCCGAGGCCGACACCATTCCCACCGAGATGGGCGACACCGTGCCGGGCGATCCCACGTTTGAGGAGCGCGAATCTGGCGCGATGAACCTGCCGCCCCCCGTCAAGCGCAACCAGCCCAAGCTGGACGCCCTGATTGATGCCATCGCCACCTTGACCATTGACACCCCCGTCAGCGGCGACAACGTGCTGCTGCACCTGCCGACCACCCGCCGCGCCGGCAGCAAGCCTTTCATGATTGAAGGCCTGCGCGTTGATTGCAGCGAGTGGGAAGCCCCGCAGCTCGGCGTGGTCTACAGCGAGTTGCAAGCTGGCGTGCTGCTGGCCAACCGCACGGGCGGCCTCAACGAGATCGAGTACTCCGAATTTGTGCAAAAGGTGCAGGCTTGTGCCGATGCCATGGGCGCTTCGGTCGAGTTCCCCGACATGCTGGACGTGGTCGCGCGTGCCAAGGAACTGGACGGCTTTGCCAGTGGTCACGACGCTCAATTGGCCTTGCGCCTGTATGCCCAAGGCAGCGCCTGGTCGATCGGCTATGTCCAGCAGCAGGCCGCGCGCCATGGCTTCATGCCGGGTGCCTTGCCGGGCCGCTTCGTGCTGCCATCGACGGAAGAGGGCGCGCCGCCCGTGCTGACCTTGCAATTCGATGCCCAGGCCGCCTTTGCCGAAGACCAGGAGCAGGCCACCCTGCGTGAATTGATCTTGTCATTCGACGTGCCTCAAACGGCGGCGGAAGGCTCACCTTTCAACGCTTGGTGCGCGGCTGGCCAAGCCTTGTCGCTGGGGCTGGACGCCATGATGGCCGATGACCAGGGCCAGCCGTTTTCGCCAGCCGCATTCGCCTCCATCGAAGGTGAATTGCAGCGCCTGTACGAAGCCCTGGCTGCACGTGATCTGGCGGCTGGTTCGGCCACGGCACGGCGCTTGTTCAGTTGATGGGCGTGGAGACCTCGGCCATGCCGAACGACGAATCCGTGGCCGAACGCATCGCGCAGCTGCGCGAGCAGCTTCAGCACCACGCGCACCAGTACTACACGCTGGATGCCCCGCAGATCCCCGATACCGAGTACGACCGGCTCTTCCAGGCGCTTGAAGCCCTGGAGGAAGCCCACCCTGAATTGCGCACGGCCGATTCGCCCACGCAACGTGTGCTGGGCCAGGTGCTCGACGGCTTCACGCCGGTGCGCCACGCCGTGCCCATGCTGTCCATCCGCACCGAGACCGACACCGAAGCGACTGGCGCCTTGGCCTTCGACGCGCGGGTGCGTCGCGAACTGAGGCTCACCGATGCAGACCCGCCGGTGGAATACGGCGCCGAGCTGAAGTTCGACGGCCTGGCCATCAACCTGCGCTACGAACAGGGCCTGCTGGTGCAAGCCACCACGCGCGGCGATGGCGAAGTGGGCGAAGACGTCACCCAGAACATCCGCACCATTCGCCAGATTCCCCATCGCCTGAAAGGCGTGAAAGCCGAAGTGCTCGAGGTGCGCGGCGAGGTCTACATGCGCCGCGATGATTTCGACAAGCTCAACGAGCGCCAACGAGACCAGGGTGGCAAGACGTTTGTGAACCCGCGCAATGCGGCGGCTGGTGCGGTTCGCCAGCTCGACCCGAACATCACCGTGCAACGGCCGCTGAGCTTTTTCGCCTACGGCCTGGGCGATGTCCAGGGTTGGAACGTGCCCCCCACACACAGCGCGATGCTGGACGCCTTGCAAGCCATGGGGCTGCCGGTGAGCGATGAGCGCCTGGTGGCACAAGGCGCCGACGGCCCAGCTGGCCTGATCGGCTTCCACCAGGCGATTGGCGCCAAACGCGACCAACTGCCTTTCGACATCGATGGCATCGTCTACAAGGTCAACCGCCGCGACTTGCAAGATCGCCTGGGGTTCGTCTCGCGCGAACCGCGTTGGGCCGTGGCCCACAAGTACCCCGCGCAAGAGCAACTGACCCAGGTTGAAGCCATCGACATCCAGGTGGGTCGCACTGGCAAGCTCACGCCCGTGGCCCGGCTCAAGCCGGTCTTCGTGGGCGGTGTCACGGTCACCAATGCCACCTTGCACAACCTGTTCGAGATGCGCCGCAAGCGTGTGCGGGTGGGTGACACCGTGATCGTGCGCCGCGCGGGCGACGTCATCCCCGAAGTGGTGAGCGTGGTGTCGGCCGTGCCGCGTGCCAGCTACGTGCTCAACTTCCGCATGCCCCGGCATTGCCCCATTTGCCAAAGCACGGTGGAGCGTGAGCCGGGCGAGATGAATCACCGCTGCTCGGGCGGCTTGTTCTGTGCCGCCCAACGCAAGCAGGCACTGCTGCACTTCGCCCAGCGCCGCGCAGTTGAGGTTGAAGGGCTGGGCGAGAAGCTGGTGGACCAGTTGGTGGATGGCGGCCTGGTTCGCACCTTGCCCGAGCTTTACAAGATGGGCGTGGCCAAGCTGGCCGCCCTGGACCGCATGGCCGATAAAAGCGCGCAAAACATCGTCTCGGCGCTTGAAAAAAGCAAGCAGACCACCTTGCCGCGCTTCCTGTTCGGCCTCGGCATCCGCCATGTGGGCGAAGCCACCGCCAAGGACCTGGCCAAGCACTTTGGCAAGATGGGGCACAAGGACGACGAGAACGGCGGCGGGGTCATGCACGCCAGCGTGGAACAGTTGCTGGCCGTGAAGGACGTGGGGCCCATCGTTGCGCAAAGCATCCGCACCTTTTTTGATCAAGCTCACAATTGCGAAGTGGTGGAGCAGTTGCGCGCCGCAGGCGTCACCTGGCCCGAGCACGAGCCATCGGCGGAGGCTGACGCCGCCAGTCTGCCCATGTTCGGAAAAACCTTCGTGCTCACCGGCACGTTACCGACGCTGGGCCGCGAAGAAGCCAAGGCCCTGATCGAAGCCCAGGGCGGCAAAGTGGCCGGTTCGGTCTCCAAGAAAACCACCTACGTCGTGGCCGGCGCCGAGGCCGGCAGCAAGCTGGACAAGGCCCAGGAACTGGGCCTGACCATCGTCGACCAGGAAGGGCTGTTGGCCTTGTTGAACATCGAACCCGGGAGCCTCCAAGATGGCAGTGCGTGAGATCCTCAAGATGGGCGACTCACGCCTTTTGCGAGTTGCTCAGCCAGTCGAACACTTCGACACCCCCGAGTTGCACGCCCTGATCGCCGACATGTTCGACACCATGGCGGCCGCCCAAGGCGCTGGCCTGGCCGCCCCCCAGATCGGCGTCGACCTGGCCGTGGCCATCTTCGGCATGACCCGCTCCGAGCGCTACCCCGATGCGCCACCTGTGCCGCAAACCGTGCTCATCAACCCCCTCATCACGCCTTTGTCGGCCGATGAGGAAGACGGCTGGGAAGGCTGCTTGTCGGTGCCCGGCCTGCGTGGCGTGGTGCCCCGCCTGACCCGCATCCGATACACCGGCTTTGACCAGTGGGGACATCCCATCGACCGCGAGGCCGAAGGCTTCCACGCCCGCGTGGTTCAGCACGAATGCGATCACCTGATCGGCAAGCTCTACCCCATGCGGATCCGCGACTTTTCCCGCTTTGGCTACACCTCGGTGTTGTTCCCCGGCCTGGACTCCAACTCTGACGACTGAGCCGATCAAGCCCGGACCACCAAATGCCGACAACCAAGATGCGAGCCCTCAATTTGAACCATCAGGAGATCACATGACCGAACGGGTGAACAGCCTGGACATTGCCAAAGGCATGGCCATCGTTCTGGTCGTGGTCGGCCATGTCGCGGCCCGCGAGGATGTGCCGGGGGCGGACTGGTACAACCTGCTGCGTCTGGCAATCTACTCTTTCCACATGCCGCTGTTCATGGTGCTCTCGGGCATCTCGTTGGGCCTGTCCTGGAAGGTGCTCGCCAACCAGGCCGCAGTGTTGGGTTATGTTCGCAAAAGGCTCAAGAAGCTGGTGATTCCCTATGCCCTTCTGGGTCTGGCCATCATCTGCGGCAAGTTGGTCGCCAGCCGTTTCATCCACGTCGATAACATCCCGCAGGGCGTGGTGAGCGGCCTTTTGGACTTGTTCTTGCGGCCGATGGCCTCGGCGGCGTCCTTTCTTTGGTTCATTTACGTGCTGTCGGCCTATTACCTGGTCTTTCCCTGGTTTCTCCATCAGGCTCCCCGTGCCACACCTTGGGCGATGATGGCTTTGGGCATCGTTCTTTACCCTTTTGCCTGGCCTTCAACCTTCAACATCGCGAACCTGGTGATGTACCTGCCGTTTTTCTCGGCGGGGATCTTGCTGGGGCAGCACTGGGGCAAGGCCGCCAGCGTGATCAATCCCAGACTCGCGCTTTGGGCGATGCCGTTGTTGGCCGCTTTGGTTTACGGTGTTTGGCAAGAGCCTTTGTCCAAGTGGTTCGTTGGCACTTTGTCCGTGCCTTTTGTCCTGGCGCTTGCGAATCAAGTGCAAGGGCCAGGCAAGTCGTTCTTCATGACCGCAGGCATCTACACCTTCAGCATCTACCTGTTCAATACCTTGTGCATTGGCATTGCCAAAGCTGTGACCCTCAGCGTCATGCCATGGCGGGATGGATACTTTGTCGGACACTTTGTGGTCTTGTTGATTGCCGGTGTATGGGGCCCGATCTTGGTCAAGAAGATTGTCCAGAAGATCTCGCCACCGGTCGCGGCCTACCTTTGACAAGTCCGCTGCATGAGCCACACGATCACGTCGGCCTTCATCCTGCTGCTCCTGGTGCTTGATCCATTTGGCACCTTGCCCATCTTCATCTCGGTGATGCGGGGCGTGGCGCCTCAGCGGCGTGTGTGGGTGGCTTTGCGCGAGGCCTGCATGGCCTTTGGCGTGTTGCTCGCCTTCATGCTGGGCGGGCGCACCTTCCTGCAACTGATGCGCCTGTCCGAGCGCTCGCTGGAAGTCGCTGGCGGCGTGATCTTGCTGTTGTTGTCCATCCGCATCATCTTTGCCTCGGGGCGACGCCTGTTCGACGAAGACGCGGCCCCTTCCAGTGAGTCGGGCCGCGAGCCTTTCCTGTTCCCCATCGCCGTGCCCCTGCTGGCAGGCCCCTCGGCCATGGCCACGGTGCTGCTGCTGGCTTTCCGCCAACCTGCGCAACTCGTTGAATGGATAGCGGCCCTGGCGGCGGCCGTGGGCGTGTGCGCGGTGGTGCTGCTGGCCAGCCAGCCCTTGCACCGCTGGCTGGGCGAGTCGGTCGTCACCGCCATCGAAAAACTCATGGGCCTGGTGTTGTGCGCCATCGCGGTGGAAATGATCCTCGCCGGGATCAAGCACTATTTCTCGGCGGCGTGAGAAATTCCACAGTTTGCGATAAGGGTTTGCGCTAGGAAGCCGCCGAAGACGTTGATACTGGGGCCAACACTGGGAGAGTGGGCTTGTTGGGATCTGAATCATTCATTTGGATGTGGTGGCCTTTGCTCCTGCTGGTCTTGGGGGGGGCTCTTGGTCACGGCTTGGCCTGGCGCGGCGTCCGGCGTCAGCGCCAGCATGTTGGCGACATCACGCTGGGCGTGCAAGCCTTGCTGGCGCAGAGCGAGGCGAAACGGCAGTTCATTTTCGAGAACGCCGATGTGAGTTTTTTCGAGGTGGACGTCCAATCCGGACAGGTGAGGGTAGACGGCCGCCTGCCTCAGCCCTCGTCAGACGCTGGCGTCGATTCCCGCCTGTTCAGCCAGCCGCAGTGGCGCGAGTTGATTCACCCGGATGAGGTCGAACAGGCTTGTTCGCAGCTCAATGACTACCTCGCCGGGGTCTCCCCGCGCTACGAGTTGCGCTTTCGCTTCAAAGTCTCAGGTGAAGATTGGCGTTGGGTCTTGTGCAAGGCACGCGTCGTAGCGCGCAATGACCAAGGGCAGCCCACCAAAGTGCATGGCAGCCTGATCGATGTCCACCAAAGTTGGCTGATGCGCTTGGCATTGCACGAAGAGCGCGAGATGTTTGCCACGGGGCCCGTGGTCATGATCCGTGCGCAATACGCCCGGGGCATCTCTAAGTTCGTTTACGTGTCCACCAATGTGCGCAAACTGTGGGGCTACGAGCCTGCAGCCTTGACCAGCTTGTCGAACTCCATGTCCATCGTCCACCCAGACGATTCGCGCCTTTTGAAGGACCGGTTCATTCAAGCCATGAACAGCCCCGATGAACTGCAGGTGGAGTTCGAGGCCAGGCTGCGCATGGCCGATGGAAGTTACCGCTGGCATCTGTACAACAGCACCATTGACCGCTCGCACTCGGAGCGGCGCGGCTACTTCATCGACATCGACGCGCGCAAGCAGGCCGAGCTGGAAGCCGCTGTGCAACGCCAGCGCCTGCACGAAATGGTGCAAGAGTTGCGCGCCGCGCAGGACGAAGGTGTGGTGGTGCAAGAGGCCAGCGACATGCTGCACGCCGCGGACAACCTGGAAGAAGCCTTCAGCATCATCCGGCAGGCCTGCGAGCGCTTGTTCCCCGGTTGGTCCGGCTGGCTCGCCGCCACCCAGCCAGGTGGGAACCAATTGCAGATTGGGGCCTCTTGGGGGCGTGAGCCTTCGCAGGCAGAGCAGCACTTCCTGGCCCGCGATTGCTGGGGTATGCGGCGCGGCAAGCCTCACGCCTTCAGTGGACATGATCACGGCGTGTGCTGCGTTCACCTCAAGTGCATTCCCCGCGAAGACCTCCGCCCTTACCTGTGCGTGCCAATGGTGGCCCATGGTGAAACGGTCGGCACCTTGCATTTGTTCAGCCAGCAGGTCAGGGTGACCGATGAGCGCATGGCCGATGTGCAGGCTCGGGCCGTGCGGTTTGCCGAAACGTTGAAGCTGGCCTTGAGCAACCTGATGTTGCGCAACTCCCTGCACGACCAGGCCATGACCGACTCCTTGACCGGCCTGCACAACCGCCGCTTCATGGACGAGTGCCTGGGCAATGAGTTGCAACGTGTGCGCCGTGACCATGGCGTGGTGTCGCTGGCCATGATCGACATTGACCACTTCAAGCAATTCAACGACAGCCGTGGGCATGACGCGGGCGACGTGGTTTTGAAAGCTGTCGCGGGCGTCCTGCTGGAATGCATTCGTGGCTATGACATTGCCTGCCGCTACGGCGGCGAAGAGATGGCGCTGGTGCTGCCGGGTTGTGAACAGGGCGATGCCGTCTTGCGCATGGAGCAGATCCGCAAGGCGATTGAAAACCTGGAGGTGCACCACGACGGCGTGCTGATGCCCAAGGTGACCATTTCAGCGGGGGTGGCTCAGGCCGTCGGGGGCAACTCCGAAACACTGATCCGTTGGGCCGATGAGGCGCTGTACCAGGCCAAGCGCATGGGACGCAATCAGGTGCGCGTGTCCAGCAAAACCGGACTGGCGGTGGTGACCGACCTGGGCGAGTTGGACCCCTTGGAGCAGGTCAACCGAGGCTGAGGCTAGTCGTCCAGCGGCCGTGTCGAAGCCAGGGCGTGGGCGGTGAGGGCCTCCAGCGGGATCACCTCAAGAGCCTGTTCATGCGTGGACTCCAGCACCACTGGCGGCGCCATGCCGGCTTGCCAGGCTTCCAGCCATCGGCTGGCGCACAGGCACCAACGATCCCCCGGCTTCAAACCCGGAAAACGCGCCTCGGGGATGGCAGTGCTCAAATCATTGCCTTGCGCCGCCGAGAAAGCCAGAAACTCGGCCGTCATCTTCACGCAGACCACGTGCAGGCCTAAATCATCGCGGCGCGTGCGGCAGCAGCCATCTCGGAAAAAACCGGTCACTGGCGCATAAGAGCAACCCCTTAAAGGGCCGCCCAGAACGTTGCGCGCGCTGGCGATGTCGATGGCCATGGTCAGGAAGGTGTGCGCTTCATCAGAGTCATCGCCGTGCCGATCAGGGCAGAGACCTCGCTCATGTTGCCCGGAACGATCATGGTGTTGTTCTTCTGGGCCAATTGGGCATACGCCTCAACGGCTTTCTCGGCCACCTTGAGGTTCACGGCATCCTGACCACCGGGTTGCTGGATGGCAGCGGCGATCTTGCGGATGGCGTCGGCGGTGGCATCGGCTACGGCGGTGATGGCGGCGGCCTCACCCTGGGCCTTGTTGATCTCGGCCTGTTTTGCGCCCTCTGACCGGGCGATGAAGGCTTCGCGCTCGCCGGTGGCGATGTTGATCTGCTCCTGGCGGCGCCCCTCGGAGGCGGCGATCAAGGCGCGCTTTTCACGTTCGGCCGTGATCTGCGCCTGCATGCTGCGCAGAATCTCAACCGGCGGGGTCAGGTCCTTGATTTCGTAGCGCAGGACCTTCACGCCCCAGTTCAAGGCCGCTTCATCCAGCGCGTTGACCACGCCGGTGTTGATCACTGCGCGTTCTTCAAAAGTCTTGTCCAGCTCCATGCGGCCAATGACCGAGCGCAGCGTGGTTTGTGCCAGCTGGGTGATGGCCATCACATAGTTGGAGGCGCCATAGCTGGCCCGCATCGGGTCGGTCACCTGGAAGTACAGGATGCCGTCCACCTGCAGTTGCGTGTTGTCTTTGGTGATGCAAACCTGGCTGGGCACGTCCAGCGCAATTTCTTTCAGCGAATGTTTGTAGCCCACCACGTCAACGAAGGGCAGGACCACGTTCAGGCCGGGCGTGAGGGTGGCGTGGTACTTGCCCAGGCGCTCCAGCACCCAGGCGTTCTGCTGCGGAACGACCTTGACCGACTTGGCGACGAAGATCACGGCCAGGACCAGGATGACGAGGGCGAATTCCATGTGTGCGGGCTTTCAGGGTTGTCAAATCTTGGCGAGGACCAGGGTGTTGCCTTCAATCGCTTGGATGCGGTGGGGGCCGCTTTGGGCTGGTGGTGTGCCCAGGTAGCGGGCATCCCAGTCGGCGCCCCGGTAGTGGACACGCGTGCGCCCGTCAGTCGACCACTGCGCCACCTCCACGGGCTGGCCCAGGTCAAGGTGCAGGTCCGGGTTGGCGCGGCCTTCGCTTTGGGCGTGGTCCTTGCTGCGCTGCCGCTTGAGGTGCCAGCCCAGCGCGGCCACACCGCCCACCACCCCGGCGATCAGCATCTGGGTGGACTGGGGGTGGCCCATCTGGGCGCTGATCGCCGCAGCCGCTGCGCCCAGAGCGAGCATCAGCAGGTAAAACGTGCCAGTCAACAATTCCAGCCCAACGATCATGCCGGCCGCAATCCACCAAAGGGTTGTGTCACTCATGGGGGCAGTGTACGGCGCCTGTGTCTGTTTTCATGCGACTGTCATCCACAGTGCCCACAGAAGTCCTACACTTCGCGCTTTCGCGTTTTTCCGGGCGCCCGCCCGACTTTGCCCACAGGGGTTTTGGCCATGCTGCGTTTCCGTTTTCCCATCGTCATCATCGACGAAGACTTCCGCTCTGAAAACACCTCGGGCCTGGGCATCCGCGCCTTGGCCGACGCCATCGTGAAAGAGGGTTTCGAGGTGCTGGGCGTGACCAACTACGGCGACCTGTCGCAGTTCGCGCAGCAGCAAAGCCGGGCCAGCGCCTTTATCCTGTCGATCGACGACGAAGAGTTTGGCGCGGGCTCCAAGGGAGAAGTCGATTCGGCCCTCAAGGCCTTGCGCGCTTTCGTCAGCGAGATCCGCTTCAAGAATGCGGACATCCCCATCTACCTGTATGGCGAGACACGCACCTCACAGCACATCCCCAACGACATCCTGCGCGAGCTGCACGGCTTCATCCACATGTTCGAGGAGACGCCCGAGTTCCTGGCGCGCCACGTGATCCGTGAGGCCAAAAGCTACCTTGACTCGCTGGCGCCACCTTTCTTCAAGGCGCTGATGGACTACGCCCAGGACGGTTCCTACTCATGGCATTGCCCCGGCCACTCCGGCGGCGTGGCATTCTTGAAGAGCCCCGTGGGCCAGATGTTCCACCAGTTCTATGGCGAGAACATGCTGCGCGCCGACGTCTGCAATGCGGTCGAGGAGTTGGGCCAGTTGCTGGACCACACTGGCCCCGTGGCCGCGTCCGAGCGCAACGCAGCGCGCATTTTCAACGCCGACCATTGCTTCTTCGTCACCAACGGCACGTCCACCTCCAACAAGATGGTGTGGCACCACACCGTGGCGCCGGGCGACGTGGTGCTGGTGGACCGCAACTGCCACAAGTCCATCCTGCACGCGATCATCATGACCGGGGCCATTCCCGTGTTCCTGACGCCCACGCGCAACCACTTCGGCCTGATCGGCCCGATCCCGCAAAGCGAGTTCACCAGGGCCTCGATCGAGAAGAAGATCAAGGCGCACCCGCTGCTCAAGGGCGTGGACCCCAAGAAGGTCAAGCCGCGCATTTTGACGATCACGCAGAGCACGTATGACGGCGTGCTCTACAACACCGAGACCATCAAGGGCATGCTTGACGGCTGGATCGACAACATCCACTTCGACGAAGCCTGGTTGCCGCACGCAGCCTTCCACAGCTTCTATGGCGAGTTCCACGCCATGGGCAAGGACCGCGTGCGCCCCAAGGAAGCCGTGGTTTACGCCACGCAGTCCACGCACAAGTTGTTGGCCGGCATCAGCCAGGCCTCACAGGTGCTGGTTCAAGACGCGCAGAACACCAAGCTGGACACGCACCTGTTCAACGAGGCCTACCTGATGCACACCTCCACCAGCCCGCAGTACGCCATCATCGCGTCCTGCGATGTGGCGGCGGCCATGATGGAGCCGCCCGGCGGTACCGCGCTGGTGGAGGAAAGCATCCGCGAGGCGGTGGACTTCCGCCGCGCCATGCGCAAGGTGGACAAGGAGTTCGGCAAGGACTGGTGGTTCAAGGTCTGGGGGCCGGACAAGCTCACCAAAGACGACGTGGGCTCGCCCGATGACTGGATGCTCAAAGGCAATGCCAAGTGGCACGGCTTTGGCGACCTGGCCGATGGGTTCAACATGCTCGACCCGATCAAGTCGACCATCATCAACCCGGGTCTGGACGTGTCGGGCAAGTTCGCCGAAACGGGCATCCCGGCCAGCATCGTCACCAAGTACCTGGCCGAGCACGGCGTGGTGGTCGAGAAGACTGGCCTGTACTCGTTCTTCATCATGTTCACCATCGGCATCACCAAGGGCCGTTGGAACACGCTGCTGACCGCTTTGCAGCAGTTCAAGGACGACTACGACAAGAACCAGCCCATGTGGCGTGTGTTGCCCGAGTTCTGCGCCAAGTGGCCGATTTATGAACGCGTGGGCCTGAGCGACCTGTGCCAGCGCATCCACCAGATGTACGCCAAGAGCGACATCGCGCGCCTGACGACCGAGATGTACCTGTCGGACCTGCAGCCTGCGATGAAGCCCAGTGAGGCTTATGCCTACATCGCGCACCGCAAGACCGAGCGGGTGGAGATCGAACAGCTGGAAGGGCGTGTCACGACCGCCTTGCTGACGCCTTACCCACCCGGCATCCCGCTGCTGATTCCTGGCGAGCGCTTCAACAAGAAGATCGTGGACTACCTGCGCTTCGCCCGCGATTTCAACAAGATGTTCCCGGGCTTCACCACCGACGTGCACGGCCTGGTGGCCCAGCCCAACGAGGCGGGCGAGCTTTGCTACTACGTGGATTGCGTCAAGGACGAAGGCTGAGCTTCAGCCTGGGATGTGGGCTCAGGGTAGCCACAGCTCGAAGCTTGCGCCGCCTTCCGGGCGGTTGATCAGCGTCACCCGGCCTTCGCGGCCGTCGCAGCGGTGGGCCTTGGCCACGGCCTCGCACAACGCGGTGCCCAGGCCGGTGGATTGGTCGGAGGGGTCGATGGCGCCCAGGCCGGGGCCGTCGTCGTCAATGCTCAGCACGAGGTAGCCATCCTGCTCTCGAGCGCCCATGACCACTTGGTGTCGGCTGAAGCGAACGGCATTGTGAAGCGCGGCCTCCAGCGCCATGTAGACCACGCGCCGGTCAAGGTACCAGAACGAGGGCATACCGATGCCGTCACCTTTCAAGGTCACCTTGGCCGTGCCCGGTGTGATCAGGCGTTTGAGGGCGGCCGTGTGCTGCAGCGACTTCAACATGTCCAGCGGTGATTCGTCCTCGCTGTGAACCTTCAATCCATCGCCCGCGCCATACACGGTCAGGAACTGAACGAACTGGCGGCGCAATTCGGTGCAGTGCACATAAGCACTTTGGGCCAGGCCGGGATCCGGCTGGTCGATCAAGGCTTCCAGTTCGCATTCAAGGGCGCCCAGCGCGTTCTTCAAATCGTGTGCGATGAGGGCAAAGGAGGCGGTTTCCATGGTGTCGTGTTCCGGCTCAATGATGGGCCGAAGCGGTCTCCATGCTGGCCAGGGTCTCCCTGAAATAGCGCTTCATCATCGTCACGCGGTCGTTGCCCGGCATGAGCTGTTCCAATCGATTCAGGTACAGGCGCACGCGCTCGACCATCTCGTTGTTGTGCTCCTTCTTCAGCCGCAAGGCCATGCAGTTGATCTGAGTTGCCTGCAAAAGCACGCCAGTATTTTCCGGGTAGTCGCGCACGGCGGTTTCAATGGCCGCCACGGCCTCGTCGATCTGGCTATCGCGCAGCAGCTTGCGCGCGTCCTGCACTCGGGCCTGCATGGCGGCCGAGGCGGTGTTGATGATGCGGTCAATCTTGTCTTCGTGGCCCGTTTCACGCAGGGCATTGCCGATCATTTGCTTGGTTTTGGGGTTCTCGTGGTCAGAGCTGACGGCGGTGGCCAGCAGCTTCAAGCCTTCCTCCTCATGCCCGGCCATCAGCTCTGCCTTGGCCAGGGCGATGGTGGCAAAGTCGGCCTTGCCTTGGCGAAGCGTTTCGCGGGCTCGCTTGAGGGTTTTCTCCGCCTCGTCGGGTGTGCCAGCCTTGACTTGCGCCTGAACCTGGATGGCCAGGGCCACACTGCCAAAGGCCGGCAGGTTGCGGTACAGGCTGCTGCCTTCCGCCAGCAGTTTCAAGGCTTCGGCCGACTCACCCAAGTCGACCATGGCCTGGGCCAGCAACAGGGTGTCCTGGGGCTGGGCGATCACCGAACCCCGGGTGGCCTTGGCCACTTTCTGCATGCACTCCTTGGCTGTGTCCAGGTCGCCATTGCGGTAGGCGCTTTCGCCCAGCAAACGTTGACGCCGGGCAGAGGGCACCACCGTGGCCGCATCGCGCAAGACCCACATCGCGCCTTGCGCGTCACCCTTGGCGTCCATTGATTCCGCCACCACGTCATAGGCCGCCACATTTTTCTCGCCTTCAGGGGTTTGGATGATGTCCTGGGCGAGTTGCCTGGCCTCGTCGAATTGGCCTGCAGCCTTGTGCGCTCGGGCCAGGCCCAACTGCGCCCAAGGCAGGTTGGCGCGCTTGTCCAGGGCCTGCCGGTAGGTTTGCTTGGCATCCTCGTGCTTGCCCAGTTGCAGCAAGGTTTTGCCCTTGATCTGCAGCACAGCCATCGTCCAGCGGTTCTCGGTTTTCAGGCTTTGATCACAGGCCTGGACGGCGCCCAGCAGGTCGTCCTTGGCGAGCTTCTGGGTGATGGGCAGCAAGGCATCGCGCTTTTCGAGCAGGGTCTTCAGGCGGTCTTCGATGTGGCTGGCGGTGATGGGTTTGAGCAGGTAAGCGTCCGGGTGGTGCTCAGTGGCGGCGGCCACGGAGGCATAGGCACTTTCCGCCGTCACCATGAAAAAAAGGCAATCCGCAGGCAGCAGCTTGGTGTCGCGCAGGTGCTCGAACAACTGCTGGCCATCGGTTTTCTGGTTCAGGTTGTAGTCGCACAGGATCAGGTTGTATCGGCGGCTGCGGATCTGTCGCGCGGCGTCTTCCGCGTTGGCTGCCACGTCAACCCGGGTGATGCCCAACTGACCCAACTGGCCACGCAAGGTGGTCTGCTGCACCGACATGTCGTCGATGACCAAAGCCTGAATGGTTGAAAACTGAGTTTGAGTTGCCATGAAAAATTACCCGCATCCTGTGTTTAAGCCACGCTGTATTTCGCATTTCGGCATTTCAGGGGCACAACTTGAGCCTCATGCATTAACTGTGCACAGATCTTGCGTCAGCCGGTTCATCCTCTTTTTGCCTCTGTGGAGTTTTGCCAAATGACCTTGTTCCAGCTCTTCCGTCGTGCTCTCCTGATTCAAATCGCTGGCGTGAGCCTGTGCCAGGCGGCCACTCCCATCAAATTTCAGCTGGATTGGCGTTTTGAGGGGCCTTCAGCCTTGTTCTTGCAGCCGGTGGCCAAGGGGTACTTCAAGCAAGCAGGTCTGGACGTGAGCGTGGATGCCGGCAATGGGTCGGGCGGCACGGTCACCCGCGTGGCCTCTGGCTCGTACGACCTGGGCTTTGCCGACATGGCCGCGCTGATGGAGTTCCACGCGAACAACCCGGACGCCCCGAACAAGCCCGTGGCCATCATGATGGTTTACAACAACACCCCGGCCGCCGCGTTTGCCCTGAAGGCTTCGGGCATCAAGACGCCCGCCGACCTGGCTGGCAAGAAGCTGGGTGCGCCTGTGTTTGATGCTGGCCGCAAAGCCTGGCCCATCTTTGCCAAAGCCAACAAGGTGGGGGCGGTGACCTGGACCAGCATGGACCCGGCCTTGCGCGAAACCATGCTGGTGCGGGGCGATGTCGATGCCATCACCGGTTTTTCATTCACATCCATGCTGAACCTGGAAGCCCGGGGCGTCAAGCCTCAGGACATCGTGGTGCTGCCTTACGCGCAATACGGGGTGAAGTTGTACGGCAACGCCATCATCGCGTCGCCCCGCATCCTCAAGGAGAACCCCGAGGCCGTGAAGGCATTTTTGTTGGCGTTCACCAAAGGCGTCAAAGAGGTGCTGGCCAATCCTGATGCCAGCATCGAATCGGTCAAAGCGCGTGACGGCATCATCAATGTCGAGGTTGAAAAGCGACGTTTGAAGATGGCCATTGATCAAGTCGTCAACAGCCCAGATGCCCGCGCGGAAGGCTTTGGCCAGGTGAAACTGCCGCGCTTGTCGCTGATGGCCTCGCAGGTTGCTGATGCCTTCAGCACCAAGTCACGTGTGAGCCCGGAGGCCGTCTGGACGCCAGCCTACTTGCCGTCCAGTGCCGAGCTGAATGTGCTGCCCGCCAAAAAGTGAGTGCCGGACGATGAGCGCATTTGTTGATTTCAAGAACGTCTGGCTGGCCTACAACGAGGCCTTGCTGGCGCAACAACAGTTCGCGGTAGAGGATGTCAGCCTGAGCATTGGCGAGGGTGAGTTCGTCGCCATCGTAGGCCCCTCGGGCTGCGGCAAATCCACCTTCATGAAGCTGACCACCGGTTTGAAGATGCCCTCGCGTGGCAGCATCACGATTGGCGGTCAACCCGTCACGGGGCCTTTGAAGATCACGGGCATGGCGTTTCAGGCGCCATCACTGCTGCCTTGGCGGACCACGGTGGACAACGTGCTGTTGCCGCTGGAGATCGTCGAGCCTTATCGCTCCAACTTCCGCGCCAAGCGGGCCGAGTACGAAGCCAAGGCCAGGGCTTTGCTGCAAAGCGTGGGCCTGGGGGGCTACGAAGACAAGTTTCCCTGGCAGTTGTCGGGCGGTATGCAGCAGCGCGCCAGCATCTGCCGCGCGCTCATCCACGAGCCCAAAATGCTTTTGCTCGACGAGCCCTTTGGTGCCCTGGATGCCTTCACCCGTGAGGAACTTTGGTGCGCCTTGCGTGACCTGCAAGCCCAGCGGGGCTTCAACGTCATCCTGGTGACCCACGACCTGCGCGAGGCGGTGTTCCTGGCGGACACGGTCTACGTGATGAGCCGCAGCCCCGGCCGCATCCTGGCCAAACGCGAGATCGAGCTGCCACGGCCACGCGATCTGGAGGTCACTTACACGCCTGAATTCACCAACATAGTGCACGAGCTGCGTGCACACATTGGTGCCATGCGCAAGCCGACATCCATGGCAGCCTCGCCGGAGGTGGCGCAATGACGATGAAGTTGAGCTCACCCCAACTGGAGCGCTGGGCGCCCTGGGGCTTGTTGCTGATCATCTTGCTGCTGTGGCAGGTGGCGTGCTCCGTGTTCTCAGTGTCCGAGTACATCTTTCCCAGCCCGACGCGGATTGCCCAACAATTGGTCGAGTTCCATGCCGAGATCCTCCGACACGCCTGGCGCACTTTCTGGGTGACGATGGTCGGTTTTGGTATTGCCATCGTGGTGGGCGTGTTGCTGGGCTTCCTGGTGGGCAGCTCGCGCCTGGCCTATTCGGCGATCTACCCGCTGATGACGGCATTCAACGCGCTGCCCAAAGCCGCTTTCATCCCGATCCTGGTGGTCTGGTTCGGCATTGGTGTGGGCCCGGCGGTGCTGACGGCTTTTCTGATCAGCTTCTTTCCCATCATGGTCAACATTGCCACCGGCCTGGCCACGTTGGAGCCAGAGCTTGAAGACGTGCTGCGGGTGTTGGGCGCGCGCCGATGGGATGTGCTGATCAAGGTTGGTCTGCCGCGCTCCATGCCGTACTTTTACGGTTCGCTGAAGGTGGCCATCACGCTGGCCTTCGTTGGCACCACGGTGTCCGAGATGACCGCCTCGAACGAAGGCATCGGCTACCTGCTGATCTCGGCTGGATCATCCATGCAGATGGGGCTGGCGTTCGGTGGGTTGATGGTGGTGGGCGCCATGGCCATGATCATGTACGAGCTGTTCTCCGTGATCGAAACCCGCACCACGGCTTGGGCTCACCGCAGCAACCAAAACCACTGAGGCCATGAAAAAGGCACCCGAGGAGGGTGCCTTTGCTTCGCTTCACTTCACACGTTACTTGAAGATGTTCTTCACCCGATCGGTCCAACTTTTGCTGTTAGGCGAGTGCTTCTCTCCGCCTTTCTTGAACGACTCGTCCAGCTCTTTCAGCAGCTTGCGCTGGTGCTCCGTCAGCTTGACGGGCGTCTCGACCACGATGTGGCAGTAAAGATCGCCAGGGTAACTGGCCCGGATGCCCTTGATCCCCTTGCCGCGCAGGCGGAAGGTCTTGCCGTGCTGCGTGCCTTCGGGGATGTCAATCTCGGCCTTGCCGCCCAGCGTGGGCACTTCGATCGAACCGCCCAGCGCCGCCGAGGTCAGCGGGATCGGCACATTGCAGTGCAGGTCGTCGCCATCGCGCTCGAAGATCTCGTGCTGCTTGATGCGGATCTCGATGTACAAGTCGCCAGCGGGGCCGCCATTGGTGCCGGGCTCGCCATTGCCCGCCGAGCGGATGCGCATGCCTTCATTGATGCCACCCGGGATCTTGACTTCCAGTGTTTTGGTTTTCTTGACACGGCCTTGGCCGCTGCAAGTGACGCACGGATCGGGAATGACCTTGCCAGTACCCTGGCAGTGCGGGCAGGTTTGCTGCACGCTGAAAAAGCCCTGACGCATGTGCACATTGCCCGCGCCATTGCACGTGGGGCAGGTCTTGGCGCTGGTGCCGGGCTTGGCGCCAGTACCGCTGCAGGTGACACAGTCTTCCCAGCTGGGGATGCGGATCTGCGTGTCCTTGCCGGTGGCCGCTTCTTCCAGCGTGATTTCCATCGCGTAGGACAAGTCGCTGCCGCGGTAGACCTGGGGCCCGCCGCCACGCCGACCACCACCACCTTGGCCGCCTTGACCAAAGATGTCGCCAAAGATGTCGCCAAAAGCGTCCGCAAAGCCGCCAAAGCCTTCTGCGCCGGGGCCGCCACGGCCGCCCATGTTCGGATCCACGCCCGCGTGGCCGAACTGGTCGTAGGCCGCGCGTTTCTTGGCATCCGAGAGCATCTCGTAGGCTTCTTTGCCCTCTTTGAACTTCTCTTCGGCGTCTTTGGACTTGTCACCCTGATTGCGGTCGGGGTGATGCTTCATGGCCAGCTTGCGGTAGGCCTTCTTGATGTCTTCCTCGGAAGCGCCTTTGGCGAGTCCCAGAACTTCGTAGTAATCGCGTTTCGTCGCCATGATGCTTTCAGGCTGTGAGTGACAAGGGGCACAGGGGTGGGGGATTGTCCCTCACACGTCTGTGCCCCAAAAGCTCGATGAAATAAGCCTCAGTCTTTCTTGACTTCCTTGAACTCGGCGTCCACGACGTTGTCGTCGGCAGGCTTGGCTTCAGAAGCACCTTCGGCCGCGCCACCCGGCGCACCACCTGCGGCACCCTGGGCGGCCTGCATGTCGGCGTACATCTTCTCGCCCAGCTTCTGGCTGGCGGTCATCAGGGCATTGGTTTTGGCCTCGATGTCGTCCTTGTCGTCGCCCTTGATGGCTTCGTCAACATCCTTGATCGCGGCTTCGATCTTTTCCTTTTCAGCGGCGTCCAGCTTGTCGCCGTACTCGGTCAGCGACTTGCGCACGCTGTGAACCATGGCATCGCCCTGGTTCTTGGCCTGCACCAGCTCGACCTTCTTCTTGTCGTCGACGGCGTTCAGCTCGGCGTCTTTCACCATCTTCTGGATCTCGTCCTCGGTCAGGCCCGAATTCGCCTTGATGGTGATCTTGTTTTCCTTGCCGGTGCCCTTGTCCTTAGCACCCACGTGCAGGATGCCGTTGGCGTCGATGTCGAAGGACACTTCGATTTGCGGCGTGCCACGTGGTGCGGGGGGGATGCCCTCCAGGTTGAACTCGCCCAGCATCTTGTTGCCGGTGGCCAATTCACGCTCGCCCTGGAACACCTTGATGGTCACGGCAGGCTGGCTGTCTTCAGCCGTGGAGAAGGTTTGTGCGAACTTGGTCGGGATGGTCGTGTTCTTGGCGATCATCTTGGTCATCACGCCCCCCATCGTCTCGATGCCCAGCGACAGCGGGGTCACGTCCAGCAGCAGCACGTCGGTGCGGTCACCGGCCAGCACCTGGCCTTGGATGGCGGCGCCCACGGCCACGGCTTCGTCAGGGTTCACATCCTTGCGGGGATCCTTGCCGAAGAACTCCTTGACCTTCTCTTGCACCTTGGGCATGCGGGTCATGCCACCGACCAGGATCACGTCCTGGATGTCGGCCACGTTCACGCCAGCGTCCTTGATGGCCATGCGGCAAGGCGCGATCGTGCGCTCGATCAGCTCTTCGACCAGCGACTCCAGCTTGGCGCGGGTCAGCTTGACGTTCAAGTGCTTGGGACCACTGGCATCGGCCGTGATGTAGGGCAGGTTGACGTCAGTCTGTGCGCTGTTCGACAACTCGATCTTGGCCTTTTCAGCGGCTTCCTTCAGGCGTTGCAGGGCCAGCACGTCCTTGGTCAGATCGACGCCTTGGTCCTTCTTGAACTCGGCCACGATGAAGTCGATGATGCGCTGGTCGAAGTCTTCGCCGCCCAGGAAGGTGTCACCGTTGGTCGACAGCACTTCGAACTGCTTTTCGCCATCCACGTCGGCGATTTCGATGATGGACACGTCGAACGTGCCGCCACCCAAGTCGTACACCGCGATCTTGCGGTCACCGGTGCTGGTCTTGTCCAGGCCAAAGGCCAGGGCCGCGGCCGTGGGCTCGTTGATGATGCGCTTGACGTCCAGACCGGCGATGCGGCCGGCGTCTTTGGTGGCTTGGCGCTGCGCGTCGTTGAAGTAGGCGGGCACCGTGATGACGGCCTCGGTCACTTCTTCGCCGAGATAGTCCTCGGCGGTCTTCTTCATCTTGCGCAGGATGTCGGCGCTGATCTGTTGCGGAGCCATTTTCTTGCCGCGCACCTCCACCCAGGCGTCGCCGTTGTCGGCCGCTGCAATGGTGTAAGGCATCAGCTCGATGTCCTTCTGGACTTCTTTTTCAGTGAACTTGCGGCCGATCAGGCGCTTAACGGCGTAAAGCGTGTTGCGCGGATTGGTGACAGCCTGACGCTTGGCGGAGGCGCCAACCAGCACTTCGCCGTCTTCCTGGTAGGCAATGATCGAGGGCGTGGTGCGGGCACCTTCGCTGTTTTCAATCACTTTGGGGGTGTTGCCTTCCATGATGGACACGCACGAGTTCGTGGTGCCCAAGTCAATACCGATAATCTTGCCCATGTTCTAGCTCCTTGGAAACTTCAATTCAGTTGTTCGTCATTTGCGTCTGTTTGGCGGGTTTTCAAGGCCTTTGGGCGGGTTTTAAAGCGTTTTTTTCGCTTTTTGGCCGCCGGGCCACCCCCAGTCGCGTTACTTTGGCGCTGTCACCGTGACCAAAGCCGGACGCAGGACCCGGTCGTTGATCAGATAGCCTTTTTGCAGCACGCCCACCACGGTATTGGCTTCTTGGTCGGCAGGCACCATGCTGATGGCCTGGTGCTGATGCGGATCAAACTTGGCGCCGTTGGCGGGGTTGATCTCGATGACCTTGTTGCGCTCCAGGGCGGCACCCAACTGCCGCAAGGTGGCCTGAACGCCCTCCATCACGGTTTCGATGGGCGTGTCTGGCTTGGACAGTTGCGTGGCGATGGCGGCTTCCAGGCTGTCCTTGACCGGCAACAGGCTGTCGGCGAAGGATTCCACGGCGAACTTGCGAGCCTTGGAGATTTCGTCATCAGCGCGGCGGCGGGTGTTTTCAGCCTCGGCTTTGGCGCGCAGGTAGGCATCCGAAACCTCGGTGTGCTTGGCGTGCAACTCGGCCAGTTGCTGCTCAATGCTGGCCTCAAGCGGCTCGGCGCCGACGGGGATGGCATCGACCGGATCAAAGTTTTCGGCGTTGGCGGGCGTGTCGCTCATGGTGTTTATTGGAATTAATGAGGTGAGTCAATCAAAGCCCAGCAGATCTCGGGGCGGCGGACAGGGTTTCAAGACCCCGTGCAAGAAATATTTAATCGTCGATGCCCGCGCTCCACCGGTTCCAGTCGGCCAGTTGCCGCCGGTCGCGCTTGGTGGGTCGGCCCTGATCGATGGCCAGGGCGGGGTCGGGCTGGGTGCGGCGTTCCTCCGCGTGGCGCTCGCGCCGGGTGACGCTGTCGGGCGTTTCTTGGTACATGGTCTGGGCCACGGGTGCGCCGCCGCGAACGCTGCTGAGGGTTTTGACGATGACGGTGCGCACCAGGGTGCCTTGGCGCAGGTCAATGCGGTCGCCGATCTTCAGGTCGCGCGACGGCTTGGCCACGATATCGTTAACCTGAACCCGGCCTTTGTCGATGTCATCCGCGGCCAAGCTGCGCGTCTTGTAAAAGCGCGCGGCCCACAGCCATTTGTCCAGACGTAATTTGTCGCTCATGTCGCAAGTATTTTTCCAGCCCGCCAGTGTACTCACCCCGGCGTGCCAGGTTTTGCGACGACAATGTTGCCCAGCGGTGCCCGCAGCGGGTGCCAGAGGACGAAAAAGTGGCAAAACCCAACTATCAGTTTGAAAAGCGTCAGCGCGAGCTGGCCAAGAAGAAGAAAAAAGAAGAAAAAACCCAGCAACGCCGCAGCGGCACGGGCGAGGCTGATGCCCCCGATGCTGATCAAACCGCGGTGGAAGGCGAAGCAGCGCCTGACAATGCCGAATCAGGCGACAACAACGGCGCCGAGCCGCAGGCCGAAGCCTCAGCCTGAGTTTTGCGCTCTTGCCTTGGCCCGCGTCACGACGCGGGCAGGGTCCAGTGCATCGCGCAGAGAGGCCTCGATCGGGCACGGACTACCCGTGACCCACGAGGCCAGCAGTTCGCCGGCCAGAGCAGCCCAGGTGATACCTCTTGAGCCGAATCCCGTGATGACGTAGACCCCGCCGTGTTCATCACGCAGTCGGGGTACCAACCGCGGTCGATCCATCCTGGGGGCTCTTTGCCCTTCAGTAATAGGCGGGGCATCGGCCAAAGGCAGCGGGCCCACATAGGGAAGGCGATCAGGCGTGCTGGCCCGCCAGCCCACACGGCCTTGCAAGCCCTTCGACAAGGCAGGCGCGTCCAGCATCGACAAACTGCCCAGTTGTGCGGCTTGCTCCAGATTGTGGGCATGGTCGGCATCGCGCACAGCCGGGTCCAGGTCATCCACATCGCTGGTGGCACCAAACAGCAAGCGGCCCTGGTGCTTGGGCAGGATATAGCCACTGCCCGCGACTGGAAGGGCAGGGGCTGCGATGCCGTCTTGGAAAGGCAGGCTGCTGATCTGACCCCGCACGGGCGACAAGGGCAAGGAGGCGACGCCTGGCAGCGCCCTGATCAGCGCTGACGTGCCGGTCGCCCCCGCCATGACCACCACAGGCGCTTCGGCAATGACCTGGCCTTGGGCGTCTTGCGCTTGCCAGGTAGCTTGGCCGTCCTGAGTTCCGCGCTGCCATTGATGCGCTATCTGACTGGGCAGGAACATGGTTTCGGCATGGGTCTGCGCTTCATCCAAAAGCGCCTGTGCGTAGCCCGCCGGGTCCAACCACCCACCTTGGTGAAACAGCCATCCACCGCTGGGGACCGGGATGTGCGCCAGGTTCTGGGCTTGCGCCTGGTCAAGCCACTGGAGGTGTTCGGGCGGCAGGCCAAGGCGATGGAGCAGGGCCTGGGCCTCTGCGGCATGAGTGTGGGTGTCCAGTCGGAGCAGGCCCTGGCACGCGCCCGCGAACCGGCCCGCGGCCAACATGGGAGCCGCGACCGCTGCGGTGCGCAAGGCGGCTGCGCGGTGGGTGCGCGCATGGAGGCCATCTTCGCCATGGACAATGCTGTGGAACAGGCCCCCTGGATTGCCGGACGCCCCCTGTGCGATCGCCGCGTGGGCATCGACCATGGTGATGCGCCAGCCTTGACGGGCCAGTGCCCAGGCCGCAGCGCAGCCGGCCAAACCAGCACCGACGACCAAGGCGTGCCGCTGCGTTGATTCGATGCGCGTTGGCCACAGGCCGCCCGGCAACGGTGGCGGGGCGTGGTGAGGTTCGAAGCGAAAAACGCACGCATCGTTGGGCTGGGCTTTGAAGCCAGACTGGCGCAGGCCTTCCAGCACATTCAAAGCGTCATTTCGGGCGATGGCAGTGCACCCGGGGGCGGCCAAGCGAGCCAGGCGAGACAGCCAGCCTTCATCGCCATTCAAGGCCAAAGGGGCGGGGACCACGTCCTCCAGCAAGAAGGCATCGACCCGGGCCACCATCTGCGGCACCAAGTCCGCGACTTCGCCCACGCCCAGCAGCAGGGTGACTTGGCTGGCGGGGCCTTCTTCAAACACCAGGGTGTGAAGCCCTGGTGTCAAAACCGGCCAGCTTTGGGCCAATCTCCCAACCAAGGCCTGAGCGCTCATGTCATGGCTCAAGGCTGCCTTCAGTGGCGTCTCTGCGTCCAACGCGATGTAGAACAAACGCTGGCACCGGTTGGGATCGGCCAGCCAGGCGGCCCAGGTTTTCAAAAAACGCTGGCCCAGTCCGAAGCCCGCCTCCAGGACCACGAAGTCATCGCGATGAGCCCAACGGGCGGGCAGGGCACCGCCCGCCAGAAAAGCCATCTTGCTTATTGCGCCAGCCAGCCGCCGTCCATGTTCCAGGCCACGCCGCGCACATTGTCGCCCGCCGACGAGCACAGGAACACGGCCAAGTCACCCAGCTGCGCGGGCGTCACGAACTGCAGGGAGGGCTGCTTTTCACCCAGCAGACCGCGCTGGGCCTCTTCAATGGTGACACCCTCCCGCTCGGCCTTGGCCTCAATCTGCTTTTGCACCAGCGGGGTCAACACCCAGCCCGGGCAAATGGCGTTCACTGTGACGCCGGTGGTGGCGGTTTCAAGCGCGACCGACTTGGTCAGGCCAAGCAGCCCGTGTTTGGACGCTACATAGGCCGACTTGCCCGCCGAGGCCACAAGGCCATGGGCCGAAGCCACGTTGATGATGCGCCCCCAGTTCTTGGCCCGCATGGCTGGCACCGCCAAGCGCATGGTGTGGAAGGCCGAGCTGAGGTTGATGGCCAGGATGGCATCCCATTTTTCAACCGGGAAGTTCTCGACATTGGCCACATGCTGGATGCCAGCGTTGTTGACCAGGATGTCCACGCCCCCAAACTCGGCCGTGGCGTAGGCCATCATGGCCTCAATCTCGGCGGGCTTGCTCATGTCGGCGCCGTGGTAGCCCACGCGCACCCCATGAGCCTTGCCAGCGGCCAAGACTTCGGCCTTGGGCGCATCGACATCGCCAAAGCCGTTCAGAATGACGTTGGCGCCTTGGGCGGCCAGTTGATTCGCGATGCCCAAACCTATGCCGCTGGTCGATCCAGTGACGAGGGCGGTTTTTCCATTCAACATTAGGGGCCTCCTTGGCAATAACAAACACAATGTCGTACCGATACCAATTATCTGCCGAGGCACTGCCATGACCACCCTGGACCACAACAATCTCTCGAGCCCCACCTTGAACCACGTGGTGTGTCCAGGTGCAAGCAAGACTGATGCTCAAACCCACCGCATGGCTTACTGGTCTTGGGGCGATGAAGCGAACCCTCGCATCGTGATCTGCGTGCACGGCTTGAGCCGCCAGGGCCGTGACTTCGACGCCTTGGCCCGATTGTTGAGCACCCAATACCGCGTGATCTGCCCCGATGTGGTCGGGCGTGGGCATTCTGACTGGCTGGCCGAGCCTGCGGGCTACCAGGTCTTTTCTTATGTGTCCGACATGGTGACGCTGGTGCAGCACCTGCGTGCATCGCTGAAAGCAGAGAGCCCCTTGGACATCGACTGGGTGGGTACCTCGATGGGCGGTCTGATCGGCCTGGGCTTTTCCACCTTGCCACCCGAGGTGACTGGCGTGCGCATTCGCAAATTGGTGCTCAATGACGTCGGCCCGCGCCTGCGTCACGATGCCTTGGTGCGCATTGGCGACTACCTGGGCCAACCCAAACGCTTCGCCAATGAACAAGAAGCGGCCGACTACCTGTGGACCATTTCAACGGGCTTTGGGCCGCACACGCCAGAGCAGTGGCTGGCTTTGTCGCTCCCTTTGCTGCGCCCAACGGCCGATGGCCTGGGCCTGCAACTGCACTACGACCCGGCGATTGCCGAGCCCTTCAAGTCCATGTCGGCCGAGGCGGCCACCAGTGGCGAAGCCGCCTTGTGGGGCGTCTACGATGGCTTGAAAAGCGAAGTGCTGTTGCTGCGCGGTAAGAACTCCGACCTGCTGGACCATGAGACCGCCCAAAGCATGACGCAGCGCGGCCCCAAAGCCCGCCTGGTTGAATTTGAAGGCGTGGGCCATGCGCCCACCCTGATCGCCGCTGACCAGATTGCCACCATCAAGGACTTTTTGTTGGCATGAAGACAGGCCTTCTTGCTGCACCTCACGCGACCATCGTTGACCTGGTCGACCTGAGCTTGCCCGAGCAAGACGGCAGTGCGGCCCACGCCCTGGCGCGCGCCCGAGCGTTTGCCGAACCCTTGCTCTCCGGGCAGTTGTTTGACACCGGTGAAAACGCCTTGGCCCATGCCGATGGCGTGTCGCAGATCTTGCTGGGCATTGGTGCGCCCCCTTCCTTGCGCGCCGCTGCTTACCTGGTTTATGCCAGCGAGTACCTGACCCCGCCCGACGAAGTCATTGGTCGCGCCTTTGGCCCCGATGCGGCTGCCTTGGTGGCGCACACGCGCAAGCTGGTGCAGATTCAACGCAACGCCCGAGACTCATTGGGTGACGAGACCGATGGCCCCCTGCGTGCTGACCAGGTCGAACGCATCCGCAAGATGCTGCTGGCCTTCTCACGCGATCTGCGCGTGGTGCTGATGCGCCTGGCCTCGCGCCTGCAAACGCTGCGGCACTATGCCGCGACCAAGCTGCCGTGCCCGAAAGCCTTGGCGCGCGAGTCCATGCAGGTGTTCGCGCCCCTGGCCAGCCGCTTGGGCATTGGCCAGATCAAGTGGGAAATGGAAGACCTGTCCTTCCGTTTCCTGATGCCCGACACCTACAGATCGATTGCTCAATCGCTGGACGAAAAACGCCTGGAGCGCGAGCGCGATGTAGAGCAGGTGCGCCAGACCCTGGCCTCAGCCTTGGTGCAAGCCGGCCTGCAGGCCCAGGTGCAGGGACGACCCAAGCACCTGTACAGCATCTGGAAAAAAATGCAGGGCAAGAACCTGCCCATCGAACGCGTGTTTGACGTGCGGGCGCTGCGCGTCGTCGTCGCTGATGTCCCTTCATGCTATGCGGCCCTGAGCCGCGCGCACGAGATCTGGCATCCTATGCCCGATGAGTTTTCGGACTACATTGCGCGGCCCAAGCCCAATGGCTACCAGTCGCTGCACACCGTGGTGCTGGGTGATGACGACAAGCCCATCGAGATCCAGATCCGCAGTCTGGCCATGCACGAGCATGCGGACAGTGGAGTGGCCGCGCATTGGGCCTACAAGGAGGCTGGTGCCAAAGGCTACGCGGGTGTGCAGGTCGTGGGCGAGTTTGAAAGCCGCGTGGCCGCTGCCCGCAAGACCGTGCTGCGCCAGTTGCTGGCCTGGGAGCGCGACCTGGCCGCGGCCGATGAAACCGAAGGTGGTGGCCCCGAAGGGCATGGGTACTTCGACGACCGCATCTACGTGTTCACGCCCGATGGCAAGATCATCGACCTGGTTCATGGCGCCACGCCCGTGGACTTTGCCTACACGCTGCACACCGATCTGGGGCACCGTTGCCGTGGCGCCAAGGTCGATGGCGTGATGGTGCCGCTGAACACGGCATTGCAAAGCGGCCAGACGATCGAGATTGTGTCGGCCAGAGAGGGCGGTCCATCGCTGGACTGGTTGAACCAGGAGCTGGGCTATGTGCTCAGCCCCAGGGCGCGGGCCAAGGTGCGTGCGTGGTTCAACGCATTGGCCCAGCAAAGCACGATTGCCAAAGGCCGCGACCTGGTCGAAAAGCTGCTGCAGCGCGAAGGCAAAACCGCCACCAAGCTGGAAGACCTGGCCTCTGACTTGGGGTTCCGCAGTGCCGATGCCTTGTTTGATGTGGTGGGCAAGGACGAGTTCTCGCTGCGCCACATCGAACAGGTGCTGCGTCCCGCCGCGCCTGAGCAGGACCCTGATCAGGTGGTGGCCCAGCGCATCGCGCGCAGCGAGGCAGAGTTGGACCGCAGTGGCCATGGCCGTGGCGTGCTGGTGGTGGGCATGGATTCTTTGCTGACGCAATTGGCCCGCTGCTGCAAACCCGCGCCGCCGGATGCCATCGGTGGCTACGTGACGCGCGGCAAGGGTGTGGCCGTGCACCGCTCGGATTGCAGCAACTTCCGTCAGATGGCGGGACGGCATGGCGAGCGCATCATCCCCGTCGCTTGGGGGCAGCATGCGTCGGCCCTGAGTGCGCACTACGCGGTGGATGTGCTCGTCGAGGCACATGACCGCCCAGGCCTACTGCGCGACGTGTGCGATGCCCTGGCGCAAGGCAAGACCCATGTGGTGGCCATGAACAGCCAGACCCAGCGTGACCACACAACCATCACGCTCACCGTGCAGACCACTGACACCGCCAAGCTGGGCCCGGTGCTCGCGCGTGTGGCACAAGTGAACGGTGTTTTGAAGGCCCGCAGAAAATAGAAAAAACATGCTATAGTAGCGGTCTTGAAGGCGCGTAGCTCAGCTGGTTAGAGCACCACCTTGACATGGTGGGGGTCGTTGGTTCGAGTCCAATCGCGCCTACCAAGAGATCTGAACAAGATCCTCTTGGAATTTCCCGGGAAGCAACCAGAACCCGGTACCAATGAATGGAGGCTCAGGCCTCCATTTTTTTGGCCAGTTGTTTGCCCCAAAAGGGACTGACCCAAGAAGGCCGACGTTCAACATGTCGGCCTGCGGATCAATACAAAACACGGCTGCGAATGGTGCCCGGAATGCTCTGGATCTTCTGCAGCGCCACGTCGGAATAGGCCGCGTCCACATCCATCACCAAGTAGCCAATGGCCTCGTTGGTCATCAGGCTTTGGGCCGAAATGTTGATGTTGTTCTCGGCGAACACGCGGTTCACGTTGGACAGCACGCCCGGCACGTTCTCGTGGATGTGCAGCAGCCGGTGCTTACCCGCGCCCAAGGGCATGCTCACTTCGGGGAAGTTGACGGCTGACAGCGTGGTGCCGCAATCCGAATAACGCACGAACTTCTCGGCCACTTCCAGACCGATGTTGGCCTGGGCCTCCAGCGTGGAGCCACCGATGTGCGGCGTCAGGATCACGTTGTCGAAGGCGCGCAGGGGTGACAGGAACTCTTCGTCATTCGCCTTGGGTTCGACGGGGAATACGTCGATGGCCGCGCCACCCAGGTGTTCGCTCTTCAGGCTGTCGGCCAGGGCGTCGATGTCGACACAAGTGCCCCGCGCAGCATTCATGAAAATGGCGCCGCGCTTCATCTTGGCGAAGTGCTCGGTGCGCATCATGTTCTGCGTGGAGGGCAGTTCAGGCACGTGCAGGGTGACCACGTCGGCCACGCCCAGCAGATCGCTCAGGCTGCCCAGTTGGCGGGCATTGCCCAAAGGCAGTTTGGTGACGGTGTCGTAATACACCACCTGCATGCCCAGCGATTCGGCCAGCACCGACAGTTGCGAGCCGATGTTGCCGTAGCCCACGATGCCCAGCGTCTTGCCCCGTGCTTCCCACGAGCCTTCGGCCGACTTGCTCCAGCCGCCACGGTGCACCAGCGCATTCTTTTGAGGGATGCCGCGCAAGAGCAAAATCAGTTGGCCCAACACCAGTTCGGCCACCGAGCGGGTGTTGGAGTAGGGCGCGTTGAATACTGGCACGCCCTTGCGCATGGCGTGCTGCAGGGCCACCTGGTTGGTGCCGATGCAGAAGCAACCGATGGACACGAGCTTATGCGCGGCCTCCAGCACGGCGGGCGTCACTTGCGTGCGCGAGCGGATGCCCAGGAAATGCACGTCGCGAATCTTTTCGAGCAAGACGGATTCATCAAGCGCCGTCTTGAGGTACTCGATGTTGGTGTAGCCGTTTTTATGCAGCACATCCACGGCGTTCTGATGCACACCTTCGAGCAGCAGAAAGCGAATCTTGTCCTTGTCGAGCGAAAGCTGCTGCATGCCTGAATCCTTCATGAGGTGAGTGTTGAACGCCTGACGCTACCATGGTGGGCGTTTTCCACAGAAAGAATGGTCATGCCGATCGCACCAGACATCCTTGCCCGACTCCACGCCATCGTGGGCGAAAGCCATGTCAAGACCGATGCCGACAGCTTGAAGCATTGGGGTTGTGACTGGACCAAGGTGCGCACCCCGGCTCCCTCGGCCATTGTGTTTCCTTCGACCACCGAAGAAGTTCAGGCCATCGTGCGCCTCGCCAACGAGTTGCGGCTGGCACTGGTGCCCTCAGGTGGGCGCACCGGGTTATCGGGGGCCGCTGTGGCGGCGCAAGGTGAGGTGGTGGTCAGCTTTGACCGCATGAACCGCATCATCGAGTTCTTCCCCGAAGACCGCCTGGTGCGCCTTCAACCTGGCGTGGTCACGGCGCAGCTGCAGGCTTTTGCCGAAGAGCAAGGGCTGTACTACCCGGTGGACTTTGCCAGCTCGGGTTCTTCGCAGCTGGGCGGCAACATTGGCACCAACGCGGGCGGCATCAAGGTCATCAAGTACGGCATGACGCGCAACTGGGTGCTGGGTCTGAAGGTGGTCACGGGCAAGGGCGATGTGCTGGACCTGAACAAGGGCATGGTGAAGAACGCCACCGGCTACGACCTGCGCCAGTTGTTCATCGGGGCCGAAGGCACGCTGGGTTTCGTGGTCGAGGCCATGCTGAAGCTGGACCGGGCTCCGCGTGATCTGCGCGTGATGGTGCTGGGCACGGTCGATTTTGACGCGGTGATGAAGGTGCTGGCCGCCTTCCAGAAACAGCTCGACTTGACGGCTTTTGAGTTCTTCTCAGAGTTGTCGGTGCAACTGGTCACCCAGCACCAGAGCGTGCCTCGGCCATTCGAGGCGGCCACGCCGTTTTATGCCCTGCTGGAGTTCGAGGCATCGAGCGAGAAGGTGGTGGACGAGGCCATGGCCTTGTTCGAGTCCTGCGTCGAGCAGGGCTGGGTGGTCGATGGCGTGATGAGCCAGAACCAGACGCAGGCCAAATCACTGTGGCGCTTGCGCGAAGGCATCTCGGAAACCATCTCGCACTACACGCCATACAAGAATGACTTGTCGGTGCTGATCCAGCATGTGCCGGCGTTCATGGCCGAGATCGATGGGATCGTGGCCAAGCAGTACCCCGACTTCCGTGTGGTCTGGTTTGGCCACATCGGCGATGGCAATGTGCACCTGAACATTCTCAAGCCCGATGACATGGCCAAGGACGATTTCTTTGCCAAGTGCGCGACGGTGAACACGCAGATCTTCGAGACGGTGGCGCGATACGACGGGTCGGTGTCGGCCGAGCATGGCGTGGGCCTGACGAAGAAGCCTTACCTGGGCTACAGCCGATCGCCTGAAGAGCTGGCCTACATGAAAGCGGTCAAACTCGTGTTCGACCCCCACAATGTGATGAACCCCGGCAAGGTGTTCGACCTGTAGCCGGGGCTGGTGTCAGCTCAGGGCTTGATCCAGATCGGCCAGCAGGTCATCGATGTGCTCGATGCCCACCGACAGGCGCACCGTGTCTTCGGTGACGCCGGCTTTGCCCAACTCCTCGGGCGACAACTGACGGTGCGTGGTCGAAGCAGGGTGGGTCGCCAATGAGCGCACATCGCCAATGTTGACCAGGCGCGTGAACAGCTTCAAGCCATCCAGGAATCGCGCACCGCCTTCGCGGCCACCTTCAACCCCAAAGGTCAGCAAGCCCGAAGCCTGGCCCGAGAGGTATTTCTGGACCAGTGCGTGGTCGGGGTGGTTTTCCAGGCCCGCGTAGTTGACCCATTTGACGCGCGGATGGGTGCTCAGGTACTGCGCTGTCTTGAGCGCATTGCTGCTGATGCGGTCCATGCGCAAGGCCAGCGTCTCGATGCCTTGCAGGATCAGGAAGCTGTTGAACGGCGAGATCGCAGCGCCCGTGTTGCGCAAGGGCACGACCCGGGCACGGCCAATGTAGGCCGCTGGCCCCAGGGCGTCGGTGTAGACCACGCCGTGGTAACTCACGTCGGGTTCGTTCAGGCGCTTGAAGCGTTCCTTGTGCTGAGCCCAGGGGAATTTGCCCGAGTCGATGATCGCGCCACCCAGGCTGTTGCCATGGCCGCCCAGGTATTTGGTCAGCGACTGCACCACGATGTCTGCCCCATGTTCGATGGGGCGGCACAGGTAAGGCGAGGGCACCGTGTTGTCCACGATCAGCGGGATGCCGTGGCGGTGCGCGATTTCGGCCACCTTGGCGATGTCGGTGATGTTGCCCGACGGGTTGCCCAGCGATTCGACAAAGATCGCCTTGGTGCGATCATCGATCAGTGGCTCGAAGCTGTCGGGGTTGCGGTGGTCGGCAAAGCGGGTGGTGATGCCGAACTGGGGCAAGGTGTGGGCCAGCAGGTTGTAGGTGCCGCCATACAGCGCCGTGCTGGAGACGATGTTGTCGCCCGCCTCGGCAATGGTCTGGATGGCATAAGTCACTGCGGCTTGGCCCGAGGCCACCGCCAACGCACCAATGCCGCCCTCCAGCGCCGCGATGCGCTGCTCCAGCACATCCTGCGTCGGGTTCATGATGCGCGTGTAGATGTTGCCCGGCACCTTCAGGTCGAACAAGTCGGCCCCGTGCTGGGCGCTGTCAAACGCATAGGCCACCGTTTGATAGATCGGCACAGCCACCGCCTTGGTGGTCGGGTCAGGGGAATAGCCCGCGTGCACGGACCTCGTTTCGAACTTCCAGTCGGGATTGTTGGCCATGTTGCTCCTCGGTTATGGATGGATCAGCGCGCTGCGATCGAGACTTCGGTCAGGCGTCAACGAGCAGCATGATGCTCATGGGTCTCGATTCGATTGTCAATGGCGAAGGTTTCCACCTTAGGCAGTCGCGCTGGCCTTGAGAAGCGATGTGTTGGCATGTCGGTCTGCAAAAAAATCATATGGACTGCTTAATAATCAGGGGCGCCTCACCCCTTTCACCAGAGTTGACCATGAGCCATTTCTCAGACGACATCTATACCGAACCCGCCAGCGTCGATGTCGACACCTTGGCCAACCTGGGGCCTTTGCGAGGCATGGCAGGCATCTGGCAGGGCACCCGCGGCCTGGACATCAAGCCCAAGGCGGACGGGCCCCGCAAGCAGGCGTATGTGGAGCGCATGGAGTTGCAGCCCATCGACCCCGTGACCAATGGCCCCCAACTCTTGTACGGGCTGCGCTACCTGGTCCTGATCACCAAGCCCGACCAGGTCAAGACCTACCACGAGCAAGTGGGTTACTGGCTGTGGGAGCCGGCCACCGAAACCGTGACGCACACGCTGACCATTCCTCGGGCGCAAACCGTGATGGTGTCGGGCCAGGTCAAGCCGGATGCCGCCAGTTTTGAATTGGTGACCAGCAATGGTGCGGGCATTTGCTCCAGCGCTTTCATTGACTACGCCTTCAAGACGGTGGAGTTCCGCATCAAGGTGCAGTTCAACGCGGACGGCACCTGGGCCTATGACGAAGACACTGTGATGATGATCAAGGGCCAGACCGAGCCCTTCCACCACGTGGACACGAACCACCTGAGCCGGATTGGCGAGGCAACGCCCAACCCGTTGGCCCGAGGCCGCTGAGGCAGCGTGGCTTCATCCGCGCCCGCCCTTCGCTTTGACCGCCTGGACGCCTTACGGGGCTTCGCGCTGGTGTGGATGGCGGTGTTCCATTTCTGCTTTGACCTGAGCCACCAGGGTCTGTTGGCCGCCAATTTTTACGAGGACGCGCTGTGGACCACTCAGCGCACCTGCATCCTGTCCTTGTTTCTGCTGTGCGCTGGGGCGGGGCAGGCGGTGGCCACCACACAAGGCCAGTCCTGGCCGCGCTTTTGGCGCCGCTGGGGCCAAGTGGTGGGCTGTGCGGCCCTGGTGTCCCTGGGCAGCTGGTTCATGTTCCCGAACAGCTTCATCTACTTTGGCGTGCTGCACGGCATGGCCGTGATGCTGATCGTGGCACGCCTCAGCGCACCACTGAAATCCTGGCTTTGGCCTTTGGGGGCCATCGCCTTGGCGGTGCCCTTGTTCGCCCAGCATCCATTTTTCGACTCACGCGCCACCAATTGGCTGGGGTTGGTGACGTACAAGCCCATCACCGAAGATTACGTGCCCGTGCTGCCCTGGCTGGGCGTGATGTGGTGGGGCATGGCGGCCACACAGTGGTTGCTGGCCAGGCATCCTCACTGCATGGCTTCTGCCGCGAGCACGCATGGCAGCGGCGACAATTCAGGCTTGATCCCAACGATCAGAGCCGCGTTGGCCATCCTCGGCCGTTGGAGCCTGACTTTTTACATGCTGCACCAGCCCATGCTGATCGGTGCCTTGAACGCCTGGATTTTTTTGAAGTGACGACACCATGACCCAAGACGAAATGAAAACCCTGGTGGGCCAAGCCGCCCTGGACTACGTGAGCGCTGGCAGCGTGGTGGGCGTGGGCACGGGATCGACCGTGGACAAGTTCATCGACGCCCTGGGCGCCGCGCTCAAAGCCGATCCCCAACGGGTGGTGGGCGCGGTGTCCAGTTCCGTGCGCAGCACCGAACGGTTGCTCGCGCTGGGCGTCAAGGTGCTGCCGGCCGAGTCGGTCAGCAGCCTGGCCGTCTACATCGATGGCGCGGACGAAATCAACCACCAGGGCGACATGATCAAAGGCGGTGGCGCTGCTTTGACCCGCGAAAAGATCGTGGCCGACTTGGCCGAGCGCTTTGTATGCATCGCCGATGAAACCAAGCTGGTGGACACGTTGGGGCGCTTTCCCCTGCCGGTGGAGGTGATCCCGATGGCGTCGGCCCAGGTAATGCGCCGCTTCACCGCCATGGGCGCACAGGCCAAGGTGCGCGAGGGCGTAACCACCGATAACGGCAACCTGATCGTGGACGTTACTGGCCTGGCCATCACCAACCCTGCTCAGATGGAGTCGGACGTGAACCAGTGGCCGGGCGTGGTGACCGTGGGCATCTTTGCCCGCAACCGCGCGTCGGTGTGCCTGCTGGGCACACCGAATGGCGTCAGAACCTTGGCCTTTTGAAGGTCAAACCAAGCAAGCCAGCTTAGAACTTGAAGCCCGGTGGGGGCGGAGGCGTTGGGCTGGGCGCCGGGCTGACATTGCTAGGGGTGTCGGCCTGCAAGCGCAAGGGCTCGGGCACGGGTGCCCGCACTTCTGGCACGACCAATGGCGTGGCCGGTGGCTGCTTGTAGCTGGCCGGCAGCGCCGACTTGGCCGGGTAGCCAGCAGCATCCAGATAAGCAGTCCAGTCGTTTTGGGTGAAGCCCACCAGCTGCTTGCTGCCGACCTTCAACACCGGCAACTGCTGGACGCCCTCCTGCTTTTGCAAGGACAGGATGTCTTCAGAGGTCTCCACCGTTTTCTCGATGTGAGGAATGCCTCGGCCTTGCAGCATCTGGCGCGCGCTGTCGCAGGGCGCGCATTTGGATGACGAGTAGAAAGTGACCGGGTATTGGCTGGCGACGCGCTGCAACTCGAAGGGCAGGCCCGTGGCCTGCACCACGGTGCCGTTGGTTTTGAGCGTGGCGGCGGGCCGGTCAGCAGGTGGGCGGTCGGTGTAGGTGATGCGGCCATCGGGGGCCACGACCTTGTAAAGGGCCCAGGCCGGACCCGCTGTGACCAGGGTCAGGCTCACCACGGCGGTGGCCAGCAAGGAAGAGGACTGCAAGTAACGACTCATGTGGTTTTTACCTTTGGGTTCAGCTCATGCCTTGGTGACGCAACAGCGCATCGATGCTCGGTTCACGTCCTCGGAACGCCTTGAAATTATCCATGGCGCTGCGGCTGCCACCAGCTTCCAGGATGGACTCCCGATAAAGGCGGCCCACGTCCTGGTTCAGCACCCCGGCTTCACCAGAAGAAGCCTCCTCGAAAGCCGCGTAGGCATCTGCCGACAGCACCTCGGCCCACTTGTAACTGTAATAGCCTGCCGCGTAGCCGCCTGCAAAGATGTGTGAAAAGCTGTGTTGAAACCGGTTGAATGCCGGGGGGATGTTGACAGCCACCTCTTGGCGCACTTCATCGACCAAGGCCTGAACGCGCTGGTCGTTGCCGGTTTCGGCATGCAGGCGCATGTCAAACAGTGAAAATTCGACCTGGCGCAAGGTGGCCATGCCGCTTTGGAAGTTCTTGGCCGCGTTCATCTTGTCGAACAGCTCACGGGGCAAGGACTGGCGGGTGTCCAAGTGGCTTGTGAGTTGCTGAACCACGTCCAACTCCCAGCAAAAGTTTTCCATGAACTGGCTGGGCAGCTCAACCGCGTCCCATTCAACGCCGCTGATGCCCGACACGCCGATGTCGTCCACCTTGGTCAGCATGTGGTGCAGGCCATGGCCGAATTCGTGGAACAGCGTGGTCACGTCATCGTGGGTGAGGAGGGCGGGCTTGCCGCCCACACCTGAAGCAAAGTTGCAGACCAGGTGCGCCACGGGCGTTTGTGTCTGGTGGTTGTCCGGGCGCGTCCAGCGGCCACGCACGTCGTCCATCCAGGCGCCGGGGCGCTTGCCCGAGCGGGCATACAGGTCGAGGTAGAACTGGCCGACCAAGCTGCCAGCGCGCTCAATGCGGAAAAACCGCACCGACTCGTGCCAGACAGGCGCGCTGTCGGGTTTGATGTTCACGTCGAACAGGGTTTCGATCAGTTTGAACAATCCGCCCAGCACGGTGGGTTCGGTGAAGTACTGTTTGACCTCCTGGTCGCTGAAAGCATAGCGGGCCTCCTTGAGCTTTTCGCTGGCGAAGGCGATGTCCCAGGATTGCAGCTCGGTGAGGCCAAGTTCGGTGCGGGCAAAGTCGCGCAACTCGACCATGTCTTTTTCCGCGAAAGGGCGGGCGCGGCGGGCCAGGTCGCGCAGAAAGTCCGTGACCTGCTGCGGGCTGGTGGCCATCTTGGGCACCAGGGACACGTCGGCAAAGCTGGGGTAGCCCAGCAGCGCGGCTTCTTCCTGGCGCAGGGCCACGATTTGCTGCATCAGCGGCGAGTTGTCTCGTTCGGTCGGGCCGACTTCGCTGGCGCGGGTGGCGTAGGCACGGTAGAGCATTTCACGCAAAGGGCGGTGCGTGGCGTACTGCATGACGGGCAGGTAGCAGGGCATGTGCAGGGTCAGCTTGTGGCCGTCCTTGCCTTCGGCCTGCGCGGCGGCCCGGGTTGACTCCACCACGTCGGCAGGCACGTCAGCCAGCTCTTCGGCCGTGGCGTAGTAGCTGTAGGCATCGGTCGCGTCCATCACGTGCTCGGAGAAGGCCTGCGACAGGGCCGCTTGCAACTCCTGGATCTCGGCGAAGCGCTTCTTGGCATCTCCTTGCAACTCGGCACCACCCAGCACGAAGCCGCGCAAGGCCAGGTCCAGCGCACGGTGGCGAGCGGGGCTGAGTCGCTGTCCCTCCGGGGATTGGGCCAGGGCCTTGTACTTGGCGTAAAGGCGCTCATCAGCGCCCAGGCGGGTGTAAAACTCGGTCAGGCGGGGCAGGTTTTCGTTGTACGCAGCCCGGATTTCGGGCGTATCGGCCACGGCATTGAGGTGCCCCACGGCGCCCCAGGCGCGCCCCAAACGCTCGGTGGCCACATCCAGCAGCAGGGACAGGGTGTCGTAGTCGGGCGGCACATCAGGCCCCGTGACCTTGTCCAACGCTGCTTCAGCCTCCTTCAGCAACACGTCCATGGCAGGCGTGACGTGCCCGGGTTGGATGCTTGAGAAAGCGGGCAAGCCGAAGGTGTCGAGCAAGGGATTGGGTGTGGACATGGGCGTTGTCGGTGTTGGTTTAGAGGCGTTCAGCGGCTTCGATGGTGTTGACCAGCAACATGGTGATGGTCATGGGGCCGACACCGCCCGGCACGGGGGTGATCCAGCTCGCCACTTCCTTGACGCCGACAAAGTCGACGTCGCCACACAGCTTGCCTTCATCATCGCGGTTCATGCCGACGTCAATCACGACGGCCCCGGGTTTGACCATGTCGGCAGTGAGCACATTGCGCTTGCCCACGGCCGCCACCACGACATCGGCTTGACGCGTGTGGTAGGCCAGATCAGGTGTTGCACTGTGGCAGATGGTGACGGTGGCGCTGGATTGCAAGAGCATCATGGCCATGGGCTTGCCGACGATGTTGCTGCGCCCGATGACCACGGCGTGTTTGCCGCGCAGGTCATATCCAATCGATTCGAGCATCTTCATGCAGCCGTAGGGGGTGCAGGCCTTGAAGCCGGGCTCGCCCACCATCAGGGCACCCGCGCTGGCGACGTGGAAGCCGTCCACGTCTTTCAAGGGCGAGATGGACTCGATGACTTTGTGGTCGTCGATGTGCTTGGGCAGGGGCAGTTGCACCAGGATGCCGTGGATGGTGGGGTCGTTGTTCAGCGCCTCGACGCGGGCCAGCAGTTCGGCCTCGGTCATGGTGGCGGGGTATTTCTCAAGCACCGAGTGCAGGCCAGCATCCTGGCAAGCCTTGACCTTGTTGCGCACGTAGACCTGGCTGGCGGGGTTCTCACCGACCAGGATCACGGCCAGGCCAGGGGTGATGCCCTTTTCGGTGAGCTTGGCGGCGCGAATGGCCACCTCGGCGCGGAGTTGCTTGGACAGGGCGTTGCCGTCGATCAGTTGTGCGGTCATGGAGCGGGCTGCAATTCAGTCAAAAAAGGGGCGAAAGAACGAAAAAGGCCGCACGGGGGCGGCCTCTTGATGCGCGTGAGGGCAAATCGCCCCCGCAGGCCTTGCTCAGGGTTTCGCTGGCGCGTTGGCGGGTTGACCACTGGCCCCCAGGGCGATCTTGAGCAGATCGGCCACGGTGTTGGCGTTGAGCTTTTCCATCACGTTGGCACGGTGGGCTTCCACCGTTTTGATGCTGATGCCCAGGTCGTCGGCGATCTGCTTGTTCAAACGGCCCGCGACGATGCGTTCCAGCACCTGCGCTTCACGCGTGGTCAGGCGCGACAACAGGGCTTCCCGGCTGGCAGCCTCTTGCGAACTGGAGAACGCGGTGCGGGCTTCGTCGAGCATGCGCTCAACCAGGGCCACCAGGGCGTCTTCCTTGAAGGGCTTTTCGATGAAGTCCATCGCGCCCTTTTTCATGGTGTTCACGGCCATGGGCACGTCGCCGTGACCGGTGATGAACACGATGGGCAAAGGCGATTTTCGCTCGAGGAGCTTGTCCTGGAGTTCCAGGCCGCTCATGCCATCCATGCGGATGTCGGCGATCAGGCAGGCGACTTCGCGCGGATCGAATCGGGCCAGAAAGGATTCGGCCGAGTCAAAACACCGCACCCGGTAGTCTTTGCCTTCGAGGAGCCATTGCAGCGAATCGCGCACGGCCTCGTCGTCATCGACCACGTACACAGTGCCTTTTTTGGGGATCAGACTCATGGGTTATCGGCTAGCAAGTCGTTGGAGGGAGGGGTGATCGAATCGGAGAAATCCGGGGCACCACTGCTGTCGACCGGGAGGGTGAAAGTGAACTTGCACCCCATCACCGTTGAGCCATTGTAGATGTTCTCGGCGCCAATGCGACCGTGGTGTGACTCGATGATGGAACGGCACAAACTCAGGCCGATCCCCAGGCCTTCGGCCTTGGACGAGTGGAAGGCCTCAAAGAGGCGGCTGCTCATCTCTTCCTTCATGCCCGGCCCCGCGTCGGTGACGACGAATTCCACCACCTCGCCCTGGTCTTCGGTTTTGCGCAAATGCACGCGCAGGTCAACGTGGCGACGCGACTGTGGCATTTGCGCCGAATCAATCGCCTCAGCAGCGTTCTTGAGGAGATTCAGCAGCACCTGCTCGATCAGGATGGGATCGACCATCAGCGTGGGCAGGCGTTGGGCGATGGTGCTATTGAGCGTGACGCGGCGGCGGCGCATCTCGAAACCAGCCAATTCCAGCACGGCTTCGATGATGTCGCGGGCTCGGGCAGGCTGTCGCTGCGGCTCGCTGCGTTTCACGAACTGTCGGATTCGGTGGATGATTTGCCCGGCGCGCTGGGCCTGGCGCGAGGTTTTTTCCAGCGCCTCGATCAGCCCCTCGTTGCCAATGCTGCCCGATTTAATGCGGCTGACCATGCCGCTGCAGTAGTTGGAAATGGCCGCTAAGGGCTGGTTCAACTCGTGCGCCACAGTGGAGGCCATTTCGCCCATGGTGATCAGGCGGCTGGTGAACTGGGCTTTTTCGGCCTGACGTGCGGCAGCTTCCTCGCCCTGGCGACGGGCGGTGATGTCGGTGGCGATCAGCATCTGCGCCAGGTGGCCGTCGGTCCATTGGATGTAACGGGCGCGCACGTCGAACCACTTCTGGGCCGATTCCATGTAGATGTCGCGGGCATCGACGCCTGCGGCGGTCAGCTCTTGCGTGGGCAGGTTGCCAAAGTTGTCAACCGACTCATCACCGTCGGCCAGGTCGGCTGGATCAAACTCGCCACCGGTCAGCTCAGAGTGGGCGCCGGGGTTGGCGCCAAACCACAGGCGGTAAGAGCGGTTGGCGAACAGTAACTCGCCGCGTTGCACGGAGACCACAGACACCGCGGCGTCCAGGCCTTCCAGCACGGTGGTGAAGCGTTCGTGCGCGGCGGTGAGTTGGTCTCGAACGCGTTTGGCCTCGGTGATGTTGGTGACCGAGGTCATCCAGCCGGTCTGGTTGCCCTGCGAGTCGATCAGGGGCGAGACGTACATGCGGGCGTCGAACTGGCTCAGGTCGCGGCGCTGCATCACCACTTCCACGCCGCCGGTCGGGCTGCGGCCCAGCAGTTCTTGCTGGAACATGCGGTTGAATTCGTCCAGCCGGTCTTTGGGCCAATAGGGGTAGGGTGGCACGCAGCCGATCAGTTCCTCTTCGGCGAAGCCGGTCATCGCGCAGAAAGCCGGGTTGACGTAGGTGATGCGGCCTTCCAGGTCGATCGTGCGCATGCCGGTGAGCATGGAGTTTTCCATGGCCCGGCGGAAATTGGTCTCTTGCACCAGGGTTTTCTGGATCTGGGCGCGGCGGCGCATGTGGCGCAGGGTGCCCACCAGCGTCCACACGGTCAGGGCCGACAGGGCCACCACCATCCAGAAGAGGGTGTTGCCCACCAGGTTGGTGGAGGTGCGAAAGCCCATGCCTCGCAGGATCAGGCCATTGCCCACCGGCGTGACGATCACTTCGTGCACGAAAGTGGGCTTGGCTGAGCCTTCGGCCGAAGTGCTGACGGTGCTGGTCAGCACCTCGCCACCCGACTGCACCAGGCTCATCGCGTGGCGGCTGACGATTTCGCGCGGCACCATGTAGCGCATCAGCGCTTCCAGCGAGTATTCGGCCGACAGGGTGCCGATGAAGCCCGTGCTGTCGATCAGCGGCACCTGGATCTGGATGACCCTGGCAGCCAGCCCATTGATGTAGGGCTGGGAATAAACCGGTTGATTGCGCTCCTTGGCCAACCTGAACGCGCCTTGGGGGGCTTGAACGCCGCGCAAGGGATCGTAAGACGACAGGCTGGCGTAGGGATCGAGGTTCAAGCCCTGCGGTGCGGGCAGGTACAGGTTCATGGCGGAATGGGTCGCCTTGACCGTTTCGTCCGCCTGCGTCCAGGCCACACTGATGACCTCCGGGCGAGCGCGCACGAAGTCGCTCGCCTGCGACATGAACTGTTCCGAGTTCACCGCCTTGATGCTGATCTCGCGGGCCAGGCGCAGCAACTGCTCCTGGCTCTCGATCATGCGCATGCGGATCTGTTGCTGAACGACCTCGGTGTCGCGTTTCACCGACTCTTGTTCGCGCTCCAGCTCTTCATTGCGCAGGTACCAGAAGGCCACGATGATGGCGGCCAAAAACAACAGCACCGACACCAGGGGCCCCAGAGTTGCATACCGGTCTTGCTGGTTGGGCGACTGCTTGCGCCACCACTGCCAGAAGAAGCGGTTGGAGTTGCCGACCCCAGGTGTGCGTGAGGCGGCGGTGGACAGGGATGAGCGAGACGGCATCCCGCGATTATCCGTGTGGTCTCCCACAATCGACGTACTGCTTGAGAACGAGTGCAATCCCGATTCAATTCCAGCGTTAAGGATTCACTCTAATCACCCCACTCACTCAGGGGATGGCTGATACTCATGACACTGGTACATACCAACGGAGACTTGCTTATGTCCGCTGCCGATGCGCTGCCGTCTGCTTCTATGGATCTGGATCCGGAAGAGACCCGCGAATGGCTTGATGCCCTCTCAGGCGTCATTGAAACCGAGGGGCGAGGCCGTGCCCACGACCTGCTTGAACAACTGCTGGACCATGCCCGCCAGGCTGGCATCGACCTGCCGTTCTCGGCCAACACGGCCTATGTGAACACCATCGCGGTTCAAGACGAAGCGCAGTTTCCCGGCAACATGGAGATTGAAGAGCGCCTGCGCGCCTTCATGCGCTGGAACGCGCTGGCCATGGTGGTGCGGGCCAACCGCCACGAACCACCCGATGGGGGCGACCTGGGTGGCCACATCTCGTCGTTTGCGTCATTGGCAACCATGCTGGGCTGCGGCTTCAACCACTTCTGGCATGCCGAGCATGAAGGCCATGGCGGCGACCTCCTCTACATACAAGGCCATTCAGCGCCCGGCATCTACGCTCGCGCTTACATGGAAGGCCGGATCACCGAAGACCAATTGCTCAACTTCCGCCAGGAAGTGGGCGGCAAGGGCTTGTCGAGCTACCCGCATCCCAAGCTGATGCCTGAGTTCTGGCAATTCCCGACCGTGTCGATGGGCCTGGGCCCGATCATGGCCATTTACCAGGCGCGTTTTCTGAAGTACCTGCATGCCCGCGGCATTGCCGACACCTCCAACCGCAAGGTCTGGGTGTTCTGTGGCGACGGCGAGATGGACGAGCCCGAGTCGCTGGGCGCCATCGGCTTGGCCACGCGCGAAAAACTCGACAACCTCATCTTCGTCGTCAACTGCAATCTGCAGCGCCTGGATGGTCCGGTGCGTGGCAACGGCAAGATCGTGCAGGAGTTGGAAGGCGAGTTCCGCGGCGCGGGCTGGAACGTGATCAAGCTGCTGTGGGGCGGCTATTGGGATCCGCTGTTGGCGCGCGACAAGGATGGTTTGCTGCGCAAGGTCATGATGGACATGGTCGATGGCGACTACCAGGCCTGCAAGGCCAACGATGGCGCCTTTGTGCGACAGCATTTCTTTGGGCGCGATCCCAAGGTGGCCGAGATGGTGGCCAAGATGTCCGACGACGACATCTGGCGCTTGAACCGGGGCGGACACGACCCGCAAAAGGTGTACGCCGCCTACCACGCGGCCGTGAACCACACCGGCCAACCCACTGTGCTGCTGATCAAGACCGTGAAGGGCTTTGGCATGGGCAAGAGCGGTGAAGGCAAGAACACCGCGCACCAGACCAAAAAACTGACTGACGAGGACATCAAGACCTTCCGCGATCGATTCAACATCCCCATCACCGATGAAGACCTGCCCAAGGTGCCGTTCTACAAGCCGGCCGAGCACACGCCGGAGATGGAATACCTGCTTTCACGCCGCAAGGCGCTGGGGGGCTCCCTGCCCAAGCGGCGCGTCAAGGCGGACGAACAACTGACGGTGCCCGAACTGTCGGCGTTCAAAGCCGTGTTGGACCCCACCGCCGAAGGGCGTGAGGTCTCGACGACCCAGGCTTTTGTGCGCTGCCTGACACCCCTACTGCGCGATGCGCAACTGGGCCCGCGCGTGGTGCCCATCCTGGTGGACGAGGCCCGCACCTTTGGCATGGAAGGCCTGTTCCGCCAGATTGGCATCTACGCGCCTGAAGGCCAGAAGTACACCCCGGTCGACCGCGACCAGGTGAGCTACTACCGCGAAGACAAGGCTGGCCAGATCCTGCAAGAGGGCATCAACGAGGCCGGTGGGATGAGTTCGTGGATCGCGGCGGCGACGTCGTACTCCACCAACAACCGGATCATGATCCCGTTCTACGTGTACTACTCGATGTTCGGGCTGCAGCGCGTGGGCGACCTGGCCTGGGCGGCTGGCGACATGCAGGCGCGCGGCTTCTTGCTGGGCGGCACCTCCGGGCGCACGACGCTGAATGGCGAAGGCTTGCAGCACGAAGATGGCCACAGCCAACTGGTGGCATCGACCATCCCGAACTGCGTAAGCTACGACCCGACCTTTGCGCACGAGGTGGCGGTGATCGTGCAGCATGGCTTGAAGCGCATGGTCGAGCAGCAGGAAAACGTCTTCTATTACCTGACCCTGCTGAACGAGAACTATGCCCAACCCGGCCTGCGCGAAGGCACCGAGGCCGAGATCATCAAAGGCATGTATTTGCTGCAGGAGGGCGCCAAAAAGACGCCCCGCGTGAACCTGTTGGGTTCGGGCTCGATCCTGCGCGAATCGGTGGCGGCGCGCGCGCTGCTGGAGGCGGACTGGGGCGTGGCCGCCAATGTGTGGAGCTGCCCAAGCTTCAACGAACTGGCCCGCGATGGACAGGATGCCGAGCGCTGGAACCTGCTGCACCCGACCGAAACGCCCCGCGTGTCGTTCGTCGGGCAACAACTGGCGCCGCACGCCGGCCCGGTGATCGCCTCGACCGACTACGTCAAGACCTTTGCCGAGCAGATCCGCGCCTACATCCCCAAGGGCCGCACTTACAAGGTGTTGGGCACCGACGGGTTTGGCCGCAGCGACTTCCGCTACCGCCTGCGTGAGCATTTCGAGGTCAACCGGCACTACATCGTGGTGGCCGCGCTCAAGGCCCTGTCGGAAGAGGGCAGCGTGCCCGTGGCGAAGGTGGCCGAGGCCATCGCGCGCTACAAGATCGACGTCGACAAGATCAACCCGCTCTACGCTTGATGCACTTGAGGCAGCACTGAATGGCACTCATCGAATTGAAGGTTCCCGACATCGGCGACACGTCCGATGCCGCGGTCATTGAAATCCTGTTCAAGGTGGGCGACACGGTCAAGGCCGAGCAAAGCCTGATCACCCTGGAGTCGGACAAGGCCTCCATGGAGGTGCCGGCGGCGCAGGGTGGGGTCGTGAAAGAGATCAAGGTCAAGCTGGGCGACAAGGTCAGTGAAGGGGCCTTGATTGCCGTGCTGGAGGCTGCGGACGCCAGCGCTTCGGTGCCGACTGCAACGCCCGCCCCATCGAGCAAGGTTGGCGCGGCCGAGCCTGAACCTGCGCAAGTGGTGCAGGCGCCGGTCCAGGCCGCAGAGCTGGCTGAGCCTGTGAGTGGCCGCGTGCCACCTACCGCCGCCTTGCCCCCGGCCGAGCCGCCTGCTCAGCCTGGGCACCTGCCACATGCCTCGCCCTCGGTGCGTCTGTTCGCGCGCGAGTTGGGCGTGCCGCTGGGCAGCGTGCAAGGCTCAGGGCCCAAGGGACGGATCAAGCATTCGGACGTGCAAGCCTTCGTCAAGGCGGCTTTGGCGAAAGGCCCGGCCACTGGGGCTGTACCAACGGGATCGACGGCCGATGGCGAAGGCCTCAGCCTGTTGCCTTGGCCCAAGGTGGACTTCGCCAAGTACGGCCCCATCGAGCGCAAGCCACTGTCGCGCATCCAGAAGATCTCGGGCGCGAACCTGCACCGCAACTGGGTGCGCATCCCGCATGTCACCAACAACGAAGAGGCCGACATCACCGAGCTGGAAGCCTTGCGCGTCAAGCTCAATGAAGAGCACGCCAAGACCGGCCCCAAGTTCACGATGCTGGCCTTTTTGATCAAGGCCTGTGCCGTGGCTTTGAGAAAATTCCCGCAGTTCAACGCCTCGTTGGATGGCGACGACCTGGTGCTCAAGCAGTATGTGCACATCGGCTTTGCGGCCGACACGCCCAATGGCCTGGTCGTGCCGGTGATCCGCGATGCCGACACCAAGGGCTTGTCGCAACTGGCGACCGAGACTGCCGCCTTGGCACTCAAGGCCCGCGAAGGCAAGCTGTCGCCCGCCGACATGCAGGGCGGCACCTTCTCGATCTCGTCGCTGGGCGGCTTTGGTGGCACCACCTTCACGCCCATCATCAACGCGCCCGAGGTGGCCATTTTGGGCGTTTGCCGCGCGGCCATGAAACCGATGTGGAACGGCTCGGGCTTTGACCCGCGCTTGGTCATCCCGCTGAGCCTGAGCTACGACCACCGCGTGATCGATGGGGCCTCTGCCGCTCGCTTCAACGCCTTCCTGGCCACCTTGCTGGGCGATTTCCGCCGCGCACTTCTTTGAACCTTGAACTGACACCATGGCTTTGATCGACATCCCCGTGCCCGACATTGGCGACATCGCCGATGCGGCGGTCATTGAAATCCTGGTCAAGGCGGGTGACACCGTCAAGGCGGAACAGAGCCTGATCACGCTGGAGTCCGACAAGGCCTCCATGGAAGTGCCGTCGCCGCAGGCGGGCGTGGTCGGCGAGATCAAGGTCAAGCTGGGCGACAAAGTCGGGCAGGGCACGGTGATCCTGACGCTGGAGGCGTCGGGGCAGGGCGCTTCGCTCGCGCCGGTTTCGTCATCGGCTCCACCAGTGGCTGCGCAGACAGCTCGATCGCCAACTGCTGCAGCCAACCCGCCTCCGGCTGCCGCTGAAGCGCCCAAAGCCCCCGCCGCTCAACCTACCTCGGCCAGCCAAAGCCCCGACAACGCCGATTGCGACGTGCTCGTGCTGGGCGGTGGCCCTGGTGGCTACAGCGCAGCCTTCCGCGCTGCCGACTTGGGTTTGAGTGTCATCCTCGTCGAGCGCTACGCCGAACTCGGTGGCGTGTGCCTGAACGTGGGCTGCATCCCCTCCAAGGCCTTGCTGCACGTGGCGGCCGTGATGGAAGAGGTCAAGCATTTCGATGCCCTGGGCGTGAGCTTTGGCGAGCCCAAGCTGGACCTGGACAAGCTGCGCGAGCACAAGTCCAAGGCCACCGGCAAGCTCACCACCGGCCTGGTCGGCATGGCCAAGACGCGCAAGGTCACCGTGGTGCGTGGCTACGGCAGCTTTGTCGATGCCCACCAGATCAAAGTCGAAATCACTACTGGCCCGGCACAAGACAAGTCAGGCGAGACCAAAACGCTCAGCTTCAAGCGCTGCATCATCGCGGCGGGCTCGCAGTCCGTGCGCCTGCCCTTCATGCCAGACGATGCCCGCGTGGTCGACTCGACCGGCGCGTTGAGCCTGCCCTCGGTGCCGCGCAAGATGCTGGTCATCGGCGGCGGCATCATCGGCCTGGAAATGGGCACGGTCTATTCCACCCTCGGTGCCCGCATCGACGTGGTCGAGATGAGCGACACCCTGATGCCCGGCGCCGACCGCGACCTGGTCAAGGTCTGGGAAAAACACAACGCCAAGCGCTTTGACCGCCTCATGCTGGTCACCAAAACCGTCGCGGCCGAAGCGACGGCCGAGGGCATCCGCGTGAGTTTCGAGTCGGCCAAGCCGGGCGAACCGGCTCCGGCGCCCGAAACCTACGACCTTGTCTTGCAAGCCGTGGGACGCAGCCCCAATGGCCGCAAGATCGGCGCGGACCTGGCGGGCATCACGGTCAACGAACGCGGCTTCATCCCGGTGGATTCGCAGCAGCGCACCAACGTGCCGCACATCTTTGCCATCGGCGACATCGTGGGCCAGCCCATGTTGGCGCACAAGGCGACCCATGAGGGGCACGTTGCCGCCGAAGTCGCCGCAGGCGAGTTGCAGAACGACGCGGCCTTGTCGCGCGCCGCCTTCGATGCGCGCGTGATCCCCAGCGTGGCTTACACCGATCCGGAAATCGCCTGGGTTGGCCTGACCGAAGACCAGGCCAAAGTGCAAGGCCAAGCCATCAAGAAGGGGCTGTTCCCCTGGGCGGCTTCGGGCCGGGCGCTGGCCAATGGCCGCTCTGAAGGCTTCACCAAGCTCTTGTTTGATGCCGAAACCAAGCAGATCCTGGGGGGGGGCATCGTCGGCACCAACGCGGGCGACCTGATCAGCGAGGTGGCGCTGGCCATCGAGATGGGCGCTGACGAGGTTGACATCGGCAAAACCATTCACCCGCACCCCACGCTGGGTGAAAGCATCGGCCTGGCGGCCGAGGCGGCTCACGGCACTTGCACTGATTTGATGCCTGTCAAACGGCCCAAGGCCTGATCTTGGCGGTGGTCCGGTTACCATGATGGCCTGCCCCTCAAGGGGTCATTCACCGAGGAGTCCAACATGGCCAAAGGTCAGCAACGCAGTGGCAAGGAAGTCAAGAAACCCAAGCAGGACAAGACGCCTGCCAAACCTCTGTCGCCCGGCGCGGTGACGCCCACCACCACGACCGTGGTGCCAGCACGAGGCAAACTAAAGAACGCCTGATGCGCTCGCGGGTTCAAATCTGGACTTTTCATTTTAAAATGTCTAGAATTGAACCATGAGTGCCGCATTGCGTCCTTCCCTTGAGCCCGCCAAGCCGCAGGCGCCTTCTGTCCAACAGATGAGCGCCGCCGGTTTGCGGGCTTTTTCTCGCGTCGCCGAGGCCTGGGGTTTGAACACGGACGAGCAGTTGCGCCTGTTGGGCGAACCGGCCCGTTCCACCTACTTTGCCTGGCGCAAGTCGCCGGATGCGGCGCGCGTACCGCGTGACACCCTAGAGCGCCTGTCCAACCTGTTGGGCATCTACAAGTCTTTGCAAATTCTGTTGCCTGATCCACAAGCGGCGGACGACTGGGTGCGCCAGCCCAACACGGCCGAGTTGTTCGGTGGCCGCTCGGCCCTGGACCGCATGCTGGCGGGCAATGTCAGCGATTTGAACTTGGTGCGTCGTTACCTGGATTCGGTTCGCAGCGGCGGCTGGGCATGACCCCAGCAGCGCCTGAAGTCCGGCGCTTGCGCTGGCAGCCCGCCCATCGGATCGTGCCCACGCGCTACCCCACGGTGTACCTGTTCGACCGGGTGGCCGAGGCTGATGACTTCGATGCGCTTTATGCGCTGGAATCGCTCACCAACGAACGCATCCGCGATGAAGTTGGCCAGATCGAGCTGGTGCCAGCGCAAGACCGCGTGGTCGGCCCAGGCTCCGGCCCCGTCATGGCGGCGTTCACCCACCTTAACCCGGAAGGCAGCCGTTTTTCAGATGGCAGCTATGGTGTGTTCTACGCCGCGCACGACAAAGACACCGCGGTGGCCGAGACCCAGTACCACCACGCTAAATTCCTGGCCGCCACCAAGCAGGCCGCCATGCAGTTGCCAATGCGCCTCTACGCCGTGCGCATCAGCGCGCAAGTGCACGATCTGCGTCCGCTGGACCCGGATGGTGTCGGTGTGCACGCCGCTGAAAGCTACGCCGCCTCCAGGGCATTGGGCAAGCAGTTGCGCTTGCAAGGATCGGCGGGCGTGGCCTACCGCAGCGTGCGCCATCCAGGTGGCGAGTGCGTTGGCCTGTTCAAACCCAAAGGCGCCAGCCAGTGCGTGCATGCCGCGCACCTGCTGTACGTCTGGAATGGCGCGGGCTTTGTCGATGTTTACGAAAAGCTGGGGTAGTCCGTTCAGTGAAAGTCCCGGCTTTCGGTGGCCAATCGGCCCAGCAGGGGGGTCAGGTCACGCAAATGGTGCGCGATCAGGTGCCGAACCTCGCCTTCGCGCTGCCAGACGCCGTACACGGCCAGCAGGCGTGAATGAAGCAGTTCCTGGCGCTGTCTGTCACGCAGGTGCTTCCAGACGATCACATTGACAGTGCCCGTTTCGTCTTCCAGGGTCACGAAGACCACGCCACCGGCCGTGGGCGGTTGCTGCCGGACAGTGACGATGCCACAGGCGCGGGCCAGTTTGCCATGGGCGAGTTCACGCAAGGTTTCAGCGGACATCAGGCGTTGCTGGTCGAGCTTGGAGCGCAGCAAGCTCAAGGGGTGTCGCCGCAAGGTCAGTCCCAGGGATGCGTAGTCAAAGACGATCTCTTCGCCTTCGGGCGCGCAGGGCAGGGTGAGCAGGTCTTCATGAACCGGGGCCTCACGCAGCAAGGCTGGGGCACGGTGCAGGGCGGAGGCCTCCCAGACCTGTTGGCGGCGGTGGCCCGCCAAGCTGATCAGGGCATCGGCCGCCGCCAAGTGGCGCATGTCAGCCTGGTCGAGCTGGGCGCGGCGCGACAGTTCTTCGACGTTCTGGAAAGGGCCTCCGCCGCGTCGGGCTTCAATGATGCGCGTGGCGGCTTGCGATGACAGCCCGCTGACCATGGACAAGCCCAGGCGCGCAGAAGGCTGTCGGCTGCGATCGGTGAGGTCGACCAGCGTGCAGTCCAGGTCGCTGTGCACCACGTCAGGCGGGAAGACCATGACGCCATGGCGTGCGGCGTCTTGCACCAGTTGGCTGGGTGAGTAAAAGCCCAGGGGCTGGGCGTTGAGCAGCGCGGCCAGGAAGATGGCGGGCTCGTGGCACTTGATCCAGGCGCTGTCGTAGACCAGCAAGGCGAAGCTGGCCGAGTGTGATTCCGGGAAGCCGTAGGCGCCAAAGCCTTCGATCTGCTGGAAGATGCGTTCGGCGAACTCGGCGGTGTAGCCCTTGCGGGTCATGCCTTCGGTGATGCGCTGGTGAAACTGGTCGACGCTGCCATGGCGTTTCCAGGCCGCCATGGATCGGCGCAAGTCATCGGCCTCGCCTGCGGTGAAGCCCGCTGCGATCATGACCACTTGCATGACCTGCTCCTGGAAGATCGGAATGCCATGCGTGCGCCCCAAGGCGGGTTTCAGCAATTCCGGGCAATCGTTCGCCTCTTGGCCGGATCGGCGCAAGAGGTAGGGCTTGACCATGCCGCCCTGGATGGGCCCTGGCCTGACCAGCGCCACCTCCACCACCAAGTCGTAAAAGGTGCGCGGCTGCAGTTGCGGCAGCATGTTCATCTGTGCGCGGCTTTCGATCTGGAACACGCCGATGGTGTCGGCCTGGCAAATCATGTCGAAGGTGGCCGTGTCTTTGTCCGGGATGTCTTGCAGGGCAAAGGTGTGGCCTCGCCGGATGCTGATGAAGTCCAGCGCGCGCCGCAAGGCCGACAACATGCCCAGCGCCAGCACATCGACCTTGAGCATGCGTAAGGCGTCCAGGTCGTCCTTGTCCCACTGGATCACCGAGCGGTCGGGCATGGTGGCGTTTTCAATCGGCACCAGTTGGCACAAGGACGTTCTGGCAATCACGAAGCCACCCGTGTGCTGGCTGAGGTGCCGTGGAAAGCCGACGAGGATGCAGGTCAACTCCTGCCATTGCTGGATGCGGCGTTCGGTGGGTTCAATCCCCAGTTCGAGCAAACGTTGCGGGTCGATGCCCCGGCCGTCCCACCACTGGTGGTTCTCGGCCACACGCTCGATCACCTCAGCGCTGATGCCCAACGCTTTGCCCACGTCGCGCAAGGCGCTGCGCGTGCGGTAGGTGATCACCGTGGCGGTCAGGGCGGTGCGGTCGCGGCCGTATTTGCCATAGAGGTACTGGATGACCTCTTCGCGGCGCTGGTGTTCGAAATCAACGTCGATGTCGGGGGGCTCGTTGCGCTCGCGTGAAATGAAACGCTCGAACAGCAGCGTGTTGCGGGCCGGGTCGATTTCGGTGATGCCCAGGCAATAACACACGGTGGAGTTGGCGGCGCTGCCACGGCCTTGGCACAGAATGTTTCTGGACCGGGCGAAGCTCACGATGTCGTGCACGGTGAGGAAGTATTGTTCAAAGCCGAGTTCGCTGATCAGGGCCAGTTCTTTCTCGATCTGGTCGGTCACCTCATTGGGGATGCCCTTGGGAAAGCGCCCAAGGCCTCCCTCCTGGGTCAATTGACGCAGGTGCGATGCGGCGGTTTCACCGGCGGGGACGATCTCTTCGGGGTATTCGTAGCTGAGCTCGTCCAGGCTGAAGTGGCACTGGGCCACCACTTCTTGTGTGGTGGCCAGCAGGTCGGCGGGATAGCGCCGGGCCAGCCTCAAGCGACTGCGCAAGTGCTGCTCGGCATGACCTTGCAGGCCCAAGCCGCAATCGGGCAGCGACTTGCCCAGGCGCGTGGCGGTCAGCACGTCCTGCAGCGGCTTGCGGGATCGCACATGCATGTGGACATCACCGCTGGCCAGCAGGGGCACGCCGCTTTGGTGGCCAAGGTCGCGCAGGCAGCGCAGCCACCAAGCATCGTCCAGGGCGTTGAGCAATTCGACCGCAAGCCAGCATCGGCCTGCGAAGTGGGTTTGTAGCCACTGAGCCTGTTGCAGCAACTGGGGCCATGCCGTGCGCCGATGGGGCACCATCAGGATCAGGCAGTCTTTCAGGTTTGATGCCTGAATGTCTGGCAGCCTGAGCGTGTCGGTGCCTTTGCCTGGCGTGGCACGCCGAAGCCGGGTGATGAACTCGCAGAGTTGAGCGTAGCCCTCGCGTCGGCGAGCCAGCAGCACCAGTTTGAAGTCAGGCTCTGCCTCGACGGTGAACTCGCTGCCGATGATCAACTTGAAATCGGGTGGATCGTTGCCATCGGCCAGGGCCTGTTCACGCGCCTTGCGCAAGGCCAGGTGGGCGCGCACCACCCCGGCCACCGAGCAGTCATCGGTCAAGGCCAAGGCGGTGTAGCCCAAGGCCAAAGCACGGTCCACCAACTCGCCCGGGTGCGCTGCGCCACGCAAAAAGCTGAAGTTCGACACGCAATGCAGCTCGGCATAAGCGGGCAAGGCTGCGCGGCTGGGTCGGCTCGTCGTCATGCAAAGATGCCATGCAGGAACAAGGGGCTGGACTGGGTCTCTTGCACATGCCGTTCTCGGAAAACCCACAACAGCCCGGCTTGGTCGTTGTGCGCCAGGTAATAGTCGCGGGCCACGCTTTGCCCATCCCACCAACCGGCCTCCACGCGGTGGGGCCCGGCCAGCCATTGCAAGGGGCGCAAGGTCAATGCTTGAGGCTCTGGCAGCAGCCAGGCGGGCTGCGGATGGTCGGCGATGGGCTGGACAGCGCTGCGCATGTTGGCCGCGGGCGCGGCATCCACCGCAGGGATCCAATGTTGTGCGTGCTCGATCCGGTGGTCGGCTTGCACCACCGCTTGCCTGACGTGGTCCTTGCCCAGCCTGGCGGACAGCCTGTCCAGCAGGGTGGACAAGGCCTGCCGTTGCTGGCGCTGCGCGACAAGCGAGGCCAGGGCATCCGGCCCGGCGCCCAGGCCCAGCGTGCTGTGCTCCTGGAAAAGGCAATCGCTGTCGATGGCCAGCGCTTCAACCTCGTCAACGTGGAGGCTCAGGTCACCCACCGGGCCGCCCAGCGTGGTGCGGTTCAGGTGCTCGGCCAGCAAGCGGTGCAGGCGGTTGATGTCGCGTGAGGCCTCGGACAGGCGCATGACCAGCTCACCTTGGCCGGCCACATCGCGGCGATGAAAATCAAGCTGCCAGCGCAAGGTCAAGGACCTGACGCCACTGTGGCGCCCCGCCAGCCAGGCGCACAAGGGCTGCAGCAAGCGCTTGGCCGCGAACACCAGAGAGGCGGCGTTGTCTACCCGGCCTGGCAACTCCAGCCGCAAGTCGAAGCGCTCTGGCGCCTGCACCCACTCGAAGGCTTCGGGCTTGGTGCCATGCGCCTGGTCCAGCGCCAGCAGCAAGGCCGCACCGAAGCGGCGGCTCATGCCATGCCGAGGCAAACGGCGAACGTCGCCCAGGGTCTGGCAACCCAGTCTGGACAAGGTGGCTTCGTGGGCATGCACGGCGGTGATGGTGGACAAGGGCAGCTCGTCAAGGCGGTTGCTTTTGCCTTTAGTGGGGCGTCCGTACCGGGCCCGCGCCAACGTGGCCAAAGCCGTGGGACCGCACGCCCACCGAGCCCATCCCAGTGGCGCAGCGCCTTGCACGATCAGGCGTTTCAGGTTCTGCGAACCGCCAAAAAGACGGTGGCTGGCATGCACCTCCATGACCACCCCCTCGTCCAGCAAGGCCACTCGGGGCGAGAACTGCAAGGCCCACCAGGCAAGCGACAAAGCATCAAGGCTTTCATCAGGCGACGAGGGGGCCTCTTCGGGCAGCAGCGCGATCCAAAAAAGCATGGCCCATCACCACGGGCCGCAGCCCTTGAGCGGCACGGACCGCTGGATCAAAGGTTCCAGCCCGGCGGGCCAATGGGGCAACTCAATGATTCGGTCGAGCAAGGGGCCGCGCCGCTTCAGAATGTTCACCCGAAGCGGCGGCGGAAGTTTGGGCGGGTGCCCACTCACGCTCACTTCGAGCCGAAGCGGCGCGGCCGAGGATTCGGTGCGCGAAGCCTGGCGCCTGAAAATGAAGGCCAGTGCGGGATGGTGCATGGCACAGGCCTGCAAACGCCGCAGTTGGTCAGACCGGGCCTGGGGCAGCCAAGCCAGGACGGCGCTGACGCTGCGCGATTTCAAGGCTTGTTCCGTGGCCCACAAGGATTCGGTGGGTGTGCGGGTTTCAATCCACACCAAGCGGTCTTCGCGCAGGCCTTCTCGCCGCAAGGCCGGCAGGTGCGGGCTGTGCGGCGGATTGACCAGCAGCACCGTGCCGCCTTGCGACACGAGCCTCGCCAGTGCGGGCGACAAGAGACGCCATTCCGCATGCCCCTCGGGCGCCTGCAGCACCTCCGTCAGTGCTTGACAGGGCCAGCCGCCTCCGGGCAGTTCGGCATCGAGTGCCGGGTGCCCCGTCGACAGGACCGGTGTGGCCTGACCGCCCAGTGCATTGCCGCGCCACACCGTCTGGGCGATGTGGTCGGGCAAAACAGGGGACTGGCGGGCGAGCGACATGGAGGGTGTGGATACTGTTTATTTGTACAGTATCGTACCGCAACCCAGCCGCGCCGTGTTGAGCAAATGACGTCAGCGGGGTTTTCTGAACTCGTCCTCGATCCAAGCCGTGGCGGAGGCCATGTTCAGCTTGAAGCTGGCCGACACCCGCACTTGTGCCACCTGGTCACCGCCATCGTCGTGCGCGGCCAGCAGCGCATGCGGCTCGTACTCGTCGGCCACGATGTCCAGCGTGATGCGCCACTGGCGGGCCGCCACCGTCACCACCACCTCCTTGTGCAAGGTGGCATGCAGTTGCTGCTCGTGGCGGCGGATCACCTCCGAGGCTGTCTTGACCAAGGTGTTGAAGGCTGCCGTGTCCAGCGGCTTTGGGTTCTTCTTGTCCCTGCCCATGGTCCAGGGGCCGACGAGGGCGGGTTCGGGCTCGCCATCGCGCAGCATCTCAACGGCCCAGCCTTCGTCATCGTTGTTCTTGATGACGCGGGCCGTCCAGCCGTTGTCGGACCACAGGCGGGCTTCTTTCACAGGTGTCGTTTCAGTCATCCGCCGATCTTACGTCTCAGGCCCGGTTCAGCCGGTTGAGCGCCTGCACCAGGGCTTGCAAGGAGGCCGTGACCAGGTTGGGATGCCAGCCCGCGCCGTGCACGCTGCCGACCACGCCTGGCCCGCCCAGCTCAACCCAGGCCAAGGCCGATGCGTCTGAGCCTTGCCCCGTGGCGTGCTCTTCATAACCTTGCAACTGCACGCCCGGTGGCAGGTCCAATGCCTGCAAGGCATGCCAGGCCGCATCCAGCGGGCCATTGCCTTGGCCCACCAGGTCCCGTGTCTGCCCATCCACCTTCATGGCCAGGCTCACATGGGTCACGGCCCCGTGCGTTTCAAGCTGATGGCTCACCAACGCCAGCGGCGCGGTGCGTTCAAGGTATTCGCCACGAAATAAATCCCACAAGACGCTTGAAGTCAGCTCGCGCCCCGTGTCATCGGCCACGCGTTGCACGATGCCGCTGAATTCGATTTGCGCACGGCGCGGCAACACCAGCCCGTAGGCCGACTCCAGCAAGTACGTGATGCCGCCTTTGCCCGATTGGCTGTTGACCCGCACCACCGCCTCGTAATTGCCCCCCACATCGGCCGGGTCAATGGGCAGGTAAGGCACGGCCCACAAGGTCTGCCCCACCTGGGCCGTCATGCCTTTGCGGATGGCGTCCTGGTGCGATCCTGAAAACGCCGTGAAGACCAGATCACCCGCATAAGGATGGCGCGGGTGAACGGGCAGCGAGATGCATTGCTCCACCTCGCGCGCCAAGGCATGCAGGTTCGAAAAATCAAGGCCCGGGCTGACACCTTGGCTGTAGAGGTTGAGCGCCAGGGTGACCAGATCGACATTGCCGGTGCGCTCGCCATTGCCAAACAGGCAGCCTTCAACGCGTTGCGCGCCGGCCATCAAGGCCAACTCGGCCGCAGCCACGGCGGTGCCCCGGTCGTTGTGCGGGTGCACGCTCAACACGATGGCATCGCGCCGCGCCAAGTGGCGGTGCATCCACTCGATCTGGTCGGCGTAGACGTTGGGGGTCGATGCTTCGACTGTGGCCGGCAAGTTGATGATGGCCGGGCGCTCGGGGGTGGGTTGCCAAACCTCGGTCACGGCATTGCAGACCTCCAGCGCGAAATCCAGCTCGGTGGTGCTGAAGGTTTCCGGGCTGTACTGAAGCGTCCAATGGGTTTCGGGATGCTCGTCGGCCAGTTGCTTGATCAGGCGCGCGCTGTTGACCGCCAATTGCCGAACCTCGGCCTGGCTCATGTTGAACACCCATTGGCGCCAGGCGGGTGCCGTGGCGTTGTAAAGGTGGACGATGGCGCGCGGTGCACCGCGCAGTGATTCGAACGTGCGGCGGATCAGATCTTCCCGGGCCTGGGTGATGACCTCGATGGTCACGTCATCGGGAATGTGCCCGTCATCGATGAGCGTTCGCACCAGGTCGAAGTCGGTTTGCGAGGCCGCAGGAAACGCCACTTCGATTTCCTTGAAACCGATGTTGACCAAGGTCTTGAACAGGCGCAGCTTGGTGGCGCCATCCATGGGTTCGAACAGCGCCTGGTTGCCATCGCGCAGGTCGGTGCTCATCCACACAGGTGCCTGGGTCAGGCGCTGTTGGGGCCAGGTGCGGTCTGGCAAGTCAACGGTGGGGGCCGGGCGGTATTTTTGAGAGGGGTCTTTCAACATGATAAAAATGCTCCAGAAATGAAAAAGCCAGCTCGAAAGCTGGCTGGAGGGGTGTCGGAGGTTGGTGTGGCTGAAGGGTCAACCAAACTCAACACATGCACGCGCACCCACGCCAGCCAAGGTGGCTAGCGATAGCAGGGCGAGGGCGGTCATCGACAAGTTCATGGGCACAGTGTGACTTGCCATGAAGGTGAATGTCAACGTTGGACCCAGGTCGCGAGGGTCTTTTTAACGAAATCTGCGCCATTGGAGGTGGTCAGTGGCGTGCAACTGACCGCCCCGCCCGGCAAGGTGCAGGCAGTGGCTTCCAGCAGATAGACCCTGACGGTGGCCGCGCCTTCGGTGTACCCGGCGGCAGGGCTGTTGTCCGTGCAGCGCACCGTGACGGTGTAAGGCGCTAAAGTGCCGGGCATGGCCACGTTCTGGGATGCCGGGCAAAGGGGGACGGCTGGCCGTGCGATCTGATAGCGAGCCCAATCCAGTCCGGCCAGGGCGGCCTGGTTGGCCCGCGTGCTGCTCAACTCCTGGGTATAGCCACTTTGCACCGAGGTGAGCACCGTGATGCCAAACACCATGAGGCTTGACATCAGCACCACGGCCGCAATCACCAGCACGCTGGAAAATCCACCTTGCCTTTGGTCAGCCATCGTTGGCCCCCACCGAGAAGATCAGCTCCGCCTGCTCCGGGATCCCGCCCGCGGGAACAGGCGCCGACAGGGTCATCTTGATGGTGACCAGCCCACCGCGCCCACGCATGCCTGCGGGCTCAAGCGTGGAGGCCACCGACGTGATGTTGCACGCGATGTTGGTGGCCAGCGACACCGCCTGGACGCCGCCGCCAAAGGCAACGGGTTGTACCGGCAGGATGTTGTAGCCCGAGTAGCGTGTGAGCGTTCCAGACGTGATGTCGCAGGCGTAAGTCACGGGCGACGATGCGATCATGTAAAAGCGCTTGATCCGAGGTGACTCACCTGGAGCAGGGATGTCGGGAAACGTGTTGGGGGCCATGGTGATTTGCCGGCCACGGCGTGTGGCGTTCCAGGCGGCCAGGCTCACCAGTCGCGACTTGATGCTTTGCACGGCTGGCAACGCTGCATTGGCATAAGGATCACCTGTCAACCCCGTTGTGTTAGTGGGCGAGACCACGACAAAGTCGCTGCCATTCACCACTGCGGCATTGCCCACTGGGGTCACGTCTCCCAAAGACATGAAACAGGTGTCTGTGCAGGCGGCCGATGCGCCGAATGCCAGTTCGTCCGGGGTGGCCGTGCAACTGGGTGTTGTCGGGCACGCGGGCACGCCCACCAACGGATTCCCCGCCAGGTAGCGGCCCTGGGCATGCACCTGCAAAAACTCGATGAAGTAGCGGTTGCCCACATTGCGCACCCGCACACTGTTGGGCAAAGCCGTGGAAAAATCGGCCGTGAGTTTGCTTTGCACCCAGTCCAGGTTGGTGGTGACCCGGGCCCGCGCCGAGGCCTCCATGTAGGCCGTCATGGGCATGCGCAACATCGGGATGGCCACCGTGGCCAGAAGGCTGAGCAAGGTCAGCGCAATGACCATCTCGACCAGGGTGAAGCCCCTGGCTGAATGGTGCCAAGCCGCGTTAGAAGATGGTGGGCGCATGCCGAGTCCGAATAGCCTGAAGCGTCAAAGGCGCGGTGCCGGGGCAGGTCACGGTGACTGAAATGAGCACCGCCTCCATGCTGGGCAGGCCACTCGCCATGGCTTGTGGTGTCACAGCCGTCACGGAAGTGCAGCCCCGCAACGTGCTGCTGGCTGGATTGAGCACATTGCCTTTGATGTCGCAGATCCCGGCGCAGCCTGGGCCTGGCTGTACCAGGCCGTTGTAGTCATTAGGGTTGTCAAACCGGGTGTCCAGTGTGGTGGTGGCCGTGTGATAGCGGACCTCGCCGGGCTCTGGGCCCATGACCTCCGGCGTGGCGCTGCACCCGGCAGCCCGCAGGTCACAGGTGGTGAAGGGCATCAGGCGTATTTCGTTGAGCAAGGCCTGGGCCACCGTGATGGCCTGACGGGTGCGCATCACCTCGGCGGACTGGCTGGCCATGCGCATGAAGATCACCGTCATCGAACCGGCGACGATGCCCAGCAGGGTGATCAGCACCAGGACATCGATCAGGGTGAAACCCCGCGACCGCCTCGGCAACGGTGCGCGCCTATTGGTAAGTGATGTGGCTGGTTTCATGGGTGACCGCCACACTGTGGGGGCCCATCGTGATGGTCAATGGCACGTTCGAGGTCAGCCGACCATCTTGTGCAAACTGAACCAGTGCCGCCCCGCCCATCGTCACGTCTGCCGGTATGCGCAGCGTGAATGGTGTTCCGGCGTTGCCAGGTTCATCCACGGGGTTGGCCGCCGAGCAAGCGTTCGCGACCGTGTAGAGGGCCTGCACCGTGGTGGGCGTGACCAGGACACAAACGCTGCGCTGCTGAACGACCGACAACTTGCGGCAGTACTCCAGCATGGCACCCACCTGGTCACGCACACCCCGTTGATTGACGGGTGTGCGTGAGTTGAAAACCGGCAGCGAGATCCCCGCCAGGATGCCCAGGATCGCCATCACGACGATCAGCTCGACCATGGTGTAACCGCGCATGTGCTGCCTGATGTCAATCAGCAGCCGGTGACGATTGGCGTGCTCAGAACAGGTGCCACGCCCAAGGCGGTAGGTGCCGTGTAGGTGAACTGGCAGGTTGCGGGAGCCGTTGCACCCGTGACTCGAACGGTGATCGGGTTGCCGTTCACGATGGTGTAGCCTTCAGTGGGCACGATGCCGGACGCGGCGATGATGCCGTTGGCGTTGGACGCTGGATACAGGCGCGTCACGTTGATGAGAACGGGTTCTTCCGTGCACAAACTGCCATTGCCCGTGGTGGCGCTGATGGTGGTGGGCGTGCTGCCTGTGGCCAGGCACACACCTGGCACCACACCCTGGCGGGCCATGGCAGAGCCATGAACCATGGCAATGGCGGCGGCGGCGGCACCGCGAGCGGCATTGAGCTTGGCCGCCCGGGCATCGCCCTGCATGTTGGTGAATTTGGGCAAAGCCACGGCCGACAAAATGCCGAGGATCACAATCACGACGATGAGTTCGACCATCGTGAAGCCAGTTTGTGATTGCCGGGGGTAGGGGTGGTTATTCATGATTTATTGACTTTCTGGCAAGAATCATTGACATGAGCGGGATAAATTTCTCACAGTGCGATTCATTTCGACCGAATTTCTGACTACTTGAGCGCTGCGCGCCCTAAATCCCACATGGGCATGAAAACGCCCAGGGCCAGCACCAGCACCATGGCGCCCAGCACCATGATCAAGATGGGCTCAATCTGTTGCGACATGGTTTTCAACTCGTACTCCACTTCGCGCTGGTACATCTGCCCGATCTCGCCGAGCATCTCGTCAAGCCGACCTGTCTCTTCGCCGACCATGATCATTTGCAGGACCAAGGGCGTGAAGATACCGGCCCGGTTACTGGCCATCAGCACGCTCTCGCCTCGTTCGACCGAAGTGCGCAAGTTCACCAAGGCCTGTGCGATGTAAGCGTTGTCGACCACCTCCGTGGTCAGGACAAGGCCCTGCACGACGGGGATCCCGCTTTGCAGCACCAGGGCCAGGCTGCGGCTGACTCGGGCCAGCACGCCTTTGTGCATCACCTTGCCAGCCACCGGCAATTTGAGTTTGACGCGGTCCCACTGCAGTCGTCCGCCCGGCGTTGCCACATGCAGCTTGGCGGCGAAGATCAGGCCCATCACCGCCATGACCATGGCCGGCCACCAACTGACCACAAACTCTGAACTGCCCAGCAGGATGCGTGTCATCAAGGGCAACTCGGTCTTCATGCTGGCAAAGACTTTCGAGAACGAGGGGATCACGAACACCGTGATCACGGCCAGCGCGATCACCATGGCGGCAATCACGAACTTCGGGTAGCGCACCGCAGAATCCACCTGCTGCTTCATGTACCTCTGAAATTCCAGGTGATCGCTCAAATTGAGGAACACCTCCGTCAACCGGCCGGTGGACTCGCCCACGCGCACCATGGACACGTAGAAGGTGTCGAAGACATCGCTGCGCCGGCCCATGGCCTGAGACAGGTCATAGCCTTCGTCCAGAGAGCCCATCAACTGCTGGTAGATCTCGCGCAAGCCGTCTTCGGCTGATGAGTCTCTCAAGCCCTTCAAGGCTTGCAGCAATGGAACGCCAGCCTTGGTCAAGGTGTACAGCTGGCGTGTGAGCAACTGAAGTTGCTGATGGTTGATGCTGCGTTTGCCGAACAGCCTGGAGAAGGTGTCCTGCGCTGTTGCAACCTCGACCTTCAGGTCGATGTTCACGGGCGTGACACCCATGTTGGCCAGTGATTCGGCCACCAACAAGGGTGAGGCGGCATCCATCACGCCATTGATCGCCTGGCGATCCTTGTCGCGGCCGGTGTAGGTGAACCTGGGCACGGTGCGGCCTCAGTGTCAGAACTGGTTGCTGGCTTGCATGGCCTCGGCGATGGTGGTGACACCGTCGTGGGCCAGTTGCAGGGCATGCCGGCGCAAGGTGAAATCGGCAAAGGTTTTCTGCGCTTCGATGGCAAAGCCGGCAGGGTCATCGCTGTTCGCCAGGCGGACCAGCTCGGGCGTCATCTCCATCAGCTCGTAAACCCCGGACCGGCCTTTGTAGCCGCTGTTGTTGCATTGGCCACAACCCACGCCTTGGAAGAATGGCCCCCTATTGGCGTCTGCATCATCCAGCTTCAGCCAAGCGCTTTCATGCGCAGCAGGTTCGTGGGGGCGTTTGCAGCTTTGGCAGATCGTGCGCACGAGTCGCTGTGCAATCACCACGCGCAAACCCAAAGCCACCATGTACGGTGCCAGCCCCATGTCGCGCAGACGCATCGGGGTGCCCGCCGCATCCATGGTGTGCAGCGTGGACAGCACCATGTGCCCGGTCAACGCCGCGCGCAGTCCGATCTCGGCGGTTTCCTGGTCACGCATTTCGCCAACCAGGATGACGTCGGGATCCTGGCGCAAGCAGGCGCGCAGTACCTTGGCAAAGCTCAAGCCAACTTTCTCGTTGACCTGCACCTGGTTCAAGCCGGGCAGGCGGTATTCAATGGGGTCTTCAACCGTGATGATCTTGCGCGACACCGAGTTGATCTCGGCCATGGCAGCGTAGAGCGTGGTGGTCTTGCCGCTGCCGGTGGGCCCCGTCACCAGCACCATGCCTGAGGCCGAGGCCATCGCGGCACGCAAGCGCTTCAGGATGGGGGCGGGCATGCCGATGGCGTCCAGGCGGATGCGATCGGTGTTTTGTGGCAGCAGGCGCATGACCACCGATTCGCCATACTGTGTGGGCATGGTCGAAATGCGCACGTCCACCGTGGCGTTGCTGACCTTCATCTGGAAGCGGCCGTCCTGCGGCAGGCGCCGCTCGGAGATGTCCAGGCTGGCCATGAGCTTGAGCCGCTGCACCACCGCCGAAGTGATCTTCGAGCTGGAGGTGCTTTGCACCTGCATCGAACCATCGATGCGGAAGCGGATCACGAGCTGGCCCTCTTGAGGCTCGATGTGGATGTCGGACACGTCCAGGGACATGGCCGCGTCAAACACCGATTGCAGCAGGCGCACGATGGGGGCATCTTCAGCCGTGGCGGCCACGTCAACCGTGGTCAGGCCAATGCCGGCGCTGGCCATGTCAGCCGCCACCTCTTTGGCCAGGCCCGTGATCTCTTCGTGGCGCTGATAGACACGCTCAATGCTCGCCAGCAAAGCATCCTCGGTCACCACGACCGGATAGACCGCCGTGTTCAGTGCCCGGCACACCTGGTCGTAGGCCAACATGTCGGTGGGATCGACCAGGCCAACCTGCAGCCCCAGATCCTGCTCGGCCAACACGATCGCCCGAAGGCGTCGTGCCTGGGCTTCTGGCAAGCGCCGAACCAAGGCTTCGTCAAGGTCCCTTTCCAGCAGGTTGACGAAGGGAATGCGCATCTGTTCGCTGATGACGATGCCAATGGCCTCGTCTGTGACCAGCTTGAGGTCCATCAAGGCCCGGCCAAGCCGACGGCCTGAGAGCTTCTGGTGCGCCAGGGCCGCGCCCAGCTGCTCATTGGTGATCAGGCCGCGTTGGACCAGCGCCTCGCCAAGCCGGAATTTTGGTGAAGGGATCATGTCAGTTCAAGGTCCGGATTTTTTCATCGATGAAGGCCGCCATGTCTGCGCGGTCCATGCCCAGGGACTGGGCCTTGGCATACACGCGACGCGCATCCTGCGGCTGGCCCTGGGCCTCCAGGGCCACACCCAATCCGAGCCACCACAGGCTGTTGTCGGGCTGTTGAGCCACGGCACTCTGGTAGTCCAGTGACGCGCGCTTGAAGTCGCCTGATCGGGACAAGATCCCGCCCCGCAGACCATGCCCGTCCGCGCCAAGTTTTGCCTGCTGATCCAGCAGCGCCAAGGCCGATTCGTGTTGGCCGCGGTCGCTGAGCATGCGGGCCAGCAGGTAGGCCAGGCGCCCTTGCTGTGGATTCATCGCCAGGCCTTGGCGTGCAAGGGCCTCGGCTTCAGTCAAACGTTGCTGTTCGTGCAGCAGCGAGACCGCGAACTGCCGTGCATCGGCGTCCAGTGGATCCACCGTGACAGATTCCAGCGCCCGGTCAATGGCTTGACTGGTATGTCCGGCAGCGGATAAATCTGCCGCCTCTCTGTACAGCATCTGTGCCCGTTGCCGGGGTGTCTCGTCGATCACCTGCTTGTCAACGGCGGCGGTGTTGGTGTTGGTAGCGGGCTCCGGCGTGAGCACCTTGTCCCCGGTTGGTCGCTGCTCAGGCTTTTGTGCCGGGGGCGGATGAACCAACACTTTGGCCTTGCCCTTGGCTTGGGACGATGCAATCGCGGTGCTGGCCACCAGGACGGTCGCAGGTGCGGCATCGCTGATGACCAGCGGCCTTGGCGGCAGCGACGCGAAGGCTTGGCCTGCCACAGGCCAGGGTGCGTGAATGGCGATGGCCATCAACGAGCCACCTGCCAGCACCAGGCCGCCAAGACGGCGCATGGATTTGGGCCGTGGTACCGCCGCCATGACCAGGCCGGGGCTGTGGGGCAAGCCCGATTGCCGGGCTTGCAAATCTTGCAGCATTCGATTGATCACGCTCATGTTGACACCCGAGCGCTGAAACGAAGGCCCAGGCTTGCAGCCAGGATGGGGCGGACCGTTCTCAGCAAGCTCTTGTCATCTCGCAGTGCGGCCCAGGCCATCTTCGCGCTGACGCGATGACCGCCCTGGCCGAACGCCAGCATCAAGCACTTGTGAGCCAGCGCATTGGCACGGCGCGGCACGCCGGCGCTTCCCATCCACAAGATGTAGCGTGCAGCGGGCGAGTACACGTCCGGGCCACGCCAACCGGCCACCGTCATGCGGTGTCGCACATAAGATTCGAAATCGGCCAAACTCAGAGAGGACAAGCGTGCCGAGAAACTCATGCGGCTGGCCAGCGAGCGCAAAGATGGCTGGCCCAGCATGTCGTCAAACTCAGGTTGACCAAACAGCACAATCTGGATGAGCTTTTGCTTGCCGGTCTCGATGTTGGACAGCAGGCGCAGAGATTCAAGCGTCTCAGGCGGCAGCGCCTGGGCCTCGTCAATGCACAGAACCACCCGCTTGTTGCGCTTGGCCAGGGCCAGCAACTGGGTCTCGACCGCACTGTACAAATCGTGCTCGTCACGCTGGCGGCCCGGGCGCATGGCCAGGTCACTGCTCAAGGCGCGCAGCATTTCCTGAGGGCTCAGGCGCGGGTTTGGCACATAGGCGGACACCGTGTTGCGCGGCAAGCGCTGAAGCAGCGTCCGGCACAGCAGGGTTTTGCCCGTGCCCACTTCGCCCGTGATTTTGATGAAGCCTTCGCCACTGTCCAAAGCCAGCAGCAGCACATTCAAAGCCGCCTGATAGGGCTCGGCCAGGTAAGTGAAGTCAACATCGGGCGTCAGTGAGAATGGCATTTCTCTGAGGCCGAAGTGTGGCAGGTACATGGTGATTACTCCACGGCCTTGACAGGCTTGCCGGCCTGGCTGTACTCACTGAGGCGATGCTGGGTATTGGCCAGCTCTTGCGCCCATTGGGCTTCACCTTTGATGATGGTTGGCTTGAGCAGGAACACCAGTTCACGCTTTTCAAGGCGGCGGTTCTTGCGGGAGAATAAATTGCCAACCAAGGGCACGTCGCCGGCGCCAGGCACCTTGCTGTCGTCAGAGGTCTGTGTCTGCTGCATCAAGCCACCAATGGCCACGATCACGCCGTCCTGCATTCGCACAACCGTGTCGGTTTCGTTGATGTTGCTGGAGGCCAGAGGCAGCGAGAAACTGCCCAAGGTGCCCAGGTTCACCACCTTGGTCCGCTCGGACACATTGCTGACCGAAGGCCGGATGTGCAAGGTGACCATGCCGTCCTCGTCGATCTGTGGTGTCACATCCAGCGAGATGCCTGAGAAGAAGGGTTGCACCGTGATCGAAGGTGTCGTGATGTTGCCAGAGGCGCTTGATGTGATGGTGGTTGACACGTTGGTGATGAAGAAATCATCCGTGCCCACTCGCAGCAAAGCCTTCTGGTTGTTGACGGCGGCCACGCGCGGTGACGACAGCACCTGCACCGTGCCCTGGGTTTCCAGGAAAGACAGCAGCCCCACGAAGCCATTGGTGGTGAAGGCCATGCCCAGCAGACCCGCGCCATTGGCGGCGCCCGGGCTGGCCAGTACCTGGCCCAGTGTGGACATGGTGATGGTTTCATCAGTCACCGTCGTGGCGATCGAGCCTTGCTCGAACCCATACCGCTGCCCGATGCTGCCTGGAATATTGATGCGGCCCGCGTCAGCCCCCACGGAGAAGCGATGATTGCCGCCATTGAGCCCCGCCCAATTGATGCCCGATTCGAAGCCATCCTTGAGGGTCACCTCCACAATTTTGGCTTCCAGCATCACTTGGCGTTCTACCGAAAGCTTGGAGGCCCTCAGGAATTTTTCGACTTCGGCCAGGTCTTTGGGAAAAGCCCGCACGACGACCACGCCGGTTTGCTGCGAGAGCACCACCTGGCGGCCGCCCTCTGTGCCGACGAGGGCCTTGAGCGACGTGTCCAGCTCGCGCCAGAAGTCAGCGTCGGTGGTGGTGGTCACCTGGCTGCCTTCCTGTGCACTCGTGCCACCGCCAGCACTGGCACCACCTGCCGAAGCCCCGCCATTGAGGGTGGAAGTGATGGAGCCGGACGTGACACGTGTATCGCTGTGCCCCACACGCCGAGCGGCGGGGTAGCTGACCTGGAAGATGCGGCTGCTGAGCGCCGCGGCCTGAACCATCACCCGATTCCCTTCAATGCGGTACTCGTAGCCATACAGCTCCCGCAGCACCTCCAGGGCTTCCTTGACCGTCACTTCCTTCAGACTGACCGTCACCGTGCCAGGCAAGCTGCTGGCCAGCAGGATGTTGTAGCGAGAGCCCGATGCAATGGCCTGATAGACCTGCGCGGGCGACGCGTTGGTCACCGACAGATCAAAGCGGTACTCGGGTGCAGCCAAGGGCAGGGGCTTGATTCGGCTCACGGGGGGCATCAAGGCTTGCAAGACCTGCTCGGGTGCTTTCGCCACCGGCCGAGGTGCCGACCCGGGTTGCAACTCCTTGTCAATGGCCGACAGCGTGCGCCCCGGTGCCGGGCCAAGTTGACAGGCTGACAAGCCAGCGCAGCAACCCAACAGGGTCGCCAGACGTTGAAGGTGCATCATGGCATCCTCGTGGAAGTAGGAGTATTTCTGGGCGAGCGTGTCATCTCGACCCCAGGAGAAAGGACCAATCGCTCGACGGTGCCATCGGCGTGCTTGAGCTGCACTGCGTGGCGCTCTATGGCCACCAGCACCACCCCATCGCGGACCATGTCACCTTGGGTGACCCAGCGGCCATCGATCAAGGCGCTGGGACTGCGCCCTCGCTTGATGCCGGTCAGCCCGCCAACGCCAAACGCCACCCCCTCAGTCACCAAGGGAGCGCCCGTGCCCGTGCCCGAGGCCGCCATGGCAGGGGGCAAGAAGGGCGCAGAAGGGCCCAGTGCCCATGCTGAGCTGGTGGTTGACAGCATGGCCAGGCAGACCAGCTTGGCCATGATCAGAGCGCGAGCCATGTTTTCTCCAACCCAATCGTGACCAGCACAACCGTTACTTCAATGGCCCCGGAGGGCAGCGCCAGCATGTGAACGCTTTCCACCCGCATCGGCCGGCTGTCGTTCTCCAAGGCATCCAGCGTGGGCGCCATTCTTTTCAATTCCGTCTGCAGCTTCAGCTCATAGCGGTGTCGGTAAAGCGTGGGGTGCTTGTCTTCAGCAGCTGAGCCGGCGGCTTCGGCCACGGCATCCGTCGCTTCGTTCGTGGGTGCATCGATGACCAGCTCGTCCACATTCAAGGCGCGCAGGCTTTCAATGGTGGCGAACTTTGTGCGCAGCGTTCGCGCCAACAGGAAGCTCAGCGAATCTTTCAAAGTGTTGTTCAGCCCGAACGCGGTCAGATCCTTGTCGACTTTGACCTTGCGTTGATCAAGCTCCAAAGCCAGATTGGCCTGCTGTTGCTGGGCGTCCAACTGAACTTGCTGCTCACCCTGTGCCGTGGCGGCCATGCTTTCGACCAGGGCCTTTCGCTGCGCGTTCATCGGCGAAACGATCAGCATGTCCAGTCCCAGGATCGAGGCGACCACGGCGGCAAGCACTGCCATGCGGTCTCGCTCGCTCAAGCGCTCCACCAGACTCAAGCATTTGGCAATGGCGCTGCTCATGGTGCAGCCACCTTGGCCGTGGTGGCCACTACAAAATGGTATTGCAGTGGCTGTTGCGGCACCTGCGCAATGCTGTCCTCTTCGTGTCTTTCACTGGCCAGCGGCTCCAGCGTCACGACGTTCACCGGCACGCCCCGCAAGGCGGGCACCTTGGCCAGCCGGGCCGAGTACTCGGCCAAGGCCGTTGGATCGGTGGCCCCACCCACAATGCGGACGCCACCTTTTCCCGCAAATTCGATCTCCTTGAGCCACAAGCTGCCCGGCAACGCGGCAATCAGGCTGCTCAGCATCAGTGAATTGCCAACCGGCAAGTCGTTGAGTCTTGCCAGGCCATCGCGCAAGGCCTCATCGCGTGCCAGGGCTCGCTGGCGGGCTGACAAGGGCCCCGCCACGTCGACATCCTCAGAGGGATTGAGCGCGGCAACGCGTTCGTCGCTCACCTTGGCCAGCGCAATGGTCCTGTTCAGCAGGAAGCGTTCGTATCCATAGTGCGCACCCAATGCCGCCATGGCCACGGCCGTGAACATGGCGACCGCCCTGGCAGGCAGGTGCTCCACCTTGGGCAGCAGCGTTGAATCGATCAGATTGATCTGCTGCTTCATGGCGTGGTCTCCATGCGCAGTGCGGCGCCGATGGCCAGCGTGTAGTCCAATCGCTGCTCAACATCCTCTTCGCGCGGCGGATCCTCCAAGCTCAACCAGTCGTCCAGCAGAAAGGGCTGCACGCGCAGGTCGATCTGGGCGCTAAGGTCCCTGGCCACACCGGGCGCGTCCACCACCGAGGACAACCACACGAGCGTCAGGTCGGCCGCGGAAAACTGGCGGCCAAAGGCATCGGTGGTCCGCTGAATCTCCAACGCAAAGCGCTCGAACAGGGTCGCGCGCTCCAGGTCATCCATGGCCAGCAATTGGCCACCGCCGATGTTCAGTTGTCGAAATGTGCAAAGGCTTTGCTGCCAGACGATGATGAGGCTGGTGGTATCCCAGCCCACATGCAGAAATGCCACGGCCTGCTCGCCCGAGGCCAGCACGGCGATGTTTCGCAAAGCCATTTCGGCGATGTCGATGCTGGACAAGGCCAGCTTGGCTTTGTGCCAATGCAGCATCCACGCGCCCACCACCGACTTGCGCGTCACAACTGACAGCACGCGGCTGGGAGAGTTCCCGGTTTGCTCTCCTGGCACCGTCATGCAATCCAGCGCTGCATCGTGGGGAGGAAAATCGATGAGGTCTTTCAACAGCCAGCGCACGGCATCCTGGAGCTCGGATGGCTCGACAGGCGGGGCGTCGATCTGAAGGATCTGGTAATCGCTGGGCTCAAGCAGCAGATTGGTCTGATTGCCTTTTGGGGCGCTTGTCTTCTGCCAGTCAAGCAGTGCTTCGATCCGATCCGGACCAGCAAAGCGTTGCAGTTTGTGAATGCCCGGTTTGCCGCCAGGTGCCTGGCGAGCGCATGCCACGAGGATCTGATCGCGCCCAATGTGAACGCCTGTCCAGCCCGCATTAGTGGGTTTGGCACGTCCTGAGGGAAGCCAGGTAGGTAGTGGCATGTTGAACTGAGCCGCATATTGGTATGTCCACGACTCTAGTCAGACTCCCTTTTTCAATAGGCACAAAAAGACCGATAAAACGAGGTCAACTGAAACCGTTAAATAGCGCACACTTGTTGCGCCCCGCGTGCCTGCCGTCACAAGCGCCGGTTCAGCAACCGGATGTATTGGCCGCGCTCAAGACAGGAATGCTGTGCGTGGCTGTCGCGGCTGTGTACGTGAATTGACAGGATTCCGGAGAGGGGCTGTCAGCCAATCGAATCGTGACCGAGTTGCCGACCACCAGCACTTCATTCTCACGGAGGTCGATCTCGGCGGCCGCCACAATGCCTTCGGACGATGCCGCCGGATAGGCGTGGGCAAATGCCACCAAGGTGTGCAACTCCGTGCACAAAGTGCCATGGCCTTCCTTGGACAAAGCGGCAAGCTTGCCATTGGCCGTGCAGGCTTGCTTGGTCCCCAGTTTGCTCTGAGCCACCGCCAAACTGTGCGTCATGGCTGCTGCCGCCGCCACCGATCCCCGGACATCCATGAGCTTGGAGATTCGATGGCTGGACTGGTAACTGTTGATCTTTGGCAGCGCCATGCCCGAGACAAGGCCCAGAACGGCGATCACCACCGCCACTTCCAGAATGGTGAGCCCGGTTTGCTTTTTGTTCTGATGGGTAGTGCGCGTCACGATCATTCCTTCAACGGGTAGAACTCGACCTGGGGCGGTCTCATGGTTCCGTTTTCGGCTGATTTGGTGGTGGCTTGAGGCCCATTCAGGGCATTTCACACGAACAAAGTCGGGGTTAAAGGGAGCACACCCGGTTGCGGCCCTGGTGCTTGGCTTCGTACAGCGCGCGATCGGCCTTGGAGATCAAGCCATCGGGCGTGGCGCCCGGCGTGGCCGCATTGCAGCAAGCCACGCCCAGGCTGACCGTGACCACAGGCAAGGTGGGCGATGTTTCGTGCGGCATTGCCATGTCTTGCACAGCCTTGCGAAGCCTCTCGGCCGCCTGCATGGCCAGCGCCAAAGAGGTGTTGGGCAGCACAGCAATGAACTCCTCACCGCCATAGCGCGCCACCATGTCACCGGGCTGGCGAAGGCTGTTGTGCATCACGCTGGCCACCTGACGCAGGCACTCGTCTCCCGCAGGATGGCCGTGGTGATCGTTATAAGGCTTGAAATGATCCACATCCATCATGATGATGACCACTTCCGTGCCACCATGTTTGGCACGTTGCCACAGGTCTTGGAGGTATTCCTGAAAATGCCGACGGTTGAACAGCGCGGTCAACACATCCACCCGCGACAGTTCCTGCAGCTTCAGGTTCACCTCGCGAAGGTCTTTGACCAGCGCTCGCTCGCGTTCGCTGAGCAGGTAGCGTCGGCGCTTGTCGCGCTCCATGACGTAATTGGCGCACAGCGAGAAGGCCACCGTGGCCGCGGTCAGTGAGCAGATGGGCAACACCAGCCGTGGGTTGAAGTTGGGCAGCACCACCACTCCCACGACCTGGATGGCCAGCACGGCCAGCGAAAAGCCCAGCGCAGACCAAAAACGCAGACGCTGAACCAGGTTGCCGTACATCACCACCACGGCAAAGCCCGCGTGGTAGAAGTCGCTCAAAGGACTGTGGGTGATCGACAGGGCGTAGGCCAGGGTGGCCGCCGCGAACAAGCCGCTGACCAGCACCGCAGAATCAAGCAACACCGGGTGCTGCATCAAAGGCTTGTCTCGGCCCACCCAGAGCACCACCAAGGCGACCAAGGCAATGGGCGTGAAAATCAGCAGTCGCAGCCGGACCGCGATCGAAAACACGTCGGGAATCAGCAGGTAGTCCGCGACCAGGAAACCGTCGTACACCAACAGCGAAATCAAGCCGCTGATGATGAAATGCCGCAAACGCTGCTGAGGATCCTGGCTGAGGAATTGATGCTCTAGCCCAGCCGGAAACTTCATCCACCGGAAGCCCAGAGTCAGCAAATCTTGCAACTGACTCATGCGCAGCTTGTCAGCCTCAAGCGATGCTGGGTGAGCCGCGCTCATGCGGCGTTCTCGGCGTCAGGGTCGGGCCAGACGCGATTGCGCCCGCTGTTCTTGGCTCGGTAAAGTGCCTCGTCGGCCTTGATCAACAGGGCTTTCTGACTGGCGCCCCGGTCGATGGGGCGCATGGCCGCCACGCCCACGCTGACCGTCACGAACGAACTGGTTGGCGACCCCACGTGAGGCATGCGAAGTCGCTCGATGGCCACCTTGATGCGGTCGGCCGCCTGCAAGGCAATGGGCAAGGTCGTGCCGGTCAGCACGGCAATGAATTCTTCGCCACCAAACCGGGCCACCAGGTCGCCCGGACGTCGCAGCCGACGTTTGAGGGTGCCGGCCATCTGGCGCAAGCATTCGTCGCCAGCGGGATGGCCATAGTGGTCGTTGTAGGCCTTGAAGTGATCCACATCGATCATGATCAAAGAGACCTCGCTGCCGTCCAACTCGGCACGCTCCCAGACTCTCGTCAGGAACTCGTCGAAATGTCGGCGGTTGGCCACCTGGGTGAGCAGGTCCGCGCGGGAGATTTTGTCCAGGCGTTCGTTGGCGGTTTTCAGAGCCTCCAGCAGATTGGTTTCGCGGATCCGCAGCAGCCAGTTCTGGCGCTCGTCGCGCTCCAGGCTGTAACAGCCGAACAGGGTGAAGGTCACGGTCGAGATCAGGACCAGCGCCGAGGGGATCATGACTTCGATGGGCGCGGGCGGGATGAAATGCAGGGCCACCACCGTGCCCATGGCGATGAAAATGTCCAGGGCCATGGCCATCCAGAAACGCATTTGCGCCACGGAATGGCTGAACATCACCACCATGGCCAAACCCACCAGATAGGGGCCAGCCAAGGGATCCTGGCTGATGCTGGGCAGGTACAGAACAATGACTGTGGCCAGCATGCCGGCCAGCAACACCAGGATTTCTCGGAAAAAGGGGTGGGGGGTTTTGATCAACACGTACAGGCCGATCAGGCACACCGGCGTGAACAAACCCGTGCGCAGCGCCACCGCCTCTGCAAAGACATCGGGGATCATCAACACGTCAGTCAGCAGGTAGCCATTGAACAAAATGACGACCAGTGCCGCGGTGATGACGATGACCCTCAGACGGTCGGCGGCGGTATCGTGCTGAAAGCGCCGTTCAAGCTCAGCCGGAAAACGAAGCGTGGGGAACCCGCTGGCCAGCAACTGGTCGATGTGCTCAGCGGAGTCAGCGGAGACCGGACCATAGTCAACCGGCGCAAGGTCAATCGCCCCAAAGCCTGTCGTGGGGACGAAGTCGCGTGCGGTAGGGCTGATAGACACCGAGGCAGATCCAGGCGTTTGCTGCTTAAAACCGTCAAACATACAACAACATGATCACGAATAGCTGAGGTGGTGTCTGGGCCCGCCATCATCAATCAATCACCATGGTCTGAGGTTAGATTCTGCCCCTCGAAGCTCGGGATACAGGGACGAATTCACGTGTGATTTTGCCGCAAATTGCATCAACTGGTGACCTTCAGGAACCTATTCCACGTCCGTTTTTCCAAAGAGATGCACAAACAAATCGTCGTCGGTGATCTCCCGCACCGACAGGCCATCTACCGGCTCGCTGAACGGCGTCGGGGGCTGAACAGGCAGCAAGGCGGCCGGCATGGTGTCGGCGAAATTGACCACGGGGCCATTGCCGTCACCAGCCCGTTGCAAGCGCCACGACAAGGAGTCGGCCAAGGAAGGCGTGTCATCCCACTGCACAAAGCCAGGAGCCGGCTGTGCGGAGCGTTCGACTGGATAGGATGGTGGTGGCGTTTTCATATGGGACCTAGCGTACTCAGATCAGTTACACCTGAACACAGGATAAAAGCGCCTTTGAAAGGCCAGTTCCCTCGGGTTAACCTCAAGGCCTTTGCAAAACATCTCCTCACCATGACCACGCCCCAAGGCCTCTTCTCCGACTCGCCAGGCCTTCTGCGCTGTGCCTGGTGTCAGGCCACACCGGCCTACCATAGGTACCACGATCAAGAATGGGGCTTTGCGGAAACCGATGACCGGCAGCTGTTCGAGAAGCTGTGCCTGGAAGGCTTTCAGGCTGGATTGAGTTGGCTCACCATCCTCAACAAACGGGAGGCCTTTCGGCAAGCCTTCGCCCATTTCGATGTGGACCAGGTGGCCAGATTTGGCGACAGCGACATCGAGCGCCTGGTCTTGGATGCCGGCATCGTGCGGCACCGCGGCAAGATCGTCTCGACCATCAACAACGCGCGGCGGGCGATTGAGTTGCGCGATGAGTTCGGTTCGCTGGCAGCCTATGTCTGGGGCTTTGAACCAGCACCACAGGCGCGACCCAAGGTTCTGACCTTTGAGGCGTTCAAGGCCATGCCCATCGCACCAGAAGCCACCGCCTTGTCCAAAGACCTGAAAAAGCGCGGCTGGACCTTCGTAGGCCCCACCACCATGTACGCCTTCATGCAAGCCATGGGCATGGTCAATGACCACATCGAAGGCTGCGGCGTGCGAGAGGCGGCATCGGCCGCGCGAGCCGCCTTGAAACCCATCAAACGGCCAGCTTCCTGACCCAGGCCACGTAGCGGTCCACCCAGCCCTGCAAAAACTTTCTGCTGCCTTCGTTGGCAATGCTGCCATCGGGGCCAAACAGGCCTTCTTTGGCTTGAACAAACGCTTCGGGTTGGCCCAAGGTGGGTACATCCAGGTAGGCCAGAACATTGCGCAGATGTTGCTGGGCGAGGGACGTGCCAATGGCGCCCACGGAAACACCGATCACTCCCGCTGGCTTGCCTGCCCACACGCTTTGCCCATAGGGCCGCGAGGCATGGTCGATGGCGTTTTTCAAAACGCCCGGAAAGGAGCGGTTGTACTCCGGGGTCACGAACAGCAAGCCTTGGGCAGACTTGACCTCTGCCTTCAACCGTTGGACGGATTCCGCCGGGTTGGCATCGTCATCCTGGTTGTACAAGGGTAGATCGTCGATTCGGACATGCTCGAAGTCAAAGTCCGCCGGGGCCAGTTTGGCCAACGCGATGGCCAGTTGGTGGTTGAACGACTCCTTGCGCAGACTGCCCACCACGACCGCGATTTTGATTTGACTCATGAAAGCTCCTTTGCTGGATTCGGCTTTGATTAAAGCGTCATTGCAAGCAAGCTGCACGAACTCGTGGTGAACCCCGTCACCCAGCAGGTTTTTCGGTCTGCCAACGCACGCGCTTTCAGGAATTTTTAAGTGCACCTTCAGAAGGGCCGTTCTGGTGGGCTCAACATGCCTGTCCAGTTGTAAGAGGTTCCCATGGGACAGACGGTTTTGGTCGTGGACGACAATGCCTTGAATCGCGAGTTATTGCGATTGGTGTTGGAGCAGCAGGGGTATGCCGTTGTCGAAGCCACCACGGCGGAAGAAGCGCTGACCATGGTCCGCGACGGCCACCCCGCTTTGGTGTTGATGGACTGTCACCTGCCAGGCATGGATGGCCTGACGGCCACCCGCCAACTCAAAGGCATTGAAGCCACTTGCAGCATCCCGGTGGTCGCTGTCACCGCTCACGCCATGCCAGGCGACCGCGAACGGGCCTTGGCGGCGGGTTGCAATGAATACATTTCCAAACCCGTGGATTTTTCTCGCTTGATCACCATCGTCAGCAAACTGGTGCCCGCGTCATCCTGAGCGGTGATGCCGGGCCCTCTTACATGCGCGCCAGAGCCTCGCGGATGCGTTGAATCGTTTGATCCATGGGCGCTCTGCTGGAGACTTCCAATCCGAGCTGGCGCGCAATGTCGTTGACCTTGACTGGGTTGAGCGGCACACCCCCGTCGTCAATGGCCTTGATCAACGCCTGAGCCCGCTGCATTTCCGCAGAGCAAGCCGGGCGTGGAGAAAAGAGGCGGGTCAACCGTTTGAGGTATTGCATGTCCCGCTGATTTTTTCAGCGAAATCGAATTCAGAACATTCGATTTGAGGGGAATCTCCGGACTTCAGGGCGCCTATTCCTCATCGGGATGCAATGGCTTATCGCGGCGTTCGGCCATTTCCCGGCGCATGGCATCAAGGTCTTGCAGAGACTGACTCGCTTTAGCTCGGGGGTAGATCAAACGCTCTTCCTCCTCCATGTGATGTCGGCAAAGCAAGTTGAATCTTTGGGCCAAGGCCCGAAGCTCTCCGATATGCGGGTGGCTGTAGCCCCGGGCAATCATGTCCAGGTGGGGCACCAGACTCAACCATTGCGCTTCGATCTCCACATGGTCATGCCGAAGATGCTCGATCATGCAGGTCATCTCAGGGTCGCCACTCTTCAGCAGGATTGGAAACACATGCTGCTCTTCATCCAAATGGTGGGGCAGTCCCGTGGTGGTGAAAAACAAATGAATGCTCCGCGAGAGCTCCCTGGCCGAGGCATCGACACCGTCCGTTGCCACATGCTCAATCAAGGTGTGCAGGTCATCCAACATGGTCAGGATTTCCTGATGACATTTGTCCAGGACGTCAAATGGCGCAGGGGCATAGAAGGCCGCTTGGGCATGGGACAAGAGCCGATCAGGTGAGTTCGTCATGGCGTCCTCGATTTTTTTCAATGAGCCATCAGCACCGGCAATGACATGCCCTGCAAGATGGTCCTGGTGGCTCCGCCCAGCACCCACTCCCTGGCTCGGCTGTGCCCATAGCAGCCCATCACCAGCAAGCCCGCCTGGACATCCTCGGCCAGAGACAGCAGCGCCGTGCCCACGCCGTGGAAGGATTCGGGGCGCCTCACGTGCCAGATCGGTTTGATGTCGTGCAAGCCTAGATAGCGCTCCAAGTGGGCGCGGCTCGCAGGATCGTCATCGATGGGATCACCCAAGATCGCCACATGCACGTCCTGCGCCTTGGCCAGGAATGGCCATGCAGCATCCAATGCCCTCGCAGACTCCCGACTGCCATTCCAGGCGATTAGAACAGTCTTGACGGCCCGTCCGAAAACCTGGTCATTCGCGGGCACGATCAACGCAGGTTTGCCGCTGTGCTCAAGGACCGAGGGCACGAAATCGTCAGGAACTCCGCAGTTGGTGTGAGGCGCATGCGTCGGCTGGCCCAGCACCAGCAGATCGGCGTAAAGCGCATGCTGGGCAAAATCGTACGGCGATTGGGTTCGGACTTCATCCCAACTCACGTTGGGCAAGCCTTCGGTCGCCGATTGAAATACGGCATGGGCCTTGGCACGCCGTTCGGTGTCCAGTCTGGACAGCGTTGCGAAGGCGGCTTGGTCGCCCACGTGGTGAGCGGGGTGCAGCACCAGCCAAGGCGTCACAGCGTAAAGGGCCGTGATTCGGGCTGAAAAAGACGCCGCCAGAGGCTGGGCAAATTTCAGGCGCTCAAGGGCAAGCTCAGAGCCATCAACATGGACAAGCACATGGCGCAATGGGTTCATAATCATCTCCATCCAAGCTGCCGTCAGATGTTAGAAAATAGACGACGTCCCTTGAATCCCTTTGCGCCAGATCAAGAAATCAACGTGTCTAGCCCAGTCCACATTGCCGTTGTCGATGATGAACCCGAGATCACCCAGTTGCTGGGCAACTACCTCTCCGGTCATGGCTTCCGCGTCAGCGTTCTTCACTCCGGGGTGGCCTTGATGGCGCTGATGGCGCTGGATGCACCTCAAGTGGTGCTGTTGGACTTGGGATTGCCAGGCGAGGACGGCTTGAGCATCGCCCGACAGCTTCGCGAAAAGTGGCGCTGCGGCCTCTTGATCGTGACCGGTCGCGGCGACCCTGTGGACAAAGTGGTCGGTCTTGAACTGGGCGCCGACGACTACGTCACCAAGCCCTTTGACCTGCGCGAATTGCTGGCCCGAACCAAAGCGGTTCTGCGCAGAATCACTCCGCCCGACAACGAGCCGACCCTGCAGAACACACAGCAGGTTCATGACGCATGGCGGTTCTTGAATTGGACCTTCGATCAAGGGGCCCGTCGCCTGCTGGCACCCCAAGGTGACGAAGTGCCACTGACCAGTGGCGAGTTTGATTTGCTCGCAGTGTTCCTGCAGCATCCAGGACGCGTGTTGTCCCGCGACTTCTTGTTGGAACACACCCGAGGGCGTGAGGCGGGGCCCTTCGACCGAACGATCGATGTCCAAGTGGGACGCCTTCGCAAAAAGCTGGAAGAAGACTCCCAGGATCCCAAGATCATCAAGTCGGTGCGTGGGGCAGGGTACGTTTTCGTGCCGCTTGTCAGCGCAGCATCATGAACCATCAATTGCCTCCAGGACTGGACCAGGTTTCGGTGTTTCAGTCCATCTTCAAGGCTTATCCCGATGCCCTTCTGTTGGTAGACGAGGGCGGAATGATCGTGATGGCCAATCCTTCGGCCACCGAACTGCTGGGCTACCAACGTGACGAGTTGGTGGGGCTTGCGGTGGAGGCCCTGGTGCCCGATGCCATTCGCCCTCGGCATGCCAACTACCGCAAAGCTTACGGCCGCAATCCTCATGCTCGCCCCATGGGAACACAGATGGACCTGGTGGCCAAGCGCAAAGACGGCACGGAGGTGATGGTCGAAATTGCGCTCAGCCCACTCAAAGACCTCGGCTTTCCCTATGTGGTGACGGCCATCCGGGGCATCGGGGCCTATCCGCGGGTCAAGCAGGCTCTGCAGCGCGCTCGGTACAGCGACTATGTCGCCCGTTTGGGGCGGCTGGCGGTGGACATGCGCGATCCCCAAGAGCTTCTGCAAGAGGTGCCCAAGATGGCCACCGAGGCCTTGCATGTCGAGTCCAGCGCGGTTTACTTGCTGGACCCCAGCCGCTTGCAGTTCTTCGTGGTCAGCGGGGTGGGGTTGGTGGCCGAAGAGCACCTGGGAGCTCGATTGCCCAGCACGCCGGACAGGATGCCGGGCTATGTGCTGGCCAACAATGCCCCGCTGCTGGTCAAGGATGGCCGCACCGAGCAACGCTTTGGTGTGTTGCGCAGCTACCTGGACGTTGGCCTCATCAGCGGCTTGGCCGTGCCGCTGTCTGACCGAGGCCGGACCGTGGGGGTGCTGGTTGTCAGGTCCACTCAGGCGGACCGTTTCGGTGAGGATGAAACCCGGTTTCTGGAATCGGTTGGCAATCTGCTGGCCAGCACCTTGCAACGCTCGCAAACGGAAGAAGCACTGAGGCATTCCCAGCGCCTGGAAAGCGTCGGCCAACTCACCGGCGGCATCGCGCACGACTTCAACAACCTGTTGACCGTCATTCAGGGCAATCTCCAGGTGCTGGAAGAATTGCCGAGCATCACCGCCGATCCCCATGCCCAACAATTGCTGGGTGCGGCGTTGCGGGCTGGAAAACGCAGCGCCGAGCTGACCAGCAAACTCCTGGCATTTTCTCGTCGGCAGGTTCTGCAGCCTGGGCGCGTCGATGTCGTCGCCCAGTTGTACTCTTTGGCCGACATGTTGCGCCGCACCTTGGATCAACGCATTCAGATCAAATTGGCCGTGGATGGGGCCTGCCCCCCGTGCCTGGCCGACCCCGGCCAACTCGAGGCAGCCCTGCTCAATTTGGCCATCAACGCGCGCGATGCGATGCCGGATGGGGGTACCCTGACCATCGCCTGCAAAGTCTGCAATGCATTGCCAGCCGATCTTCAATCCGATGTGTCCGATTCGGACGGGGCATCGACTCCCTTTGTTGAGATATCACTGACAGACACCGGCACGGGCATGTCTGAAGAGATCAAGAAGCGCGCGTTCGAGCCCTTCTTCACCACCAAAGAGGCGGGTCGAGGCACGGGGCTGGGCTTGAGCACCGTTTATGGTTTTGCCCGGCAGTCGCGAGGCGCCGTGGCGATCGACAGCACCATCGGTGTCGGCACAACTTTGACCTTGTACATTCCCGCTCCACCACAAGACGATGAGCCAGAGGTGCCACAAGCCCCATCCGCCCACCCTGTGCCGATGGGCCTTCGGGTGGCGTTGGTCGAAGATGACCCGGAGGTCAGGGCGGTGGTTGAGCGGTTTCTTGAAGCCCTGGGCTGCCGGGTCACGCCTTTCGCCAGTGCTGAAGAGGCCTTGATTGGCTTTGACGCTGGCGAGGATGTTCAGCTGCTGCTGACTGACATCGCCTTGGGCCCAGGCATGCGCGGCATGGAGTTGGCCAAGATAGCGCAAGCGCGCTGGCCCGCCTTGGCCATCATCCTGATGTCGGGGTTCTCATCTGAACTGCTTGACGCTAACCGCGACGCGCCCGAGCATTGGGAATTGCTCCAGAAGCCTTACGGCCGAGATGAACTGGCCAATGCCATCGCCAACGTCACCTCGGCATCACCTCATTGAAGCGTGGCCATGCGGGCGGCAGGCAAGCTGCTTTCAATGAAGGCCACCAGTTGGGTCACGTCGGGAATCAGGATGTCGCGTCGGCCCTTGGCGGTGAAACCGATCAGGCTCTTGCTGGCCAATCGGGTCAAGGCTCGGCTGACCGTTTCAAGCGTCATCCCCAGGTAGTTGCCAATTTCTGCGCGGGTCATGCGCAGGGTGATCTGGTCGGTGCGCAAGCCACGTTGGGCCAGTGATTCGGCCCAATACCGCAGGAAGTCGGCCACCCGCGCATCGGCGGACAAGGTGCACAGCGACAACAGCGAGTCCCGATCACGTGTGATTTCACGGCTCATGGTTTCATGGAGCAGCGCCATCAACGCGGGTTGAGTCGCGGCGGCCTGGCACAAGGACGCGTAACTCACGCACCACACTTCGGCCGTGTCCATCGCGACAGCATCACAGCCATAGCGGCCACGTGCAATGCCATCAAAGCCCAGCCAGTCGCCCTTGAAGTGCAAGCCGACGACCTGCTCCCGACCGTCTTGCGACGCATTGATGGTTTTGAAAATGCCCGAATTGAGCACGTACAGGTATTTGAAAGGTTGACCCGACTCATAGATCTTGTCACCCGCATGTACCAAGCGCCGCTGAATGGTCACCGCCTGTTGCAGCAAACGCAAGCTGCTCGCAATCCGTTCGCTGACCCCTGAGGTATCCGTGTTTCTCCAGTCCAGATCTGCCATCACGGGCACGGCGAAGGGCAGGTGAGTGGGCTGGGTGGAAGTGTGGGTGGAGGTGGTCATTGTGACTTTCGCTGGACTGGGCGTTGGTGGGTTTCTGTCAATGCTGTCAGTCTAAAAATGGCGGATCACTGACGTGCCAACGGCATGTCTCGCTGCGTAACGTTGCGTAAACGGTCTGTATCAGCCCCTTGGCGCTTGACCTGCGTCAACCCCCGTTGCTTGGCCCCGCCGTAGCCTCCGTCACAGCAGGATCATCCCGATGCTGCCCCTCAACGGCCCTCCAATGTGAGCCCCTACCTCGACTACAAAGCGCTGAACGCTCCCGGCGGCCTGAATGAACAACAGGTCCGGACGTTGATTTGCGCGGCGGACAGCCTGACTGCCAGGGCCAGCGTGCCTGGCGCTGCGCAGATGCTGTTGCGTGGTAAGAACATTGCCTTGGTCTTCGGTCACTCAGATGCAGGCGATGCCAGTACTTTTGAGCGCGCTGCCACGAGCCTGGGTGCGCGCGTGGCCCGAATCCGCTCCAGCGATGCTGGCCTGGCCCCAGGAGCCGACCTCATCGCCACGGCCAGAATGCTGGGCCGCCTGTATGAGGCGGTTGAATGCCAGGGCGTGGATGGCGAGGTCGTTGCCCAGCTGGTGCAGCATGCGGGCACGGTTGTCTACAATGGCATTGGATCGCCATCTCATGAAGCATTCAGGCAGTTTGAGCACATGAAGCATCAGGCGCTGGCGCACGTTGCAGGCAACGCCCATGACGATCATGGTTGCCGGGAAGCCTTCATCCAGGCGGTGCTGCTGAGTACCCTGCGCTGATCCCATGAACACCCCTGCAAAGTCCCCACCGATCCAGACGCCTGACGCCCAAGTGACAGTGCTGGATGACGAAGTGGAAGCCGCGCAGTTCACCCGGTGGACATCCCTGGCCAATGGCCGACGCCTTGGCGAGTCTTCCTTGCGCATCGGCGGAATGCATTGCACGGCTTGCGCAGCGACCATCGAACAGGCACTTCAAGGCGTAACCGGCGTGACCGAGGTGCGAGTCAGCGCCGCAGGGCAGTGCGCCACCGTTTCCTGGGATGTTGAGCGGACCCGTCCTTCTGAACTCGTGCAGGCCATTGAGCGAGCAGGCTACCGCGCCACACCGGACACCGTGGCCGACGCGCGCGCCTTTCGCCTGAAAGAATCCAGGGATGCGCTGTGGCGCCTGTTCGTGGCGTCGTTTTGCGCCATGCAGGTGATGATGCTGGCCACACCGTCGTATGTCAGCGCATCAGGCCAGCTCGAGCCCGACTTGAAGCAGCTGCTCGATTGGGGCAGTTGGCTGCTCACCCTGCCGGTGATGATCTTTGCCGCAGCCCCTTTCCTGAGTGGCGCATGGCGCTCATTGCGCAACCGCCGAATCGGCATGGATGTGCCAGCCGCCTTGGGCATGCTGGTGGCCTTCATCGCCAGCAGCGGCGCCACGTTCGACCCGGGTGGTGTGTTCGGTCGGGAGGTCTATTTTGATTCGCTGACCATGTTCATCAGCTTCCTGCTCGGGGGGCGATACCTGGAAATGCGGGCCCGTCACCACGCCGAGCGCTCGCTGGAAGACACCATCGGTCGGCTGCCAGAGATCGCTCTGCGCGAGAGCCCAGATGGCAGCGTCATGGCCATCAGCGTGTTGCGCCTGAAGCGCGGCGACATCATCCGGGTGCCAGTGGGCGGGGCCTTCTGTGCTGACGGGATCGTGACCCAAGGCCAGACACGCGCGGATGAGTCGCTGCTGACCGGTGAATCAGCCCCGGTTGAGAAGACCGTGGGCGATGCCGTGGTGGCGGGGAGCCTGAATTTGGCCGCGCCGGTTGCCATGCGGGTCGAGCACGTGGGCGCAGACACCCGCTACGAAGCGATCGTCGCCATGATGCGCGATGCGCGCACGCAGCGCCCTGCATCGGTCACCGCCAGTGATCGCTGGGCAACGCCTTTCCTGTGGTCGATCCTGGTGCTGGCGGCCGCGGCTGCGGCAGTGTGGAGCGTGATTGACCCATCTCGGGCCATCTGGGTGGCCGTCTCCGTGCTGATCGTGACTTGTCCGTGCGCCTTGTCACTGGCGGCGCCCTCGGCCATGCTGTCGGCGGCGATGGCCATGGCCAAGCAAGGCCTGCTGTTGCGCCGGATCGAGGCCATTGAAGGCTTGGCGGGTATGCAGACCTTGTTCATCGACAAAACCGGCACCTTGACCGAAGCGCGGCGTCAGCGGGCCACGATGATCCGCACCGGCCCAGATGAACGTTGGACGGATGATGCGTTGCGCCAGCAGGCCGCGTCGCTCGCCGCGTGGTCGACACACCCGCTTGCCAAGGTTCTGGCGCAGGAAACGGCCAAAGCGACAGGGGTGTGGCATGGCCTGCGTGAAACACCCGGCCAAGGCATCGAAGGCTGCGCCAGCGATGGATCGATCTGGCAACTGGGCCGGGCATCTCGCGCGGTGCCGGTGGCGGCGAATGATGGCCACGACGCTGAGACCTGGCTGAGCCGCGATGGTCAACCGGTGGCCTGCTTCCGGTTCACCGAGACCCTGCGCCCTGGCGCCATGGAGGCGGTCAGGGCCCTTGAGCAGGATGGCGTGAGTGTCATCTTGTTGTCGGGTGACAGCGCTGAGCGCGTCCACCGAGTGGGCCGCTTGCTGGGTCTGAATGACTGCCAAGGCGGCATGGCGCCGCAAGACAAGCTGACCGCCGTGCGAGAGGCTCAAGCGCGCGGCCAGCAGGTGGCGATGTTGGGTGATGGCATCAATGATGCGCCGGTTCTGGCCCAGGCCGACACCTCGATCGCCATGGGGGAGGGCGCGCAAATTGCACGAGCCCAAGCCGACGGGGTGCTGGTCACCAATGACCTGCAGGACGTGGTTCGCGCACGCGCCCTGGCCAAGAAGACCTTGCGCGTGGTGCGCCAGAACTTCATCTGGGCGGCTTCCTACAACGCGGCTTGCGTGCCATTGGCCCTGATGGGTTGGTTGCCGCCATGGGCTGCGGGCCTGGGCATGGCCACCAGCTCACTGCTGGTCGTGCTCAACTCGCTGCGCCTCTCGCGCTGACCCTGCATGGACATCCTCTACCTGCTGATTCCCCTGTCGTCGGTGCTGGTGCTGGTCATCTTGGGTGTTTTTGCGTGGGCTCTGTATTCCGGCCAATTTGATGACGTGGAGCAGCACGGCGAGCAAATTTTGGACGCCGCGCATGAGTCGACTGATTTGCATCAAGGTGACTGAGCACGCCCCAACGAATAATCTCAGTTGAGCAAGGAAATCAGAGGCGCGTAATGGCTGACAACACACGAACAATCATGGGCCCACCCACACTCCCGTGGTGGCGCATCCCCATGGTGTGGCTGGTGATTGGCGGCCCGGCCTTGGTCGTGGTCGCTGGCTTCATCACCTTGGCCCTCGCCATCAATGGCGGCGACCAGCCTGTCCACAACCCAGGATCTGCCTCGCAGGCGTTTCGTCGCTGACACCAACACCATGCAGTGGCCGCTGATCCTCGCTGGCTTGGCCATGGGCGTGGCCGCCACACCGCATTGCGCCGTCATGTGCGCGGCGCCTTGCGCGGCGGTGACGCGTGGAGACAAGCACAGCGCGACCAGTTTTCAAGTGGGGCGCCTGATCAGCTACATGCTCGTGGGCGCACTGGCCGCGTACAGCGTGTCCACTCTCGGCGTCTGGAGCGAAACAGTGCCTGCGCTGCGTCCGCTGTGGACGCTTTTGCACCTGGCTTGCCTGGGGTTGGGTCTGTGGTGGTTGTTCACGGGCGAGCAACCCACCTGGATGAGGCGCGACGACACCGTGTCCGTGATCCGCATGCCAGGACGCCATTCACCCGTGATGCGCGCAGGCCTCACGGGCTTGGCATGGGCGGCCTGGCCCTGCGCCGCACTGCAAGGGGCGCTGGTGCTGGCGGCGCTGGCCAACACGCCATTGGCGGGTGCCTTGGTGATGGGCGCCTTCTCGGTGGCGTCCATGCCGGGCCTGCTGCTCGCTCCCTGGGCGTGGAAGCGCTGGCAGGCGCATCACGGCACCACCATTTCTCCCGGACAGCTGTCGCTGCACGGTTTTCGCATCGCCGGGATCGGCTTGGTGCTCGCCTCTGGCTGGGCCTTGACACACGACCTCTGGCAACGCTTTGCAACCTGGTGCACCACATGATGATCAGAGCCCTTGCCTTCGTCCTCGCCACCTTGGGCGCCACTGGCGTTTTGGTGGCCGCCGGGCTGAATGAACACGATGAGCGCGCGGCCGCTCTGAGTCTTGATCAGGGTCAAGGCTCAAACGGGGCCTTTGCCCAACAATCCCGGTAGACCCTTCAATCTCAAGCACGAAAACAACGAAAGGACGCGCCGAATGGCCGCTCTAAAATCTGCCGTGGTCAACTATGACGACTGGCCTGTTCGACAGTTCGCATTGGCGGCGGTGCTGTGGGGCGTGGTTGGCATGACCGTCGGCGTTCTGATCGCTGCTCAACTGGCTTGGCCCGACCTGACTGCGAACATCCCGTGGCTCAGCTATGGGCGCCTCAGGCCACTGCACACCAACGCGGTGATCTTCGCCTTTGGCGGCTGCGCGCTGTTTGCCACGTCTTACCATGTGGCCCAGCGCACGGGTCAAACCCGATTGTTCGCACCGGCCTTGGCCAAGTTCACCTTCTGGGGATGGCAGGCCGTCATCGTGGCGGCTGCGATCACACTCCCGATGGGCTACACGCAAGGCAAGGAATACGCCGAGCTGGAATGGCCCATCGACGTTCTGATCACGGTGGTGTGGGTCTCTTACGCTATCGTGTTCTTCGGCACCATCGCCAAACGGCAAGTTCGGCACATCTACGTGGCCAACTGGTTCTTTGGCGCGTTCATCCTGGCCGTGGCCCTCTTGCACGTGGTCAACAGCGCCGTCATGCCCGTGAGCCTGTGGAAGAGCTACTCGGCTTACGCCGGTGTTCAAGACGCGATGGTGCAATGGTGGTACGGCCACAATGCCGTCGGCTTCTTCCTCACCGCAGGCTTCCTGGGCATGATGTATTACTACATCCCCAAGCAGGCCGAGCGGCCGGTGTACTCGTACCGCCTGTCGATCGTGCACTTCTGGGCACTGATCTTCACCTACATGTGGGCTGGTCCGCACCACCTGCACTACACCGCCTTGCCCGACTGGGCGCAATCGGTGGGCATGGTGTTCTCGCTGGTGCTTTTAGCCCCCAGCTGGGGCGGCATGATCAACGGTGTGATGACCTTGTCGGGCGCCTGGTACAAGCTGCGCGACGACCCCATCCTCAAGTTCCTGATCGTGGCCTTGTCTTTCTATGGCATGGCCACCTTCGAAGGCCCGATGATGTCCATCAAGACCGTCAATGCGCTGTCGCATTACACGGACTGGACAGTGGGCCACGTGCACGCCGGGGCCTTGGGCTGGGTTGGTTTCATCACCATGGGATCGCTTTACTACCTGATCCCCCGCATGTTCGGCCGGACCACCATGTTCAGCGTCAAGGCGATCGAGATCCACTTCTGGATCGCGACACTGGGCGTCGTCCTGTACATCGCGGCGATGTGGATCGCCGGCGTGATGCAGGGCTTGATGTGGCGTGCGGTGAATCCCGACGGCACCTTGGTTTACAGCTTCATTGAAAGTGTGAAGGCCACATTCCCGTTCTATGTGGTTCGCCTGAGTGGTGGTTTGCTGTACCTCAGCGGCATGTTGCTGATGGCCTGGAACGTGGTCATGACCGTGCGGGCAGGCAAACCCGCCGTCGCGAAGGTTCCTGCTACCAAGCATGAAGGGCACGTCAACCCGGCGCGGGGACACGAAAAAATCGAGACCAACAATGGCCTGATGATCGTCCTGATCCTGTTGGTGGTGGCCGTGGGCGGCTTGGTTGAGATCGTGCCCCTGTTCTTCCAACGCTCCACCACTGAAGCCGTGGCGGGTGTCAAACCCTACACCGCCTTGCAACTCGTGGGCCGTGATATCTACCTGCGTGAAGGTTGCTACAACTGCCACTCACAGATGATTCGCGCCTTGCAGTCCGAGACATTGCGGTATGGGCACTACTCCTTGGCAGGCGAGTTCGTTTATGACCGGCCATTCCAATGGGGCAGCAAGCGCACCGGGCCGGACCTGGCACGCGTTGGTGGCAAGTACAGCGATGAATGGCACCGCATTCACCTGACCAGCCCACGCGACCTGGTCCCTGAGTCCAACATGGCAGCCTACCCATGGCTGGCCACCAAGCCAGTCGATCCGGCCAGCGTGCCGCCTCGCTTGACGGCCATGAAGCGCCTGGGCGTGCCTTACACGCAAGCCGAAGTCGATGCGTCGTCCGAAGCCGTGCAGGGCAAGACTGAGCTGGAAGCGCTCATCGCCTACCTGCAGGTGTTGGGTACCCAACTGAAGTAACAAGGAGACCCCACATGGACCTCAATGAGTTACGCGTCCTGGTCACCATGGCCAGCTTCGTCAGCTTTGGCGGCATCGCTGTCTGGGCCTGCTGGCCCGGGCATCGCGCTGATTTTGACGCCGCAGCACAACTTCCCTTCAGCGACGAGGAGCCCGTTCGTGAGTGATTTCATCAGCAGTGGATGGTCCTACTACGTTGCCGCAGCCACCATCATCGGCCTTCTGGCCTGCCTGGCCTTGTTGGTCATCGCAGCCAGGCGCAAGGTCATTCCTGGCGACAACACCACCGGCCATGTCTGGGACGAAGACCTGCGAGAACTGAACAACCCCCTGCCGCGCTGGTGGATGGGGCTGTTTGTGGGCACGGTGATTTTCGCCTTTGCCTACCTCGCGCTCTATCCCGGACTGGGCAGCACACGTGGCTACTTTGATTGGAGCACCAATGGTCAGCACGCCGCCGAAGTGGAAGCAGCCCGCGCGCTGAGTGCCCCGCTTTATGCCAAGTTCGCAGGTTTGCCCGCCAACCAGTTGGCGAAAGATCCTCAGGCCATGGGGATTGGCGAGCGCCTGTTCGTCAACAACTGTGCCACTTGCCATGGATCGGATGCCCGCGGCAGCAAAGGCTTTCCCGACTTGACCGACAACGATTGGCTTCACGGTGGCGCCGTCGAGAAGATCGAAGAGACCATCACGAAGGGGCGGATTGGCATGATGCCCCCCATGGGCGGGGCAGTGGGCACTGAAGCCGATGCGCGCAACCTGGCCCACTATGTCTTGAGTCTGTCTGGCGGTGCACACAACAACATCGCGGCACAATTGGGTCGGTCATCATTTTCGGCGTGTGCGGCTTGTCATGGCATGGATGGCAAGGGCAACCAGGCCCTCGGCGCTCCCAATCTGACCGACAAGGTTTGGTTGCATGGCTGGGGTGAAGAGGCCGTCATGAGCATGATCAAGAATGGCAAAACCAACCAGATGCCAGCCCATGGCACCCGTTTGACCGCCGAGCAGATCCATGTCCTGGCGGCGTATGTCTGGCAGATGTCCCAACCCAAGGTGGAGAGCGTTGCCCTGCAACGGTGAACCAACCATGACTGGACCGGATAAGAAAGCGACGTCGGCGCGGGTCATACCGATCGTTCCGGTACCTAACGCCTCGGCTGATGGCGAGGCGACACAACTCGTGTCCCTGTATGAAAAGCAGCCCAAGATCCACCCACGCGCCGTTCACGGCTGGTTTGCTGCGTGGCGCTGGACTTTGGTGTGGTTGACCCAGGCCATTTTCTATGGATTGGCCTGGCTGCCCTGGAACGGCCGTCAGGCCTTGCTGTTTGACCTGACCGCCCGGCGCTTCTTCATCTTCGATCTGGTGCTGTACCCGCAGGACTTCATTTACCTGACGGGGTTGTTGGTCATTTGCGCCTTTGCGCTGTTCCTGTTCACCGCCGTGGCCGGGCGCCTTTGGTGCGGCTATGCCTGCCCTCAAACGGTGTACACCGAAATATTCCTTTGGGTCGAGCGCCAGTTCGAGGGTGACCGGAGTCAACGCCTCAAGCTGGATGCAGGCCCCTGGGGATGGCGCAAGGTTTGGCGCAAGTTTGGCAAGCACTTCACCTGGGGTGTCATTGCCTTGTGGACGGGCTTCACCTTCGTGGGCTACTTCACACCCATCAGAACGCTGGCCGCAGAAGTCACCCAGTTCAACCTGGGCCCCTGGGAAACCTTCTGGGTGCTGTTCTATGGGCTGGCCACGTATGGCAACGCTGGCTACTTGCGTGAACAGGTGTGCAAGTACATGTGCCCCTATGCGCGCTTTCAGAGCGCCATGTTTGACCACGACACGCTGGTCATCAGCTATGACCAGGCGCGTGGCGACCCTCGCGGAACCCGCGCCCGCAGTGCCGACCTCCAGCAACTGGGCCTGGGCGATTGCATCGACTGCGGCTTGTGTGTGCAAGTGTGCCCAACGGGCATCGACATCCGAGATGGCCTGCAGTACGAGTGCATCGGCTGCGCCGCCTGCATCGACGTCTGCGACAGCGTCATGGACAAGATGCGCTACCCACGCGGCCTGATCAAGTACGCCACGCAGTCGGGCATGGAACAGAAGCTCACTTCGCGCCAAATGATGGGCCGCATGCTGCGGCCTCGTATCCTCATTTACAGCGGCATCCTGGTGACCATCTCACTGGCGCTGGTGGCCAGCCTGGCCCTGAAAAGTCCGTTCAAGGTTGACGTGGTGAGAGACCGAGGGTCTTTGGCCCGCATTGCAGGGGAGGGCAACATTGAAAACGTTTACCGCCTGCAACTGATGAACGCCACGGAACAAACCCAGCGCCTGCAGGTGCAGGTCAGTGGTTTGCCTGGGGCCAAGGTCACTGGCGTGTCGGTGATCGAGGTGGAGGCCACCGAAGCCCGCTGGTTCCCAGTCGTCGTCCAGGTGCCGCAAGAATCTGCCCACCAACTGAGCCCTGGCGCACACCCGATTCAGTTTCGAATCGAACGCCTGGCTGAAGACGGGCAGGGCAGCAACGCCAACGTGGTGGAAAAGTCCACCTTCGTCATTCCTCGTTGAAAGCCGTTCATGAACAGTTCGTCGCCTGTGGAGTTGGACTCGCGATTGCTCCAACGCCTGGACAAGGGTGGGCCGCGCTACACCTCCTACCCCACGGCAGACCGCTTCAATGAACGCTTTCAGCCGCAGGACTATGAACGGGCGCTGAAGAAGCGGGCCGAAGGCCTGGCGGCCGGTCTGACCATCGCGCCCTTGTCCGTGTATGTGCATTTGCCGTTCTGTGAATCGGTGTGCTACTACTGCGCCTGCAACAAGATCGTCACGCGCGATCACAGCCGCGCCACCCAGTACCTTGATGCGATCGAGCTGGAAGTCGATCTGCACTTGCGGGCATGGCGGCACCCCCAGCAGGCCTCGCAACTCCACCTGGGTGGTGGCACGCCCACCTTCCTGAGCGACCAGGAACTCCGCCGCTTGATGGCCATCCTGCGCCATGCGGTCGAGTTCTTACCTGGTGCTGAAATGTCTGTCGAGGTGGATCCGCGAACCGTGACGCCACAACGATTGGCCAATCTGGCTGAAATGGGGTTCAACCGGATCAGCTTTGGCGTGCAAGACTTCGACGCACAGGTTCAAGCCGCCGTGCACCGCGTTCAACCTTTTGAGTCTGTTCAAGGCTTGATGGAAAGCGCCCGGTCGTTGGGCTATGGCTCCATCAACACGGACCTGATCTATGGCTTGCCCAAGCAAACGCCCGAGTCGTTTGCCAGAACCCTTGGACAGGTTGCGCAACTGAGGCCTGACCGCATCGCGCTGTATGGCTATGCCCACATGCCGGATCGCTTCAAGCCGCAGCGCCGCATCCTGACACCTGATCTGCCCACACAAGCGCAGCGGGTGAGCATGCTCGAACAGGCGATCAAGCGCTTCAGGGCCGAAGGCTATGACTACATCGGCATGGACCACTTCGCTTTGCCAGACGACTCGTTGGCCGTCGCCAAGCGTCAGGGCAGGCTGCAGCGCAATTTTCAAGGCTACAGCACGCAACCCGACTGCGACATTGTGGCGTTGGGGGTGTCCGCCATCGGGCGCGTCGGTAACAGCTATTCGCAGAACGCCAAGACGCTGGACAAGTACCAGGCCGCTCTGGTGCAAGGGCGTTTCCCCACGGAGAAAGGCATTTGGTTGTCCAACGATGACCTCATTCGCCGCACCGTGGTCATGGCATTGATGTGCCAAGGCCGACTGGATTTCGACGCGATTGAAAGCACCTGCGGCATCACGGTGTCCGAATACTTCAGGCCAGAACTGGCTCGATTGCAAGGGATGGTGGGCGAGGGCATGCTGGTGCTTGAGCCTCGCGCCGTGCAGCTGACCCCCTTGGGGTGGCACTTTGTGCGGAGCGTGTCCATGGTGTTCGACCGGTACCTGCAATGACAACAGTGGCTCGCATGCCACTCATTGACAGCGGCTTCTGAAAACACTGATCATGCCCTTCTACTGGAGGGCTGGCCTGTGGATCAAGTCGTTTCGTTTCTGGGGCGCAATGGTTACCTGCCGCATGGCTACTGTTTTACATGGCAGCCGGAGCTTTTGTGGTCCATGGTGGTCGCGGACCTGGTCATCGCAGCCGCGTACTTCTCGATCCCACTGGCCATGCTGAGTTTCGTCCGAAAACGTGGGGAATCCTCCACGAACTGGTTGGTCGGGCTGTTTAGCGCCTTCATCTTCGCTTGTGGCATCACGCACGTGGCCGATGTGATCACCATCTGGCAACCGTTCTATGGCTTGCAAGCCATCAGCAAAGTGGTGACGGCCCTCATTTCCTTGGTCACCGCCATTGCCCTGTGGCCGCTGATTCCCAAGGCACTCAAGATCCCTTCGGTCGCGCAGTTGCAGTCGAGCATTGAGTCGCTCGAAGCTGAGGTTAAACAACGGCGTGCCGCTGAAGAAAACCTCTCAGACACCCAAGAAGCCCTGGTCATCGCGCTGGCCAGCATTGGCGCCGGATTCATGGCCACCGACCGCCAGGGCCGTGTCAGCCGCATGAATGCGGTGGCCGAACAAGTCACCGGCTGGAGCCAGGACCAAGCATTGGGCCGACCGATGTCCGAGATTTTTAACCGCCAAGACCAGCCCGACTCAAACCTGGGCCGCAACCCCGTTGACCTCATGATCGGCATGGGGGCCACCATTGACACCGTGCATCAGGTGGTGGCCATCCGCCCTGACCAAACGCGCGTCTCCCTGGAAGTGCAAGCCTCGCTGACCTATTCGCCAGACCGAGAGGTGAGGGGGCTGGCCATGGTTTTCAGAGACATGACGCAGCTGAATGAGGCCGAGGTTGGAGCCAATCAGTTGGCCGCCATTGTCGACTCGTCTTATGACGCCATCATTGGCAAAACCCTGGACGGGCGCATCACCAGCTGGAACAGGGGAGCGCAGTCCCTGTTTGGCTACACGGCGCAAGAAGCCATTGGCCAACCAATCCAGATGTTGTTGCCGCCCGATCGCGCCGCTGAAGAAATGGCCATCCTGGCCGAGCTGTCGGCCGGTGTTCAAATCGCCCCCTTTAACACGGTTCGCCGGGCCAAAAATGGCGACCTGGTGGACGTCTCCGTCACCATCTCGCCTATCAGAGACGCGCACGGCCAGATCATTGGCGCCTCCAAGATTGCACGAGACATCACCCAACAAAAACGCGTTGAGCAGATGCACCTGGAGGCCGAGAGGCTTGAGGCCGAAAACCGCCAGATTCACGCAGCGAGTCGACTCAAAAGTGAGTTTCTGGCCAACATGTCGCATGAGTTGAGGACACCACTCAATGCCATCATTGGCTTCGCGGGCTTGCTCCATGGCGACGCGGTCCCGGCTCAATCGCCCAAGCATCGTGAGTTCCTGGGCTACATCGAAACCAGCGGCCAGCACCTGCTGCAGTTGATCAACGATGTGCTGGACCTGTCCAAGGTTGAGGCTGGCAAGCTGGAGTTTTACCCGGAGCCGGTGGACCTGGCACTGCTGGTCAAAGAAGTCACCACGATCCTTCAGACTTCGGCCAACCGACAAGGGGTGACCGTTTGCGCAGAGATCGACGAGAGCATTGGCGAGCTTCACATTGACCCGGCGCGGCTCAAGCAAGTGCTCTACAACTACCTGTCCAATGCCATCAAGTTCACGCGGCCTGGTGGGCAGGTCACTTTGCGGGCAATGCCGCAGGGAAGGGCCCATTTCCGGATTGAAGTTGAAGACACCGGCGTCGGGATTGCCGAAGCGGATTTGTCAAAGCTCTTTGTCGAGTTTCGTCAGCTTGACAGTGGCTACACCAAACGGCACCAAGGCACCGGATTGGGCCTGGCATTGACACGCAGGCTGGTCCAGGCCCAGGGCGGACACATTGGGGTGCGCAGCACGCTGGGCGTGGGCAGCGTGTTCCACCTGGTCCTGCGTCGGCACAATGCTTCCAGCGAGGCATTGCCCAGCCCGGCCTCTGGCAGCGGACATCGCTTTCTGGTGATCACGGACAACGCGGACGAGCAACACCGCATGACCGACGCGCTCACGGCCGTGGGCGTTGAGGTGGACCATGCATCCACCGGCGACCAAGCTGTGGCGCGTGCTCGCAACCACACCTATGACGCGATCACGCTGGACCTGATCTTGTCGGACTGCCGCGGGCTGGAAGCGCTGTCAGCCATTCGCAGCAAGGGGCCCAGTCGGCAATCGCCCGTGGTGGCCGTGACCATGAGGACGGCATCCTCATTGGCCGCCAACTTCCCGGTGACCGATGTGCTGAGCAAGCCGCTTGAAACCCGACACCTCGGCATGGTGTTGGGCAATTTGGGCTTGACCCAGCGTCGCGGCGCGCGCGTCATGGTGGTGGACGACGATCAACTGGCGCTGGACTTGATGGAGGCCACCTTGGGCAAGCTCGGCATTGAGTTCATTGGCTTGTTGGACGGCCGCCGGGCACTTGCCGAAATGGCTGAGCATCGGCCCGACGCCATCATCCTTGACCTGATGATGCCCGGCATGGACGGGTTTGAAGTCCTGGACGCACTGCGTCAGCATTCGCAATGGAAACACATACCAGTGTTCATCTGGACCTGCATGCTGTTGACCCAGGACGAGTACGCGCACTTGGCAAATTCTGCCTTGGCGATCTTGAACAAAGGCGGCGGAAGCCTGGCGGCGTTGCTGGACGAACTGCGGCGCTGGAGATGTCCGGCGGCCATGGCCACGGCGACATCTGATGATGGGGAGGCGTGATGACGGCCCGGCGAATCATGATCATCGACGACAACCACATGAACCTTGAGCTGGTGTCCTACATGCTGGATGCCGGCGGATTTGTCGTGAAGATGGAAAGTGGCGCTGCCACGGCCTTGGACAGCATCCCGACATTCCGGCCAGACCTGATCTTGATGGACATCCAGTTGCCCGACATGGACGGCTTGGAGTTGACCCAGCGGCTGAAGGGCAATCCAGCCACCGCTGACATCGTGATCGTGGCGTTCACAGCCTATGCCATGAAAGGCGACGAGGCCAAGATGCTGGCCGCAGGGTGCGATGGCTACATTTCAAAGCCCATCAATGTGGCGACCTTCGTTTCGCAGGTGGAGGCATGTCTTTCTGTGCCGTCATCTGCTGGCGAGCCAAGAATAGCTTAGGGGTTGCTTGGCACCATGATCAGTTTCTTGCCCTGCCTGTGAGCCGCAAAATGGCCGCCATCAGGTCATTGGGACGCAGGGGTTTGGCGCAATAGGCGTTGAATCCGGCAGCCAGGGCCAGTGCCTCATCCTGCGGGCGTGCGAAAGCGGTGAGGGCGATCGCGGGCAGGTGGGTGCTGCTTTCATTTTTCAAGCCGCCGCACCTCGCGGATCAGGGCGTGGCCATCCTTGCCTGGCATGCCGATGTCGCTGACCAGCACATGGGGTCTGGCTTGATGGATGAAGCGCAAGCCCTCGTCATAGCCATCCGCCGACACCACCTCAGCGCCCCGGTCTCGCAGGATCATGCACAGGATGTCGCGCGCCTCTTGGTCGTCATCGACGATCACGATCGACAGGCCGTTCAGGCTTGAGGGCGGGATGCTGATTTCTGCCACTTCGCTCTCGTCCACCAAGGGCATGTGATCGGAGTCCGTCCGTTCGAATGCGGTCGTTGGATTGGTGGGAAGCGTCACCGTGAAGGTAGCGCCTTTGCCCACGCCTTCGCTGGCCGCCCGAATAGTGCCGCCATGCAACTCCACCAGTTGCTTCACGATGGACAGGCCCAGCCCCAGGCCACCGTGGTAGCGGTTGCTGGCCGAATCGCTTTGGGTGAAGCGGTCAAACAAATAAGGCAGGAACTCGGACTTGATGCCTTGGCCCAGGTCCTGCACCTTGAGCGTCAACTCCGCGTCAGTCTGCAACAGCTGGACCGTGATCTGTCCGCCGGGCTCCGAGAACTTGATGGCATTGCTCAGCAGGTTCCAGATGATCTGCTGCAAGCGGGATGGGTCAGCGGTCAGCGGGCGAGTGGCTTGTTCGACATCGACTTGGGCAGTCAGCGACTTGTCTCGCATCAGGGCGCCCAGGGTCGTCACGGCCGAGCTCACCAGTTCGGCCACGTCCACGCTCTCCAGTTCCAGGCGCAGTTTGCCCAGGTCCATGCGCGACACATCCAGGATGTCCGAGATCAGTCGGCGCTGCGTTTCAGCGTTGCGGGCAATGGCGTTGAGGCCTCGTGTCAGGTTGTTGACCCCTTCCGGGTGCTTCAGCACGTGGACCCAGCTCAGGATGGCGTTGAGTGGTGTGCGCAGTTCGTGCGACAGCACTGCGATGAATTCGTCCTTGGAGCGGCTAATGCGTTCAGCGGCGACGCGCGCGGCCTGTTCGCGCTCAAGCAATTGTTCGCGTTGCTGGGTCAGGGCGATGCGCTCGGAAATGTCGGTGGCCATGGCCATGGTGAGGCCTTGCTCGACGTGGGCCGACAGGCTCCACGCCAGGTGCAGTTGTTCTCCCTGGGCATTCAACAGCGGGAACTCACCGCGCCACATGCTTTGCTGATGCTGACTCAGGTAACCGGAGATTCTCTCAGCCCATTCGGGCGGTGCCAGGTCCACCACACGCTGGCCGACCACGGCGGGCTGTTGACGTCCCAACATCGTCAGCATGGCCGGGTTGACCTCGACGAAGTAGCCCTCGGTGTTGATCAGACAGATGCCGCCCACTGCCTGGTTATAGATGGCACGAAAGCGGGCCTCACTGCTGCGCATGGCGTCTTCTGCATCGCGCGTGCGGCCCAGGGTCTGGATGGTGGCAATGAGCAGCGAGGGCTCAGCCGGGTGCGTCATGTAAGCGTCGGCGCCCGAGTAAAGGCCACGCACTTTGTCCTCGTTGTCCACATAGGCTGCCGACAAGTAGACCACCGGCAGGTGGGTGGTCTCCGGACGGGCCCGCAAGGCCTTGCAGACTTCGAAGCCATTGATGTCGGGCAGGTGCACGTCCAGCACCACGGCTGCCAAGCCCGGGTGGGAGCGTTGCAAGGCTTCGCCACCCGTGCAAGCTTCGAGTGTTCGAAAACCTGCGGCTCGCAAGATGCGGGCTGTGGAATAGCGTGTCGCCGGGTTATCGTCGACGACCAACACTTCCGGCATGCCCGAAGGGTCTGGTGCGAGATCCTGCGGATCGTTAACGGCACTCATGGTCGGGGGGGCGGTTGGCATTTGTCGTCCTGACCAGGCAGGCGGGGCGGAAGAATCACGGAGAAGGTGGAGCCGCTGCCCAGCTCGCTTTGCAGACTGACCGTGCCGCCCAGCAACTCGGCCAGGCGCTTGCTGAGCGACAGCCCCAGGCCGGTGCCGCGCAGGCGTTTCTGGATGGGGGAATCAACCTGGGTGAAGTCTTGGAAGATCGCGTGGTGGAACTCTGGCGAAATGCCTATGCCGGTGTCGCACACCGCAAACGTGACCGTGCCTTCTTCATCGCGGCGTGCGGACACGCAGGTCGTCGACCATTTCCGAGAACTCGGCCGAAGTGCTCTGGATGAACTTGACCTGCACCTCCTGCTCAGCCGTCAAGGGGCCATCGATGCGGTCGATCAGCAGCCGAGAAATGCTCTGGATCGAGCCGATCGGGGTGCGGAATTCGTGGCTCATGTAAGCCAGAAATTGGCTTTTCAATTCGGTGGCCCGCTGCAGTTCTTGGGCCTGCGAATCAAGTTCGGCGTAAAGCGCCAGCACGCCACGGTTGGTTTCTTCAAGTTCCGCGCGCAGGTCTTCCAGTTCGAGGTTCTTGGCTTGCAATTCGGACTGCAAGTGTTCGAATAGCTGTTCGGTCATCAGGCGCCTCGCCGTTTCAGGACCACCACCGTGGCATCGTCGAGGCCACGGCAATGTTCGCGGACCAGCCATCCAGCCACCACGGTGGGGTGATGTTGCAAGATTCCCTGAGCATTGTCCAGGTCCCAGCGTGTGGTCAGGCCGTCGGAATGCAGCACCAGCAGGGCGTAAGGCGGCCATTCTTGCTTCACGTCCTGCAGTCGACGGATCTGTATGCCCACAGTGCCATGCTGCGATGCGAGCGACTTGTCCCTCACACCCGAAATCAGCCTGCCCGCGATGTTCCCGGCACCCGAGAAGGTCAAGACGTTGTCGTCCATGTTCAGTTGCGCCATGAGCACCGCCGCACCACGGGTGGCCCGAAGCATCTGATGCATGCGCTCCACCGCTTGGCTAGGCGGGATGAAGGGCGCGTCTTTGAACACGGTCACCGCAGCGTTCGAAGCCTCGAAAGCCAACGGGCCATGACCCAGCCCGTCGGCCACAATGATGGATGCCTGCGACCCCTGCTGAACAACGGCCCAGGCATCCCCACAGACGAATTCACCGGGCGCCGCCAGCGCAACTGAGCCCTGGACAAAGCTTGAAGGATTCGCTGGCACCAACGGGGTTTCACCGGCGTCTACCTTGGCCGCCACACGCGACATGATCACCGTGCCGGCAGGCTGCGATGAAAAGAGATCGAACTCCGTGGAAAGTCGCCTGACCGCGCCCAGCCCGGAGCCTGGCGTGTCGCCGGTGGGGTAGCCATCAGCCATGCAAGCCCGAACATTGGGGATGCCGGGGCCGTGATCCAGCGACAGGATCTCGACCATGGCTTGGCCATCATCGCCTTCGACCGCACCGACCAGCAGCCGACCCTTCTGCGCATGGCGGACCAGGTTGGTGCCCAGTTCGGTGGCGACCAAAGCCGCGCGGCCGGTGGCCACTTCGTCGAAACCAAGTTGCTCGGCCACTCTGACCGCAGCTCGCCGGGCATGGCCAACCTGGCTGGCATCGTGCACGTCAATGGCAAGGTGGCAAGGTACTTCTAGCATGAGCACATCACTTCCAGCGCGTGATGCTGACGCAGGTGCCTTCACCCACGACGGATCTGATCTCGAACTCGTTCACCAGGCGTCGGCTGCCCGTCAGGCCCATGCCCATGCCTTTGCCCGAGGTCCAGCCATCGGTCAAAGCCAGGTCCATGTCGGGGATGCCGGGGCCCTGGTCCTCGAAGTGCAGGCGCAGGCCATTGCGAAGGCCGTCTTGCAGTAGTTCCCAGCGCATCTCGCCGCCACCGCCATACACCACGGTGTTACGCGACAGCTCGCTGGCCGCCGTGATCATCTTGGTCTGGTCCACCAGCGAGAACTTGAGCTCTTGGGCCAGCTTACGCACCGTCTGACGGCTCAGCACGATGTCCTGCTCGGTGAGTAGCTGCATCGAGCCCTTAGAGGTCGCTGTCACTGTCCTGCTCCTTGGCCGATTTGGTGAGCAAGGCCATGCCCTTCTCGACATTCAGTGCCGTCCGCACGCCTTCCAGTGACAGCCCCAACTCGACCAGCGTGATCGCCACGGCCGGCTGCATGCCCACCACCACGGTGTTCGCGTCCAGCACGCGCGCAATGCCCGAGATGCTGGCCAGCATGCGACCAATGAAGGAGTCGACGATCTCCAGCGCGGAGATGTCGATCAGCACGCCCTTGGCGCCAGTCGTCTCAATCCTGCTGGCCAGGTCATCCTGTAGCGCCATGGCAGTTCGGTCCTGCATGTCCACCTGGATGGTGACCAGCAGGCAAGTGCCCATCCGGAGAATTGGAATGCGTTCCATGGTGATTGCAGTCTCAGACCTTGGTGCGGGTGATGGTGTAACCCGTGGACTTCAGGGCGATGGACAAGGCATCGGCCAGTGTGGCTTTGGTGGTGATGCCTTGCAGGTCAATGCCCAGGTGCACGATAGTTTGCGCGATTTGTGGGCGGATGCCGCTGATGATGCATTCGGCGCCCATCAGGCGGATCGCCGTCACGGTTTTGAGCAGGTGCTGCGCCACCAAAGTATCCACTGTAGGCACGCCGGTGATGTCGATGATGGCCAGTTCCGAGCCGGTGTCGACGATGCGTTGAAGCAGGGCTTCCATCACCAGTTGGGTGCGGCTGCTGTCCAGTGTGCCGATCATGGGCACGGCCAGGACACCATCCCACAGCTTGATCACAGGGGTGGACAGCTCCAGTAACTCCTGTTGTTGGCGGCCGATGATGTCCTCGCGCGTGCGCTGGTAGGTATTGATGGTGAACAGCGCCATGTGGTCGATCAGGGTGGAAATCCACCAGATGAGGTCGACCAGCGTCGAGGGGTCACTGGCCAAGCGCTGTTGCAGCCCCGAGAACAGCGGCTTTTTAAACGCCATGACGAACACGCTGGTGTCGCCCGCCGAAGCACCTTGCGCAGCGCGAGAAGAGGACAGATCTGCCAGGGCGTAGCGCAGGGCCTGCCAGGGTGCATCGTCAAACCGGAGTGGATCGCCATCGGCCAGGATGCCTTCATGGAAGGCGGTCAGCAATGTGTTGGCACTGCCGACATTGCTAGCGGACTTACCGCTCTGGGAGTGTTTCTGGGCTTCCGTCAGCCACTCGGCCAAGATCTGTTCGCGACTGGATTTCAGTAACCCGTCAATGGCAGTGTTCTGAGTTTTCATTTGGTCCCTCAATATGGATTCCAGGACGCACTTGGCGCCGTGTCATGAAATGTTGCCGGAAACTATACAGGGTCCATCATTGACAGGCCAGGTAACCCGTTCTGAGCGTTGCCGCCGCTAAACTCCTTGGTTCTGAGGCCGACAGCGTGGGTTTCATCTCAAGAGCGAGCCCCCAATCGCCACCACCAGCAATCTGTGATCCCAGGCACGGTACATTTTCGAGTTGACATAATATACATCGTAGAAAGTAAACATGTTGGCCGTGAGAGCCGCTATCATGGCCTCATGCGCCGACTGCTCATCCTCGTCATGATTGTTCTGCTTCCCTTGCGAAGTTGGGCGGGCGATCTGATGGGCGTTGAAATGGCAGCACGCAGCACGGTTTCTGCGATGGCGGGCGCCATGCCTCCCGGGTGCGCGATGCATCATTCGCAGCCAAGCCAAGCCCACACCCCAGAAGCCAATGTTGGGCACGCTCACAGCGATGGGAAAACCTGTGCGTCTTGTGGCCTGTGCATCCCCATGGCGGAACTGGCGGTTGCTCGGCTGGAAGTCACCACGTTTGCCATGCACACCCCGCCCCTGATGGGCAGTGCAGATTTCATGAGTGCCTCACTGGCGCCCACCGTCAAGCCCCCCATTTTTTGATCTCCAAGCCCAAAGTGCGTCCGCAGTTTCTGCGGTGACATGAACCGTGGCTCGACCTGAGCCACTGCTGGAGATGCAATGAAAAAAACCCTCCTGTTGGCTCATGTGGCGGTCGTCGTCGCTGCCAGCGCGGCCCACGCCGCACCCATGGGCTTCAAGGACAGTGCCATGGCCATGGGCGACTTCAGTCCCAATTGGCGAGAGTCCTGGGTCAACTACGCCCTGACCTCACGCGATGCGGTCGGCGTGGGCGGCGTGTACATGCGGTCCGATGACAAGTCGAAGACCCGGACGCTGGCCGAGGTGAACTACACGCGGCTTGTGCAACGGTGGAATCTGCCGCATGCACAGGCGAACGTTTGGTTCTTCGCGGGTGCCGGTTCAATCCGGGGCAACGACTTCGCGGGGACCAAGCTGGCTGTCGCGCCCGGCGTTCAGGTGGACTATGAAACCACTCGAATCTACCTGGCCGCCACGGGGCGCCTGTACCGGGCGGAGGGCTTGAACCACGACTTTGCGTCCATCCGCGCTGGCTTCTCGTTCTACGAGGTGAACTACGACGAGATCCAACCCTGGTTCGTCGTCGAAGCGCGCCGCATGCGGGGCTTGTCGGACACGACAGAGATCACGCCCATGCTGCGCCTTATCCACAACCGCTATTTCGTCGAGCTGGGGGTCAACACCTCCAAAGAGGCTCGGGCGAACATCATGTACATCTTCTGAAGGAACTTCAATGAAACACCACTCACACATTCTGGTCGCTGTGGCTCTGAGCAGCATCACCACCTTGTCTTTTGCCGCAACCAGCGTCAAGGCCACAGTCAACGGCATGGTCTGCGCGTTCTGTGCTCAGGGCATTGAAAAGCGGCTGTCAAAGATGCCCGCCACTCAAGCGGTCTATGTGGACCTGAAGCAGAAAATTGTCGCCGTGGAGGCCAAAGCCGGCCAGACCTTGGACGGCAAGGCGATCACTGCCGAAATCACCGACGCGGGTTACGACGTGACGAAGCTGGAGACGGTCGAGAAGTCGGTGGCCGACATCAAGGCGGAAGTGAAGGCCCAGAAATGAGCGCAGACGGCGTCATCGAGTCAAAGGCGAGCCTGTGGACCTCGGTCCTCAGTCTGTTCGCCAGCTCCAGCACCTTGGTCTGCTGCGCTTTGCCAGCATTGCTGGTGACGCTCGGCGCAGGTGCAGCGCTGTCGTCGCTGGTGTCGGTCTTCCCGCAGGTGGTTTGGCTCAGCGAGCACAAGGTCGGCCTGTTCTTGTTCGCTGGGCTGGCCATGGCAGGCAGTGGCTTGCTGCAATGGCGGAACAGGACGGCGCCCTGCCCGGCCGACCCGCTGTTGCGACGAGCCTGTTTGAAGACACGCTTGATGTCGCGGCGCCTGTATGTGTTCAGTCTGGCGGTGTACCTGGTTGGCGCCTGGTTTGCCTTCGCTCAGCCTTGGCTGAGTGGGGCCTTTGCAGAAAGCTAGGCACGATTTCAGATGAGCAGCAAATGCTGCTTCTGAAGCTTCCCCATCTCATCCTGCGGAAGCTCAGCTTCACGCGCAAACCTTGGCCAATCCTCAATGGCCGAACGAACCTGGTCGATCACGCGGCGGCCGGTGCCGACACCGAAACGCGCAGCCTCGGCCAGCAGGTCATCAACGCAGAAGCCCTTGAACTTGCCATTGACCGACATGAGATGCTGGCTCGTCCATTCGCCGGTGGGATTGTGCGCAAACGTCACGTCGTAGGCCGGCGACAGCGCCCAAGTCTTGCCGCCCTGCCGCAGCAGGAACGAGAAGTTCTTGGTGTGGTCATCGCAGTTGCGCCCCATCACGTTGAACACCATGCGCCTGAAAGCCTCCTCCTGGTCTTCGTAAGGCATGTTCAATTGCCGGATGACCGTGAACAGCTGCGAATAGGCATTGGCTCCCTTCTTCTTGTAGTCGAGGTGGTCCATGGCGCAGAGCGTCTGCATGTGATGGCGCCCGGTTTGCCCCTCGCGGTCAAAGCGCTTGGTCATGAAGTGCGCGCGGCCGTTTTCGCTCAAGAGCCGACAGTCGGTCATCCGGATGCCCGCTGCGCGCGCCATCAGGTGATAGGCGTATTCGATGCGGCCGTAGTTCTGCGATGCACCAAGCTCGCTGTCCACGCCCATCCCGTCGAACTTGAGCAGCCAATGCTCGAACCCTTCGGGTGCATCGAGTTGGCCCGAGCGGATTTCACCCGTCTGCGGCTGCAAGGCGATGACCGCTTTGGCGCGCGCGCCACCTGCCGAGGTGCCGACGTCGATGATGCTGCGCAACGCCGCGTTCGCGTGGTCGTCGCCATCCAGGTGGCCGGTCACGATCTTTCTTGCCTCTTCAACCAGTTCGCTCAGTGCGATGGCCGTCGGCTTGTGCTTGGCCGGCCCGCGCGTCGGCTTGAACGTCATCGCGCCCATCGCCCGCGTGCTCATGTAGGCAAGCCGGTCAAGGGGCGTGACGTTGGCGGCGGCGATACCTTGGTCGGCCATGTACCGGTTGATGAGCGCGTTGCCAAAGTCATCGGGAAGCGCGTCGCTCAGTAGCGCTGGCAGGCGTTTGTAGGTGGCGTCTGGCAAGTCTGTGAACAGGTAGACCTCGTCCGGATTCGCCCGCATGCGCAGCGGAGACGGTTCAATGGCCTTGTTGGCAAACGCTGGTGTGTATTGAAAAGCGTAGTACCCATAGCGCTGGTCCAGCGCCACCGAGCCGATGTGCTCGCCCCAGAGGTAAGCCTCGACGACATTGACGTGCTTGTAGGCCTTGGGTTTTTTTCGTGGTGAAGTGACCATGCGATTGGCGCCTGATCAAGGCTGCTCAGGGCGCGCGCGCCGCGAGGCACGCTGCCGTGGCTCTGCCTGACGAGACAGCGCCAGCGGGCTGACGGTGGCGATGGGGGCAACGGTGTCGAGCCAGGCTTCGCGGCCCAACGCACGAAGAACGCAAACCAAGGTCTTGACCGTGGAGCCTTCTGCGTTCTCGAGACTGCGCACGGCGCGCACGCTGATGCCTGCCCGCTCGGCCAGCGTCTTCTGGCCCAGGTTTTTTGCGAGCCGAAGAGTCTTGAGTTTTTCACCCAGCTCTGCTTCGAGCTCTTGGGGCGTCAGATTGGCAGTCACCATGATTTCCATAAGTTCTACAAAAGGCGTATTTCAGCCCATTGATCGAAAATTTTCTGTTGATTGTCCTTCTTTTACCTCTTATTGTAATTTAATTGGCACTTGAATCAATGAATATAAGAGGCGCATATACGCCTATTAACTTGATTTTTATCAAAACTCATGCATTACATTGCAAATCAAACGCAAGCCATTGATTGCAAATGAAAATACAGGGAGTAATGAATGACTGATCAACCCAAGGACGCCGCACTTGCGGCCACCGACACGCCCTCACCGGCACCAGCGACCTCCGGATCGCTCAAGGGATCGCCCATCGAATGGTGGCAACTGACAACAACTTGGCTAACCAGGAGCGCCGCGATTGCCACCGCCATGGGTGCAGTGATTGTCACGGTCTACTTTCTGAGAATCCGCTACCTGCCCATCGACAGCTTGGCCAGCATGGCATCGCTGAGCGGTATCGTGGCCTTGCTGGCCTGCGCTTTGCTGCTGTCATTCATGGTGATGTGGGGCGCACCATCGGGCTTTGTGTACATGACCAAATCTGTGGGCATGTGGGAGGCACTGTCGATTCGACTACAAGTTCCCTCAATAGATGCTGATAAGCCGGTGCGAATTTCGCCGCTCCGTGTGTTTGGCCTTGTCACTGCGGCCGTAGGCATCCCCTGGTTGGCAATAGTGTTGGCGGCGGTGCCAGACTTGGGCCTTGGCCCGACATACCGCTCGCAAATACAGTTCCTCGCAACCGCAACTTGGTTGGCAGCACTGACCAGCTTTTCATACCAGCCCACCATGGCGTCATTCAGCGTCCAGAGAGCTGGCTGGTTCGCCGGATTTTCCTTGTTCGCAACGTACCCGTTGTTTGCCTTTGTCGAGATGAGCACGATGTCCCCGTTGAACATCAATGGGACCACCACGGTTTGGCTTTGGCTATTGGCTGGCCTTGCCGTGGCCATCTTTCTCCACTCAGTCAACCTTGGCATTGCCTTGAAAGCCGATGAAGGCAAGCAAGCCTTCGCCTGGGCTTTCCAGGCCGTGGCCATATTCATTTGCGTCTCCGGTACCGCCGTGGTGCTGGGTATTTCCAGCAAAGTGCACGATGGATTGATGCGCATCGTCTCGGTTCGCATCCCTCATGCCCACATCGTGGTCCAAAAAGGCACTTGCGATGCACTTCGGCTGGCCGGCGTGAACGCCAGTCGCTACGCAGCCATGCCGGGTGAAACTGCACCCGATGCCTGCGTACTCATGGACGTTACCGTGCTCTCCCGAGTTGGAAGCCAATGGCGTATTGCTTGCAGCAGAAGCACGGAAACAGATAAGACCTACAGAGGCTTCAACATCGATGCCAAGGAAGTGATCACCTTGGTCGACGTCCCCACTGAAGCGCAGGTTGCCAACAAGGGCGGCGAGGACATTTGCCAGGGAATGTGGTCACCCTGAAGCACAGAGGATGGCCAGGTTGGGCTCGTGGAATGGCAGCCCAGTCAGATGGCGCATGACTTGCCTTCAGGCTGTTCTTGCAACGCATTTTCCTGGTGAAAGCGTCTGATGTTGTCGGCCACCTGCCCTGCATGCTCCAAACTCAGGAACACGCCCGCGCTGTCAACCCATTGCAGCTCGGCATGGGGCAACTCGCTCAGCAATCGCTCTGCCAAACGCTTTGGAAAATGCCGGCAGCGTGTGGACCACAGCAGCAACACCGGCCGGTTGAATCCTTGCAGTGCAAAACCGGCTTCTTCCGTGAAGCGGGTCGAGACGCTGCGCAAGAACTTCCTCACATCTCGGCGCACACCGGCATCTTTGCGCAGGGGCTGGAGCCAGTGCTCAATCAGGTCATCGGCCAAGGGCCCCTCGGTCAGATCGCCGAATGCGATGGGCAGCCGCCTCAGCACCGGCACGTGGTGCAGCAACTGCGCAGACACCCAGGCCAAGCCCGGAACGTGTCCCCACCATTTGAGCGTGGCAAACGCTGGCGGCGGGAAAACGTCGTAGGCATCACAAGTGGTCAACACCGCGCGGCCGATGCGCTCAGGATGTCGCGCGCACACCATCTGCACCAAGGCACCTCCACTGTCGTTGCCCACCAGGGTCACGTCCCTCAAGTCGAGTGCCGCGATGAAGTCTGCAATGAGCCGAGCCACGCCGGGCACCGACAGATCCGCGTCGGGTTTCATCGCCTTGGCATGGGCGCCCAGGGGCCAATTGGGAAAAATGCAGCGCACACCTTGGCCCAGATCTGGCAGAAGGGGCAGCCAAAGCTGGTGGTCGGCCAGCAGCCCATGCACAAAAACAATGGGCTGCCCCCTGCCCTGGTCCAGATATTGAAGCGGGCCTTGCGGCAGGTGGATGGTTTTGAGTGAACTCATGGTGCTCTCCGGTGTTTGGGCCAATCGCGCATGCATGTTCTGCGCGCCAATCACATCGGGCAATTACCTTGGAGGTCATTGAAACGGCCCACGGGGGAAGAGATACTGCGGCCCATGAAGAACGCCGAACCTTTGCGCCTGAGCCCTCATGAGCCACCCCCGTTTGGCAGCCTTCTGCGGCAGTGGCGTGACGTGCGCAAGCGCTCGCAGCTGGACTTGGCGCTAGAGGCCAACGTTTCGCAGCGCCACCTGAGCTTTCTGGAATCAGGCCGCGCGCAACCCAGCCGTGAGATGGTGCTGCAGTTGGCCGAGGTGCTGGGCGTGCCTCTGCGCGAGCGAAACCTGCTGATGAGCGCAGCCGGGTTCGCGCCGATTTTTCAGCAGCGGGCGCTGCAAAACGACGAGATGAAAGCGGTGCGCGAAGCCCTGGAGCTGATGCTCCAGCATCACGAGCCCTACCCTGCCCTGGTGGTCAACCGGCAGTGGGACATGGTGATGAGCAATGGGCCAGCCCAGCGCTTCACGGCCATGTTGGGCGAGCCGGATGCGCTATGGCGCCTCGTTGATCCCAGCGGGGGCCGCAATGTGATGCGCATGACTTTTCACCCGCAGGGCATGCAACCCTTGCTGAGAAACTGGGCGCAAGTGGCGCCGCTGTTGTTGTCACGGCTTCAGCGAGAGGTGGCGGCGGACCCAACGCACCTGGCGCTGCGGCAGCTGCTGGCCGATGTCTGCCAGTTCCCGGGCGTGCCGGAGACCTGGCATCACCAAGGGTGGGTGCTACCCATGCCGCCACCCATTTTTCCGTTGGAATACGACCTAGGCGAGCACACTCTCAAGGTGTTCTCGATGGTGTCCACCTTTGGCACGGCGCTGGACATCACCGCCGAAGAGCTTCGGGTTGAAACCTTCTTTCCGGCGGATGATTTCTCACGCGACTTCTTCCGCATGCTGTCGCCCTGACCAGGGCCGCCACTACTTGCGCAGCACCACGTTCATGCCCGGTAAAACATCCGCTTCATCGACATAGCCAATGGCGCCTGGTGTCTTGCTCACGAACTCGATCATCTCGGCCGTTTGCTTAACCTCGTGCGGAGGTGTTCCCTTGCCCACATAGCGGCGAACAGTCCAGTAGGCCACGTACTGGTCTTCATCGGTCTGCAGGTACTGGCTCAGAAAGCGCTGGCGTGCCACCAGGTTGGGGGTGCCGTTGGCAGGCCGCACCCGCACCCCATCGACCTCAATGGTCTTGCCCATGAAAATGCGCTGAACCGTCGTCAGGTCGATCTTGCGGACGTTGGCGTGGCCGATGACCACGATGCGGTCGGCCGCATGGCACAAGGGTACGCAGGCCAGCAGCAACCATGCGAAGGTGTATTGAAGGCGTGTCATGAGCACTCCTTAGTACGCAAAGTTGTAGCTGATGGACAGCACATCGATGCCTGTGTTGGACACTGCGGGGCCTGCGCTGGGCGAGTCGATCATGGCCGAGCCCTTGCGCACCCAGGTGTGCAGCCACTCGGCCTTGAGTTTGCTGTGGGGGGTGAGCGCGTACGACGAGCCAATGGCCAGTGAATGCTGGTCATAAAAAGGGATGCTGTCCGCAAAACGGCGCTGGCTGGCGTTGATCACGTCGGTCACGCCGGGCACCAGGTCTGGAACCGATGACTGGCTCAAGGCTTCATGAGCACGGGCCGGGGCGCCCACGGTTTTCAATACCGAGGCCGACACATAGGGCGTCCACTTGTCCATGCTTTTCAGGACGGCGATGTAGCCACCGGCGGTGTTGGCACCCAGGTCGGTGTCGTGCTGGATGTTGCGCTCGGCCTCAAACATGATCCGCCAGTTGCCAGGCAGCTGCTGGTCAATGCCCACGGTGATGATGTCGTTCCTGATCTTGGGCGTGGTGCCGCTGGCATCGTAAACCGGCCCAAAAGGCGTGGTGATGGACTGGGTGCTGACAGGATTGAGGGGCCCACCATCCGGGCGGGTGACGGCATGGTGCGCGCTGAAGCGCAACATGGTGTCTTCCGCACGCCAGGTCAACACGCTGCCGCTGACACGGGTGTCGTACTTGTTGAATGAGGTTCCGGTGTCACGGGTGTTCAAGCGAACCCAGACTTTGGCCTGGCCACTGTAAACATCCAGGCTGAGGTCGGAGTTGCCCAAGGCCCAGTTGCGGGTGATGTACAAGCCCGTCACGTCGGTCGTGGGGGCGATGGAATACATCTCGGTGGGCAGGCGGGCAAATTCATAGCTTTGGCCCACGTCCAGATTTTCAGACGACAGGTACAAAGGGATGCGCAGCTTGCCCGCGCGCAGCAGCCAGTCGTTGTTGGGGCGCCAGGAGGCGAAGGCCCAGCTGGCGGTCAGGTCCCAATCCTGGTCGTTGCGGGCCGATGGCGCCAGCTTGCCCTGCACGGTGGCCGACAGCTCGGGGGTGAATTGAACATCCAGCTGCGCACCCAAGACGGTGTCGCGCATGAGGCTGCCATCAGAATCGATGAAGCGCTGGTAGCGGTAGTCCTGGTTGGAGATGGCGGCGCCGATGGTGCCAAAGGCTGAATAGGAAAAATCCTGCGCCTGGGCCGCCGTGCAGGCGAACACCATCAGTGCCACGGCCATCGCATTCGGAAGAGATCGATCGTTGCTTTTCATGTGCAGTCGGTCCTGGTTCAAGGTGTGTCAATCTTTCCACTGGCTGGCGATGTCGATGAACATCGCTTGCGTGGCATGCAGGGCGTCCACGATGTCGCCGTCAAAATGCTTGCCGCGGCCTTCGTTGATGAAGGCCATGGCCACTTCATGGCTGAAGGGTTCCTTGTAGGGCCTGCGGCTGATCAAGGCGTCGTACACATCGGCCACGGCCATCAACCTGGCCGACAGGGGAATGGCCTGGCCACGCAGCCCGTCGGGGTAGCCGGAGCCATCCCACTTTTCATGGTGGGAGCGGGCGATCTCCATGGCGTAGGCCAGGAAGTCGGTTTCCTCGCCTACGCGCAAAGCCGCGCGGTTGAGCATCTCCCAACCGTGCAATGGGTGGCCTCTCATGACCTCGAATTCTTCCGCGGTCAACTTGCCCGGCTTGAGCAGGATGCTGTCAGGGATGGCGACCTTGCCGATGTCGTGCAGCGGTGCCGACTTGGCGATCAGCTGGATGCTGTCGGGGTTGAGCACGTCGTGGTGCAGGCCCTGCCCCCACAGGTGCGTGGCCAGCACGCGCACATATTCCTGGGTGCGCTTGACGTGGTTGCCGGTGTCTTCGTCTCTGAACTCGGCGAACGAGATCATGATGAAGAGCGTTGAATCCCGCAGGTGGTCCAGCTGCGCCATTTGCGTTTCCAGCTGGGTCTGAAGCTTGACGTTGCGGTTGTTCAGGTAGTCGTGAAAGGCCTTGTTCTGCAGGTGCGTCTTGACACGAGCCTTGACCACCGCCGGGCTGATGGGCTTGTGGATGTAGTCGGCCCCGCCAACTTCAAAGCCTCGGGTTTCGTCTTCCGGCTCCTGCATGGCGGTCAGGAAAATCACGGGGATGTGGCTGGTGCGTGGGTCTTGCTTGAGGCGTTGGCAGACCTCGTAGCCGTCCATGCCGGGCATCATCAGATCCAGCAAGACCAGATCAGGTGGTGAGCGCTGGGCCAGCTCAAGCGCCTTGGCGCCGGACGATGCCAGCTTGACGCGGTAGGTCTTGTCCAGCAGGCCGGCCAGCAGCGTCAGGTTGGTGGGCGCATCGTCCACCACCAGGATGGTCGGGGTGTGGGCCTGCGCTTCATGGGGTGACATCGTCGAGCCTTTCTTGCAGTAGAGCCAAGGCTGCGTCGAAATCACAGCTTTCGATGGCGGTGTCCAATCGGCTGAAGACTACCGGATCGAATGCAGTCATGAACACCGCGCGCTGTTGACGCCACAGGCTGATCGCGGCGCTGTCGCTGTCGTGGACCAGACGTTCAAGTGCCTCGGTTTGCGCCTGGATGGCATCGGCATCCACGTCGGCATGCGGGGTGACCAAGGGGGGGCAGGCCCACTTGCAATTGAGGGATCAGCACCAGCAGCAATGCCTCTGCGGCCTCCTTCAAGGCATCGACCAGGGATTGGGTGCGTTCGGCAGACTCTTGCTTGACGGCCCGCTCCAGCTCGGCACAAAGGCGGGCCATGTCGTTCGCGCCGATGGTGGCGCACAGGCCGCGCAGGGTATGTGCTTCGCGCGCCAGGCTTGGCCAGTCGTGGGCCTGAGCGGCGGTGGCCAGCGCTGAACCGCCCGTCATCACATGATCGACAAAGCCGTTCAGCACGCGGACGTAGAGGCTCAGGTTGCCCTCCAGCCTGGTCAAGGCCTGGCGTGAGTCAAGGCCTGGTGCCTGGGGCAGCCTGCCGGTGGCGCTGCTTGGCCACACAGGTTCGACACGTGCCGAGGGGACCTTGTTCAAGGGGTGGTAACGGGCCAGCGTGGCGTACAGCTTTTTGGGCTCCAGCGGTTTGCTGATGTGGTCCTGCATGCCAATGGCCAGGCACAAGTCCCGCTCTTCGTCCAGCGCGTGGGCGGTCATGGCCAGGATGGGCAAGGCCCGAAAGCGTTCATCAGCGCGGATCTGGCGGGTGGCTTCGTGGCCGTCCATCACCGGCATGTGCAGGTCCATCAGCACCACGTCGTAGGCGGCAGGACCGCTCATGCGCAGGTGCTCCACCGCCTCACAACCGTTGTCGACCGATTTCACGATGGCGCCGCGGCGGCTCAGCAACTCGATCGCCAGTTGCTGGTTCAAGGCGTTGTCCTCCACCAGGAACACGCGCAGGCCGTCCAGGCTGATGGCCGCATCGGGTGACTGTTGCGCATGTGCCGCCGAGGTGTCGATCCCCGTCAACTTGCCGAAGAGGCTGCGCAAGGCATCGGGCAGGATGGGCTTGGGCAGGAAGCTGTCGGCCCCCGCCTGGGTGGCGTTGGCCTGCAGGCTGTCCCAGCCGTAAGCCGAGATGACGACCACGTCCACGCCAGGATGGACCTGGCGCAAGCGGCCGGTGACTTCGGCCCCACCCATGTCCGGCAAGACCCAGTCCAGCAACACCATGTCGAATGCTTCCCCGGCCTCATCAGCAGCGGTGACCATGGCCAGGGCCTGGGCGCCGTTTTCTGCGGTGGCCACGAGCCCGCCATGTTCGCCATCGGCGTGTTTGCCCACACCCATCATCGTCAAGAGGCCCGCCATCGACGTTCGGGTTTCGCTTTGGTCATCCACGATCAGCACACGCAGCGCCTCGATGCGTGGCGGCGGAACGGTCGTGGCCAATGATGCTGAATCAAGCACCAGACTGACCGGCAATGTGACGGTGAAGACGGAGCCGGCCCCATGCTGGCTGGCCACCGAGATCTGCCCGCCCATCAGCGTGGTCAAGCGCTGGCAGATGCTCAGGCCAAGGCCGGTGCCTCCGTAGCGCCGGGTGGTGCTGTCGTCGGCCTGCGTGAATTCCTGGAACAGTCGGCTTTGCTGCTCACGGTTCATGCCGATGCCGGTGTCGCAGACCTCAAAGCGCAAGGTGGCTTGGGCGCCGTCACGGTCCTCCAGGCCCACCCTCACCTTCACGTGGCCGCTGTGTGTGAACTTGACGGCGTTGGCCAACAGGTTGGTCAAGATCTGGCCCACCCGCAGCAGGTCGCCCAGCACCACGCCGGCATCGCTCAGCAAGGCTGGATCGGTGAACTCGCACAGCAGTTCAATTTCGCGCTCCTGGGCTTTCTGACGCACCAGCATCAGCGCGTTGCCCACCACCTCTTCGACGCGGTAGGGCGCGCGCTCAAGGGACAGGCGCCCTGCTTCGATCTTCGAGAAATCCAGGATGTCGTTGATGACGCCCAGCAGGATCTGCGATGCCGACAGCACCTTGTCCAGGTAGTCCTTCTGCTGGTCGGTCAGGGGGGTTTGAAGGGCCAGGTGCGTCATGCCGATGATGGCGTTCATCGGGGTGCGGATTTCATGGCTCATGTTGGCCAGGAACAGCGACTTGGCCTTGGTGGCTGATTCGGCCTGGTCGCGCGCGGCCTGCAAATCGGTTTGAACTTGCGCACGCGCGGCCAGGTCCTCCTGAATGGATTGCGCCATGGTGTCCATGGTGACGCCCAGGGCGAAGACTTCCCTGACCGCGTGAGAGCGGGGGTTTCCACGGGACGAGTAGTCGCCCTTGGCAAAGGCGCGTGCCTGGTCACTCAAGGCGTTGATGGGTTGGAGCACGCGGCGGCGCATGACCAGCAGGGCTGCGCCCATGACGGGCAGGAGCAAGAAATCAACGGCCACGGCCAGGGCGATGAAGCTTGACACCCGGGTTGATGCCTGCGTCACGGCATCCTCGGTGCGGGCATTGGCAAGGCGGGTCAAGTCGGCAATGGCGCGGGTCAGGTCCGCACCATCTTGCTCATACGATTTGGAGTAAACCAGCTTGGTCGCATAGGCCAGGTTGGGTTCACCCTCCGAGACGAACACTTGGTGCTGCGCGTCGTACAAGCCTTGCGTGGCGGCAAAGGCCACCTGCTCGGTCTTTTTCAGCTGCTCCGTGGCGGCCAGCACGCGTTGCAGGCAGGCCAACTCCGCAGGGCTCAGGTTCAAAGCCTTCATGCGGTCAAGCAAGGAAACGCGGGGGCCACCTTCGGGCAAAGCATGTGGCTTGCGCCTGGCAATCACATCCTCCCAATAGACACTGACATCGTCGGTGCTGGGCGCGGCATTTTCGCCTTGGCGAATCCCGTAGATGTCGTAGTAAGTCAGGAGGTAGTTGACATCGCCGGTGGCGGTGTAGGCGCGCACCAATCGCCGCAGCAAATCGGTTTCAAGCCGCAGCTGTTCCAGGGCTCGGGTCGTCTGTTCGCGCTGCAATGCGACCCGGGGGCTGGTTTCAAATGCCGACCGGATCAGCACCAGGAACACGAAATTGGCCATCAACGCCAAAATGACGCCCAGGAACATGCTGTGCGAAACGGTTCTCAATTTCACCCGCACACTCCCAGTCGCGGGCCGTTGGACAAAGCATGTCTGGTGACACAGAAATAGGCCATGGATGGGTATCGGACACTCCGCACCCGGCTGAAGCCCATCTGCGTGACGGAATCGTCACATGCTCATTCGAACCACTGAGCGCCCCGCCAACTTGGCACAATGCTTGAATCTGCAACGCACCGGACTGCTCCTCCATGACCAAGGCTCACCGTGGCTTCACCCTGATCGAAATGCTGGTGGTGATCGCGATCATCGCCATTTTGGCCTTGATCGCCATGCCGAGCTACCAGGGCAAGGTCATCCGGGACCAGATCGCAGAAGGCGCCGCGCTGGCGGCCATCGCGAAACCACCGGTGGCCGCTTCATGGGCCATTTCCAAGGTGCTGCCCCCCGACAACGCAGCGGCCGGTTTGCCCAGCGCCGACAAGATTGTCAACAGCGTGGTCAGCAATGTGGCGGTGACCGATGGCGCCATCCACATCACGTTTGGCAACCGCGTGAATGGGGCCATCAAGGGCAAGGTCCTGAGCTTGCGCCCAGCCGTGATTGAAGACGCCCAGATTGTGCCGGTGACCTGGGTGTGTGGTCACGCCGAGGCGCCCGACAAGATGACCCTCAAGGGCGCCGACAAGACCGACATCCCCGCGGCTTTTTTACCGATCAACTGCAAAGCCAAGTGAATAAGCTGGGTGCGTTTTCAATTGGATAATTTTGCAGGGAGTGCCCGCCGATGGCAATGTCACATCGCACCTTTGCGCCTGGCAATGTCCGCGCACTGGTTTTGTTTTTTCTTGGCGCACAGGCCGGGCTGTCAGTGGGCGCGCCGGGCATGTACCGTTGCTACAACGGCAATTCGATGTATGTCTCGGACAAGCCTTGCCGAGCCGAAAAGCGTGAAGAGAAGTTCACCGCCATGGGCCCTTCGGGGACTCCCATGCCCATTCGCGGCCAGAGCTACAACCTGCCCTCTGTTGAGAAGGCGCCCGAGCACTTGCGTTACCTGAGCACCGGTTGTGCCCAGCTCAATGACGCGATTCGAACCGCACCAACACGGGGCCTGCGTTCGGACGTTATCCATCAGCTCAGGTCGGAATACCAAGCCAAATGCAGTGATGATGAAAATGAGGCTTACCGATCCCTGCGCAATGACCGAGATCAAGCCAGGCAGGAACGCCGGGCTGAGCAACAAGCCCATCAAGCTCAAAGAGAGTTCAGCCAAAAGGAGCGCGACCGTTGCAACGAGATGCTTCGCATCCTCCATGGCAAGCGCAGCCAGTTCGAATCCATGACCGAAGGACAGAAGAACGACTTTGTGAACTTCCAGTCGAACTACAGCATGCGCTGCAAGAACGACTGAACCGCCGAGCAGATTTTCCTCACGTATCCTTGCGGCTTACTGACTGACCGCTTTCAAGCAAGGATCGGCGCATGCGCTGGACGACATTGAACCGCTTTTGCCGGGCTACCCTGGCCGTGTCCGCCATGTGGGCCACGCTGATTGGGCCGGCCTGGGCAGGCAAGACGCTGGACGCCATCCGCGAGCGTGGCAAGGTTCAATGCGGCGTCAGCACCGGTGTGGCCGGTTTCTCTGCGCCAAACAGCCAAGGCCGCTGGACCGGCCTGGATGTGGACGTGTGCCGAGCCTTGGCCGCGGCGGTTCTGGGCGATGGCGACAAGGTCAATTTCGTGCCGCTCAACTCGCAGCAACGCTTCACCTCCCTGCAGTCAGGCCAGGTTGATCTGCTGTCGCGCAATACCTCGTGGACCTTGACCCGCGATGCCTCTTTGGGCTTTCACTTCGCGGCAGTCACTTACTACGACGGGCAAGGATTTTTGGTGCCCAAAAAGCTCAAGCTGAGCAGCGCCAAGCAATTGCGCAACGCGCAGGTGTGCATCCAATCGGGCACCACCACCGAGAAGAACCTGTCGGACTTTTCTCGCTCGCAGGGCGTGCCCTTCAAGCCCGTGGTCTATGACTCGTTCGAGGCCGCCTTCAAGGCGTTCTTCTCGGGTCGCTGCCAGGCCTACACCACCGATGCCTCAGGCTTGGCCATCGTGCGCAACAAAGAGGCGCCCCACCCGGAGGACTACATGATCCTGCCCGAGTTGATCTCGAAAGAGCCCTTGGGCCCCCTGGTGCGTCGCGGTGACGACGAGTGGTTTGCCATCGTCAAATGGACGGTTTACGCCTTGATCGAGGCCGAAGAACTGGGCCTGACGCAGTCCAACATCGGCGGGTTTCGCACCAGCGCCTCACCGTCGATCCAGCGCTTTGTGGGCACTGGCGAAGACATGGGCAAACTGCTGGGGCTGGACAAAGCCTGGTCTTACCGCGCGGTCAAAACCGTGGGCAACTATGGTGAGGTCTATGAGCGCAACGTGGGCTCGGGCTCTCTGCTGAAACTGCCCCGTGGGCCCAATCGCCTCTGGAGCCAGGGCGGTCTGATGTACGCCCCACCCATCCGCTGACATGCTTGATTTCCTGAACCAGCCCGCCGGGTTTGGCATTGGCGAGACGGGCCTGTTGGTTTACGACGCCAGCCAACCCCTGTGGCGGGCCATGGCCGTGGGCCTGGGCAACACCTTGCGGGTGTCCCTGCCCGCCTTGGTGTTCGCCACCGTGCTGGGCACCTTGATTGCGCTGGCGCGGCGTTCTGCGCACCCCGGCATGAAAACCGCTGGCCAGGTCTACATCGATGTGGTGCGCAATGTGCCTTTGCTGGTGCAACTGCTGATGTGGTACTTCCTGCTGCTCGACTGGCTGCCCGACACCACGCTGGCATTGGGCTGGGTGCCGGGGGTCACGCTCAGCAAAGGCGGCCTGAGTTTTCCGTGGTTGGCGGCAGGTCCCGGTGGCTGGTGGTGGAGCATCCCCGCTCAGGATGGGCTCAGCGTCACGGGTGGGGCCACGGTGACCCCTGAATACCTGGCAGTGTTCATGGCCTTGGTCACGTACACCGCGGCCTTCGTGGCCGAGGTGGTCCGGGCGGGGCTGGAGTCCGTGCCCCAATCCTTGAGCGAGGCTGCCCAAACCCTGGGTGCCCGCCCCCACCAGGTGATGCTGCGCGTGGTGCTGCCACAAGCACTGCGCACCATGGTCCCAGCCATGACCAACCAATACCTGAACCTGATCAAGAACTCGTCACTGGCAGTGGCCGTGGGCTACCCTGACCTGGTCTCGGTGGGCAACACAGCACTGAACCAAACTGGCCGTGCGGTGGAGTGCATCCTGGTGATGATGTCGATCTACCTCGCGCTCTCGCTGCTGACCGCCGCCTTGATGAACTGGTTCAATGCGCGGCATGCGCTCAAGGGCCAGTCTTGATGATGAAAAAGACCGGCGCCATTTCCACCACAGTGTCCGCGCTCTTCTGGGTCGCGCTGACCTATGCCGCCTGGCGGCTGCTGGATTGGGGCGTGTTGAACGCGGTGTTCAGGCCCGATGAGCCCGCGTGTCATGCGCTGGAGCGTTCCGGCGCCTGCTGGGGCGTCATCACCGAAAAAATCCGCCCGCTTCTGTTTGGCCGCTATCCGCATGACGAACAATGGCGGCCTTTGCTGGCCCTGCCATTGATGCTGCTGGGCGCAGGCGCCCTGCTTTGGCGGCCCTGGGCATGGTCTCTGCGGGGCGTGCTGTGGGGGACTGGGTTGCTGTCAGCGACTGTGGGCATGCTGATGCACGGCGGTGTCGCGGGCCTGGTGGTGGTGCCCTCCGATCAATGGGGCGGGCTGCCCCTGACCTTGATCCTTGCGGGCCTGACCATGGCGCTGTCTGTGCCGCTGGGCATTGCACTGGCGTTGGGCCGCAGGGCCCGGTGGCCGTGGGTGCGCTGGGCCTGCACGGCGTTCATTGAGGTCACCCGGGGCGTGCCTTTGGTGATGGTCTTGTTCATGGCCGCGTTCATGCTGCCCGCCATCATCCCTGCCCGTTTCGAGGTGAGTTTGCTGTGGCGAGTGATGATCGCGTTGACCTTGTTCTCGGCCGCCTACCTGGCCGAGATCGTGCGGGGCGGTCTGCAAACCGTGGGCTCGGACCAGTTCGACGCCGCCAAGGTGATGGGCCTGTCAGGCTGGCAGACCCAAAGGTTGGTCGTGCTGCCTCAAGCCTTGCGGGCGGTGCTGCCTGCCTTGGTCAGCCATGCCATCGGCCTGCTCAAGGACACCTCATTGGTGATGGTGGTTAGCCTGCATGAGTTGACGGGGGCTTTGTCGCTCAGCCTGGGGGGCGACCCGCAGTGGCGGCCCTACTACCTGGAAGGCTACTTGTTCGTGGCGGCCATTTATGCCGCCATGTGCCTGAGCCTGTCGCGTGCAGGCAGTCGTGTTGAGCGGCACTGGCTGGCCACCGGAGGCCAGCAATGACACCGCGCTGAATCAGTCAGTCGGCACCGAGGATGTCGTTTTCCAGGTCGGGCGCGCTGTCCACTTCCTGGTCATAGGCATTGGTGTCGCCATTGATGTGAGGAATCAGGGGCTTGTCCAGCGGGCGGCAGATGCGGCTTTGCAGGTGGTTCAGACGCTCCGATCGCTCCATCGCTTCGATCACTGCTTGGGGATCCATCATGAGGGCGAAGGGATTGGCGTAAAGACCTGTGTTTTGCATACTGACTCCGGTGTGAAGAAGTGCCGTTTCGATGGGCTGACTTTAGGCTTCACGGTCCGGGGGCGGTAGTCGCCGAAAATCCAAACCGTCTGTCAGAAATTGTCTGACAAGGGTTTGAACTCTGGTTCAGTTCAAGGTCGCGGTAAGCGGTGGTATCGCGAACAATTGCTCGAAATTGCGGCTTGTGACCCGGCCTAACTCCTCGGGTTCAACCCCCTTAAGTTCGGCCAGGAAACGGCCGACCAGGGCCACGTAAGCGGGCGAGTTGGTTTTGCCCCGGTGGGGCATGGGGGCCAGGTAGGGGCTGTCGGTTTCGATCAGGCAGCGGTCGAGTGGCACGAATTTGGCCACCTCACGCAGGTCAGCCGCGGTTTTGAAGGTCAGTATCCCTGAGAACGAGATGTAGAACCCCAGGTCCAGCGCAGCCCGTGCCACGGCCTGGCTTTCGGTGAAGCAGTGGAACACGCCTCGGGATTGGTGCTGGCCCGATTCGGTCAGGATGGCGATGGTGTCGTCGCTGGCCTGGCGGGTGTGGATCACCAGGGGCAGTTGGGTGTCCAGCCCTGCCTGGATGTGAATGCGAAAGCGCTCGCGCTGCCAGTGCATGTCGGCCACGGAACGCTCGCCCAGGCGGTAGTAGTCCAGCCCAGTCTCTCCAATGCCCACCACGCGCGGGAGCGCCGCACGGCTGACCAGGTCGGCCAGCGTGGGTTCTTGCACATCTTCGTTGTCGGGATGGACGCCCACGGTGGCCCAGAAATTGTCGAAGCGAGTGGCCAGGGCGTGGACCTGTGGAAACTCTTCCAGCGTGGTGCTGATGCACAAGGCACGCGCTACTTTGGCCTGCGCCATCTCGGCACGCACCTGGTCCAGCGTGTCAGCGTAATCGGGGAAATTGAGGTGGCAGTGCGAGTCGACAAACATGAGGGCAGCGGGCGGTTGCGTTGAGCAAACCCCGATCTTGCCTCAAAGCGTCTGGGTCGGCTTGTTGGACGACAGGGACGTGCCCAGGATTTGCTCGATCTTGATGCGCAGCAAGCGGGTCTTCTCGTCAGACGGAAAACGCACGCCCACGCCCTGGGTGCGGCCGCCCGAGGCATTGGCCGGTGTGATCCAGGAAATCTTGCCCGCCACGGGATAGCGCTGGGCCTCGTCTGGCAGAGACAGCAGCAGGTAGATGTCGTCGCCCAGCTTGTAGTCGCGCGTGGTGGGCACGAACAAGCCGCCGTCAGAAAAAGCCGGGATGTAGGCGGCATACAGCGCGCCCTTTTCACGAAATACAAGTTGAATGACGCTGGGCCGGGTCACAGCGGCGTTCGGCACCGCACCCGCCGCACCACCCAGGGGGGTCGTGCTGGTCTTGCCTGGCCCGGAGTTGGCAAAGGCAGACGGCAGGGCTGTGGTGTGGAATTCGCTCATCGTGGTGAAAGTGTAACGTCGCCGATCAACGGCAAACGTGAATTTAAGCGCGGGAGAAGCCCCTTTACTTGTTGAAACGCAAGGCCAGACGAGCTTGTTGCAATAACGATTCCACCCTCAAATTCAGGTTCCAGGGGTGCTCGGCGGTGCGGCTGGCCTTGCGCAACTCACCCGACCAGGCCGTGAGCCGGGTCAGATCACCATGGCGGTGCAAGCTGCCCTCGGGAAAATACCGGGGCGCGGCACCCGTGGCCATGCAGGCCAGGTCGTGACACAATTTTTGAAGCGTCTCGACCACCAGGGGCAAGGGCCAGCCGGCCATCGCGCCACTTTGCCCAAGTGCCACATCGCGCGGAATCTGCGGCCAGCGCACGGCATCCAGCCCCATGGCATGGCGGTCTCGTGCGGTCAGCGGTTGGCCCCCAGCCGCTTGCAGCAACACGCTGGCATCAACTTCACTCAAACCATTGATCTGCGCCCGCAACCACGCGCTTGAAGCGGCTTTGTCCGGCAATGGCAGGCGCCAGGCCTGGCAACGGCTGCGCACCGTGGGCAGCAATTCGTCCAGCGAACCGGCGCTGACCACAAAGCGCAGCATGCCGGGCGGCTCTTCCAGGGTCTTGAGCAAGGTGTTGCTGGACACCATGTTCATCCGTTCGGCCGGGTGCACCACCACAACCTTGGCGCGGCCGCGCGAAGCGGTTTGTTGCGAAAACTGCACCACCGCCCGAATGGCTTCAACCTTGATGTCCTGGCTGAGCTTTTTGGTCTTGCCGGATTTTTCGGACGCGCCCTCCTCGTCATCGCCAGAACCGGTCCAGCCCAAGGCGGCCTGCAGGGCTTCGGGCACGATCACCACCAGGTCCGGGTGCGAGCGCGCCGAGATCAGGTGGCAGCTGCCGCAGGCCCCGCAAGCAGGCTTGAATGGGCTGCCCGGGGCCTGGGCCTCGCATAACCAGGATTGCGCCAGGGCCATGGAAAACTCGAACTGTCCGACGCCCTGCGGGCCGTGAACCAGGGTGGCGTGACCATGGGCTTGCGCCAGGGCCTGGGCAAGGGGCTCGTGGTGCCAGGGCAGCAAATCGGTCACAACCAGCCTTTGGATTGAAGTGCGGCATCAACCTGCCGGGCCACGTCAGCCGGGCTGGCGCTGGCATCGATCAATGCAAAACGTGGCACATCGGCTTGCATGCGGGCCTGGTACCCCGCCCGAACCCGTTCAAAGAAGGCGGTGTCCTGGGCTTCGAAGCGATCTGGCTGGCGCGCGGCCGACAAGCGGGCGGCCGCCACGGCGGGGGGCAAGTCGAACAGGAGGGTCAGGTCGGGCTGGCGTTGGCCTTGCACCCATTGCTCAAGCGTGCTGAGCACCGACAGGTCAAAGCCCCGCCCTGCGCCCTGGTAGGCAAAGGTGGCATCGGTGAAGCGGTCGGACAAAACCCAGGCGCCTCTGGCCAAGGCGGGCTCGATCACCCGGACCAGGTGATCGCGGCGCGCGGCGAACACCAGCAAGGACTCGGTCAGCGCATCCATCGGATCGTGCAAGACGCTTTGGCGCAGCTTTTCCGCCAGGGGCGTGCCACCCGGTTCTCGCGTGCGCACCACGTCGCGTCCTGCCTGGCGCAACTGGCTTTCCAAGGCATCCAGGTGACTGGTCTTGCCAGCGCCGTCAATGCCTTCAAACGAGATGAACCGGCTCATGGGCGCTTTCTCTGGTACTGGTTGACCGCGCGATTATGCTCAGCCAGGGTGCTGCTGAACACGCTGCTGCCATCGCCACGCGAGACGAAGTACAAGGCATTGGTCTCGGCCGGGTGCACCGTGGCCAGCAAGGCCGCTTTGCCTGGCATGGCGATGGGCGATGGTGGCAAGCCGGTGCGCATGTAGGTGTTGTACGGCGTGTCAGTCTGCAAATGGCTGCGCTTGAGGTTGCCATCAAACTCATCACCCATGCCGTAGATCACGGTGGGGTCGGTCTGCAAAGGCATGCGCACACGCAGGCGGTTGCAAAACACACCGGCAATCATCGGTCGATCGGCTTGCAAGCCGGTTTCTTTCTCCACGATCGAGGCCAGGATCAGCATCTCTTGTGGCGAGCTCAAAGGGCAGCTGGTGCTGGGGCCGCGCAAGGTCCAGGCGTCACTCAAGTGCTTTTGCATTGCCCGGTGGGCCCGTTTCAGCACGGCCAGATCGGTGCTGCCCTTGGCATACGAATACGTGTCCGGAAAGAACTGCCCTTCGGGCGACAAGTCGGGGTTGCCCAGTTGGGCCATGAGTTGGGCATCACTCAGCTTCGCGGTGCTGGCCTGCAAGCCATCGGCTTGTGCGAGTTCAGCCCGGAATCGCTTGAAGGTCCAGCCATCGATGAGCTTGACCACGGCCAGGCGCTCATCGCCCATCACCATCATGCGCAACAGGGACTGCGGGGTAGCGCCGGGCTCCAGCATGTAGCTGCCGGCCCTGATCTGCCGCGCCTGGCCCGACCAGCGAAACCACTGGTAAAGCATCACGGGTGAAGCATCCACCCCGGCCTCAACCCAACCGCGGGCGATCTCACGCGGGGTGGTGCCCGACTCGATGGCCAGCTCGATGTCATCACCGTGCGTGCGCAACGGCTGGTGCACCCACCAATACACGGTGCCTGCGCAGGCCACAGCAGCCAGCAACAGCAATCCGAGCAAAAAGCTCATGACGCCGCCTTGTTGAGGCCTGGCGTTGGGGTGATTTATGAACAGCTTAGTCGGGATCATCCGTGGACCAATGATGGATTTGACGACCGTGATGATAATGACCCCCATGCAAGACTTTCATTTTCCAGACGTCAAGGCCCTCAATGGTGCCGTCGCCCTGTCCCATTTGGGCATCATTTCAGCCGAAGGCCCAGACGCGGCCAGCTTCCTCCATGGCCAGTTGAGCCAGGATGTGACGGGGCAATCGCCCCACCAGGCACGCCTGGCCGCATTCTGCTCCGCCAAGGGCCGCATGCTGGCCAGTTTCACCATCGTCAAACCCGAGCCTGAAACGCTTTGGCTGCTCACCGACGCGCAAGTGCTGCCTGCCGTGCTCAAGCGGTTGTCCATGTTCGTGATGCGCGCCAAGGCGCGCTTGAGTGATGCTGTCGGCGCTTTGTCGGCCGTGGGGCTGGTGGGGTCACAGGCTGCTCAATGGCTGGGCGATGCGGCCCCTGCCGAGCCCTGGCAAGCTAGCCCCCATGCCGCCAGCGGTGGCCAGGTGGTGCGCTTGCCCGAGGTGTTCGGCGCCCCCCGCTGGCTGTGGATCGGGCCGCTTGAAGCCGCCCAGGCCCTGGTTCAGGCCTTGCCCGCCCTGCCCTTGGCCTCGTGGCAGTGGCTGGACGTGATGAGCGGCGTGGTGCGGATCGAGCCGCCCACGGTAGACCAATTCGTGCCACAGATGGTCAACTATGAGCTCGTGGGCGGCGTGCATTTCCAGAAAGGCTGCTACCCCGGCCAAGAAATCGTGGCGCGCAGCCAGTACCGGGGCACCCTCAAGCGGCGCACCTTCTTGCTGCACGGCCACGCGCCCATCCAGGCTGGTCAGGAGGTGTTTTCGGCAGCAGACCCCGGGCAGCCCGCCGGCATGGTGGCCAATGCCGCGGCCATTCCGGCCCCTGATGGGCAGGCCGGTACCGCCTTCAGCGCCCTGGTCGAGTTGAAATGGCAAGCCCTGGAGGCCGGATGGCACCTCGGCAGCGCCGATGGTCCTGCCCTGGCCTTGGGCACCATGCCCTACGAAGTCCCGCTGGGCACCTCCGACGATTGATTTGGCAATTTCTTAACGGCAATCGGCCTCGGTTTCGGTGCAAGCCTGCGGAGCGCTGTTTCAGGGGGGCGATCGACGGGGTAACCTCCATCTCACTTGACCGCTAAGGAACTCATGGCCACGGCAGACGCAGTCCCGGCAAAAGCTTTGTTCATCTACTACAAGGTGGACCCGGCCCATGCACCAGCGTTTGAAAAGGCGGTTCGGCAAATGCAGATCGCTTTGCGGCGATCCCATGAAGACCTGACAGCCAGACTGTGGATTCGCGCCGATGCGCAAGCGTCAGCGCAGACCTGGATGGAAACCTATGAACACCCTGATGGCGTCAGCGTCTTGCTGGCCACCTTGATCGAGTTGGCCGCGCAGGATTTGCCCGCTGGCCAGGTCGGTGATCGGCACGTCGAGATGTTCAGCAACATTGACTGAGAAGGACACAGCCTGATGTGCTTGGTGGCCGTGGCGCTGGATCAAAGCAGCCGTTTTCCCTTTGTGATGGCGGGCAACCGCGAAGAGTTCTTCGACCGCCCGGCCAACCGGCTGGGTTGGTGGGACCCCGGGTCAGGCACGCCCTCGATCCTGGGTGGGCGCGATCTGCAGGCTGGAGGCACCTGGCTGGGCCTCACGGCCCACGGCAGGCTGGGCGTTGTCACCAATGTCCGCGATCCATCTCAAGTGGACCCGACGGCGCCATCGCGGGGTGAGATCGTGCCCTTGTGGTTGCAGGGAGACATCCCCATGAACCGCTTGTGGCCGCGCCTGGCCATGTCGGGCTACAACGGCTTCAACCTGCTGACGGTGGACTTTGCCGAAGGCGAAGCCTACTGGGTGAACAACACCAAGCTGTACCCTCAACGCCTGGAGCGCGGTCTGTATGGCGTGTCCAACGCGGGCCTGAACACGCCCTGGCCCAAAGTGCAGGCTTTGAAGACCCGCATGAAAGCCGCGTTGAACAGCGCCGCCGACCTGGAGGGCCTGGTGGTGCGGCTGTTCGAGGCCTTGACCGACCCGACCATCGCCCCTGATGACAAGCTGCCCTTCACTGGCGTGCCGATGGAGTGGGAGCGGCTGCTGTCGGCAGCCTTCGTGCGCTCGCCCGATGGGAACTACGGCACGCGCTGCTCCACCCTGGTCATCAGTGAGCGGATCAATAAACGACTGGTGACGCACGTGCTGGAACGCACTTATTCCAACCAGTCGAGCATGGCCTTGCTGCGCCGTGTCACGCTCAAGAACTGGCCGCCACGGCACACGGCGGCCGCGTCCGAATTGGCGCGCCTGGACGCCACCTTGCCACCGCCGGGCATGCGCCCCGAAGAGCCGTTTGAAAGCAGCGACGTGTCCGAACACGACAACCACGCCCTGCCCCCGACGCCAGTGGCCCGCAAGACGCGCGCGCGCAGCCTGATCAAGTCGGCCGCAGCGCGCCCTGTCAAAGCCTGAGTGTCATGACGATGTGGGGAATGCCCACTTCATCAAACACAGGGCCCTGCGGTTCAAAACCGGCGCGCTGGTAGAAGGCCTGGGCGCTGGTCTGGGCATGCAAAGTCACCGCTTGAACGCCTTGCTGCCCTGCCGCACCGATCAGGGCTTGCAAGACCTGTTCGCCCAGCCCCACCCCACGGCTGCTGCGCAGCACTGCCATTCGCCCGATCTTGGCCTCGCCCTCAGGCATGCCCTGGGTGATCAGCCGCCCGGTGGCCAAGGCCAGGCCCGCCAGGTTGGTGACCACGGCGTGCAAAGCCTGCGCGTCGTCGTCGTCCCACTCTTCAGATTCCGGGATGGCCTGCTCTTCAATGAACACCGCTGTGCGCACCGCACGGGCCGAGGGCGCAAGGCTCGCCCAGTCTCCGCACTGCAGGGCATGGACGGGCGCCGCCAGCCCATGCCGCTCCAGCTGTGAACGCAAGGCCTCGGGCACTGGCGCTGGACGGCCCGTGGCCAGGCTGGTGAACACGTACACCGTCTCGCCGCTCACCAGCAAGCGCCCGCTGGCCAGCATGGCCCACGCCATGGTCATGGACGAACGGCCGATGCGCTCGCAGCGAACGCCGATGTCCAGCCAATCGTCAAGCCGGGCTGGCGCGTGGTACTCCAGCACATTGCGGCGCACGAAGATGTCACCGCCCAGATGCGCCAGTCCCTCGGGGTATGGCAGGCCCACAGCCCGCCAATAGTCAGAGATGGCGGTGTCGAGGTAGTTGAGGTAGTGGCCGTTGAAGACCACGCGCTGTGCATCTACCTCGGACCAGCGCACCCGCAATCGGTGGTGAAACGGAAATTCAGTCGTCATGAAAAAAGCCCGCATGGGTGAGCATGCGGGCCATTGTCTGGCACAAGTCAAGTGCCAGGGGTGATGGAATCAGCTTACTTCTTGTCGCGCAATTCGCGGCGCAGGATCTTGCCCACGGGCGACTTGGGCAACTCTTCGGTGCGGAACTCGACGATGCGGGGGATCTTGTAGCCCGTCAGGTTCTTGCGGCAATGCTCGATGATCGACTCTTTGGTCAAACCAGGGTTGCGCGGCACGATGATGACCTTGACACGTTCGCCAGCCGCGTCGTCCAGCACGCCAACGGCAGCCACTTCCTTGACATCGGGGTGCATGGCGACCACGTCTTCGATCTCGTTCGGGTACACGTTGAAGCCCGACACCAGGATCATGTCCTTCTTGCGGTCCACGATCTTGCAGAAGCCCTTGTCATCGATGATGCCGATGTCGCCCGTGGCCAGCCAGCCCTCCTTGTCCAGGACTTCGGCCGTGGCGTCGGGACGCTGCCAGTAGCCCTTCATGACTTGGGGACCACGCACGCACAACTCGCCCGGTTCGCCGATGTCGGCCCAGGTACCGTCTTCACGGCGCATGCGCACTTCGGTGGAGGGCACTGGCACGCCGATGGAGCCGGTGAAGGTGGGGCCCGGCTTGGAGATGTCCACGGGGGCCTGGGTCACGATGGGTGAGCACTCGGTCAAGCCATAGCCCTCAACCACGGCGTTGCCAGTGACTTCTTTCCAGCGTTCGGCCACATTGCGCTGCAGGGCCATGCCGCCGGCAATCGACAGCTTCAGCTTGGAAAAATCCAGGCCACGGAACGCCGGATCTTCCAGGAAGGAAGCGAACAAGGTGTTCACGCCTGTGATGCCCGAGAACTTCTCGTTCTTCAGGATCATCATCACGCGCTTGGTGTCGCGCGGGTTGGCGATCAGGATGTTGCGGCCACCCAGCGCCATGAAGATCAGGCCGTTCACCGTCAGCGAAAAGATGTGGTACATCGGGATCAAGGTGACCACGGTTTCCGTCTCGCCGGTCAACTGGCCTTCGGCGAAAGCCAAAGCCTGCTGGCAGTTGGTCAGCACATTGCGGTGCGTCAGCATGGCACCCTTCGCCACGCCGGTGGTGCCACCGGTGTACTGCAAAAAGGCCAGGTCATCGGGTTTGACGGTAACCGGCTTGAGCTTGACTTGCGAGCCCTGCTTGAGCGCTTCGCGCATCCAGATGGCCTTGGGCAGGCTGTAGGCCGGCACCATTTTCTGAACTTTGCGCAGGATGAAATTGAGCGCCCAACCTTTGGGGTTGAAGAAGCCGTCGGCCAGCAGATCGCCGATCTGCGTCAGCACGATGTTCTTGATCTGGGTGCCCGCTTGCGCGTCTTGCAGGGTCTTGGCGAAAGTCTCCATCACGATGATGGTCTCCGCGCCGGAATCCTTGAGTTGGTGGTTCAGTTCACGCGCCGTGTACAGCGGGTTCACGTTGACCACAACCGCGCCAATGCGCAGCACGGCGAACAGGGCCACCGGGTACTGGAAGGTGTTGGGCAGCATGATCGCCACGCGGTCACCCTGCTTGACGCCCTTGCTTTGCAGGAAGCCTGCAAACTCCTTGACCAGGCGGTCCAGGCGAGAGTTGAGCATCTCCGTGCCGATGCTGACAAAGCCCGGACGGTCGCGGAACTTGTTGACGCACTCATCGAAATACTCGGTGAGCGACTGGTACTTGTTGATGTCGATGTCATGAGCGACGCCCTTGACATACGAGGACAACCAAATGCGGTTGGTGGTGCCGTCGGGGTTGACGATGGACTGGCCGGGCACAGGTGCCGATGCCGTGGCTGCTGCGGATGTGGTCATTTGATGTCTCCTCGTATGCCTGCCAAGCTCTTGGCTTGGCAGGAGGGGCTTTCACGGGACAAGGGTTGTCTCGCGTTGCCTGTTTAAGCGGACAAGTGTATCAACCTGTGAAGGAGGTTTGAAAGCCCCCTTCGCAAATTGCCCCCATTTTTACCGCTCCAGGATGGCGACCACGCCCTGGCCACCGGCCGCGCAAATGGAGATGAGGCCACGGCCGGAACCCTTTTGCGCCAGCATCTTGGCCAGCGTGGCCACGATGCGACCACCCGTTGCAGCGAAGGGGTGACCAGCGGCCAGCGAGCTGCCGTTGATGTTGAGCTTGCTCATGTCGATTGATCCCAAAGGCTGCTCGCGGCCCAGGCGCTCCTTGCAGTACTTGGCATCTTCCCAGGCCTTCAGCGTGCACAGCACTTGGGCGGCAAAGGCTTCGTGGATTTCATAGAAATCAAAGTCTTGCAGCTTGATGCCAGCGCGGTCAAGCATGCGGGGCACGGCATAGGCCGGGGCCATCAGCAGGCCTTCCTTCTTGTTGAAGAAGTCCACCGCAGCCACTTCGCTGAAGGTGATGTAGGCCAACACGGGCAGGTTGCGGGCACGCGCCCATTCCTCGCTGCCCAACAGCACGGCCGAGGCGCCATCGGTCAGGGGCGTGGAGTTGCCGGGAGTCAAGGTGCCTTGGCCAGGCGCCACCTTCTTGTCGAAGCAAGGCTTGAGCGAACGCAGCTTCTCGATCGTGAGGTCGCCGCGCAGGTTGTTGTCCTTGGTGACGCCCTTGAACGGGGTCATCAGGTCGGCAAAGAAGCCATCGCTGTAGGCGCGGGCCAGGTTCTGATGGCTCTTGAAGGTCAACTGGTCTTGGTCTTCGCGGGCAATGCCCCATTCGCGCGACATCAGTTCGGCGTGCTCGCCCATCGAGAAGCCTGTGCGCGGCTCACCGTTCTTGGGGATGGCCGGCTTGACCAGCATGCTGGGGCGGATCTTGGAGATGATCTTGAGCTGAGCCATGGTGCCCTTGGCACGGTTGGCCTCCATCAGGATCTTGCGCATCTTTTCGTTGATGCCAATGGGCGCGTCAGAGGTGGTGTCCACGCCGCCGCCGATGCCGCACTCGATGTGGCCCAGGGCGATCTTGTTGGCCACCAGCATGATGGCTTCCAGGCCGGTGCCACAGGCTTGCTGCAGATCGTAGGCAGGGGTTTCGGGCGACAAGGTGGTCGACAGCACCGTCTCGCGCACCAGGTTGAAGTCCTTCGAGTGCTTCATGACCGCGCCAGCGGCCACGTCACCCAGGCGCTCGCCATGCAGGTTGAAGCGATCAACCAGGCCTTGCAGCGTGGCGGTCAGCATGTCCTGGTTGGAGACGTGCGAGTAAACGGTGTTGGAGCGGGCAAACGGGATGCGGTTGCCACCAATGATGGCGACGCGGCGGATGGTGTTCATGGATGGATCCCCAGAAGGTGAGATGCAAAAAATGGATTTGAGCGGATCAGGCGGTGCGGTCAGTAAGTGACCCGGCCGCGCAGGTGGGGCTTGTCGCCCTTGGCATTGCGAACTTCGAACAGCGCGCCATCTTCCTGGCGTGTGGACCACAGCGAAGCGCGGGCCGGCAAGAACAAAGGCGTCTTGAATTCGACCATCGCTTCGCCCTGTTCAATGGGTTCGCGCGGCATCAGGGTGGCCAAGGCGCGGGCCTTGGTCCACATGCCGTGGGCAATGGCTTTGCGAAAGCCGAACATCTTGGCCGTGATGCCGGACAGGTGGATGGGGTTGATGTCGCCAGACACACGACCATAGCGTCGGCCAATGCCGCCCGCCGCGAAGAAATCGGCCTGGTGTGACAGTGGCGTCGGGTCAATCAGGGCCGAGGCAAACGCCTCGCCTTTAGGCTGGCGAACGCCGACGCGCAGCAGGTACTGCGTGCCTTCCCAGACCAGTTGGTCGTTACGCAAGGCCCGTTGATTGAGCGTGAAGATCTGCCCTTTTTCGTGCGCAATCAAGGGGCCGGTGGCCACTTCGATGCGCAGCTCATCGCCCACATTAATGCGCTGGAGTTGCTTGACGCTGTTGGCCAGGTGCACGGTGCCCATGGCGGGCCAGGGGTAGTACTTCGAGCCAAAAAACGCCATCGTCAGCGGAAACGTCAGCATCTGCGGATAGGTGATGGGCACCCCATGCGCACGGCTGAAACCACACACCCGCGAATAGCTGGCAATGTTGGCTTCTTCAACCCTGACGCGTGGCCGCGCATAGGTCACTTCTGGCAGAGACTCGATCACGCCCGGCCGCTTGGTGCTGGACTGCATGGCCCGCACATACATCGTGAGCGGGTTGACCAACTTGTTGACTTCGATGAGCTTCATGGCGATCTCGAGTCAGGCGCCGATCAGGCTTTGGCCGCAGACACGGATCACGTTCGACGTGACACCGCTGGAGGCCGGGCTGGCGTACCAGGCGATGGCTTCGGCCACGTCCTCCGGCTGACCGCCCTGGCTCATGGAGTTCATGCGGCGACCGGCTTCGCGGATGGCGAAGGGGATGGCGGCGGTCATCTGCGTTTCGATGAAACCTGGCGCCACGGCATTGATGGTGATGCCGCGCTCTGCAAAGATCGGCGCGGTGCCCTGCACCATGCCCACCACGCCAGCCTTGGAGACTGCGTAATTGGTCTGGCCCATGTTGCCTGCCAAGCCCGAGATGGACGACACGCACACGATGCGCCCGCCGTTCTTGATCGCGCCTGATTCAACCAGCGCATCGTTGATGCGCTCTTGGGTCGACAGGTTCACGTTGACCACCAACTGCCAGAGGTGTTCCTTCATGTTAGCGATGGTCTTGTCGCGGGTGATGCCGGCGTTGTGGACCACGATGTCCCAACCGCCCTGGGCCTTGGCGGCCTCCACCAGTTTTTGCGGAGCATCAGCTGCGCCGATGTCCAGCGCGATGGCCGTGCCGTTCAGCTTCTTGGCGACTTCGTCCAGGCCGGCTTGTGCTTGGGGCACGTCCAGGCAGATCACTTCGGCGCCGTCACGGGCCATGATCTCGGCAATCGCAGCGCCAATGCCACGCGAAGCGCCAGTGACCAAGGCCTTCTTGCCAGCCAGGGGCTTGTTCCAGTCAGCGGGAATGGCTTGCGGGCCCACGATCGCGCCGACGCGGATGACCTGTGCCGACACATAGGCCGACTTGGGCGACAGCAGGAAGCGCAAGGTCGATTCGACATTGCCTTCAGCGCCTTCGGCCACGTAGACCAACTGGGCATTGATGCCCTTCTTAAGTTCCTTGCCCAGCGAACGGGCCAGGCCTTCCAGTGAACGCTGAATGGCGGCCTTGCGAGGGCTCTTGCACAACTCGGGTGGGCGGCCAATGATGACCACGCGGCCACAAGGCAGCACCGAACGGGCCGCGTCGTGGAAGAACCAGTACAGCGCGTCAGACTGTGTGCTGTCGTCCAGGCCAGTGGCATCGAACACCAGGGCCTTGACCTTCTCGCCTGGCTTGCCGTCCGTGCCCCAACGGCCGGTCGTCAAACCCGCCTTGTTGGCCACCGACACCCATTGGGGCAGCTTGGCATGGGCCATGGTCTGGGCCGAGATGGATTTGAAAAAGGCGGCCAGCGATTCCAGCATCGGCGTTTCGCCAGCGCCACCGATCAGAACGGTGCCTTGAACAACGGGCTGCCCTTCTTTGTAGCGCTCCAGCGGCAACGGCTTGGGCAGGCCCAGGGCGTTGATGAGCTTGGCGCCCATGGGCGAATTGGCAAAATCAAGGTAACCGTCTTTCATACTGATCGCTTCAAGAAAAACAGCCGGACGGCGTGCACAGCCGCCTCGGCCTGGTTGGGATCAAGAGGCGGCAACCACGCCGCCTCACCGTTGGTCGGTGCGTCCATCGCGCACCACACCGCCGTCAGCCTGGTCAGGCTGACGAGTTCGCCGCCTCGTTGGGCTGCGCGTCTGATGCAATGGGGAACAGACCTTGGCTGGGAAAGCCAGGAATCTTGAGAATGTGTCCGAACAGGGTGTCGTGCTCTGCGTCGGGCAAGGGGGCCTTCAGGGCCGCGACCATCAGCGACGCCAGGCGGGACAGGATCAGGGATTCGTCATCACCCTCACCCCGCGTGAAATCACGGATGAGGCGCTGGGTGTTGCCACCGGCCAAAATGCCGGACAGGGCGCCCATGGCGAAATGCAGGCGGAAACCCAGCTCACTGCGGTTCAGATCGGGCAAGGTGCGCTGGAATGCCAGGAAAAACCGGCCCAGCGTCTCGATGTAATGGTTGTTGATGAAGTCGCGCACCACGGGCGACGGATCGGTATAGGCACGACCCAGGAAATGCAGATAGCGCTCGGCGGCCGGCGTGCCGCTGCGGAAAATGCGCACCGCAGGCAGGAACATGGCCACCAGCACGTGCTCGCAAGTCAGATCGCCATGCAGGGTGTTTTCAAACCATTCGAGCATGGCCACGCGCTGTGCATTGAGCTGGTCAAGCTGGCGGGCCAGAACCGCGTGGATCAGCGCATCTTTGCTGCCAAAGTGGTAGTTCACCGCCGCCAGGTTGACACCGGCCGCCGTGGTGATCTGGCGCATGGACATCGATTCAAAACCGCCGGAGACGAACAAAACCTCGGCCGCATCCAGGATGCGGGACTTGGTGTCGGTGGGTGACAAGCGGGGGGCGGCCGTCGGCATGGTCAGTTTGGTCTCCGGGATACGAACGTTTCAAACGCCCGTTTCATCTCATTGGGTGCGTATGGTATTGCACCTTTGGCCGCTGGTGCAATTGTTTTCAAACAAAATCCAGGACTCCCCCTCAGTGCGGGGGCTTTGGGCCAGCGTCGATGTAAAGTGCTGGCCATGTCTACGATCCTTTACCTCACCCAAATCCAATTTGAATTTGGCGCCATCCAGTTGCTGGCCTCGGAATGCGAGCGGGTTGGCATCAAGCGCCCCTTGATCGTCACCGACGCTGGTGTGCGCGCGGCCGGCGTGCTGCAAAAGGCACTGGACGCCTTGAAGGGCTGGCCCGTCACGATTTTTGACCAGACCCCGCCCAACCCCACCGAAGCGTCGGTGCGCGCGGCGCACGAGGTCTGGACCGAGTCCAAATCTGACGGACTGATCGCTGTGGGCGGTGGCTCCAGCATTGACTTGGCCAAGGGCTTGGCGATCATGGCCACCCACCCCGGCCCCCTGAAAACCTACGCCACCATTGAGGGCGGCTCGCCCAAGATCACGGCGCAGGCCGCGCCTTTGATCGCCGTGCCGACCACGGCAGGCACCGGCAGCGAAGTGGCACGCGGCGCCATCGTGATCGTGGACGACGGCCGCAAGCTGGGCTTCCACTCCTGGAACCTGATGCCCAAGGCCGCCATCTGCGATCCGGAATTGACCCTGGGCCTGCCCCCTGCCCTGACGGCCGCCACCGGCATGGACGCCATCGCCCACTGCATGGAAACCTTCATGGCGCCCGCCTTCAACCCGCCCGCCGACGGCATCGCGCTGGACGGCCTGGAGCGCGCGTGGCACCACATCGAGCGCGCCACCAAAGATGGCAGCGACCGCGAAGCGCGCCTGAACATGATGAGCGCTTCCATGCAGGGCGCCATGGCGTTTCAAAAAGGTTTGGGCGCGGTTCACAGCCTGAGCCACAGCCTGGGCGGCGTGAACCCCAAACTGCACCACGGCACCCTCAATGCCATGTTCTTGCCCGCCGTCATCCAGTTCAACTCGCAAGCCGAGTCGATCAAGAAGGAACGCCGCCTCGAGCGCATGGCCCACGCCATGGGCTTGAGCAGCGGAGGCGACATCCCTCAGGCCATCCGCGATCTGAATGCTCGGCTGGGTCTGGCCAAGGGTTTAGGCGAGTTAGGTGTTCAGCGCGAATGGTTCGACAAGGTCGTCGATGGCGCGATGAAAGACCACTGCCACAAGACCAACCCGCGCATCGCCACGCCTGAGGATTACGTCGAGCTGCTGTTGGCCTCGATGTGAGTTGAGGCTGGGAGCGTCACTTCGCGGGTCACCATCACTTGGTCGATCTTGTAGCTGTCCACGTCCATCACCTCGAAGCGGAAGCCGCCCCAGACCACCACGTCGGTGCGTTTGGGGATGCGCCGCAGCATGACCATCATGAAACCGGCCAGGGTTTCGTAGTCTTCCTGCAGGGGCAAATCGTACAGCTCCAGCGCCTGCATCACGTCCGGGATGGGCGTCATGCCGTCGATCAGCCAAGAGTTGGCATCGCGCTGCACGATCTGCTCTTCGTCCATCGAGATCACCAAGCCGCCCATCACCGTGCTCATCACGTCGTTGATGGTGATGATGCCCACGACCAAGCTGTACTCGTTGACGATGACGGCAAAGTCGTCCTGAGCCTGGCGGAACTGGGTCAACAACTCGGACAGCGTCAGGCGATCGGGGACGATCAGCACCTTGTTGATCAGGCCATCGGCCTCCAGTGAAATGGGCAGCGAATTCAACACCCGGCTGAGCAGGTGCTTCGAGTCCACATAACCCACCACGTGGTCGATGCTGCCCTTGCACACCAGGTAGGTGGAGTGCGGGTACTGGTCGATTCGGGCCCGGATCAGGATCTCGCTGTCGTCTTGCAAAAAGTGCACGATGCGTTCGCGGCCGGTCATGGCACTGGTCACGGTGCGGGTTTCCAACTCGAACACGTTCTCGATCACCTGGTGCTCGCGGGCGGCCAGCACACCGGCTTCAGCGCCCGCATGGGCCATGGCGCGGATGTCATCAGAGGTGATGCTGTCGTCGCGCCGGGTGGGCAGGCCCAAGAGCTTGAACAAGGCATCGGTGAGGTGGCTGAAGAACCACACGACGGGCCTGAATACCGCCAGGAAGATCCGCATGGGGCCGACCACGCTGACCGCCACTTTTTCAGGCGCGACCATGCCCAGGCGCTTGGGGAACAGGTCGGACAGCAAGATGAACAAGCTGGTAACCACGACGAAAGACAGCAGCAAGCCCACGGTTTCAGCCCGTTCTGGCGAGACCTGGAAGGTGCGCAGCATCATCTGGATGAAGGGCGAGAACGCGCCCTCCCCCACGATGCCACCCAGGATGGCCACGCTGTTCTGGCCGATCTGGATGACCGTGAAGTAGTCACCAGGTTGGTCTTGCACGTGCATGACCTGCTGGGCGCGCAAATCGCCTTGCTCCAACATCTGGCGCAGGCGCACACGGCGCGAGGCGGCCACGGCCAGTTCGGCGGTCGAGAAAAAAGCGCTGACCGCGATGAGCGCGGCGACCAGCATCAGGCTGACGGTGGAGTCCATGAAAACAGTGTAGCGATCACAGGGCCCGGACTTCGCTGATCGGACAGCCTCGCTGCAACCAATCGCCCCACTCCTGTGCCAGGCGTTCACTTTCCGCCACGGCCGCGCTCCACCGCTTGACGCGCTGGGGGAAATCCAGACGGGTGAAATCGTCGCGATCGGGCAGCTTGCCGCCGGGCAGTTGGGCGACCCATTCGGGATTGGGTGCCAGCAAAACCATGTTGCTCAAGCCTGGCGTGGGCAGGTGGCGGCGCTTGAAGGACTTGTCGAGCCAGCCGGGCACGATGGATTGCTGGAAGTGAGGATAGAGTACCAGGCCGCTGTCCATGGCGTTGAAGTTCCAGTGGAAGTGGTAATCGACCAAGCCCCCGTCCCAATGCGCCCCCGGGGTGGCACCGGGGATGTCGCGCACGGCATCCAGCAGAAAGGGGATGCTGCACGAGGCTTGCAACGCGGGTTTGAAATTCTCGGTGGTCAGTGCCCAACGCGCGGTGGGCAGGTCACGCAGGGCCAGGGGCAAGGCTTCGCCGACAGATGAAAAAACATTGCGCTCCAGGAAGGCCCCGACGCTGCGGCGCGACAAGGCATTGCCCAAAGCCAGGCCCGCGAAACCCAGCGGGGTGCGCATGCGGGTGCCCGCACGCAAGAGCTGTCGCCCGCGTGCGGTGACCACGTGCAAGCGCCAGCGCGGGTGGGACAGGATGCCCTCAGTGTCTGTACCAAAAAAAGTGTCCAGCGCTTGCCCGAAACCGGCGCTGACGCGCTGCGGCGATGGCATTTTGTGCCCGGCTTCCGGTTCGTAATTTTGGTGAACGTAGTCGTGCGCGAGGCGCTCGAAGGCTTTGGCCGGTTGCGGCATGGTGGCGGTGGCCATGCGCCAGGCACCGATGGACGCGCCCACCAGGTGCACTGTGTGCTGTGTTGGGGCGAGCCATTCGCCGAAGAGCTGCCGGTCCAGGTGCGTCAGGATCAGGCCCTTGGGGCCGCCCGCCGCGGCCGGAATCAGGCGGACATCGTGCGCGCTCAGGCCATGTTGTTCAATGTGGCGGCGGGCAACCGGGCCTGCGTGGATGTGCAAGGCTTTCATGGTGGTTTTCGTCCGTCAATCAGGCGGCGACGGGTGTTTCCTTGGCGAACGGCGCCTCGCGGTGCCGGCGGTAGACCTCACGCACCCAATCCATGCAGGGCCGGTGGGCCAGCCAGGTTGGCTCGTGAGCGGCATCGCGCCGGAAGGACTTGGCGCCATAGACAGGATGTTCATCAGGGCAAGCCAGTGGGGCCAGGATGGACGCTGCCGTGATGTCAGCCACTGAAAATTGATGCCCCGCCAAGTAGCGCCGACCATCACTGAGGCGACCGTCTAGCCACGCCAGGGTCTGCTGGATGCGCAGGGCCGATTGCGCCGCAGCCCGGGACGAGACGCCCAGTCGCCGTTTGAAAAGCCACTTGCTGATGGGAAAAAACAGCCGCACCAGGCGTGCCTGGTTCCTGCTGGCATGGCGAGTCCACATCTCAATCACCCGGTCGTCCTGATCCAGGGCTGAGAAATACAAGTAACGTGCCACGTCGTCGCCGATGGCGTCAAAGCGCGCCTCGATGTCCATGATGTCTGCGTTCAGGGAGATGGCCCGAGGCATCACGGCCAGCGGGCCCATGCGTTTGTCCAGCCACTGCAGGATGTGGGTGCTGTCCTGCACATGCTCGACCTTGCCACCGGGCTGGTTCGACTGCAGGATCGGCAGGGTGGTTTCGCCCTGCCCGCCCATGCGCAAGGCAGGCACCAGGTGCAAGGTGGGCGTCATGAGCACCTCTCGGAACTTCAGGCCCGACGCGTCCAGTGTCCAGCGGATCTTTTCGCTGAAATGGGACATCGAGAAAGTGTAGAGGGTCAGGCTGGCGGTAGACATCTCCGTCAGGATACTCCAGCGCCACCCGACCAGACGGTGCGGCGCAGCCTCTGGTCGAGGGTCATATGAGGCTTTGCTTGCGGGAGCAGGCCCCTGATAATCGACTTTTTTGTTTTCAGGGAGATTGCATGTCGTTCCGCAAAGTGGCCAGCACCAGTCTGTGCGCCGCACTCATGTCACTGCTGGCGCCTGCCATGGCCGCGCCGGTTCATTACACGTTTTCCACGGGGTCGATCATTTACGGCCCCTCCGAGATCACCAGCCTGCTGAGCGGCTTGACGGTCTCGGGGGCATTCACCTACGAGCCAGCCACGCCCTTGTTCGGCCAATCCGGAGACCTCGGTTTCGAACCAGGCTATTCGATCTACGCCACCAGCGGACCGGTGATTCAGTCCTTCTATCACATCAGCGGCGCCATCGGCACCCATCAGTTTTCCGACATCACCGGCACCACCAGCGTCCGCAATGGCTACACCGGCGGAGTAGCCACCAGTTCAACGCTGGACATCATCACGCTGAATTCGGAAGTCACCCCCAAGGTGGGCACCAACACGCAGCCCACGGAATACCAGCGCCAACTCAATGGCTTCACGATTGGTGACTACACCTTGAACAATGTGCGCCTGTTGTGGGTGGGCGGTGTGACCGGTGGCACGTTCAACTTCCTGAACGACAGCGGACTGCCGGCTGAGCTGCCAAGTTTTCAAGGCCGCTTGATCTTCGACTTTGTGCGCACCGACGATCCCACCAACACGGCCAACGTGTCGTACTACTCGAACTCCGTGGGCTTTGGTGGCCTCACGGTTCAGGCGGCAGCGGTTCCAGAGGCCAATACCAGCCTCATGATGGTGGTAGGCCTGGGAATACTGGGCTTGGCCACACGCCGTCGGCAGCACAAGCGCCAGGTGGCCTGATCACTGATCTGCGAGGCCCCCAGGGGGCTCAGCGCTTGGTCTGCAACTTGGCAAACGCGGCCGCCATGGCCGATTGCTCCTGCGGCTGCGGGCTGGAAGAACCACCACCACGAGGTGCACTAGATCGCTCATTGCGCGCGGCCGGCCGGTAGTTGTTGTCAGCCTTCGCCGCGCCCTTGGCAGGCATGGCCGTGTCCAGCTTCATCGTCAGCGAGATGCGCTTGCGGGCCAGGTCCACTTCCAGCACCTTGACCTTGACGATGTCGCCCGTCTTGACCACTTCGCGCGCGTCGGTCACAAACTTGTTGGACAACTGGCTCACGTGGATAAGGCCATCCTGGTGCACCCCCAGGTCCACAAACGCGCCGAACTGCGCCACGTTGCTCACGGTGCCTTCCAGAACCATGCCTTCCTGCAGGTCCTTGATGTCGTCCACGCCATCGTTGAAGCGCGCCACCTTGAAGTCAGGGCGCGGATCACGGCCGGGCTTTTCCAGCTCGGCCAGGATGTCCTTGATGGTCACGATGCCGAACTTCTCATCGGCAAAGGCCTCGGGCTTGAGCGCGCGGATCACGTCGGCGCGGCCCACCATCTCGCTGATGGGCTTGCCCGCCGCCTTGATCATCTTTTCGATGACTGGGTAGGTTTCCGGGTGCACGCCCGACATGTCCAGCGGGTTGTCGCCATCGCGGATGCGCAAAAAGCCCGCCGCTTGCTCAAACGTCTTGGCGCCCAGGCCGGCCACGTCCATCAGCTGCTTGCGGTTCTTGAAGGCGCCATTGGCATCACGCCAACGCACGATGCTGTTGGCCACCGTGGTGCTCAAGCCCGACACGCGCGACAGCAGCGGCGCCGAGGCGGTGTTCAGGTCCACGCCCACCGAGTTCACGCAGTCTTCCACCACGGTGCTCAAGGTGCGGGCCATCTCGCTCTGGTTGACGTCGTGCTGGTACTGGCCCACGCCGATGCTCTTGGGGTCGATTTTGACCAGTTCGGCCAGTGGGTCTTGCAGGCGGCGGGCAATGCTGACGGCACCACGCAAGGTCACGTCCAGGTCAGGCAGCTCCTTGCTGGCAAATTCAGAAGCTGAATAGACCGAAGCGCCGGCCTCTGACACCACCACCTTGTCAATCATGGTGCCGGGCGCCAGTTGCTGGATGCGCTTGATCAGGTCGGCGGCCAGCTTGTCGGTCTCGCGGCTGGCGGTGCCGTTACCGATGGCGATCAGGTTGACGCCATGGGTGGCGCACAGGCGGCCCAAGGTGTGGATCGAGCCTTCCCAATCCTTGCGCGGCTCGTGCGGATAGACGGTCGACGTGTCGAGCACCTTGCCGGTGTCGCTGACCACGGCCACCTTGACGCCGGTGCGGATGCCGGGGTCGAGGCCCATGACGACGCGCTTGCCCGCAGGGGCGGCCAGCAGCAGGTCGCGCAGGTTTTCAGCGAAGACCTTGATGGCCGTCTTCTCGGCATCTTCGCGCAGGCGCGAGAACAGGTCGCGCTCCATGCTCAGGCTGAGCTTGACCTTCCAGGTCCAGCCGATGGTCTTGCGGATCAGGTCATCAGAGGCGCGCTTGCCGTGGCTCCAGCCCAGGTGGCGGGCGATGCGGCCTTCGGCGATGCTGGGCTGGCCGGGCACGATCTCTTCATCCAGCAACAGCTTGGCGTCCAGGAACTCCAGCGTGCGGCCGCGGAACACGGCCAGCGCGCGGTGCGAGGGCACGGTGCGGATCGGCTCGTCGTAGTCAAAATAGTCGCGGAACTTGGAGATGTCGGGGTTCTGCTCGTCCTTGCCGTCCATCAGCTTGGACTTGAACAGGCCCTCTTCCCACAGCCAGTCGCGCATCTTGCCGATCAGGGTGGCGTCTTCGGCCCAGCGCTCGGACAGGATGTCGCGCACGCCATCCAGCACGGCAAAGGTGTCGGCAAAGCCGCCATCGGCGTTGACGAAGGCGGCGGCTTCAACCTGCGGATCCAGTGATGGATCGGCGAACAATTTGTCGGCCAAGGGCTCGATGCCGGCTTCGCGGGCAATCATGGCCTTGGTTCGGCGCTTTTGCTTGTAGGGCAGGTACAGGTCTTCGAGCTCCTGCTTGGTGGGCGCGGCCTCGATGGCGGCGCGCAGCTCGGGCGTCAGCTTGCCCTGCTCATCGATGCTCTTGATGACGGCTTCGCGGCGGTCTTCCAGCTCGCGCAGGTAGGTCAGGCGGGCTTCCAGGTCGCGCAGTTGCGTGTCGTCCAGGCCGTCGGTGGCTTCCTTGCGGTAACGGGAGATGAAGGGCACGGTGGCGCCCCCATCCAGCAACTCCACGGCAGCGTTGACTTGGGCAGGCCGAACCTTCAGTTCGGCCGCGATTTGCATCAGGATCTTGTTCAAGCGGGTGCCCTAGGAAAATCTACGGAAAATGCGAGCGCATCGATCAGGGGCCGCAGTTTGCCATAGGCGGGCTGCCTCAACAGTCCCTGGCAATCTGGGACAATACCGGACCTGCGCCTTGCCGCGCCCACGTGTTTTTGCCCGTCCATGCCCCTGATTCCCTACGCCCTGTCCCGCGCCGTCCTGTTCAACCTGGACCCGGAAGTTGCCCACGAACTGACCATGGGCGCCCTCGCACGGTTTCAGAACACGCCGCTGGACTGTGCCTGGGGCGCCAGCCGGGTCAGCGATCCAGTGGAGATCGCTGGGTTGAGGTTCCCCAACCGCATCGGCATGGCCGCAGGGCTGGACAAGAATGGGCGCTGCATCGACGGCCTGGGCGCCATGGGCTTTGGCTTTGTGGAAGTGGGCACGGTCACGCCCAAGCCACAGCCGGGCAACCCCAAGCCGCGCATGTTCCGCCTGCCACAAGCCAATGCGCTGATCAACCGCCTGGGCTTCAACAACGACGGCCTGGATGCCTTTGTGAGCAATGTGCGGCGCGCACGCTTTCGCCAGCAGGGCGGCATCCTGGGCTTGAACATTGGCAAAAACGCCAGCACCCCGATCGAGAACGCGGTCGATGACTACCTGATCGGCCTGGAAGGCGTCTACCCCTGGGCCGACTACGTCACGGTCAACATTTCGTCGCCCAACACGCAGAACCTGCGCAGCCTGCAAAGCGATGAGGCGCTTGACAAGTTATTGGGCGCCTTGCAAACCCGCCGCCAGGCCTTGATGGCTCGCGACAAGCGCCACGTGCCCATGTTCGTGAAGATCGCGCCTGATCTGGACGAGACCCAAGTGGGCGTGATCGCCGCCACCTTGCAGAACAATGGCATCGATGGCGTGATTGCCACCAACACCACCATCAGCCGCGATGCCGTCAAGGGCATGGCACACGCTGAAGAGACCGGCGGTCTGAGTGGCGCGCCCGTTTTCGAAGGCAGCAACCAGGTCATCCGGCAGTTGCGGGCCGCCTTGGGGCCGCGTTTCCCCATCATCGGGGTGGGTGGTGTCATGAGCGGGGCCGATGCACGCGCCAAGCGCGATGCGGGGGCCGATCTGGTCCAGGTCTACACCGGACTGATCTACAAGGGTCCCGCCCTGGTGACCGACTGCGCCCTGGCGCTCAAGAATTAACCAACCCTGGCGGGCGCCACGGGCATATCCACCAGGCGGACCGAGGTCTCCAACGCTTCCTGGCAGTCTTTGAAGGTCAACCCCAGAGACCGGGCATAGCGGGTGAAGCAATGGTTCACCAGCGCTTGCGCGCGAGCAGGCTCTGCACCCACCGCCGTGGTCAGTTCGTTGGCCAGGCTGGCCACTGCGCGCAACATTTCCTCCTTGTCATCAGGTCGACGCACGGGTGATGACTTGTTCAAGGGCCGAGCGGCCTGCTGGAGCTTGTCGTCCATGCCCCAGTAGCGCATCACGGCGATGGACAACTCTTCCATGTCCACGCCCAGCACAGCACCGGCTGCGGCTTCCATGTTCATCCCAGGGGTGGGTGGGCTGGTCGCATCGGGCGAGGGCCCGGGCTGCATGAGCCGGTCGATCTGGGCGGCTTCGTCAGGAAAGTGATAGCGCACCAGCAAATGCCCCAGGCGCTGCGAGATCGCGGCCACCAAGGCCTCTTCGTCGCTGATGGAAAACGGGGCCAGCAGGCGGGCGATGTGCCCCGCAATGCTGGTGCGGCGCAACTCGTTTTCCAGGGTGGTCTGGGCCACAGGAGTTGGCGCATCAACCTCGACCTTTGAAGTGACCGCACCCAAGGCGCCCGGCCAAGGCCGCAACACCGATGCCACATTGCGCAGCCCTAATTGCCCCATCAACACCACAGACCTGGTGATGGTGGTCACGCGGTCATCGCTGATGCCGGTTTGGAATCTCGCGGTGTTCACACTGCGGAGCAATTCCCACACGAGGCCCGGATCTTTGGCGATGACGTCAACGATGTCATCCACGCGCAGATTGTCCTTGCCCAGTGACTGGCTGAACACACGGCCCATGCGTGGGCGGCTCGGCAGGCTACCCACCGTGTTCAAGCGGTCAATCAGCAATGCCAGCGGGCCCCCGGATTCCTGCTCGTTGGTCTTGATCCAACCTTGCAGGGCTGCCAGCAAGGTGCGCGCGTTCAGGTAGCGCTGGCGTTGCTGGCGATCAGTGGAGCGGTTGACAATGGCCCGCAAAGTGTCGGGCACGGGTTGCGCGGCAGACCAAGGCAGACGCACGATCTCTCGCCCGACTCGTTGAGCGGCACTGCACAGGTCGGCGTCGTCCAGCGCCGGTCCGCCCGCCAGCAGGCGGTACATCAGCAAGCCGGCCATGAGCACATCGTGTTCGGCGTCAGCACGCTGTTGCTGTAAACCAGCATTCGCTTTGGGTTTTCCAGGCACTTCGGCCATGAAGCCCACGCCCAAACCCGCCAGGCTGGCGCGGCCATGGGTGTCAATCAACACATTGTGCAGGCCCAGATCCCGATGAGCCACGCCAGCATCGTGGGCATAAGCCACGCCTTCCAGCACATCTACCATCCAACCGACCATCTCGACCAAGGTGGGTTGTGGCCCGGCGGCCAGGCGCTCGGCCAATGACACGCAAGCGCCACGGTGTGCGCTGACAAAGGGCCAGCCGTCCTGGATGCTGATTTCCAGCACATCGACCAGCCGAGGGTGCTTCAGCCGGGCGGCGGCCTGAACGTCCTGGTGCCAGGCTTCCAGTTCTTTGGGTAGGCGTGGCTGCGCCCGCGGCACGCACAGCACCACCTCGTGTTGCAACCTGGGATCATTCGCCCGCCAGGTGGTCGCCGCCAGACTGCGGCTGAGCAATTGGCGCAACTCAAAGCGGCCAAAGTGCGGAACCGGCGGTGACGAGGGCGGCGTGATGACGGCCATGGGCGGTGAAAGATGCTTTTTTCATGGGGTGATACATCGCCCCGGTATGTCGGATTGAACCGCAGTTGCGCCAGGTCTGAAAGTGTTTCAAAAGCCGGGAAGACCGCCTTTTTTCAAACCAATTCAATCAGCCGCCCCTCGCCGGTGATGAAGGCCGCCCGAACGACGTCCCCGGGCTGCAGCTGTGAGACCGCTTCCACGTAGTGCCGCATTTGCGCCTGGTAGGCGGGCAGATCTTGGGGGCGATGCTGGAGTTTGTAGTCCAGCACCCACCATTCACGCCCGGTGGACAAGTCCAGCGCCACCAAGCGGTCTATCCGCAAGGCCTGGCCGCCGTGGATCAAGCCCACCTCGTTCCCGGCCCAGGCAAGCTGGTCCGGGTCCAGCCATGCCGCCAACTCCTGACTGCCCAGGATGCTGGACACCAGAGGCTCGGCACGCTCCAACACCGTCGTTGGGGCTGACAGCGACTGGCAGGCGGCCTGGATCGCTTGCTGGACACGCTGCGTGCTCCGGTGGTCGACGGCCACCGCGGTCAACCATTCAAGGGCCTTGTGAACCACTTGCCCCAACAAGGCGGCATCTTCGACCATGGGCGGCAGTGTGGCTGGCTCAAGCACCCCAGGTCGGGCTTCCAAAGCGGGCAGCACGGCCAGCCAGGCATCGGGCGTTGACTTGTCAGGGACCGCAGTCGGGTCTGGCGATCGCGGCACCCAGGCGTGCGCCTCACCGACCGCCTGTGAATCAATCAAACGCTGCCACCAACTGCCATGCTTGTTGCTGGTCCGAGGTTGCGTTCGGCTGAACACCAGCTGTTCGCGAGCCCGGGTCAGGGCCACGTACAGGGCATTGAGTTCTTCCCGCCGCTGCGCTGCACGTTCCTGGTCCATGGCTTGGCTCAGGCTCGGCGGTGGGTTGGCTTCAGATCGGATGAAAGCGCAGCTCACCGGGCGGGCTGCGCTTTCGGGCCAATCGACCATCACGGTGTGGTTGTTCGGGCGCCCTTCCTGGGCATCCGAGTCCACGATGAACACCACACGCGCTTCCAGGCCCTTGGCGCCGTGGATGGTCAACAGCTGAACCGCGCCCGGGTGAACGCGTGTCGGCAGGGCCAGCGGCAAGCGCTTGAGTGCCCTGATCCACCGGTAAGGCGTGGCATCGCGACCACCATCCATGTCCAGGCTTTGCGCCAGCAAGGCGTTGATGTGGACCATGGCTTGCGCTCGCATTGAGGGCGGCACAGTGGCCACCCAGCGCTCGCGGATCCGTCCTTGCGTCAACATCGCTTCCAACAGGTCGTGAGGTGGCGCGTGCCGGGCCAGCTCTTGCCACTGAGCCAGCGACTGGGCCGCGTGCTGCACGACTGGGCCTGCATCACCCCATGCCATCAGGGCGTTCCACCAAGTGCCCCCCGATGCTCGGGCTCGGGCGGCCAAGCTCATGACCTCTTCATCCGACCAGCCAAACACCGGGCTGCGAAGGGCGTGCGCCAAAGCCAGGTCGTGCTGGGGCGACACCAGGGCTTCGACCAAGGCCACCAGATCGCGCACCTCGGGCGTGTCGATGAGCCGCGTGTCTTCAGGCGCCACATAGGGCACGCCCTGAGCCTGTAGCGCCAGGCCCACCCAAGCCAGCGTCGCACGCTTGCGGCTGAGCACGAAAATGTCTTCTGGCTGCACGCCCTGGTCGCGAATCAGCTCGCCGATGGCCTGGGCCACATGATCGGCTTCAAGCTGCTTGAGTGAAGAGTCGGGCTCTTCTCGGGGTTCGATCAAGGTGTCGCGCCAGGTGATCTCACCCTCCTGGCCACGGGGTTCGCTTGGGGGCCGAGGCACATCGGGCAACACCGACACCTTGGCCACCTCAAGCGATTCCGTGGTGTGTGCCCTGAAACCCGTGAAAGCACCTTCGGCCACGGCGGTGTCCATGACGCGGTTCAGCACCTCGATCACACCGGGCGCATTGCGGCGCGTGTGATCGCACGAGAGCAGATCGCCTTGCAAGCCATCCAGCACAAAATGCTTGGCAGCCTCGAACACACGCGGGTCGGCGCGCCTGAAACGGTAAATGCTTTGCTTGGGGTCTCCCACCAAAAACACCTGCATCGACTGACGTCCGCTCAGGCCACCGCCCGCCCCCGCGTAACCGCCCAGCCACGACTTCATCGTCTGCCACTGCAGGGGGCTGGTGTCCTGAAACTCGTCCATCAGCAACTGCCGCACTTGCGTGTCCAGCCGCTCCTGAATCCAACCTGCCACGGACGAATCGCTCAGCAGGTGCGAAGCGGCCAGTTCCAGATCGACCATGTCCACCTGCCCTCGCTGCGCCTTGAGGCTGGTGTATTCCTCGAACAAGGCGCGGGCCAACAGGCACATGCGCTGGTGCTGCCCATGGGCCTGGGCCTGATCAACCGCCAACGCCAAGTCCGAGAGCCAGGCCACGGCCCAAGCCAATTCGTCGAACTCGCCCAGTTGTTTGCGCGGCCCCTTGTCCGTGAACAAGGCCTGGCGCAAGCCGTCGTATTGGGCCACGGCATGGCCCTGCCCCAGGGCCTGCTCAATGCCTTGGCCGGCCGTCTGTGCCCTGGCGCCTTTGGCCTGACACAACAGCTTTGCCAAGGCCCAGAACTGATCCTTGACGGAGGGTTTCAGCAAAGCCTCACGGGGATCGTTCACGCCCGCCCATTCCGCCGACCATTGGCCCACAGATTCAACACTGCCTTCCAGGTGCCCAGCCTGATCGGCCAAGGTGATTTCCAAGCGATTGGACAAGGCCGATTGCAGCCAAGACTCCAGGTTGAAGCGACCCACATCGCGCACCATGGCCACAAACGCGTCCAGCTCGACACGCGCCTGGGGATCATCTGACTCACTGGCCGATTGCTGCGCGTCCATGCGCCTGAGGAAGCGTCCCCACAACTCAGGCCACAGCTCGCTGCTGTCTTCGACCAGGTTCAACTCCGGCGGCAGGCCCAACTCGGCCAGAGCATCCAATGGCGCGGCACGCACCAGCCGCGAAAACCAGCCGTGGATGGTGTGGATTTCCACCCCTCGACCATCTTCCAGCCACTGCCGGTACAAGTCGGCCAAGGCCGCCGAAGCCTGAACGGCCTGCGTCGGCAGCATGCCGCGCATCACCAATTGCTTCTGGCGCTCGGCATCGTCGGCATGGGAAAATTCGCGCAGCCATTCGTGCAGGCGCTCGCGCATCTCGCCAGCGGCCTTGCGCGTGAAGGTGATGGCCAGAATCTGAGAAGGCGCCACGCCATCGAGCAAAGCCCGCAAGATGCGAGACACCAACATCCAGGTCTTGCCAGCCCCGGCACAGGCCTCGACCACCACGCTGCGCTGGGGATCGCAAGCCACTTGGTAAAAGTGCTCACGCGGCACGGCTTCATCGTTGATGCGGTAAGCGGCCAAGCTCATGGAAGTACCTCCGCCAAGGTCCAATGGTCACGCCTGCACAGGCCGCGCACCTCGCAGTACTCGCAAGCCACCCCTTCGCCCAAAGCGGGCATGGCCGCCCCGGCCAGCAAACGTGTCAGGTCCATGCGGACCCCTTCCACCAAAGCCTGAGCCGACTCGATCACATGAGGGTGTTGCACCGGGGTGACGCCTTTTTCATCCATCTGAAGGTAGAGGCCCTCGACCGCAGTGGTCACCCGCTGCGGATCGCCGGGATCGGCCGTGGCGGACGCATGTTGCGCCAAGGCGGCATAGAAGGCCAACTGCGTGTCTTCCAGCGGTTGCCTGACCTTCTGCTTGAGCCCCTCCAGCGAGCCGGTTTTGTAGTCGATCACGGTCCAGGCCGCATCCTCACCGCCCTGGCCTCGCCGGTCCAGCCGGTCCAGTTGGCCGTGCAGGGTCACCATCAAGTCCTCACCTGATTCACAGGACAAAGCCATGGGCCACTGCACCACTTCTTCGGCTTTCGCGAATCGCCAGCCCTGGCCCTCATGGCCATGCAGCCAGGCCACGTAGTTCACGGCCAAGCGTTCCAGCGTGGCGGCAAAGGGCAAGAAAAATGGCCGGCGGCTGTCACGGTCCAGGCCCTGCGCCTGTGTCACGTCCTGCGCGGCCTGCACCCACAAGGCCACATCGTCGGCCTTGGCGCCCAGCACCTCATCTCGGCGGGTGTGAAAGCTTTGCAGCACCGCATGCAACCACACCCCAAAGTCAGAGCGATCCACGCCCTCTTCCAGTTCGTCCAGTTGCCGCAGGTTCAACACATGTCGCGCAAAAAAACGGTAGGGACATTGGCGCAAGGACTCGTAAGACGTGGCCGTGATCTGCGCAGGCAGCGGCAACGTCAAGCCACCGCTGGCGACACCGGATGTCGGCGGATTCCGCAGGCGCGGACGGGGCATGTCCATGGGCAAAGTCGCCACCCGCTGCATCAGCCGAACATCTTGCAGGTGGCCCAAAGCCTGCCCAGTGTGCATGGACCAACGCTCGAACCAGGGGCTGGGCTCCAAGGGTTCTCGACCATTGGCTTTGCGGCACAGGCACACCATGCCAGGCTGGGCCATCAACAAGGCAAACGATGCCCACTGCGCATCGCGGGTGGTCGCCTTGGTCGGCAAGCCCATCTGCTCCGACAAGGCACCGTGCACCCACCCTGGCACGCCGTTCATCGCCCCCAACTGCCCCTCATCCGAGCCCGGCATCACCACCGCGCTGAAGGGCCGGAGCACCGCGCGTGTCAAAGGCGTCACGACCACGTCCACCTTGGCATCGCCCGCAGCCGCCGACTCCAGGCGGAAGCTCGACTCCTCCAGCACATCGTCAACCCAACGACTCAAGCCCTGCCCATCCATGCGCAAGCCCTGGGTCACCAAGGGCCAGGCCACCGTTTCACCGCCGTCGTCGGTACTCAGGTGCAAGGCCTTCAGCACCGACACGCCAGCCACATCGCCCTCCAAAACCTGCCAAGCCCCGCAGTCTCTCAGGGCCTCGGCCACCTGCGCCAGCATGGCCGACAAAGGCGCGCGACCGCCAGCCCACAAAGGCGCCAGTAACTGCACCGTCTGCCATGCCCTCGACCACAATCGCCGGGCAGGCTCGGGCATCGCCTGGCGCCCCTCAGGCACCAGATCCGCGCTCAAGTCCCGACCATGCCCCGACAGGCCCCAGGCCACCAGCAAGCCATGGCGTCGGCACCAAGTCTCCAAAGCGGCCACCGCCTCGTCCAACTCCGCAGGCGCCCCGAACTCAGGCCAACTGACCCAGCCCGACTTGAGCCAATCCAACAAATCATCGGTGGATGCACGTGGCTGCGATGCGGCCAGCATGCGCGTCACGGCCGCCCCGGCGCGCGTGGTCGACAGCTTCCAGCCAGTTTCGTCCGACAAGGTCGCACCTGCGCCCTCCAGCAAGGCACGCACACGCCTCACCAAGCTTCGGTCCAGTGCAATCAAGGCCACCGGATCGCCCGCGGATGCCCGCGCTTGCTGAACCGCGGAAAGCACATGGGCAGCTGCCTGCTGAGCCTCATCTTCAAAGTCCAGGCAGCGGGCCAATGCAGGCAAAGACGCGTCCGCGTCATCAAGCTGCGCTGGTGCCGCCTCGGCGTTCATCCACAAAGTCGGGACGCCTGAGCGCGCGGCCTGCCTCAGCACAGTCAGCATCACCGACGATTCACTGCCTGGCACCACGGTCTCACCCGCCGTGACGCCAACCCAAGCGGCTGCCCTGTGGCTGAACAGGACATCGGTCGCCCAGTGACCATCGTCACTGCTGGCCGCCCACTCCAGCGCCCAGGCCAGCAGCAAGCGTTCACGCGCACCCGGCCCCGTGCTGGCCGCATTTACCGCAATCAAGGCTTCTCGGCAGGTTGCCCAATAAGCTACACGCTGATCCGGGGGACAAGCTTGCGCCACACGCACCCACAAATGAGCGCAATCAACCACCTGCGTCACCGCGTGCTCAAAAGCGCGCCGGTCACGCTGTGCCCATTGCCGCCCCCATGCCTGAACGCTCAAAGCCTGGGTCACCAACAGTCGGTCCAGCACCACGTCCAGCGTGGGCGCGGGCCCCAACTCGGCATTCGTCGGCGCGGGCGTCTTCAATTCAAGCGACCAGTCCAAAGATTGCGCCAATGTGGGCACGGTTTCGATCTGCGGCAACCAGCCGCCCACTGTTCGGGCCCAGGCCTGCCGCGCCACCGGCAGCAAAGCCCCCACGGGCAACAACACCACCACGTCGCGGGCGCTCACACCATTGTCAGCGCACCACCGGGACACGGTGCCCGCCCAGTCATCCCAGCAATCTCGCGCAGGACGCCCTTGTGCCCAAGGCCACGCCGTGGGCGACAAAACTTCATTTTCGGTACTGACTATGACGGTCATAGGGTGATGGTCTCTTGTGGCCTGCTGCAGCGGCCACATCTTCTGTGTCAGAATCTTCTCAACCATTCTGGTGGTTTTTTTGCAGTTCACGCACCGCCGGAGTCACCAAGGATAGTTCCATGAGCAGCGACCTGATCAAACACATTTCCGACGCATCTTTCGATTCAGACGTCCTTCAATCGGCCCAGCCTGTGCTGGTCGATTACTGGGCTGAATGGTGCGGTCCTTGCAAGATGATCGCCCCCATCCTCGACGAGCTGGCCACCGATTACAGCGGCCGCCTCAACGTCGCCAAGATGAACGTGGACCAAAACCGTGATGTGCCCGCCAAATTCGGCATCCGCGGCATCCCCACGTTGATGATCTTCAAGGGCGGCCAACTGGCGGCCACCAAGGTCGGTGCGCTGTCCAAGGCTCAACTCACCGCCTTTGTCGATGCCAATCTTTAATTTATTGGCGTTTCTTTCCTATAATGGGTCAACCAACTGATATTCTTGCAGCTGGTTCCCATGAAGCTGGGCAGTGACCAACTGCCTGGTGGGTGCCACAGGCCATGAGCTGATGCCGTTCTAGGCAACAGCGCTTGCATCACAAGGCCCGTGCGCCCTTTCTTTCTACCCCCTTCGAATCTACCCACGATCTGACCCCCAGGTTTGCGCAGCTCGCCATCGAACCGCAGCAGCTTGAAGGGTTTCGTACAGGGTCCAAATCCATGCATCTTTCAGAACTGAAGGCTTTGCACATCACCGAATTGACGGCGATGGCAGAAGCCCTTGAGCTCGAGAACATCTCCCGCATGCGCAAGCAAGAGTTGATGTTTGCCATCATGAAAAAGCGCGCCAAGGCGGGCGAGCAAGTCTTCGGCGACGGTGTTCTCGAAGTGCTGCCTGACGGCTTCGGCTTCCTGCGCGCCCTGGACATGAGCTTCCTGGCCAGCACGGACGACATCTACCTGTCGCCCAGCCAGGTGCGCCGCTTCAACCTGCACACCGGCGACATGGTCGAAGGCGAAGTGCGCGTCCCAAAGGATGGCGAACGTTATTTCGCGTTGGTGAAGGTTGACCGGGTCAATGGCCTGTCGCCCGACGTCAACAAGAACAAGATCATGTTTGAGAACTTGACGCCACTGTTCCCCGACGAACAGTTCAAGCTCGAGCGCGACATCAAAACCGATGAAAACATCACCAGCCGCATCGTCGACCTGATCGCGCCCCTGGGCAAAGGCCAGCGCGCCCTGCTCGTGGCCCCGCCCAAAAGCGGCAAGACGGTCATGATGAAGAACCTGGCGCACGCGCTGACCAACAACTACCCTGACGTTCACGTCATCGTGCTGCTGGTCGACGAACGCCCCGAAGAAGTGACCGAAATGCAGCGCACCGTGCGCGGCGAAGTCATCAGCTCCACGTTTGACGAACCAGCTCAGCGCCACGTTCAGGTCGCCGAAATGGTGATCGAGCGCGCCAAGCGCCTGGTCGAGTTGAAAAAAGACGTGATCATCCTGCTGGACTCGATCACCCGCCTGGCCCGGGCCTACAACAACGTTTTGCCGTCGTCCGGCAAGGTGCTGTCGGGTGGCGTGGATTCCAACGCCTTGCAACGCCCCAAGCGCTTCTTCGGCGCGGCGCGCAACATCGAAGAAGGTGGTTCGCTCACCATCATCGGCACTGCGCTGGTCGACACCGGCAGCCGCATGGACGAAGTGATCTACGAAGAATTCAAGGGCACCGGCAACTGCGAAATCCACCTGGATCGCCGCATGTCTGAAAAGCGCGTTTACCCCTCGATTTTGCTGAACAAGTCGGGCACGCGCCGCGAAGAACTGCTGCTCAAGCCCGATATCCTGCAGAAGAGCTGGATTTTGCGCAAATTGCTCTATCCGATGGACGAAATCGAAGCGATGGAATTCATCCTCGACAAAATGAAGTCGACCAAAAATAACCACGAATTCTTCGATTTGATGCGTCGTGGTGGTTGATATATAATCTCGGGTTTTCCGGCTGAGAGGAAAGTGCGCGTGCATGGTGCCGCGTGGCTACCGATTCTCAACAGCACATAAGGTTAGAAGATGAAAGACGGCATTCACCCCAACTACCGCGACGTTTGCTTCGTGGACCAGTCCAATGGCTTCAAGTTCGTGACACGTTCGTGCTCGCCTGCTCGTGAAACCATCAAGATGGAAGACGGCCGGGAACTGCCGCTGTTCAAGCTGGAAACCTCGAGCGAATCGCACGCTTTCTACACCGGCACCCAAAAGAGCATCGACTCCCTGGGCGGCCGTGTCGAGAAATTCCGCAACAAGTTTGCGCACCTGAAGAAGTAATTGTCCGGTCAGGATGTGCCTCCGGATTCGGAATAGCACGCCTGCTGATTCAATCACTGATCAAAGGGCGGCTTCGGCTGCCCTTTTTATTTGCGCTGATTTTGCGCTGACGCCCACACCCGAATGAGCTCATCCACCCAGGCCGTCACCCCCGCGCTCGTGACCCAGAAAGCCGTGAAGCGGCTGCCCCGCTGGGCATTGCTGCTGTTTTGCGTCGCCTATGTGCTGCCAGGACTGTTTGGGCGCGACCCCTGGAAGGGCATCGACATCGCGTCGTTTGGGCACATGTGGAGCTTGGCAGACGGCCAGGCGTCCTGGCTGCACCCTAACGTGGGGGGCGTTCTGCCTGTTGGCGGCGGCATTCTTCCGTATTGGCTGGGCGGCGCGTTCATTGCCCTGCTCTCGCCCTGGCTGGACCCCGCCACGGCCGCACGCATTCCTTTCGCCTTGTTGCTGGTGTCGGTGCTCAGCCTGACCTGGTATGCCACCTACCACCTGGCCCGCACCAAAGCCGCCCAACCTTTGCCATTGGCATTTGGGGGCGAGGCGCTGCCCCAGGACTACGCCCGCGCGGTCGCCGATGGTTCGGTGCTGGCCTTGATCGCCAGCCTGGGTTTGCTGCAACTGGGCCATGAAACCACGCCGGAACTGCTCCAGCTGGTCAGCGGCACTTTGTTTTTGTATGGCATGGCCTCGGCGGCATCCCGCCCCTGGCAAAGCCGCCTGGCCACCCTGGTTTGCCTGCCGGTGATGGCAGCCAGCGGCAGCCCCACGGTGGCCCTTGAACTGGCGGCGGCCGGCATGCTGATCTGCGCCTTGTCCGAAGACGTGTTGATGCGCTCCCACCTGTGGTGGGTCGCCGCCAGCGGCATCGTGGCGGCCATGGTGGCCACCGCGTTGACCAGCACCGGCCTGCCCGGATGGGCCCTGCGCATCGACACCTGGTCGGGCATTGGACGCACCTTGCGCCTGTTCACCTGGTTCACCTGGCCTGTGTTGCCGCTGGCGGCCTTGACGGTGTGGCATTGGCGACGCCAAGTGGCACGCAGGCACATCGCTGTGCCATTGTTTTCGGCCCTGGTGGGTTTTGGCGCCTGCATCGCCATGGACGCCAACGACCGCGCTCTGTTGCAAGCACTGCCAGCCTTGGCGGTGTTGGCGGCTTTCGCCTTGCCCATCCTGCAGCGCAGCTTGGGTTCGGCCATCGACTGGTTCTCGGTGTTCTTTTTCACCACAGCGGCCCTGTTGATTTGGCTCCACTATGGCGCCATGTACACAGGCGTACCGGCCAAGATGGCAAACAATGTCGCCAAGCTGGTGCCCGGCTATGCCACCGATTTTTCATGGCCCTTGCTCGTCCTTGGGGCTGTGGCAACCGCAGCGTGGCTGGCTTTGGTGAGGTGGCGCACGGCCCGCCAATCCCACGCCCTGTGGAAAAGCCTGGTGTTGCCAGCAGGGGGCGTGGCTCTGTGCTGGTTGCTGGCCATGACCTTGCTGCTGCCTCCGCTGGACCAGTCGCTGAGTTACCGCCTGCTGGTCAACCGCATCAAGCGACACGTTCCGGTGGGCACTTGCATTGCCGCGCCCAACGCCTCAACGGGCTTGTTGACCGGGCTTGAATATTTCGGACGTTACCGCGTCGATGGCCTGACGCCGCCAAGCAATGTACCCAGGACCTGCCCTGTGTTGATCTACAGCTTGCCTGCCAAAAATGCCGCGCCCACTTTCCCCGGCTGGCGCCGTGTCGCACGAGAAAACCAGCGCACACAGAATTCCGAGTCCGTGGCAATTTACCGCCGAGCACCTTGAACCCAAAGGTGAGGGTTCAACTCACACGCACGCGTGCCGTCGGCACCGTCAAAGTGAAGGTCGAGCCCTTGCCTGCCTCGCTTGCGATGCGCAACTCACCGCCATGGCGTTGCACCACATGCTTGACAATGGACAATCCCAGGCCAGTCCCGCCCGTTTCGCGCGAGCGGCTACCGTCCACGCGGTAGAAACGCTCGGTCAGGCGGGGGATGTGTTCCGGATCAATACCGATACCGCTGTCCTGGACGCTGAATTCGCCACCGCCCTCGGGCTGGGTGAGCCATCGCACCTGAATGGCACCGCCATCGGGGGTGTAGCGCACAGCGTTGGACACCAGGTTGCCCATGGCGCTGAGCCATTCACTTTCAACGCCCGCGATCTCAGCATGTTGGCCTTGATCGTCCATGGAAAACGACATGGGGTGGCGTCCGCGCGACAAGCCCAGTCCATCGTTCTCCAGGCGTTGCATCAAACCATCCACCTTGATCCATCGGTCTGATGAAGGCCTGGGACTGCCTTCAATCTGTGCCAAGGTCAGCAAATCAGCGACCAGGGTTTGCATGCGCTCAGCCTGTTGGGCCATGAGCATGATCACCCGGGCTCGCTCGACATCGGTCAATGGCAAGGACCCCATCGTTTCGATGAAGCCATTGAGCACTGTCAACGGCGTTCTGATCTCGTGGGAAACATTGGCCACGAAATCACGGCGCATGGTGTCGGAGCGTTCACGCTCTGTGATGTCCTGAGACAGGATCAGTTTCAGCCCCTCGCCATAGCGCCGCACCTGCAAGGACAGGTAACCTTGTCCGCCCCAGGGCATCAGGCACTTCACGGGTTCGCGGTAGTCGCCCGCCTGCAGGTACTGCACGAAGGTGGGCTGGCGAACCAGGTTGGTCACGCGCTGGTGCAAATCGCGCACCGGATCGAGCCCGAAGTGGTCTGCCGCCACCGTGCTGATCCAGGTGATGTGCTCGGTCTCGTCCAGCAGAATCACACCGTTGGGCGAAGCCTGGATGCCCGACAGGAATTGATCCAGGCGCCGCCGCTCTTCGGCGATCAGTTGATCTCGTTGCCTGATGACGCGTTGGACCCGGTGGGCGATCTCACCCCACAATCCAGGCATCTCAGGGGCGTTGGCCTCAGGTGTGCGCAGCCAATCCAGGATCTGGTAGCCCTTGAGCGTGTCCAGCACCGACAGGGCCAAGACGGCCGCCGCAGCGCACAGCAGCGCCAGCATCGTCGGATGCCCCATGCGCTGACCAAACCACCAGCCCACTGCCCCGCCAGCTGCGGCAGTGAGCACCCGGGCACTCACCCGGGAAAGTAGCCATGAGTTGGTTTTCTCGACCCGTGAAGACAGCATCACGCAGCGTTGGCCACTTGCTGAGTCAAACGATAGCCTGCACCCCGAACGGTTTCGATCAACTGCGATCGATCCACGGGCGACAGGGCCTCTCGCAAACGCTTCACGTGGACGTCCACGGTGCGCTCCTCGATGAACACATGGTCACCCCAGACCCTGTCCAGCAACTGGGCGCGGCTGTGCACACGCTCAGGATGGGTCATGAAGAAATGCAGCAGCTTGAATTCAGTGGGACCGATCTTGACCTCTTGCTCGGCGCGCGACACCCGCCGGGTGGCCGGATCCAGGCGCAGTCCCGCCACTTCCACCGCAGAATCCAGGGCCTGTGGTGCCTTGCGGCGCAAGACCGCGCGCACACGGGCCATCAGCTCATGCGTTGAAAATGGCTTGGTCAGGTAGTCGTCGGCACCAGCGTCCAGACCAGCCACCTTGTCCACCTCTTCGGCGCGGGCCGTGAGCATGATGATGGGCAGTTCGCGCGTGCGCGATTCGGAACGCCACCGCTTGGCCAGAGACAGCCCACTTTGACCCGGCAACATCCAGTCCAACAGGACCAGATTGGGCAACACGCGGTCGATTTCAGCCTGGGCGGCATCCGCTGTGGGTGCCACGACCACTTCAAAACCTGAGTGCCTCAGGTTCAATGCGATCAATTCGGCAATCGCCGGCTCGTCTTCAACCACCAGCACTCGGCTCATGGGGGCTCCTGACTGGATGGGTTACTTGATGATGGATTCAACGGCATCGGGTGTGTTGTGACGCACGTCGGTACCTTTGACGATGTAGATGACCTGCTCAGCCAAGTTCTTGGCATGGTCGCCCACGCGCTCGATGGCCTTGGCCACGAACACCAGGTCGATCGACGCTGAAATCGTGCGGGGATCTTCCATCATGTAGGTGATCAGCTTGCGCATCAGGCCATCGAACTCGGCATCGATCACGTTGTCGTCCTTGATGACTTCAAGCGCCGTTTGCGTGTCCAGGCGGGCGAAGGCGTCCAGGGCCTTGCGCAACGATGCTGTGGCCAGGTCGGCCTCGAACGACAGGTCGTTCACCGGCAAACGCAGGCGACTTGAAACGCCGGTGTTGATCAGGCGTTGCACCGTGCGTGCAATGCGCGCGGCCTCGTCACCCACGCGCTCCAGGTTGCCAATGGTCTTGCTGATCGCGATCAACAAACGCAGGTCTCGGGCGGTGGGCTGGCGACGCGCGATGATGGTCGACAGGTCGGCGTCGATGTCCATCTCCATCTGGTTGACTCGCTCTTCGGCAATCAACACCTGGCTGGCCACTTCACCGTTGAAGTGCGTCAAGGCATAGATCGCCTGCCCCACCTGGGACTCCACCAGGCCGCCCATCTCGAGCACTCGGGTTGAAATGCCGCCAAGCTCCATGTCGAACTGGCTGGACAAATGTTTTTCAGACATGAATTCTTCTCCGTCGATTAGCCAAAACGGCCGGTGATGTAGTCTTCGGTCTCTTTTTTCTTCGGCTTCATGAAGATGTCCGAGGTCGGGCCGTATTCGATCACTTCGCCCAGGTACATGTAGGCCGTGTTGTCGGAGCAACGCGCGGCTTGCTGCATGTTGTGGGTCACGATCAGCACGGTGTAGTCGTCCTTGAGTTCGTGGATCAACTCTTCAATCTTGCCGGTCGAGATCGGGTCCAGCGCCGAGCAAGGTTCGTCCAGCAGCAGCACCTCTGGCTTGATCGCGATGCCACGGGCAATGCACAAGCGTTGTTGCTGCCCCCCCGACAGACCCGAACCGCTTTGGTTCAGCTTGTCTTTGACCTCGTTCCACAAGGCGGCCTTCTTGAGCGCCCACTCCACGCGCTCATCCATCTCGACGCGTGACAGTTTTTCAAACAAGCGCACACCAAAGGCGATGTTGTCGTAGATGGACATGGGGAACGGCGTGGGCTTCTGGAACACCATGCCAACTTTGGCGCGAATCAGGGACACGTCGTCCTTGCTCGTCAGGATGTTCTGTCCGTCCAGCATGATTTCGCCTTTGGCGGTCTGCTCAGGGTAGAGCTCGAACATGCGGTTGAAGGTGCGCAGCAAGGTCGACTTGCCACAGCCCGACGGGCCGATGAAAGCCGTGACCTTCTTTTCGGGCAACTCCAGGTTGATGTTCTTGAGCGCGTGGAACTTGCCGTAATAGAAGTTCAAGTTGCGCACAGCCAGTTTGGACTTCAACGGGGTTTGGTTTTGAACCTTGGCATCCATGTAGGGATCTCCGACAAATTCTTTTCAACTCGCCAACGCTTCAGCGCTGGCGGAACAAGGTGCGTGCCACGATGTTGAGCGCCAACACACCCACCGTGATGATGAACACGCCAGCCCAAGCCAGCTTCTGCCAGTTCTCATACGGGCTCATCGCGAACTTGAAGATCGTGACGGGCAAACTCGACATCGGTTGACCCAGGTCGGCCGACCAGAACTGGTTGGACAAAGCGGTGAACAACAGCGGTGCCGTCTCACCCGAGATGCGTGCCACCGCCAGCAAGATGCCGGTCACCACACCCGCGCGGGCCGATTGCAGCGTGATCGAGGTGATCACGCGCCACTTGGGCGTGCCCAAGGCATAAGCCGCTTCACGCAAGGCGCTGGGCACCAGCGACAGCATGTTCTCCGTGGTCCGGATCACCACCGGTACCACGATCAATGCCAGGGCCAACACACCAGCCCAACCCGAGAACGTCTTGGCGCGAGCCACCACGGTGGAGTAGATGAACAAGCCCACCACGATCGAAGGGGCCGACAACAGGATGTCGTTGATGAACCGTGTGACGCTGCCCAGCCAGCCCTTCTGGCCATACTCGGCCAAGTAAACACCAGCCATGACACCCACCGGCGTGCCAATCAAGGTGGCCAGCCCAACCATCATCAGTGAACCCATGATGGCGTTGGCCAGGCCACCATCTTCCATCGGCGGCGGGGTCATTTCGGTGAACGTGGCCAAGGCCAACCCACCCATGCCCAGACGAACCGTCTCGAACAAAATCCACACCAGCCAGACCAGGCCAAAGGCCATGGCGCCGAGCGACAAGGTCAAGGCAATGGCATTGACGCGCTTGCGGCTGGCGTGCCGCTTTCGGCGCATGGCATACAGTTCCGCCGTGCTCATGAACGGGCTCCTTCAGATTTCTTCATGCGGGCCAACAAGACCTTGGAGAACGCCAGCACCACGAATGTGATGAAGAACAAGACCAGTCCAAGGTAAATCAGCGAGGCTTGGTGCAGGCCCTCCCCCGCTTCCGCGAACTCATTGGCCAGGGCCGAGGTGATGCTGTTGGCAGCCTCGAACACCGACAAGGAATTGAGCTGGTTCATGTTGCCGATGACAAACGTCACGGCCATGGTTTCGCCCAGCGCGCGACCCAAGCCCAGCATGATGGCGCCGACCACGCCGGTCTTGGTGTATGGCAGCACCACCTTGGACACCACCTCCCAGGTCGTCGAACCCAGGCCGTAAGCCGATTCCTTGAGCATCGGGGGCGTCACGTCGAACACATCACGCATGACCGAGGCGATGAAGGGAATGATCATGATCGCCAGGATGATCCCGGCAGACAAAATGCCGATGCCCACGGGCGGGCCGGAGAAAAATGCTCCCACGTAAGGGATGCCCGTCGTCAGCGCTTGCAAGGGTTGCTGCACATAGGTGGCCAGAATGGGGCCAAACACCAGCAGGCCCCACATGCCGTACACGATGGACGGCACCGCAGCGAGCAGCTCAACAGCGATCCCCAAAGGGCGCTTGAGCCAGTTGGGTGAGAGCTCTGTCAGAAACAGGGCGATGCCAAAGCTCACCGGCACGGCGATCAGCAAGGCGATGAGAGACGTGGCCAAAGTGCCATAAATCATCACCAAGCCACCATAGCTGTCCTGAACAGGATCCCAGTCGGTGCGCCACAGGAAGCTGAAACCATATTCACGAATGGCCGGCCAGGCACCCACGATCAATGAGCCAATGATGGCTAACAGCAGGGACAGGGTCAGCAAGGCGGCACCACGGGCCAACATGGCGAACACCCAATCAGCCCACGGAAGGGCAACGCGCCGGGGGTCAGGATTTTTCCTGAAGGAGGTTCGTCCTTGGGAAGGCGCCCCATCGGCGCCGTCAAAATCGGCGGGCAATATTGCAGTCATGGCGTGCGTGCCTCCATTCCAAGGGTACTGCGTTCAATCGTTCAACAGCAAACCGGGCACCCCATGGCGCCCGGCAAGCATCGTCTGAATCTTCTGATTACTTGTAAGCCACCGGCTTGCCAGCCGCGTCGGTCACGGTGGCCCACTGCTTGCGAACAAGATCTTTCACGCTGGCGGGCAAAGGCACGTATTCCAGATCAGCGGCTGTCTTGTCGCCACCTTCGTAAGCCCAGTTGAAGAACTTCAGGGTGCTGGCACCTTGGGCGGGCTTGTCCTGGCTCTTGTGGATCAGGATGAAGGTTGCGCCACTGAGGGGCCAAGCGTCCTTGCCGGCTTGGTTGGTCAGCACCTGGTAGAAGGTTTTGTCCCACTCGGCGCTGGCAGCGGCTGCCTTGAAGGTCACGTCGTCTGGCTGCACATAATTGCCGGCCGCGTTCTTCAAGGACACGTGCGACATCTTGTTTTGCTTGGCGTAGGCGTACTCGACATAGCCAATCGAGTTTGGCAGGCGTTGCACGAAAGCAGACACGCCTTCGTTACCCTTGCCACCCGCGCCTGCAGGCCATTTCACGGCCGTGCCCTCACCCACCGTGGACTTCCATTCGGCGTTTACCTTCGACAGGTAGTTGGTGAAAATGAAGCTGGTGCCCGAACCATCCGCGCGGCGAACCAGCGCAATCGCGGCATCCGGCAGCGGCACGCCAGGGTTCAGCGCGGTCAGCGCAGGGTCGTTCCACTTGGTGATCTTGCCCAGGTAGATGTTGCCCAGCACTTCGCCAGTCATCTTGACCTGGCCAGGTTGGATACCCTTGATGTTCACCACCAGCACGACGCCACCGATCACGGTGGGGAACTGCACCAGGCCTTCCTTGGCCAGCTCATCGTCCTTCAAGGGCATGTCGGTGGCACCAAAGTCCACCGTCTTGGCCTTGATCTGCTTGATCCCTGCGCCTGAACCCACCGATTGGTAGTTGATGCGCACGCCAGTGGCCTTGTTGAACATGTCAGCCCATTTGGCATAGACCGGAGCCGGGAACGTGGCACCTGCACCGGTCACGTCTTGCGCCAGTACCAGACCAGCCGACAAGGACAACGCGGCAGCCACCGCAGTTTGGATCATCTTGAATTTCATGTGTTCGCCTTTAAAAACCTGTGACAGACAAATTTCTCAAGGTGGACTGTAGGTGGGCATTGTGACGAGTCTATGACAGGCCCGGCGCAATTGTCACAAATCCCATGACAACCCGAGGACCCCTGACTGACCACCCATCTGTCACATTCAAGTCACGCGATTGTCACATGACACTTTTAAGGTGCCGGGGTTGCCCCAGATGGTCTGTGGGCAGGATTGAAATGGAGTATTCAATGCACATTCCCCGCCAAACACGCGGCCTGTTGGCCAACGCCTTGCTCGCCACGTCCATGCTGCTGAGCAGCCAAGCCATGGCGCAAACTGCAAGCCCCGTACCCGCAACAGTGGTTGCCGCTGCAGCGCGCACCCCCGAACTGTCAACTTTTTACAAACTGGCTCAACAAGCTGGCTTGACCGCATCACTGGAAGCCACCGGCCCATTGACCGTGTTTGCGCCCACGGATGAAGCCTTCAAGGCTGTGCCTGCCGCCACTCTGGACAAGCTGAGCAAGGACCCGGAATTGCTCAAGTCGGTGTTGACCTACCACGTGGTGCCAGGTGCCTTGAAGGCGGCCAGTATCAATGGCAACAGCTCGTTGACGACCTTGAATGGCGCTCAGCTGGCGGCCTCAAAGGCGGGCGATTTTGTCACTGTGGACGACGGTCTGGTCATCAAAGCCGATTTGATCGCTGGCAATGGTGTGGTGCACATCATTGACCGCGTGCTGATGCCCGCCGTCAAGAAGTGAACCTCAGCGCCTGATCAGGACTGGACTGCCTCGGCCAACTGCTCAGCGCAGCGGTTGGCCAAGCTGCCATCCTGCGCCTCCACCATGACGCGCAACAGCGGTTCGGTGCCCGAAGGGCGAATCAGCACCCGACCACGTCCATCCAGCTGACGCAGGACGGCCTCCTGGGCCGCCGCCAACGCCGGACTGTTTTTCCAGTCCTGCCCGGCCTTCAAGCGCACATTGATGAGGCGCTGGGGGAACAAGGTCACGCCCTCCAGCCAGCTCGACAAGCTGCGGCCGCTTCGGGCCACCGCCTGCAATATCTGCAATGCGCTGACGATGCCGTCGCCCGTGGTGTGGCGGTCCAGGGCGATCAGGTGGCCTGAACCCTCCCCCCCCAGTTGCCAGCCTCGGCTGAGTAATTCTTCCAACACATAGCGGTCACCCACCTTGGCGCGCACAAAACCGACGCCGCGCTCCTGGATGGCCAGCTCGACCGCCATGTTGGTCATCAAGGTGCCGACCGCGCCGGGCACGCTCTGACCTTGTGCCAAGCGATCGGCCACCATGACGTAGAGCAACTCGTCCCCATTGAACAAACGGCCATCGGCATCGACCAGCTGCAAACGGTCGGCATCGCCATCGAGCGCAATGCCATAGTGCGCTTGGTGGTCCTTGACCGCCTGCACCAAGGCCTGGGGATGCGTGGCACCCACGCCATCGTTGATGTTGACGCCATTGGGTGAGCAACCAATCGAGATGACCTCAGCGCCCAGTTCGTGGAACACCTCGGGCGCCACCTGATAGGCCGCCCCATGGGCAGCATCGATCACCAGCTTGAGCCCTTTCAGCGACATGGTCGATGCGAAAGTACTCTTGCAGAACTCGATGTAGCGCCCGCGGGCGTCCTCCAAGCGACGAGCTTTGCCAAGGTTGGGTGATTCAACCCAAGCCGGTGCGACTTCCAGCGCGGCCTCCACGTCCTTCTCCCATTGGTCTGACAATTTCTCACCTTGGGCAGAGAAAAACTTGATGCCGTTGTCCGCAAAGGGATTGTGCGAAGCGCTGATGACAGCCCCCAAGCTCAAACGCAGTGCGCGGGTGAGGTAGGCCACACCGGGTGTGGGCAAGGGGCCCGTCAACAACACGTCGACACCTGCGGATGCAAAGCCCGCCTCCAGCGCCGACTCCAGCATGTAGCCGGAAATTCGCGTGTCCTTGCCAATCAGTACCGTGGGCCGGGCTTCTGAGCGCCGCAAAACCTGCCCGACGGCATGCCCCAAGCGCAGTACAAAATCCGGCGTGATGGGCGTTTGACCAACCGTGCCACGGATGCCATCGGTTCCAAAATATTGTCTGCTCATGGCCTGTTCGATGTGAGAAGGGTTATAGATTGTGGCGCGGAATGAACTGCCATCGGCCAAGAATTGGGGGGAATTTCGGATGCGGACCACACCTTCAGTGCATCGACGGTGGCGGCCACATCGTGAACACGCACCACCTTCGCACCTTGGTGAACGCTCGCCAGCGCAGCGGCCAGACTGGCGGCCAAACGATCGCCCACGGGCCTGCCCGTGACATGCCCAAGGGTGGACTTGCGGGACCAGCCCACCAGCAGCGGCAGCCCAAAACTGAGTAGCTCGCTTTGCCGACGCAACAAATCCAGGTTGTGTTGCGGTGTTTTGCCAAAACCAATGCCAGGGTCCAGGCACAACCTGTCCCGAGCCACGCTCTGAGCCACCATGGCTTGCACCCTTTCCTGCAGAAAGGTGCGCACCTCGTCGATCACATCGCTGTATTGCGGGCGAAATTGCATGGTGGACGGGTCTCCCTGCATGTGCATCAGGCACACCCCGCATTGGCCATGCGCCACCACCACCGACTCCGCACCAGGCGCCTGCAAAGCGCGGATGTCATTGATGATGTCCACGCCCAGGTCCAGGGCCCGCTGCATGACCTGCGTCTTGCAGGTGTCCACAGAAATGGGCACACCCAGACTGAGCGCCCCCTGCAGGACCGGACCCACGCGCGCCCACTCCTCTTCTACGCTCAAGGTGGGGGCACCTGGGCGGCTCGACTCGCCACCAATGTCGAGGATGTCGGCCCCCTCTTTCAACAACTGCTCGCAATGCACCAGCGCCGATTGGGCATCGGCATGACTTCCGCCATCTGAAAATGAATCCGGGGTGACGTTGACAATGCCCATCACTTTTGGCGAGGACAGGTCGATTCGGAATCGGGTGGTGTGCCAGAACATGGTGGCCAAACGCTGGGTGTAATGAAAACGGGGCCGAAGCCCCGTTGATTGAATCACGCCTGAATTCAGGCGCAGTTGATGTGGATCACGCTGCAGCCGGGGCACCATCGGTGCTCACCGGAGGCTTGGTACCGCCACCCGGAGGCGTGGTGCGGGGAACCCAATCCTTCGGAGGACGGGGGTCGCGCCCCTGCATGATGTCCTCGATCTGCTCGGCATCGATGGTTTCCCATTCGAGCAAAGCCTTGGCCATCGAGTGCATCTTGTCCTTGTTGTCTTCGATGAGCTTGCGGGCAACGCCGTATTGCTCGTCGATGATCCGGCGGATCACGTGGTCCACCGTCTGCATGGTCTGCTCGGACATGTTCGTCGTCTTGGTGACCGAACGTCCCAGGAAGACTTCACCTTCGTTGTCGGCGTAGACCATGGGGCCCAACTCGTCGGTCATGCCATAACGCATCACCATGTCGCGGGCGATGCTGGTGGCGCGCTCGAAGTCGTTGCTGGCGCCGGTAGTCATCTGATTCATGAACACTTCTTCAGCGATACGGCCGCCGAACAACACCGAGATGGTGTCGAGCATGCGCTCCTTGTCCATGCTGTAGCGGTCGCCTTCAGGCAGCTGCATGGTCAGGCCCAGTGCACGGCCACGCGGGATGATCGTGACCTTGTGGACCGGGTCTGTCTTGGGCAGCAAGCGGGCGACCAGAGTGTGACCAGCCTCGTGGTAGGCCGTGTTGCGGCGTTCTTCCTCGGGCATGATCAGCGACTTGCGCTCCGGGCCCATCATGATCTTGTCCTTGGCCTTCTCGAAGTCCTGCATCTCGACCACACGGCCATTGCGGCGCGCGGCAAACAGGGCGGCTTCATTGACCAGGTTGGCCAGATCGGCGCCCGAGAAGCCAGGCGTGCCACGGGCCAGGATGTCAGAACGCACGTCTTGGCCCACGGGCACCTTACGGACGTGGACGTTCAGAATCTGTTCGCGGCCCCGCACATCGGGCAGCGTCACGTAAACCTGGCGGTCGAAACGACCGGGACGCAGCAGGGCCGGGTCCAGGATGTCGGGACGGTTGGTCGCGGCGATCACGATCACACCCAGGTTGGTTTCGAAACCATCCATCTCGACCAGCATCTGATTGAGGGTCTGCTCGCGTTCGTCGTTACCACCACCCAAGCCAGCGCCACGGTGGCGGCCGACTGCGTCGATTTCATCGACAAAGATGATGCAAGGCGAGTTTTTCTTGGCTTGCTCGAACATGTCGCGGACACGGGCTGCACCCACGCCAACGAACATTTCCACGAAGTCAGAACCCGAAATGGTGAAGAAGGGCACTTTGGCTTCGCCAGCGATCGACTTGGCCAGCAACGTTTTACCGGTACCGGGGGGGCCCACCAGCAAAACACCACGAGGAATGCGGCCGCCGAGCTTCTGGAATTTCTGCGGATCGCGCAAGAAATCGACCAGTTCCTTGACTTCTTCCTTGGCCTCGTCGCAACCAGCAACGTCCGCGAACGTGACATTGTTATTGGTGTCGTCCAGCATGCGCGCGCGACTCTTGCCGAAGCTGAAAGCCCCGCCCTTGCCGCCACCCTGCATCTGGCGCATGAAATAGATCCACACGCCGATCAGCAGCAGCATGGGGCCCCAGGACACCAGCAGGCTCATGATGAGCGAGGGCTCTTCGCGGGCCTTCACGTCGAACTTGACGCCGTTGTTGATCAGGTCGCCGACCAGGCCACGATCCAGAATGGTGGCCGTGCTGCGCAGACGTTTGTCGTCACTGGTGACCGCAATGATCTCCGTACCACCGCCGCCGCTGTCTTGCAGCGTGACGCTCTTGATGCGCTTGGCGCGGACTTCTTCGAGGAAGTCTGAGTAGCCAATTTGGTTACCGGCCGTCGTGGCGCGATCAAACTGCTTGAACACGGTGAACAGCACCAACGCCACCACCAGCCAAACAGCAATTTTCGAGAACCATTGATTGTTCACCGCGGCTCCTTATGCCATTCACCCTCTGTCTCGGCCGGCGCAGGATGCAACCCGATAACCGAAACAGATTCAAAAAACCCCGCATCCAAGCCACTGAACACGCAGTCTTCGCGGTACATGGGGACGATTCTATGCGAGTCAAGCCCCCGCTTGCATGGACCAATCCCTGGACAAGCCGAGGATTTACGCCTCATCACGCAATTGGCGCTCAAATTCATCGATTTTTGAGCCCTATGCCCACCAAAAATGTCTCGGAAGATTTATCGCGTGATGCTTTCGGTTTGATCGGTTTGACCACGCGAAATGATTTTTTAAACAATTCCACCAATTGGCTGTAGCCACTGCCGTGAAAGACCTTGCACACCAAGGCACCTTCCGTCTTGAGGTGCGACATGGAGAACTCCACGGCCAGTTCGACAAGGTGCTCGATCTTGGCCGCATCCGACGACTCGATGCCGCTAAGGTTGGGGGCCATGTCAGACAAGACCACGTCAACGGAACGTCCGCCCACCATCGCGTCGAGTTGCGCCAAAACAGCATCCTCGCGAAAATCGCCCAGGATGAATTGGACGCCCTCGATGGGGTCGAACTCCAGGAGGTCTAGGGCGATGATGGCGCCATTGAGCTCGCCCACGGCCGCCCCCCCCACACCAGCGTCTTTCGGGGCGAATTTGCGGCGAACGTACTGGCTCCAGGCGCCTGGAACGGCCCCCAGATCGATCACCAACTGGCCCGGTTTGATCAAATTCAGGCTTTCGTCGATCTCTTTGAGTTTGTAGGCCGCACGCGCCCGAAAGCCGTCTTTTTTGGCCATTCGGACGTAAGGATCGGTCAGATGGTCGTTCAACCAGGCCTTATTGACCTTTTTGCTTTTCGTTTTGACTTTCATGGCTCGATAATAGAGGGATGCCTGCTATTGAATTGACAACTGCCGAGCGACGTGCCCTGAGGGCCGACGCACACCACCTTGATCCCGTCGTCATGATCGGGAACGAAGGCCTGACAACCAACGTCGTCAAAGAGACCGACCACGCCTTGAAAGCCCACGGGCTCATCAAGATTCGCGTGTTGGGAGACGACCGCACTGCGCGCAACGAGATGTTCGCCGCTTTGTGCGATCAATTGAGCGCCGCGCCGATCCAGCACATTGGTAAATTGCTGATTTTGTGGCGCGCCATTCCGGAAAAAGAAGCTGAAGAGGCTTCCAACGGTGCCAATGGATCGCGCATTGTCAAGATCTTGAAGTTTTCCAAGAGTGGCACCCGCCGCCCGGAAGTCAAGAAAGTCACCGTGATGGGCAACCAGCGCGTGACCGCCGGTGGCTTGATCAAACGCGCCAAAAAACGCGTTCCCAGCAAGAAACCCGGCTGATCCGGGCAACTCAGCGGCGGCCAGTGAGCCGCCACGCCAGGGCCAACACCAGCACCCCTTTGAACAGGAACAAGCTGGACGACATGGCGTGCAGGGTGCCGAAGGACAAACTACCCCCCTGCCCCGCCTTGGCCGCCACGATCATCGGGCTCAGGGCGAAATGGCCGAGCACGGTAGCAAACATGGCCCCCATCACCAACATCAGCTCTGCGGACATGACCGATTGGCCCGCTTGCAGCGCTGATTGGCGGGTACGCTGGCGCTCAATGAAAAACAATGCGATGGCCAGCACCAGACTCACATAGGCCTCCGTGGCGAAAATGCGCCCCGCAGCCACGCCTGCCATGCTTCGGTCCAGCACCGCAAACAGGTTTGGGGCTGCAATTCCACCAACGGCCAGCAATATGCCGACCCAAACGGCGGCCAGCAATGGTTGCAAACGTGACGCAAAAATCATCTATCCGACTTACTGGTAGCGAACTTCAATGATTTCGTAGTGGCGCACACCGCTGGGCGCCTGCACGGCGGCCACATCACCCGCCTCTTTGCCAATCATGGCGCGCGCGATGGGAGAGCTGATCGACACCAGACCCAATTTCAGGTCTGCTTCGTCGTCGCCGACGATCTGATAGGTCACCGTGGCGCCCGACTCTTCTTCTTCCAGATCCACAGTGGAACCGAAGACCACGCGGCCCCCAGCGTCCAATGCCGCAGGATCAATGATCTGTGCGGCGGACAATTTGCCTTCGATTTCCTGGATGCGGCCTTCGATGAAGCCCTGCTTGTCCTTGGCGGCGTCGTATTCTGCGTTTTCCGACAGATCGCCCTGGGCACGCGCTTCGGCAATGGCCAAAACCACGGCGGGACGTTCAACGTGCTTGAGCTTTTGCAGCTCTTGCTTGAGTTTTTCTGCACCAATTTTGGTGATGGGGATGGTGGACATGATGTGTCTCTCGCAATGAATGGAGCCGCGCCCGTGAGCCATCTGACGATGGGTTCCGGGCGCGGCCCTCATGGTGATCTGGAGTCGGGGCCCTGTGTGTGCGCCCCGAGACGTGCCAGTTTAGTGCAGTTTGGCGTGAAGTTCCTGCAGTGAATACACCACCAGATCGTCCTGGTGCTTGAGCGCCTCGACGGCAGCCTCGCACCCGGCCATGGTCGTGTAGTACGTGATCCGGTTGGCCAAAGCGGCCGTGCGGATGCTGCGGGAATCGGCGATCGCGGTGCGCGTTTCGTCCACCGTGGTGAACACCAGCTGGATCTCGCCGCCCTTGATCATGTCACTGATGTTGGGGCGGCCATCCTTGACCTTGTTCACGGCCTTGACGGGGATGCCCGCTTCGGCGATGGCTGCGGCGGTGCCCTTGGTGGCGACCAGCGTGAAACCCAATGCGATCAGGTCGCGAGCAATGACGACGGCGCGGGCCTTGTCATTGTTCTTGACCGAGATGCACACAGTGCCCTTGGTGGGCAGGCGCGAGCCGGCGCCCAGCTGGCTCTTGAGCATGGCTTCGCCGAAGGTGACACCCACGCCCATGACTTCGCCGGTGGAGCGCATTTCCGGGCCAAGCACCGGGTCAACGCCCGGGAACTTGTTGAACGGGAACACGGCTTCCTTGACGCTGAAATAAGGCGGGATGACCTCGCGCGGTGGCTTGCCGTCGGCGCTGGTCTGGTCCTTGAGCTTCTGACCGGCCATGCAGCGCGCGGCGATCTTGGCCAGGGCCTGGCCCGTGGCCTTGGACACGTAAGGCACGGTGCGCGAGGCCCGCGGGTTCACTTCGAGCACGTAGACCGTGGCCTTGTCCAGGCTGCCGGTCACGTCGCCCTGGATGGCGAACTGCACATTCATCAGCCCGACCACCTTGAGGGCCTTGGCCATCAACGCGGTCTGGCGGCGCAGCTCTTCTTGCAAAGGCTGGCTCAGCGTGTACGGAGGCAGCGAACAGGCCGAGTCGCCCGAATGGACGCCCGCTTGCTCAATGTGCTCCATGATGCCGCCGATCATGACGTCGGTGCCATCGCTGATGCAGTCCACGTCGACCTCGACGGCATCGTCCAGGAAGCGGTCCAGCAGCACGGGCGACTTGTCGGAGACGCGGACGGCTTCGCGCATGTAGCGCTCCAGGTCCTTGTCGCCATGCACGATTTCCATGGCGCGGCCGCCCAGCACGTAGCTGGGACGCACGACCAGCGGGTAGCCGATCTCTTGCGCCAGAACCAGGGCGGCTTCTTCGGTGCGGGCCGTGCGATTGGGCGGCTGCTTCAGACCCAGCGTGTGCAGCAGGGCCTGGAAGCGTTCGCGGTCTTCGGCGATGTCGATGCTGTCAGGCGTGGTGCCGATGATGGGCACGCCGTTGGCTTCGAGGTCCAACGCCAACTTCAAAGGCGTCTGGCCACCGTATTGCACGATCACGCCGACTGGCTTTTCCTTGTCAACGATCTCGAGCACGTCTTCCAACGTCACCGGCTCGAAGTAGAGGCGATCGGAGGTGTCGTAGTCGGTCGAGACGGTCTCGGGGTTGCAGTTGACCATGATGGTCTCGTAGCCGTCTTCGCTCAAAGCCAAGGCAGCATGGACGCAGCAGTAGTCGAACTCGATGCCCTGGCCGATGCGGTTAGGACCGCCACCGAGCACCATGATCTTCTTGCGGTTGGTGGGCTCGGCCTCGCACTCGGCGCCTTCGACCTCGTAGGTCGAGTACATGTAGGCGGTTTGCGTGGAGAACTCGGCCGCGCAGGTGTCAACGCGCTTGTAGACCGGGCGCACGCCTTGAGCAATGCGGGCGCGGCGCACGTCGTGCTGGTTGGTGCCCATGAGCTTGGCCAGGCGGCGGTCCGAGAAGCCTTTTTGCTTCAGGTACCGCAACTCGGCGGTGCTCAGGCTTTCCAGCTTGCGGGCCTTGACGTCAGACTCGGTCTTGATGATGTCTTCGATCTGGGCAAGGAACCACGGATCGATGCTGGTCTCCTCGAAGACTTCTTCCAGGCTCATGCCCAGGCGGAAAGCATCTCCCAGGAAGCGGATGCGTTCGGGGCCGGGCTCGCCGATTTCTTGGATGATTTCTTCGCGGTCAGTGCTGATTTCGGTCAGGCCGTCGATGCCGGTTTCCAGGCCACGCAAGGCTTTCTGGAAGGACTCTTGGAAGGTGCGGCCCATGGCCATCACTTCGCCGACCGACTTCATCTGCGTCGTCAAACGCGAATCGGCGGCGGGGAACTTCTCGAAGGCGAAGCGCGGGATCTTGGTGACCACGTAGTCGATCGACGGCTCGAACGATGCCGGGGTCGCGCCACCGGTGATGTCGTTCTTCAACTCATCGAGCGTGTAGCCCACAGCCAGCTTGGCCGCGATCTTGGCGATCGGGAAACCCGTGGCCTTGGAGGCCAATGCCGACGAACGCGACACGCGGGGATTCATCTCGATCACGACCATGCGGCCGTCCTTCGGGTTGATCGAGAACTGCACGTTCGAGCCGCCAGTCTCGACGCCGATTTCGCGCAGGATGGCGATCGAGGCGTTGCGCAGCAGCTGGTATTCGCGGTCGGTCAGGGTCTGAGCCGGGGCCACGGTGATCGAGTCACCGGTGTGCACGCCCATCGGATCAAGGTTTTCGATCGAGCACACGATGATGCAGTTGTCCGCCTTATCGCGAACCACTTCCATCTCGTACTCTTTCCAGCCGATGAGCGATTCTTCGATCAGCAGTTCCTTGGTCGGTGACAGGTCCAGACCACGCTTGCAGATCTCTTCGAACTCTTCGGGGTTATAGGCGATGCCGCCACCCGTGCCACCCAGCGTGAAGCTGGGGCGGATCACGGTGGGGAAGCCCGGGCCGCCAGTCAGCGTGGCGATGTGCTTTTGCACGGTCCAGGCTTCTTCCAACGAGTGCGCGATGCCCGACTTGGCCGAACCCAAGCCGATGCTGGTCATCGCGTCCTTGAACTTCAGGCGGTCTTCGGCTTTCTCGATGGCCTTTTCATTGGCCCCAATCATCTCGACTTTGTACTTGTCGAGCACGCCGTGCTTGTGCAGATCCAGCGCGCAGTTCAACGCGGTCTGGCCGCCCATCGTGGGCAGGATCGCGTCGGGGCGTTCCTTGGCGATGATGCGCTCAACCACCTGCCAGGTGATGGGCTCGATGTAGGTGACGTCGGCCGTGTTCGGGTCGGTCATGATGGTCGCAGGGTTGCTGTTGACCAAAACGACTTTGTAGCCCTCTTCGCGCAAGGCCTTGCAGGCCTGGGCGCCGGAGTAGTCGAACTCGCAAGCCTGACCGATGATGATCGGGCCCGCGCCGATGATGAGGATGGTTTTGATGTCTGTGCGCTTAGGCATTGTTCTTCTCCATCAGCCGCGCAGCCATGAGATCCGTGAAACGTTCAAACAGGTAGCTGATGTCATGCGGTCCGGGCGAGGCTTCCGGGTGACCCTGGAAGCAGAAAGCGGGTTTGTCGGTGCGGGCCAAGCCTTGCAGCGTGCCATCGAACAGGGACACGTGCGTGGGGCGCAGATTGGCGGGCAATGTCTTCTCATCGACCGCGAAACCGTGGTTCTGGCTGGTGATGCTGACGCGGCCAGTATCGAGGTCTTTCACGGGGTGGTTGGCGCCATGGTGGCCGAACTTCATCTTGAAGGTCTTGGCACCAGAAGCGAGCGCCAGGATCTGATGGCCCAGGCAGATCCCAAAAGTGGGGATGCCGGTTTCGATCAGTTCGCGTGCAGCGGCGATGGCGTAGTCACAAGGCTCTGGATCGCCGGGGCCATTGGACAGGAAGATGCCGTCGGGCTTGTGCTTGAGCACTTCAGCCGCAGACGTTTTGGCAGGCACCACGGTGACCTTGCAACCACGCTGAGCCAGCATGCGCAGAATGTTGCGCTTGACGCCAAAGTCATAGGCGACCACGTGAAACTTGGGCGCAGTTTGCTGGCCGAATCCTTCGCCCAGGGTCCATTCGGTTTCGGTCCAGACTGAGGTCTCCGTGGCGGACACCACCTTGGCCAGATCCTGGCCCGCCATATTGGGAGCGGCCTTGGCCTTGGCAATGGCCTCGGCTTTCACTGCATCGGTGATTTCCTGACCAGCTGGCAATCCGACGATGCAGCCGTTTTGCGCGCCCTTGGACCGCAAAATGCGTGTCAGTTGGCGGGTGTCGATTCCGGCAATGGCCACGATGCCCTGGGCTTGCAGGTACTCAGACAGTGATTGGGTCTGACGGAAGTTGGAGACCCGGATGGGCAGGTCTTTGATGATCAGACCAGAGGCATGGACTTTCGACGCTTCGACATCCTCAGGATTGACGCCATAGTTGCCAATGTGCGGATACGTCAGGGTGACGATCTGTTGGCAATAGCTGGGGTCGGTGAGGATTTCTTGGTAGCCGGTGAGCGAGGTGTTGAACACCACTTCGCCGACTGTGTGACCGGCAATGCCGATCGAAGTGCCAGAAAAGACCGTGCCGTCTGCGAGGGCCAAAAGAGCTTGGGGCAGTACGGGCAGCACGGGGTTATTCTCCGTTGTTGTGCGCGCCCAGCTCTGCTCTCGAGGAGCCGATTCCGGTGAGGGTGAAACGATGCAAGTTTCGCTAGGCGGGGGGTGGTTTCGGGTAAACCTGTAGAGTATAACTCATCGTGCTGTCGCAAAGCATTTCACACCCACGGAGGCCCCATGAAAGGCGACATGAAAGTCATTGAACACCTGAACGCTCAACTCAAAAATGAGCTGACGGCCACCAACCAGTACTTCCTGCACTACCGCATGCTCAAGCACTGGGGTTTTGACAAGCTGGCCAAGAAAGAATACGAAGAATCGATCGGCGAGATGAAGCACGCCGACAAGCTGATGGAGCGCATCTTCACGCTTGATGGCCTGCCCAACCTGCAAGACCTGGGCAAGCTGCTGATTGGCGAAGACGTGCCCGAGCTGTTGAGTTGCGACTTGCAACTTGAAAGCGGCGCCCAGCAGACCATCAAGGACGGCATCGCCTACTGCGAAACCGTGCGCGACTACGTCTCGCGCGACCTGCTACAAGCCATTTTGGACGACACCGAAGAGCACATTGACTTTCTGGAAACCCAGATTGACCTGATTGCCAAGGTCGGCCTTCAAAATTACCTGCAATCGCAGATGAGTTGATCGGCGCGGGCCGCACCACTGGTGTGGCCTGTGAGAAATCCCCGAAAACCATGGGGACTATGCGCCCAAGGGGTTGACTGCGAATTGTTCTTATTTAGAATAGCGTCATCAACTCAGGTTCTTGACGCCATGATTGTCTGTGTTTGCAACCGCATCTCTGATCGCGACATCGTGCGCCATGCGCAGCAAGGGTGCTCGTCGTTCGACGACCTTCAGTTCGAGCTGGGCGTTTCCACCTGCTGCGGCAGTTGTGAGCAATGCGCACGCGCTGTTTTCCAGGGCGCCAAACGGGTCGTCACCGACGCTAGCCATTCAGCCGCGTCCATTGGCTTGCCAGCCTTCGCCTGACACAGCAGCGCCAAAACGCGCGTCATTTCGCACAATCGCTAGAGGCTTTTTTCCCTTAACTTTGCCGCTGCCTGACCGATACCCCTGTAGGACCGGTCGGTTTGGCTTGCAGCAGAGGGAATCATGGCTTCATCATTCTTCGTTGACGACAAAGCAAGTAAACACACCTACGGTGTGAAAGCACGGCCAACGCTGGTGCAATTGCAACCCATGCCGACGGCATTGCCTGTCGATGACTCCGATTTCCCCGCATCTTCCTCATTGCGCCGGGCGCAGGTGTGTCCGCCTTCATTGTTCAGCCGCTCAGGCCCGCAGTGGAAACGGTGGGTCAAGGGCTTTTGGTCCTGGTTGTGGGATCTCGACGAATACCCCGAGGCCATGCCCTTGCAGACTGGGTTGAACAAGGTCAAGTCAGAATTCACTGCCGCGATGTGGGATCTTCAATCAGTGCGCGCCAACCAGGTTCGCGATGCCATTGAGCATGCTCGCTCATTGCGGGAACTGTGGCACCTGCGTGCCGACGTGTTCCGGGCAATCTCGACCCACCGTGGTCAAACCGAAGCCACGGTCCGCATCGAGGCGCTCAACAACCATTTCCCAGTGCGCATGTCCCGGCCAACCACCGAGATCCGGACAGGGCGCACGACAACTTGGTGATCAGTTGTCACAAAGGCCATTGAAGACGCGATCGCCATAGCACAATGGAGGGCTGAAACCCAACAGCCCCATGAACATCATCATCCTGGACGACTACCAAGACGCCGTCCGCAAGCTCAAATGCGCATCCAAGCTGGATGGGCTTTCCGCCAAGGTCTTCACCAACACCGTCAAAGGCAATGGGCAACTGGCCGTGCGCTTGCGCGATGCGGAAGCCCTGGTGCTGATCCGAGAGCGCACCCACTTCCCCAAGGGCCTGCTTGAAAAGTTGCCCAAACTGCGCCTGATCTGCCAGACCGGGCCGGTGGGCCCTCACATCGACATCGATGCCTGCACCAGGCTGGGCATTGCGGTGGCCGAGGGCGTAGGCTCTCCGGTGGCCCCGGCCGAGTTGACTTGGGCGCTGGTGATGGCCGCCATGCGACGCCTGCCCCAATACATCGGCAACCTCAAACATGGCGCCTGGCAACAGTCCGGCTTGAAAGCCTCGTCCATGCCCACCAATTTTGGCGTGGGCATGGTACTCAAGGGCAAAACTCTGGGCATCTGGGGCTATGGGCGCATCGGCCAGTTGGTGGCGGGCTTTGGCAAGGCCTTTGGCATGCATGTCACGGTGTGGGGCAGCGAAGATTCCCGTGCCCGCGCCAAGGCCGATGGCCACATTCCAGCGCCCAGCCGCGATGCATTTTTTGAAGCTTGCGATGTGCTCAGCCTGCATTTGCGACTGAACGACGACACGCGGGGCATCATCAAGCTGGAAGACCTGAGCCGCATGAAGCCCACGGCTTTGCTGGTCAACACATCGCGCGCCGAGCTGATCCATGAAAATGCCTTGGTGACTTCGCTCAACCGGGGACGGCCCGGCATGGCCGCTGTCGATGTGTTCGAAAGTGAGCCCATCATGCAAGGCCACCCGCTGCTGCGCCTGGAAAACGCGGTGTGTACGCCGCACATCGGCTACGTCGAGCAGGACAACTACGAGCAGTACTTCAACGCTGCCTTTGACAACCTGCTGAACTTCATCAAGGGCGAGCCGACCCACATCGTCAACCCGGAAGTCCTGCACCCCAGGTACTGATTGAGACCCTGCTTGGAAGCTGAGCGCGCACTGCCCCGCCAGGACATGGCCTCGGCCCGATGGGCACTGTTGCTGGGCAATTTCGTCATTGGCTGTGGCGTGATGGTGGTGGGGGGCACGCTCAACGACATCACACATTCGCTGGACATCAGCGTGCAGCAAGGCGGGCACATGATTGCCATTGCCGCCTTGATGATGGGGCTGGGCGCCCCCATCCTGGCGGGCGTGGTGGGCAGTTGGGATCGGCGCCGCCTGCTGACCGCGGCCATGCTTTGGTATGGCCTGGGACATGCGCTGTGCGCGCTGGCGCCCAACTATGCGTGGCTGTGGCCCTTGCGCGCCCTCACCGTCTTGTCGGCGGCGGTTTTCACACCGCAAGCCGCCGCCGTGGTTGGCTACATGAGCACCCCTGCCCACCGGGGCCGGGCCATCACTTTTGTGTTCATGGGCTGGTCCATCGCCTCGGTGGCCGGCTTGCCATTGGCCGCTTGGGTGGGCGACCGCATGGGCTGGCGGGTGGCCATGGGCGCGATTGCAGTGGGCTCGCTCATCTCGGCCTGGGCCGTGCATCGCGCCGTGCCTGCTGGCATTCGCCCGCCCGCTTTGTCGATGCGGTCCTGGCGAAAGGTGTTTTCATCGCCCTTGATGATGGGTCTGGTGGCCGTCACAGCATTGCAGAGCACGGGCCAGTTCACGGTGCTGGCCTACGCCGCCCCCTATTACAAAATCGGTTTCGGCGCCAGCCCGGCGCAGATCAGCTTTTTGTTCGCCTGGTTCGGTGCCCTGGCCTTGGCGGGCAACCTGCTGCTGAACCGCTATGTGGATCGGGTGGGCGCTGCACGGGCGGTGACGTCAACCCTGGGCCTGATGGCTCTGAGCTTGGCGATCTGGCCACTGGCGCACGACGTGACCACGCTGGCGCTGGTCTTGCTCCCTTGGGCCTTGAGCGGGTTTGCCGCCAATTCCGGGCAGCAGGCGCGGCTGGGCGGTTTGTCCCCTCGCCTCACACCTGCTTTGATGTCGCTCAACACCTCGGCCATCTACCTGGGGCATGCGCTGGGGGCTTCAGGTGGTGGCCTGGTCCTGTCGCATTCCGGCTATGGCCAACTGCATTGGCTGGGCTTGTTCTGGATGCTGCTGGCGTGGGCCGTGAGCTGGTGGGCCTGGCGCGCCCAGCAGGCTCATGCTCGGCGGCGGGATGAACTGCTGTCCATCAGCCCACCCGCCAGTGCGGGTTGAGCTGGCGGTCGGCTTTCAGCTGGTGAAGCCGCGCTGGCGACGTGCCTCGTAGAGGCACACACCGCTGGCGACTGAAACATTGAGGCTTTCGACCCCGCCCAGCATCGGGATGCTGACCAGTTCATCGCAGTTCTTGCGGGTGAGCTGGCGCATGCCGCTGCCTTCTGCCCCCAGTACCAAGGCGGTGGCTTGGGCCATGTTGGCCGCGTACAGGTCGCGTGGCGCATCATCAGACGTGCCCACCACCCAGATGTCACGCTCTTTGAGCTCACCCAGCGTGCGCGACAGGTTGGTCACCATGAAGTACGGCACGGTCTCGGCCGCGCCGCTGGCCACCTTGGCCACCGTGGCATTGACGCCCACGGCGTGGTCCTTGGGCGCGATGACCGCATGGGCACCGGCACCATCGGCCACGCGCAGGCAGGCGCCCAGGTTGTGCGGATCGGTGATGCCGTCGAGCACCAGCAACAAGGGCGGCTCCGACAAGGCATCCAGCAGGTCGTCCAGCGAGTTGGCCTGGGGAATGTGCTCCACCTTGGCGACCACACCTTGATGGCGGTGAGTGCCGGACATCTTTTGCAAGCGATCGTCGTCGCTTTCGACCAGGTTCAGCCCGGCTTCTTCGGCCTTGGCAAGGAACTGGCGCATGCGCTGGTCGCGCCGAGTGGCGTCAACGTGCAGCTCGCGGATGGTTTTGGGGGCGACCTTCAGGCGCACGGACACGGCATGGAAGCCAAATAGCAATTTCAGACTCATGGGCGGCATCCTACCCTGTGCGCGGCGGGTCAGGCCTCAGGCACCAGTCGGCCCGCATCAATGCGCAAAATGCGGGTGCACCGGCTGGCGATTTGTGGATCGTGCGTGACCAGGATCAGGGTGGTACCGGCTTCGCGGTTCAGCTCGAACATCAGGTCCATCACCGACTGGCCGGTGGCGTGGTCCAGGCTACCAGTGGGCTCATCGGCCATCAGCACCTTGGGCTGGACCACAAAGGCACGCGCCAGGGCCACGCGTTGTTGCTCGCCGCCAGACAAGGTCACGGGCTTGTGAGTCAAGCGCTTGCCCAGGCCTACGCGTTCCAGCATGGCCGCGGCCTGGCTGCGCGCATCGCGCACGCCGCGCAGCTCCAGCGGCAGCATGACGTTTTCGAGAGCGCTGAGGTGCGACAACAACTGAAAGCTCTGGAAGACGAACCCCAGGTTGGCCGCGCGGTGGGCCGCCCGGTCGTCCTCGCTCAAAGCAAACAGATCGCGCCCACACAACTGCACGCTGCCATGGGTGGGCACGTCCAGGCCAGCCAGCAATGACAGCAAGGTGCTTTTGCCCGAACCGGAAGCCCCCACGATGGCCACGGTCTCACCCGCCTGCAGGGTGAAGTCGATGTTGTGCAGAATGGCCAGGGTGCCCGATGAATCTTCCACCGATTTGCCCAGGCCTTGCACCTGCACGACGACGGGCGACAGGGGTGATACAACGGGGTTTTGGCTCATGTGGATGACAGACAGGAAATGTTGATGCCCTTTGACTTTACGCGAGGTGTGCGACTGGCCATGGCCAGCGTGGTTTTCAGCCTGTTGACTTCAGTGGGTAATGCGGCCACCACAGCGGCCACCACACCGACCATCCTGGTGATGGGCGACAGCCTGTCCGCCGAGTATGGTCTGGCGCGCGGCACTGGTTGGGTGGCCTTGCTGGAAAAGCGCCTGCAGGCCGAGGAGATCAGCGCTCAGGTGGTCAATGCCAGCATCAGTGGAGAAACCACGGCTGGTGGCGTCACGCGCTTGCCGACGCTGTTGGCACAGCATCGTCCCAGCGTGGTGGTCATTGAATTGGGCGCCAATGATGCCTTGCGGGGCTTCGCTCTGTCAGCCACCAAAGGCAATTTGACGACGATGGTGAAGGCCAGCAAGACCGCAGGCGCCCGGGTCGTGCTGGTGGGCATGCAGGTGCCGCCAAACTTCGGGAAACGCTACGCCGATGACTTTGCAGGCCTGTTCCCTGCCTTGGCCAAGTCAGAATCAATCGCGCTTGTGCCCTTCTTCCTGAAGGGGGTGGCAGACCGGCCAGATGCCCGTGACTGGTTCCAATCCGACGGCATGCACCCGACTGCGAAGGCCCACCCCGTCATCCTGGGCAACATGTGGCCGACGTTGAAGCCTTTACTTCTTGGGCGTCAGCGTTGAGGCCAAGCCGGTGCCAAAGTTGCCCAGCAGGGTTTCGGCCTGCTTGCTCATTTGCTCCTGCATCTGCGTGAACATTTGGCGCGACTGCTCCATGTAGCCGCCCATGAAGTTCTGCATCAGTGGCGCTTGCACCAAGGGGGCTTGCAAGTTCACCACCGAGCTGTCGGTCAAGCGGGCTTGCAGGTCGATGAAGGACTGGATGTTTTTTTCCAAGTAGTTGCCCATCAATCCCTGCATGGTGTTGCCATAAAAGCGAATGATCTGGGCCAGGGCCTGGCTGGAGAACATGGGCACGCCACCGGTCTCTTCTTCCAGAATGATCTGCAAGAGGATGCTGCGGGTCAGGTCTTCGCCAGACTTGGCATCCAGGACCATGAAGTTCTCGCAGGCCAGGACCATGTCCTTCACATCGACCAAGGTGATGTAGCTGCTGGTCTGGGTGTCGTACAGACGCCGATTGGGGTATTTTTTAATCGCCCGAACGCCAGCAGGTGCCACAGCGGGAGTGTCGGTATCAGCGCCCACTGTTTCATCGGTGGCTTTGCTTTTGGTGCCTGAGGCAGCTGACTGACGACGTGAGGTACTCATGCTGATCTTGTTCTCCAAAGCGGTGGATCATTTTAGGCACACTAATCCACGATTGGCAAAGACTTATGACCATGACACTCAAACGACTTCTAGAATGCTGAAGGGCCCGTTGTTCACAGGTTTTGAGCTGTTGCTGGAGTTGTTGTGCTGGAAACCAAATCAAGTACTGGCGAGCACTATGTCACGCCCGGACAATTGTGCGTGGGGTTGTATGTCCACCTTGATTTGACCTGGGTCAACCACCCTTTCACATTTTCCAGTTTCAAGATCAAAAGCAGCGAACAAATTCACATGATCCAGACTTTGGGTCTGACGCGGATTCGTTATTCACCGGCCAAAAGCGACGAACAACCCGGTCCAGAGTCGGCGATCCCGATGTCGACGGTGGCCAGCTCTTCGCCTGAAAGCGACCTGGCGTACCAGGCCAAACGTGAGCGCGTTGAGAAACTGGCTTTGCAGCGGACCAAGGTGGCCTCGTGCGAACGAGAGTTCCTCTCCACCACGCGCATCATCAAGTCCATCAATCAGAATTTATTCTCTCGACCGAAAGAGGTTTGCGAGCAAGCCAATACCTTGGTATCGGGCATCGCTGACTCCATGATGGTGGACGCCGACATCGCCATTCAATTGATGGCCGACAAAGTGGGCGGCGAGGATGTGTATTTGCACTCCCTGAACGTGACGCTGCTGTCGATGATGTTGGCCAAGGAAATGAAGGCCCCGATAGAGGCCATCAAGTTCTTGGGCATGGGCGCGCTTTTCCATGACGCGGGCGATGCAGAAATCCCCGAACGCATCACTCGCAAAATGGAGCCCTTGAGCAAAAATGAGCAGTCCTTGCTGCAGCAGCACTGCGGGCACGGGGTCGACATTGGCAAGAAACTGGGCTTGCCCTCCGAAGCCCTGCTGGTGATTGCCCAACACCACGAACGCGTTGATGGGTCGGGCTATCCGCTCAAAATGCAGGGCGCGCAATTATCGTTGCTGTCCCGGATTGTGGCGGTGGTGAATGCCTACGATGAACTGTGCAACCCGGTGAATCCGGCCAAGGCCATGACGCCCCACGAGGCGCTGTCCACGATGTATGCGCAGCAGCGGTCCCAGTTCGACCCTTTGGCCATGACGACTTTTGTGCGCTGCATGGGGGTGTACCCGCCCGGGACGATCGTGGTGCTGTCCAACGGCTCGCTGGGCATGGTGGCCTCAGTGAACAGCACGCGGCCCCTCAAACCGACGATCCTGGTCTACGACCCGGCTGTGCCCAAGGAAGAGGCCATCCTGGTGGACCTGGAACAAGAACCGGACGTTGTTGTGAGCCGGGCCATCAAGCCCCAGCAACTGCCCCAGGCCGCCCACGACTACCTGTCGCCACGCAAACGGATGTCGTATCACTTCCATGCCGAAGTCGGCAAGGCGCTCGCCTGAAAATTGGTGGGCGCGAGTGGACCCGAATCTGTCCGGATAAGGATGGATCCTGATGGGCCCATCACGCCTTGCTGCTGAGTGTACCCGCACCCATCGCACGGCATGGTCAAGCAAGGACGGCGACGACTTCGTGGTGGCGGCCAGCTACCTGAAGAACTTGCCTGCGGGCAATGGCAAGGTGGGCGTGGTGGGCTTTTGCTATGGCGGGGTGTCTCGACGAGCTCTCTCGCCACTCGCCAGCCCACGCTGGACCCACGCCTTTGGCCGCAGCATCTTTCTGCAGTTGGGATGTCGGCCAGGATGACACACAGCGCATGCGCCGAAGGGCTGAGCAAGGTCAACCAAGTCGCGGCTCAGAGCTTGCAGCATGTGGTTACAAGGCCATCTGGCTTGTCCTTAAGATCGCCGCTCACTTCAACAGGAGAACGCATGAGAATCAATGAAGTTTTGAACAAAGTGGCCTTGGCATTGGCATTGACAGCAGGTGCCGCGAGCACCCAGGCTGCTCAAAAGGTCTGCGTGTTCGACATCCTCGGCGCCAGCGGCGACGCTTTCAACATGGCCAAGGACTATGGTCTGGTCATGCAAAAGCAAGGCGTGACTCTGGAGCTCAAGGCCTACACGAATGAAGGTGTGGCCACCGAAGATTTCCGCACCGGACAATGCGATGCCCTGCTGGCCAGCGCCTTCCGCACCCGCCAGTTCAACACGGTCTCCGGTGCCATCGACACGTTAGGATCAACCACCATGATCAAGGACGGCAAGATCGACATGGCGTCCAGCTATGACGTCGTCCGCAAGGTCATCCAGACCTTCGCTTCGCCCCAGGCGGCCAAGCTGATGGTGCAGGGCAACTACGAAATCGGCGGCATCTTCCCTTTCGGCGCGGCCTACCCGGTCATCAACGACCGCAGCATCACCACCGTGGAAGCGTTGGCTGGCAAAAAGATCGCCGCGTTTGACCATGACAAGGCCCAGGCCATGATGATTCAGCGCGTGGGAGGTCAACCGGTCTCTGCCGACATCAGCAACTTCGCCACCAAGTTCAACAATGGCAGCGTCGACATGATTGCGGCACCAAGCCTGGCCTACAAGCCGCTTGAACTGCAAAAAGGCATTGGCACCAAGGGCGGCATTGCCCGCTTTCCGATCATGATCCTGACCTACCAGATGGTCCTCAACCAAAGCAAGTTCCCCGCAGGCTTTGGCGAGAAATCACGCACCCACTGGCTGGGCGAGTTCGACCGCGCCATGAGCATGATCAAGAACGCCGACTCTGGCATCCCCGCTGCGGCCTGGATCGACCTGGCACCTGAAAACGCACAGAAGTACAACCTGATGCTGCGCGAATCACGCCTGGACATTGCGTCCAAAGGTATCTATGACGCGCAAGGCTTGAAGGTCATCAAGAAGGTGCGTTGCTCCTTGAACCCCGCCGACGCGGAGTGCACCACCAAGTCGGAAGAGGGCTGATCGCTGAATTGATGGCATCTTTGGGCCGCCGTGCTTCTGGCGGCCTGGTCGACCAAGCGCCAGATCAAAGCTGATCGTCGTTCAGCTCTTCACCGTTGGTGTTGCGCATGGCCTGCTCGACCACCGCCCGCGTCAAGGTGGGCGCAAAGGTCTCGATCAAGGCAAAAATGTAGGCGCGCAAGAAAGCGCCACGGCGGAACGCGATGCGCGTCATGTTGACGGCGAACAAGTGGCCCGCATCCATGGCGCGCAGGTTGCGATCACGCTCTTCGTCATACGCGATCGAGGCCACCACGCCCACGCCCATGCCCAGCTCGACGTAGGTCTTGATCACGTCGGCGTCCATCGCGCTCAGCACGATGCGTGGCTGGATGCCCTCTTTGGCAAAGGCCTCGTCGATGTGCGAACGGCCGGTGTAGCCCGCGTCGTAGGTCACCATCGGGAAACGGGCCAGGCGCTGCAAGGTCAGGGGCTCGCCATCCAGCAAAGGATGATCGTGCGGCACCACGACGCTGTGGGTCCAGCGGTAGCAGGGCAAGGTCACCAGTTGATCGTACTGGTCCAGCGCCTCGGTGGCCACGCCAATGTCGGCCTCGCCACTCAGCAGCATCTCGGCCACCTGGCGGGGCGAGCCTTGGTGCAGGCTCAAGGTCACTTGGGGATACAACTCGCGGAAATCACGCACCACCGAAGGCAAGGCATAACGTGCCTGCGAGTGGGTGGCCGCGATCGACAATGGGCCCGCATCGTGTTGAGAGAAATCGCGCGAGGCATTGCGCAGGTTCTCCGAGTCAGCCAGCAAGCGCTCGATGATGGGCAGCACTTCGGCGCCGGGCACCGTCAGGCCCGTCAGGCGTTTGCCCGCGCGAATAAACAACTCGATGCCCAATTCGTCTTCCAGCTCGCGGATCTGGCGGCTGACGCCCGGTTGCGATGTGTGCAGTGCGTTGGCGACCTCGGTCAGGTTGAAGCCACGGCGCACGGCCTCTCTCACTGATCTCAATTGTTGGAAAGTAAGCGGTAACTCGCCGACGTCCTTGCCAGACGGTTTACCGCCGTGTTTTTGG
>NZ_JAQSDR010000010.1 GCF_029946005.1 Aquabacterium sp.
TCCCTGCGCGCTTCGCGCTCCGGTGCGGCTTACCTGTGGCGTTAGGCTTTTCGCAAACATGCAGCCATGCCACAGCAAGCAATGGGAACAAACATGAACGAGAACGAGTTCTGGAAGCTGATTGACCTAATTGATGTCTCGGCACTCGATGCAGGAGATGAAGATGCCGCCATCAAACCGCTCCAAAAGGTTTTGCTTTCCAAAGCCGAAGAAGATCTATTCGGATTTGAAGAACAACTTGCCTTGCAACTGTATGCAATCGATGGCGAAGTCTACGCAGACAATGCTGGCGACTCGGGTGGATCGGATGACGGTTTTCTTTATGTTCGCTGCTACGTTGTGGCAAAAGGAAAGGTGTACTACGAAGCGGTCAAGTCCGATCCAACAAGAATGCCAAAATCTATAGAACAATGGTGTGAGGCAATTTTGTATCCTCATCGAGAGGCTTGGGCTCAGGCCAACTCCACCAGCGCATCAGAATGGCCATTCTTCGCATCTGTCAGCTATGAAACAGCAAGTAACTCCGATCTCTGGGGCAACTAGCAGGAGCATCAAGGCACTTGCCAAATGCAGCACGATGCCTACGCGCACCAGCCTAACTTGGCGTTCAACAGGGACGCTGATACTCTGCATCGCTTCGGCCCGGCCAAGCGGGCGCCCGTTAACTTTGGCGTTAGGCCTCTCACCATCGCATGGAACTCACGTATGTCATTTGGTTGCTCGTTACCTTGGCCCCAGCATTTCTATTCTTTTGCGCGCTGATCCTCGACGCAACCCGCATGCGTGTGGTGTCAAAAACTGGCCTGCACACATTTGGTCGTGTCATCGAAATTCGCACGTTCAAGGCAGTTCGGACGAAGTCAGTTTGCCCCATCGTTGAAGTCTCTCTTCCAGACGGCAAAGTCATCGCCGTTCGAACTGGCGAACAAAACATATTTACTCGCTACAAAGTAGGCCAAGTTGTTCCGGTGATCTTGCACCGTGAAGACCCACTTCTCAAGGTCTACATCAACACACCCACAGAGCGATTCCCGCCACTTTTAGTTCTTCTAGCTTTCGGCTTCGCTCTAGCGTCACTACCTGCACTCAATAAGTTCGCCACTTGAATTCGATTATGCTTTCCTATAGCGACTACAACTCGGTGCCTTCGCCCGGCGGCCTAACTGGTTGTTCAACAGGACGTCTACCAGCTTCGCTGGCAGCCGCCTGTTAACGCGGGCGTTAGGCTTTTGGCTGCCTTACATCAGCAATGTGGCAATGCCTTGGCATTGATGTATCCACCACTTGATCGCCTGTCAGCGCTGCTTTCTTCGGCACTCGGGCTGTGGACATCTTTCCAGGCCCCGCGCGTCAGAATAGTTGTCACTCAAGGGATGCGTCACCATTCGTTTTCTGCCCAGGATGTGCCCGAACCCGGCACTTTTTCCATTGGGCTAATGGGCGCCACGTCGTTGGTTTTCGCCAGTCGTCGGCAGCGCTAGCTGTCATGAGCGGGGGTTAGAATCCGGCCAGCGTCAGCAGATTGCTGGCGTAACGTGTGACGGGGAGGCGCATGGCACTGAGCCGGATCGCTTTCCCGTGGCTGTTCATCACAACTTCAGGGAATATCCATGCAAGCTATCCGCTTTAAAGCACTCGCCGTGACGGTTATGTGCGCCATGTCGTTCAATGCCTTGGCTGAATTGCAGACTTGGCATTACTCGGGCGTCGTCGACCGTCAAACCGAAGGGTTCACTGCCCCCACCTGGCTCGGTAAGGGTCAAACCGTGTCGATTGACTATGTGATCGACATGAGCGATGAGTTGTTCGAGTTATCCAGCACTTACAACAACGCTGTGAAGTCCATCACACTCAATGGCCGGGTTGACAATGGCGGCGGCTATGTTTTCTCGTGGGAAAACTCTCTATTTGGCTTGAACACTGTCCTGGACGCTTCTCAAACGGGCGGCATCAACTTTGTTTCATTTGGCTTGTGGCAAGCTCCGCCTGCGGGACCGGATCTGAGCACCTTGCTGACGAAGGTGTCGCAAGCCACTTTCGGTCAAGATGATTTCCTTCGCATTGATTTCGGCAACGACGCCAGCGTGTACTTGCGGACCGAATCCTTTGCAGCAGCGGTGCCTGAGCCTTCAACTTTGCCCATGGCATTGATCGGCACATTGTTGGTGGGCGCCTACTCGGCTCAACGCAAGCGGAAAGCTAAGTAAACTAGCTATTGGGCTTAATGCCGTAATAGTCCTTGGCCCGCATCATTCGTTGGCCAAGGATTTCATCACGACGGCATTCACCATTACGGCATTTTCTTCTTGTGTACCCACGCATGAAATGTGCTTCGGCGTGGCCGATGATGCTGTTCGCCACCTTCGCCTGGGGCCAAGCCGCCACACAATTCCATCCAGTCACACAAAGGGGAGTTTTGGCATGCAATTGCCAAACATCAGTCATGAGTGCACGGCCGGCTTGTTCTCAGGCGCGGTTCCTTCTCGCCCCAGCCTAACGTGTCGGTCAAGCCGACACCCACAAGTTTCACTTGCGGGTTCCCTGCGCGCTTCGCGCTCCGGTGCGGCTTACCTGTGGCGTTAGGCTTTCCACCATGCCAACCGTTTTCTCCCACATAGCTGCGCCCCTTGCATTCCGCCTGGGTTTAGGTAAGCAGGCCGTTTCTCCTCGCCTGCTCACAGTCGGTCTCCTTGTTTCCGTTCTGCCAGACCTAGACGTTTTGGCCTTTCGTTTCGGCATCCCTTACGCTGACTCCTTCGGCCATCGCGGCGCATCGCACTCCCTCGCTCTTGCTGTGCTCATGGGTCTTATCGCCACCCTCGCAGCGCCACATCTACGTGCAACCCGCAGCCTAGCCTTCGTGTTCGTTGCTATTTCAGCGGCGTCTCACGGTGTCCTCGACATGCTCACAAACGGAGGGCACGGCGTAGCCCTATGGTGGCCCGCTTCAAATGAACGCTTCTTTCTTCCATGGCAAGTCATTGAAGCCTCGCCGCTGAGTCTTCGCCGCGTATTCGGGCCAAAGGGCGTGGAAGTGCTCCTGTCAGAGTTTTTTTGGGTATGGTTGCCCTGCCTACTGGGCGGTGTCACTCTCCTGGTAGCTCGCCTCATCTACGGCCGCACTACTGGGAACCGCAATGCGTAGGTCTTCCTTCAGTTCACCTGTCACCAGCCTAACTTGTTGTTCAACAGGACGTCTACCAGCTTCGCCGGTAGTCGCCTGTTAACGCGGGTGTTAGGCTCCAATGGAACCAATGGAACGTGTTCGTGAAGTTAAGTTCACACTGCTCATGTGTTTGGGTCTGCTTGGAATTGCGGCAGCGACGAGCATCGTGCTCTATCAGAAAGAGTTGGCTTCAATTGAGCTGCTGAACTTCAATGCATCCATACCTAGTGGTGCTACTTTAGAAGAGCTACTTCATCTAAAGCAGCAAGTGCCATTTGGCGTTCTACTCTTTGCTTTGCCTATTCTTCCCATGGCTGCGCTCTTTGGGAAGAGACGCATTCAATGCAGCATCTTGCTTTCATGCGGAGCAGTACTCTTACTTGCTTTCAGTGCCTCCCCTGGCGGGGACATAAAAGGGTGTGAAGAGTGCTCGGCCACTCTCTATCTTTCACTGCTCACAAGTGCAGCAAGTTATGCCTTATTGGTCGCTTATTTTTTGTGGGTGCAAATCAATCGTATGTCGTTTTTCAAACGCTTTTAACTTCGGAGTTACTACTTGCCAAACTGCGCATTAGCCACCAGCCTAACTTGGCGTTCAACAGGGACGCCGATACTCTGCATACCTTCGGCACGGCCAAGCGGGCGCCCGTTAACGTGAGCGTTAGGCCTCTCTTTTTGACCAATGCGTACCGCCATCCTTCTGGTCTCGCATGGTCCACAAGCCAGTGTTCATCGCACGCCTGCACAATGGCCTCACCGAGTTGGCTGCCTGTCCATGCTGGCAGTCAGCGCACCAAGGTGCCACATGGATGGACAAGAAAAGATCGCAAGGGCGGGCGGGCTGTCCGTCCTTCGGCGGCCAGCGAAATGCAGTGCTTCGCCAGCATCGCACATGAGCATGAATGGCTGCTCGATGAGCGCGGCCAGTCCTTCGGCTGCCGTCAAGAGAATTCGCTCATCGCAAGTCAGCGCACGCGTGGCAGAATCTCTGCAAACATTTTTCGTCGGCATGCCACGGCACAGGGAGTCAGCCATGCATGAGCCAAACATCAATATTCATCGGCATCTCCGCGTGTTCTCATACGCTTTAGCGTCTGTCACCCGCCTAACTCGGCGGTCAAGCCGACACCAACGTGCTGCGCACGTTGGTGCCGCTTACCTGGGGCGTTAGGCTTTTCACTAAAAACCACTGGAGTACTGCAATGCTTCAACTTCGCC
>NZ_JAQSDR010000011.1 GCF_029946005.1 Aquabacterium sp.
TTCTGGGGAGCAGCCTCGCGCAAGGGAAGAACGCCGCAGGCTTACCGCTTACGTTCCAGAAGCACTCATCGTTGACAACGGCCTTGAGTTCCTTGGAACAACGTTGGAAAGCATCGCGATGGACCTGCGCATCAGAATTGAGTTTTGCCCTGCGCGGCAACCGCGCTTCAAAGGGGTGGTCGAGCGCTTTCTCAAGACAATCAATCATCACTTTGCGCACCAACTTCCTGGTACCAGCTTTGCGAGGTTCTATCAGCGTGGTGACTACGACCCAGAAAAACACGCCCTGTTGACGCTTGCAGAGTTCAAACAAATATTTGAGAAATGGATTCTTGACGTCTATGCGCAAAGGATCCATCGAGGGATTGGAACCACGCCGATGCAGCGGTGGAAAGAGGGCGTCAAGCTGCATGAACCTGAGTTGCCGGCCAACCGAGATTTACTGCTTCGCCGCATCGGCCAAATCACAGAGCGCAAGCTTCGGGCCGATGGGATAGAACTCAACGGGCTTCGATATAGCGGCGACGAGCTCAGTCCCATCTTGCGAGCTTATGGGGCGGGTGTCTGTGTGCGTGTTGCATTCGATCCAGAGGACTTGGGCGAGATACAGGTGTGGGGACCAGATGATGAAGATCCAGTCTCTGTACGCGCGCTCAAATATGAGTTTGCCAAAGGTTTGACCGCTAGGCAAAACGCCTTGATAAGGGAGCTGGCGCGTGAGAGCAGCAAGGGGATCTGCAATGAAGCTGCAGTCCAGCGGGCGCGCGAAGAACTTGTCGAAGCGGTTGAAAAACTAGCGAATAGCCGCGCGCAGAAAGCTCGTCAGCGATCTGGAGCGATCCGCGGCGTGAGCAGTACCAAGCCAGATGCCCAGCTGAGCAAGAAAGACGATGCAAAGCAGAGTCGTCACCGTCCAGATCAGAAGGTCGTGGATGTGAAAGTCCAGCCTCCCCAGATTATTCTGCCCTTCAAAATGGGTAAGGAGCCCAAGAAATGAGCGTGGCTGCAACTGAACAGCTGCGGGCATTCGAAGAGCAATACATACCCTTTCCACCCTTTGTCGCAGCGAAGGAAGCCATCGAGTCCAACCTCAACTTGTTTCGCGAATCAGGACTTGCACGGCACATGCTTGTTCTGGGCGAGGCAGGGACTGGCAAGAGCAGCTTATGCCGATGGCTCCTTGCTCAGCACCCGGTTGCGCATCTGCCTGAGCGAGATCACATCAGCGTATTGGTTGTCACCATCCCTCCGGCCGCGACAGTCGGTGGCAATGCAGAGAGCATCTTGCGGTCGCTGGGGGATCCTGATTGGGGGAGAGGCACGATCACCAATAAGACAGCTCGCATCGTTACCTTGATAAAGGGTTGCGGCGTTGAGTTGATCTTGTTTGATGAGGCACAACACCTGCAGGATCGGGGTGATGTCCGCATGCACTACATGGTGGCCGACTGGTTCAAGCATCTGATCGACGAAATTAGCATCCCTACAGTCATGCTGGGGCTGCCTCGGCTTGAGCAGTTGTTGCAAACCAATGAGCAACTGCGTCGCCGCTTCTCTCGACGAATCAAATTGGCACTTGGCCAAAGCGACACCGACAGCGTGGAGACCGAGTGCCTTCAGCTATTCCTGTCACTGGCGTCTTTGATTCATACACCTGTGACGGCCAGTCCATATGCTCCTCAGGAAATGGGTATGCGTCTTTACTATGCCAGTGATGGTCGCGTGGCCTATATCAAGAAGCTGTTGTTTGCGGCCATGCAGCTATCAATGGAGCTTGACTACGAAACCATTGATACGGAGGTACTCGAACGCGCTTTCCGCGAAGAGATCTGGGTTCATGCAGAAGGTAAGTTGAATCCATTTCATCAAGATTTCGAGTTCCGTCGCCTTGATCGCGGTGGTGAGCCATTTCAACTATCAGATACGTTGGGTCACGGAAGGACGCGCCGTGGGTAAGTGGAAGAGTTTTCACGAATACGCAATCCGACCTGAACCAGTGGTTGGCGAGAGTTTGTACGGGTACTGCTGGAGGTTCTATACCACCAATGGTCACCAGCTTCCGCCACACATCAGGGCGGCTTGCATTGCTGTGCGACGTGGGCAACATTCAGATTTTTCAAGCCAGGCTTTCAAGTACTTGTTCGGGATGGACCGCATAGCTGGTTTGCTTAGCTCTGAGCGAAACGCCTTTGAATTGATCAGACGATTTGGAGTGTCAAAATGGTTTCATTGGTGGAACCGAGGTCGCTTCTGCAGTCGATGCGTTGAAGAGATGGACGTCCATCTATTGCGCTTTGATCTGCCGCACATTAATGCATGCCCTAGCCATGAAATCGAATTGATTTCGCAATGCTCGAACTGCACGGCAACACTCAGTTGGGGCACCTTAGCTAAAGATTGGCGCTGCCAGTGTGGGATGCCGATTGCGGCAATGCGCACAAGCACAGCCGTCGAGGCAAAGCTTCAGTTGTGCCAATGGCTATTGAACGGACGGGGCCCCAGAGAACTTGATTTGAACAAGTTGGGGCCTACAAAGGGCTTGCTTGCTCGCTATAGAAGCCTATGGCTAGCGGGGTTGCTGCGACAGACATTGCTATCGGAGCGACCGGTACGCATGGTCGATGAATGGCTACTGGGACCGATATCGACCAGCGTGTGGGACCCCACCAAGTGGGACCGGCGGATCGCCAGCCAATCGGTACACATGATTGGTGCCCGTGCTGAAAGATATCGGCGTCGGTTGTCTCGACGCATTGATGAGAAGTGCGGAAAGATTGTGCGGTCTAGCATGAGCTTGTCAACTACTTACCAATTGGCTTTGAACAGCAGTCCTGATACGCGCCTGATTGAAGAGCAGCCGGACTCCAGCGCTACCTTGCTGCTTGCCATTCACGAGCTGTTGGATATGCGTTTGACGTTGGAATGGCCTGACGATGAGCGAAACGAGCGTCCCACCGCCTAAACCACATCTCTTTCCGTTGAGACCGAGACCGGTTTGTGGAGAGTCCACCAGGGGCTACTTGATCAGGGTTGCCCAATCCAATGGCTATACAACCCTGAGGTCCTTCTACGCGAGCCTGGCTTCAGCAGACGCGGCGCCATTTTCTTTGTTGTGCGATCGATTGCTTCTCACAAACAAGGAACGCCGTTGGCTGTTTGGCCCACTCTCCAAGGGTTGGGGCTATACAGCTGTTCCGCATGGACTTGCCGTTGTTGATTTCAACCAAAGCCGATGTCGATGGTGCTCGCGGTGTTTGAGGGAGAAGGCAATCATGCAAGGGGCTTGGGAACTGAAGTTGTCATGCGTCTGCACCACACATCGAGCATGGCTACAAGATGCATGCTCCCTTTGCGGAGAATCACGAACATGGACAGGCACGTCGATGCTTCGGTGTCAATGCGGGGCCATGATTCAGTCATTGGAGATCGAGCATGCAAGCGATTCCATTTGCCTACTTACCGCGGCGCTTCAAGGAGGCCATCAGGTTGCGGCGCAAGGCCGTCCATGGCTTCATCTGAGTGTGGCAATGCTCCACAGAGCGGTTCACTACCTTGGCTCCTTCACTGTTGGCGCTAGACCAACCAGGCCAGGCCAAATCGCACACCTGCATCTGATGTCGGTGGCCAGGCCATTGATCCAGGGAGCTGCGGCTTTCTTCGAAGAATGGCCGAAAGGCTTTCATTCGGTCCTGCGTGATCTTCATGGATCAGCAAAGGTAAGCCTGAGCGTTCGTCAGACCTTTTCGCCTCTGTACAGGGTGATCTATGAAGATCTTGCTGATGATTGCTATCAGTTCATTCGAGACGCCTTTGAAGACTACCTTCATGATGCCTGGCAAGGCACGCTGAGTAAGCGCAATGGGCTGCTTCGAAAAAGTACGGTTGAAATGCACCCTCGGATTACGATTCCACAGGCGGCATCGGCGATTGGAGTAAATCAGGGCGTTGCTCGGCAACTGGCGAGGCGCCAACAAGCATTTGTGACTGTCCAAATGTCGTCTGGACGGCAAGCTCACACTTTGCACGTCGATGCGGTTGTTAAATTGAAGGCGTTGGCAGATGGCGTGATGACATTGGAAGAGGCTTCCCAAGATCTCGCATTGCCAGAGCGAAGACTCCGGGAATTGATTGCGGCGGATGTCATCGCGCCTGCTGTATCTCGATCAACGCAGAAAAAGCGTGCGGCCTGGTTGATTCCTAAGAAGGAGGTTGAACGCCTTTATGTCGTGAGCGGCCTTCCAAGCGGCCCCGCGTGCACCACCGTTCATGACCTATTGAAGTATGGCTGCCTGCGGTCAGGCGAGAGCGTTGAGCTTGTGCGGGCTGTGTTGTTCGGCGTGCTGAAGGTGCATGGCCCATCAAAGACAGAGGTACCCATAGGCATGGCGAGTGTGGGTAAGCAAGATGCCAAAAATTGGCTGAGTTCCTGCCGGGCGACGAAAGACGATGCCCTCACCGTAGATCAAGCGGCGAAAAAGTTGGGGCTTAAACAGGAGGTGGCCTATAGCTTGGTGAAGGCTGGGTTGCTGCAAGCTCGGAAAGAGGTGCGCATCGGATGGAGAGTGCCCCTTGCTAGTGTTGGCCAATTCCAAAATGACTTTGTAGCTCTTGCCGCGCTGGCAAAAGCTTGGGGGCGCTCGCCAAAGGCTTTGCTTGTTGAAATGGCTGCCAAGCCGGTTAGTGGTCCGACGGTGGATGGATGTCGGCAGTATTTTTTCCGGCGTATTGATGTTTTCGGCAACGATCTTGAACTCAAACGTGAGTGACTAATATCCAATCGGGGGGTCAAACATCAAGCTTGTTTATGACAAGCTGGTCGCAATAACTTTGGGAAGGAACTTTATGCTTGCAAGGCTGCCTGATGAAATTTTATTCGATCCAGCCAGGTTGAAAGTTCTATTGCATTTCATTCGTTCACCCTACACCTCGCAAAGCTGCGAGTTGGTTGAGGCGCACCTATCAAATCAAGCATCGGAGGTCTACCGCAGGATTGGTGTCGTATGGGAAACGCTTAAGGGAGGGAAGCATCTAGGCTCGCTTGTTGGTCTTGTGAAAGACGTACTAGAACCAGTAACAGGTTTGTTCAATGCCGCCCATCCATCATTGTTGCTAGAGCAATCAGCATTGCTGTTCCAGCAGCATGTGATTTTGCTTGAAGAGCTGGTTCGCGATGCGCTGCATGAATCAACAGAAAGCACTGGCTCCGTAAGAGCGCTAACTAACAAGGAGGCGGTCATTGCTGTGCGCTGCCTCGCTGTGCATGATGCGATCTTCCTGTGCTTGACCGGGCTGTACTCGGTGAAATCATCGCGGAAGGAACTGTCATTTCGGCTAACCAATGAGGGGCATGCAGCGATGACTCAAAGACTCTGGGCGACAAGCTTGGAGAGCAATAGCTTGGTGTCGTTGCACCTCTCGCTTAAGCAAGTTGTTGATGAGCTTGGGTCTAGTTCCCGGCATGGCGAGAGCATCATCGAGAAAATTCCTGGACGCCTATGGCACTTGCTTGAAGCACTGTTCCTGGACAAGTTTTTTTTCATTGGGCATCGGGCCGTGGTGCCGCCCGAACTGTCTGGGGCTGTTCGGAAAGCCCGCGCACTCTGCCGATGGTTCGTTGCGCTAGAAATTGTGCGAATTGCCAATGAGCATGTATTGCGCAACTCAGAAGAGTGTTTTTTGCGTATCGGCCTTGACGAGGAGATCCTGCGCGAGATTATTGATAGGCAGCAGAAGAGTCGCCCCCAAGATAAAAGCGTTGTTATCAACTCTGACGGGGATATCTTGATGGGAAATGTAGCCTTGTCTCACGCGATGAACATGGCTAGTGACGTTGCTTTGAGCAGTGACGATTCCAGGCGATTGGGGGAATGGTTTGAGGAGGTCTACATGCTCGACTACATCAGATCAACGGCTTCTGAAGACTACGTTGTGGCAAGTGGATTTAAACGTCCGGCAGAGAATGGCGCACCTAAGCTCGATTGTGATTTGATTATTTTTGATAAAGCGAGAGGCAAGTTTTTCTTTGTACAGTCTAAATACAAGCGAGAAAGCCGATTCGCAACCATTGGAGATGAACTGCGCGCGCTGACTCACAAGAACAGCCCGTTGACCTCAGGTGTAGCGCAGATTGCAGCTTTGCGAGATAGGCTGGGGGAGCAATCTGTCTTGGACCAAGTCAGGGGAAAATTTCCAAAGATGGGCCTCACAGAAGAAAGGCTTCGGCGAGATGGGCACTATGTCGTTGTGCATACGATGCCCGCTTTGAACTGCATTGAGCGCAACGGTGTTTTGCTGTATGAGTGGGCTGTCTTTAGAAATTTGCTGCAGCGTGGTGTCGCTACCAAGTGGCATGTGAATGACTCCGTCGCCAGTCCTGAACGTCATGTCGCGAAGGACATCCTTCCGTTGGAAGATGTCAATGCAATTCTTAATCACTACATAGCTGCAACGCACATTCCCAAAACGCAAATTGATGCGGAGTTCGCGTCCTATGCCAACTCGGGTATGGGATTCACTCTTCCTGTAAGGCAAAGACGTTTGTTATGGGGATCGCGTGATATGAAGTTCAGCATGCCATTGCTGTGAATGCATTGAGGGCACCGTTGGATGGGCACCCGTGCGGGTGCCCATCTTCAAAGCTACCTTGCTTCAGAAGTATGAGTGACCTATTCGCTGCATGTCTTACGTAATCAGGTGCTAACAGGAATCGGGATACCGATTAGGTTTGCTATAGGCGTGTACAGATCGACATCAACGTCTTCCAGTATTTCTAGAGTGACTACCAAGGAATACCGGACTGTGACGGATTGCCTCTGACTTTCTTTCCAGTCTTTCCACCAACCGCCGACCGGGAAGATCGCAATGTGGGACTTGGCCGCTAGCTGCGCTGCGTTGCCAATCCACACATCGGAATGAACGGATCCGCGTGCTCGCAATTGCGAGCCTAGAAACCAATGCTCCCTATCCGGGTCACTCATTGACTCCTGTTCGTCTGGCTCCAGTTCTTCTCGTTCAAGCTTGTTAATTCTTTGCCGAAAGCGATCTTCCGTTTCAATAGATCCTTTAACGGCAAACCTCAAGCCGTGTGATTGATAGCGAAACTTGCTTTGCCAACCTCGATGACTTGGGTTGGGTTCAACAAAATACGATAGCGTGACTCGCAGGGCAACTGATGCACCACCGGCCTCTAACAGCTGTGTTTGTGGCCATGGAAGCTCATGCATGTTCAATTCTTTGAGCTTGATGCTGCCATCTTCCTTTGTGTAAGGGGCAATCGTTTCTTGCAATACAAGCGTCGGTTGCTGGCGTGTGGAGTTCAATGAACTTTCTAATTCAACGCGACCATAGCCATACCGCCTTAGCAATGCCTCTTTGTGCGCTTTGAGGGGTACAAGCGGAAGGTGTGCACGCATTTGCGGCGTAAAGCGAGCGCCGTGGATCACCAAGGCTCGAACCGTCTCTGGCCAGTAATCTGGATAGCGTGCCTGTAAATGACCACAGACGCGGGCCACTTCAGCGGCCGCTGCACTGGTATCACCGGTTTCGGCTAGCAGCGTTTTGGTGATGTCGTGTGAAGTGGTGAGCAGGCGAAGGCTCTCCGGTCCAACTGTGACGGACGCGGCCATTCTGCTATCGAGAGAGCCGTTGCCGCCTTCAGCCACGACGTCCGGCTTGAAGGGCCAAGTTCGCCTCCATAGAAGCGAGGTTGTCGATGCTGGAGATAAAAGTCCCGTCCTTCCAATCGCGGCCAGTGACGGCCATTTGGCTTGGTCGATGGTGATCATGCTGGTGCATGCCCCGACAGTAAGCGCGTTCCAAGCTTGCCCGGGATTCTCCACAGGCGACAGATCATTTTGCGCAGGGTAGTTTGTCCAATGCTGCCATGGGACATTGCCGGCCGCGAGGATTACGAGCCGCCTTGTCAACAATTGCTCGTGTTGCTCGGGTAAGGATGCGCCATGAAAGTAACTCGTGGCGGCGTTCAGGCCAAATGCTAAGCCGTCAATGGCTGCTGACCACTCAGTTGGTAAGCCTGCTGTCGCCCCTATTGATGTGGTCATCATCGCGAACGTGCGTCGACGATCAGGTTGGATTTCTTCAACCTTACTGACCGCTTGAGTCGTGACCCATCCATAGAGATGTGCGGCATTTTGTCCCGTCGGAGGAAGAATTTTTACTGACTCAAGACGGTGCGGAATTAAGTTCAAGGCGCTCGAGGCCAGTGGGCTAGTCAGGTCACCATGTGATGCCAGGCCAGCCATCTCTGTCCCATGCCCTGCGTGATCCGTTGATCCCCAATGGTCTTCGACAGCATGCAAGTCAGCTTGATCTAAAAGCGAGGCTAACAAAGGGTGGCCTTGGTTGACGCCAGTATCCAAAAGGGTGATATAGGCCGCATCTTCCGCAGGAGCATACGTTGACCGAGCGTGAAGATCCTGAATCCATTCAGCCTGCTCATGAGGCCTGAGGTTGGAGAGATAGAACTCTGCAGTCGGAGCAACTCCGCGAATTTCAGCAACCAAGTCCAATAGTTCTAGGGCCTGTTCCAAAGATGCTCGTGTACTACGTGCTGCAACAACTATTCTTCCGGGAAAGCTGACATACCCTTGTTCTATCTCGATGCCAAACCGCGTTGCCGATTCGGCGAAGGCGTCTCGCAAAGCACGAGGTGTTCCGGTGCTAAATCGCAACCATATCTGAACCCACTCAAGCAGGTCTGCTTTTGGTGGTGCGATGACATCGTCTGTCCAAAGTTCATCAAACGCGGCTTTGCGAAATGACTCGATTGCATTCACCAACGCGGCATTTTTAGGTTTGTCTGGTTGCCCCGGTTTTCGTGCTTGGACGTCTTTGGTTAGGTAATCTCTTACTCGAGTCTCGAAGGCCGCTAGGCTACCTTCAGGAACGTGGAGCGCGACAATCTCGGTACCCCCTGCGTCGGCAACGCTCAGTACCTCAATGCCATCTCTTTTCCATTCCAGCTGTTTGGAATAGTCAATTGCTCCTGGTGGGGAGACTTCAATTGCGATGGTCATCCCGCTGCTTGCGGGAAGTTGAAGTTCTGCTCGGCGCTTGGCGAGGCTCTGCGCCTCGGCCGTCAAATTAGCGAGTTGGGTTAAGAGTTTTTGCCCATGTGTTTGGCGCTCCCTTTGTGGCGGCGGAGACTTTCTAACTGACAGCGTCGATTTGAAGTCTTGGCTTTCCTTGTACCCGGCGACGAGCAAGTGGTCGAGAGGTTCTGTCATCCCTGTGGCCAATCTGTTTTTGATTTTGCCACTCTAGCCTAAGAATGTTGCTTCTGGTAACTTCTCGTCGTATTAGATGAGTTGGAGCTGGCTAGATGATCGCTCTTTCAAATGCGCTATTACGCTTTGCGCATTGACGTGATCTTCATGTTCAAGCACCGCATCTTTCATGGCGTCTTCACAGGCCCGGACAATGTCTGAATGTGAAAGCCCGCGTCCGTGCTGCGCAAGTTGAGGGTAATCGAGTGATGGCTGAGCAAGTAGCGCCAGGCTATTGCGAAGTAGGACTTCGATTTGAGCATCGTCTGGCGTGCTATAGCGTATGACGTCATCAAAACGTCGAAACAAGGCTGTGTCGAGCGAGGTGCCGTGGTTCGTTGCTGCCACGATAAGGCTGTCGGAAGTGTCCTGCTCAATGAGTTGCAGAAACATGTTCAGGGTGCGCCGCATCTCAGCGACATCATGCTGACTACCTCGCTGCAGTCCTAAGGAATCGAATTCGTCAAATAGGTAAACGCCGCGTGTCGCTTTCAATGCATCGAACACCAGGCGAAGTTTTGATGAGCTTTCGCCCATGAACTTTGTGATCAGGCTATCGAAGCGTGCGACAAAGAGAGGTAGTCGAAGCTCAGTTGCCAATACGCTGGCCGTAAGCGTTTTACCTGTCCCTGGTGGACCTACCAATAAAAGCTTGCGACGGGGCATAAGGCCATGGCCACTCAGCCGCTCATGTTGACGTTGTTCTCGTAAGACCCTTGCCAATTTTTGCTCTACCTCCGCAGAGAGAACCATTTGGCTTAAGTGTTGCTGAGGGTACTGCGCAGTCAATAGCTCGGCCAACTCTCCGCGTGGCTGTGCCAATGGCAACGCTCTCGCCTTTGACCTCGGCGATGAAGGCGCGCGTGCAGACTCAATGAGATCGCGTAGCTCCGCAGCAAGCTTGACGTGCCCGCGCTGAGCTTCCTCGGCCGCCACCTGTAGTGCTACCGAAATGAACTGCGCTTCTTCGTTGCCCGCATAGGCACGAAGAAGAGCTTTGACTTGGTCTGCGCGTGCCATTCACTCTCCTTTGCAATGCATGTTAGGCCATCGTTCGCTGCATTGCTTTGTGTGCTATTGTCGCATTTATGTGCTGTTATAGCAATTAATGGACCCAAAAACGTTTCCCACATCGCAAGGTCAATTGATTAAGACCGCTCGGGGTTTACTGAATCAGAAGCAGTTCGCTGCAGTGCTGAAGGTTGACCGCTCCTGCTTGTCTCGCTATGAGAATGAACAGCTTGGTGCTCCCACATCTGTACTGAATCATTGCTTGCGTGCTGTTGCAGCCAGCTTGGCAGGAGGTGAGGAAGCGATATCTCCAGTGCAACGAGCGTTGGAGCATGTGCGTGAGGCCGTCAGCGAACTTGAGTCGGCAACTCAAGGCGGCATTGAGAAAAGAAAGCCACGTGTGAGTCGCTGACAAAGGCGAAGCAAGATGAGTAGATTGCGCACAGCACGGGCTATGGCTCAACGGCAATTCATTGATGGCATATGAGTCACACAATGGTACGCATTCACCGCAGCTTTCACGACCTCAAAGAAGGGGTTGAGGATGCAGCCGAGCAGGCTGCCATCTTTGCCCAGATGGGGATAAAGAGCGAGACGGGATGGAGCGACTTGCTGCAGTCACCCCGTGTGCTCGTCGTTTCAGAAGCCGGTGCAGGAAAGACGTATGAGTGTCGAGCTGAGCGCGATGAGCGCTGGGCCGCTGGCGAGCCGGCTTTTTTCTTTGAGTTGGCAGAACTGTCTTGCAATGATCCATGCGATTTGTTGGATCCTGAGGAGCTTCGACGGTTCGACGCCTGGCGTGTGTCTCAGTCGGATGTAGCCATCGTATTTTTGGACTCAATCGATGAACTGAAGCTGACGCTAGGCAATCTTGAAAACGCACTCAAACGTCTTAAACGGGCTGTTGATGGCCATCTCGGCCGCCTTAAGGTGGTTATCACTTCGCGTCCAATCCCAATTGAGCGAGCGCTGTTGGAACGGCTGCTTCCGGTCCCCGATTTCAGTGTTGCTGAAGCCAGCGAACAAGCTTTTGCTGACCTTGCCATGCATCGCTCAAAAGCTGAAGACAAAGATAGGCCAGTTGATTGGCGTTGCGTGGCACTCATGCCGCTATCAAACGAGCAGATACGAGCATTTGCTGAACTGGAGGGGGTAACCGACGCAGATGCAATGCTTGAGGACATCCGAAAGCGCAACGCTGAGGAATTTGCAAGGCGCCCTCAAGATTTGATTGAGCTGTGTGCTGATTGGCGAGATCACCACCGCATTCGAACTCACCGAGAGCAAGTTGCGCACAACATCAGCGTCAAGTTGAAGCCCAGATCAAATGGCAGAGAGGTGGCGCACCTGACAAACGAACAGGCATTGGAAGGCGCCAGTCGTTTGGCGTTCGCGATGTTACTGACGCGAAAGCTCACGATTCGCCACAGCGCAGAAGCCGATAGGGGTGGTGCACCAGGTACGGCCAGCGACCCTGCTGTGATCTTGACTGGCTGGTCAGGCCCTGATCAAAAGACTTTGCTTGAACGGGCCCTTTTTGGCTTTGCTGGATATGGACGAGTTCGCTTCCATCACAGGTCAGTCGTTGAATACTTGGCCGCGCATCGCTTTTCTGAACTGTTAGACCGAGGCATGTCTGTAAAGGCAGTCAAACGCATGCTGTTTGCTGAGTCTCCGTATGGGGACAGGGTTGTGCGGCCATCCATGCGTCCTGTTGCCGCATGGCTGTCCATCAGCCGACCTGAGATTTACGCCGAAGTCTGTGAGCGCGAACCCGAGGTGCTGCTCAATCATGGAGACCCAGAATCGCTAACGATTGAAATGCGTGCCAGCGCGCTAAGGGCGTATGTCGGACGTTACGGTGAAGGACATTGGCGCGGCATGCATGTGCCACGCTTGCAAGTGCATCGATTTGCAGCTCCGGAACTCGGGCCTGAGGTGCTGCGGCTCTGGAACAAGGGAATCAGCAGTCCAGAAGTCAGGGAGCTATTGCTGGAAATCATTGCAGCCGCCGCGATGCCAGCGGGGGCTGACATCGCGTATGCCGTAGCGATGACACGGGATGCCGGTTCAAGCGAACGCATGGATGCAATTGATGTGCTCGTCACATTGGGTGATCCGCGGCTGGAAGAGATCACCTGCTCCATCGCGCAAGACCCGGTCATGTGGCCCAGCAAACTTGCGGAGTTGTTGATTCCGAAGCTCTTTCCTTCCTACCTTCCTGTTGATCGTTTGTGTCGTGTTCTTGGTCGCCTCAATCGATCGCCCAGAAGCGTTGACTATCTCGATCATTTTTGGTCGCCATTGATTGCGTCTGCCAAGGTCTCAAAAGAGTACTTGAGCGAACTACGCGAAGGCATGGTTGGCCTGGTTTGCGAAGAGTTGAAATGGCATTCCGAGTGGTGTCGGTTCACAAGTGAGCGGCAGGATCTGCTCCTATCACTTGCTTCCGTATGCCTTCGGCAGATCGCAGACGGCGAGATGACAGATGAACTCCTGTGGGCCTGCGTTCTTGTCCTCCGACTGGAGCGCCAAGAACGGCAACTTCGTGGTGATCAGGAGCGAATCAAGAAGCTAAGGGCGGCTTTGGCAGATGGCGTGCCCTGGCCTAGAGAAAAGGCGTTTTGGATGGACGATGCCTTTTGTCAACGCTTTCATCCAACGGATAAAGTGGAAGAGCGTTTCTACGAACTCAGTCAGCGCGGGCCCTTCTCATTCAATAGCGAAGCTGACAAAGCGTGGGTGTTGACGGCGTTAAGCGATGCGAAACGCCCTCAGGCGGAACGTGCGTTGATGCTTGAGGCTGCGCTGTATGGCGTGTGGGATGGCCAGGGCGATTGGCGCGATTACGCGGTAAAGCTCGCAGTCAAGGTTGCTGATGTTCCAGAGCTTGCTGCCGCTCTTGAAGAAAAGATACGACCTCGGCCCGTTGATCCCAAATGGGAAAAGATGAGAGAGCGTCACCGTAAGCAAGGGGAGGACGATAGACGTCGCGCGGCAAAGAACCATGCAAGTTGGATTCAATTTTGGAGAGAGGTCGCTAGTCAGCCTCAGATGGCGTTCAGCCCCGATAAGTCAGGAAATACCGCCTGGAGCTTGTGGCAAGTGATGAGTCGATCCGGTGAAGAGAGTCGCTCTTCGGGGTGGAGCAGGCGATTCATTGAAAAGTACTTCAGCAAAGACGTAGCGGACCACCTGCGTGTCGCCATGGGGCCAATGTGGAGGAGTGATCGACCAACTCTTCGATCAGAGAGAACCGAAGGTGAAAAAGATACCTATCTGATTCGATGGCAGCTTGGATTGGCTGCCATTGCGGCAGAGGCGGAGGACAAGAATTGGGCCCGCAAGTTGTCCCGGGACGAAGCGGAGTTGGCGGCTCGTTATGTGCCAATGGAGTTGAACGGTTTTCCCTCGTGGTTTGAAGCCCTTGTTCTGGCACATCCTGCCGCGGTTGATGCAGTGCTTGGCCCAGAACTGCTCGATGAATTGAAGCAGGTTGCTAAGACGCATGTCCATTGCATGTTTCTGCAGTGCATCAGGGACTCCTCAGAGGACATCAAAAGAATCTTCCTTCCAAGAATTCAGACTTGGCTTGAAAGCTTCACCCATGAAGTTCGAGAAGGCGAGGATGCGACTGCCGTTGCAGATCGATTGCGGCGGGTCGTAGACCTTTTGCTCAAAGCTGGGGATGCTGGCTGCAAGGCCAACATATTGGCCGACGCTAGACAACAGCTAGGCCATGACGTTAACTCCGCCTTTGCGTGGGTTTGGCTTCCGGTGCTGATACGGCTGAATCCTGATGAAGGGGTAGATCAGTTAGAAAAAGTGTTGAATGATTTGGGTCCACTTGAACAAGATCAAACACTCAAGTGGTTCAGCTTCTTGTTTGGAGATCGGTCTGATTGTGCTGATGGGGTCCGTGACGTTGAATTCACGCCAGCATTGCTCTTGAGGCTCGTTCGGCTTGCATATCGATACGTCCCCCCGTCTGGCGACGCTGTTCATGAGGGCTCCTTTACGCCTGGACTCCGAGATCATGCGGAGCGTGGACGAGGGGCGCTCGTTCATACACTTTTGAACGCTCGAGGTTCGGATGGATGGGCCGCAAAAATAGAGATGGCGAACGATCCAATGTTTAGCCACTTCCGCGACAGAGCTTTGCACCTCTCTATGGAGAAAGCTGCGGAGGAAGCGGAGTCTGCTGCAATGCAAGACAGTCAGGCTGTTGCCATAGATCGCTATCGAGAGTCTCCACCCGTCACTCGTGAAGAGGTGTTCCAGGTATTGAAAGACCGGCTTGATGACATCGACGAACTGCTGCTCAGAGACTACTCGCCAAGGGCAGCGTGGGCGCTGATTTTGGAAGAGAAGGTGATGCGCAGGGAGATTGCTCGCGAGCTTGCGCGTGCCGCCAATCATTCCTACATCGTGGATCAGGAAAGCGTGACCGCAGATGAGAAGGAAACGGATATTCGGCTGAGAGCGACGGCATCGGAGCAGCAGGCAGTCATTGAACTGAAGCTCGCTGACAAACGCTCGGGCAGAGACCTTCGAGACACCATAAGGGATCAACTGGTCAAAAAGTACATGGCATCAGAGCTGTGCCGGTCAGGCTGTTTACTCATCACTGTTGCGAGCGATGGTGGCTGGGACCATCCAGATAGCAAAGCTCGGTTGGACGTCGACGGGTTGAGAGCAATGCTGGAGGCCGAGAGGGCCCAGGTTGTTGCCGAACTGTCTGGCCTGCTTCCCCTTCACCTGGAGGTGCGGTTGCTGGACCTAAGGCCAAGGCTTTCTACCGAGAAATCGGTAGTTCGAGCTAAGTCTCCAGGTGCCTGAGCTTGGCCTTGACTGGACTGGTAAAAGTGGGCCAAGCACTTCTCAGCGCTACCGAATTCGTCGGACAATAGAGCCTGGTTTTCTGGCGCCTCCACTTTTTCACTAACTGAGACGCGGAAACAGGATCTTTTCACTTTTCATGTCATTGTTTGGGCACATTGATGACAAAGAATTTGAAAAAGTCGTTTGGTGATAGTCCCTAATTTTTCATTAATTTTGACATCCCACATGACGTATTACCTGCTCCAGGAGATGAAACCCATTTTCGAAAGGATCGCCACGGGTAGCACCATCAAGACCATCGGGCTTCCGTTTTTCAAGGAATTGCGCATTGCAATCCCAACGCTGCCGGAACAACAACGAATCGCCGACTGCCTCACCTCACTCGACAGCCTGATCACCGCCGCCACTCAAGAACTCGGCACCCTAAAGACCCACAAGAAGGGCCTGATGCAGCAGTTGTTCCCGTTGGCAGATGCCGTGGCGGCATGAACGATCTGATTCTCTACACCACCGAAGACGGTCGCAGCCAGATCAAGCTGCGGGCGGAGCAAGAGACCGCCTGGCTGACCCAGCTTGAAATTGCCGAGCTGTTCGACGCCAGCAAGCAGAACATCTCGCTGCACCTGAAGAACATCTTCCAGGATGGGGAGTTGGACCCGGTGGCAACTGTCAAGGAATCCTTGACAGTTCAAACCGAGGGCGCCCGTCAGGTGCAGCGCCCTGTCACGCTCTACAACCTCGACGCCATCCTGGCTGTGGGCTACCGGGTGCGCTCGCCGCGTGGCGTGCAATTCCGCCGCTGGGCGTCCACCGCGCTCAAGGAGTACCTGCTCAAGGGCTTTGTGATGGACGATGAGCGGTTGAAGAACCCGGACGGCCGCCCGGACTACTTCGACGAGATGCTGGCCCGCATCCGGGACATACGGGCCTCGGAAAAGCGCTTCTACCAAAAGGTGCGCGACCTGTTTGCGCTGAGCAGTGACTACGACAAGACCGACCAAACCACGCAGACCTTCTTTGCCACGGTGCAAAACCTGCTGCTGTACGCCGTGACGCAGAAGACCGCAGCCGAACTCATCACGGCGCGGGCCAACCCCGCGGACCCACACTTTGGCCTGCTGCACTGGAAGGGCGCCCAGGTGCGCAAGCAGGACATCGTGGTCGCTAAAAACTACCTGACCGCGGATGAGATCGACACGCTGAACCGGCTGGTCGTCATCTTTCTGGAAACGGCAGAATTGCGCACCAAGAGCCGCCAGGAGATTCGCATGAGCTTCTGGCGCCAGAACGTGGACCAGATCATCAGCAGCAATGGCTTCCCGGTGCTCGCCCACGCGGGCACGATCAGCCATGCTCAGATGGAAAGCTGCACCCAGGCGCTTTACGAGGGCTTTGACCAGCGTCGCAAAGCCCACGAGGCCATGCAAGCAGACACGCAAGACGATGCCGAACTGAAAGCGCTAGAAGCCACCCTGAAGAACCGGCCCAAGCCATGACCGACGACGACATCCAACTCATCCACTCGCCGCTAACGCAGGCCTACAGCGCCGACGGGCACACCCTGCAAATTCAGATTTACCGCAGCGAAGGCGCCCCATGGATATTGGAGATTGAAGACGAGCTGGGTACCTCCACGGTGTGGGACGCGCCGTTTGAATCAGACGAGGCTGCCCTGGTGGCGGCCTTTGAAGCCATTCAAGCCGAAGGCGTTCACAGCTTTTTGACCGATGCCCCGCAAGCCGCGCAAGCGCCAGGGCAACGGCACCCCCATGCGATGGGCCCAAGTGACGATCCGATGGCGCCACTGACCGAAGCCGAGCTGGCCGAGCTTGACCAATTCCTGCTGCACGACGTGGCCGATGAGGGCATGACGCTGGCCATGCTGGATGGCTACCTGCACGCCCTGGCGATCGGCCCAATCACCGCGCAGCCAAGTCAATGGCTGCCCAAAGTGTGGGGACAAGACAGTGGGATGGCACCGCCTGTGGATGACATGGCGCAACTCAATCAGGTGTTGGGCTGGGTCATGCGGCATTTCAACAGCATCGTGTCAGGGTTCGAGGAGCAGCCCCCTGTGCTGGTTCCGCTTTGGGACCTGTTTGAGTTTGATGAAGGCCCCTTTGAAGATGCAGAGGTCTGGGCCCATGGATTCACTGAAGGCGTGAACCTCAACCGCGCGGCTTGGCAAACCTTGCTGGACGACCCGCAAGGCCAGCGCTGGTACCGGCCCATTGGCCTGTTGGGTGAAACCGATTTTTCGCCAGAGCAGCATGAGTTGACCAGGACCCCAGCGCAGCGACAGGCGCTGGCCGAGGAAATCGAAAACAGTTTGCTGAACATTCATGCCTTCTGGCTGCCCTTGCGGCAGGCCGTCTACGAGCGGCAACACGCCCAACGTGTGAGCACCAAGGTCGGCCGCAACGAACCCTGCCCCTGTGGAAGCGGCAAAAAATTCAAGAAATGCTGCGGCGCGCCTTCAGAACTGCACTGACACCCAAACGACCCCCATGCCAATGGCCACGGGTTGCTTGGGTGTTGAAGGCCATGTGTTGAAAAATTACACGACATTCGACATATACAGGTCGCGATTGAAGCAGAAGCCGCTCCACAACTCTTGATCGACGCATGCATTCGTGCTTCTCAGGGCAGGCAGCAAGATGTTGTCGGTGAAATGACAACCTGTGTGGCCAGGATCGATCTGGCCTTGTTTGTTGGCTTCATTCGGCGAATGTCCATGACCGGCGATCAATTGGTCCAACAGACCCTGGTAGCCAGGAATCCATGCCTGGCAGTCAGGAAAAATATGGCGAAGTTGCGCCAGGATCAGCAATCCAGCGAAATCCAGATCTCCGAAGAAGGCGCTGCCAGCATCGTGAATGGCTGCGGGGTTGGAAAGCCCCTCATACAACCACAGCTCGAAAACCTCACGCTGTGCGGCCGACACGGACCCTCGCCAGTACAGCGAGGAACCATCGCGTTGTCGCAACCGCTTGGCGGTACCTTTGAAGCCGGATGCGAACACCAAAGCAGCCTGGTTCCAGGCCGGTTGGCGCATCTGAGCCATGCGTTCGAAACTGACCAGGTTCTCGATGAAGATCACCTCGTTGAACCAGCCTGTCTCGGCACGTGCCGACAAGGGAAGGTCAATCAATGTCTGCACAGGTGCTTCCATGAATTGATTTGGCGCAGCGCCCAGCAGCTTGAGCAGTTCTTCGCGGGCATCCAGCACTTTGCTGTGGCCACGGAAGTGCAAGGCCGACAGCTCTCGCAAGTACAGCCTTTGGCCAGCAGCACATGCTCGGGCAAGCTCGTTGAGCGCGCGCGCGCATTCGTTGGCTGAGCGATGTTCGAACCAGGGCAAAGGGTTGCGCAGAAGGTAGTGCAGCAAGCAAGTGGCATCGGGCACTTCCAGCACGCCGGGGGCGCGCAGGGCTTCCACCAGCAATCGGCTCCAGCGAGGTGGCGTTGGCGCAAAGCCAGACCATTCAGCCAGTGTCGGCCCGTTCAGCAGAACCAGCGTGGGTTGCCGGTCAGCCCAGGTTTGGAATGGCTGCGCCTTGCGCATCTGCAAGCGCACCCAGGTGGTCTCGCACAGCTCGTCGATCAACAAGGCCAAGTGCGCAAGTTCATCGGGGCTGCTGGCCCGCATCAGTTCAGGCAGGATCCTGTCGTCGTCCAACCGGAGCGTGGTGACCCTGTCGCCCTCACTGCGCGCTGCCTTGCCCAGCAAGGCGTGAGCCAGGCGGATCAAGATGGCGTGAGGCTGGGGTTGACTCATGTCGCGTCCTGAGTGCCTGGTCGGCCATCAAATGACGGGGACGGTGCATTGGCCAGCTCGAACGCGGTACGTGCCTTGGCGCGGGCGGCCTGGGCGTGCTCCGACCAGAGGTGGCTTGAAGTCCTTTTCCTGCACCTCGCTGATGTAGACCGTCTGGCCATCGGCTTCGGCCTCCAGCTTGGAGAAGGTGTACTCCTTGCCAAACTCTGGCTTGATGGCTCCGGATTTCGACGTGGGCATGGCCACGATGAGCTGCAGCCCCATGTTCTCTGAGAGGAACTGGAGGACGGCGCGCGAGCGGGTTTCGTCCATCTTGGAGAAGGCCTCGTCAGACAGCATCACGCGCAAGGCGGGTGCATCGGCGGGGCGGCCGAAATGTCCCAGCGCATGCGCCAGTACCGCTGCACGGATCACGTAGAACGGCGTCTCCAGCTCGCCCCCCGAGCCCGTGCCCCAGGTGGACATGGGCGTGCGGTGCCCACCCACGATGCGGTGGATGTCATAGCGGCGGTAGTTGCGGTAGTCGGCCAGCTCTTTGAGCGCGCGTTCGGCGGCGATCTGATCCTGCGACAGCAACAGGCGCTTGATCTCTTGCGCGGTGGCGCGGTGCTCGGCAGACAGCTGGGGGGCGTCGAAGATGGCGATCTTCTCTTTTTCGAGTTGATCGACCACGCCGTCCAGCGCTTCGAAGAAGTCGTAGTAGGCCTTGAAGCGGGGCACCCAGTCTTGCACCACGTCGTAGGAATCCACCCCAAACTGGATGGACTTGAGTTCACTGCTGAGCTTGCGCAAGGTGACGGAGCCGTCCTTCACATCGCGGCGCACGGTGAAACAGAAGTCGCTGGTGAAGACGTGATTGAAATTGCCTTCTGCCTTTTCCAGCCGCGCAACGTTGTCGGCCAGGCCGATGCTGTCTTGGCGGCGGATCTGATCGCGGGCCGACTGCTGCGCGGCGGACGCCGTTTGCAAGATGGTCTCCATCTGGTCGAGGTTGCGCGGGGGTTCTGTCCAGCCGAAGCGCTCCTCGTCGGTGCGGGCGCCGGCCAGGTAGGTGGCGATGTGGTTGCGCAGGGCTTTGAGGCGGTCCGGCAGATTCTCGCCGACATTGCTGATGCGGCCGTACAGGGCGTGGGTGCTGGTTTCGCCGGCCTCGCACAGGCTTTGCGCTTCGTCTTGCAGTTGCACTTCGGTCGCGACCTCGCCGGCCACCGCGGCGAAGCGGCTGATCCACACCTGCGCATTGGTGACCTGGATGGCGAGATCCGGCAAGCGTGCTTCAAGCTCCACAAGGCGCTTGTGAAGGTGTTTCAGTTCATCGTTCTGTACGCCGACGGCTTGCTGCTCCTGGTCCCATTGCGTGGCGATGTCATTGAGCCGATCCTGCAAGCCAGTGCGCCGCTGTTCCAGGCCATCGATGCTTGAGGTGTCCAGTCGGGCAAGGTCTTGTTGCACATCGGTATGGCGTAGGCGGGTGTCGAGCGCATCGGTGAGCACCCGGGCCAGTGAGGCGGCACCGACTTGGGTGAACCATCCGCGGACCTTCAGCAGATCCGCGGCCATCGCCTTGAGTGCTTGCAACTCGGGCACCAAGTCATCAAGGCGCCGATTGACCCAGGCCAGGCGGCGCTGTCGGCTTTCGGTGCCGAAGATCAGGTCATCGTCAGTGGCCAGGCAGGCGAACATGCCATAGGACCGGCTGCCCAGACCCTGTTGCATCAAGCCTTGCGGTGTCCGGCGCAATTCAGCTTCCGTTTCGACCTTGCGCACGCGGCCGTACAGCGCCTTGAGGTAGGCGTTGGCGACCTGGTGTTCGCACACCACCTCGCGCAGGATGCTGTGGGCTTGCAGGCCCACGTCCCGCGTGTCTTCCATGGCCCTGCTGCCTTGCACGATCTTGGGCGAACGCTGTTTGAAGCGGCGCTTGATCAGCTTGATGGCGTCTTCTTCGTGGGCAGGCTCAACGATGATCGCGAAGCGGTCTTTGCCCATGTAGCCTTCGATGGCCGCCTGCCAGGGGGTGCCTGGCTTGGGTTCGACCAGTGCTGCCAGGATGCGTGGACGGCAAGCGGGCAGCTCGTCCTCAAGCAGGGTCATGGCCTGGCGCACGTCGGGCGGTGTGGGCGGTTGGCCGCGCAGCAGTAGAGTCTGCTCGACGCGCAAGGCGGTCTGCTCGTCCTGGAGCCTGAGCTGGTCGCCATGCAACTGACTGCCAGCGGCGATCAGGGCAGCCGTGACAGATTGATCGCCCCCGATCAGGGCGGCTTCCAGCGCCTTCAAGGCCAAGTCCAGCGGCTCCAGCTCGAACGCGGCCAGGTCGTCGTTCAGTTTGGCATCGCTCAGCAAGGGCTGCCGGGCAGGTTGCCACTGCTTGGTGGCTTGTCGGGCGATCGGCCCAAGGTACGCCACGGCGGTGTGGAGGTCAGGCAGGTTCGCAACGTCCAGCGCCAACAGTTGGTTCACATGACCCAGCACCCTGTCCATCTGGACGGCGGCCTCTTGCACATGCCGCCATTCCTTGTAGAACTGCTGCGCATATTGCGAGGCGCTGATGTCCAGGCGCTGCTTTTCCTGCGCAACCTTGCTTTGCGCCAGCTCGCCCTGCACAAGCGCAAGCTCGTCGTTGGTGAGTTGGCGCTCGTTGTCGATGCGGTTCAGGCGGTCTTGCGAATCAGCCGATTGTTTGATCAAGCGCTGCTGGCGTGTCTCGACGGTTTGCCGTTCCGCATCGCACTCGCTTTGCAAGCGAAGGGCGTGGGCGTTGAGCGTCACCACATGGCGGCGCAGCAGCTGGATGACATCGTCTGCGGCATCGTCCACCAACTGCAATCGGTCGATGTTGAGTTTGAGGCGCTCGGCATCGGCCTTGAGTCGGGCGATCTCCTGCATGAGCTGGCGCATCTTGGCCACCTCTTGCGAGAAGTCCCTCTCGTCCAGGATCTCGTCGCGCACCAAATCGTTGACGTTGCCGATCTCGCGGTAGGCCATGGCCTTGACCACGGAGCGGGCGCAACGTGTGGCATCGGCCTCGGGCACGAACCGCTTGCCCAGCAGGTGCCCGTAGAGGTGCTGGAGGTACTGGTCCTTGCCTTCGTGGCGCGAGAGCTGGTCGGGCGTCAGGCCCAGGCGTGCCTGGAGCTGGGCGTAGACCTCTTTCAGGCCCAGTGCACGTGGACGTTGGGGCGGGGCGGCATCGGTGACATCCCCGGCCTTGCTGGGCATCGTCACCAGGTGAGGCAAGGACAAGCCTGCACGGACCAGGAAGAAAACGGGCTTGCCGCCATCGGCGCGGCCATTGTCAACATGGGCTTCCACGCCCAGCAAGGCGGTGAAGCCTTGAGCCTCTTCGCCCGCCGAGGGCTCGAACACCAAGGCCAGGTAGCAGGTGGCCCGCTGGCGCAGGAAGACATCGCTGCCGCACTGGCCCAGGGCATAGGCGTGGAGGGTGCGGGGCTCTTTGCCGCCACGGCGGCTTTGCGTGGATTCGTTCTGGCCCGCGTTGAAGTGGAACACGCCTTGGCGCGCGGCGGTGAGCACGGCCTGTATGGCATCGAGCAGCGTGGACTTGCCCGAGCCGGATTCGCCCGTGAGCAAGGTGGCGTCCGCCAGTGGCCAATCGCGTGAATCGATGGTGCCCCAGTTGACGGTGACGAGACGGGCGATGCGCATTTTGATCAGGAGCCGGTGAGGTCGGTGGGCGGCGTGCGTGCGTGCATCAGCTTGAGCACGTCTTGCAAGGCTTCGTCGCTGACGAAGGACAGGATGGGGCGCAACACGCTCACGAGCGTGTCCATGTGGCCCAGGCCGTCGGCATCCTTGAAGCGGATCAGGCGGTGCTTTCGCAACTCGCGCAGCAATTGCGCGCGATCGGCCATCGACGAGGGCAAGGTCATGCCAAGCAGCGACACCAGGGTCTGCGACAGCTCTTCGAGGCTGATGGCCAGTTCCTGGTTGACCAGTTCGCGCTTGCCCGTGAGTGCCTCGGTGTAGAGGAAGCGCAGGGCCAGGGCGGCGGCGACGACGTCCTTCGAGAGGCGGGCACGCAGGCGCTTGACGCCGTCGTCATCGTCCTGGTCGTCGCCGGGTGGGTAGAGCCGCATCAGGTTGGCGTCCACGTCGTGCACCAGCGCGAAGCCCAGCATGTCGAACCACTCGCGCAGCAGCTCTTCGATGATGGTGGCGTCGTCGTACAGCGCCTGTTCGGGGCGGGAATGTTCACGCCAGAGGATGCCGTTGGCCAGCAACCGGTTGCAGACCTCGGCAAAACGCTTGCGCGAGACGCTGCCCGAGGCGCGTTGGGCCAGGCGCGCTTCCAGCAGGGTGTGGAATGACAGCTCGGTGTTCATCGTCATCACTGGGTGGCAGGATTGGGATCGCGTGGATGCAGTTCGAAATCATCGGCGATGAAGCTGCTGGTTTCGAAGCGCGTGGGCAACTTGTGGACCTGCCAATGGCTGCGGCCTTGCATGGACCGTGCTGCGCCCACCGCATGCAGAGTGGTCAGTACCTCGTCGGCATGGCCCGTGGCGAGCTGGGACAGGCGCAGTGCCCTGCCCTTGCCTTGCGTCTGGGCTTGAGCTTGGAGCGCGGCCAGCAGGCGACTTTCGCTGATGACAAAGGCTTCAGACTCGGCGCGGCGCATGGCGGCGTCGAGGCGGCTGTCAGGGAGGATTTGCCAGGCTGGGTCACTGCCTTGCGCTTCCTGGCGGTCACGCTGTGTCCAGCGCAGACCGGCGGTGGGCAGGCGCACCTCGGCGGTGGCCAGGCGCTGGCCCAGCGCATCGAGCCAGATACTTCGGGACGCGGCATCGGCGGCTTTGAGCCCGGCCAGGGTCAGGCCCATGGGCGACTCGGCACCGTAGTCGAGCGACAAGGCCTGGCGCAGCAGGCTGGTGAAGCGCCGCACATAGTTGTGCATTTCGCTGCGCAGCATGGGCAGCTTGATCTCGCAGGCAGAATCGATGAGGTCTTCGATGCGCTGGCACAGCCACAGCGTGGCGCCGCGCCCTTCCAGTCGGCCTTCGAGCCAGGCATCGCGCTGGCACAAGGCCGCATCCAGTTTGAGCAGCACCTCGGGCGGCCAGGCCCGGACGTGGTCCAGCAGCTCGATGATCTGGCTGCGGTGCCGGTCCACCGAATCGGCCACCAGGCGCACTGACATCTCTTTGCTGAAGCGTCGTTCGAGGAAGTCGTTGAACTCATCCCAGGCGAGCTTTTTGGTGAGGGCCTCGCGGGTGAGGGCCTGCATGAGCTGGCGGAAGTATTCGATGTCCTCCTGCAGGTCTTCGACCACGTGGTGGGCGTACTCGTAGGCGTCAAGCAACTCGTCTTCATCGCGGCTTTCCAGAAAAGCCTGGAGCGCCTTGCGGGCTGAACGCATGTTGCGCTGGCGCGTCTTGTGGCGGTTGTTGTCCAGCTCGGCGAAGGACTCGGAGAACACCTTGCCAGCGCGCGTGAGTTTGAGCGTGGGCCGCAGCTCGATGGGATCCTTGTAGTCTTCCAGCCAGCCGTGTTCCTTGAGGTTGCGCAGCAGCGCGAGGGCATAGTCGCGTTCGGCCTGCGCATCGACGGTTTCAAGTGATGCCAGAGCGCCTTCGCGGTAGGCGGGCTGGGCGATCACGCCTTGGATGATGTCCAGCACCAGTTCGCGGGTGAGCGCCTCGGCGTAGTCGGCATCGGGGCCGTGGACGCGCTCATGCAATTGGCGCAGGACGGCGGCGCAGGCTTCGCGGTCTTGCCAGTTCAGGGGGCGGAAGAAGTGCGTGGCGGGGCCGCGAAAAAAAAGGGCTGGGGTGGTGCTTGTGGCCATGCGCTGCTTCCCTGTTCTTCCTGCCGGTGCCTGGGGAGGATTCTAGAGGGCGCGGGAAACGCTTTTGGCCGTCACGGTTTTGTCATTGCGCTGTGGTCCAGTGCCTTGACTTCGCGTGCAGCTTAGAGCATGCGGTCTGTGCTGAAAGAATGCCATGTCGTCCAGCAATTCCTTCACCATGTTTCTAGCGCGGCGAAGGGCAGACCTTCGTCGAATTGCCGCTCGCACTTCAGGTGAATACAGCATCGAAGACGCCATGAGCGAAGCTTGGCTGATCGCCGACAAGATTGGCCGCCGCCGGGGCTTCCCTGTGGATTTTCTGGATAAAACCGATCAAGAACAGGTTCTTGGCTGGTTGCACAACGAACTGCTCCGGTATGCCGACAAGCAGATTCGGTATGCCGTCAAGCTGGACAAGGATTGGGACAAAGAGGAGCCTGACGCCGCGATCCATGCGCTGGCGCGATTGCTGACCGCACCCGAGGAATTCGATCCAGCGATTCACCTGCAGCTCACACAGGAATGCCATGATCCTTTGGCATTGATTCAGCACAGCTATTCGCAAGCCTCGGCGTACTTCATCTTGCTGGATCGATTCGACTGGAGCGCTGAAGAGCTTGCCGAACATCTTCGAATTGCAGTCGACACGTTGAGAGGCCGCATCAAATGGTTCGGAGCTTGGATCAGGCATCAGCCTTCATTGTTTGATCGCATCCAGCCCATCGATTTCGATTTCAACCCAACTTTGGCCAGGCGCTATGCATCACGCATTTCTGTTGAGTCTGGCAGTCATCAATGGGCATGGGAATTTGGGGCCGAGGCAGCCTCGAAAGCTCAGGAGCATCTCTAGCGCTGGGTTGATTCAACGCTCGTTGACATGGCGCAGCAGCCGCTCATAAAACTGAATCATCTCCCCATACTCCTTCACCCCAATCCGCTCATTCGTGCCATGAATGCGCGCCAAATCCTGGGCCGTCACATGGATCGGCCGAAACCGCAAGATGGTCTCCGCCAGGTCCGTGAAGTGAATCGAATCCGTGCCGCCAATCAGCAGCCCCGGCGCCACCACCGTGCCGGGCTGCAACTCACGCAAGCTGCGCGCCAAAGCCTGGTACCCCTTTGAATCGGTGCTGGAAACCGGGGCGGCCTCTGCGCCTTTGGGGTGGCGCTCCACGCTCACGTCCAGGCCTTCCACTACCTGCTGCACATGCTGGATCACGGTCTGGCTGGTGTCGCCCGGCAGCAGCCGGTAGTTGATGACCACCGTGGCCAGCCCAGGCACCACGTTCTCAAGCTCACCGGCTTTCAAGATGGTGGGCACGGCGGTGGTGCGCAGCATGGCGTCGGCGGCGGGGGTCTTGGCGAGTTCGCGCTCGACCAGTGTCCGCGTCAGCCACAGGTTGCTCAGCACCACGCGCATGGGGCCGCTGGCTTCAGCCGCCACGGATTCCATCATCTCGCGGGGCAGGCCTGCCAGGCGGCCGGGCATGGGGTGCGCTTCCAGGCGCTGCAGGGCCTCGGCCAGCACACCAATCGCATGGTGCTTGGGCGGTTGGCTGGAGTGGCCCGGTTGGCCCTTGGCGGTGAGCTTGAGCGTGAGGTAGCCCTTCTGAGACATGCCCACCAAAGCCACCGGCGCCTTCACGCCAGGCACCAGGCCGTGGGTGATCACCATGCCTTCGTCGAGCAGAAATTCGAGCTTGATGCCTTGCTCGCGCCACAGCTTGGCCACCTGCGCGGCGCCCTCGTCGCCGCCTACTTCTTCATCGGCGTTGAAGAGCAGGTAGATGGTCTGGCGCGGCTTGAACCCGGCTTGAACCAGGGATTCGACCGCTTCCATGATGGCCATCACGCTGGACTTGTCGTCCCAGGCGCCGCGGCCCCACACGAAGCCGCCCTGGATCGCCCCCGAGAAGGGCGGCACCTGCCAGTCCTTGTCCGTGCCCGGCGCCACGGACACGACGTCCTGGTGGGCCAGCAAGGCGATGGGTTTGGCCTTCGGATCCGTGCCTGGCCAGGTGTAGAGCATGGCGTGCTTGCCGATGATCTGCCGCATCAAGGTGGTGTGCACACCGGGGTAGATGTGCTGGATGAGGTGGCGCAAGCTTTCGAAGGCGGCCGCGTTGGCATCGGTGGCGGACCACACGGTGCGCAACTGAACGGCGGCGCTCAGACGCCGCGCCGCCGCTTCGGCATCGACCGCAACGCCGGGCCGGGGCTCGACCTGGATTTGCCGCGAAGGGAAACGCCAGGTTTGCCAAGCCAGGATCAAGGCCAAACCAAAGAGCAGACCGGCCAGGAGCCAGAGGATGCGCTTGATGAGGGAGGGCTGGCGGGCAGGTTGGCGCATCTGGCTTTCGGTCATGGATTGCTTCTTGGCGAACGTGCCTTGATTATCCTTCCACGACGCAAGGGGCCAGGCTTGGGGGGCCGCGGGAAAACCTTTGGCCATCACGCCATAATCACCGCGCCAAACGCTTTTCGGAATGTTGTCCATGTCGACCAAAGTCTCCTTGCCCCGTGCCACTGAGCTGGTCCATCTGTTCAACCTCAGCGCGTGGCAGCGGGGGCAGGCCTACGCCAGATCGGGGGCTGTGCTGTGGTCGGACATCCTGACCGAGCCTGACGCCCCTGATTCAGACTTCCAGATTTGTGGCGAGACGGAAGGCAGCCAATCCGAGCCTTACGAGCAGGACATCCACCTGTGGCGCCCGGACAAAAGCCGATGGAAGGTGGTAGGCGACTGCACCTGCCCCATGAGTTTCAACTGCAAACATGTCGTGGCGGTGTTGGTCGATGCCTTGGGCAAGGACTGGTTCAGCAGCGATGAGCCGCTGTGGCCACTCGGCCTGATTGACGCCAAGCCTTCAGTCCACGAGCCATTGAACCGCTGGCTGGCTCAAACGGAAAGCCAACTGGCGGCCGAGGCCCCGCCTTTGGCGCTAGCGCCATCGCAGCAGGCAAGCCTGTCCCGCCTTGCCGCGCAAGCTGAGTTCGATCATCTGGTGGTGCTGGACGTCTGCCACTTGCCGAACCGGTCAGGCCGATGGCTCACGCTGTGGCCCGGCAAGGCGCGTTGGCTCAAGAACAAGCCGGGCGAGCTGGGCAAGGTCAGCCAACCGAGCATCTATGCAGGCTCAACGTTGAGCCCCTACGACGGCCAGGGCCGCGTCTTCGAGCTGTTGCGCCGCTGGCATGCGGGGCAGGCATCCGGCGCCGTCTGGCGTACCAATGACTCGGCACCGGTCTTGCCCCAGCAGGCTGTGCGTGACGAAGTCGGTGCCGTGGTGCTGGAGCAAGCGGCCCGAGCGGGTGAACTGGTGCTGTTGACCCCTGACCGCCTGATCTTGCAACGCATCCGGTGGGGCGAAACCTGTCGGCTCGATTGGGCCTGGTCGCCAACGGGCGGTGCTGACGGGGCTGAGCCGCAGTGGCAGCTGGCCCCCGATCTGGGCTCGCCGTCGGCAGAGCTGTTCATGGGCGAGCCGATGCTCTACATCGACCGGCAGGCGGGCGTGTGCGGGCGGGTCGATGCGCAGGCGGTGGACGTGAAGACGGCGCAGCGCTGGCTGGCCGTGCCAGCCATGCAGGAGGCCTGGATGCGCGAGCAGTCCCTGCGCCTGGCCAAGCTGCTGCCACCTTTGCCGGAGGCCGTGCGAGGTGAGGTGCTGCGCGACATTCGCGGCGTGGCGCCCACGCCGTGCCTGAGCATCCACGCTCACCCGCAGCCCAAGGAGGCGGTGTTCCAGATCGAGCTGGCGTTTGATTACGATGGCATCTCGGGCGTGTGGGTGGCACATGATCCCGACCTGCAGGCGATCGACACCCCTGAAGGCAAGGTACACCTCTGGCGCGACGTGATGGCCGAATTCGATGCCATGGCGCACCTGATGACGGCCGGGTATCGGGCCCTGGTGCCAACGCAGCCCACGTGGTGGCAGGCCCAGCCGGGTGACCGGCCTTCGCCCCATGAGCGTGACCTGGCCTTGCTGGACGATGACTTTGCCGAGTGGCGCGAAGCGGGCTGGCACATCGAGGTGGACGAAGCGCTGCAAGCCGGCCTGATGCGCGATGGCGTGCTGGACTTGGCCCTGCAAGGGCAGTACCCCGATGCCACCGAGGCCGACAACGACTGGTTCAGCCTCTCGCTGGGTTTTTCAGTCGATGGCCAGCGCTTCAACTTGTTGCCTTGGCTGCCCCAATTGATCGGCCGCTGGTCGAACTGGGAGGCGCAGTCGCAACAAGGCAAGCCTTGGCCCCTGCACACCTGGTTGACCGACGAGTCGGGCCAACCCTGGCGCGTGCCCACCGAGCCGTTGCGCCCCTGGCTGGGCGCACTCATGGAGCTGACGCAAGAGCGTGGCCGCTCGCTGGCGGGCGATGCGCTCAAGCTGGACCGCTTTGAAGCGCTGCGCCTGGCGTCGGTCGAAGCGGCGCCGGGGCAGCAGGCCCTCGGTTTGTCGGCAGGCGACGCGAATTCCTTGGCGGGCCTGGTGTCGGTGCTCAAGCAACCTGATGGCTTGCCGATGGTGGCCCCACCCGAAGGCCTGCAGGCACAAATGCGGCCGTATCAACAGCAAGGCCTGAGCTGGTTGCAACTGCTGCGGCAACACCGCCTGGGTGGTGTGTTGGCCGACGACATGGGCCTGGGCAAGACCTTGCAGACCATCGCCCACTTGCTGCTTGAAAAGCAGGCGGGCCGCTTGACTGCCCCGGCCCTGATCGTGGCCCCCACCAGCCTGGTCGGCAACTGGCGCAGCGAGTTGCAGCGATTCGCGCCAACGCTGTCGGCCTTGGTGCTGCATGGACAGCACCGCCACAACGCCTTCACCCGATTGGCCGATCACGACGTGGTCATCACCACCTACCCCTTGTTGCTGCGTGATGAAGAGGTGCTCACCAAGCAGACCTGGTCCACCGTGGTGCTGGACGAGGCCCAGGCCATCAAGAACTCAAAAACGCGACTGGCCGCCATCGTGATCGAGTTGCGGGCTAAGCAGCGCCTGTGCCTCACGGGCACGCCCATGGAGAACCACCTGGGCGAGGTCTGGAGCTTGTTCCACTTCTTGATGCCCGGCTACCTGGGCCACGAGACGCGCTTCAAGCAGCTGTTCCGCACGCCCATTGAAAAGCATGGCGACACCCAGCGCCTGGCCTTGCTGCGCGCGCGCCTGCAGCCCTTCATGCTGCGGCGAACCAAGGCGGCGGTGGCCACCGAACTGCCGCCCAAGATCGAGGCCATCGAGCACATCGAACTGCAGCCCGCGCAGGCCAATCTGTACGAAGTGATCCGCGTGGCCACCGAGGCCAAGGTGCGCGAAGCCCTGCAGAGCAAGGGCCTGGCCCGCTCACAGATCGCCGTGCTCGATGCCTTGCTCAAGCTGCGCCAGGTGTGCTGCGACCCGCAATTGGTGCCGCTGGAGGCCGCCAAGAAAGTCAAGGCCTCGGCCAAGATGGACTGGCTGATGGAGAACCTGCCCGCCATGATCGAAGACGGCAGGCGGGTGCTGGTGTTCTCGCAGTTCACCTCGATGCTCACCTTGATTGAAAAGGCGCTGGCCAAGACTTCGCTGACTTGGGTCAAGCTGACCGGGCAGAGCCAGAAGCGTGAAGACATCGTGGCTCGCTTCACGTCGGGCGAAGTGCCTTTGTTCCTCATCAGCCTGAAGGCCGGCGGCGTGGGCTTGAACCTGCCGCAGGCCGACACCGTCATTCACGTTGATCCCTGGTGGAACCCTGCGGCGGAAGACCAGGCCACCGACCGGGCTCACCGCCTGGGCCAGCAAAGCACCGTGTTTGTCTACAAGCTGGTGGCCCAGGGCACCCTGGAAGAACGCATTGTGGCCATGCAAGAGCGCAAGGCGGCGTTGGCCCAGGGCCTGCACGGGGATGCCCTGGCGGGCGCCACGCGCTTGACCGAGGGTGAACTGGACTGGCTGCTGCAGCCGATTGGGATGGTGGCCAAGCAGGGCGAGTTGGCCCGCCTCGGTTGAGGGCCTAGGCCTCAAAACCAATCGTTCGACAAGGCATCGATCCCGAACCGCTCCTGTTCTCGCTTGATCCAGCGCTTGGTGGCCGCGCGGTCTTTGAAGGTCAGCAGATCGCGCTCAAAGTCCATCTGCGCATGGCTCAACTGCGCCACTTGAAAGTCGACAACCTTGATGAGTTTGTCGGGATGCAAGGGCAGGCGGGGCGGCAGGCCGAGGTCCATGCGCAAGCCCTCTTCCAATCGGCGGGTTTCGAACTGGATGTCCGCCAGTTGCTCGGCCAGGGCTTTGTTGTAAAGCTTGAGCCGCGCCGGGGCGGTGCTGGCCATGCTGTTGGCGTCGATCTGGGCGGTCTCCATTTGCAGGCTCAGCAGCGCCATCAGGTCTTTGTTGGCATAGGCCTGGTTGGCGCGCTGCATCAAGGCCGTCTTGGCTTCGCGCTTGTCGGCGTCGGGCTCGCGGTCGGGGTGCAAGGCGCTGGCCAGCTTGCGGTAGATCTCGCGCAGGGACTGGTTGGTGAGCTCGGCCTCGGCCTGTTTTTTGGCCTGCGCTTTGCTCAGTTTGGCCTGGGGCTGCGCACCGTGGCCCATCGCCTCGGCCTCTGCAGCTCGCGCCGCCAATTTTTCTTGCATGCGGGCCATCAACTCCTCTTCAGGCTGGTCTTGCGCATCGTCGCCCAGGTCAATGCCCGCGATGTCTTGCACCATGTCGATGAAGGCCTGGCGGTCTTCGGCTTGCGCGTCCTCAAAAAGGTGGTCGGCGTGCTTGTCGTACAGCGTGCGCATCTCTTGCGCTTCGTCCTCGTCGAGCTGGCCGATCACCGCGTCAATGGCTTCACACAAAACATCTTGCAAGGTTGATCGCTCGGCCTTCTTCCAACCTTTCTCGTCAAGCAACAGGTCGACCGCACGAATCCAGCCGACCTGCGTGGCTTGGAGCGTGCGCGCCAGTGGCAGCACGCGCTCTTGCCGAACGCTCAAAAACGGCGGCAAGTTGGCGTGCCAGGCGGCCAGTTTGGCGCGAGCCTTGTCGATCTGCTCGGTGAGTTTGTTGAAGCGCTTTTGCTCTGGGCTAAGCAAGGCCGAGGCCGACGTGGCGATGATCTGCAGGGTTTGCTGAGGTTTCATGGGGGTCAATTTTGCCAGCCCAAGACGCGGTCGGCCCTCGGCGTCGGCGCAAGATTGCAACCAGCGGGAACGCTAGGCCGCATCCGCCATGCGGCCACCCGCCCGTCCCAACAACCGTCTCCGCGTCCGCTCAATGTTGTTCCGCAAGGCGTACAACTCATCCGCATGCGCCAGCGGCACCGTGATCTGCGCCGCCACGCGATCAAGTTCGTCCAGCTCGTTGAGCAGCCCGGTGGGGTCGGCATCACCATCTTCCATGTGTGCCTCCACCTGCTGCAGGCGCGCATACCAGCGGAACACGCGCTGGCGCACGCGGTAGGTGTACAGCGGCGGCACCACGCGTGACAGGGGCAGCAGCAGCACGATCAAGCCGCCGATGACCAGCCACATGCGTTCGAGCAGGTTACTGGCCCAGAAGGGCAAGTAGCGCTGATAGAAGGGCGGCGTGCCGTTGATGGCGCGGTCGCCCTCGGGGCTGACGGGCAGCTCGCTGGTGCGGGTGTTTGGAAAATCTCGCACGCCATTGAACCAGCCTGCGCCGCCATGGATCCTTTGAGCCGATTGCGCGAACAGCTGGCGCAAGGCGGGGTGGGTGTCTTCGCGCGTGAGCAAGGCCGTGGTGGCGGCGAGCAGGCCGATGCTCTGGGGCGGCAGCTCGCTGGCCAGGTCCACCATGCCGCGCGGCAGCGTCACCGTTTGCAGGAAGGGCAGGCGCCGGGACAAGGCATCCGCCTGGGGCAGGTCGGCCAACGCGATGCCGGGCTGCTTCAACAGGCGCTGCACGACCGGGGATTCTGGCGCGGTGACCAGCACCAGCACGTCGAGTTGGCCCGCCTGCAGGGCCTGAGCGGCGGCGTCCGGGTCCATCTCGCTGGCGGTGACGGCATCAGGCGTCAGGCCATTGGCTTCGAGCAGGCGGCGCATCAGGTCGGGCACGCCACTGCCGGGCTGGTCCATGTTGACGCGCAGGCCGCGCAACTGGGTCAGCGAGGTGAGTGGGGTGTCTTGGCTGGCGCCCTTGTTGTTGCTTGCCGCACCGTTGAGTGCGGCGGGGCGGTAGAACAGCCACAGCGGTTCGTAGAACAGCGCGCCGAGCGACATGATGTCGGCGTTGGCGCGCTCGCCCATGTTGCCACTGCCGCCACGCACGAAGGCCACGTCGGCACGGCGTTCGCGCAGGGCTTGCAGGTTGCCCACCGGGCCATCGGTGGGCAACAGCTTCACCTGGATGCCGTCGCGCGCCAGGGCCTGGGCGTAGCGTTGGCCGAACTCGGCATAGGCGCTGCCCGCGGGCCCGGTGGCGAGCGTGACGGTGCGCGGGGGTTGCGGGTCGAGCCACCAGTAGGTGCCCGCCAACAGGCTCAAGGCCAGCAGCAGCACCGGGCCGGCCGAGGCCAGCATGTCGCGCAGCGAGAGCAACACCAAAAGCAGGGCTTGTTTGATTTGACGGGTCATGGCGGGATGAAAAAAAGCGCTGACGGACTGTATGCCAGGAAAAAGGCCATGCTGGGCCATGGCACCAGCGGTGCCCCGCATGGTCAAAACTAGAATTACTCTGTAAAATAAAATGAACTATTCACGGAATATTCAGATTGGCCATGGTTTCAGGATCTGAGCACGACCATTCCCAGCGAATCAAGGAGTTGGAGCGCCACATGCGCTCCGGCCCCCGCTCGGCTCAAGAGTTGGTGAATGCGCTCGGCATCAGCCAGCCGACCCTGTCGCGAACTATTCAAGCCTTTCCTGCCCTGTTCACCACCTTCAGGGTGTCGGGTGACCGAACCCCCAAATACGGCCGCTTGCGCGACCTGCCCGGGGGGCTCAACCCGCGTCAAACGATTTTCAGGATTTCGAACACGGGCGCCATGGAGACCTTTGCCGAGGTCGAGTTCCTGACGGGGGGCGCAACCCTGGAGCGAACACCCGCGAAGACCACCATCCTGTACGAAGGTTTGCCGCCGTACATGGCCTTCTCATCGCCTTCCGGCTTCCTGGGGCGGCAAGTGGCCCGTGCCGCGTCCGCCCTGGACACGCAGTTCCCCGAGAGCCTGAAGGACTGGGGCGACGACCACCGCATTGCCTACCTTTTCACCCGTGGGCTGAACCTGGCGGGCAACCTGGTCTACGGCACCGCTTCGCTGCAGCGAGAGATGGATTTCCGCCATCTGGCGCCCACGCCCCAGGCGCAGAAGCTGGCCCACTATGTGGACATGGCGAACCAGCTCAAGGATTCGGCCCATGGCTCCAGCGCGGGCGGTGAGCAGCCCAAGTTCCTCAGCCTGGTGGAAGACATGGGGCATGCCATTGTGAAGTTCGCCCGGCGCGGCAGCCGCATGGCGGAGCTGTTGCCCTTCGAGCACCTGGCCTTGCAGTCACTGGCCGCTGTCGGCGTGCCTGCGTCCAAGACCCAGCTGCTGGCCTCCAACGATTACGTCTTCCTGGAGGTTCAACGCTTTGACCGGATCGGGGCCCACGGGCGCGTTGGGATGCTGTCTGCGGGCGCCATCGATGACGAGTTTTTTGGCGCGCGAGACACCTGGTCGGAGTTTGCCGCGCGCTGCCAGCAAGCCAGGTACCTGTCGGCGGCGGACGTGTTGCATGTGGATGTGATGGCGGCTTTCAGCGAGCTCATCGGCAACACCGATCGGCACTTCGAAAACATCTCGGTGCTGCTGGGCGAAGACGGCGAGTACAGCGGCATCGCACCGGCCTACGACATCCTGCCCATGCGTTACGCGTCGATCGGCGGCGGGGTGGACCCGGCCTTGACGCCCATCGTGCCCAAGCTCAGCACCATTGGCGCCAAGCCCGACGTCTGGGCCTTGGCGGCCCAAGCCGCGCATCGATTCTGGGCCGCGGTGCAGCAGGGCCAACTGGACCTGCCGGTGTCCCAGGACTTTCAGCGGCTGGCGACTGAGAACCTGGCGGTGGACCGGGCCTTCCTGGTGCCTTTGCTGCCAGCTTAAACCGTGGCCATGAAGCGCTTGAGCCTGTGCAAGCCTTCGTGCAGATCGGCCTGCGAAGCTGCGTACGACAAGCGCACGTGGCGCGACGCACCACTCACGCCAAAGTCATGCCCGGGGGTCAAGGCCACATGGGCTTCTTGCAGCGCGCGCTCGCAAAACTGCATCGCATCCAGCCCGGTGCCGCTCACGTCAATGTAGACATAGAACGCGCCATCCGGCGGCACGGGCACGGGCAGGCCGATCTGTTCAAGCCCTTGCAGCACCAGCGCCCGCCGCTCGGCGAACTCTTGCTTGCGCGCCTCGCACACCGCGATGGACTCCGGCGTGAAGCAGGCCAGCGCGGCCATCTGCGCTGGGGTGGGCGCGCAGATGTAGTAGTTCTGGGCCAGGCGCTCCATCGCGGGCGCCAACTCGTCGGGCACCACGGCCCAGCCCAGGCGCCAGCCCGTCATGCCGAAGTACTTGGAAAAGCTGTTGATCACACAAGCGCCCGCATCAAAGGCCAGCGCGGTTTGTGCGGCCTGCCCGGAGGCCGCATCCACATCACTCAGGTTCAGGTAGATCTCGTCGACGATGCGCCAGGCACCGTGCTGACGTGCCCAATCGCAGATGGCGACGAGTTCGGCGGTCGGCACCGAGGTGCCCGTGGGATTGGACGGCGTGGCGATCATCAGGCCGCGTGTGCTTTCGCTCCAGTGGCGCTGCACGGCGGCCAGGTCCAGCTGGAAGCGCGAGGCCGCGTCGGTGGGCACCAGGCGCACATCGGCACCAAAACCGTTCAAGAATTGCCGATTGCAGGGGTAGGACGGGTCGCCCACCAGCACCTCGTCGCCTGGGTCCACCAGCGCGGCCGTGAGCAGCAGCAGTGCAGCCGAGGCCCCGGCCGTGACGACCACGCGCTCGGGACTGATGTTCACGCCATGCGCTTGTTGGTAGAAACCGGCGATGGCCTCGCGCAAAGCGGGCAGGCCCAGGGCGCCGGTGTAGGGCAAGGGGGTGTGGCTGCCGGCGACGCGTTGCAGCTCGGCGCGCACGGCGGGGGGCGCGCCAAAGTCGGGCTCGCCCAGGTTGAGTCGGATCACGCGGTGGCCCGCAGCTTCGAGCGCGGCGGCGCGCTTGCCGAACTCCATGGCCAAAAAGGGCGCGATGGCTTGGGCGCGTTGGGAGATCTTCACAGCGAGGGGGCCTTGTAAACCAGCACCTTCAAGGCGCGATCGCTGGACACATCAGCGTACACCGCCGGGTTGGCCACGCGTTCCACAAAGGCCAGCTCCGGTGCCAGCGCTGCCATCTGTTCTTGCAAGAACGCCGCGCCAAGCCTGGGCGAGTTCAGGCACAGCAGGGCGTGCCCATCCGGTGCCAGCAAATCAGGCAGTCGGCGCATGAGCTTGGCGTAATCCTTCTCGGCCACGAAGCTGCCTTTTTGATAACTGGGTGGGTCCAGGATGATCAGGTCGTAAGGGCCCCGGCGGCTGATCGTGCCCCAGGACTTGAAGATGTCGTGCGGCAAAAAACTGGCATCGCTGCTCAAGCCGTTGAGCTGGTGGTTCTGCTTGCCGATGGAGAGGGCGCCGCCGCTCATGTCCACATTGATCACCTGCCGGGCACCGGCTTGCAAAGCCACCACCGAGAAGGCGCAGGTGTAGGCGAACAGGTTGAGCACTTTCTTCAAGCCTGGGCGGGCCGTGATGTGTTCGTGGACCCAGCGCCGACCCTCGGCCATGTCCAGGAAGAAACCGTGGTTCAGGCCCCTGAGCAAGTGCACCCGATAAAGCGCGCCTTGTGCGCTGACCACGTGGGGATCGGGCACCTCGCCTGACAATAGGCGCGTTTCTGCGCGAGCATCGTCGCGGGTCTGGAGCGCGAAATTGAACGCCTGGCCTGGCGCGATCCGGCCCCAGCGTTGCGCCAGGGCCGCCTGGATGGGGGCCAGTTCTTCATCGTTCACCGGTTGGAAGCTGGTCAACAGCCAGACGGGCGTGAAGTAATCCAGCGACCATTGCTCGCAGCCTGGGAACAATCCGCCTCGGCCATGGAAGACGCGTTGGGCCTCGGCGGGCAGCTCGAGGGTGGCGATGGCATCGAGCAAGGCTTGGAAGGGGATCACGGATAGGCTGCAAAATGAGGGTGACCGGCATTCTGCCTGTGCTGGCGTTTTCACGGACATCGCCTGAACCCATGAATGACCCTCTCCAACAACTGGCCCAAGACTTGACCCAGTTCGCGCAAGCCCGCGATTGGGGGCCGTTTCATTCGCCGAAAAATCTGGCCTCGGCCTTGACAGTGGAAGCCAGTGAACTGCTTGAACACTTCCAGTGGCTGACCGAAGAACAAAGCCGCCAACTCGACGCCGACAAGCGCCAGGCCGTGGCTTTCGAGATGGCCGATGTGCTGCTCTACCTGGTGCAGTTGTCATCGGCCTTGAACATTGACCTGATGGAGGCGGCCCGCCGCAAGATGGTGATCAATGCGCAGCGGTATCCCGTCGAGCAATCACGCGGCAACAGCAGGAAGCACAGCGAGCTGTGAGCCAGGCGAGGGATCCGTCAAGGGCTGAAACCCCCGGGGGCCCAACAGCATATCGCCGGATCGTGGACTTGTGCCGCCACGTTGCAGGAAAACCCCGGATCGGGTTTTCAATGCCAATTTGAGCCACCAAAGTGGGCCCGATTTCTGCATGATGGTCATCAGTGGCCCTTGCAATGCCGCAGGGGCACCTTCCTGAAACCGATCGATCTCACGGAGGATGGCGCATGAACTGGCTTGACAATGTATCGTCAGACAGCGATCAACGGATTGCCCCCGCTTGCTTGTACCAGGGCCACTGGCGACACCGCCTGAACCCCCATGGCGACCTGCTGATGTGCCGTGTGGTGATCGACGTGGCCGAGCCACGGGTGGTGGCCGCCCAAGTGATTGAACATGGCCTGGTCGAAGACCTGGACGCCAGTGACCTGGAAGAATTGAGCCAGCTGATGTTGGCCCAGGAGGTGCATCACCGTCCCTCGGCCTGGGGCTTCACCGCTTGCGCCATGCTGCCGCTGTGGGCCAAGCCCACCTTCAGCGAAGGTCAGATCGAAGAGATGGAGCGCATCCAGGGCTACCTGATCGATGCGCCGGACGACTCGGTGGACACCGTGCTGCAATTGCGTGACCAGTTTCTGCAGGGCATTGGCATGACCTGCGAAGACGTGCACCGGGCGGTGCGGCAACCCAATGAGTACGGCACAGGCCAACGCAGGGGCGGGCGCGGCCTGGCCAGCTGAGCTCAACGAGAGACTTCACCCCCACTTCACACACCTCATCAAGACCTCACACCAGCCCATCAGACTGAACTGATTGATGGGCTGGTTTGCAAAGAGGTGAGCTTGCATGGGTGCGGTTGAAGCTGATGATGAATGGGCGCTGCTGCCGCCTTGCACGCGGCTCTGGGGCCCGGCCACCACGCGCCAACTCGCGCGCTTGCTGGGTGCATACCTCACGCTGGTGGCGCTGGGTTCGGCCTTGCTGCTGCTGGCCCGCCAAGATGCACTGCAGATCTTCGGCCTGGGCCTGTTGTTGCCAGGTGCAGGCTTCCTTGCGCATGCTGACATTTGCACCAGCAGCGGCATCGGGCATGGGTTGGCGGCTTTGTGCAGCCTCGGGGCCTTTGCTTTCTCCTTGCTGATCTGGTTTGGCACGGGCAACCTGCTGGCCCCGCCAGTGGTTTGGCTCACCTCGGCCGTGTGCGCCGCCAGCATGCGCCATGGCGCCATCCAGGGCGGGCTGCTCAAAGTTGTGTATGCGTCGATGGGCTGGGCGGCCTTGGTGCTGGCGTTGACGATGCTGGCCTGGTTCGCGTTCGCACGCCGACAAAGGCGCCTCGACAACGGCTACCTTGACCAGCAAAGGGGGCGCCTCGGCCAGGTCTTCACGGCACCCCCACCACGGCGGGGTGAGCTGCCGGAAATGTCGTTGGCGCACCTGCAGCGCCTGCGCTTCGCGCTGGACCGGGCCCTGCAAGCGGATGAGGCCTTCGAGGGCTTCGAGCAGCGCGACCAGTTCCAGACTGCCGCCTTGCGCTACCAGCTCAACTTTCTGGGCTACGGCCTGGCCTTGACGCAGGCGCGTTTTACACCGGCCTTCACGGGCTACGCCAGGCAGGCCCAGCGCCAGCTGCTGCTCAAGCAGGCACACCACCGGGTCTGGGCCTATTGGGCCTTGGAAAATCGCTGGGGAAATCTGCGTGGCGACCCGGACCCGGTGGCCCGAGAGAACATCATGTACACGGGCTTTGTCGCGTTGCAGATGGCCTTGTATCAGGCCAGTACTGGCTGCACCGAGTTTTCAAAGCAGGGTGCGCTGCGCCTCACCCATCCCCGGGGGCACAGCTATGCGCACGACTTCGCTTCCCTGACGGCCAGCCTGACGCGGGCCTACCAGCCATCGCCCTACTACCTGATCGCTTGCGAGCCCAACTGGGTCTACCCCCTGTGCAACATGATGGGCGCCAGCGCTGTGCTGGCCCACGATGCCCAGCACGGGCTGAGCGAGTGGCGCGCCCATGCCATGGCATTTCGCCACCACCTGGAGGCGGAGTTCCTGGACGGCATGGGCCGCTATGTGCCCTGCCGTTCGGCCCGCACTGGTCTGGCCTTGCCGGCCATCGGCGGTGCCATGCCGCTGGCCATGCCCTGCTATTTCTTGAACGCGCTGGCGCCTGATCTGGCGCGTCGCCAATGGTTGCTGCTCAGGCGCCGTTTGTTCGATGGCGGTGGCCGCTTCAGGCGCCGAGCGTTCTGGCCCATCGATACGGGGAACTATGGCTTCTCAAGGGCCAGCGCTTACACCGCCACGGCCTTGGCCGCCGCTGAACTGGGTGACGAGTCCGTGGCCGCACATTGCCTGGCCGCCTTGGAAGACGAGTGCCCGAGCACGCTCAAGGATGGCGTCATTCACCGGGCCAAGGCGTCGGTGTGGGCGCATGGGGTCGAATTGATGGCGCTGGCGGGTGCTCGCGATGGCTTCAGGCAACTGATCACCGCCCCACTGGCCACCGCTGGCGCCGAGGAAGGCCGCAGCCCCAGGCTGGAGGGCCTGCGCTACCCCGATGTGTTGGTGGCCTCGGCCCACGCTGATGCGTCCACCGGCTCGCTGCAGGCGGTGCTGTACGGCGGGCTGGGCGATGGTGTCCAACGCGTGACGGTGTCGGGCCTCCGGGCGCACGCGCGCTATCGCGTCAAAGGGGCTGGCGTGGATCAGGTTCAGGCAGATGGGCTGGGCAGTGTGTGCCTGGTGGTGCCGCTGTTGGGGCGGACCTGTTTAAGCGTGAGCCCGCTGGAGGCGCACTGATGGCTTGCTGCGTGTTGATGGCAGCCACCTGGTGTGTCGCCATGGGTTTGAGGGCTTGGCTGACAGGCGCCTTGGGCCGCCCAGGCCAAGCGCAGGCGTGGCGTTTGAGCAAAGAGGATGACATCGCATGAAACAGGGTTTCACACTGCCAGGCCCAGGCCCGATCCCTTGCGAGGTGTCTCGCCGGGTGCGGTGGGGCGGGGTGTGGAGTAGAAGCGCTCGCCCAGGCGAGCCAGGGCGTAGTCGGGCACACCGGGGCCATGGTCGCGCACCGACAGCTCGATGTGGCCCTTGCCCCGCGTCATCGTGACTTCGACCCGGCCACCGGGGCTTGAAAAGTCCACGGCGTTTTCCAGCAGGTTGCTGATGGCCATGGCGAGCAAATCGGGCTCGCCTCGTACGGGGGCCAGGCCGTCCATCGGATGCCAGACCAGGGCCAGTTGGCGTTGCTCCAGGCGTGCTGTGGCGGCTTGGATGGCCTGCTCAACGCACATACCCAGGTCCAGCATCACCTGGTGGTCCAGGCTGTGGCGGTGTTCGAGCTTGGACAGCTCCAGCAGCCGCTCGACGAGCACGTGCAGGCGGTCGGCCTGGTCGCGGATCTGCTGGGCAAACAGGTGTCGGTCGGCAGCGGGCAACTCTTCCTGCAGCAGCTCGGCCGCACCGCCGATGGCGGCCAGCGGGCTCTTCAACTCGTGCGTCATGGCGCGCACCAGTTGCTCGACATGCTCGTGGCCATCGAGCCGATCGCGCATGGCCTCCATGGCCTGGGCCAGGTCGCCCAGTTCACCCGGCAGTTCAGGCGGCGGCTGCCGCTGACCCAGCTGCACATGCTGCGCGTAGTGGCGCAAGCGGCGCACCGACCACACGATCCAGCCGGTGACGGCCACGCCAATGGCCAGCGACAGGCCCAGCAGCCAGAAGCCTTTGACCAGGATGTCGCGCTCGGCCCGGTGGATGAACTGCTGCACCGTGCTCATGGGTTTGGCCACGGTCAACACACCGACGATGCGCGTGCCCTGCTTGACGGGCGCGGCCACGTACATCACCGAGCTTTGATCGTCGCTGTAGACCAGGCGCGTGGAGCGGGCGCCGTACTCGCCGCGCAGGGTGCGCGTCACATCGCGCCATTGCGAGTAGTCCTGGCCGGTGGCGGGTGGCACGTTGTCGCGAAAGCCGGTGTCGAACACCACGCGACCGCTGACGTCGGTCAGGTAGATGCGAAAGTCCATGGTTTGCTTGCTCAGACCCCGGATGCGCGCGTCCACTGGCCGGGCTGCGTAGTCCTTCACGCGCAGGGCAAAGCGGCTTTGGTCCAGCGTGCCGCCAGCGGGCAAGGCGGCCAGGTCATCCACGGCCAGCTCGGCCAGGATGTTGGCCGTGTCCACCATCATGTCTTCCATCACCTCGCTGACGCTGGGGCGCACCTCGGCCACGAACACGCGCATCACGAAGAAGGCCGCGATGCCCGTGATCAGGAAGAAGCCCAGCAGCAGGCGCAGGCCGAGTTTCACAGGCGCGCCGGGTCGATGGCGTAGCCCAGGCCACGGTGGGTGACGATCAGCTCGACATCGCCGCAGGCCTCGCGCAACTTGGCGCGCAAGGTCTTGATGTGGGTGTCCACGGTGCGGTCGGTGCTGTCGGCGTCCAGGCCCCACACGGCGTCCAGCAGGGCCTCACGCGACCAGATGCGGCCGGGCACCTTGAGCAAGGCCATCAGCAGGCCATGCTCGCGCCGGGTCAGGGGCAACCAGGTGTCGCCATGGCGGATGCGCTGGCCAGCTTCGTCGCAAACCAGGGTGGCTTCGTCGCGCTTGGGTTCTGGCGTGGGGGTGTGTGCCGTGCGGCGCAACAAGGCACGCAAGCGGGCGCACAACTCGCGCGTGCTGAAAGGCTTGGTCAGGTAGTCGTCGGCGCCCAATTCCAGGCCCAGCACGCGGTCCAGCTCTTCACCACGCGCGGTGAGCATGACGATGGGCAGGCGGCCATTGCGGACCGCATCACGCCGCAGGTCGCGGCACAGGTCCAGGCCACTGCCATCGGGCAGGCCCACATCGAGGATGGCCGCCGCGTAAGGGTGTTGCGGATTGGCCAGCTTGTGCATGGCTTCGCGCACCAGCCCCACGTGGTCAACCGTGAAGCCTTCACGTTCTAGCGCATAGGCCACGGTGCGGGCAATGGCCGGGTCGTCTTCCAGCAGCAGCAAAGGAATCGTCATGCCGGAAATTGTGCCAGTGAAGCACCCTCACCTGAGCGCACGTGTCGGGCCGTTCTGCTACGCTGGCCGTTCAACATGTCCCTTGATCCCCCATGACCTCATTCATGCTGATTGACGCCAACGCGGTGCCTTGCAGCATTGCCCGATGGGCACGCCGCCTGCTTTGGGTGCTGAGCTTGGCCACCTTGACCACGGCCTGTGCCAGTTTGCCCGAGCCAGTGCCCCGCCCCGACGCCCACGCCTTGGCCGACTACAAAGCGACCGAACTGGGCCGCCTGACAAGTGCGAGCGCCCCTGGTCCCGACGTGTCGGGCCTGCGCCTGCTGGCGTCGGGCGATGACGCCTTGGGCTCGCTGGCCGCCCTGGCCGACAACGCCCGCCATACACTCGACCTGCAGTACTACCTGATCCACAGCGATGGGTCTTCGCGCAGCCTGATGCAGCGGGTGCGCGCGGCCGCCGATCGGGGCGTGCACGTGCGCTTGTTGCTCGACGACCTGAACACGGCCGGGCAGGACCAAGGCCTGCTGCGCCTGACGGCCCATCCCAACATCGAGGTGCGCCTGTTCAACCCCTTCCCGGCGGGACGGATCGGCACCATCAGCCGCTTGCTGGCGTCCATCACCGACATGAGCCGCATCAACCACCGCATGCACAACAAGATGTTTGTGGCCGACAACACCCTGGCCATCACGGGGGGGCGCAACCTGGGCGATGCCTACTTCGTGCAAAGCAAGGACAGCAACTTCCTGGACATCGACATGATCGTGGCGGGCCCCGCGGTGCGCGCCTTGTCGGCCACGTTCGACCGATTCTGGAACGACCCCATGGCCTACCCGGTCACCGCCTTGGTGGACCCATCCACCTTGACCGGGCCCGCCTCCCAGGCCGATGCCGCCAGCAAGCCGACTGTGGCCCCGGTGGTGATCCCCGACACGGACTTTGCCCGCGACCTGAAGCAGGGCCGCTTGAAACTGGTGTGGGCGCGGGCCACGGTGTTGGCCGACAAGCCCTCCAAGATCCAGAGCGAGGGCCAACCCACCAACGCCGAAGCCATTGCCGACGATGTGGACCGCCTCATCCGCTCGGCCCGTGAGGAGCTGATCGTGATCTCGCCTTACTTCGTACCAGGTGTGCGGGGGCTGGAGCTGTTCAAGGGCTTGCGGGATCGGGGGGTGAAGGTGCGCGTGCTGACCAATTCACTGGCCACGACCGACGCGCCTGCCGTGCACATTGGCTATGCCCGCTATCGGACGCAGTTGCTGGCCATGGGCGTGGAGCTGCACGAGTTGCGGCCCCTGCTGAATGCCCGGCAGGCCAAGCTGGGTTCGTTTGGATCCTCGCACGCGTCATTGCATGCCAAGGTGGTGGTCATGGATCGGCAGCGTGCCTTGGTCGGGTCCATGAACTTGGACCCACGCTCGGCCAAACTCAATTCAGAGATGGGCGTGCTGATGCACAGCCCGGAGATCGCGCAACAACTGGCCCTGCTGTTTGACGAGGTGAGCCGGGGCAGCTACCACCTCTCCTTGGGCGATGGGCAGCGGGTGCAATGGAACACCACGCCACCCGATCCCGCTTTGCTGGATCAGAGCGAACCAGAGGCCAAAGCCTGGCTCAAGTTTGGCATCAAGCTGCTCTCGCCCTTTGCGCCTGAAGAGATGCTCTGACCTCAGTCACGGCCATGTTTGCCGTGACCGTTGCCATGGCCATTGCCGTGACCCTTGTCCTTCTTGCCCCCTCGGTCATGGTCATGATCATGGCGGTCGTCACGGTTGTTCCAGCCAGGACGGCCGTTGCCGGGGTGCTCATGCTGCCAGCGGTTGCGCACCCATTGTTCTTGCACGAAGTAAACCGGCTGGCCGCAAGCCTGGTAGCGGCCGCAATAGCGACGCCAGTTTTGCTGGTGCGCTGGTGGCACGTACAGGTAGATGGGGCGGCGCTCATAGACCACGGCGGGCGGCGCGATGATCACCGGCTGGGGGTAGACCAGTTGAGGCTGACCATAACCGCCATTGCCAATGTCGATCCGGCCGTACACCCCGGGTTGGTTGATGCCGATGGACACCCCCACGTTGGTTTGCGCCATCACGGGGGTGATGGCACAAGCGGCCAGCGCCAAAGCGAACAGTTTTTTCATGTCGGTCTCCTACAGTCGGTCATGTTGTCTCAAACGCGGCCAAGCGCCGTGTCGAGGACCGGGTCTCGCCCGGTGCCAGTATCTTCACAGATTTTTGCAAAAACAGGCTTGCATTGGCGCTTTGCCGCAGCGGCTTGGGGTTGCCCCTGTTTTATTTTGACGCCGCGGCCGAGGCGGCACGCGCGGGCACTTCGTGTTTGTGGGCTTTGCCATCGTGCTTCTTGGCAACCGCGCCGCTGGCGGCCACTGCGGGGGCCGAAGCCGGGGCGGCAGGTTGGGCGAATGAGCTGGCGGCGAAGGCGGTCAGCACGGCAGCGAGGGCGAGGGTCTTGGTCATGTGGGGGTCTTTGGGATGATTGAGGATGTTGATTCAACGCGCTCCAGACCCCCCGCGTTGACGTGACGAAAGGTAAACACCGCATTCAAGCCCCAAGGCATTCGGTTAGATTGCGGGCTTGCATGGGCTCCAACGGAAAACACTTTGAAATCCAATCATTTGCAAGCCATGGCCCTGGTGGTCGCACTGACCTGGTCTGGCGCCACTTGGGCGGCCGACACGGCACAAACGCCATCCCTGGCCTCGCGCGTGACGCACTATGCCGCCAACTACACCGTCAACCCGGATGGCTCCCACCGCGAAGACCGCGCGTGGTCCATGGCCGTGTTGAAGCCTGAGATGGTGGCCGGGGCCAGCCGCACCTCCGTGTCCTACGACCGCCAGCTGCAAAAGGTCACCGTGACCGAGGCCTACACACGCAAGGCCGATGGCCGACGCCTGAAGGTGCCCAAAGCCGGCTTCAAGGACGCACCCGACACCACGTCAGGCCTGCAGGACCTGAGCATTGTGTTTCCTGACGTGGCGGTGGGCGACACCGTGGTGCTGGCCTACCGCGTGACCACCAGCAAGCCCTTGTTCGCCGGCCAGTTCTCGATCAACGAGAGCTTTCCCAAGACCGATGCTTACGATGATGTGAGGATCAAGATCGACGTGCCTGCCAGCATGTGGTCACAAGACCAGGCGCGTGGCTTCCGTGAGGTCAAGCGTGCCGAGAAGGCGGGCCGCAAGGTGGTTGAATGGGCCTGGGACAACCCGCAACCCCTCAAGAGCGCGCCGCCCAAGCTGTCGGGCCACGAGCTGGAAGAAGAGGCCGGGGTGCTGTTCTCCACCTTCCGCAACCAGGGCGACCTGGCCAAGGCCTATGGCGTGCCCGCCCAAGCCAAGGCTATTGTGACGCCCAAGGTTCGGCAACTGGCCGAGCAGATCACGCAGGACGTCAAGCAAGCGCCCCGCGAGGTGGCCAAGGCCCTGTACGACTGGGTGACCCTGAACATCGGCAACACCGGGCCGTGCCTGCGTCTGGGCTCGGTGGTGCCCCACGACGTGGACGCGATCCTGGACAAGCGCACCGGTGACTGCAAGGACCACGCGACCTTGTTGCAAGCCCTGTTGAAGGCCAAAGGCATTGCCAGCACCCAGGCCCTGATCAACGCGGGCACGGCTTACAGCTTGCCCAAGGTGCCGGTGGCGTCTCTGGTCAACCAGGTCATCAACCACATCCCCAGCCTGGACCTGTACCTGGATACCACCGCAGACAGCGTGCCCTTCGGCATGTTGCCCTTTGCCGATGAAGGCAAGCCCGTGCTGCTGGCCGATGGCCACAAGGATGGCCTGAAGACGCCCGTGTCGCCGGTGGGCTTCAACCAGCAGGTCATGAAGACCGAGGTGATCGTGCAGGCCGATGGCTCGGCCTCGGGCACGGTGGACGTGGCCCTGCGCGGCTTGTTCGCGGTGAACGCCCGCATGCGTTTGCGCCAGCTGACGCAGGTGCAGTCGGCCGACATGGTCAAGACCTTCTTCGAGTCTGGTGGCCAAAAGGGCAGTGGCAGCATGGTCAAGGACAACGCCCGTGCCTTGCGCGACACCTATGGTTACCGCACGCAGTTCAAGGTTGACCAATGGGTGAAACTGCCCGGGCCCGGCAGCTTCACCATCACGCCCATGTTCTACAGCGAAAGCCCGGTGGCCGACTACGTGGCGGCCGCCAGCCAGGTGGTGGACGAAGCGGTGGAAACCGCCTGCTCCAGCGGCCATTCGATCGAGGAATACCGCTATCAGTTGCCGGCCAATATGCGCATCGACCAGTTGCCCAAGGACGTCAAGCTGGACAGCGACAAGCTGTCGTACAGCGCCACCTACCAGTTCAAGGAGCAGGTGTTGACCGTCAAACGCGTGTTTGACGACCGCACGGTGGGCAACGTCTGCACCCCAGCCCACGCCCAGGCTTACAAGGACTTTGCCGCCCAAGCCGTGCCGGATTCCACGGTGCAGGTGGTTTTCAAGTAAGCCGGGCTCAACCTGAAGGGGGTCTGAGCCGTTATCCGAAGTGAAACCACTCACGGAGAAGGCTCATGGGCCAAAAGACGACCGCTCAAACCCTGCGCGCCCAATTGATGGCGCCCGAACCCATCCAGCGCGTGCATGCCCTGCACGCCCTGGAGCTGGAGGTGGTCGAGGCCCCGCACGCGGTGGCCGAAGAGCTTGAAGCCTTTGCCGCGCGCGGCATCCCCTACTACGCCCCTGAAGAACCCGCCTACCGTGAGTGGGTGGGCAAGGCCGTGGCGTACTGGGAGCAACTGCAAGCGCCCAAGTCGGTGCCCCGCATGACCAGCGCCCGCGCCCGCGCCCGCCGCGCTGCCTGAATCGGCTTGCCCACGGCAGGCGCCGCCCTGCCGTAAGATCGCCCCCACTGCACATGGCAGGGCTGGGGTGAATGGACATGCAACTGCCGGATGGCATCCAGGTGTTGGAACGCGGTTGGCTGTCGTCCAACCACATCGTTTTTCACGATCCCGAGCTGCCCACGGTGGTGGACACCGGCTATGGCAGCGAGAGCGCCCAGACCCTGGCGCTGATCCAGGCCGCCCTGCGGGGCCAGCCCTTGCAGCGCATCATCAACACCCACCTGCATTCCGACCATGCAGGTGGCAATGCCGTGTTGAAAGCGCATTTCCCCGCTTGCCAGATCATCATCCCGCCCGGCCTGCAAGATGCCGTGATCATGTGGGATGAAGTTCGCCTGAGCTACACCCCCACCGGCCAGCACTGCGAACGCTTCCTCCATGACGCGGTGCTCACCGTGCCCGGCACCCTCCGGCTGGGCGCGCATGAGTGGCAGGTGCTGCCCGCCGCCGGGCACGATCACGACATGGTGATGCTGTGGTGCGAGGCCTGGGGCATCCTGATCTCGGCCGATGCCCTGTGGGAAAAAGGCTTTGGCATCATCTTCTCGGAGCTGGTGGGCGAGCCCGGCTTTGCCCGCCAGCAAGCCACGCTGGACCTGATCGCGCAGCTGTCGCCCAGGCTGGTCATCCCTGGCCATGGCGCGCCTTTCACTGAGGTCGATGCCGCTCTGCAAACGGCCCATTCGCGCATCCAGTGGCTGATGGACGACCCCAAGCGAAACGCTGACAACGCCATCAAGGCCTTGCTGGCGTTCAAGCTGATGGCCCATCAGCGCCTGAGCCTGGCCGACATTGCCCAGCTGATCCAGCAAAGCCAGATCTTCAACACGGTGGTGCACGACCACTACCCGCACGATCCGGCCATGCTGAGCGAGCGGTTTGCGCAACAGCTGGTGAAGGTGGGTGCCGCTGCGCGTGATGGTGATGATCTGGTGCTAAAAAGCTGAACAAGCCCCATCAACAAAAACGGAGACCGCATTCGTGACCCAGAGCGTGAAGGAGCTGCGCAAGCAACGTGAGGCCGAACAGCGCCGCAAAAGCATCATCAAGGTGGTCCGCAAGCTGATCAAGAAAGGCGGCCTGGGCGAGATCTCGTTGCGCAAGGTGGCCGAGCTGGCGGGTTATTCCACGACGGTGGTTTATTCGCTGTTCGAGGACAAGGCCATGCTGATCTCGCAGGCCATGGGCGAAGACCTGCTGGAGCTGACCAACGCCATGCGCCGCGCCAGCGAAGCGCACAGCAAGCCGCTGGACCGCCTCCGCGCCATGGGCCGTGCCTATGTGGACTTCGGCCTCAAGCACCCGGACGAGTACGCCTTTGTGTTCATGCAAAAGCGCCCGCACGCGGCCAATGAAGTGGCCCAAGTTCAGCATGGCGATCCGGCCGAAGACCCGTATGCCTTTTCGCGCACCTTGTTCGCGCAATGGGCGGCCACGGGCGAGGTGTCCAGCGTGGACACCGACGTTGACCTGATGACGCAGATCTACTGGGAGGGGATCCACGGGTTCACGGCGCGTCAGCTGGTGATGGGGCCGGATGATCCTTGGTTCCCCGAGGTGCCCAATGAGCGGCACTTGAGCACCCTCATCGAGGTACTGTTGACGGGATTGGTGCGGCACTTTGCGGTTCGGTAGGGCCTGCGGCTGGTGGTGGCTTGCGGTGGGCGGGTTGCTTTGTCTGGGCATCGCGGGGCGGGGATGAGTCGGAGGCGGGCGGGGCTCCTATGGTGGCGGTCCACCGCGTAGCGGC
>NZ_JAQSDR010000012.1 GCF_029946005.1 Aquabacterium sp.
CTGGGGAGCAGCCTCGCGCAAGGGAAGAACGCCGCAGGCTTACCGCTTACGTTGCTGTTCTTCCAACGATCACGGGATTGACCAATGAAAAATTTGATGTCTGTTGCTGCTTTTGCAGCCATGACGATGTTTGCCGGTGCCGCATCGGCCCAAGCCTATGTGGGCGGCACGGTGGGTTTCAGCAACTTCAGCGTTGACTGCCCTGGCGGCACCAGTTGTGATACGCAAGACACCGCGTTCAAGGTTTATGGTGGTTTCACCGTCGCGCCTCACATCGCCATCGAAGTGGCCTACATCGACTTCGGCAGCACCACCAGCCGCACCAACCTTGCCTCGCTCAACTACTACACCGTTGACAGCTCGGCGCTGATTGTCAATGGCGCCTACCGTTGGGATTTCTCCCCCAAGTGGGCCGGTGTTGCTCGTTTGGGCCTGGCCAGCGTCAGCACGGACATCAGCGGCCTGGTGGGCAGTGACTCCGACAGCTCCATCAACCTGTACGCCGGTTTTGGCATTGAATACGCCGTGGCCAAGAACCTCAAGATCGTGGGCGCAATCGACCTGACTTCGTTTGAAGTCGGTGGCAGCGATGGCGCGCTGAACGCTGTCTCTGGCGGCGTGCAATTCTCGTTCTGAGCTTGCGCTGACCCTGGTCCGACACCCTGCACAATGGCTGCATGAAGCAGCGTTGTGCAAAACAGATTCTCACCGGGTGTTGGATGCTGGCCTGGCTGGTGCCGCTGACGTGCGGTGCCCAGCCAGTCGGCTCCCCCGCTTTCCCCGCTGAAGAAATCCGCCCCCGCATTGGCCTGGTCTTGTCCGGTGGCGGTGCGCGTGGCCTGGCCCATGTGGGCGTCCTCAAGGTGCTGGAGCGCGAACGCATCCCCGTCGATGTGATCGCGGGCACGTCCATGGGCGCCATCGTGGGCGGCCTGTATGCCAGTGGCCTGTCGGCTGAACAAATCGAGGCTGAAGTGCTGCGCCTGGATTGGGGCAATGTGTTCGCCAGCCGGGTAGACCGGCGCGAGTTGTCGCAGCGGCGCAAGGAGCAGGACTTCGAGGTCTCGCCCCTGATCGAAGTGGGCATTGATGCCACCGGGCTGAAGGCCCCACTGGGCCCCGTCTCCAGTCGTGGCCTGGAGTCGCACCTGCGGCGCATGACCCTGCCTTCGCGGCAGTTCACCAATTTCGATCAATTGCCCACGCCCTTCCGCGCGGTGGCCACCGACATGGAAACCGGCAAGCCCGTCATCCTGGGCAGCGGTGATCTGGCCACGGTGTTGCGTTCCAGCATGTCAGTGCCGGGCGTGTTCGCGCCGGTCGAGGTCGATGGCCGCATCCTGGGCGATGGTGGGCTGGTCAACAACACGCCGGTCGATGTGGCTCGGGACATGGGCGCCGAGCGCCTCATCGTGGTCAACATCGGCACGCCTCTGTCCAAGCGCGACACGCTCAATTCCTTCACGGGCGTGACGGCGCAGATGATCAACATCCTGACCGAGCAGAACGTGCAGCGCAGCCTGCAAAGCCTGAAGCCCGACGATGTGCTGATCGCGCCCACGCTGGACAACCTGAGCTCTGCCGACTTCGAGCGCGGTGCCGAGTTCGTGGCCCTGGGCCAGTTGCAGGCCGAAGCGCTGGTGTTGCGCATGCAGGACCTCAAGCTCAGCGAAGCCGACTACGCCCGCTGGAAGGCCCGCCGCCAGCAGAAGATCACACCACCGGCGCCCTTGAGCTTCGTCCGCTTTGAAGGCAGCAAGCAGACCAAGCCCGAGAGCCGTGATGACATCCTGGAAAGCCGGGCCGGCGAGACCTTCAACATCGCCAAGGCCGAGCGCGATGCGACGCGGCTGGCGGCCACCGGTGATTACCTGCGTGCCGACTACCGCCTGGTGCGCACACCGGAGGGGGCTGAAGGGCTGGTGTTCGATCTGGAGGACAAGCCCTGGGGCCCCAACTACCTGCAAATTGGCCTGGACTTCAGCGCCGACAGCCGGGGCCGCAGCCTGTTCAACCTCAAGCTGGTGCATAACCGCCATTGGCTGGACGAGCATGGCAGCGAGTGGCGCAACTTTTTGAAGGTGGGCACCTCGCCCGCGCTGGGCACCGAGTGGTACCGGCCCATGGATTGGAAGCTGCCTGATGGCCTGCGCGGCTTCGTGTCGGCCTCGGCGTCGTTGCAAGGGCGGCGCCTGTCCTTGCGCGATGACCCCGAAGGGCCCTTGTCGGCGCTGCTTGAGCGCAGGCGACGCAATGTGACCCTGGATGTGGGCACCACCTGGCGCGAGTTGGGCGAGGTACGCCTGGGCTGGGTGGACGATGCCTACCGCGATGATCCTGATCTGGCCTTGGCCAGCTACGCCGGTCCCACATCCACCTTGCGCTGGACCGAGCGCGGCTGGCACCTGGGCGCCGTGTTCGATCAACTGGACCACGCCTTTTTCCCCACGCATGGTTGGCGTGTGGAAGCCAACTGGATGCAAGGTCGCAGCTTCGGCCGTGGCCAGGCCGAGACCGGCAAGGTCAACCACTTCGAGGCGCAGGCGCAAGGTGCCTGGTCCTGGGGTGCGCACACCCTGAGTGCTTACAGCCGCGTCGGGCTGTCCGATGGGGCGCAGCAGCTGACGCCGCGCTATGGCTTGGGCGGCTTCCAGCAGTTGTCGGGTTACGAGCCTTTCCAGGTGAGCGGCTCGCAAATGGGCTTGTTGCGATTGGGATACCAACAGCGCGTGGCCAATTTATACCTGACGCGGGGCCTGGTGGTGGGCACCAGCGTGGAAGTGGGCAATGCCTGGGACCGCCCCTCTGACCGAGGCGATGGCCAGTTGCGCAAAGGCATGAGCCTGTACCTGGGCGCAGACACCGCCTTCGGGCCGGTGTACAGCGCCGTGGTCTACAGCCCGCGCGTGGGGTCCACCTTGATGGTCTTCGTGGGCCGTCCTTAGGCCCCAGGTTCAGACGCGGCTGAGGGCCGGTCCAGCGGTGGCGCGCAGGTGGTCCATCAAGTGGCCGGTGATCTTGGTCAGGGGCAGCACTTCTTGCACGGCACCCGCCGCGATGGCTTCGCGCGGCATGCCGAAGACCACGCAAGTGGCCTCGTCCTGGGCCACGCAGTAAGCGCCGGCATCGCGCATCTCGCGCATGGCGGTCGCGCCATCGGCGCCCATGCCGGTCAGCATGATGCCCACGGCGTTGGGGCCGACCACGCGGGCGGCTGATTTGAACAGCACTTCCACGCTGGGCTTGTGGCGATTGACGGGGTCGCCGTCCTGCACCCGGGCCAGGTAGTTGGCACCCGAGCGTTCCACGCTGAGGTGCATTCCGCCGGGCGCGATGTAGGCATGGCCGGGCAGGATGCGTTCGCCATCCACGGCCTCTTTCACGCTGATCTTGCACAGCCCGTCCAGGCGCGCCGCGTAATTGCGCGTGAAGCCGGGCGGCATGTGCTGCGTGATGACCACGGCGGGCGAATCCGCCGGCAGTGTGATCAGCACTTCCTTGGTGGCTTCGGTGCCGCCCGTGGAGGCGCCGATGAAGATGATTTTTTCCGTGGACAAGCGGCCCAGACTGGCCGACACCGGGCGAGCGACCGCCTTGGGATCTTGGCCTGGCGCGGACCCGGTGGCAGCGCCACTGGCTGGCACATGCAGGCGGTTGATGCGCGCCTTGGAGGCGATTCGGATCTTGTCGGTGATGTCGTCCTGCAGTTGCCGCAGTCCATCGGCCACGCCGATCTTGGGCTTGGCCACGAAGTCGATGGCCCCCAGCTCCAGGGCCTTCAAGGTGACTTCGGCACCGCGCTCGGTCAGCGTGGACACCATCACCACGGGCATGGGCCGCAAGCGCATCAGCTTGGCCAGAAAGTCGATGCCATCCATGCGCGGCATTTCCACGTCCAGCGTGATGACATCGGGGTTGAGGTTGCGGATCATCTCGCGCGCCACCAACGGGTCGGCGGCCGCGCCGATGCATTCCATGTCGGGCTGGCGGTTGATGATCTCGGTCAGCAGGCTGCGAACCAGCGCCGAATCATCGACCACCACCACTCGTGTCTTTGCCATTGTTGTGCTCCCTGCTCAGAAAAGATCGATCGAACCACCGGCCGCGGCAGGGGCGGCGGCCTTTTGCGCGGCCAGGCGTTCCTGGGCCACGATGGCGTCCGGGTTGCTGGCGGCCAGGCGCTTGACCATGGCCTTGCCGCTTTGCGGAAAAAAGCACACCTTGCGCGGGTAGATGTCCATCACGTCTTTCGAGACGATGGGGATGCGCTCGGTCTTGAGGTAGTCCATCACGAAGGTGGTGTTGCGCTCGCCCACGTTCAGGCTGCTCATGCCGCTGATGACCGCCCCGCCTCCAAACACCTTGGCTTCCAGCGTCATCCGCGAAGCCCCCATCTTCAGCATCTCGTTGATCAGCAGTTCCATGGCGAAGGAGCCATAGCGGCCCGAGTCGCTGGCGCCGCCGCCGTTGTCGGGCAGCATGAAGTGGTTCATGCCGCCGATGCGGGCGTTGCGGTCCCACAGGCAGGTGGCAATGCACGAACCCAGCGTGGTCATGATGATGATGTCCTCGTCGTACACGAAGTACTCGCCGGGCAGGATCTTGACGGCCTCGTTCTGAAAGTGCGCATCGTAAAAAAAGAAGGATGCTTCACCCGGTTTGGTGACGCGCGCCTTCAAGGCGCCCAGGCGGTCCTTGCGGGCGGCGGCGGCACCTAGGCTGGCCGCGAAGCCGGGGGGCGGTGTGCCGGGGCGCAAGGCGCTGGAGGGAGTCGTGCTCATCATGGCGAATCCATCAAACCTTGTCGTAGACCGTCTTGCCGCGCAAGAGGAAGAGGTCACGCGATTCGGTGAAATTTTCTGAGTGGCCCACGAACAATTTGCCCTTGGGTTTCATGACCCGGTGGATGCGCTCCAGCACCTTGCGCTGGGTCGGCGCGTCGAAATAGATCATCACGTTGCGACAGAACACGATGTCGAAAGGTTCGCCCAACTGCCACTGCTCCTGCATCAGGTTGAAGGGCTTGAACTCGACCAGCGAGGCCAGCTCCGGTTTGACGCGCACCTGGCCCACGTTGGCGCCCTTGCCCTTGAGGAAGAACTGTCTCAGGCGTTGAGGGCTCAGGCCGCGCGCGTTGACGTCATAGGCACCCCGCGAGGCAGTGGCCAGCACATTGGTGTCGATGTCGCTGCAGATGATCTTGACGGGGGCGTGCAGGCCCACGGTCTCGGCCACGGTCATGGCCAGGGAATAGGGCTCTTCGCCGGTGGATGCGGCGCAGCACCAAATGCGGGTGGGCTGGGGGCCACGCGCGCTGAACCATTCGGACAGCACCTGGAAATGGTGCTCCTCGCGGAAAAACGAGGTCAGGTTGGTGGTCAGGCAGTTCACGAACTCCTGCCATTCCTGCTGGGCGGGCGCGCCGGAGGCACTTTCCAGCCACTGCAGGTATTGCTCGAAGGAGTTGTAGCCCGTGTCGCGCAGGCGGCGCGACAGGCGGCTGTACACCATGGCCTGTTTGCCATCGTGCAAGCTGATGCCAGCGCGTTGGTAAATCAGCGAACGCACCCGGGAGAAATCCTTCGCGTTGAAGGAAAACTCGCGGTCAGTGACCAAACCCATGGAATCCGACATAGAAGGCACTCTGGCAGGTTGCGTGAAATCAGCGGACGATCCGCTAGGGCGCCCCAGCTTGATATCGGCAAACAGGCCGCGTGCTTGAGGATGCGGGTGGTAACGGGGTTCAAGCCGTGGAGTTGGTCCCGGAAACCGTGTCTCATTGGCCCGTCACCCCGAGGCTCCCTGATAGACTGCCTCATGGATCTCTTAGCAGGCATGGAGTCGCCCATTACTTCCGATTTCGCCCCTTTAGCCGCCCTGGAAGGCTCGTTTTGCTCGGGCATGCGGCTGGAATCGGCGCTCAACCTGCTGGCCCAGGCTGGCTGGGGCCTGCCCGAAGGCCTGGCCGTGGGATCGCAGCCATGGCTGCAGTCGGTCGTCGATGGCCTGTGCGAAATCTCCAGCCGCGATGCGCTCACGGGCCTGTCCAACCGCCGCCTGTTCGAAGCCGCCATTGGCCGTGAAGTTGACCGTGTCGCCCGCATCGGCGAGCCCGCCTTGCTGCTCATGGTCGACATCGACCACTTCAAGAAAGTCAACGACACCCACGGCCATGCCGCTGGCGACGTCGTCATCCAGTCGGTGGCCGCATCCCTTCAAGATTGCGTGCGCCCCATGGACACCGTGGCCCGCATCGGCGGCGAGGAGTTCGCCATCATCCTGCCCAATTGCCCGCCCGCCTTTGGCCAGACCGTGGCCGAGCGCGTGCGCCACAAGGTGGCCACCTCGCCCGTGGTGGTGATTGGCGGGCAACAACTGTCGATCACGATCAGTATTGGTGGGGCGTTTGCGCCGCAGTGGGTCAGGTCGTCGGCCACCCTGTGGTGCGAGCGGGCCGACCAGCAGTTGTACCGCGCCAAAACCGAAGGCCGCAACCGTACCTGCCTGGAGATGCCGCCGCTCACGGTGGTCAGCGCCGAAGAGAAAAGTTTGTTATTTGCCGGATTTGCGCAATCTGGCTTCATTGACGACTTAGGTCCCATCGACTTTGTGCCGAAAACCACGGAATGACGGTCACCATGTCCAGCCCCACTTCCACCCCTGAAACGTCCAAGCCGGTTGCCACGCCCCGCCTGGCCCGCACCCTGGCGGTCACCAGCGGCAAAGGCGGCGTCGGCAAAACCTTCGTCAGCGCTAACCTGGCTGCCGCATTGGCCCGCCAAGGGCTGCGCGTGCTGGTGCTGGACGCCGACCTGGGCCTGGCCAACCTGGACGTGGTGCTCAACCTTTATCCCAAGATCACGCTGCACGATGTGTTCACCGGCAAGGCCCAACTGGAAGAAGCCATCCTGCCCGCGCCTGGTGGCTTCTCAGTGCTGCTGGCCGGCTCCGGCTTGGTGGAATATTCCCGCCTGACGCCCGAAGTGCGCGACCAACTGCAGCACATCATCGAGACCGTGTCGCCGCGCTTCGATGTGCTGATCATCGACACCGGCGCGGGCATCTCTGACGTGGTGCTGTACGCCGTCTCTCTGGCCCACGAGATCATCGTGGTCGCCACGCCCGAACCCACCTCCATGACCGACGCCTACGCCACCATCAAGGTGCTGTCGTCACAGCAATCGCGCGAGAGCCTGCACCTGGTGGTCAATCAGGTCAGCCGTGCTGGTGAAGGTCGCGCCATCTGCACCCAATTGCAAACCGTGGTGGATCGCTTTGTGCAAGGCCCCAACGGGGTCGTGCCCAAGCTCCATTTCCTGGGCGAGGTCCCGACCGACCCGGCTGTGCGCCAGGCCATCCAGAAGCGCCAGTTGCTGATGGAGCTGATGCCCGGCAGCCCTGCCGCCCAAGGCATCGTCCAGATCGCCACCAAGCTCACACCCCGGTGACCGCTGACGCCCGGACCCCCTATGACGTGATGGGTGGCGACGCGAAAGTGCGCGCCCTGGTCGACCGTTTCTACGACCTGATGGACCTGGAGCCTGCGTACAAGGACCTGCGCCAGGCCCATGGCACCACCCTGACCGATGCCCGGGACAAGCTGTACTGGTTCCTCAGCGGTTGGCTGGGCGGCCCCGATCTGTACGTTGAACAGTTCGGCCACCCGCGCCTGCGTGCCCGGCACCTGCCTTTTTCCATCGGCATCCTGGAGCGCGACCAATGGCTGGCCTGCATGTTCCAGGCGATGCAAGAGGTCGAGGTCAACCCCGTGTTGGCTGAACGGCTGGAGAAGTCCTTTTTCCAGACCGCTGATTGGATGCGCAACCAGGGCGTCTGACCCTCGCCTATCTGGTGGCTTTCAGGGCGGCTTTGGGTGTTTTTGGCGGGGCCGGGCTTTTGCCGCCCGAGTTGAGCAGCACCACCAGCGCGCCCGCGCCACCATCATCACCACGTGCCTGCACAAAGGCCAGCACCCGATCGCTTTGCACCAGCCAGCGGCGCACCTTGTCTTTCAGCACCGGCAGCTTGCCGGGCGATCCCAGGCCCTTGCCATGCACCACGCGCACGCAACGCCAGCCTTTGGTTTGGGCTTCGCGCAAGAACGCACCCACCCGCTCGCGGGCTTCGTCGGTGCGCAGGCCATGCAAATCCAGGTGGCCCTGCACCGCCCACACGCCACGCCGCAGCTTGCGGGTCACGTCCTGGCCCACTTCCGGGCGGCGGAAGGACAGTGAATCGTCGGTCTCCAGCAAGCTCTCGACGTCGAACTCGTCGGACAAGGATTCGCGCAGCACCGAAGCTTCATCTTGCTGGCGCAGCTTGGGGATGGGCGCCGGGCGCGTGGCGCTGGAACCCACCGCGCGCCCATTGGGGGCCATGGCGTAGACCGGCCCCACGGCGTGCTTGAACAGCGCTTGCTCCAGATCCTGGGCGCGCTGATCGGCCGCGCGCGCGGCGCGCTCGGCCTGTTCTTGCGCGAGCTTGATGGCCGCCTCTTTGGCGGCTTTTGTCAAAGCGCGCTTGAGGTCGGCAAAGTCGCTCAGAGGCGTGTTGGTGGAGGACTTGCGGGCTGGGCTCACGGTGCCTAGCCTACCTCAAGCCTGAGGCGGCTTTTAAATCACAGCAAACCGCGCTCCGCGAACGACAGCGCACCGCCTGCGCCCACCACGAAATGGTCCAGCACGCGCACATCCACCAAGGCCAGGCTGCTCTTGAGCGTTTGCGTGAGCAACTCGTCAGCGCGCGAGGGCTCCAGCACCCCCGATGGATGGTTGTGGGCCAGGATCACGCTGGCCGCGTTCAGCGCCAGCGCTCGTTTCACCACCTCACGTGGGTACACCGAAGTTTGGCTGAGGGTGCCCCGGAACATCTCTTCGCAAGCGATGAGCCGCTGTTGCGAATCCAGGAACATCACCGAGAACACCTCGTGGGGCAGGGCGCCGATGTGCATGCGCAAATAATCTTTCACCATTTGCGGCGAGGTGAACACCGGTTGCTCGCTCAACTCGCGGGTCATGGCGCGGCGCGCCAACTCCATCACCGCGATCAATTCCGAGCGTTTGGCCGGCCCCAGGCCCTTGATGCCAGACAGTTGCGCCGGTTGCGCCCGCAGCAGGCCTGACAATCCCCCCAGGTCATTCAACACTTTTTCTGCCAGTTGCAACACGCCCAGCCCTTGCAGGCCGGTGCGCAGCAGCAGGGCCAGCAGTTCGGTGTCTGCCAGGGCTTGTGGCCCCATGGACAGCATTTTTTCGCGCGGCCGAAGGGCGGCGGGAAGATCTTTCATGGAAACGTTCCCTGATTTGGTGAGTCAAACTTAAAATTGTCGTTTCTCCAAACTGAAAGCCCAATCCTCCTGAAGGGTGGGGCGCGCTTCCATGACCACAGTTGTGCCCACCGTCGTTCCCGGCTCCTTCCTGACCCTGCACTACCGCTTGGCGGGCCCCGATGGCGGCGACATCGTCAACACCTTCGCCGACAAGCCCGCCACGCTGTCCTTGGGATCGGGCGAGTTGTCGCCCGCGCTGGAGGCCCGCATGCTGGGCCTGCAAGAAGGCACCCGCACGGTGATCCAGCTCGACCCGGGCGAAGCCTTCGGCCCGCGCAACCCCGAGCTGGTGCAGCGCGTGGCCCTGTCGCTGCTGCGTAAGCTGGGCGACATGAACGAAGCCTGGGACGTGGGCGATGTGGTCCAGTTCCCTACGCCGGATGGCCAAGGGGCTTTTGCGGGCGTGCTGCGCGAAATGGGCCCGGCCGGCGAAGATTGGGCCGTGTTCGATTTCAACCACCCGCTGGCCGGCCAGACGGTCACCTTCGAAGTGCAACTGATCGGGGTTCTGTGATGAGCAAGCAGGTTGAAGATGTTTTGCTGGCCGAGCCCCGCGGCTTTTGCGCTGGTGTAGACCGCGCCATTGAAATCGTCGAGCGCGCGCTCGAGCAATACGGCGCACCCATCTACGTGCGCCACGAGATCGTGCACAACACCTACGTGGTCAACGACCTGAAGGCCAAGGGCGCCATCTTCATCGAAGACCTGGCCGACGTGCCACCCGGCGCCACCCTGATCTTCAGCGCCCACGGCGTCAGCCAGACCGTGCGCCACGAGGCCGACGAGCGCGGCTTCCAGGTGTTCGATGCCACCTGCCCTCTGGTCACCAAGGTCCACATCGAGGTGGCCAAGCTGCGCCGCGAAGGCTATGAGTTCGTGATGATCGGCCACAAGGGCCACCCTGAGGTCGAAGGCACCATGGGGCAACTCTCCGAAGGCATCTACCTGGTCGAAGACATCGACGACGTGGCCACCGTGCAGGTCACCACGCCCGACAAGCTGGCGGTGGTCACGCAGACCACGCTGTCGGTGGACGATGCCGCGGCCATCCTGGAGGCCATCAAGCAGCGCTTCCCCAACATCCGCGAGCCCAAGCGCCAGGACATCTGCTACGCCACCCAGAACCGGCAGGACGCCGTCAAGGTGCTCGCGCCCAAGGTGGACGTGGTCATCGTGGTGGGCAGCCCTACCAGCTCGAACAGCAACCGCCTGCGCGAACTGGCCGAGCGCCTGGGCACGCCCGCCTACATGGTCGATTGCCCTGGCGATTTGCAGGAAGCTTGGTTTGATGGCCGCCCGCGCGTGGGCCTGACCGCTGGGGCCTCCGCGCCCGATGTGCTGGTGCAGCAGGTCATCGCCCAGCTCAAGCAGTTGGGCGCCGTTTCCGTGCGCCGCATGCAGGGCGTGGAAGAATCAGTGCGTTTCCCACTGCCCAAGGGCTTGGGCGGCACGGGGCTTGACCGGCCCTTGCCCACGCAGCGCACCGCTCCTTAATTTCAGCTTCTTCTCATTGAACCAACATGCTTGACATCACCCTGCTGCGCAAAGACCTCGACGGCGTGTTGGCGCGCCTGGCCTTGCGCAAGAACCCCCAGCCCTTTCTGGACGAAGCCCGCTTCCGCACATTGGAGGCCGAGCGCAAGACCATCCAGTCGCGCACCGAAGAGCTGCAATCGCAGCGCAACAGCCTGTCCAAGCAGATCGGCGCGCTCAAGGGCAAGGGCGAAGACACCTCGGCCGTGATGGCCCAAGTGGGCGGTATCGGCGACGAACTCAAGGCCAGCGCCGAGCGCCTGGACGTGATCCAGTCCGAGTTGCAAGACCTGCTGCTGTCCCTGCCCAATCTGCCGCACGACAGCGTGCCCGTGGGCACCGACGAATCCGGCAACGTGGAAGTGCGCCGCTGGGGCACACCGCAGACCTACGCCTTCGAGGTCAAAGACCACGTGGACGTGGGCAGCCCGCTGGGCCTGGACTTTGAAACTGGCGCCAAGCTGTCGGGCGCCCGCTTCACCTTCTTGAAGGGCCCCATTGCCCGCCTGCACCGCGCACTCGCCCAGTTGATGCTGGACACCCAGACGCTGGAACACGGCTACACCGAGTGCTACACGCCCTACCTGGTGCAGGCCAAGGCGCTGCAGGGCACGGGCCAGTTGCCCAAGTTCGAGCAAGACCTGTTTCACGTCACCTCGGGCGATGGTGATGCCTCGGGCAGCAAGTGGTATTTGATCCCGACCTCGGAAGTGACCTTGACCAACTCGGTGGCCGACACCATCGTGCCGGTGGACCAGTTGCCCATCAAGCTCACCGGCCACACGCCGTGCTTCCGATCAGAAGCGGGCAGCGCCGGGCGCGACACGCGCGGCATGATCCGCCAGCACCAGTTCGACAAGGTCGAGATGGTGCAGATCGTGCACCCTGATCTCAGCTACGAAGCCTTGGACGCCATGGTGGGCCACGCCGAAGCCGTGTTGCAAAAGCTGGAGCTGCCTTACCGCGTGATGTCCCTGTGCACTGGCGACATGGGCTTTGGCGCCACCAAGACTTTCGACCTGGACGTGTGGCTGCCCGCGCAGAACGCGTACCGTGAGATCAGTTCGGTGTCGAACTGCGAGGCTTTCCAGGCGCGGCGCATGCAGGCGCGTTTCAAGAATGCGCAGGGCAAGAACGAGCTGGTGCACACGCTGAATGGATCGGGCCTGGCCGTGGGTCGCGCGCTGGTGGCCGTGCTGGAGAACCACCAGCAGGCCGATGGCAGCATCCGCATCCCGGCGGCACTGCGGCCCTACCTGGGCGGCCAGGAAGTGCTGAAACCTTGATGCTATAATCTGCGGCTTTCCAGCATTGGCTGGACGCTGACTAGACCCCAGCGAGCCCCGCATACAGGAGAGGTGGCAGAGTGGTCGAATGTACCTGACTCGAAATCAGGCGTACCGCAAGGTACCGTGGGTTCGAATCCCACCCTCTCCGCCAAGAAATGGTTTCACAGGGTCTCACCAAGACCCAGTTACCACCCAGAAAGCCCCGTGAATACGGGGCTTTCTGCGTTTTGGCGTCCCATGTCGTCCTTTGACAGCCCGGGCAAATTGGGGGACTTATCGCAGCCCCCAAGCTGCGCATCCACCACAGCCAGTGCCTCTGCTTGGATATCACGCCAGTCCTCAAGGCGCAGTTCAGACTCGATCGTATCAAGCCCTTCCATCAGCTTGGCCTCAAGCGCCTCTTTTGCGTCGTGCTTCTCGCGGGCGGTACACGATGAATGGGCGGTGTCGATGGGCATGGCAGACCTCTGTGTTTTGCGGAATGTACCGTGTCCCAAGCGCATCTTGCAATTCATATCCATTTGGATATAAATTCGCCATGAAACCAGTGCGATTCCTGGGCGACGCCCTCTGGGACGACTCCGGCACCTACCGGGTGATCTACACGGCTCGCCTGGCTGACGCGGTCTATGTCCTTCATGCGTTCCAGAAGAAGACACAGGCCACGTCCAAGCGCGACATCGACACCGCCAAGGAACGCTTTGCCCAACTCACGAAAGGCCGGAAATGAGCAAGACCGAAACCTACGCCAGCGTATGGGATGCCCTGGCGGACACGCCCGAACAAGCCGCCAACCTGCGTGCCCGTGCTGAACTCATGCAGAAGATCGCCGCCATCGTGAAAGCCAGCGACTGGACGCAGGCCGATGCGGCCAAGCAGTGTGGCGTCACGCAACCCCGCATGAACGACCTGTTGAGAGGCCGCGTATCGCGTTTTTCTTTGGATGCATTGGTCAACATCGCCACGGCCATGGGCCAGCGGGTGCGCATCGGCCTGGTGGCTGTCTAAAGGCTCAGCCTTTCTTTGCCAGCGTGGCGATGGGCAGCACCAATGTCAACGGATTGTTGCTCAACGCGGTAAACCCGTGATGTTGATAGAACGCTGCAGCGACATCATCTTTGGCATCGACTACGAGCGCAAAGACACCCATGCCTGCTTGCATGGCACGCTGCCCGGCATCCCACAACAAGGCTGCGCCGAGTTGCCGTTTTTGATAGTTCAAACCCACGGCCAAGCGCCCAAGACGGGCCACAGGCACGAGGGGGTAGCGCGGCAATTTCTTGGCCATCTGTTCGGTGACATCGGTCAATGGCACACTGCCAGCGGCCAGCGTGTAGTACCCGGCGATGGCACCAGTCGTGGAGTCGATGGCGACGTAGCAGACGCTGGTGCGGCGGCGCATGTCTTGCGAGGCTTGCTCTCGCAGGTAGCGGTCGAGCGGATCACTGCCGCAAACAAAGCCAGAACGGTCATGCTCGGGTGCAAGCACCTCAATCCGAAACGTCCCCGTCACGATTTAGATGCGATCAACTTTTGATGCGCTTGCGCCGCGCGCTTCATGGCTGGCGCCAGGGCAGGGGGATCCAGCAGCAGCGATGCAAAGCGCTGTTGCTCATCCATGGACAAGCGGATGATTTGCGCTTGCTCAATGGTGCGGCGGGCGGCTTCCTGGGCGGCGCCGACCAGGAAGTCACTCACGCTGCGGCCTTCGATTTCCGCCGCACGTCGGACAACGGCCAGCACGTCGGGCGCAATGCGGGCTTCAACACGGGTGGTGCGGCTGGAATCGGTGGACATGGCGGACCTCTCTTTCACGCATAATGTACGGTGTTTTGACGTACAAAGTCAAGTGAGCGGTCTAAACTGCTGAGCCAGCCAAGCTGGGGGACTTATTGGGGGACTTGCGCCAACCGCATCACCCCAGAACCCAGCATTCATGCGCCTTACAGCCCATGATCTGAACGACACCCTCCCGCCAAGACTAAGCCCTAATTAGTTGATCTGCTTAGGGTTTTTGGGTTTCTAGATTGCTGGCGAGGTTTCACCCAACATCTGGCCCATCATTCTGAAAATGATGGGATGGGTCACCATGATGCAAGGTGCCGCGTTCAATCCCGTGTTGATGCAGGCATCGCCGTCCGGCCAAACTGTTTTGGTTGCAGGTACAGGATCTGAATCTACGTGCTGGCTAGCTGCCCCGGTCAGATGAACTTCCGGGGCGACAGCTTTGCCTTGCGGTCTCTCTGGAAATTGGAAGATGTGGCCACAGGCGGGGCAAGGATTGGCGAGTGCCAAAGTGATTTGAACGGTCATGAAGTTCTCCGTAGTCGATGAGGTGCACGGAGGTGCATGGCTCATGCTACGGAGGTGCGAAAAGACTCAGGTGGGCCGCCTAGGAGGTCGGTCTACCTGTTGCGCTTCCGCTTCGGTTTGGCTGGCGAGGTCAGTGCGCCGGTCCACATATCAATCATCTGCTTGGTGCCTTCAGTCATCATGGCGTTGGCTTGGCGCTTCGATTCAGCGGCCACGCGGCCACGTGCGGAACCAATGGCTGCATTGGCGCCGCTGAGCCACATACTCATGAACGGGTTCTTCTTGGTCCAGGGATTCTTCATGACGCTGCTCCTCGGGTGAAAACGATGAAGCAACCTAGCAATCAGCGCTCCTTTCTTGATCCGATGGCGCCTGAATGACTCACCCGTTCAATGTTTGCTCAACCTCTTCGATGCTGCTCAGCACCGCATCAAGCGTTGGCACCTCACCGAACACCATGCCTGCCATGGCCGTGTAATCTGCCCTCAATGCTTCACGCATGCCGGGCGATGGCGTCAATGTGAAGGCGCCATGAGTTGCCGTGGCCAAGCCCAGATCGGGGCTGCCAAAAAACAATCGTGCATGCTGCGCGCAATCGGTGGCCAGGGCATGGTTGCTCAGCCACTGCCGAGCCTGTTCGTGGCGCAAGAGCTGATGGACATCGTAGTAATGGCGCGATACGCGTTGCCCGCCGTGCCGCAGGACGCCGCGCCGGTCATGCCATTGGCGCAGACCATGAAGGATGATGATCTTGTCCCAGAATGTCCGTCCTGCTTCAACGGTCACGACGTTCGAAACGGCAAGGTCAAGGCGCTGCAGGTCATCGGCCACATAGGGCCTCACTGTGGCCAGGGCATGCGGGTCAAGAGCGGACTTGGCCCCGGCCTCGATCTTGACGGCGGAGCGGATGTAGTCGTTGGGTCGTGCCGTTGCGGCGGGGTACCACAGCAACAGCGTTTGCCCGTCATCATCGTCCGGGTCTGCCTCTAGCCGACAGCGATCCTTGCCAATAGCGGAGCTTGCGCATTGGGTGAGTTGGCTCAGCAAGGGGCCATTGATGTAGGCGTGGCAGGCATCTCGAATGGCATCGAGTCTTTTGCGACGCTGCTTGCCGGTCATCGCATCAAGCTCTGCCGCGTCGATGGTCTGCCCGATGTCTTCCCGGAACACGGTGATGTCGATGTCTTCTGAAAAGCGGGGGATGAGGCCAAACGCTTTGGACAGAGAGGTGCCACCTTTGAACAGCAGGCGCGGGTTGGCTGGCTCAAGGCCATTGAACAGCGCGCCACGGTCGGCATCGCTGGCGGAGATCACCTCGTCATAGGCGGGGTTCATCGTGGCCCTTCTTTGGGGGAGTTGGCATGGCCGGATCAAAGTCGGGCATGGCGCGCAGGAAGTCTTGCATCCATCCCGGCATGGCGGCAAAGCCCTGCGCCAGATCGGCGCGAATGGTGCTGCCATGCTGGGTGTCGTTCAGGATGCGGGCCAGCTTCTTCTTGAGCGTGCCGCCATCTGTGGCCAGCATGTCTTTGAGCCAGTGCAAGGCCTGTACGACCCGCATGGCCGGACGGCCTGCCCAATACAGGCGGCTCGGCGCCGTCATTTTGAATTCGATGGTGAGTTGATCAAGCTGGATGGAGCGGCGCCGCATGTCGGTGTGGACGGTCACACGTGCTGGCACGGCGTCCGTCAGGCCCAGGTCGTTCGCGGCGGTCATGCCATCGATCAGCATCCGTGCCTGGTCCCGCCTGGCCAGTGCGTCGATCACGGCGCGGTAGTCAGGCGTGGTCGGCCGATGGGTCAGGCCGTTGATGATCGGCTGGTCATACAGGCCACGGTCAATGCGGCGCAAGTGGCCGCTGGCGACCATGCGCTGCAAGGTCTTGTCGATCACATCGCGGTTGCCAAGCTGCGCGAAGTCGCCAGGTACCCAGACGTGTCCGGGCCCGGCGGCACTGATGAGCGCTGAAATGTGGTCGCTTGTCGATGACATGGATACTGCTCCTGTCCGTATTTTGTATGCAAATTTCGGACATTCCAGGCGAATAGCTTGACTGCCCCTTACGAAGCGGCTGAGTCAGGGGGACTTATTGGGGGACTTGCGCCAACCGCATCACCCAGAACCCAAAACCCAGCATCCATGCACCTTTCAGCCCATGATCTGAACGACACCCTCGCTACATCCCGTGCCGATACTGGAGCACGGCATTGAGCAGGTACATCGCCAGCAATGACAGGCTGGCCCAACTCGCTGTGTGCCATACCCTCGAAACCGGCCGGTAAGCCAAGGCCACCACGACCGCGCCGCTCATCATGCACGCCGTGATCGCGGTCACAGCGTGGATGGGCGACACCTGTTGGTAGATGGCACCGGGCAGGTAGGCAAAATCATCCAGCGCCAGAATCACCACATCAAACAGATTGCTGCCCAGCAGGTTGCCCAGTGCCATGTCGATGGCGCCGATGCGCAGCGCCCCCCAGGTGGTGGCCAGCTCTGGCACCGAGGTGGCAAAAGCCACCAACAGCGTCCCCACAAAGGAGTTGGACCAGCCCATGATCCGGGCCAGTTCAACGCCGATGAAGGGCAGCCAGATGCCTGCGCCCACGATCACGACCGAGGCCACCCCGTAACCCCACAAGGCCGCTTTGAGTGTCATGTCGGGCTGCTCAACCACCTGGTGCCCAGCGTGGCGTTGCTCGGCCTTGTAGAGCGCACGCATGGCCATCAGATAAAGCGCAAGGATGGCGACACTTGCCAGGCTGACGTGGCCAATGGTCGGTATCGCGCCCTGTGCCGACAACAAGAGGACCAAAGCCACACCTGCCAGCAAGATGACCCCGAAGCCTGCTGACAGCACATGCGCGCTGCTCGCCACGCAGTACATCACCTTCTCGCGGTAAACCAGGTCAATCAACGCCAGGATCGCCAGGTTGAACACGCAACTGCCCAGCACATCGCCCACGGCGATGTCGGGCGCAGCGGCGACCGTGACGGCGCTCAGCCCGGTCACCAACTCCGGCAGCGAGGTGACCGTGGCGATGAGGATCAAGCCGATCCAGTTGCGGGAAAGCCCGGTGAGCTTGGCCAGGGCATCGCCATAGCGGCTCAGTCGCACACCGGCCACGCCGATCACGCAGACACAGGCAGCAAATTTCAGCCAGATCAAAAGGAGGGGGCTCACGCTGGGGCTTTCCGGCGGCGCCAGGCTTTCTCCAGCTCAACGACCACGCCCACGATCAAAGCGGCCCCCAGGCAGAGGGCCAACTCGGTCAGGCTCAGGGCTTGGGTCTTGAAGATCGGCTGCAAGATCGGGATGTAGATGGTGGCCATCTGCAGCAGGAAGGTCAGCAACACCGCGCCCAGCAAGGGCTGGTTGCTGCCCAGCCCCAGTTGCCACAGGGATTGCGTTTCCGAGCGGATCGTCAGCACATGAACCATCTGTGACAGCGTGAGCGCCGTGAACACCATGGTCTGCCAATGCGTGTTGCCGTTGTGCAAAGCCCAGGCCTGCAGGCCCAGGCACAGCCCGCCAATCAGCAGCCCAATGCCCAGGATGTGCTGCCACATGCCATGCGCAAACAGGCTTTCGTTCGGCGCACGAGGAGGGCGCTGCATGACGCCCCGCTCAGCGGGCTCGGCGGCCAGGGCCAGGCCCGGCAGGCCATCGGTGACCAGGTTGACCCACAAGATGTGAATGGGCTGCAGCGGGATCGGCAGCAGCAACATGGGCGCCAGGAAGAGGGTCCAGATCTCGCCTGAATTGCCCGTCATGGCGTAACGCACGAACTTGCGGATGTTGTCGTAGATGCGGCGCCCTTCCCGAACCGCTGCGACGATGGTGGCGAAGTTGTCGTCGAGCAGCACGATGCTGGAAGCTTCGCGCGCCACATCCGTGCCGACCTTGCCCATGGACACCCCGATGTCCGCGCGCTTCAAGGCCGGGGCATCGTTCACGCCATCGCCTGTCATGGCCACAAAGTGACCCAATGCCTGAAGTGCCTCGACGATGCGGATCTTTTGTGCCGGGTCCACGCGGGCATACACACGCACGTGGGCGGCACGTTGCTGCAGGGCCGCCTCGTCCAGCGTGCCCAGATCCTGGCCGGTCAGCACATCGGCCTGCGGGTCGGTCACGATCCCCAGGCGGTGCGCGATGGCGCGGGCGGTGGCGGGGTGATCGCCAGTGATCATGACCGGGGTGATGCCCGCGGCGATGCAATCGCGCACAGCGGCGGCGGCTTCGGGGCGCGGCGGGTCGATCAAGGCGATGAGACCTAGGAACTGCAATTCGCTTTCGACCGAGGCCAGCGCGTTCGTGTCCGGCAAGCGGGCGTGGTCGCGTCGGGCCAGGGCCAGCACGCGCAGGCCTTGTGCGGCCAGCTCGGTGGCGTTGGCGAGCAGGGCGGCACCATCAAGGGCGGCGGGCCCTTGCGGCGTCCACTGCGTGCCGCAGCAAGGCAACACCGACTCGGGTGCCCCCTTGGTGTAGGCGACATACCCCGCCTGGCCACGATGGAAGGTGGTCATGCGTTTGCGCTCAGAATCAAAGGGCTGCTCTTGCACGCGGGGCATGGCCACTTCCAGCGCGGTCTTGTCGATCTGTGCGCTCAAGGCGGCCAGCACCAGCGCGGTTTCTGTCGGGTCGCCCTCCCAGTCTGCGGGGGCGTGCCCCTGGCGAGCGTCATTGCACAAGGCGGCGGCCTGCAAGGCCTCACGGTGCACCGGGCCTGGCAGTGCATCGCCCGGCACCCAGGACTGCCCTTGCGCCAGCAGCAACTCGGCATGCATTTGGTTCTGGGTCAGCGTGCCTGTTTTGTCGGAGCAAATGACCGTGACCGAGCCCAAGGTCTCCACCGATGGCAGGCGCCGAACCAGGGCATGCTGCGACACCATTCGGCGCGCACCGAGCGCCAGCAACACCGTGACCACGGCGGGCAGGGCCTCGGGAATGGCGGCCACCGCCAGGCTGATCGCGGTCAAGGCCATCAGCAAAGGCGCCTCGCCACGCAGCACCCCGACGGCAAAGATCACCACGCAGATGCCGATCACGCCCAGGGCCAGGCGTTTGCCAAACGCGGCCAGGCGCCGTTGCAGCGGGGTGCTGCGGTCTTCACTGTTGAGCAACTGAGCCACCTTGCCCAGCTCGGTGTCCATCCCGATGGCCACCACCAGGCCGCGCGCCCGGCCATGGGTGGCCGTTGTGCCCTTGAACGCCATGTTGAGTCGATCACCCAAGGCGGCGCCTTGCGCATGGGGCAGCGCATCGGTTTGTTTGTCCACGGGCACGGATTCACCGGTCAGGGCCGATTCGTCCACCTGAAGCCGGGCCAGCTCGATCAGGCGAAGGTCGGCAGGAACCTGGTTGCCCGCCTCCAGCAAAACCACATCGCCTGGCACCAACATGCTGGCGGCCACCACCTGAACTTCGCCGCCGCGCAGCACCGTGGCTTGCGCGGCAGCGAGTTGGCGCAAGGCTGCCATGGCCTTGTCGGCCCGCCACGACTGCACGAAGCCGATGACCGCATTGAGCAAGACGATGACGACGATGGCCAGCGTGTCAGCCAGCTCACCAATGACGCCTGCGATGAGGGCGGCGACCAACAGCACCAGCACCATGAAGTCCTTGAACTGGTCGGCCAGCAAGGCGATCCACCCTCGGCGCTCGTGAGTTTGCAAGGCGTTGGCGCCGTGGCGTTTGGCGCGCTCTTGCGCTTGCGCCAACGGCAGCCCCACGGCCAGGTCGACCCCGTGCTCACGCGCCACCGCGTGCGCCTCACACTGGTGCCATGCGGTCCTTTCAGGCAAGTCCTTCACGTGGTCAGATCCTTCAATACGATCAGCGGCGAGACAATGAACCATTCCCGTCCCAGTCTACTGCGCACCCTCATGGCAGGGATCGCGCAGGCAAAGGCAGCTTGATCCCGGTCGAGGAGCAAAAAGCGGATCGGTGGAGGTCAGCAGCGGATCAGCCACGATCTGCGACGGGGTTTAAAAAGGCGCCACCCCTCATCCGTTTGGTACTACTTGCTTGCGCGCGGCGTCGTGACTTGGCGGGCAGGGTCAGCGCGCTGGTCCAAAGATCCAGCATCTGCTTGGTGCCCTCCGTCACCAGCACGTTCGCTTGATGCTTTGATTCGGCGGTGGCTAGGCCGCGGGTCCGTAATCAGTGGCATACCCGGGCTAACCCCTGCGGACAAGCATGCCACTCGCTCACTAAAATTCAAGAGCCCTCAAAGGGGGCAGAGCGGGAGGCTCTTTCCTAGAATGAGGGCGGCCTCCCTTTTCATTCTCATGAATCCAGGAGAGTAAGCATGAAATTTGCATTCAAGACTTTGGTCGCTGCCGCCGCATTCGTCGCAGCAGGCGCTGCAAGCGCCCAACAATGGCAATTCGTTTCCGGTTCGGGCGGCCTGACCTTCTCGGGTGACGCGCTGTCGGCCCTCAGTGCTTCGGGTTCCAACGTCATCACCGCCCGCACTGTACCCACCATTACTGGTCTGGACATCAGCGGCGCTACCAATACCGCGGCCTACACCAAGGCCACCGGCAACGTCAACCTGACATTCAGCGCTGCCACCGTCACGGGTGACAGCCTGACCTCGCTCCACGCGGCCAACTCTCTTGTGGAGATTCAGCGCAATGTCTTCAACGACGATGAAACCATCACCAAGCGTTCGATTTTCATGGCGAATTTCGATGTGAACCTGGCCACCTCCACCATCTCGGCCGACCTGTACTCGCGCACGAATGTCGGTGCCCTGGTGAGCTACGGCACGCGGTCCATTTTCACGGCCGACATCCCGGGCGTGGTCGGTGGCACCGAAGGCAACATCGTGGTCACGGGCGGCGGTTTTTGGCCCACTGGCGCGGCGAGCGGCAGCCTTGCCGGCAGCTTGCGCATGAATTTGGGGACGGCCGACCTCATCCTGGCCAGCCTGGGCCTCTCGACGGCCGAGTCCGATCCCGTGGCCATTCTGGTTCGCTCGTCGAATTGGGGCACGACGCAGGCCGCTGGTACCTTCGCGGTGCCTGAGCCTTCAACCTACGCCATGTTCGGCATGGGTTTGTTGGCCGTGGGCGCCGTCGCTCGCCGCCGCAAAGCCGCCTGAGCCTGATCAGCCTTGACGTGATTCAAGGCTGCGCAAACCGCCCCAGAGCTTGGGGCGGTTTTTTTTCGCGAGTGCTTTCGCGCGGCAGGTGAAATAATGGCGGTCTTTGCACACGCCGTCCACAGACGCAGCACCCGCCCGGAGAGCGCATGAAAGACCACTACGCTAGCCTTGGCCTGGGCAGCGCCGCCACGCTGGCCGACATCAAAAAGGCCTTCCGCCAGAAGGCCTCGCTCTACCACCCCGACCGCAACACCGCCGACGACGCGGCGGAGCGCTTCAGGGCCGTGCAAGAGGCCTACGGCGTCCTGTCGGACACCGAAAAACGCCAGGCCTACGACGACAACCGCCGCCGCAACCTGCTCGACAGCCCGATCGAGACCGCCCGCGACATCTGGCAAAACTACTTCAGCGCCTTGCTTTGACGAACTTCATCCCCACATGAGCATCTCCCCCTTCTTCCATGAACTGCGCTCGGCTTACCAGGCTGAACTGGACGACCTGAGCTCCGACTCCGAAGGCAAGGACGTGCTTCGCCAACGCCTGGCCGCCAAGCGCAAGGAGGTCGATTTCTTGCTGCAGATGGTTGATCTGTGCCCCGAGATGGTCGCCGTCGTGTTCCACCAGGGCTTCCGCTTTCCGCAGCCGGTGCTGATGGACCAATTGCTGAGCCTGGAGGCCGACGAGTTTCCGGAGTGGGACAGCCTGGTCAACGCCATTCAGTTGACCCCGTGGGCGCAAGAGTTGGCCCAAGTGTTCCTGAAAGAGCCCTCCGGTGGTCGCTTCCTGACCGTGGCGGCCGGCCTGGAATACATGCACGGCAAGCTTGACCCCGCCCAGGCCGCCCGGGCGGCCGAAGAGGACAAGGAAGACGAAGGCGAAGACCGCGACGAAGACCGCACATTTGAGCAGGACCACAATGACGAAGACCGCGCCCGCGAAGAAGCCGGTGCCGACTGGATGGTCGAACAAGGTTTCGACCGCAAAGACTGATTGAACGAAGAAAGCCCCTTGATGAGCAGCCACCACCTTGCCCTGATCGCCAAAACCCAAAGCCTGATCGCCGCTGGCGACATCGTGGGGGCCGAATCCGCCCTGGTCGAGCTGGCCGACACCGAGGGCGATGGTGCGTTGATGGTGGTGCTGGAGCAGCTGCCGCCCAAAGACATTCTGGCCGTCATCCGCGAGTACGACAACTCCAAGGAGTCGATCATCAACCTGATGGTCACGCCCGCCCAGTTCGCCCGTGCTGTGGTGATCGAGAAGCGCTACAAGGACCTGACCCGCACCCACCTGCGCGGCATGGTCAACTCCATCATCTTCCGCGAAGACGCCAGCCCGGTTGAATTCCTCAACGCCGTGGGCGACCTCGAAGGGGGCAGCGAAGCTCTGGCCGACTACTTTGCCGACAAGTGGAGCCGCGTCGAAACCTTTGCCCGCACCGGCAGTTTCGATGGCCTGGAAGACGATGGCCAGATGCTGTCCGAGACCGCGCTCTACGCCTCCGCTTACGTCAAGCCCATCGTCGATCAAGACGAAGTGGCCGACCAGGACTGGATGGAACTGGCCTGGATCCTGCGCTACCAATGCCCCGACCTGTTCATCGAGACCTTGCTGGTGCTGCGCGCCAAGTCGCGCGCTTTCGATGCCGGACTGGAAGAAGAGGCCGAAGAGGAAGAGGGCGATGGCAAGGTCAATCTGTCCGACACCGACCGCGGCAAGATCACGCCCGCTTCCCTGGAATCGGAAGAAGAGTCGGCGATCTAAATGACGGGCAGTCCAGCTTTCGATTCACCATCGTCCATCGCGGTCTACGACGCGCGGCCTTTCTTCGAGAAGGCGCTGCAGTATGGCGTGCGCCACGGCATCCTTGACCAGGCCAAGCTGGACACCATCTGCCACGATGCGCCCAAAGGCATGGTGCAGATTGCCAGCTACTTTGGCAGCGAGTTCCTGCGCCCCGAGCTTGAAAAAGCCAAGGACCGGCTGGTGAACCTGGTCAGCCTCTACCTGGAAGAAACCTGTGGCGGTGAGTTGCGCCCAGCGGCCGAGTCGCTGCGCGACCACTCCTTCCTGTCGCGCTCCAAGGGCGGCTCGGACATGCTCAAGCGCCTGATCGCCATGCCGCAGACCAGCCATTTCGGCATGAACGAGCGCCACGGCTTCACCGACGACCACATCCCGCAACTGGCCAAGTGGTCGCTGCGCAGCCTGGCCGACTACCGGGCCGAGTTGGCCCAGCGCAGCCACGCCGCGCAAGCCATGGACGCGGCCATCTGGCTGGCCGAAGCCTTGGGCACGGATGCCGCCGAGCTGGAAGAGGCCGGCGCCGACGCCGATGCGGTCATCCGCACCGCGCTGCTCACCTTGGCCACCAAGCACACCGACCTGCCCGACTGGCCCGCCTTCGACAAGATGGTGGCCGCCTTGCGCAAGAAGCCGCCCGCCAAACTGGCAGCCAGCCTGCCGCCCAAGGTGCCCGAACACCTCAAGCCGGTGATGGATGAAGCCTGGCAATCGGTCTTGGCCGACCTGTCCAAGATCCTGGACGCCAACGCGACGCCTCACAAGCTGTTCCACAAAACGCCGGCCTTTCGGGGCCGCTATTTCTGGATTGAAGACGCCTTGAGCGAGGTGGACCACCACGACCGCTCAGCCTCTGCCAGCTGGAAAAAAATCACCGCGGGCCACAGCGATGAGGGCTCCTTGATCACCTTGTTTCTGTGCGTGGCCACCAGTACCGCCCCCAAGACGATGCTGACCGAGCGCAGCGCCGCCACCCTGATCCGCAAGATCCGAAAGACCGGCCTGGATGCCGAGTTGGCCAGCCAGTACATCCGCGACCACGCGCCCATGCAGCACCAGGACGACTATGTCCAACTGTGGCAGTCCTTCATCACCGAGGCGCTGGCCACCTTGAAGAGCGATGCCGACTACGCCTTGAAAGACGCCATGGCCGTGCTGCGCCGCGAGGGCAATGTGGCGCCGGCCTGAGGCCGTTCAGGCCCGCGCACGGCTCACTTGGGCGTGATCTTCCACAGTTCACCCTTGGCCTGATCGGTCACCATGTACAGCGCGCCATCCGGCCCCTGGCGGACATCGCGCAGGCGTTGCTGGCGATCGCCCAGCAGGTGCTCTTCGCCCACCACGCGATCGCCCTTGATCTCCAGGCGCACCAGCCAGCCTTCCTTGAGCGAACCCAGGAAGAGGCTGCCCTGCCAGGCCGGGAAGGCCTTGCCGGTGTAAAACTGCGCGCCCGAAGGCGCGATCACCGGGTCCCAGTAGTACGCCGGGGGAGCAAAGCCCGGTCGGTCGGTCAAGGCCCCTTCGATAGGCTGTCCTGAATATTCTTCGCCAAACGACACCAGCGGCCAGCCAAAGTTTTTGCCTCGGCCGATCAGGTTCAGTTCGTCGCCACCGCGCGGGCCCATCTCGGCGGTCCACAAACGTCCCTGTGCGTCGAAGGCCGCCGACTCGACATTGCGGTGCCCCAGGCTCCAGATTTCGGGTTTGGCGCCTGGCGTGCCCACCAAGGGGTTGTCGGCGGGAGCGGTGCCATCGGGCTTCAGGCGCAGCAACTTGCCCAGGTGGCTGTCTGGCCGCTGCGCATGGGGTCGCATCTCGGCATCCGAGCGTTCGCCGAGTGTCATGTACAACATGCCGTCTGGGCCAAAGGCCAGGCGTGAGCCAAAGTGCAGCCCACCGTCAAAGCCTGGCTGGGATTGGAAAATTACCTTGGCCTGCTCGATGCGCAGCCGGTCCGTTGACAGCACCCCCCGCGCCAGGCTGGTGCCATTCAGGCCCTTGCCACGTGCTTCGGTGAAGGTCCAGTAGATCAGCCGGTCGGTGGCAAACGTGGGGCTCAGCGCCACGTCCAGCAGGCCACCCTGGCCGCGCACTTCAACCGGGGGCAGCCCCGCCAAAGGCGGCCCGACCGTGCCGCTGGCCGACACGATCCGCATCGCGCCCACCTTCTCGGTGACCAGCAGCGTGCCATCGGGCAGGGGCTCCACGGCCCAGGGGCGGTTCAGGCCCTTGGTCAGCACGGTCAGCTGGTAGGCGACTTTGGTGTTCACGCCCGGTGCTCGGGTCTGGCCGACAAAGGCGGGGCGCTGGTGGGCGGCGTTGGGAGCGCGTGTCTCGATCGGCGTGCCAACCGGTCCGGGCACCGACGTGGCATCCGTGCAAGCGGCCGTCAACCCCAGCAGGGACAGCAGGACAGCCACGCTGGCGTGTTGCACCTCAGCCATCGGCGGATCCCGCCCGCGTCCTCGCTTGTCGGCAGATGTTGCTGCCCGTCAGGGTCAGGGTCAGGTTGCCACCGTCCCAGACCATCCAGTCCAGGTCGATGAACTCGTCGATGTCGCTGGGGGGGATCAGGTCGGCGCGGCGCTGCTTCAGCAAATCGACACAGGCCACCAGCGCGTCGCGCAGGGTGTCCAGGCGGGTGGGCAGGGCAGGCGGGGGCGTGACGGCGCCTTTGGTGCTGGCACGCGGGCGGCGTGCGCGGGGCCGGGCGGGCCCATTGAGCTCAGACATGGGAAACTCCAAAAGCTGAGACACGTTAGCACGGCGATGCGGCTTGTTCCTGCCCGATACTCCCGGGATGTCCCTGCATCGCAACCGATTCATCCGCCAGGTCCAGGTTCGTCCGCGCTTGTTCATCGCTGCTGCGCTGGCAGTGGCCATCATGGCACTGCTGCCTTCGGGTGTGGTGCAAAGCCTCACCACCCGAATGCTGATTGGCTGGAATGCCGGGGTCGTGCTGTACCTGGTGCTGGCGGGGGTCATGATGGTCGGCTCATCGCATGAAAGAATCCGCTGGCGCGCCAATCTGGAAGACGAGGGGCAACTGCTCATCCTGGTCCTGGTCATCGTGGCCGCCGTGGCCAGCCTGGCGGCCATCGTGGCCGAGCTGTCGCTGGTCAAGGACATGGCTCGGGCGACCAAGTTCCTGCACATCGGGCTGGCCATCACCACCATCGTGTCCTCCTGGGCATTCACGCATGTGATGTTTGCCCTGCATTACGCCCACGACTATTACCTGGACGATGACGGCAAGGGCACTGCAGGTGGCCTGGATTTCCCAGGCACCGAGACGCCTGATTACGGCGATTTCGTCTACTTTTCCTTCGTCATTGGCACCTCGGCCCAAACAGCCGATGTCAGCTTCACCAACAGCGCCATGCGGCGCATCGGCCTGATCCACTGCGTGTTGGCCTTCCTCTTCAACACGACCTTGCTGGCCCTGACGATCAACATGGCCGCCAGCATGATCTGAATGGGCGTCAGCCAGCCACCTTGAACATGCTGACGCGCTCGGCCAACTGCTGAGCGAGCTGTTTCATTGACAAGGCCGCTGCGGCGGTTTCTTCCACCAAGGTGCTGTTTTGCTGGGTGGAGCGGTCCAGGTCCTGCACCGCCGAGCCAATGTCGGTGATGCCCGAGTTCTGCAGGCGGGCCGACCCGGAGATCTCCTCCAGCAAGGTTTTCATGCGCTGCGCGTTGGCCACCAGGTCGCCCATGGTCTGGCCCGCAGATTGAGCCACTTGCGTGCTGTCATCGACCCGGCCCATGCTGTCGGTGATCAAGGCCTTGATCTCGCGGGCGGCGGTGGCCGATCGCAGGGCCAGCGCGCGCACCTCGCCGGCCACCACGGCAAAACCCTTGCCTTGCTCACCAGCCCGTGCGGCTTCCACCGCCGCATTCAGCGCCAGGATGTTGGTTTGAAAGGCAATGCCGTCGATCACCGCGATGATGTCGCCGATCTGGCGCGAGCTGTCCTTGACGGCGTTCATGCTGTTCATGACTTGCTGGATGATTGCTTGCCCCTGGGTGGCCGCGTCAGCGTTGTCGTGGGCCAGCTCGGAGGCAGCCCGGCTGTGGTCGGCACTGGCGTGGGCGGTCTGGGTCATCGCGCTCATGGAGGCCGCCGTTTGTTCCAGGCTGGCCGCGTTGGCCTCGGTTCGCTCCGACAGCTTCGTCGAGCCCAGGCTGATCTCGCTGGCCCCGCTGAGCAGCGAATCGGACGACTGCCGAACCTGCAGGACGATGCCGCCCAGGGAATCCTGCATGGCGCTCACGCCTTGCATCAGTTGGGCAATCTCGTCGCGCCCCCAGGCCCTCGGTTGGGTGGTGAGGTTGCCCTGGCGCATGGCGTCCAGGTGGAGGGCGACTTCTTGCAGACCGCCGTCCAGCACTTTCTTGAACGACAGGAACAGGTACAAAGCCCCCACCACGCACAACACCATCACGGCGGTCGTGATGTCGCGGGCTCGGATCATGGCGTTCACGCGGGCCTTGATCAACTGGTCCATGTGGGTCGTGGCGCGGTGGGTTAAGCCGGTCAGCTGGTCCAGGGCCTGAAGCGCCGAAGCATGGTGCGCGTGCGCGTCGCCTTGGGCCCCTTGTGTGCGCAACAGATTGGCTTCGGCGTGCTGCAAGAACAGCTGATCTGCCGCACCGCTTCTTCGGCATTGACTTGCGAGGCTGACTCGCCGTTGTAGGCGTACACCTTGTCCAGGCCATCGCGCACCGCTTGCAGTTGGCCCGTGGCCAGCACCAGCAACTCCGTGACTCGGCGGACCTGGGCGGGTGTGCCGGCCGAGTGGCTCAGCATGACCGAACCCAACTCGCCCAGTTGCGCCAACTGGTCGCTCAACAAGGGCAGGCGGAACATCGATGCGTCCATCAAGTAGTAGCTGTCGATGTCTGGGTCCAGCGTCAGGTTGGAGCCGTCGGTTGATGCTGCCAGCAAAGTGATCAACTGGTCCAACTGGCGGGTGTGTGTGGCCCACACCGTGTCAAAGCCGGCCGAGGCCGAAGCCACTTGGCGGTGGGCTTCGAGGAAGTCCTGGTAAGGCTTGTCCGTGCCCAAGGTTGCACCTGTGGCATGTTGCTCGGCGCCCAGGCGTTTCAAACCGTCGGCCACCTCTTGCTGAACCGTGGCCAGGGCTGGCGGTGTCGTGTGGGTGGCGGCCTCGTCCAGGGCGAGTGAACGCTGGCGTTGCAAGGCGCTCATCAACGGCATCACCTGGCGGGCATAGGTCACGCCGATGCGTTCCTTGGCCGAGAAGCCGATCATGGCGGCCTTGTCGCCAAAGTATTGCCACGACAACCAGAACAATGGAATGGCAAAGACCAGGGAGATGGTCAACGCCTTGGTTTTGAAGTCGATCCGCCGAAACAGCCTGATGCCGGGGGCCCACGCACCGTGGTACCTGAAGAATTCCAACAAGCTGGCTGATGATTGCGCGGCTTGGTGGGTGGTTGCAAGGCGTCGTGTTGATTCACTGAGCATGGGCCACCCCTGGCTGTTGAGCTGTCCTATTTTCTGGTGATGGCGCTTGTGGGGTACAGGAAATAGGCCAGTCTTCACCCCATTGTTTTCACAGATCTTTACGGGCGGGCCACACCGCGTTTACCGCCGCCTCGCACCATGAAGGCATGGACAGGTGGCAAGGGCCATCTCCCGCCAAAGGAAACAAACCATGGGCAAGATCGCAAAATTCACTCACGCCGACACCTGGAGGCCACTGGTCATGGCCAGCGCCTTGTTGGTGATGTCGGCCGTGTCGGTCTTCAGCATGAGCTCACTGGCGCAAGCCCAGGAGCCGAGCGCGGCCGCCAGTGCCTCGGCATCAGCGGCCCATCCTCATCCCCATGGTCATGGCGGCCCAGGCATGCTGCCCATGGGCGGGCGCCACCTGGATCGCATGCTGGACCAAGTCAAGGCAACGGATGCCCAGCGCACGCAAATCAAGGCACTGGCCCAATCGGCGCAAGCGGATCTGAAGCCCCTGCACGAAGCAGGACGCAAGGTGCATGAGCAAACCCTGGCCCTGTTCGCCCAGCCCCAGGTTGATTCTGCTGCCGCTGAAAAGCTGCGCCAGCAAGGCCTGGTCAGCCACGATGCCCTGAGCAAGCGAATGCTGCAGTTCGCGTTGGATGCGAGCCAAGTGCTGACCCCAGCGCAACGCGCCGACTTGGTCGCCAAAGTGCAAAAGCGCCACGACCGGATGAAGTCGCGCGGCCAAGCCCATGCTCAGCTTGAGCATTGACTCCACTGGGGGCGACAATGCTGGACATGAGTGAGCACATCCTACTGATCGACGACGACCTGCGACTGAGCGCGATGGTGGGTGACTACCTGCGCAGTCACGGCTACCAGGTCTCCAGCGCCCCCACCCTCAACGCGGGCCGCGAACTGCTGGCGCGCCAGACCGTCGATGCCCTGGTTCTGGATCTGATGCTGCCTGATGGTGACGGTCTGGACCTGTGCCGCGAGTTGCGCTCGGCCTCCCGCACGCGGTCCTTGCCCTTGCTGATGCTCAGCGCCCGGGGCGAGCCCACCGACCGCATCGTCGGCCTGGAGGTCGGGGCCGACGACTACCTGCCCAAACCCTTCGAGCCGCGCGAACTGCTGGCGCGTTTGCGCGCCCTGTTGCGACGCACCAACCCCGCCGCCCAAGACGACGACGTTTGGCGCTTTGGCCGCCTGGAGATCGATGCCGGCCTGCGCCAGGCACGCTTGGCCGGCACGCCCTGCGAGTTGACCTCCTACCAGTTCGACCTGCTGTCCGTGCTGGCCCAGCACCCGGGCCGCGTGCTCAGCCGCGACCACATCATGGATGCGCTCAAAGGCCATCCCCTGGAAGCCTACGACCGGTCCATCGACGTGCACATCTCGCGCATCCGCGCTGCCATCGAAGACGATCCCAAAGAGCCCAAGCGCATCCTCACCGTGCGTGGCGCGGGCTACGTGTTCGCCAAAAAGCAGGACGCTGACACCGAAGCCGCATGAAGACCCTGGCGCTGCGGATCTACCTGACCGTGGTCACGGTCTTGCTGCTGTTCACGCTGGGCACTGGCTGGTTGGCGCAACGCCACATGGAGCACGAGCGCAACGAGTTCCAATCTCAGGCCGCCTCCAACGAACGGGCCGCCGCCTGGGGTGAACTCATCGAGAACAGCCTGCCCCCAGTCAGCCAGCCAGAGGCCGACCAGGCCCAAGCCCTGCTGGAGTGGGCCGCGCGCCTGCGTTTGCCACTGGCGCTCGACAACCCGCAAGGCCGCCGCATTGCCACCTCAGACCTGATGCAGGAGCGTTTGCTCCGTCAGCGTGGTTCCCTCATCCGTCTTCAAGAGATCCACCTGTCCGATGGCCGCGTCCTGTGGATTTTGAGGCCCTCATTGGTGGCGCGAGGGCGTGGTGGTCCGCCCAGCGGTGAGGCGCCCGCACCGCCGCCAGCGGGCATGGTCGCTCCACCGCATTGGTTTGGCGGACCCTTGGGTTGGCTGGCCCCGCCGCCGTGGCTGCTCAGTGGTGCCCCTGCGTTGATTCTGTCGCTGCTGCTGTTGTTCGTGGCCGTGGCCATCGGTGCTTGGCCGGTGGCCAACCGACTCACGCGGCGCTTGAAGGCCCTGCGGCAAGGCGTTGAAACCTTTGGGTCGGGCCAGTTGGGGCACCGGGTGGAGGTGGAGGGGCGCGACGAAGTGGCCGACCTGGCACAAAGCTTCAATCAGGCCGCTCAACGCATCGAAGACCTCATTGGTGCCCACCGCAATCTGCTGGCCAATGCCAGCCATGAACTGCGATCGCCTTTGGCCCGGCTCAAGATGGCGGTGGCCATGATGGCCGAGCTGCCGCCTGAGCGCTGCGAGGCCTTGCGCCAGGAAATCAATCAGGACATCAAGGAGCTGGACGCCCTGGTGGAAGAGGTGCTGCTGGCCAGCCGCCTGGATGCCAAGTCCGAGCTGGACCGCCAGCCCGTTGACCTGGTGGGCCTGGCCGCCGAAGAGGCGCGCCGCGTGGGCGCCGTGCTGGAAGCCGACGAGGCCTCACGCCAGCTTGTGAAGTTTGATGAACGGCTGGTGCGACGCGCCGTGCGCAATTTGCTGGAAAACGCCAAACGCTATGGCGGTGACCGTGAGCCCATCTTGCTCAACGTGTCCGCTGGCCCTTTGCTGGCGGAAATCAGCGTCAGCGACCGGGGCCCGGGCGTGCCGCCCGAAGAATGCGAGCGCATCTTCGAGCCCTTCTACCGCTTGCCCGGTCACGCGGAACACGCCGGTGGTGTGGGCCTGGGACTCAGCCTGGTTCGCCAAATTGCCCAAAGGCATGGCGGCCAGGTGCGCTGCGAAGCGCGCCCGGGCGGGGGCAGCCGCTTTGTGATCACGCTGCCGAAGCAGCCCGCCCAATGGCCAGATAGTCCAGGCCAGAAGCCTTGACGATGCTGGGTTCGTAAAGGTTGCGCCCGTCAAAGATGACGGGGGTCTTCAGGCTGGCTTTGATCTGCGCAAAATCAGGGCTGCGGAACTCCTTCCACTCGGTCACGATGACCAGGGCGTCGGCTTCCTGCAGGGCCGTCATTGGCGAGTCGGCGTAGCTCAGGCTGGGGTGGTCGCCAAAGATGCGACGCGCCTCGTCCATGGCCACCGGGTCGTAAGCGGTGACGGTGGCCCCGCGCTTGAACAGTTCCTCCAGCACCACACGGCTGGTAGCCTCGCGCATGTCGTCGGTGTTGGGTTTGAAGGCCAGTCCCCACACGGCAAAGCGCTTGCCGCTCAGGTCTTGCCCGAAGCGGCGCGTGACCTTGTCCACCAGCACCATCTTTTGCGCATCGTTGGCGTCTTCCACGGCCTGCAGCACCTTCAGGTTCTGGCCTTCGCCGCTGGCCGTCTTGATCAGCGCCTTGACATCTTTGGGGAAGCAGCTGCCGCCATAGCCGCAGCCAGCGTACAAAAAGTGGAAACCAATGCGCTGGTCAGAGCCGATGCCCTGGCGCACGGATTCGATGTCGGCGCCCATCTTCTCGGCCAGCAGCGCCAGCTCGTTCATGAAACTGATGCGGGTGGCCAGCATGGCGTTGGCAGCGTACTTGGTGAGTTCGGCGCTGCGCACATCCATCACCAGGACCTTGTCGCGGTTGCGCGAGAAGGGCGCGTACAGCGCGCGCATCAGCAGGATGGCCTGCTCATCATCGGCGCCCACCACGATGCGGTCGGGGCGCATGAAGTCTTCCACTGCCGCGCCTTCTTTCAGGAACTCGGGGTTGGAGACCACCGCGAAAGGCGTGTCGCTGCCGCGCTTGGCCAGTTCGTCGGCGATGGCGGCGCGGACCTTGTCGGCCGTGCCCACGGGCACCGTGCTCTTGTCGACCACCACCTTGTAGTCGGTCATCAGGCGGCCGATGTTGCGGGCGGCGGCCAGCACGTACTGCAGGTCGGCCGAGCCGTCTTCATCCGGGGGCGTGCCCACCGCGATGAACTGCAAGGTTCCGTGCGCCACAGCGCGGGGGATGTCGGTGGTGAAGGCCAGGCGCCCGGCCTTGACATTGCGCGCCACGACCAAGTCCAGGCCTGGTTCGTGGATGGGGATGCCGCCCTCTTCGAGGATGCGAATCTTGTTCGGGTCAACGTCCAAACACAAGACATCGTTGCCCATCTCTGCCAGGCAGGCTCCGGTCACCAGGCCCACATAGCCGGTGCCAACAACTGATACTTTCATGGACGCTCGAAGGTTGATTGAGACACTGTCGGCATTCTGTCAGAACGCCAGCCAGTGCCATCGACTCTTCCTTACGCCATGAACCCCAAGTTACGGGTTGACACGTCGAAATTCCCGATGTTGGGGGCGATGCCCACAGTGCCGCCACTGCCGGTCAGGGCCGATTCCGGCACGTCCATCCACTTGCCCAGGGTGTAGACCACCTGGTCCACGGACTGGGACGGCAGCAAGACGCCGTTGGTCAGCAAGTGGGCGCTGAAATAAGTGCCTTGGTCAAACGGGCTGAAATCGGGGAAGCGGCCATACATGTCACCCCCCTTGACGCTGCCGCCAAAGACGAAGTGGTGCCCACCCCAGCCGTGGTCGGTGCCGTCGCCATTGTTGTTCAGGGCCCGCCCAAAGTCTGAAGCGGTGAACGAAGTCACGTTCGAGCGCATGTCCTGGCCGCCAGGCATCTTGGACAAGGTGTCATAAAAATAGGCCACGCCGTGGTCCAGTCGGGCCATCAGGTCGCCATGGCTGACCAGCAGGCTGTCATGGGTGTCAAAGCCACTCAAGTTCACCATGAACACCTGGCGTTTGGCCCCGATGCCGGTGGCCCCTCTGGCGGCGATCATGCGCGCCACCATTTGCAGTTGCTGGGCCAAGGGGTTGAGCGTGCTCAGGCCGGTATTCGGGTCGGTGTACTTCAGCAAGGGGTCGGCTGCAGGGGTTGCCGCGCCAGGTGTTCCCCAAGGCGCCTGGGCGGCGACAGGCAGGGAGCTCAGCAAGGTGCTTTCCACGCTCAAGGCCCGCTGCACGGTCTTGGTGTAGTCCTGGGCCAGGATGTCCGAGCTGGTCGGGGTGGATGCAATCTTGCGTACCGCCTGGTAAACAGCCGCGCTGCCATAGGTGCTGCCTTCACCCGCCATTCGGGTGAGGCCCGAGGTGCTGAGCTGGTAGGGCATGACCTGCTTGCCCGACAGCCACACTGGCCCGCTGTTGATCCCGATGGAGGAAAACGTGCTCACGGTGTTGCGCGACATCAGGCTGTCCATCATCAGGCCGCCCCAGCCCGCGACCGCCCCTTCTGCCGCGAACGATTGCCACATCGACTGTTGATCGTTGTGCGACATCAGGTTGGTGGGCACTGGGAAGCTCAGACTGAACAGGTCGATCTTTTGGGTGGGCATGATCAGGGGCCCCACGTTGGCGATCACGGCCGCCTTGCCGTCCACGTACATGTCGCGGATGCGCTTGAGTTGGGGGTGCAGGGCAAAGGACTTGAATCTGCGTTCGGTGTTGAAGCCACCGGCGTCCGCCACGGTGATGGGCAACAACTCCGAGCGCTTCAAAGCGATTGACAAGGCGCCGGGAACAGGCGTGCCCCCATTGGCCACGATGGCCGCGTTGGAGTCACGTGCCACGCTGTAGTAGTACCAAGAGGCCGCGTCGGTGGGAAGCACGGTGTTGTGGGCATCGTTGCCGCCCGCCAGGAAAATGCACACCAGGGCCTTGTAGTCCGTGGCGCCGCTCGACTGGGCCGAAGCCACACCCATGGAGGCCAGGTTCAAGGCCCACGGCGTGGTCAGCCCGGCCGCGCCCAGCACGGTGGCTTGTTTCAGAAATGATCGACGTTGGTTGGTGCTCATGTCGGCAAGCTCATTTTTGGATCAGAAACTCTGGTGACACGGCGGTCATCAGGATGGCGGCATTGACACGCCTGTCCAGCGCGCTGTTGATGTCGGCGGTGTTGGTGCCAGACTCGTTCAGCGCCGGCACTGGGATGGTCAAGATCGCTGCGGTGATGTCCTTGCGCAGGGGCTGGCTCATGATCCCGCCCAACAGGCGGTTGGACATGTCGGACACCAGGTCATCAGGGGTGTTGGCCAGCAGGCGTTGATCGGCCAGCACCAGGCGCACGCCGGCTTGGTTGCTCACCTTGCCAATCCCGTTGTTGAGCACTGACAGCACAGAATTGACATACCCCGTCACGCTGATTTCGCTGGCGATCTGCATCTCCGGCAACACCATGCCCAAGGAGGCGCTCTTGCTTTGTGGCGGCACGTAGCCCGGGCGGAAGAAGTTGAACACGGACGGCGAGTTCCAGGGCGACTGCCCGAAGGACAAGGACGCATCGCCCGTGGATGTGATGCCCACGTTCTTGACCCGCTGTGTACCGGTTTTCAAACCGGGGCCATCAAAAGTGAAGGCGCGCAGCAGGGCGGTCAGGCGCAAAATAGGCTCGCGCAATTTGCCGTCGGAGTCCAGTGCGTGGTAAGGCGAGCCCAAGGCCTCTTCGTCCATGAGAATGGCCTTGACGACATCCTTGATGCTGCCGTTCGTGGCCACGAATTTCTCGGCCACGCGCGACACATAGGCGGGGCTGGGGTTGCTGGTGACCAGGCGTTGAATCAACTGCCGACTGAAGAAGGGAGCCACATTCTTGTGGCTGGCCAGGGTGTCCAGCGCGATCTTCAGGTCGGCTTGCAGGGTCGGGCTGGACCGTGCGGGCAGGCTGACCTTCAGGAACGTGGTGGCCGATGTTGAATGGTAGTTCGGGTAAGGCACCATGGGTTGGTAGGCGGCTTCCGGATCCAAGCAGCTGATGTTGCCGGTGAAGCAAGCTTCCTCGGTCTGGCTGGCCACCGAAGGGCCGCGGTAAAAGCTCCAGCCTGTGAAGATCTTGGCCAGGCCTTGCACGTCCTCGCTGGTGTAGCTGACCTTGGGTTGGCCGTTGGGCCCCATCACGGGCGTGCCGTCCATGTTCAGCTCATGCAGGCCGATCGAGAACAGCTGCATGACTTCACGCGCGTAGTTTTCGTCCGGGATTCGGCCGATGGCAGGGTCTTCTTTCTGGTTCCCACGGTAGGTCAGATAAACCCCCATGGCGGGGCTTTTGGTCACCGCTTCCAGCAAGGTGCGGTAGTCGGTCCAGATGTTGGTGTTGAGCGTGTCGATGTAGCCTGCAACCAGCGTGGGGCGCATGTTCAATTCAACGTTGTAAAGCGACACCACAAAGACCTCTGACAGGGCAAACACCACGCGTTGCCTCAATTGAGCTGGATCGGTCAGTGCCCTTGTGTAAAAGCCTTCCACCACCTGCTCAAACCGGCCTTTGTTGCTGGGTTCGTCCACTTTGAGTTCGGCGTCGCGCCGCTCCATGAACGACCGGTAAGTCGTCTCGGGCGTCATCGCGAACTGCTCGTCCAGCCACGCGGTGTAGCCGACGGTGTTCAGGTGGGCCACATCGGCCTCGGTCGGGCCAAAGGTGGCGTGGTTCAGGAAGCGCCAGGCTTCAGAGCGATTATTCGGGAAGTCCGCCTCGGCCTCACCGACCACGCAGCCACTGCCGCTCAGCAACAGTGCGCACATGCCGATGCAACTCAACCACCGCCCAATCATTCCAATCTTCACTGCACGCTCCCGATGTTGCGTTTAACGTCGGTAAAGCGTACCGGGATGGATTTTCAGGACACAGGGGGGATGTCATTAGTTGTGACAACTTGCCACTCATCAGCCGCCGATTGGCGCCTTTTCCCCCATGAATGAGGGGGTTGAGCGTTCATGGCAAACCCGATTGACGGAAATTTCCGCACTCATTTGGGGAAATAAGCCCGGTACCAATTCACGAATTTGGCCACCCCGTCAGGCAGGGGTGTGGTGGGATGCACCCCGGTCCAGGCCGACAGGGCTTGCGTGTCAGCATAGGTGGCCACCACATCGCCGGGCGCCATGGGCTGCAGGTTCTTGATGGCCGACTGGCCCAGGGCCTGCTCCAACGTTTCGATGAACTGCATCAATGGCACCGGTTCGCTGTGCCCGATGTTGAAGATCCGGTATGGCGCCCAGGAGGCTGCTGGCGAGGGATGTTGGCGATCAAAACCCGCCTCGGCCGAAGGTGGGCGGTCCAGGGTGGCCAACACGCCTGCCACGATGTCATCAATGAAGGTGAAATCGCGTTGCATTTGCCCGTGGTTGAACACCGTGATGGGTTCGCCCGCCAGGATCGCGCTGGCAAACAGCATGGGTGCCATGTCCGGGCGCCCCCACGGGCCGTAAACCGTGAAAAACCGCAAGCCGGTGGTAGGTAAGCCGAACAGATGGCTGTAGCTGTGGGCCATCAACTCATTGGATTTCTTGGTGGCGGCGTACAGACTGACCGGGTGATCGACGGAGTCGGTTTCCACAAAAGGCATCTTGACGTTGCCGCCATAGACGCTGGAACTGCTGGCGTACACCAGATGTTTGATCTGATGGTGTCTGCAAGCCTCCAGCATGTTCACAAAACCCACCAGGTTGGATTGAACGTAGGTCTGGGGGTGCGTCAGCGAATAGCGCACACCAGCTTGGGCCGCCAGGTGCACCACGGCATCGAATTGCTCCGAGGCCATCAAGCTGAACAAGGCCTGGTGGTCGGCGATGTCCAGCGGCAGGAACTGAAAGGGCGCCCCTGGTGCCTGCCGATTGATCTCGGCCAGGCGATCTCGTTTGAGTTGCGGATCGTAGTAGTCGTTCAAGTTGTCGATGCCCACCACCGCATCGCCCCTGGCCAGCAAAGCCAGGGTGGTGTGCATCCCGATGAACCCGGCCGCCCCGGTCACCAAAATTTTCATGAACGCCAATCAAGCACGTGCATCACCCCAGCGCAAGGTGGTGGACTCGTCACCCTGGTAGGTGGTGTTGCCATGGCGGTCAACGCTGTATTGGGGCGATGCCACCACTTCGTGGAACGTGGCACCTTCGCTCAGGCGCGTGTACTCAAACAGCACGCTGCGCACCACCGTGCTGTTTTTGCGCAAGCGGCAACCATGGCCAATCCAGGTGGGCCCTTGAATGGTGACGCCCGACTCGATGCACGAGCCCGAGCCGATGTACACCGGGCCATTGATCTTCACGGTGTCCCAATCCACCTTGGTGTTCAGCCCCACCCAAACGCCTGGGCGCACCTCGGTGCCGGGCATGTCCATCTGGGCGATTTCACCGCGCAGCACGCGTTGGCAGACCGACCAGTAATCGCTCACGCGGCCAATGTCGATCCAATTGAAATGCCGACTTTGCGCGAAGAAGGGCAGTCCACGTTCTGCCAGCAGCGGAAACAATTGGCTGCCGATGTCGAACTCCACGCCCTGCGGCACCATCTCCAGAATCTGCGGCTCGAAGATGTAGATGCCCGTGCTGGCCAGGTTGGACTTGGCCTCTTCGGGGCTGGGTTTTTCCTGGAACGATGTGACACGGCCCTGCTTGTCCGTCACCACGATGCCGTAGTTTTTGACCTGGTCCTTGGGCACCTCCAGGGCCACCACGCTGGCCATGGCTTTTTTCACCTTGTGCTCAAACAGGGCTGCGCTGATGTCCAGGTCGATGATGGCGTCACCGCACATCACGATGGTGGTTTCGTCAAAGAAACCGCTGAAATCCTGGATGTTGCGCATACCGCCAGCGGAGCCCAGAGGCCTGGGAACGATCTCGCCATGTTCGCGGGCCCCCTCGTGCGAGTAACCAATCTCGACCCCCCAGCGGTGCCCGTCGCCAAAGTAATTTTCAATTTTCCAGTGGTTGAAGGCCACGTTCACCATGATTTCCTTAACGCCATAACGCGCCAAGTGTTCGATGATGTATTCCAGAACAGGTTTGCCCAGAATGGGCACCATGGGCTTGGGGGTTTGCTTGGTCAGCGGGCGCACTCGGGTGCCTTGCCCTGCCGCCAGAATCATTGCTTTTGCCATGCTGCTGCTTGTGCCAATGGATCCTTGTTGATATGGGGTAGCATCATGCAACAAGTGGACCACTGTGGTGCATGTCCACGCCGACACCCCCCAGATGTAGGGCCTGCAAGTGAAGGGGGCGTGGGGCGTAATTCCAACAAATTTGGCCAAAAACCTTTGGGTTGTTCACATGATTTTCATCACAGGCGGGGCCGGATTCATCGGTGGCAATTTTGTCCACCATTGGTTCGAGCGTCTGGCCAAGCTGGGCCTGCCACCAGAGCCCGTTCTGGTTTTTGACAAGCTCACCTACGCTGGCAATCCGCTCACCATCAAGGCGCACCTGGATGCCGGGCGCGCCACCCTGATCCAGGCCGACATAGCCGATCGCGATGCCGTGCGCCTGGCTTTGGCTCAGCACCAGCCCCGTGCCATCTTGCATTTCGCGGCTGAAAGCCACGTCGACCGCTCCATTCACGGGCCGGGCGAGTTCATCCACACCAACATGGTGGGCACCTTCAGCCTGATTGAAGAAGCCCGGGCTTACTGGGGCGCCTTGCAGGCTGCCGACAAGGCCGCCTTCCGTTTCCTGCACGTGTCCACCGACGAAGTCTATGGCTCGCTCGGCGACACCGACCCCGCCTTCAACGAAACCACGGCCTACGCCCCCAACAGCCCTTATTCGGCCAGCAAGGCGGGCAGTGATCACCTCGTGCGGGCCTACCACCACACGTATGGTTTTCCGACTCTGACCACGAATTGCAGTAATAACTACGGGCCTTATCACTTCCCCGAAAAGCTCATCCCCTTGATGATCCTCAACGCGCTCGACGGCAAGACTTTGCCCGTTTATGGCGATGGGCTGAACGTCCGTGATTGGCTGTTCGTGCGCGACCATTGCGAGGCCATCTGCCAGGTGCTTGAAAAGGGCCGCCTCGGTGAAACCTACAACGTCGGGGGCAAAAACGAAGTCCAGAACATCGACGTGGTCACCACCATCTGCCGCAAGCTCGATGCCCTGCGCCCAAAGGCCGCCGGCAAATACGAAGACCAGATCACCTATGTGACCGACCGGCCTGGCCACGACCGCCGCTACGCCATTGATCCGAGCAAGATTGAGCGCGAGATCGGCTGGCAGCCCGCCGAGACATTCACCTCCGGCATCGACAAGACCGTTCAATGGTTTTTGGACAACACCGAGTGGATTGACTCGGTTCGCTCGGGGGCTTACCGTGATTGGCTCAATACCAACTACCAAAGCCGCGTGGCCTGAGCACCATGAAAATCCTTTTGCTGGGCAAAGGCGGCCAGGTTGGCTGGGAGTTGCAGCGGTCGCTGTCGCCCTTGGGGCAAGTCATCGCTCACGATTCCGACACGGCCGATTTCAGCCATCCCGAACAAGTGGCCGCCCTCGTCCAGGCCGTCAAGCCCGATGTCATTGTCAATGCCGCGGCCCACACCGCCGTCGACAAGGCTGAAAGCGAGCCCGAGCTGGCCCGGGCCATCAATGCCACGGCGCCCGGCTTGATTGCCCATGAGGCGGCCAAACTGGGCGCGCTGCTGGTTCACTACAGCACCGACTACGTGTTCGATGGCAGTGGTTCAGCCGCCCGCAACGAGTCCAGCCCGACTGCGCCCTTGAGCGTCTACGGCCGGACCAAACTCGAAGGCGAGCAACTCATCCAGCAAAGCGGCTGCGCCCATTTCATCTTCCGCACCAGTTGGGTGTATGCAGCGCGCGGAGGCAACTTCGCCAAAACCATGCTCCGCCTGGCGGCCGAGCGCGATCAGCTCAAGGTCATCAACGACCAGATTGGCGCACCCACGGGGGCTGATTTGTTGGCCGACGTCACCGCCCACGCCATTCGCGCATTTCGTCAGGCCAGCCGTCCGGAATTGAGCGGCCTCTACCACCTGGTGGCCCAAGGCGAGACCAGCTGGTTCGACTACGCACGCTTTGTCATCGAGTGGGCCCGCGCCAACGGCCAGCCGATCAAGGTGGCACCGCAGGCCATCGAATCCACGGGCACGGCGTCGTATCCAACGCCAGCCAAGCGTCCGCTCAATTCGCGCCTGGACACCACCAAGCTGCAGCAAACGCTGGGTTTGAGCCTGCCCCATTGGGAGCAAGGTGTTCAGCGCATGCTCACCGAAATCACAGGGAAGTAATTCGTCATCATGACTCTCGCGACACGCAAAGGCATCATCCTGGCCGGCGGCTCGGGCACGCGCCTGCACCCCGCCACGCTGGCCATCAGCAAGCAACTGCTGCCGGTCTACGACAAGCCCATGATCTACTACCCGCTCAGCACCTTGCTGCTGGCCGGCATCCGCGACATCCTCATCATCAGCACGCCGCAAGACACGCCGCGCTTTCAATCGCTGCTGGGCGATGGCAGCCAGTGGGGCGTCAACCTCAGCTATTGCGTGCAACCCAGCCCCGATGGCCTGGCGCAGGCCTTCATCCTGGGCCGCGATTTTGTGGGCAACAACCCAAGCGCCCTGGTCCTGGGCGACAACATCTATTACGGGCACGACCTGCAAGGCCTGTTGATGGATGCAGCCAGGCAGCCCGATGGGGCCAGCGTTTTCGCCTACCACGTGCACGATCCCGAGCGCTATGGCGTGGTCGATTTCGACGCCAGCAAGCGCGCCCTCAGCATCGAAGAAAAGCCCAAGGCGCCCAAAAGCAATTACGCCGTCACCGGCCTGTACTTCTACGACCAGCAGGTGTGTGACATCGCCGCCGAGATCAAGCCCAGCCCGCGCGGCGAGCTGGAGATCACCGACGTCAACGCCATGTACCTGAAGCAAGGCCAGCTCAATGTGCAGATCATGGGCCGGGGCTATGCCTGGCTGGACACCGGCACGCACGACAGCCTTCTGGAGGCCAGCCAGTTCATCGCCACCCTTGAAAAGCGCCAGGGCCTGAAAGTGGCCTGCCCTGAGGAGATCGCCTTCCGCTCCGGCTGGATCACCGCCGAGCAGGTTCACAAGCTGGCCCAACCCATGCTCAAGAACGGCTATGGCCAGTACTTGCTCAAAGTCATCAACGAGCAGGTGTTCTGAGCATGAAGCTGATCCCCACGCGCATCCCCGATGTCGTCATCATTGAGCCCTCGGTGTTTGGCGACGACCGCGGCTGGTTCATGGAAAGCTTCAACCAGCACCGCTTCAACGCCGAGCTGGCCAAGCTGGGCCTGCCCGCGCCCCGGCCTTTTGTGCAAGACAACCACTCCTGCAGCAAGAAAGGCGTGTTGCGCGGCCTACATTACCAATTGCCGCCCAGCGCGCAAGGCAAGCTGGTGCGCGTGGTGCAGGGCGCCGCGTTCGACGTGGCGGTCGATATTCGCCGTGGCTCGCCTACCTTTGGGCAATGGGCGGGCGTTGAACTGTCGCCGCAAAACAACCGTCAATTGTGGGTGCCTGAAGGTTTTGCCCATGGCTTTGTGGCGCTGACCGACGACACACACTTTTTGTACAAGACCACCGATGTCTACGCCAAGAACTGCGAGCGGGCCATTGTCTGGAACGACCCAGACATCGGCATTGAATGGCCCCAGCTGGGGTTGTTGCCCAGTCTGGCCGCCAAAGACGCGCAGGCCCCGCGTTTGAAGGATGCGGATTATTTCTAACGCTGTATTGCGCTCGGCATAATCCCGGCATGTTGTCTTCTGTTCCACGTCCCCCCGCAAGCTCATCCACCCGCTTGTGGCGCAACCTCCTGACCTACGGGCTCATTGCGGGTTTTGCTGTGTGGTGCGTGGTTGGATTTCACCGCGATTTGTCTCAGATCAGCCTGACCCCCTTGATCGCGGGCTGGCCCGCTGTTTTGGCGGCCACCGCTTTGTCCTTGTTCAACTACGCCCTGCGCGTGGTGCGCTGGAAACTGTATTTAAGCCGACTGGGTCATGTGCTGCCGTGGCGGTTTGTGTCACTGACCTTCATGTCCGGCTTTGCTTTCACCCTGTCACCCGGCAAGTTGGGCGAGATGGTGCGGGCCCGCTATTACCAGCCTTTGGGCATCCCCGTCTCCGGCCTCATGGCCGGTTTTTTTGTGGAGCGCTTGCTCGATCTGTTGGCGATGATCCTGCTGGCCGTGGCCGTCCTGGCCGAGTTGCAAGCCTACCGACAGGCGCTGTGGGTGGCCGTGGGCCTGGTCGTCGGCCTGATGGCCATGTTGGCGTTCACGCCCTGGCCCTGGGTGGCACAGCGCATGGCCAGCCATCAACGCGCCGAGAGCAAGTTGTTCATGGCCGCGCAATCGCTGGTCACCATGCTGGGCAGCGCCAGCCAATTCCTCAAGCCGGGCATTTTGTTCATGGGCCTGTCCCTGGGCCTGGTGGCCTGGGCCGCTGAAGCCGTCGGGCTCAAGCTGGTGGGCGATGTCATCTCCACTGCGCCCTTGTCGCTGCCGTCGGCCATGGGCATTTACGCCATCGCCATCATCGTCGGGGCACTCTCCTTCCTGCCGGGCGGCTTGGGCAGCACCGAGCTGGTCATGACAGGCCTTTTGCATGCCCATGGCTACCAACTGCCTGAAGCCATACTTCTGACGCTGGTGTGTCGTCTGTTGACGCTGTGGCTGGCCGTGCTCATCGGCTGGATCTGTGTCTGGGCTTTGCGTGGTAAAAATTAAAATCAAGGGTGTTCATGTCTGAAGCTCAATCAACCCCGCTGTGCGTGGACCTCGATGGCACGCTCATTCACAGCGATTTGCTGCTCGAGTCCTTTCTCCTGCTCATCAAGCAAAATCCTTTGTTCCTGTTCCTCGTGCCTTTGTGGCTGCTGGGCGGCAAAGCCAGGCTGAAGGCCGAGATCGCCAGCCGTGTGCAGCTCAATGGCGCCGCCTTGCCGTATTCAGAGCAGTTCCTGAACTGGCTCAAGGCTCAGAAAGCGCAGGGTCGCGAAATCTGGCTGTGCACGGCCTCCGACCAACGCATGGCGCAGGCCGTGGCCCAGCATGTCGGCCTGTTCGATGGCGTATTGGCCAGCGATGGGCAAACCAATCTGTCGGGCAGCAACAAAGCCCAGCAACTGGTTCAGCGTTTTGGCGAGCGTGGGTTTGATTACTGTGGCAATGAGCGTGTTGACCTGAAGGTCTGGCAACATGCGCGTTCGGCCATCGTCGTCAACGCCAAACCGGGGCTGGAAGCCAGCGCCCGTGCCTGCACCCAGGTCGAGGCTGTTTTCCAGCCACCCAAATCAGGCCTCAGGGTCGCCTTGAAGGCATTGCGCGTTCACCAATGGGCCAAGAATGCCCTCATCTTCGTGCCCCTGGCGGCCGCGCACCGTTTGCAAGACACGCCCACCCTGGTGGCCGGCTTGGTGGCGTTCGCCGCCTTCAGCCTGTGCGCCTCGTCGGTCTACCTGCTCAACGACATGCTCGACCTGGAGGCCGACCGCCAGCACCCCCGCAAGTGCAAGCGCCCCTTCGCGGCCGGCACCCTCAGCCTGCTGTTCGGCCTGGTCGCGGCACCTGCGCTGTTGTTGATCTCATTGGCGCTGGCCTGGACCCTACCCCTCAAGTTCCTGGCCGTGCTGGGCGCTTACTACCTGGTAACGCTGGCCTATTCCTTTGGCCTCAAGCGCCTGGTCATGATCGATGTCCTGACGTTGGCTGGCCTGTACACCGTGCGCATCGTGGCCGGCGCGGCGGCCACGGACATCCCGCTGTCATTCTGGTTGCTGTTGTTCGCCATCTTCATCTTCCTCAGCCTGGCCATCGTCAAGCGCTACGCCGAGTTGCACGCCATGCGCAAGCAAGGGCAGCTCAAGGCCAGCGGGCGCGGCTACCAGGTGGAAGACCTGGCCCTGCTGCAAAGCCTGGGCGCCTCGTCAGGCTACATCAGCATCCTGGTGCTGGCCTTGTACGTCAACTCGCCTGACATCGCCGTGCTGTACAGCCATCCCAAGATCGTGTGGATGCTGTGCCCGATCATGCTGTACTGGGTCAGCCGGGTTTGGATGCAAACCCACCGTGGTCACATGCACGATGACCCCCTCGTCTTTGCCCTGAAAGACCGCATCAGCCTGCTCACCGGCGCGGCAGCGGCCGCCGTGCTGTTGCTGGCCGTGTGACGGCCCAAGGCATGGCAACCCAGGCGTTCACCTCGTGGGGCAGGGTCTTTCGTCCGGATCAGCAGGTGCTGGGCATGCCCAGCCGCCACGCCAGCCTGCCTTTGCCGGCCGATGATGCGGCCACGGTGCTGCCCCACGGCAATGGCCGCAGCTACGGTGACAGCAACCTGAACCCCGGCGGCGCCCTGGTGCTGGGCCGCCAACTGGACCGCTTCATCGCGTTTGACCAGGCCACCGGCCTCATCACCTGCGAAGCCGGTGTGTTGCTGTCAGAGATCCTGCGCTTGACCGTGCCCCAGGGCTGGTTCCTGCCGGTCACCCCTGGCACCCAGTTCGTCACCGTGGGTGGCGCCATTGCCAACGATGTGCATGGCAAAAACCACCACCTGGTCGGCTCGTTTGGCAACCATGTCACCCAGTTGGAGTTGCTGCGCTCGGATGGCAGCCGCCGCGTTTGCTCGCCAGCGCAAGATGCCGACTGGTTCGCCGCCACCGTGGGCGGCCTGGGCCTGACCGGCATGATCACCTGGGCGCAAATCCAGCTGCGCCGCATCGCCAATCCTTACCTGCAAACCGAAAGCATCCGATTTCGCAGCTTGGAGGAGTTTTTTGAACTCAGCCAAGCCTCAGAGTCCGATTACGAATACACCGTCTCGTGGATCGACTGCGCCTTCGCGGGCAAGCGCCTGGGGCGTGGTTTGTTCAACCGGGCCAACCACGCGCCCGCGGTCATGAACCCAGCCTTGGTTGCCAAACTGCCCAACCCTGTGCAGGAAAGCACCCGGCGCGTGCCCTTCACGCCGCCCCTGTCGCTGATCAACAACTTGTCGCTCAAGGCCTTCAACCTGGCCTACTTCAACCGCCAGCAGGGCGACCGTGTCGAGGCCCTGCAGCACTACCGCCCCTTCTTCTACCCGCTGGATGCCTTGTTGGAGTGGAACCGCATCTACGGCCCCAAAGGCTTTTACCAATACCAGTGCGTGGTCCCACCTGAGCAAGCCCTGCCCGCCACCCGGCAGCTCCTGCAAACCATCGTGGACAGCGGCATGGGCTCCTTCCTGGCGGTGCTCAAGCAATTTGGCACGCCGCCATCGCGGGGGCTGCTGTCGTTTCCCATGCCGGGCACCACCCTGGCGCTTGATTTCCCCAACCAGGGTGAGCGCCTGCACCGCCTGTTTGCCCAGCTGGATGGCATCGTGCAGGCCGCTGGCGGCCGCTTGTACCCCGCCAAAGATGGACGCATGGGCGCCCAGATTTTCAAGTCAGGCCACCCTCAGTGGTCGGCGTTTTCCCAATTTGTTGATCCGCGTTTCTCGTCAGGTTTCTGGCGCCGGGTCATGGAGTCCACATGAAGAAGATCCTGATCGTCGGGGCCACCTCGGCCATGGCCGAAGCTTGCGCCCGCCTCTGGGCCCAGCAGGGCGACCACCTATTCCTGGCGGCCCGCAACGCGCAGCAACTGCAATCCCTGGCCGCTGACCTGCAAACCCGGGGCGCCACCAAAGTCGGCACCCGTGTTTTCGACGCCAACCAGCACGACCAGCACGCCGCATTGCTGGCCGAGGCCACCCAAACGCTGGGCGGGCTCGACACCGTGCTGATCGCCCATGGCACCCTCACCGACCAGGACCGTGCCCAGCACGACGTGCCCTACGCCCTGGCCGAAATCGGCACCAATGGCCTGTCGGTCGTGGCCCTGTTGACCCTGGTGGCCAACCAGCTGGAGCAGCAAGGGCGCGGCGCCATCGCCGTCATCTCATCCGTGGCCGGTGATCGGGGCCGTCAAAGCAACTACGTCTATGGCAGTGCCAAGGCCATGGTGTCGGCCTTCACTTCGGGTTTGCGCCAGCGTCTGGCCAAAAAAGGCGTCCATGTGGTCACCGTCAAGCCGGGCTTTGTGGACACGCCCATGACCGCACACCTGCCCAAAGGCCCACTTTGGGCCAAGCCTGAGCAGGTGGCCAAGGACATCAGTCAGGCCATCGACAAGGGCCGCAGCATTGTCTACACCCCGGGCTTTTGGCAACTCATCATGCTGATCATCAAAACGATCCCTGAGTTCGTTTTCGTCAAGCTCAAGCTTTGAAAGCGTTCTATTTGCGGATTTATTCCCCCCTTGAATGAGGGTTTTACGGTCATCGTGTGACTTATCGCAAAGACGCAGTGCCATAACCTGAGTCACCATGTGATTTGAGTGTGAATTTGGTGTAATTCTTTTGGATTTTTGTAACATGGCGCGTTTGTGGCAGGCTGCATTGAAAGGGGTTTTGATCCTCACGGCGGTAGCGGTGGTCGGTGCTGTCAGCTGGTGGCAACTGCGGCAACGTGAGGTCAGCCCTGATCAGTACCACGTGCGCGGCAAGTTCGGCCCCGTGGTCGATTGGCCCCTGATCCCCTTGCAAGTCATCACCTTGCCGGACGGTCGGGTCATGAGCTATGGCACCGATGCCAGAGGCCAGCAGACCGGCCAGACCATCTACGACATCTGGGACCCCAGCAAAGGGTTTGGCCCAGAATCCCACCTGACCTTGCCCAACCAAACCGGCACCGACATCTTCTGCAGTGGCCAAATTCTGGTGCCTGCCGATGGCGCGGTGCTGCTTGTGGGCGGAGACCTCACCGTCAATGGTCAGCGCAACTGGTCGTCGGCCGACATCAACTACTTTGATTTCAGCAAAAATGTGTTGAAGTCCGCCGGGCGCACCATGGAGCGTCCGCGTTGGTATCCCACCGTGGCCACCATGGCCAATGGCGAAGTGCTGGTCGTGGGTGGCAAGCTCGACCCCACCCACTACGCCCCAATCCCTGAAATCTACAACCCGCGCACCGGCTGGCGCACCCTGCCAGGGGCCGAGAAGAACGAGGCCTATGGCGAGCCCAACTGGAACTACCCACGCCTGTGGCTGAGCCCCAATGGCAAGATCTTCAACGTGTCCCGCATGGGCAACACCTTTTACCTCGACATCGAGGGTGCAGGCAAGATCGTGCCGCTCAAGGCCAAGTTGTTCCGCGGCCATTCCTATTTGCCCAGCCTGATGTACGCGCCTGGCAAGGTGCTGTCCATGCGCATGCTGGGTGTGGCCAACGACATCGACCTCAACGGCGCAGAGCCAGTGGTGAAAACCACGGGCTGGTACACGCCGATCCGGTTCAACGCCTCGGCCACCGTTCTGGCCGATGGGCAAGTGTTTGTCAGCGGTGGCGGCTTGAAGAACAACGATTCCAGCTCGCACATCCTGGCCAATCGCCTGGCCGAGATCTGGAATCCGCAAACCGGGCGCTGGAACAGTGCGGGTGTAGCCCACAAAGACCGGCTGTACCACTCGGTCGCCTTGCTGATGCAGGATGCCACTGTGCTCACTGGCGCGGGCGGGGCGGGCTATTCCAAAGCCAGCAACAACCTGAATGCCGAGGTGTACTACCCACCTTATCTGTTCAAGCGCGATGGCTCGGGGCAGTTCGCCGAGCGCCCCAAAATTGATCAGGCGCCAACGGTGGTGAAGTGGGGCGCGGCCTTCAATGTTCACGTCCAGGGCGCGGGCATTTCCAAAGTCAACCTGGTGCAGATGGGCTCATCCACCCACGCGCAGGTGTATGACCAACGCTTCATGGGCCTGAACTACACCAGCAGGCCCGACGGCACGTTGTCGATCACCGGGCCGGCCAGCAGAAACACCGCCCCACCGGGCTACTACTACCTCTTTGTGTTCGATTCGGCGGGTGTTCCCTCCGTTGGCAAGGTGATAAGACTAGACGCCTGATCCATGAACCCCTCCCATTGCTTACACTAGTCGGCTAAGCACACAAAAGGGGTTCAAGTTGGCGTTTGGCTCGCCCATCATTTTCAATGGCCGTTTTCTCCAGCGCCCGGTCACGGGGGTTGAGCGCTTTGCCATCGAAACATTGCGGGCACTGGATGGCCTGATCTCGTCCGGAGAAATCCAGCTGGGCCCCCTGTTCCTGGCGGTTCCCAGGGGCACGCAAACCCAGGTCTCGTTCAAGCACATCCAGCTCATCCAGGTGGGGCGCTTTCAGGGCTATGCCTGGGAGCAGATCGAGTTGCCCTGGTTTGCGGGACGGCGCCTGCTCGTCAACCTGTGCAACACCGGGCCCGTTTGCAAACGCCACCAAGCCGTGGTCATCCACGACGCCGCCGTGTTTTCCGTGCCGCAGGCCTACGGCTCGGCCTTTCGCCTGGTCTACAAATGCATGCACCGCATGCTGGCGTGGCGTGGCGCGCGCATCCTCACCGTGTCCGAGTTTTCCAGGCAAGAACTGGCCCGGCACCTCCACATCGCGGCCGAATCGATCGCGGTGCTGCCCGAGGGCGGCGAGCACGTGCTTCGCGTGACGCCCGACGACGGCATCTTGACCAAGGCTGACCTGCGCAAGCGCCCCTTCGTGCTCGCCGTCAGCAGCGCCCAGGCCAACAAAAACTTCGCCTTCGTGGCCCGGGCCCTGGCCCAACTGGGCGATCCTGGTTTCGACGTGGTGGTGGCCGGCGGCACCAACCCTGCAGTGTTTGCTGCCAAAGGGTCGGCTTTGCCCCCCTTCGTCAAGCACGTGGGTTATGTCTCTGATGCAGAGCTGGCCAGCCTTTACATGCACGCCGCTTGCTTTGTGTTTCCATCGCTCTACGAAGGGTTTGGCATCCCCCCCCTGGAGGCCATGGCCCGGGGCTGCCCTGTCGTGGCCTCCAATGCCGCCTCCATCCCTGAGGTTTGCGGGCCTGCGGCGGTATATTTCGATCCCCGAAACCCATCGTCATTTTTGGATGCACTTAACAGGGTCATGGGCAGCGAGTCGGCCCGAGTTGAGCTTAAAGTGTTAGCCCAACAGCGCAGCCAGCTGTGGACTTGGCCGCGGGCTGCACGTTCATTGCTCCAGGCGTTGCCACAACAGGTACCTACGCACCCATGAGTATTCAAGTTGCTGTGCGCGAAGCTGCTTCCTTCCCCCCCGTCATCAACCCTTTGGCCAACCGCAAACTCAAGGTGGCGGTGGTGCACGATTGGCTGGTGGTGTACGCGGGCGCAGAAAAGGTGCTGGAGCAGCTCATCAACATCTGGCCCGACGCGGATGTGTTCACGCTGGTTGATTTCCTGCCAGACGACCAACGGGCCTTTTTGAAGGGGCGCCCCGTGATCACCAGCTTCGTGCAGAAGCTGCCCTTTGCGCGCACCAAATACCGCAGCTACCTGCCCTTGATGCCCCTGGCCATCGAGCAGCTTGACCTGTCGGGCTACGACCTCATCGTTTCATCCAGCTACGCCGTGGCCAAGGGTGTGCTCACCTCGGGCAACCAGTTGCATGTGAGCTACGTGCATTCGCCCGTGCGCTACGCCTGGGATCTGCAGCACCAGTATTTGCGCGAAAGCAAGCTGGAGAAGGGCTTCAAATCCTTCATGGCCCGCTCACTGCTGCACTACATCCGCATGTGGGATCACCGCACCGCCTGCGGCGTGGATGTGATGGTGGCCAACTCCCGCTTCATCAAGCGGCGCATCAAAAAAGCGTATGGCTGTGAAGCCCAGGTCATCTACCCGCCTGTGGACACCGCAGGATTCACGCTGTGCCGTGACAAGGAAGACTTCTACGTCACCGCCTCCCGGCTGGTGCCTTACAAGATGATTCCCGCCATTGTCGAAGCGTTTGCACTCATGCCCGGCAAGCGGCTCGTGGTGGTGGGTGATGGGCCGGAGCTGGATCGCATCAAGGCCCTTGCCGGCCCCAATGTTGAGGTGATGGGGCACCAGCCCTTTGCCACCCTCAAGCAACTCATGCAAACGGCCAAAGCCTTTGTTTTCGCGGCTGAAGAAGATTTTGGCATCACGCCCGTGGAGGCCCAGGCCTGCGGCACCCCCGTCATCGCGTACGGCCGTGGTGGGGCGCTGGAGACCGTGCGCGGCCTTGGGGTGAGCAGTGCGCCCACGGGGATATTCTTTCACGAGCAAACCCCTCAGGCCATCGCAGAGGCTGTTCAGCTGTTTGAACGCCATGCTGGCGAGTTCTCGGCGGATGCGTGCCGCGCCAATGCTGAATCGTTCTCAACCGAGAACTTCAGAAACCAGATGGCCGCCTTGGTCAGGCAATCGGTGGCTGACTTCGGATACTGACGACATCACCTGGGGCAGATCTAAATGAAGTTGATCAAGGAAACATGCGTTGCTGTGGTGCTGGCGATGGGCTCTGCACAAACAGGGCTGGCACAGGCCGCGCCAGCTTGCCCCGCCAATCGAATCCAATGGGGGGTTAATTTTCACCTTCCTCCCGAGCAGTGGGACAAGGTGCCTGACGTTATTGCTCCAAGAGGCTTCACTCGCGTTCGAGTCGGTTTGTGGGGGCATGATGCAGGCTATATCAAACGCCTTCGCACCATGGTCAGCAACATGGCTAGTCGAAATATCAAGGCAGAGGCGATCATTTTCAATGCCTATGCCCGAGACTATCCCAAGGCCAAACTTTGCAATGCCGATTTGGGTGAGGTGGAAAAGGAAAGCTACAACGATGCCAAAAAAGCCATTGCTCAGGTTCAGGATCTGATTCAAGATTTTGAAATGTTGAATGAGGCGCCTTTGTACCCGAATATCCAGGTGCCCGGCTCAAACGGCAGAGATGCCAACGATTTCGATACGCCTTGTGGTCGAATGCAGGCTGCCAATTTGCGCGGAATGTCGCGGGCCATTGCTGACGAGCGTAAACGCACAGGCCGGCCTCTGCGCATCATTCTGGGTACTGTCGGGAGAGACTTCGGTTTCTACAAGTTCATGCTTGCTCAAGGTGTGAAGTTTGATGTGGCCGGTTATCACATCTACCCCCATGAAAAGCACAAGACTTTGGACATGGACCCATGGTTTGGACCTGGTGGGCCACTCAAGCAATTAGCTGAATTCAACCGCCCCGTCATCATCAATGAATTCAATTGTGGGGAAACTTACGAGTCTGATTTTGAAAATCAGCCTGACAAGCCCAGAACAGAATCCTGCTATAGGGGTTTTGTGAAACACATGAAGATGCTGGTCAGCCAGAAGCTGGTCAACATCGAATCTATCTACCTTTATGAATTGGTCGATGAACCACATCGCAAACCCCCTGAGAACAGGTTTGGTTTGATGAGTGACCTAAAGACACCCAAGGTTACCATGCTGTTGGCGACAGCCTTTGCCGGGGGAACCCTTTCAAAGGCTGAGGTGTCCGAGCTTACTCGTCGTAAATTATTGACCCCGGAGCAAATCGAGAACTGGGGCGGTTGTCAAAAACCCTGAATATCAATGCTTGTTGCCGATCAGGCTGGTTGGAAAAATGATTGGTAAGGTGGGGTTCGAGTTGCTCTGATAGGCCTTTTCCATATGTTCGAACCGTTCTTCAAACTGGTATGGGCGGTGCCAATAGAGGATGCGGGTGTAGTTCTTCTGAACCTCTTTGAAGGCGTCCAGACTGTGGTGCTGATAGCCCTGTTGATGCGTTGCCATCATCAAGCTGACCATGCTGGCAATCAGCAGGGCATAGATGTGTCCTGCGAAATATTTGCTTAACCGGCTTTCGCGCAGTGGGGAGGTGCACGGCAGCGCTACTGCAAAAACACACAGCAATTCAGGGTATAGGATTCGTTCGCCAGGATTGACTATTTGCACGGCCAGTGATGGCGCAAAAATATAAGCCAGTGCAAATATAGTGGCTGCGATCGAAAGGTGCAATGTTTTTGGATTCGAAAATCGGCGAAGCACTTTGATATGAAGTGCGACTAGTAAGCCGCCAATCAATACATTCGTTGCCACGCCAAAATAATAAAGAGCAGGTGATCGATCAATATCACTCACCGCCCCCAGCATGAAGTTTTGATAAGGGCCTGCTTTGGTGAGTGTGTAGATTTTATAGGCCCAGAACTTCATTGATAAATAAGCTGCTGGTGCATCCATGGCTTGCATGGTGTCATTGTTGTGTACCTTCATGTACCATAATGTTAGGGTAAATGCAGGTAAGCATGCCAGCGAAAATAATACAATGGCGCGCCAGCCCTGGGTGCAGGCGCGAATACCAGCGATCACGCCAAAAGCCAATAAGCAAAAGCCGTGGGAAGTAAAAGCCAGTATGGAAAAAAGTAGATTGATCCAGGTTTTATCCTGCCATTCTTCACTCAAGCTCAGATAAGCCATCAGAACCAATAGTCCAAATTGGTAATTGATGTAGCCACTCCAGAAGCTGGAATTCAGAATGATGCACGACAATAAAAGTGGGTAAGCCAAAACCCCATTCAACTCGTATCGTTCTACGAACGTTTTGGATAGCCAGCCGCCCAGCACCAAATAGACCACCAGCGTGGCTTTGCCTGCCCAAACAGGTCCCATCATGGGGTTGAAGGATCCCATGATGAACTGAACCAAGACATAGGGGACTGGGTAGTCGCGCAGATAAAAAAGGGAATCTGAGTTCCCATGCATCAAATCGCTGAAGATGAAGGATTGATACACCCACTCGATATAGTCCGCCAGGGGCGGGTACTTGAATGTAAAAAACAGCAGTAATGTGGCAATAGATAAATAGGCCAACTGTATCAAGCGTGATACAGGTTGATTGACTTGTCGCATGCTGGTTCAGTGTAGAAATCGTTGGGTGGGGCTGGCTGGTTCAATCAGCTTGTGCGATCCTACTACCTCACGAGGGAAGTCTGTAAATGGACCCCTTCATTTGGGGTGCAACAAATCCTTAAATGTGTACGTAAGCAGTCCGTCGATTGCCAGATTGGAAGCGAAAAATGCCCGATGACTGAAGAGTCATCGGGCATTTTGAAAGGGCTTTACTTGGTTATCGTCACAAACAAAGGACCATCCGCTTCGCTCATGACGACCGAGCGTCCTGTGCTGGTTACGGTGGGCTGCACAACTGTGCCGTCCCAACGAGTCAGGGTCTTGATGGTCGAAGGCAATTCAACGGTGACCTTGCGATCATTGGTGTCCGTCCAGAGGGCAAAGGCCCGGTCCGTGGTGCCATCCCAGCGCAGCACGTGTAATCCGGGCGGCACGTCAGGCAGGAAACCCTTGAAAACGCGGCCCTTCTGAGCACTGTAGAGAGTACGCATGGCGATCATGCCTGGCTTGTCACTGCCATCATTGGTCAAGAGCCCGAAGTTGTGCTCGCGTTCCTTCGGATTAGTGCCCGAGTCAAACAGGTCAAAAATGATGGTGATGGGGGCATTCAGTGCCAATTGTGTCAAGACTTTTCGCAGCACCAAGTTGCCTTGACGACGGCGTGCACGGGGGTCATGGCCATTGCCATAAACGCTGGCATCGATGTCCTCGAACGATGAATAGCCCCATTCCGTGTCCCACAGCTCGACCGACAAGCCCTTGCTGGCAATCAGTTGTTGAATAGGGCCGATTTCCGAAGCATAGGTTTCAGGTGCTGTCTTACGGTAGGGGTGAATCCCGATCGCATTGAGGCCCGTCAGCTTACCGGTGTTAAGCATGCTCATCAGGAAGGCTGTGTCCATGTTCGCCAACCCGCCGCTCACCACCTTGGCTTTTGGATCGGCCAAGTGAATTGCGCGGACTGTCTTGTTCACCAGATTGGCAAATAGCACAGGATCAGGTGAGGGCCAACGCAGATCCATGTTGGGCTCATTCCAAACTTCGTAGCCGGCGACGTTGTGCGACTTGTAGCGAAGCGCTGCTTGGCGGCCTAACTCGGCATAGGCGCTTTGGTCAGCATCCGAGCGAGGGGCTGATCCGCCATGGTCAGGGTGCCCATAGTCGAGGATCCAGAGTACGGACATGCTGCGCTTGTCCAGTTCGGTCACGAGCTCATCGTAGCGGGCGAAGTTGAAAACCCCCTTGGATTCGACACCGTCCCAACGCAAATCCTTGCGAACAACTGTAATGCCGGCTGCTTTTAGCTTGTCTAGCTGCGCTGTGGTTCGAACCCCCGCGCCAAGGCGGCCCACGTAGGTGGATGGGAATGCGATGCTGGACAGCGGAGCATTTGACTTCAATTCGAATGTGTTATCTGGCGTCTTTAGCAAGGCCACGTTGTCGACTTCAATCGTACCTGGGGGCGTGGCGATCAGAGTGCTGCTCGCCATGATCGAAACCGACTTCAAGGGGCCGCGGAAGACGCCATTGTTGTCTCCACCCCAGTAGGTTGTGCTTTTGCCCACGGGGATTTGCACCGATCGCCACCCAGCCGCCGCACCGGAGTGTTCCAGTGTTCGAATTTGCATGGGGAATTGCAAAGTCTGGCCCGAGCCATCGACGACGCGTAAGCTCGGGGCAGCCACTCCTTGCAGGTTGCGGATGTCTACCGCGATGGTGGGTTGGTCCGTACTGGCGACGGCTAAATTGGCAGGCAACCGGAAATTGGCAGCCACGTAGCGACCGCAGGAGTCATTGCTAGGCCTGAAGGTAGGGGTGCCGCAACCTAAATCGTATTGCAGCGCTGCCCCTTTGCCACTCACGCCAGCGACTTCGTACAAGCTGCCGTTGGCACCTGGAAACTCCGAACCTGGGTAGAACAGCCAGTTCGACGTCTTGTCAGCATCGGTGTCAAACGTCGAGATCATGGCGGAAACAGCGGGCGCCCACGAAGGCGAGGTGTCCACGGCATCGGTCACGACCGCTGGGGGAGGGGCCACTACCACTGGCGTGGTAGGTGTGGTGGGGGTACTTGTTGAACCGCCAGAAACTGGCGTGGTAGGTGTGGTGGGCACGGCTTCGGGAACGGCGTTGCCGCCCGAGGTTGCGGGTGGCGTTGAGCCGCCGCCGCCGCCACAGCCTGCCAAAACAATCGACGCGATACAGGCCAGTGCGATCAAACGGTACTTACTCACCATATCTATCCTAAATTGCGTATTCATGTGCTCTGCGACAATGTCGAACTCATTAACCAAAATGTGAGTCAAGCTTAATTGGCAGAGCCAAATGAAGGCTATGAAGCATTGCACACTATGGAGAGGGGATACAGAGCGTTACAGCACTGGCATCTGGGCATATCTGCAGATTCTAAAGAATTGGAATCCACAGGTCTGTAGCGGTATCCACTAGCATTTCTTCGCGTTCCCCCTTGAGTGAGGGGGGCGCAGGCCCGTCAAACGCTACTTGTGTTACTTATAGATACACTTTCCCTGGGTTTGGTCAAGCGGTGTCCCCACTGATTGGCTGGAGCTTCGATCAGTCGGTAACTGGCCTCAGCGATCGCCAAGCAAAGTACGCTTCCGGCAAGCATGTAGTAGCCTACATGAAATCCATAGATTGCATGACTGTTGCTGGTGCCAATAATGACAGCCATTGCGATGGGGTGAAAAAGGTATATCGAATAACTTATTTTCCCCATCCAAATTAAGACGCGTGGTGGGCGCTGTAGATAGAAAAGACCCAGGCCGAAAATTAGCAGGCCTAGCAAATGTGATGAACCAAACCGAATAGGTGAATCGGTCAACCTGTGTCCGCTGGCTAGATATACCACCACCACCACCACGGGAACGCCAAAATTTAATACCGTGCCAATGACGGCAAAAAAATTGATCCGTTGGTCTTTCCAAGATGCATCAAAGGCTGTTCTGTAAACAGCGCCTAAAAACATGATGCCTAGCAAAAAAGGTGCGTAAGCTATTTCCTTGAGTGGCGTTAACTCATGGTGTCTGCTGAAGTAAATCTGAGATATGCCAAAAATCAGCAGTGAACCCAGGGAGGCCAGTAAAAGAGCACCTGGACGATGCAATACTTTGGCAACAAATAAAACTGCACAGCTAATATAAAAAATCAGTTCTATTTGTAAAGTCCAATAAAGGCCAAGTATGTGTTTTTCTCCCCAAATGCTTTGAAGCATTGTGGTGTTCGCCGCCACAGTGCTTAGGCTGTAAGTTTGATCGAGCATCCAATGGTGAACCACAATGGCGACCAGGATGGATACCCAATAAGCTGGATAAAGGCGGAATAAGCGCTTGATTGCAAAACCTCTGATCGGGTCCGTTTGTCCCAGCTTGAGGCTGCTTGGAATGATGAAGCCACTTATCAGGAAAAAACAGACGACACCAACTCTCCCGAAGTCAACCAACCAAGGGATGTCGTAGAAGCCCGTGCCATTTGCAGCAACACCTGGAATCCGCAAGAAAGATTCCGAAAAATGTTGCCAAACCACCAGAATCGCAGCTATCGCACGAAGAGCATCGAGTGGGGAAAACCTATTTTGCATTGAGATGACTGCTGGATACGGTAGGTTTAGTGCTTGTGTTCTCAATCTGGAGTGGCATGAGCCTCTTCCGGCTGAGAAAGCAAGCCCCATGCAAGCCCCATGGCGATGGGAGAGAAGGCATCGTCAGCGATGTTAGTCACGATGCCGTAGCCAAGGCCCATGACGGCCACGGTAAAGGCGGAATTAGAGACACCGCGCCGATTTTGGGCGTGTTTAAAGACCCGTATATAAAAAAACACAAACAAGGTCGTACCAATGAGGCCGAAATTCCCCATCAAAAATAGGTGCAAATTATCGACCACTGTGTAGTTGTTGGTTCTTCCCGAAAAAAGTGAAGGCAAACCAACGCCACCCAAGCCCTCGCCGATCAGCCAGTTATACCAGTGCTTGAAATTGTTCAAGGTGGCCGGCCATGTATTGGCGATGCGGTCGGCGAAAGATGAGAGTAAGTAAGGGCTGGATCTGAAGAAGCCGAAGCCTGGGTTAACCACCCAGGAAATCAAGGGGGCAAGAAGACCAACCAAAAAGAAAGTCGTGGCCAAGGATTTACCGGCCAAGGATCTGAGGCTGGATCCTATAGGCAACAGAGAAATGCTGGCCACACCGGTATAAGCCAAGACTAAACCTTTGCTGGTGGTGAGGTAAATGCCTGCGGCCCCGATGAACATCACGCACAAACGAAGCCAATAATTCTTCATGGTGATGAGCATTGCCACACCCGTGAGTCCCAGAATGCCTGCGGCCACGGGCGATGCACGCGTCAGTCCGGCCAAGCGACGCTCTCCGCCAGCGACCCACCAGACGCGGCTCATGTCAGTTGCACCGAAAGCACTTTCAAAAGAAGCGCCTTCCCAGGGGTATATGTAAAACTTGTTGACTAGCACCCCCGCAGCGGTAATAAAAAACAGAGAAACCGTGGCGTATTTGAAATGTTTTGGATAGGCTAAAATGGATGTGTAGGCGCTGAGTCCAAACAAGAATGTTGCAAATATCTTGATGGCGAATAAACCAGAAAAGAATGCATTGCCTAAGAAAATAGTGGCAAACAACGTGGTGATCATTAAATAAATCAACAGTTGTAGCTGTGTCTTTTGGCGTTCGAAATTTGTCCGTTTGAGCAACAGGCCGGTGAGAATGATTGAGGCGGATATCAGATCACGGGCGTACAGCAGGGTTGCTATTTTTAAATACGACAGCACGAACCGCACGGGGCCTTCAAACGCGACCGTAGTGATGTAAATAGCCAAACCCAAAAATATGAGTTTGTCGAGTTGACTGGGACTTGCGGCTGCCTTTGAGTTGGGAGGAAAGGCAGTGTAAGAAGTCCGTATCGGGATGGCGCTAGACATGGCATGCCTCCTTGAACAGCGATTCGTGCTCGCGCAGCATCGCTGAAAAATCCACGAAACGAGCCACCGAGGCCCGCGCTCTGGTGTGCATCTGTGAAATGATTTCGGGGTGGCGGGCCGCGTTCACAATGGCGGCCTTCAAGGCACCGGGCGCGTCGGGATCGAACAGTACGCCATTGACGCCGTCCTGAACGATTTCGGGAATGCCGCCACGCCGGGCGCCAATCACCGGCACGCCTTGGCTGATGGATTCATACACCACGCCTGGCAGGGGGTCGTTCCATTGCGAGGGCGCAATGCACACATCAATTTGCTGAAAGAAAGCCATGGCATCGGCCTTGCCCAAGAACTTCACCACGTTGGGTGGGGCCAGGGCCTTGAGCTGGGCTTCATAGCCGGGCTCGCCAGTGCCGGCCACCAACAGGGTGATGCCGGGCACCTCTTGGGCCGCCAGCACAAAGGCCTCGATCAAGGGCTGGATGCCTTTGACCTCGGTCAGTGCCCCGATGAAGCCAAACACCACAGGCCGCTGCTGGCTCGTCAGTGGTGCGCGGGGCGCGGGTTCTGGCAGATCGCGGGCGTTGTAGATCACGCGCTTGATGGGCGTGTTCTTGAAAATGCCTGCCGCCAGGTGCGTGTTCAGGATGGATTGGCTGACCGACAGCACGGCCGATACCTTGTCGGACAAGGCGGCATGCGGCCGCCTGAAAATCTGGCAGGTGCTGCAGGCCTGCTCGCAAATGCGCCCGTTCTTGTACATGGTGACGCTGGGGCAGATCAGGTAGTAGTCGTGCATCACATGCACGATGGGGATGCCCAGGCGCTGGGCCTGCTGCCACACCGCCACCGACAGGCCCGACAGGTTGTTGGACACCACCACATCGGGCTTGACCTGCTGCATCACTTCGCGGATGGGGCGGGCCATGAACAGGTTGTTGCTGTCAATGCCATGCCAGAGCATGCGCTTCCAGGTGGGGCGCGCCTCTTTGGGGAAGCTCCAGTACACATTGCGCTGCTTGAGCCGGTGCACCTCGATGCCATTGACGTTGTCACGCGCATCGGCATCGGCCGAGACGAGCGCCGACACCCGATGCCCGCGCGCGGCCATGCCTTCGGCCATGGCCCGCAACATGACCTCGGCCCCGCCACCCACGTGCGGGTGGTAGGAGGTGTTGGTGTACAGGATGTTCAAGCGAACTGTCGTTTCCACTGGTTGATTTGCTCAAACGGCATCTTGATGGACACGGGCTGGGGGTTGTTGATCCATTGCTCAATGCCGGCGATGTCGGCGCGGGGCAGGGTTTGCAGGCCGGTGTCGCGTCCGATCTCGGCGGCGCGGTTGTCCACCTCCAGGATCAGGGTGCGGCGGCCATGCTGCAGGGCCCGGATGCCGCCGTGCAGGCGGTTGCCCACGTAGTCGCAATCGGTGGTGGCCAAGAAATCATTGAAGGCGGCCAGCGTGGGCGCGATCACCTTGACCTTGTCGCCCACCTGCGATTTGGCGTACTCCAGGTCTTCAAACATTTGCGACCAGAAGTACACCTGCTCGTAGTTCTTGAGCACGGTGTCCATCCACTGGCGGTCAACCTCGATGTTCTTGAGGTATTCGGTCACCGTCATGACGGCGATCTTGGCCTTGTGCGTGGGCAGCTTGCTGCAGTGCTCGGGCGTCAGGCTCCACATGGTGGGGCAGCCGGTGTAGACCACGTTCTTGATGCCGATGGCGTGCAGGTGCTTCTCGGTGTAGCGATCGCGCACCGAGTGCAGGTGCTTTTTGGACAGCATGGAGCGCAGGATGAAGGCGGTGGCAAAGTCAGGCACCGATTGGTATTTGTGCCAGCCCACGCCGCACAGCACGGCATTCTTGACCTTGAAAACGTCTTGCAGGCGCAGCTTCCACTGGCGGTACCAGAGCCAGTGGCTGGTCAGCATGTTGGTGCCGCCCACGAACGAGAGGGGGCTTTTGGCGATCTGCTCCAGGCCGCCCTTGCCGGGGCAATCGTGCGTGGGCACGTGCAGCAGGTAGTCGTCCGGAAAGATCTCGTACAGGGCGGAGTTGACCGCATCCATGATGATGAAGTCGCCCAGGTTGTCGGTGACCTGGCTGGGGTCGAATACGACGATTTTCCGCATTTGCTTCTTTCTTGATCCGAGGGTCTATCGAGTTTTCTGGTGAACAATGGCCGCCATGCTCAAGGCCAGGAAGCATTGGCAGGCATAGGCCGAGATGACGGCGCCCATCCACGAGTAGTGCTGAATCAGCACAAAATTCAGCAGCACTGCCAGCACCGCCGCAAAGATCTGCACCATGCTCCTGGCCCGCTGATGGTTGGCAGCGGCCAGGGCATCAGACATGGCGCTTTGCATGAACAGGGGTATGGGCAAAAAGGCCAGAGCGCGCATGATGTCAACGGACAAAGCGTATTTCGGGCCAATGACCAGGGGTAGCAGCGGTGCCAGGGCATAAATCATAATGCCCACGGCCGTTCCGTAGAGGACGCCCACCACCATGGCACGTCTGGCAATGCGTGCTGTTTCTGCAAGACCATGCGTGCCGCCGGCCCGGTACATCTTGGCTTGCAAGGCCAGCAGGCCTGCGGTCAGTGGCGTGGTGGCCATGTAGACCAGCCTGAAGGCGGCCGTGTAGGCGCCGTTGATGCTCATGGGTTCGAAGCGCGGCAGGATGGCTTTGTCGATGTCGATGTAGACCCCGCGTGCGGCAAATCCCATCGAAAAGAACACGCCCTGCTTGATGTCAGTGCGCATTTTCGGGAAGTCGATGCTCATGCCCTTGGTGGTCTTGAGTGTGTAGCTCATGATCAGCACGGTGGCCAACCCACCACCCACGATGTGAGCCAGTGCCCAGTCACGGGCGGTTTGCAGGCCCAGCTGCATCAATACCAAGGCGCCCACAAACCGCAAGCTGCTTTGCAGCACCAGGAACTTGCTGGCCACGGCGTGGCGGTCCAGCCCGAAGAACACGTGCTGCGAGATGTCGACCGCTTTGGTGAAGACGAGTTCAGAGATGCAGAACAGGAAGGCGATCAGCAGAAAGCCAGGGTCATCATCCCAGATGTAGAAGCCGGCCAGCACCAGGGCCGTGAGCACGGACCCTGACAGCAGGCCCGCAGTCAGCGAGTTGCCATACAACCGAGCGATGGCCTGTTCGCCCCGGGCCAGCTGCATCACCATCATGTTGGCGGTGCCCAGCCCGGAAAAGGGCAGCAAGGCCGCCGTGATGGCCAGGATACCGGCCACCTTGCCAAATTCATGGGGGCCCAGGGTGCGTGCCACCACCAGCAGTTGAAACCCCTGCACGGCGGCCACGCCTAACTGACCCAGGATCAGCGGTAATACATTAGTTTTGAAAAATGCCAACCGCTGGTTCACACACAGGCCATTTCAGCGAACCAACAGGGTGCGTGCTTCAGCGGGGGAGGCGCTGACCATGGCTGCGGCAAACTTTTCCTGCCGTTGAAACAATTCATCGACATTGGTGCCGGGGACTACGCGTTGCGACACCCGCACCAGCACCCCATCGGTGATGCGCCCTGCCATGCCTTCCTTGAGGATGTGCAGGCGGGTTTCCCAGGCGTTGCCGCTGTAGGTGCCGCCCAGGCGAATCCAGTAGCTGACGGCTTCCAGGTTGCCGTTGCGGTCTTTGGCCATCAGCCGCTTGCCGGTGACCGGGTGGCCATCCGGGGTGCTCAGCGGGAAGGTGACGTCGGTGAGGGATTCCACCGTGAAACCTTGGGCGGGGTAGCAAAGCTCCGGCCGATGGATCTTGACTTCCTGGCGTTGGCGTTTGCCCCAGGCGAGCGCCACCTGGATCATGTGGCCGGTGTCATCGACGTAGCTGCGCATGACACTTTGATCGTAGGGCTGGTCGTAGGTGGTCTCGCCGGTGCTCAAGGACACTTGCACCCGGGGGTTGGGCAGCTCGCGCCATGGGCCGATCTGACGAGGCACTGAGCTCTCCAGGATGGATGCATTTTGGATTTCGTGCACGGTGGGGGTGGCCACCATGGCCAGGACCGCGGAGGCCCCCAAAATGACCGAGACGATGACGCTTCGCACGAGGGTGGATGACGACGATTTCATGACGTTTCAGCCTTGCCTTTACTCAGGCGTTGAACTCGTTGAGGATGACCCCAGCGAAGTCTTGTCCGCGTTTGCCGAGCGTTGCGACCAATTGCTTCATGGCCGGGACTGCGGTTTGGCCCTTGCGACCAAGGGCGACCGATGCACCGCATTTGGCCGCCACCACCCGTGCATCAGCGCCATGGCTGAAGGCAGGTGTGTCGACCAGCACATAGTCAAACTTGCTGACCAATTCATTGAGCAGGAGGTCGAACACGGGGCGCTGGATCAACTCAAGGGGGTTGGGAGGGACCACGCCCACTGGCAGCAAGAACAGGCTGGGCAATGCGTCAATTGGACGGATGACATTGGTTTCGTTGCGGCCGGAAAGAATGCCGCTCAGGCCCGTCTTGGGGTTCTCGATGCCAAAGATTTCGTGCAGGCGGGGTGTGCGCATGTCGGCGTCTACCAGCAAGGTGCGGCCGCCCAGTTGGCTGAAGGCTACGGCCAGATTGGCCGCGAAGAAGGACTTGCCATCTCCAACGTTGGGGCTGCAGATGGCCAGGGCCTTGCGAGGATCCTGGTCCGCGAACAGGTTGCTGATCAACTGGCTGCGCACGTCGCGGAAGAACTCTGAGGCGGCATCAAACGGCTTGGTGGCCACCACCAGTTCGGCGCAGACGGCGGTACCGCCTTCGGCCTGATAGGGGTAATGAAACTGTTGCGACAGGGCCCACAGCACGTCTTCGCGCTTGATGAAGCCCAGGGCCACGGCGGCCTCGCCAAATTTGAGGCCGGTTTTTTGCTGATGCGCCAGGATCTGAGAGACTTGGCTTGCTGACAAATTATTGGCCTCGGCGATGATGTCGCCGATGGATTTGTCGCCAGTACCTGATGTTTGAAAGTCGGTCATGCTGAATGTCTGGTGAGTTCAGGAAGATTGTCCGGGCGCGGACAATTCAGGCAAACCGCGTTGGGTGCCTAGGCGTGGAGAAGACCCCAATGGCAATTTGCGGCCCCGCTTGGCCTCTGATACGGCGGGCATCGAGCCTAACAATGAGGCGCCCAAGGTCTCTGTGACGTCCTCTTCCAGCCGAAGTTTGCGGTTCATGAGTTCTCGGAGGATGGCGGCCCCAATGCCGAGCAAGGTGCCCAGGATGACCGACACGATGGTGTTCAGGATCAGGCGTGGTGACGATGCCTTGGCGGGCGGGGTGGCCATCTTCAGCAACGAGACGTTGGTTTGGTTGGTGTTGCTTTCAAGGGTGGTTTGGGCCAGCCGCCCTTGCAGCGCGTCATAAGAGCGCTGGGCATTTTCAACGTCCCGCTGCAGGACGGCGGCATCGTCACGTTGCTTTTTGAGAGTCATCAGCTTTTCACGCTGGGCTTCCAGGGTGGTGCGGAACTGGCGCTCGCGCTGCAGATTGACGTTGCTGGAAATGCCCATGCTGGCCCGGGCCGCGCGGGTTTCCGACTCAAGCTTGACTTGCAGCTCGCTGATGTTGGCCTGCAGTTCCAGAACCTGGGGGTGGGCCGGACCAAACTTGGCGTTGAGTTCTTTCAGGCGAGCCTGTTGGCGTGACATGTCGGCGCGGAGGCCGGCCACCACGGGACTGCCCAGTACTTCGGGGCTGTTCGCGCCAGATTGCGCATTGCGGCTTTGTGCATCGGCAGTTTGGGATTGCATGGCGACCAATTGGGCGGACAACTCGCCGAGCCTGGCGGTTTCGACGTCCAGTCGTTCATCGGTGGCCAGAATGCCTTTGCTGCGTTGATATTCGGACAGCCGGGTTTGGGCTTCTTCCAACTGTTGGCGGGCTTGCTTGATCTGCTCGTCAAACATCTTGGAGAATTGCCGGGCGGGTTCGATGCGCATGTCCAGACTGGTCTGGATATAGGCCCGAATATAGGCATTGGCCATGGCCGACGCAAATGAGGGGTCCACGGCAGTGTATGAAATACTGATGATGCTGGATTCTTTGCCGGGCGAAACGTCCAGATTCTTTTGCAGGATGTCGGAGAGCCAGGATTGGAAAGACCCTTGGCCTTGGGTGTCGTCCATCCACTGCTGACGCAGGTCGGAGTTTTCGGCCAGCTTGAGTGACTCGATGACTTTCTGCGAGACGCGTTCGCTCTGGAGCACGTCAATCTGGGTGGCGACATACCCGGGCAGCAGGGCATTCTGCATCGCCATGCCACTGATGGGGTCTGAGGCACGGAAGTCGATCAGGACGACCCCGCTGGCGGTGTATTTTTTGGGCAGCAGCAAACTGAGCGCAATCGCCAAGGACACGGTGGCCACCAAGATGGTGACCAGAATGATCCATCTGGCTTTGAGTATGGAAATAAACTGATTGAAGCTCATGATTTTTGATTTGTGCTGATCGATTTAAGCGACCGAAGCTTCGTTCTTCGGCGGTTTTGGCTCAGTGATGAAAAGACCTAAAATGGAATCCGTACCGATGGTGAGTAAGGTCGCTACCATGAACAGCACAATACCTGCAAAGTCGTGAACAAAACCCTGCCCGACGGCATCGCCAAAATAGTAAGTGACCAAGACCAGTGTCACCACTCGGATGACGTTTGACGCAAAAGAGATTGGCAAAATCAACACGGCCAACAAACTGTTGCGCAGTTGATTGGTGTGTTGGGCAACACTCATGTAAAAAACGCCAATCGCTTCAAGTGCAAAAATGGAGTTTAGCCCGGCGCAGGCGTCGGCGACCAGCAATTGGTAGGGCCCGATGGTAAGAACCACGCCAGACCGCCCGATGGGATAGCCTGCCCAATACAGGACGTGCTCGGCAGTGTAGGACACGGCTTGTTTCAGTGGCGCTGTGACTTGGTCAACCACCGAGCCGGGCACCGGAATCATGAAGATGATGAAAAACAGCGGGAACCACATGACCCGCAGGCCAGCCCAGCCCCGGTACAGCAGGAATATCCCGGCCAGAACCAGCAGTTGGGAGCCGACATCAATGAACAGGATGTCTTGCGAATGGCCCAAGATGTACAGCAACAGGCCGACGGTCAAGGTGAACGCACCGGCCATGTTCGCCGGTGCGCTGCTCAAGGCCACGAATTTTGGCCACCGCTGCCAGATGAGCCAAAGCATGAGCGCCAGAATCACCGGGCCGTGCCCTTGCCCCACGACGTTCCAGATGGTCTTGTCCAGAATCACGTAGGTAGGAACGTACAGCGCCAGGAGACCTGCCAGCACAAGCCCCAGTTCAAACATGTTGAAGCTGGGCGCGTTTGCACTGGAGAGGCTGGAGGGTACGGTTGGGGTCACGGTGGCCTGTGTCATGCAAGAATAATTCCAAGTGTATAGGGCCGACTGTTGCTGTTCACGCGGCGGTGCGTTTGAGATAGTCCTGATAGGCCAGTGCAATGCCTGTCTGCAGGGTGGTCTTGGCCTGCCACCCCAGACCGGACAAGCGAGAAACATCCATCAGCTTGCGTGGGGTTCCGTCAGGCTTGGTGGTGTCAAAGCTCAGATTGCCTTCAAATCCAACGACCCTGACGACGGTTTGTGCCAGTTCGCGGATAGTGATGTCTTCACCAGTTCCAATGTTGAGCAGAGGGCCGTCGTAGCCTTGTTCCATGAGGTAAACGCAGGCGTCGGCCAAGTCATCGGCGTACAAGAACTCTCGCATTGGCGAGCCCGTGCCCCAAACGACCAGCGATTGGTCGCCCCGCAGTTTGGCCTCGTGGGCTTTGCGGATCAGTGCAGGGAGAACGTGGCTGTTGTTCAGGTCGTAATTGTCGTTGGGCCCGTAAAGATTGGTAGGCATGACGCTGATGTATTGCCGCTGGTACTGGTCGTTGTAGGCATCGCACAACTTGATGCCGGCGATTTTTGCAATGGCGTAGGGCTCGTTGGTGGGCTCAAGCTCACCCGTGAGCAGGGCAGTTTCCTGGAGGGGCTGTGGCGCCAGCTTTGGGTAGATGCAGCTGGAACCCAGGAACATGAGGCGCTGCACCCCCGCGACGTGGGCGGCGTGGATGAGGTTGGCCTCAATCATCAGATTTTGGTAGAGAAAGTCGGCCCGGTAGGTGTTGTTCGCCTGGATGCCACCTACTTTGGCTGCCGCGATGAATGTGTAGCTGGGCTGCTCGGCGTGCATGAAGGCTTGGACCGCACGTTGGTCGAGCAGGTCCAGTTCATGGCGTTGGCGTGTGACGATCTGGGTGTAGCCGGAGGATTGCAGGCGGCGCACGATGGCCGATCCCACCATGCCGCGATGACCAGCGACGAAGATTTTTGCAGCTTTGTTCATATGAATGCGTTGAGTCAGGGGCAGATCCCTGCAGTTAGGCAAAGGTTCAATGCAATCTGTCACTAAACGTGCCCAACCGGGTGGTGGGGTCTGTGTTAACCGAGAGTTTAATCAGGCAAAAAAAAGCCCCGCCTTTGAAGGTGGGGCTGTTGTTGGCGGGCCTCGCGGGTGGATTGGCTAGCCTTTTTGCTGTTTGGGATCTCGCCCAAACACTGCACGGGCTGCGAGCTTGGCCATGAAAACGCTGTTGGTTTCAAGGTAACGGCGTGCGAGGCGGCGGGGTTCGCAGACGAAGCGGTACAGCCATTCCAGGCCACGTTGCTGCATCCAGGCGGGGGCGCGGCGGAGCGTGCCAGCATGGTAGTCAAAAGCGGCGCCAACACCCACCATGACCGCCTTGACGGCGCCACGGTGCTCGGACATCCAGATTTCTTGTTTGGGGCAACCCAGGCCCACAAATACGACATGGGCGCCTGAAGCATTGATTTTTTGGGTGTATTCGGCGTCTTCCTGCTCGGTCAACTTGCGGAAGGGGGGCGAAACCATGCCAGCGATCTTCAACTTGGGGAACTTGGCCATCATCCGGCCGCGCAACTTGGCCAGGGTGTCGTCCACGCTGCCGTAGAAAAACACGGATTGGCCGCTGCGCTCGGCTTCTGCCAGGTAGCGCAGCATCAAGTCAGGGCCGCTGATGCGTTGTTGCTCGGTAAACCCTTCTTTGCGCATCATCCAGGCGATGGGGGCGCCATCGGGCAAGGCCATGTCCGCCTGGTTGATCACGTTGGCGAATTGCGCGCTTTGGCTCCCGGTCACCACGGAGTGCACATTGCACAAGGTGACATAGCGAGACTGATGCTCCGCTGCCCAGTCGGCGATGCGGCTGATGGCGTCATCCCAGGAAGTGGCGTCAATGAACGTGTCAAGGACGTACGCGCCGCTACGGATGATCTTCTTCTTCGCTTTTGGTTTCAAGCCGCCCAACACCTGTTCCCGCTCCAAGAACGACAGAGATGGGTAACCGAAATTTGGATCTGGATGTCTCATAGGACGCCCACCAGGGGTTGTTGTTGATGCCCGCAACTTCTTGGGCACATGGGATGAATTTTAAAGGAGGGGTCATGCGCGCTACTTCAGGGTTAGCGCGTGGTCTGGCAAAAAGCCGAGTCGGAAAGCGCTGGCATTTATCACGAAGTGGTTGAATGGAGTGCTTTTAATCCGGGAAGTTCCGGGGGTGGGGTCTGGGCGACAATGCGGCGGGGTTGACCCGGGCGGCAGGATGGTCGTGGATGAGAGTCTTGATGGTGCACAACGCCTACCAACAGCGGGGTGGCGAGGACAGTGTGGTTGAGTCGGAAGTGGCGCTCTTGCGCCAACATGGGCATGAAGTGCATGTCTATGAGCGTCACAACGACGAGGTCGGGCAAACGCCGAAATGGCAGTTGGCGGCGGGAACGGTATGGTCGTCGCGGACGGTGCGAGACGTCCAGGCCCTGATTGCGGGGTTCAAGCCTGACGTCATGCATGTGCACAACACCATGCCTTTGGTGTCGCCGTCGGTTTACTGGGCGGCCCAGAAGTTGGGCGTTCCTGTGGTGCAAACCTTGCACAATTTCCGACTTTTGTGCCCGCAGGCCATGTTCGTGCGGGAAGGGCGTGTGTGCGAGGACTGCCTGGGCAAGGTGCCCTGGCGAGGGGTGCTTCACAAGTGCTACCGGGGGTCGCGAATTCAGTCTGCAGTGATGGCGGGCATGTTGACCACGCACCGTGTTCTGGGGACTTTTGCGACCAAGGTGGACAAGTTCATTGCGCTGAACGAGTTTTGCCGCGCCAAGATGATTGAAGGTGGGCTGGATGGCGATCGCATCAGCGTCAAGCCCAATTTCGTGGATTGGCAGCCCGCGCCTCGGTGGGATCAGCGGGTTGGGGGTTTGTACCTTGGCCGCCTGACGCCTGAAAAGGGCATGGATGTTTTGTTGCGGGCTTTGGTGCGCCAGCCTGGTCTGCGGGTCAGGGTGGTGGGTGGCGGGCCCATGGCGGAGGTTGTGACGGGGGCTTCAGGGGTTGATTACCTGGGGTTTTTGCCTTTGACCGAGATTTGGGGTCATTTGTCCACGGCCAGTTACATGGTGGTGCCCAGTGTCTGGTATGAGGGTTTCCCCCGAACCATCGTGGAGGCTTTTGCCAGCGGTGTGCCGGTGATTGCCAGCCGCCTGGGCTCGCTGGCCGAGGTGGTGACCGATGGGAAAACCGGCTTGTTGTTCAACCCGGGTGACGATGAGGATCTGGCGGCCAAGTTGGCTTGGGCGGAATCACACCCACAGGCAATGATTCGAATGGGGCAGGCGGCACGCGAGGAGTACGAAGCGCGCTATACCCCGGAGCGCAATTGTGCTGAATTGATTGAAATTTATCGGTCGGCCATGGCTCAATCAGGGTAATCCGAGCGAACTTTTTGCGCGGATCGGTAACAATCACCGGTGCCGACCCCGGGTGGTTGGCTTCATTGCTTTTTTGTCTGTGGTCTATGGCTCAATCAGCACCAACTTCCGGGGCGTTTCCCAGCGCTCAATCGCCTGTCAAGTTTCCGGTGTGGTCGCTGGTCGTTTTTTGCCTGGCATTCGGGGTCATGTACGTTCCTACGTTCGCGACCCTGGCCAACACCACTTGGGCCACGGACGAGCAAGGACACGGTCCTTTGATCCTGGCGGCCTGTGCCTGGCTGCTTTGGGGAATGCGCAACGATTTGTTTGGCCGGCCCGCCAAGCCGGCGCTGGTGCCTGGCTTTTTGCTGTTGTCGCTTGGGCTGGCGATGTACGTTGTGGGGCGTTCGCAGCGGGTCATCGAGTTTGAAGCAAGTTCCCTGATCCTGATCCTGGTGGCCTGCCTGCTTTTGATTCAGGGTGTGGCGGCCGTTCGCCGGGCTTGGTTCCCGTTGCTGTTCCTGCTGTTCATGGTGCCTTTGCCGGGCGCGTTTGTGCAGGCCTTGACGTTGCCGCTGAAAAGCGTGGTGTCCATGGTGGCCGAGCAGGTGCTGTATTGGGCGGGTTATCCCATCGGTCGCAATGGCGTGACCTTGACGATCGGGCCTTATCAATTGCTGGTGGCCGACGCGTGCTCGGGGTTGAACTCGCTGTTCACGCTCGAAGCCTTGGGCTTGCTGTACATGAACATCATGAACTACAAGTCCAAGGCCCGGAACGTGATCCTGGCCGTGGGCATCATCCCCATTTCCTTCATCGCCAATGTGACGCGCGTGATCATCCTGGTGTTGATCACCTACTACCTGGGCGACGAGGTGGGCCAAGGTTTTGCGCACGAGTTCGCGGGCTTGGTGTTGTTCAGCGTGGCATTGGTGCTGACCTATGGGTTGGATCGTTTGCTCGCGGCTCGGTTTGACGACATGGGAGGTGCGCGCGATGGCCGCTGATGTGATGACAACCCCTGCGAGCGTGTCTAGACGCTTGCCTTTGGCGATTTTTCTGGCAGCCGGCCTGATGTTGGGCGGGGCAGCCGCTTCGGTCTGGCTGAAGCCCACCAAGATGATGGCCGATGGAAAGCCGCCCGTCGTGCTGCACACCGTGGTGCCCGAAAGCTTTGGTGATTGGCGCGTCGATCCAAGCATTATCCCGGTGCTGCCCGATCCCACCGTGCAAAACAAGCTGGATGCGCTTTATTCCGAGACGCTCAATCGCACTTACATCAATCCGAGCGGCCAGCGGATCATGTTGTCGATTGCCTATGGGCGAAATCAGAACTCGGAATCCACGGCGGCCCACCGTCCCGAGTTTTGCTACGTGTCGCAAGGTTTCACAATCAAGGGTTTTGGCAAGGAGCATGTGGCATTGCCTGCTCATTCCTTGAATGTGGTGCGGCTGGAGGCTCAGGCTGATCGCCGCATTGAGCCCATCACCTATTGGGTGACGCTCAACGAGGAGGCCTCAACGCCTGGCCTCGATCGTAAGTTGCAGCAATTGCGTTATGGCCTGCAGGGGTTCATTGTCGATGGGATGCTGATGCGCATCTCGTCGCTGACCGATCTGGCCGCTTCGTCGGGTGGCAAGCCTGACTACCGGCTGCATGACCAGTTCATCGCGGATCTGGAAAAGGCCATGACCCCCGGCTTCAGGCCTCGTTTCTTTGGTTCTTGATGGTGTCTGACATGACAAAAAAAATAGCGTTGATCACTGGGGTGACAGGGCAAGATGGTTCGTATCTGGCCGAGTTCCTGCTCAAAAAAGGCTACGAGGTGCATGGCATCAAACGCCGCTCCAGCCTGTTCAACACCGACCGGATCGACCACCTGTACCAGGATCCGCACGTTGACAACCGCAACTTCATCCTGCACTACGGCGATCTGACCGACTCGACCAGCCTGGTCCGCATCATGCAAAAGGTGCAGCCGGACGAGGTTTACAACCTGGCCGCGCAGTCGCACGTGGCCGTGAGCTTTGAAGAGCCCGAGTACACGGCCAACGCCGATGGCATTGGCGCCTTGCGCTTGCTGGAGGCCATTCGCATCCTGGGCCTGGAGAAGAAAACACGCTTTTACCAGGCATCAACCTCCGAGCTTTATGGCCTGGTGCAAGAGATCCCCCAGAAGGAAACCACGCCCTTCTACCCGCGCAGCCCTTACGCGGTGGCCAAGCTGTACGCCTACTGGATCACGGTGAACTACCGCGAGGCCTATGGCATGTACGCCTGCAATGGCGTGCTGTTCAACCACGAAAGCCCGGTGCGCGGCGAGACCTTCGTGACGCGCAAGATCACGCGCGCCATCAGCCGCATCGCGCTGGGCCTGCAAGAGTGCCTGTTCCTGGGCAACATGAGCGCGCTGCGCGACTGGGGCCACGCGCGCGACTATGTCGAGATGCAGTGGTTGATGCTGCAACAAGACGTGGCCGAGGACTTCGTCATCGCCACCGGCGTGCAGTACAGCGTGCGCCAGTTCGTGGAGTTTTCTGCGAAAGAGCTGGGTGTGACGCTGGCTTTCGAAGGTGAAGGCGAACAAGAGGTGGGCAAAGTGGTGGCCGTGGAGCCGGTCAATGGTGAGCTGCTGGCCCGGTGCAAGGTGGGTGATGTGGTGGTGCGGGTTGATCCGCGCTATTACCGTCCGACTGAGGTGGAAACCTTGTTGGGTGATCCGACCAAGGCCAAGACCAAGTTGGGCTGGACGCCGGTCATCACGCTGCAGCAGCTGGTGGCCGAAATGGTCTTGAGTGACTACACGGCTGCCAAGCGCGACAGTTTGGTCAAGCAGGCCGGTTACCAGGCCTATGACTATCACGAATGATTGGGAGCCCGAAGCGTTCGGATGGTGGGGGCCGCATGTCTGAGGGGGCGGATCAGCGCAAGTTGCCGTTCCAGGGGGTTTCGCATTCGTTGGTTGACCAGGCCTTGCTGAGCATCAGCAATTTTCTGATTGGTCTGGCATTCATCAAGTTCGCGACGAAGCATGACTATTACGCCTACAGCCAACTGATTGGTTATGTGGCACTGACCCTGGCCATTCAGGCGGCGTTGGTCAACACCACCGCATTGACGCTGTTGCCTCAAAAACGTGGGCGGGAACGTGCTGAAGCCACCCATGTTTTCTTTGGCTTGCAGTTGTTTCTCAGTTCGACCCTGGCGATGGTCGGTGGCCTCTTCCTGTGGTTGACGCCTGCGGCGATTTCCATGGATGTCATAGAAATGCCCTTGGCGTTGGCCATGGTCTTGATGGTGTTGTCATCTTGGTTGCGGGAGTTTCTGCGCAATGTGCAGTTCATCAACATGAGGGCCGACATGTGCTTGCAGCAGGACATGGCCTATGTTTTCTTGCTGGCCATTGCCATTGGCACCCTCGTGGTTTCCCAGAATGTTCAAGCCGATGAAATGCTTTTGCTCATTGGGACAGCCGGCATCCTCAGTGCTTTGCCCTGGCTTCATCGGGCGTCGATCAAGCCTGTATTCAATTGGGTTCAGTGGTCTCGGCTGTGGTCAGAAATCTGGCCTTTGGCACGGTGGTCCTTGCCGGCAGGATTGGTGTCCTGGGCTTCCGGCAACGGTTACCTTTTGATTGGTGCGGCCGTCCTGGGGCCCGAGACCACGGCTGAAATCGTGGCGGCCAAATTGTTCATGGCGCCTTTGGGCACCATATTTTTGTCATGGGGCAATATCTTCAGGCCAAAGGTGAGCCACTGGATTTCCGTTGGGGCCAGGTCCGAAGTGGCTCGTTTAACCCAACTTTCAATTCTGGGCGTGGCAGGCGTGGTGTTGATTTATTTTCTGGCCATGGTGTTCGCGTATCCATTCCTGGATGCTCACCTGTTGGGTGACAAATACAAAGGTTTGCAGTTTGACATCGCATGGTGGGGCGTGTTTTTTGTGGCCAGCGGCGTGTCTTCAATCTGCAATGGCGTGCTGTTCGCTGGCGGGCATTTCAGGCAATCCTTTTATGCGGCGGCCGTGAGTTGTGTTTTGAGCATCCCCGCCATGTATTTTTCTGGCCAGGTGTTCTCCAAGGACGGCCTCATGTTTGGTGCTGTGCTGGGTGAGGCAGCTTATGCCCTTGTTCTATTTTTGGGTGTGAGGCGCATGATGCGTGGCGTGGCGGTGGGAAGAAACCTGGAGGTGCTGAAATGACGACACGTTCACCCTGGATGATGCCGAAGTTTTATGCGGCACCGATCTTTGTTGCCATGTGCTTGAAGTCGGGGGTTGATGCGTTCTTCGAGGTCAACGCAGTCAAGTACCTGTATTTGTTCCTTCTTGTGTTTGGGGTTTTCTTCCTTCGGACCGGAAAAGGGTTTGCGGGGATCAAGTCAAAAGCTTCTGGCGACTTGCAGTCTGTTCTGTGGGGACATGTGATCATTTACTTCACCTTTCTGGTGATGCTGATGATTTTTCAGAATGGGTCTCCGCAGCTGATATTCAAGATCGTCAGTCCATTCATATTTTTTGGTTTGGTGGTGGCCGCAGCAGACGAGAGCCTTCCATTTGCCATCGCGATTGGCGCGACCTTGAATATTTTAGCCAATGCGGCTTTGCTACCCTTTGACTACGGCTGGATCTATTGGGGTGGGCCACGCACTTTCAAGGGCTTTTATCTTTTCAAGACGGACTTGTCTTACAGCGTGACCACGTCATTGCTGATTTTTGCAGCATGGAACCGCTTCAGGTTGAACCCCGCCTACGTGGTTTTGGCATTGGTGGTGGTGGTGGAGGTGGTGCTGGCCAATTCACGGATGAATTACCTGACATTGGCCATCGTGCTGGCTTTTGTGGCTTTCAAGAATGGCACCAGACCACTCACTTTGTTGGCGTATGGCGCATTCCTCATCATTTTGGGATCGGCGGCCCTTTTGCTCTACGACTCTAACAAGCTGCTGGGCTTCGATACCAGCAACATGGAGAGTTTTACCCAAGGGCGTGACAAGGTGTTCGCGTTGCTGCTCAAGTATGGCCTCGGGACTTACACCGCCTTGGAATGGTTGTTTGGACGTGGCTTGTATGCCGACATGATGATCTTCATGGAAAACGTGGGCAGCGGGGCCGTTTTTGGTGCGCACAATGAGTACTTGTATCTGCTCATTACGCAGGGCATCACGGGTTTGGCCTTGAATGTGACGGCATGGGTGCTTCTCTACAAAATTTCCAAGACGGCGGGGCCCAGGCCCTGGGCTTCCGGATTGGCCGGGGTGGCATTTTTGATTTACATGGTGCAAGGCGCCACGACCACGATGTCGGTTTTTGCACTTAAAACCTGGCCGTTGGCCACAGTGCTGGCGCTCATATTCTTGTCAGACGATCGGAATCAGGAATCAAAGCCTGCTCCGGTCAAGATTTCCTAAGGAATGGTGGAGTTGGGTGTGAATGCTTCACCGGTGATCATTGCGTCCCTCATGCGGCTGGAAGGCACGACGGGGCTTCAAACCCACATGAGGGAGTTTGAATCCTTTCTGAAGGATCGGCGGCTGCCTTATGAGGTGGCCACCCCGTTTTACTCGTCGGGCGCTCCCGCACTGCATGTTTTCGTGGCATTGCGTTGGGTGTTGGAGGTGATTTGCAAGCCTGCGGCGGTCTGGTTATACCGGGCAGGGCACGCTTTTTTGTTGCGCTTGCGCTTGGCCCGTTTGATGGCGAAATACCCGCGTTGCGTGGTGTATGCGCAGTGCCCTCTGTCGGCGTCAGTCGCCTTGCGGTGCGTCAGGTCGCCTGAGCAGTTGGTCAGCCTGGTGGTTCATTTCAACCTGTCTCAGGCCGACGAGTGGATCGACAAAGGCGTGATCGCCGCCGATGGGCCGATGGCCCGCAGCATTCGGCGCCTGGATCAGGCCGTTCTGCCGCGTTTGCACAGCCTGGTGTATGTGTCCAGATTCATGCAAGAGGAGCTACCGCTGCGCGTGTCCGGCTTGCAATCGGTTCGGTCGGCCGTGATTCCCAATTTCGTGAAAGCGTTGCCCTCGGATAACGTGATGCCCGCCTTGCGTGGGCGCGACTTGGTGTCGATCGGAACGCTGGAGCATCGCAAGAATCAGCAGTTTCTGTTGCGCGTGGTCGCGTTGGCCAAGTCGAGTGGTCGTGTCGTGACCTTGACGCTGGTTGGTGACGGACCCGATCGCAAAACCCTGGAAGCGTTGGCGGCTGAGTTGGGCATTGCGGAGCAGGTGTTTTTTGCCGGCTTTTGCGCAGGTGCCCGGGCCTACATCCCCGGGCACAAGTTGTACGTGCATGCGGCCATCATGGAGAACCAGGGCTTGGCACTGATCGAGGCCTTGTCCGCCGGTGTTCCCATCCTGGCAGGAGGGGTCGGAGGCATCGTCGAGGTGTTCGACGAGGGCGTTGAGGGGCGGTTCTGGCCGCTCGATGACGCCGCGCGCGCGCGTGACGTGCTCCTTGACGTGCTGGAGAGGCCGGGGGCGCTGGAGCAGATGGGCCAAGCGGCAACGCGGCGTTTCCAGGCGCGCTTCGAGGCCAGCGTGGTCGGCCAGAAGTTGTACGACTTCTTGCTCGGCAAATCCTAGCAGGGGCCTTGAGCTTGTCGAAGTTGAAAAGAAGCAGCGACCTGTTTCAGCGCGGGCTTGTTTTCATCAACAGCCCGATGGCCATGGGCATCGTGGCGCAAGCATCGAGCAGCGGCGTTTCTTTTTTGCTGAATCTGGTGCTGGTGGCCACCTTGAGCCCGGACAGGTTTGGTGAGTATTCGGCCGCCATCACGGTGGTGTATTTTTTGTCGGGCTTGGGCGCTGCCTTGTGGACCACGCAAGTCACGGTGTTTGACGAAGCCACTGACGAGGTGGGGCGGCGAGTCCATTTCAAGGGTCATTTGCCCCCGTTCAAATGGATGACCGTTCTGACCGTGATGGCCTTGTTGTGGCTGGGCTTGAGCCATGCGCCGACCGGTGGCGCCAAGGTGATTTCCGCGCCGGTGGTGCTGTCCATCCTATTGTGCGCCTACGGTTTTTTCTTAAAGGAATATCTGGTTCGGTTTACCTACAATTCAAGCAGTTTGACCAACACGGCTGTTGCGCAGGTTTTGTTTGCGGTGACGTCGTTGACATGTTTTTTCTTGGTCAAGATTTTGAAAGTGGATCAGATCTTTGAGGGTGTTTTCATTTCTTTGGCGGCTGGTAATTTCGCAGCTTTTTTGTACATCTATGTCAGATTTGATTTCTTTAAAACAGAGGCCACGCCTGGCCTAAGTTTTGAAAAATACCTTCGCCCTGGTATGTATGGTGCGTTTTCACATGTGCTTTCATGCCTCCGAAATTATGGGTATGTTTACATATCCCCCATGTTCATCGGGATGAGGGGCTTGGCCGAGATCAACGCGGCAAGAATCACTACTTCGATTTCCAGTATCACCACACCGCCATTGACGCAAATCCATCAGGCCAAAATGATTCGCAAGGAGCCGGATGGTGCCATTCAGCGCAGTCGGCGGCAGATTTTGTTGGTCACAGTGCTTTCGTCATTGCCGATCGCGGCGGCGTACCCATACTTGAGCCAGACGGTTCTCAGCAAGTATGATGATTTGTTCTTGCTGGTGATGCTGTGGTGTGTTCAGGCCCTGGCAGCAGCTTATCGATCCACGCTCGAAGTCGAAATTCTGGTCCAGCACATGTTTCGTGTTCTCAGCATCACCAATGCCATTGCCCTGGTTTGCACGGTGGTGCTGGTGGTGGTGTTGAGCTATATGTTTGGCGCCACCGGGGCATTGATCGCTCTGATCGCGGCCGAGGTGATTGCATCGATCGCCTTCAAAGTATTGCAAAAGTTTTATTGAAATAAAAAATCATGTCCAGATTTCAGAACCCTGCCTCGCGGCGGATATGTTTTGTGGCCCCTTATCTAGGAGGCAATGGCAAGGCGCTGTATTGGGGGGCTCTTTTTGAGGGGCTGGTTGCCGGGGGCATGGCCGTGGAGGTATTGACGGGCCCACGATTTGACCGTGGCGAATGCCCCAGCATTGTTCAGAATGACACCGTGTCGTTTCGCCGCATCCTGGGGGTCACCATCCCATCGCCTTATGTTGTGGTGTCACTTCTGAAACTAAAATGTGACGCCATGCTGATTCTGGAATTCAGCATTTTGGCTTTGGTGGCCACGGTGTTGGCCCGGTTAAAAGGGCAGACGCGGTCTATTCTTCTGGTTGAGAATGCTCCTCAATTCACTTCTGCGAAAAGAGGTGGTGTTTTTAAATGGTTGAGGAAAATACAGTGCCGCTTGTGCACCGGGATCCTCACCAACAATGCCAAGGGATTTGAATATCTGGTGAGTGAACTGGGAGTCGATCCTTCCAAGATCACGGCGGCGGTCTACCTGACCTCGTCTCTCGCGGGAGCGGCGTTGCCTTTGAAACCAGACGTCCGGGGACGCACCATCAAATTTGCCTGCATTGGCCGACTCATCCCCGAGAAGGGTTTCATGGAGTTGGTGGACGAAGTGGCCTTGCTGAGCGAAAGCGAAAAGGAGCGGTTGGAAATCGACGTGTTTGGTGCCGGTCCGCTGATGAGCGTGTTGCAGAACAAGATCAATGGCGAGCGGTTGTCCGATGTCATCCGGTTGAACGGGAACATTCCGTATGCCGAGCTCGGAACTCGTTTGGGACAGGCTGATGCCTTCATCATGCCGACCTTGGGCGACTATCGATCGCTGGCCTCTTTTGAGGCCCTGTCCCTTGGGCTACCGCTCTTGATATCCGTTCATGACGGCGCCCACAGTGAGGTGTTGGGCGATGGCGGAAGTGGGGTGCTGATTGATCCCCTGTTGAGGGGCAGCATGGCCGGAGCGATTCAAGACATCTTAAAGCACCCTGAAAAGCTGGAGGTGATGAGGCGCAACGCCCTGAACAGGGCTCAGGCCTTCACGGTGGAGAAGGCGGTGTCCAACATCGCGATGGCCGTGGAAAAGGCCACGCTCAGGGGGCAGGGCTCAGCGCGCTGATGCTTGTCAGTATTCGTTGACGATGGCACCCACGAGTCTGGCGGAGCTCATTTTCACGGTGCGCACCAACTCTTGAAGCGCGGGAATCCGGCTTTGATTCTGGCGCGCCACGACGAGCGCCGCACCACACTTGGCGGCGATCACGGGGCCGTCAGTGCCTAGGCTCATGGCCGGGGTGTCCACGATGATGCGGTCGAACTTGGTCTTGAGCTCGCGCAGCAGCAGGCCCAGAGCGGGGCGCTCCAGGAGTTCAAGCGGGTTGGGCGGTGTGGGGCCGACCGGCAGCACAAACAGGTTGGGCAATTCCTTGACCGACTGGATGACCTTGGAGGCTGCGCGGCCCGACAGAATGGAGGACAGGCCCCCACTGCGGCTGGGCAGATTGAACAACTCGTGGATGCGCGGGTTGCGCATGTCCGCGTCGATCAGCAGCGTGCGGCCCGGAAGTTGAGAGAAGGCCACGGCCAGATTGGCGGCGAAATAGGTTTTGCCATCGCCACTGTCGGGGCTGAGGATGGCCAGCGCGGGGCGTGGGCCCTCGTCACTGTAGACCTTCATGATCAGGTGGCTGCGGATGGTGCGGAAGGCTTCGGCTTGAACGGTGAAGGGGCTGGCGCCCACGACCAATTCTGGATTCAGGCTGTTTTTGCCTTCAGAAGCGTACGGGTAGTGGAACTGCTGGGCCAGCGCCCAAAGTACATCGTCGGCATTGGCCAGACCCAGAGCCACGGCGGCTTCACCGAAGCGAACGCCATTGTCCTTTTGGTAGACCAGGATCTGTTCGATCTGTTCGGTGGACAGCTTGTTGGCTTCACTGATGATTTCGCCAATGGAGCGTTCACTGGACAATTGCTGCGTTTCCTGGAAGTCCGACGAAGCGTTGTCCTGCACGGAGCTGAAGCGTGATGCGTGGAAATTCGTGTTCATGTTCGTTCAGCCTTGAGCAGGTTCAATGTTGCTGTTGCTCAACGAGGGCGGTTGGGCTGCTCCCGGCGGTTTGCGGTTCAAGCTGAGGGCCATTTTGTTCTTGGCTTGCGAAGACGGTGACGGCAGCACGCCGACCACGGTCAACTCCAGGGCCTGTGCAATGTCCAGAGCGCCGCGCACACGACGATCGAACAACTCGACAGTCATGGCGGTCATCAAAGCCAGCAAGGTGCCCAGCACGACTGCAACCAGGACGTTCAGCACAACCCGGGGCGATGTGGCCGTGGTGGGTTCGGTGGCAGTGCTGAGCAGATAGATGCCCGATTGGCTGGCATTGCTTTCCAGGCTGGTTTGGCTGAGGCGAGCCTGGATGGAGTCGTAGATGCGCTGTGCGCTTTCGACCTCACGTTCCAGCACCTGGAGTTCGTAACGGGCATCTTTGAGCTTGAGCACGCGCTGGCGCTGATCGTCAAAGGCGGCGACCGCTTGGGCTTCTCGGCTGCTGGCCATTGAGCTATTTATGCGAGTGCTGCCAGTCACGCGCGCTGTTTCAGCGCGCAGGCGGCTGCGCAATGTGTTGATGCTGGCGCGTGCTTCCTGAACGGTGGGATGAGCATCCCCATATCTTTCTGACAGCTCTTGCAGTCGGCCTTCCTGGCGAACGAGGTCAGACTTCATGGTTGAAATCACAGTGTTGTTGAGCACGTCCTGCATCTGATCTGGATTGCTGTTGGCTTGGCTGCTTCTTGTGCCTGTTTCGGCCTTCAGGGCACGCAAGCCGGTGACTTGTGCCGCAAGATCCGTCAGGCGAGCGGTTTCAACGTCCAAGCGTTCTTCGGTGGCCACGATGCCTTTTTCTCTTTGGGCGCTGGCCAATCGGCTTTGGGCTTTTTCCAGCTTCTCGCGTGCCAGTCGCGCGCGCTCTTCAAAGAATTCGGCATATTGACGGGCCGGGTCCACGCGGATCTGCACGGTGGAGTCGATGTAGGCCTTGGCGAAGGAGTTGGCCAAGGCGGCGGAGAAACCAGGCTCGGCACCTTCGTAAATGATTTCGATGACGTTGGATTCGCGCGATGGCTTGACTTCCAGGCCGCGGCCGATGACGGTGGCCAGCCAGGCGGTGTAGTCACCCTTGCTGTCGGTTTCTTTTTCCCAACGTTGGCGCATCACGGGGTTGTCGGTGAGCTTGAGGGTGCGCACCACTCGCTGCGCCACACTGGGGCTTTTGATGATGTCGACCTGGGTGGCCAGATAGCCACTGGCCATCATCATGCCGCCGCCGCCCAAGGCGGATACCGGATCTGGCCTAACGTCGGCCATGACGGTGGCGCTGGCGGTGTAGGTTTTTGGCAGGATCAGACTGATGACCAAGGTCGCAATGACAGAAAATGTTAAAACCGCCAATGCCAAAATCCAGCGGGCTCGGATAATTCTTAGAAATTGATTGAACGTCATGCAGCGTACTCCTGGGCCATCCCCGGATTGTATTGAGTGATGGCTGCGCTCTGCTGTCAAAAAAGACGGGGAAAACCATTTGGCTTTCCCCGTAGCTTGCAGCCAGATGCAAAATCCTTGGCTTTTTCAGCAAGAAAAATTATTTCAGGCCGGAAAGCCCCTTGTTGAGCGCTGCTGCGTCAATGCCATTGGCCGATGAGGCCGTGCTGGCGGCGGCTGCGGGGGCCGGTGCCGATGCGGCGGCAGCTGCACCAGAAGCGGCGCCAGCAGGTTTCTCTGCAAATTTGCCCAGATATTCAATCTTGGCCGCAGTGCGCAAATTCTTGGTCTCTTTTTGAATGAACTCTTGCTTGCGCGATTCGGTCAGGAAACGCTCAATCATGGGTTTGGCCTGGTCCAGGCTGAGGGGCTGAGGTTTGCTGGCCGCGACCAGCACGACTTTGAGCCCGCCATTCATGCCCTGGTACATGCCTTTGCCATCCACCAGTTTGGCGAATTGATCCACCAGATTCAGAGGCAAGGCTTCGGCTGGCTGAGTGACCTGGTTCACGGCAAACTTCAAGCCGCTGTTCTTGAGGACTTCGACGAAGGCTTGTGAGCTGTCGGTGACCTGCAGTTTGGGCGTGATTTCGTTGATTTGCGCGGTATCGCCCTGGATGGTGAAGTCTTGCAGCATGTAAATGCGGCGTTGCCCGAACAAGGCGGGGTGCTCGTCAAAGTACTTCTTGATGTCTTCGGCCGGGGGCGCGCCCACGCTGGCCTGGGCTGCCTTTTCAAGGTAGGCGCGGGCCAGCAGGTTGCGGCGGGTGGCGTCCAGCATCTGGATGATCTGAGGGTCGCGGTCCAGCTTTTGCTCGGTGGCTTTTTGCAGGGCCAGTTCCTGGTCGATCAGGCTTTCCAGGATCTGGCGGCTGGCGGGTTCGGCTTGCTCGGGCTTGAGGCCTTGCTGGCGCTCCAGCACCATGTTGATCTGGTGAACGGTGACTTCTTCGCCGTTGATGCGGGCGGCTGTCTGGGTGGCCTTGGCCCCCTCCTTGCTGTCCTTGCCGCAGCCAGCTACCAAGAGGGCGGTGGCCACCACGATGGGGACCAGGGCTGCACGTTGCAGGGCGCGATGACGAGCGAAGGTAGGCTGGTTGGTGTGCATAGGGCTGAAACGAAAAGTTAATGATTGGTGTGAAGACTCGATCGTGCAGAGAGACCCGCCGCAGAAGCGGTAAGTTCCCTGGGGACTTCCCTGAAGTCAAAATTCAGCCAATGAGTGTACGTTCCCTGAGCAAGTGCTCATGGGCGGGATTTCGAGCAGGCGTGACCTCTGGGTAACGACAGTGTCAGGGTGATACCGATGCCCACCAGGGTGCCGGCCCAATGCGACAGCGGTGCGGCGTTCATGCCCAGACCCGGGCGGGGCAGCAGGACCTGCCAGTTGGGGTTCTCCAGCCAGCATTTGGCCAACATGCCCAAGAGCAGGGCCCACCCGTAGAGGGTGGGCCACTTGGCTGCGCGATCATCTTTGGCTTGAAGGATGAGGCTGGTCGCGGTGGTGCTCAGCCCGGCGTGCAAGATGCCTGACAGGCCGTAGTAGGTGTCCAGCCGAGGGTCGAGCAGGAGAAGCAGGTGCGTGATGGGCCAGGCCAGCAGCCACGCCAGGGCGGCGCGGGGGGGCAGTTTGAGGATCCAGCCCAGGCTCAGGATCAGGGCCAGGCCGCCGAGATTGGCCACCAGGTGGCGGGTGTTGGCGTGCAGCCAGGCGCAGGTCCACAGGTTCAAAGGGCTTTGTTGCAGCCCGGCGCTGGGGTGCAGGGCCCAGGTGTCGGGTGGCCAGTGCCCGGGCAGCAGGCCCCACAGAGTGGGCAGGCCCAGCGCCAAGGCGACGCCGGTCCAGGCCAAAGGCCCGAGAGGGCGGGGCGTCACGCTGAAGTATGGGTGCTGGGGCCCATGAACACGGCACCCCACAGGCGCAGGACCGCATCGCGGTGGGGTTTGATCGCATCTTTGGCCTCGTCGGCCAGTTGCAGGGCCGATTCATCCAGGCGCGCCCTGTGCTGTACGCGGCGCAACTCGCGGTAGGCCTGGCCCGCTTCGTGGCCAATGCCCGCAGGCAGCAGTCCGACTTGTTCTGCCCGAAGCAGCAAGGCGATGTTGCCGACGTTGTCTTGCAGGCCTGGGTGGGCGTGGCTGTGCGCCAGCACGAGGTATTGCACGGCGAATTCGACGTCGATCATGCCGCCCGCGCTGTGTTTGACGTCGAATTGGTCGGGCGGGCAGGTGTGGGCGGAGCGCAGGCGTTCGCGCATGGCCAGCACCTCGTCACTGAGGGCCTGGGTGTCGCGCACCGTGGAGAGGATGGCCCGGCGGGTGGTCTCGAATTGGGTGGCCAGGGCCGGGTCGCCAGCGCACCAGCGTGCGCGGCTGAGGGCCTGGTGTTCCCAGGTCCAGGCGGTGTTGCTGCCGCGCTGGCGCTGGTAGTCGTCAAATGAGTGGAAAGAGGTGACGAGCAGGCCTGCGTTGCCATTGGGACGCAGCGCGGTGTCGATGTCGAACAACTCGCCGGCCGAGGTGCGCAGGGTCAGCCAGTTGATGACCTTGCGGGCAAAGACCAGGTAGGCGTCAATGGGGTCGGGGGCATCGGGACCGTCGTCGGCCGAGGAGCGGTCTTGGGTGTCGTCGAACAGGAAGACGACGTCCAGGTCACTGCCGTAGCCCAACTCCTTGCCGCCCAGTTTGCCGTAGGCGATGACGGCGAAATGCGGTTCGCGGCCAACGGCGTAGCGGGCTTGTTTGGGTGGGCGTTGCTGCAGGTGGCCCCAGGCCCATTTCAGGGTGATGTCCAGGGTGGCATCGGCCAGGGCGGAGAGGTCGTCAGCGACTTGCTCAACCGTCAGCAGTTTTTCAACATCGCGCACCAGGGTTCGGAAGATTTCGGCGTGGTGGGCGCGGCGCAGGGTGTCGAGCAGGGCTTCTTCGTCGGCTTGGCCGGCGCGCTCCCAGCCGCGGTGGCGGTCTTGCAGGTCTTGCTGGTAGGCGACCGGGTCGAAGCGGCCTTCCATCAGGCGTGGGTCGGCGAGCTCGTCGATCACGCCAGGGTGGAGCATGAGGTAGCGCGTTGACCATTTGGCCAGGCCCAGCAGGCGCAGCAGGCGCTTGAGGACTTCGGGGCGCTCAGCCAGCAGCGACAGGTAGCTGTCGCGGCGCAGCAGTGGGTTCAGCCAGTCGATGAAGCGCAGCACGGCGTCCTGGCCCAGGCAGTCTTGCGGGGTGGCGTCTGAGCAGTCTTCGCTGGTGTAGGCCAGCAGGGTGGCCCGGCCAATGAGTTTGGCCAGCCTGAGCTTGGCGGTGTCGCTGAGCAGGTTGACGCGTGGTTGCGCGGCGAAGGTGCGCACGTGCGAGGCGATGGGCTCGGGCAGTTTGGCGATGAACTCGTCGCTGTCGACTGGAAGGGGCGGGCCGCCGCAGGATCGGCAGCCTGCGGGTTTGTTGCTGGGCGCATTGCCTTCGTGCAGCAAGGCGTCGAACTCGGTGGCCACCAGTTCACGCACGTTGCACAGGATGTCGAGCAACTGGCAGGTGCCACTGTTGCAATCGGGTTTGTCTTCGCTGGGCTTGCCCAGACCGAGGCTGGCGGCGATCCAGGCCAGGTCGGCATCGTCGGTGGGCAGCAGGTGTGTTTGCTGGTCGTCCAGGTACTGGATGCGGTGCTCGACCTGGCGCAGGAAGGTGTAGGCTTGCGCGAGCTTGTCGGCGGTGGCGTCGGAGATCAGGCCTCGTGCTGCCAGGCGCTTGAGGGCCTTGAGGGTGGAGCGGGTGCGGATCTCGGGGAACTGGCCGCCGCGCACCACTTGCAGCAGTTGCACGGTGAACTCGATTTCGCGGATGCCGCCGCGCGAGAGCTTGACGTCGTTGGCACGTTCGGGGCGGCCAGCGGCGCGGCGGTTGGCCTCATCCCGGATTTTGCGATGCAGTTGGCGCAGGCCTTCAAAGATGCCGTAGTCAAGGTAACGGCGGAAGACGAAAGGGATGACCACGTCGCGCAGGGCCAGTGCGCGGGCGTGGCGGCTGCCTTGGGGCATGGCGGCGCGGGGCGCGACGACGCGGCTTTTGAGCCAGGCAAAGCGCTCCCATTCGCGGCCTTGCACCAGGAAATATTCTTCGAGCATGGCCAGACTGACCACGGGGGGCCCGGAGTTGCCGTTGGGGCGCAGGGCCAAGTCAACACGGAAGACGAAGCCGTCTTCGGTGGTGTCGCCGATCAGACTGAAGAGTCGCTTGGCGACGTTCGAGAAGTATTCGTGGGCGCTGATCTGGCCTTTGCGGCCACCTCGGTCGTCGTCGATGCCGGTGGTGTGGCCGTCGTCTTCGTAAACGTAGACGAGGTCGATGTCGGACGACACATTCAACTCGCGTCCCCCCAGCTTGCCCATGCCGACGACCCACAAGTCGATGCGCTGGCCTTGCTCGTTCAGGGGGGCGCCATGGATGGCGTCGAATTCGGCCTGAGCACAAATCAGGGCGCGCTCCAGGGTGGCTTGTGCCAGCTCGGTCATGGCGGTGGTCACGTCGGCCAGCGGGCAAGATTGCTCCACATCGAGGCAGGCCAGGCGTTCCAGCACAAGTTGGCGGGCCACGCGCAAGGCAGACGGAAGCGCACGTCCCCCAGCCAGCAACTGATCGACCAGCGCGTCGATGGTGTTTTCGGTGGGGGTGCCGGGCGCTTGCTGGGCAAACTCCTCGCGTTCGGGGGTGTAGCGGCGACGGATGCGCTGCACGAACCGCGTGTGGTCCGCATGGGCCCTTGAGGGAGCCGGGTTGTGGGGGTTAAAGAATGTGAAGCCCATGAGCCTAGGTGAGGGTCTGTGCTAGGGTGATCGGTTGTCGGGCCCTGCAACTGGTTCCGGGATGGTAGGGCAGTTGCGTTTCACAAAATGGCGAATTTGGCCCACCTGGACGACAGTTTTGTTTCATGCCCACGATTTCTTCTGATTCTTCTGGCCATGCCAAGGTGAGCAAGGCGCGCTCACTGCTCCGAGTGGGGCGGTGGTGCTTGCTGACGCTGGCGGTGCTGCTGTTCATGGCCGCGATTGCCTGGTGGGCTTTGTTATTCCAAATTCTGCCCCGAATCGGTTCGTGGCGTGAGGCGCTGGCCCAACAAGCCACAAAGGCACTGGGGGTGCCGGTGCGCATTGGCGCTTTGTCGGGGCTGGCCGAGGGCTGGTCACCGGTGCTGTCACTGAAGGACGTGGCCTTGCTGGACGAGCGCGGTAGCGTCGCCTTGCGCCTGCCGGAAGTGACCGCACGGATTTCACCCAGCACCCTTTGGCCCACGGTGTTGTGGCGCCAGGAGGTCCGGCTGGACAGGCTGGTGCTGGTCCGTCCGGAGTTGCAGGTGCGCCGTGATCTGGCCGGTGATCTGCATGTGGCGGGTTTGAAGCTGGCGTCCAAGGCGATGCCCGCGGGCAATGGCCAAGTGCTGGATTGGGTGCTGTCTCAGCGCTTGATCCGCATCGAGCAGGGCGCTGTGCGCTGGACCGATGAGTTGCGCCAGGCGCCAACCTTGCTGCTGCAGAAGGTGGACCTGGATTTGAGCAGCCACCCCGGGCTGGGCACGCAGGTGCACCATTTGTCCTTGTTGGCCACGCCCTTGCCGGAGTTCGGTCAGCGCTTTGAGGTCAAGGCCCGAATGACGCAGCCTTTGTGGACTTTGTCCGCGCAAGAGGCCGCCTCGACCAAGGCGCTGGAGTTGCCCTGGTGGCGGCGTTGGCTGGGCGACGCGCCCAAGGCCACTGATTTGAGCACTTGGTCTGGCAAGTTGTCGGTGAACCTGCCGCATGCGGATGTGCAGTCCTTGCGCAAGCACGTGGACCTGCCCGTGGACGTAGAGGGCGGCCGTGGCCGCATGGCGGCGGAGCTGGTCCTCAAGCAAGGGCGGCCAAGCAGTCTGGCGCTTGATCTGAATGTGCAGGATGTGAGCATCCGCCTGGAAAAAGGTTTGCAGCCCTTGGCATTTCGGGCCCTGAGCGGTCGCATCATGGCCCGTAATGAGCGCACCGAATCCCACGTGGCGCTGAAAAAACTGGCCTTCACCACCACCGAAGGGCTGGTGTGGCCAGCCAGCTCGGCCCAACTGGCATGGCGGCACGCGCCGCTGCAAGGGCAGATCAACGCCAATGTTTGGCGCCAGACCGTGGGCGGCCAGGTAGACGCCGACCGGCTGGACCTGGGCGTGCTGGCCCGACTGGCCGATCGTTTGCCGATCTCGACGGCCATGCGGCGGACCCTGGCGGACCTGGCCCCCGAGGGCGTGGGGCGGCAATTGACCTGGCGTTGGCAAGGACCGGCCGATGACCCGCGTGAATACAGCGCGCGCGCTCAGATCAAGGGATTTGGGTGGGCGGCCTCGGCCAAACAGGGGCGGCCCGGTCTGGCCGAGGCCGACATTGACCTGAAAGCCGACGAGCATGGCGGCCAGGCCTCCGTGGCCATCCAGAAAGGCTGGGTCGAACTGCCGGGTGCTTTCGACGAGCCCCGCATTCCCTTGAGCGCGATGGCGGCCCGTGTGAACTGGCGCATCAAACCGGCCGACCAAGCGGCCTTGCCGCCTCAGTTGCAGGTGGAGGTCAAAAAAGCGACGTTTGCCAACGACGACGCCGAAGGCGAACTGCAAGCCACCTGGCAGACGGGCCCTGGCACCGGCACGGGGACGCAGGCCCGTTTTCCGGGCCACCTTGACCTGGAGGGCAAGCTGGCCTGGGGCCAAGCCAACCGGGTCTGGCGCTACCTGCCCTCGGTCATCCCCTTCCATGCCCGCGACTATGTGCGCATGGCCGTGCGCGAGGGGCGTGGCGAGAAAGTCACCTTCGAGGTCAAAGGGGCCCTGGCCGGATTTCCTTTCAAGGATGACCAGGGTGGGCGCTTCCGCGTGCATGTGCCCACCAAAAACGTGACCCTGGACTACGTGCCCGCGGCCCTGCTGGAGGCGGGTGGCGTGCCCACCCAGACCCGCTGGCCTGCGTTCACCGGGCTGGACGGCGATCTGATTTTCGAGGGCCTGCGTTTGCGCATTCAGGGCGCCAAGGCCCAGTTGGGTGGATTGGGCACGGGCAGTTTTTTGCTGCGTGATGTCGAAGGGCGAATCGAGAACCTGGCGTCCGACGACCCCCATCTGGAAATTCGTGGCCAGGGGCAAGGCCCCTTGAACGATCTGCTGCGCTACATGGCCGTGTCCCCTGTGGGTGTTTGGACGGGCAAGCTCTTGCACAAAGCCGAGGGCACCGGCACCGGCAGTTTGCAACTGGCCTTGGACATCCCGTTGAACCACACAGCCAACACCGGTTTGCGTGGCCGTGTCCGCCTGGTCGAGCAGGACCAGGCCGCGTTGCGCCTGCACCCCAGCGTCCCGTTGTTGCAAAAGGTGAGGGGGCAGGTTGATTTCACCCAGAAGACTTTGAAGGTCTCGGCCGTGGCCAATGTGTGGGGGCAGGATGTGACCGTGGAAGGCCAGCAAGACGCCAGCGGGGCCCCCAAGTTCGTGGCCCAGGGGCTGATCACCGCGGAAGGTTTGCGCACGGCCAGCGAATGGCCTGCGCTGGCCCAACTGGCCCAGCGCATGACGGGCCAGGCGGCGGTGACCGTCACCGTGGCCCTGCCCAAGGTTGCGGTGGATCAGGCCTCCACGGCGGCGCAGCCAGAACTGCACGTCGTGTCCACCTTGCAAGGCTTGGCAGTGGACCTGCCCGCGCCTTTGAACAAAAGCGCCGAGAGCATCTGGCCCTTGACGATGATCCACCGAAGCGATGACCCCAGCGGACTCAGCGACGCCTTGCTGGTGGAGTTGGGCGCGGCCCAGTCGGCCAACGCCGCGGGTTCGCCCTGGCTGCGGGCAGACTTCCGCCGCGATGTGAAGGGCGACCAGGCCAAAGTCACCCGCGGGGCCTTGAGTTTGGTTCAATCCACGGCGGGCGGTGGCGCCATCGCCGTTCCGGCCTTGCCCCCCAAAGGCGTGGTGGCCCAGGTCACCGTGCCGACCCTGGACCTGGACGCCTGGCAAGGCCTGGCCCGCGTGGTGCGCTCACCCTCCAGCGACAGCGTGGGCCCGGGTGAGGACTATCTGCCCGACACCTTGAGCTTGCGCGCCGGTGTGCTGAACTACCAGCAGCGCAATCTGCGCAATGTGGACGTCACCTTGGCCCATCCCAACCCGGGCGTCTGGCGTGCGCAAATCGAGTCCGACCAACTGGCGGGCCAGATCGAGATGCGGCCTGAGACTTCGCCCCTGGCCAGCGGGCCGACCGGCAACCGCATCGTGGCCCGCCTGTCACGCCTATCGGTACCGGCCGCCGAGGCCGAAGCCTTCGAGGACCAGGCTGCGCTGCAGTTGCTGACTCCGGAGACCGTGACCGTGCCGGCGCTGGACATCGTCATCGACGAGCTGGATTGGCGGGGCCTGCCCTTGGGCAAGATGGAGGTGGAGGCCCTCAACCGCCTGGTGCCTGCGGAGGGGGGCGGTGTGCAGCCAGAATGGCGCTTGAACAAATTGCGCATGACCAACCCCGAAGCCCAACTCAATGCCAGCGGCAACTGGATGGCGGTGGGCCTGGTGCCCGGCGCCAAACCCCAGCAGAAAGCGGCGTTCAACTTCACGCTGGAACTGAACAACAGCGGCAGCCTGCTGGGCCGCCTCGGTTTGCCCCAGACCTTGAAGGGTGGCAAGGGCAGGCTCACCGGCCAGATTGCCTGGATGGGCTCGCCGCTGGAGCCCAACCCCGCGACCATGACGGGTGAGTTGTCCGTGGACATCAAGGAAGGGCAGTTCCTCAAGGTCGATCCCGGCATGGCCAAGTTGCTGGGCGTGCTCAGCCTTCAATCACTGCCCAGGCGCCTGGTGCTGGACTTCCGCGATGTGTTTCAACAAGGCTTTGCCTTTGATGCCATCGATGGCGACGTCTCCATCAAGCAAGGGGTGGCCGACACCCGCAACCTGCGCATGCGCGGTGTGCAGGCCGTGGTGATGATGGAAGGCCAGGCTGACCTGGCGCGCGAAACCCAGAACCTGCACGTGTTCGTGGTGCCCGAAGTGAACGCCGGCACGGCCTCGCTGGCTTACGCGGTCATCAATCCAGCGGTGGGCCTGGGCACGTTCATCGCGCAGGTGTTGTTGCGCAAGCAGGTGGCAGAGGCCAGCACCCGGCAGTTCAGCATCACCGGCTCCTGGGCTGATCCGCAGGTCGAGCGCGTGCAGCGATCGCTGCTGGCGCCCGTGCCTGCCGCCTCTCAACCCGCCAAGCCACCCGCCGGGCTCAAAGGGACGAAAAAACCTTCTTGAGCAGGGCGCTGCCCGTGCCCACGGGATCATTGCGGATGCGGCGTTCTTCTTCGCCGATCACGAAGTACAAGCCGTCCAGCGCCTTGTTGGTGACGTGCTGCTGCACGGTGGCCGCCTGGCTGCCCTTGATCAAGCCCATGCTGCTGGCCTTGCCAGCCAGTTCGTTGTAGCGCTGGGCCAGCGACAGCTTTTCAACCGCCTTGTTGACCAGAGGCGAGAACTGAACCCCCAAGGGCGCGCGTGTTTTGGCGGCGAAGAAATCCGTCACCGCGTGTTCACCACCCGACAGAATCTGCCGCGCGTCTTGCACCGACATGCCCTTGATGGCATTGCGCAGCAACGGCAGCGCCAGGCTCACCGCGTTCTCGGCCGCGTGGTTCATGGCGTTGACCAGGTCGTCCAACTGGCGGCCACGGCCGACCGCGCGCAGCAAGGGCGCGGCTTTTTCCAGCACATCGGGCAAAGGGATGCGGATCTTGTCATTGCCCATGAAGCCATTGACCTGGCCCAATTGCTTGACGGCGATGTCTGCGCCGCGTTCAAGCGCCGCACGCACGGCGCCGGTGGCATCTGCCTGGCTGAAGGTGGCAGCCCGCGCACTGGACGACGCCAACAAGGACAATGCCATGCTGCCTGCCAAAGCCTGGCAAGCAGACGACAATATGATCTGACGACGGTTCATTAGGTGATCCACTGATACAGCTCCACTGACCCAACGGCCATGAATTCCAACAGACGACATCTTGCCTTGATCGCCGTGGCCGTGCCACTGTTTCTGTCCGGATGTTTTTGGGACACCCAGGCGTCTCTGCCTGATTTGCCCTATACCCGGATCGATGGCAGCCAGCACCGCACTTCTGATCTGAAGGGGCAAGTCACCCTGATCAACTTTTGGGCCACCAGTTGCACCACTTGCATCAAAGAGATGCCCCAGCTGATCGCCACCCAGAACAAGTTCAAGGCGCAAGGCTTGCAGACCCTGGCAGTGGCCATGGAATACGACCCGCCCGCCTACGTGATGCAATTCGCGCAGAGTCGGCAACTGCCCTTCCAGGTGGTCATGGACCACACGGGCGATCTGGCCAAGGCCTTTGGCCCGGTGCAGTTGACGCCCACGACTTTCGTGGTCAACAAGAAGGGCGAGATCGTCAAGCGCTACATCGGCGAGCCTGATTTTGACGCGCTGCACACGCTGCTGGGCCAACTGCTGGCCGAGCCCGCCTGAGCTTCACTCAATCACATGATGCGCGTGAGTTCGTAGACCAGGGCTGAGGGCAGCGATGTGGCCACAGCCGCCTGGCCCACACGCGCCATGCCGGTCGGGCTGATGCTGGAAATTTCGAAGGTGTGGCCTTCTTCCAGCAGCTCGATGAACACGAACTCGGGCACTTCCTGGCGGATGCTGCCCACCATTTGCATGAACCTCGGCGTCTTCAGGCTGGACTCGAACACGATGCCGTGAGGCAGCCCTTCGTTGCAAAATTCGATTGCATCGCTCACTGAGTTCACGAAGTCGATCACCAAGCCCATGGACTTCATGGACTCGCGCACCAAGCCGCGCACATCGCGGCGCGCTACCACCACCAGCACGTGGCAACCGGCCAGAGGCTTGGAGTTGATCGAATCGGCAAAACCGGCCTCTGGGGCCTCGGTGCTGGCGCCTGCCGCCAGGCCGTTGGCCGTGCGTGGAAACTCCAGCGTCCAGCGCGCTTGCGAGGGCTCGATCTGGCGTTGCGGCACCAGGCCGAGTGTGCGGGCCGTTTGCGTCAGCAGGTGCCAGCTCATGCAGTCAAGGGCCGGGTTGTGGGTGCCGTTCTGATCCGGGGGCAGGTCCGGTGATCGGTGCTGGAACTGGCAGATCAGCGAGGCGGTGTCAGAAGAGGGGCCCATGTTGACTCGGACATCGACCAGGCCCTGGGCGCAACTCAACCACCAATCGACCAAGGCGTTCAGCAGGCCATGCAGCATGGACGGGTCCACCTGCACCTCCACCTCGTGCAGTGATTGAACAATGTGGATGCCGCGCGCCTGCAGCTCACGGGCTCGGTGGGCCAGCACGCTTTGCACGGTGTTGGTCAGGTGGATGCGTTCATGAGACAAGCGCACACGGCCGGAGGCGAGCCGTGAAATCTGCTGGCACCAGATGCCGACCTGGCGGGCGCGATCAACCTCCTCCAGCAAGGTGCGCAAGCCAGCGCGGTCGATGCGGCCCGTGGTGGTCAGCGTGGCCACGCGTTCCAGCGCTGTGGTCAGGGGTTCGGCCAACTCCCGGCCGGCCTGGGCCAGCAACTCTTGCCAGCGCACCAGCTCGCATTCATCCGCGCCGAGCGGGAACTCAATCGGGTTGACCCCAGGCTGGGCCGACGCCAATTTGGCCGAGGAGGGGGAGGGCAAATTCATGGCACATCTCGGTTCGTTCGACCTCAGTTTCGGCGGGTCGATCAGGCCTGTCCATCCCACGCATGGGTGAAATCATGGTCCTTTGTCCATAATTGGCGCCATGAAACAAAGCTGGTGTGACAAGGGCGCTTGGGCGCTGTCGGTCGTGGTTTGCCTGGCCATGGTGGCGTGCAGCCCGGTTTTGGATTGGCGCACCGTCCGGCCCGAACATGCTCCGGCACTGCAGGCGGTGTTCCCCTGCAAACCGAACCAGGTCGACCGTTCATTGACCTTGCCTGCCTTACCTGGCCCGCCCGTGGCCATGCACTTGGTGTCGTGCAAAGTGGGCGAGTCCATTTGGGCACTCAGCTACTTTGACGCGCAAGACATCACCCGGGTGCCGCTGGCCCTGGCGGCGGACAGCCGCGCCCTGCGCGACAACTTGGAAGCGGTCAGCCGCCTGGGGACACCGTCCGCCGTGGCCACGGTATCAGCGGTGGACCTGGGGCCTGCCCAGGTCATCGGCATGACCCCCCACCCCTTGTCGCGGCATTGGCGCCTGATGGGGCGGCGCCCGGCGGGCAACGGGCAAAGCGTGCCCGTTGAAGTGCACGCGTGGCATTTTTCCCACGGTTTGATGGTTTACCAGGCCAGCCTGTGGCGCCCCGTGCCGCCTGCAAATGCCAAGGATTCCACCGACGCGGTAGAGACATTCATCCAGGGCTTCAAATTTTTGGATTGAGCAGCCCATAATCATTGATATGCCCGGCTTGTTTCTCATTGCGCACGCCCCTCTGGCTTCAGCCCTGAAGCTGGCGGCGCAGCATTGTTTTCCGGAAGCGGCCCAGGCCCTGCAGATCCTGGACGTACCAGCCAACCTGCCCCCCGACGAGATCGAAGCACAGTGCCGGATCATCCTGGAAATGCTGCAAAAGGCTGATCCCCGGGGCGAAGCGTTGATCCTGGCCGATGTGTTCGGGGCCACGCCCTGCAACATCGTGCAGCGCCTGTCCGATGGGGTGCGCGTCAAGGTCATCACCGGCGTGAACGTCCCCATGCTCTGGCGTGCGCTCAACTATTCCAATGAGTCCCTGGACACCCTGATTACCCGCGCGGTGGCTGGTGGCACCCAGGGCGTCATGCAAATCGCGACCAACAAGCCTCAAAACCAGGCCAGTCAGCCCACCAATGATCAAGACCACCGTCAACATCAGCAATAAGCTGGGACTTCACGCACGCGCCTCGGCCAAGTTCACCAAACTGGCCAGCAGTTTTCCATGTGATGTCTTCATGAGCCGCAATGACCGGCGTGTGAACGCCAAAAGCATCATGGGCGTGATGATGCTGGCCGCTGGCCTGGGGGCTGCGGTGGAACTGGAGTGCGATGGCGCCCGCGAAGAAGACGCCATGAAAGCGCTGGTGGCGCTGATCAACGACAAGTTCGGCGAAGGCGAATAAACCCCTCTTCAGGGTCGATCCCCATTGGATTGAGCGATCTGGCGTGCAAAACCACCGCACTCCAGGTGATCCCTGTCGTGCCATTGCGACAACCTGCGCACACATTTGGGGTCAAGCAAGGCACAGTTAGGTCGATATTGCACAGATACGTTTGCAACCTGCATTTTTTTAACAAACCCGTTGAACGAATTCAATTCATTAGGAGCTGTCTGCATGAACACCTTTCGCCGTGATGCTTCGTCGGCCTGCGCGCTGACCCTCAAGACCGTGGCCCTGGCAGCGGCCCTCAGCGCGTCGTCGGTGGCCCTGGCGGCCGAGAACGGCAACCAACGGTATTCGCCGGGTGTGGGCGGCAGCGACATGACCTCGCCTTTGGTGCCCGGCTGGTACGGGCAGGTGGCGATGGTGGCGTACCACGCCAACAAGATCAAAGGCAATGATGGCAAGCAGTTGGCTAAGACTGGGAATGTTTCGTCGGCGCAGGTTGGCGCGGCGGCCGGTGCTGCCTTCTTGGCGGCCAATCCGGGTAACGTGGCGGGCGCCGCTGCGACCGCTGCGGGAGTCTCGGCCGCATTCCCAGCAGGTATTGACTACAACTCCAAGGTTGGTATCAAGGCGGATACCTATGCCATTCTTCCACGTATTACCTATCTGAGCAGTGAACAGGTGTTGGGTGGCAATGTCGGATTCACGGCCATGTTGCCCTTGGTCAGAAGGAAAGTTCAGCTGGCCGGAGAGGCTCCAACGCTGACGCCGATCGGTCCTACTCCGCTGAGTGCTGTACCAGGGCTCGCGGCAGGTCTTAGCTCGCGCATCACGGGTGGCATTGCCACTGATTCCGCCGCCTACGGCATCGGCGACCTTGAAGTCTCGCCCATCTGGCACATGGAAATTGGTGATCACCAGCACGTGTCGATTGCCCCCACCATCGTGCTGCCCACAGGCGACTACGACGCAACCCAACGTGCCAATTCAGGCTTTGGCAACTTTTTCACCTTCCGCCCCTCGGTGCAGTACGCCTTCGTGGGCGATGGCTGGGACGTGGGCGCTCGCCTGGTGTTGTCCTTCAACACGCGCAACAAGGAAAATGGCTACCGCACGGGCAACATCCTGAACATCGACTACCAGGCCATGAAGTTCGTGTCTGAGGACATTCGCGTGGGTCTGCAAGGCTATGTGGTGGAACAGTTCACCAAAGACTCGCAGGATTTGACGGGCTACTCGCCTGCTCAACAAACCGCGCTGGCCACCTCGTCTGACCTCAGCACCGGCAACAAGATGCGCGCCTACGCCGCTGGCCCTGCCGTGGCCTGGTTGGCCAATGGCGGCGAGTTCCTGCTGGAAGGTAAATTCTTGAAGGAGTTTGGTGCGAAAAATCGCACTGAAGGCCAAGCCTTCTGGTTGACGCTGTCCAAGCCGCTGTAATCTCCCCTGATTGATGGAATCCCCGGTCCGCGTGGTCGGTGGAGCCCGCGCTGCGGGCGAGTTGATGGCTGTGCCGTAGGAGTGGTCACATCATGCAAGATGACCTTGTCGCTTTGTCCCCGTTTGAAAACCACCGACGCCAGTTGATGGCCAGTGCCATGGCGGCCGCGCTCGTGCCGTGGGCCCAGCCAGCGCACGCAGCGTCTGCCGAGCTGGAAGGGGTCGAACTGGAAGAAACCATCACCGCTTATGGGCAAAAGCTGGTGCTCAATGGCGCGGCGGTTCGCAAGCGAGGCTACTTCAAGGCGGACGTGACCGCGCTTTACCTGCCAGAAAAACGCACCACGCCCGATGCGATCTTCAAGCTGAACGGCATCCGCCGCATCCAGCTCAATCTCTTGCGCGAGTTCACCTCGTCCACCATTTCCCGCATCTTCATCGCCGATTTCAAGCAGAACTCCACCGATGCAGAGTTCAAGCAGCTGATCAACGAGATCAGCCAAGTGGGCGCCGCCTACAGCGCGGTCAAACGAGTGAGCAAGGGCGATGTGGTCAACCTGGACTGGCTGCCAGGCAAAGGTTGGATGTGCGCCATCAATGGCAAACAGTTGATGATCGACCCTGGGGTTGCCGGGGGATCCAGCAGCCACGCGATCAACAACGAGTTGGCCTACCAGATCTACCTGCGCATGTACATCGGGCCGGCCGCCCCTGAAGAGTTGCGCAATGGCCTGCTGGGCCTGACCCGTTTGCCCCGGTCTACCGGTGGTGGCAGGGACAGCAAGGACAAAGACGGCGACGCCTGAAGAGCCTCAGTCGCGCGGGTAGTGCGATGCCAAGGCGGGTGGCATGGGGGAGTCCATCAAGCCGGCCATCAAGCGCAGGGCGTTGGCGGTGTCGTTGGACATCAGGCCCCCCGTGCTGTGGTTCAACGCTTCTTCGACCCAGGCCCGCAGCAACACGGGCCTGATCATCCACGACAACTCCTGAACACCTGCCAGGGCGTGCATCAGGGCGTCAGCGTCAGGAATCTTGCCATCCGGTTTCAAATCCTGCAGCTGGTTGCAGCGTGCGACCACGCGCGCGTACCAGGCTCGGCTGGTGGCGGCCAGCAGGCCCTGCACTTCGGCCTCGGGCACAAATCGGGCCAGATACGCCGACAGCGCGATCACGTGGGCCAGCTCGTCTTCCTGCAGATCGAACAGCTCGCGTCCTTGCCCGGTGACCGGGCGCATGAAGGGCCGACTGTTCTTCTTGTCGCTCATCTGATGGCGCAGTGCCAGCCACCACAGGCGATCACGAGGGCTGACGCGGCCATCGGCTTTCAGCAGATCACGGGCGGCTTCGACGAGGGCGCGGCGATCACTGATCGGATCATTGGCGATGCTTTTGGACAGACGCTCGAATTCCGGAACCAGGCGCTCGGGGCGCAGGCCCTGCACATCGTCCAGGATCTGCTGGGCGTGCGTGAGGCCCTCGGCCAGGTTCAGCCACAGCTTGTGTTCGTCGCGGTTGCCGGCCGACATCATCAGTGCCAGCACGGCCATGCGCTTTTCGCGGGGGCCAGCCAGGCGGCGCAGTCGGCCCACGGCATCGGCGTCTTCGGGCGGTGTCGGTTTGCCGGGCGACTGGGTGGCGCCCTCGGTGAGTGACGCAGCCGACAGCATCGCGCCTGGGACGATGGTTGGCGGGCGGCGAGGCTCGGCCTTCTCCAGCCTGAGCAAAGGCGCCGGCATGGGGGCCAACACGGCGCCGCAGATGCGGCGGATGCGTTCAGGCAAACGCGGGTGCGTGGCCATGCAGCGCGACAGCCTGGATTGGTGCAGCAGCAAGGAGGCCACCATGTCTGCCTGAGGGTGGCGCATCTGGCCTCCCAGCATCTGCTGGTCAAACCAGATCTTGCGCAGCACATTGCCCAGACCATCCCGCGTGCGGGTGAACTGGATGGCGTTGGCATCGGCCAGGAACTCGCGTTGGCGTGCCACGGCGGCCTGCAATAGGCGACCAGCGCCCCAGCCGAGCCAGCCGACCGCGGTGAATACCAGCCCCACCACCCAGCGCACCGGGTTGATGTGGTCTTGGTCATCCCGGCTCATCAGGGTCTGGCCATAGCCGTGCACCAGCGACAGGCCCCACACCAAGGCCAGCAGGCGCATGGCCATGGGCAAGTCTTCTTCTTTCAGGTGGCCGAACTCGTGCGCCACGAGGCCTTGCAATTCAGCGCGGGTGAGGCGGTCCAGCGCGCCACGGGTCACGCACAGGGCGTAGTCCTCGGGTGACCAACCGGCCACGAAGGCGTTGATGGCGTCTTCGCGCGTGAGCACGTAGACGTGTGGCACGGTCTGGCCAGAGGCCATGGCCATTTCATCGACCACGTTGAGCAGGCGGCGTTCCAATGGGTCGTCCGGATCCTTGACGAGGCGGCCGTGCATCCAGTGGGCGACGCGCTCGCCGCCGCCTTCGCGCAGGCGCTGGGTTTCGATCAGGCAGCCCCCCAGCACAAACAGCAGGATGACGCCCGAGTTGGTTTCGAAGAACAAGGCGGGGTAGCCATGGCTGAACGGCATCAGCAGTTTGTAGGCCAATGCCAGCAGCACGTTGACGGCCACCACCAGGCCCGCCAACAGCACAGCAAACCAGGCGAACAGTTTGAAGGTTTGCGCCTGGGCCTGTTCCTGATGCTGTCGAAATTTCATGGTGAACGGCGAGACTGCCCGTTGACTTGGTTGTTCAGAAAGCCACTTTCACGCCAGCACGTTCAGCATCGCTGGACGTGGACTGCAGCATGGTGGCCTCTTTGAAGCCAAAGACGCCAGCCACCAGGTTGGCCGGGAATTGCTGGGCCGCGTTGTTGTAATCCAGCGTGGCATCGTTGAACAATTGGCGCGAGAAGGCCACTTTGTTCTCGGTGTGTGTCAGCTCCTCACTGAGGTCGCGCAGGGACTCGTCGGCCTTGAGTTCCGGGTAGGCCTCCACGATGGCTTGGAAACGCCCCATGGCGCTGCTGAGCACGCCTTCGGCCAGGTTCAGACTTTTGATGGGGCCAGCCTGGTTGGGTTGGTTGCGGACCAGGTCGGTGGCCGCCACCACTTGCGCACGGGCGGCGGTCACGCGCTCCAGGGTCTCGCGTTCGTGTTCCAGGTATTTGCGTGCCACCTCGACCAGGTTGGGGATGAGGTCATGGCGGCGTTTGAGTTGCACGTCAATCTGTGCAAAGGCATTGGTGATTTCGTTGCGCAGCTTGATCAGTCGGTTGTAGGCGCCGACGCCCCAAAAGACGATCAAGGCGACCACCGCGAGGGTGATGATTTGGGTGATGTTCATTCAATCAATCCTAGCAGTCGTCCATTGCTCAAAGCCTTCGCGACGCAATTGGCAGGCGGGACATTGGCCGCAGCCGTAACCCCAGGCGTGGCGGTGGGTGCGGTCGCCCAGATAGCAGGTGTGCGTGTGCTCCACGATGATGTCGTTCAGTGCCGGGCCGCCCAACTGGTCGGTGAGGGCCCAGGTTTGCGCCTTAGTGAGCCACATCAACGGCGTTTCCACCGTCATGGGCGCGGCCAGGCCGAGGCTGAGCGCCACCTGCAGGGCCTTGAGGGTGTTGTCGCGGCAATCGGGGTAGCCGGAGTAGTCGGTCTCGCACATGCCGCCCACCAGCACGTTCAGGCCGCGTCGGTAGGCCACCGAGGCCGCGAAGGTCAGGAACAACAGGTTGCGGCCCGGCACGAACGTGTTGGGCAGGCCGTTGGACTGCATCTCGATGGCGCGGTCTTCGGTCAGGGCGGTGTCTGAGATCTGACCCAACAATGCCAAATCAAGGGCGTGGTCTTGGCCCAGCCGCGTGGCCCAGTCTGGAAACGCCTGGGCCACAGCTTGGCGCACCGGTTCGCGGCAGTCCATTTCGACGCGATGGCGCTGGCCGTAGTCAAAGCCGATGGTCTCGACCCGGCTGAAGCGGCTCAGGGCCCAAGCCAGGCAGGCGGTGGAATCCTGCCCGCCAGAAAAGACGACCAGGGCGGCGCGTGGATCGGCAAAGGCGGAAAGGGGGGCGGCGGGCATGGCGAACAAATCGATGTCGTAACAGCTCAGCATAGCGGATCAAATCCCCGGACTTCAGGGGTGGGCGTGGCTGGTGGTTGGCAGGGGCCGCAAAGCTGGGCGACAATAGAGGGTTTTCGAGAGCCCTTGCAGGAACCTGGTCATGGCCGCCTTCAATACAGAAACTGTTACCCACGTCCACCACTGGAACGACACGCTGTTCACCTTCAGAACCACGCGTGATCCGGCCTTGCGCTTTGCCAGCGGCCATTTTGTGATGATCGGCCTCGAAGTCAACGGCAAGCCCTTGATGCGTGCCTACAGCGTGGCCAGCGCCAACTACGAAGAGCACCTTGAGTTCCTGAGCATCAAGGTGCAGGACGGCCCATTGACCTCGCGGCTGCAGCACTTGAAGGTGGGCGACAAGCTGCTGGTCAGCCGCAAGGCCGTGGGCACCTTGGTGGTCGACGACCTCAAGCCCGCGATGAACCTGTACCTGTTCGGCACGGGCACCGGCCTGGCGCCCTTCATGAGCATCATCCAAGACCCTTACACCTACGAGAAATTCGACAAGGTGGTGCTGGTTCACGGTGTGCGCTACAAGAGCGAGTTGGCGTACCACGACTTCATCAAGGACGACCTGCCCGACCACGAGTTGCTGGGCGACCTGGTCCGCGACAAGTTGATCTATTACCCCTTGGTGACGCGCGAAGAGTTCCGCAACCAGGGGCGCCTGACCGACCTGATCGAGAACGGCAAGATGGCTGCCGACATCGGCCTGCCTCCGCTGAACTCGGCCACCGACCGCGCCATGATGTGCGGCAGCCCTTCCATGCTGACCGACCTGTGCAAGATCCTCGATGCGCGCGGTTTCCATATTTCGCCTTCGCAAGGCGAGCCGGGCGACTACGTGATCGAACGCGCTTTCGTCGAAAAGTAAGCCCTGGCCAGCACATGAGAGTCATCCCATCAAGCCCTACTGCACAACGAGGCAGCCTGCGCTGGCTGGCCTCCTGGGCCACGCCCGTGGCCGCTTTGGTGGCCTACCTGGCGTTCTGGCCTGTTCCGGCGGATCCCGTGCTGTGGTCGGCCCCCAAGGATCTGGGTTATGTGGGTGCCCATGCCGTTAACCAGAAGCTGGCAGGCCTGCAGCAGATCACCCTGGGCGCGGGCCAAGTCGGGCCCGAGCACATCACGGCCCATCAAGGCTGGCTGTACACCGGCCTGCTCAATGGCGATGTGCTGAAGTTCAGCCCGGATGGCCAAAAGCGCGAGGTGCTCGCCAACACGGGCGGTCGCCCCTTGGGCATCGACCTGGACGCACAAGGTCGTGTGTTGGTGGCCGATGGCGTCAAAGGCCTGCTGCGCATTGAAGGCAGCGGCGCGAGCGCCAAGGTCCAGACCTTGCTCACCACCATTGATGACCCGGTGGCGGGCGATTCGATTCGCTATGCCGATGCGGTCAAGGTGGGTGCGGATGGCACGCTTTGGCTGACCGATGCCAGCCGCCGTTTTGGCGTGGTCGAGTGGAAAAGTACCCTGGAAGCCAGCGTGCTGGACATCCTGGAGCACAGCTGTACCGGTCGCCTCATCGCGGCCGACCCGGTGTCCTTGAAGTCGCGCGTGGCCTTGGCGGGCTTGTGCTTTCCCAATGGCGTGGCGTTTTCAAAAGATGGCAAGACGATGTACTTGTCGGAGACCGGCACTTACCGCATCCTCAAGATCGACTTGGCCAAGCTGTCCTTGACCCGCGCCACCCAAGGGATGATGAACACGCCCACGCTGGCCAACGCCCTCAGCCAGGGGGCGGCCACCGTGCTGGTGGACAACCTGCCCGGCTTCCCGGACAACCTGGAGGCGGGCGAGCAGGGCCGCCTTTGGGTGGGTTTGACCAAGCCGCGCAGCCCGGTCATCGATTTTGCGGCCGAGTACCCCGCCATCCGCAAACTGACCTTGCGCCTGCCCCGCTTTCTGTGGCCGGTGCCCAAGGCCTATGGCCATGTCGTGGCCTTGGACGAGTCCGGCAAGATCGTGGATGACCTGCAGGACCCCAGCGGCGCCTACCCCGAAACCACGGCCGCGACCGAGTTGGGCGGCAAGCTGTTCATCCAGAGCCTGAATGCCAAAGCCATTGGCTGGATGAACTACAGCGGCCCGAAGTAAGTCCCTGTATGCGGCGCCATGGCCGCGTTTTCAGTGTCCGTTGATCAGTCGGCGCATGGGTGTTTCATACCAGCGGAACACCGCAGAAGAAAAAGCGAACACCGCCACAAAGGCGCTGGCAAAACCCAGCCAGAAGTTGTCCGTGCGGCCCTCCACGGCATGCTGAATGGTGAACATGATCATGCCGTGGAAGAGGTACATGCCATAGGACACCTGGCCCATGTGCACCAGCACCCGGTGGTTGAGCACAGCGGCCAACCAGCCCGTGGTTCGGCTGGCCGCGAGCACCGTGAGGATCATCAGAAGACCGATCAGTATGGGCTCGACCATGTAGCCCACGCAGTACTTGAACACCGCGCTTTGACCATCCATCACCGTTGACGCGTAGATCAGCAACACCAGCACCGGTCCGATCAGGGGCAACTGCATGATCACCGCCAGACGCTCCCGCCACTTGCTGTCCCGAAACAGCGCGGCGATCAGGCAGCCCACGGCCAGTTCGTCGGCCCTGGTGTCCAGCGCCCTGTAGATGTAGTCCACGGATGCCTGGACTTGCAGGGTCAGGAACAGGCGCCAGCACCACACCGCCACGATGATCATCACCAGCGCGCGAACCATGCTCAGGCGGCGACGCACCAGAAACGCCGCCAGCAGGGGCCAGAGCATGTAGAACTGCTCTTCCACGGCCAGGGACCAGCAATGCGCCACGATGTTGGTTTGGGCCCCAGTGAATGCCTGGTAGTAGTTGGTGACGTAGAGCATGGAGGCCGTCACGGCAGCCCAGGGAATCGGCTTGCCACGCACCCACAGAATCCCAATGGCCACCACCAGATACAGGTAAAAGGCCGGCATCAACCTAGCGAGGCGGCGCCGGTAGAACGCCCGAAAGTCAACGCGGCCGTGGGTGTCAAGCTCATCGAACAGCAGGCGCGTGATCAGAAAGCCCGACAGGACGAAAAAGACCTTGACCCCCAAGCCGCTCACCACCCCCAGCAAGTCAGCCAGGCTGGCCACACTTTCCGCTGAATGACCGAGCAACACCAGGGCCACGGCCAAGGCGCGCAGAAAGTCCAATCCCGCGATGCGAGGGGCCATCAAGGCGGAGGCCAATGCGTCGGCATCCACAGCGCGGGACGGGGAGCCGAGCACGGTCGAACCCGCAGCGGGTGGTAGGGGTGACATATCGGGGGCCTGAAAAGTGGTTGATGCAGCGCGCGACCGATTCTAGTCAAAGCCAGGTATTGCCCCAGGCGTCCCAAGCCGTCTTGAGGATCAAGGCGCCAACCACCACCAGGAACACCACGCGCACAAAGCCCGTGCCGTGGCGCAGCGCCAGGCGGGTGCCCACGCTGCTGCCCGCCACATTGGCCACCGCCATCGGCAAAGCCAGCGCCCAGTCCACATGGCCGTGCGGGATGAACCAGGCCAGTGCCGCCACATTGGTGGCGAAGTTCAGGCGCTTGGCCCCCGCACTGGCGTGCAGAAAATCCCACCCCAGGCCGCGCACCAGCGCGAAGACGAAGAAGCTGCCCGTGCCGGGGCCAAACAGGCCGTCGTAAAACCCAACCGTGGCCCCCAGCAAGGTGGCCAGCAGGTGCTCGGTCTGGTGGGACCAGTGCGGTGTGTGGTGGCGGCCCAGGTCCTTGCGCCACAGCGTGTAAACCCAGACCCCTGACAGCACCACGGGCAGCGCAACCCGGAATTGCGAAGCCGGGACCCTTGTGGCCAACCAGGCCCCTGTGATCGCACCCATCAAGGCCGCCACGATGGCGCCCAGTAACCGCGACGATGGCAAGCGAACCTGTTTGGAAAACTGCCAGGCCGCCCAGCCCGTGCCCCAGACCGACGCGGCCTTGTTGGTGCCCAGCAGGGTGGCGGGCAAGGCTTGCGGGAACAAGCCGAACAGCGAGGGCACCATGATCAAGCCACCACCGCCCACGATGGCGTCTACCAGCCCGGCGGCGCCTGATGCCAGCAGCATCAGGCCGACATTGGCGGGCGTCAGGTCAAGCATTCAACGGTGAGCTTGGATCAAACGCGGATTTCGCCCTGGCCCAGCACCACGTATTTCAGCGAGGTCAGCCCTTCCAGCCCGACCGGCCCACGCGCGTGGAACTTGTCGGTGCTGATGCCGATTTCAGCGCCCAATCCGTACTCGAAGCCATCGGCGAAACGGGTCGATGCATTGATCATCACGCTGGCCGAATCGACCTCGCGGAGGAAGCGCATGCTGTTGGGCTGGTTGGTGGTGAGGATCGAATCGGTGTGGTGCGAGCCGTAGTGGTTGATGTGGGTGATGGCCTCGTCCAGCGAATCAACCACCTTCACCGCGATGACCGGCGCCAGGTACTCTTCAAACCAATCCTGCTCCGTGGCCTCGACCACCTTGGCGCCCGGCACATCGGCCAGGATGGCCTTGGCACGCGGGTCGGCTCGCATTTCAACCCCCTTGGTCGCGAACACGGCGCCGATGCGCGGCAAGAAGGCGGCGGCCTGCTTCACGTGCACCAGCAGCGATTCGGTGGCGTTGCACGGGCTGTATTTCTGCGTCTTGGCGTTGTCGGTCACCTTCACGGCCAGGTCCAGATCCACTTCAAAGTCGACGTAGGTGTGGCAGTTGCCATCCAGGTGCTTGATGACCGGCACCTTGGCCTCGGCACTGATGCGTTCGATCAGGCCTTTGCCGCCGCGCGGAATGATCACGTCCACGTACTGCGGCATGGTGATCATCTGGCCCACGGCGGCGCGGTCGGTGGTTTGCACCAGTTGTACGCCGGTGGCGGGCAAACCCACCTCGGTCAACGCGGCCTGCACCAGCTTCCACAGCGCCAGGTTGGAGTGGATGGCCTCGGAGCCGCCGCGCAGCACGCAGGCGTTGCCGCTCTTGATGGCCAGCGAGGCGGCCTCGATCGTCACATTGGGGCGGCTCTCGAAAATCATGCCGAACACGCCGATGGGCACGCGCATCTGGCCCACGGTGATGCCGGTGGGGCGACGGCGCAGGTTGGTCATCTCGCCCACCGGGTCGGGCAGGGCGGCGACCTGCTCGCAGCTTTGCGCCATGGTCTCGATGACTTTGTCGGTCAGGCGCAGGCGGTCAACCATGGGCTCGCTCAGGCCGTTGGATTGGGCCTTGCTCACATCTTGCACGTTGTCGGCCTTGAGGGCGGCGGCCTGCTCGCGGATCAGGCGGCCGAGCGCCAGCAGGGCGTTGTTGCGGGCGGCGGTGGAGGCGGCGGCCATCAGGGTGGCGGCGGCTCGGGCGGCCTGGCCCACGGCGCTCATGTACTGATCGACGGGTTGGTCGGCGGAAGGGGAAATGGTCTGCGCGGTGTTCATAAGGCAAGATTGTCGCAAACCCCGGCCATTCATGCACCACCAAGTCATCCATATTCACGCAGAGGCACCACCTAAACCCGCTTTGGGCGCGCCTTGCAATGGCTGTGGCGTGTGTTGCCTGGTCGAGCCCTGCCCGGTGGGCATGCTGATCAGTCGGCGCCGAAAAGGGGCGTGCGACGTGCTGGTGTGGTCGGATGAAGCCTCGGCTTACCGCTGCGGTTTGCTGGTGGCGCCTGAGCGGTTCACGGCCGGGCGTTGGATGAGTTGGGGGCCTTTGCGAGGCCTTTGGCTGCGCTGGGCGCGCCGGGTGATCGCCGCTGGCCGTGGCTGCGATGCTGACTTCTTGCCGGATGAACCCTGAAGTACCCCCTTAAGGGGGTTTTTTTGCGCCTTTGGAAGGACAATCATCCTTCATACGATGAGGTCGTCCCGCTGCACGAGGGCGGCCCGCCAAATCAGAGGAGAACCCCATGCGCAAAAAGTTGCTGCAAAACACCTTGTTTGCCGCCATGGCCGCGTGGGCCATTTACGGATTGCACACAGCGGCTGAAACCGCAGTGGTCGATGCCCGATGGGCGTCCACCATGGTGGCCTTCCAGCAGTGACCTGAATCAGCGCAGGCCGAACATCATCGTTCTGGCCAGCCGGTGTTTGAGGGGCCCCAGCGCTTGCATGGCGCCCAGCCCCAGTCCGCGCGCCGTCGCCAGGATGGGCGCGGGCCAGGTGAAGCTGCGGGCCAAGAAATCCGTCCCGGCAATCAAAGCCCAGCGATCAGGTTGGCGGCGGCGCTGGAAATGCCGCAATGCGGCGGCCACGTCGACCTGAGCGCCCACGCTGGCGCCTTTGATGGCCGACAGCAATTCGTGCACATCGCGCAGCCCCAGGTTCAGGCCTTGCCCGGCCACGGGGTGCAGCGTTTGCGCCGCGTTGCCAATCCGCACCACCGCGCCATCGTTCACCAGACTTCGGTGGGCGTTGAGCCCCAGCGGGAAGGACTTCAAAGCCGACACCTGGTGGATCTGGCCCACCCGTTCGTGAAAGATCGTGTTCAGCACCACCAGGCGCTGGGCATCGCTCAGGTCACGCACCGGGTCGTCGTCTCGCTGCACACACCACACCAGGGCGGCGCGGCGGCCACTGGGGCCCCCGGGCACCACGCTGCCATTGCCCAAGGGCAGCAGGGCGGCCGGGCCGGACGGGGTGAAACGCTCGTAGGCCACGCCCGCTTCGCTGTCTTCGCTCAGCAAAACCTGGCCGACCCAGGCGGTCTGCGCATAGTCACGGCTAACGCCCTGCGGCCATTGCAAAGTGGGCTGGTCGGCGAACACACCGCCTTCGGCCACCACGGCCAGGTCGAAGGGCTCGGCGATCTCGGCATCGACTTCGACGCCACCCGACACGGGTTTGAGGCCTTTCACCGGCGTGCCAAAACGCATCAGCAGGCGATGGGGTTCGCGTGCGGTGGCCTGGGCCCAGGCGGCTTGCATGGGCGCCACCAGGGTGCCATAGCTGACCACGGCGCCCAGTTGGGCCACACCCTGCTCGGCCGCACTGATGCTCACAAAGGGCTGCTCGCGGCCCGGCCACAGCACGGTGGGCTGCTGCTGAGACACGTGCACGGCCAGGATGGGCGCCACCTGTTGGCGCGCCTGGATGGCGGTCCACACGCCCATGCGTTCCAGCTCCTGAACACTGCCCAGCGACAAGGCCAGGGTGCGCGGGTCGCCGGACACGTCCTTGTCGGCGGGGCGCGCATCGAACACGGTGATGCGGGCCTGGGGCAGGGCCTGGGCGGCTTGCAGCGCCAAGGCCAGGCCAGCCGGGCCGGCGCCGATGATGGCCATCGACAAGCCAGCTTGGGCCAGTGGCGGGGGTGTCACAGCGGTGTCTTCAACGGTGTTCATCGTGGGGCTCCTGAATGGGCATTGTCGCGCTGTTGCAGCCCCGGCGAAGGGGGTTCCTATAATCACCGCTTACAGCACTCCAACCTTGTCCAGCGTGTCAGCCACTTCCACCCCCACCGTGAACTACCGCAGCCTCATGGCCCCTGAGATGGCCGAGGTGGATCAGGTCATCCACCAGAGGTTGTCGTCCAAGGTGGCGCTGGTTAATCAGATCTCCAACTACATCGTGAACGCGGGTGGCAAACGCATACGCCCGATGCTGTTGCTGCTGATCGCGCGGGCGCTGGGCAATGACTCGTCGCAACGGCATGAACTGGCGGCGGTGGTGGAGTTCATCCACACGGCCACGCTGTTGCACGACGACGTGGTGGATGAGTCAAACCTGCGGCGCGGCCGCCAGACGGCCAACGCCATGTTCGGCAATGCGGCCAGCGTGCTGGTGGGCGATTTTCTGTACTCGCGCGCCTTCCAGATGATGGTCACGACCAATCGCCTGCGCGTGATGGACGTGTTGGCCGAGGCCACCAATGTGATCGCCGAGGGGGAGGTGCTGCAGTTGATGAACATGCACGACCCCGACATCTCGGTGGACGACTACCTGAAAGTGATCGAATACAAGACGGCCAAGCTGTTCGAGGCCAGTGCCCGCCTGGGCGCGGTGATCGTGGATGCCTCGCCAGAAGTTGAAGAGGCGTGTGCGTCGTATGGGCGCACCTTGGGCACGGCGTTTCAGCTGATTGATGACTTGCTGGACTACGAAGGCAGCACGGCCGAGCTGGGCAAGAACATTGGCGACGACCTGCGCGAAGGCAAGCCCACTTTGCCCTTGCTGGTGGCCATGCAGCGGGGCACACCCGAGCAACGCGAGATGATCCGCAACGCCATCATCCATGGCGAAGTGGAGCGCATGGCGCAGATCGTGGACATCGTGAAAACGACCGGCGCGCTGCAGGCCACGCGCGAGGCGGCCGAAGAGCAGGCGCGGCTGGCCGAGGGCTGTTTGGTGGCCTTGCCCGCCTCGGTTTACAAGGATGCGTTGTTGCAATTGTCTGCAGATTCGGTGCACCGGTCGTCTTGATCGGCGCCGCTTTCGGGCAGTCAAATCGGGGTGTAGCTTAGTCAGGTAAAGCGCTACGTTCGGGACGTAGAGACCGGAGGTTCGAATCCTCTCACCCCGACCAGGTTGTTCCTTGCAACTCAAAGATTCACGAGCCCCTGAAGACGGGTTTTTCGGCATTCTGAGCGCGTTGGTTAATTTCCAGAATCGACTCAAAAAATGAGTCGAATGGATCGCTTAATCACCTCAACTCGGACCGATGACGTCGGATGTGACCTGCATCTGGCCGACACCACCTCGTGGCCTCGATCCTCCACGCATAGCACCTGCGTGGTGATCGCATGGCAAGCGCGGCATCAAAAGTGCCTGTGGTGCGCTAACGGCAGGCCGTTTTGCTCGACGTAAGCGTTCGAGCTTTCAAATGCTTCGCGGTTGGCCGCCAGCCAAAGTTCTCACCCGCCTCTGCGGCCGGTGAATCACTGATCCGCAAGGCCTTGGCCTGCAAGGCGGCATTGAACGTCACGTTGATGGCGTTGCGCTGCATTCCAAGATCCCCTCACTTGAGCGTTACCCTCAGAGATTCAGACGAACACTCCATACAATAACGCACACTATTAAATCAGGGTGCTTGTATGCGTCATCGCGCAGAGATAGACGGCCTGCGGGCAATTGCCGTTCTGCCAGTCATTTTCTTCCACGCTGGTTTCAGCGCTTTCCATGGCGGTTTCATCGGCGTGGATGTGTTCTTCGTCATCAGCGGCTTCCTGATCACGAGCTTGATCCAGGAGGATCGGCAACGAGGGCGCTTCAGCATCGCCGATTTCTACGAGCGTCGGGCGCGGCGCATCCTGCCGGCGCTGTGTTTTGTGCTGCTGTGCAGTTTGGCCGCAGCCTGGTGGCTGATGAACTCCAGCGATTTCATCAAGTTTGGCCAGAGCCTGGCGGCCGTGGCGGTGTTCTCGTCGGGCTTGCTGTACGTCTTCACGGCGGGCTACTTTGACACCACCTCCGAGCTCAACCCATTGCTGCACACCTGGAGCCTGGGGGTTGAAGAGCAGTTCTACCTGTTCTTCCCGCTCATCCTGATCCTGCTCTCCAAATTGGGCGGCTGGGCCTTGCGCATCGGCCTGCTCGCCTTGGCCATTGGCAGCCTCTGGCTGGCCCATTGGGGCACCACCCATTTTCCCACCACCACCTTCTACGCCATGCCCACCCGGGCCTGGGAGATGCTGATCGGTGCGCTGTTGGCCTTGAATCAGGCCCGCCTCAGCCAATGGCCACAAGTGGTGTGCCAGGCCCTGTCGCTGCTGGGCATGGGCCTGATGCTGGCGGCGGCCATCCTGTATGACAAGGGGACACCTTTCCCCAGTGTCTATGCGCTACTGCCCACGCTGGGCGCGGCCCTGGTCATCGGCTTTGGCCATGCCAACACCTGGGTCGGCAGGCTGTTGTCAACGCGCGTGCTGGTGGGGGTGGGCCTGATCAGCTACAGCGCCTACCTCTGGCACCAACCCTTGTTCGCCTTCACCCGGCTCACCCATGGTGGCGAGCCCAGCCCTGCGGTCATGTTCAGCTTGGCCCTTTTGAGCCTGGTGCTGGCCTACGCCACCTGGCGCTGGATTGAAACACCCATGCGTTCGCGCCAGTTGATGAGCCGCAGGCAGGTCTTCGCCTTGAGTGGCGCCTTCACGGTGGGCTTCATCGCCATTGGCATGGCCGGCCATTTCCACGTGCTGCCCACCCGCTGGGAGGTGCAAAACCCCCAACTGGTCAACTACTCACCCGTCACAGATCCGCAACCCCGCAGCAGTTGTCGGCACCTGCTGGGCGACCTGGGCCTGGGTGATTGCTTGCAGATGGGCAATGGCCGCCGCACCATGGTGGTCTGGGGCGATTCGCACGCCAAGGCGCTGCAGGCGGGCACGCCCAACCTGCCCGACACCCGCATCCTGGTGATCACGCACTCTGGCTGTCCACCGTTGCCTGGCCTGCGCCGCATCGACAAGACCGACGGCGCCCATGTGTGCGACAAGTTTGACGTGCTGGATCGCTTTGAGCGTTTGATCGAATCCCTGAAGCCGGACACCGTGGTGCTCGCAAGCCGCTGGACGCTGTACCTGCGTGGCTGGGTGTACGAGGGGCGCACCATGCCTGAACACTTCATGCTCAGCGATGGGCAGGACGACAAGGTGCTCGCCTCCTTGCCCTACCGTGAAGAGATCTACCGGCAGCGCCTGCAGGGCCTCGTCGACCGATTGGCCGCGCGCACCCAGGTGCGGATCCTGACCCAGCCGATGGACCTGGCTCAGCGTGACTTCCGGGCCGTGGAGTCAGGCAACCTGCAGTTCACCCGCGCCGAAGTGGACGCCTGGCATGAGCCCGAGCGGGCCTTGCTGGGCCAACTCAAGTTGCCTGCGAATGCGCATGTTCTTGATCTGAAACGGCTGTTTTGCAACGACCAGGCCTGTGCCACCCGCTTGGGAGGCACCTTGCTGTACCGGGACGACAACCATTTGTCAGCCCTGGGCGCCAGCCAGGTGTGGAAGGCTTTGCGTGAGCAAGAGACTCAGTTGGCGGGCTTGATGAAGACGGAGTTGCCCATCAGCAGACGGTGAGGCACCACGCCGCTCACGACATGATGACCTGCAGGCTGCGCTCATAAAGCGCCGTCAGGCCTTCAAACACCTCCAGCAGCACTTCGCTGGCCCGGCTGATGGCCAGGCGGCTTTCCGACTTGTCCAGAAAGCGCAGGCCTGAGAGCAGCCGGGTCCACTCCTCGCGCGCAGCCTTGAGGGCATCGCGGATTTCGGGGCTGGAAAGCGGAGCCAGCTCCAGTTCCAGCAAAGCGGCTTCGAATTCGGATTTCAGCTGTGCGAAACCCTCCCGGCGGGCGCTGTCGTCCAGCATCTCGGCCAGCAAGGCGTCTTTGGCCAGGCGCTGCGCCAGCATGCGTTGGCGGCCGCACAGGTTGACGACGTTCAAGGCGCGCCGGCCCGAGGCGGTTTCCAGTTCACTGACCAGCGCCTCGGCCTGCATGAGCAGGGCATCGGCCTTGTCGTCGGCCTGTTTCAGCACGGCCGCCGATTTGCGTTGCGCCAGGGTGGCTTGCAAGACCGACCATGCGGCTTGCGCTCTGGCCACGGCTTCGGGCAAGGCCTCGCCCTGAGCACCCAGTTGCGGCAGGGCCGATAAAAAATCCAGGTTGGCTTGGGCGCGTTGCTCGGAGTCCTCCTGCAGTTTGCGGGCGCGGTGCGCGTCCACCCCGGCCAGGCGCTGTGCCGCCAGTTTGACCAGGCGCTGCGACAGCATGCGCAACTGGCCCGCGCGGTTCAGGGCCTCGGCCCAGGCCGCGGCTTCAATCACCGAGCGGGACACCTCGCCAATCTTCAACTTGGCGTGCATGGCGGCGCCACGCAGCAGCTTGAAGGCCTCGTCTTCATCCAGCCCACGGGCCTGCGCCAGCACGCCTTTGGCGCGGTCCACATACTTGCGGTCGCTCAGTTGGCCTTGCACCTGACCCAAGGCCTGTGCCAGGGCGGCATGGCGTTGCCAGCGCAGGCCATCCAGGGCCAGGCCGGTGGCCAAGGCCGCCGCGGACAGGCCGGTGTCGGGCCACCAGCCGCTCAGGCCCAGGTCCAGCAGTTGGGTCAACTCGTCCTGGCTGGGGTTGGCGCCGACCCAGCTCACCGCGCAGGGGGGCGAGCCGTTCCAGGCGCCGATCGCTTCGACCACCACCGAGGCAACGCCCAAAAGCACGACCTGATTCGGTGCGTGTGCCTTGAATTGGTGCATCAATTGGCGGCAATCACCGCCGTCCACGACCGTCCAGGCGGGCCCGAGTGAGCCTTGTCGAAGCAGGGCCTGGGTCGGTGTCGGGGCGGCGCCTGGCGATGACATCACCAGCAAGGTGATGCTCATGGGCGGCGCTTTCGCAGTGAAAACCACATGGTTGGTGTTCCGTGAAGGATCTGAAAAGTCTGACATTCTGGGGTGCCGTGGCACCTTGGCGCGCATATTGCATGGATTTGGTCGTGGTGCAACGAAGCACCGCGCCAAAGCTTGAAATCTGCCCCAGCGGCAACCTCCTCAAGCATCCATCGCCCGGGCCAAATCTGGTCAGCGGGCTATTCCATTTTCTCCTGCCTTTCCAGGTGCACTTCAAAGCGTCTGGTGAGGCGTCGTTCGCTCATTTTTCACCGCACATTGCCATGTCCAATTTCAGAACATTTTTAAGAAGCGGCCACAGCCCGACCTTGTTCGCGGCCTTCCTGTACTTCTCGTTCTCGTGTTGCATCTGGGTGCTCAACGGAGCCATGGCGCCGTTCATCAGCGAGACCTTCAACCTGACGCCGGCCCAGAAGGGGCTGATGCTGTCGATCCCCATCCTCGCAGGGGCGCTCATGCGTTTCCCTCTGGGCATCCTGTCGCAGTACATCGGGCGCAAGAACGCCACGCTGGTCGAGATGGGCATGATTGCCTTGGCCATGCTGTACGGCGTGTTCATGGTGCACGAGTTCTCCGACCTGTTGAAGATGGGCGTGCTGCTGGGCATCGCCGGTGCGAGCTTTGGCGTGGCCTTGTCGCTGGGTTCGGGCTGGTTCCCGCCCCAGCACAAGGGCCTGGCCATGGGCCTGGTCGGTGCGGGCAATGTGGGCACGGCGGTGTCGGTGCTGGTGGCGCCTCCCCTGGCGCAATGGCTGGGTTGGCAGGCCGTGTATGGCGTGGCTGCGGTCGCCATCTTGCTGCCCATGATCGTGATGGTGCTGTTCGCGAAAGAGCCGCCCGATGTGGACAAGCACGCGACCTTTCGCGAACACATCGCCTGCCTGTTTGAAAAAGATGGCTGGGTCTTCAGCCTGATTTATGGCGTGACCTTTGGCGGGTTCATCGGCCTGATCACCTTCCTGCCCACGTATTACTACGACCAGTTCGGCGTCAGCAAGGTGCAAGCGGGCCAGTTGACGATGCTGGCGGCCTTCATGGGGGCTTTCGTGCGCGTTCTGGGTGGTTGGATCTCGGACCACTGGGGTGGCTTGAACACCTTGACCATCGTGCTGGCGGTCGTGGCCGTGACCTTGACCTTGGTGGGCCTGTCCTCTGAGTCCTTGATCCTCACCACGCTGTTGATGATCACGTGCTTCGCGGCGTTGGGCGCGGGCAATGGCGCCTTGTTCCAACTGGTGCCTTTGCGCTGGCCTTTGAGCACGGCCGTGGCCGGTTCGATGATCGGTGAGATTGGTGCCTTGGGCGGTGGTCTGGTGCCCAACGCGATGGGCCTGTCCAAGCAGTACCTGGGCACCTACCTGTGGGGCTTCGTGCTGTTCTCGGTGTTGGCCCTGATCATGCTGGTGGTGATGCGCATCATGCAGGTTCGCTGGACGCGCACCTGGGCCGAGAAAGGCGGGCGCGCCCGTGTTCATGCTCAGCCGACCAGCCCGGCCCAGCAGCAAGCGCCTGTCGGCTTGCGCAGCGCGGACTGAGCTCAGCCAACCAGGACGACGGCCATGAAAAAGATGAAGTTGGTGATGGTGGGCAACGGCATGGCCGGCGTCCGCACACTGGAAGAGTTGCTGAAAATCGCCCCGGATCTGTACGAGATCACGGTGTTCGGCGCTGAACCGCATCCCAACTACAACCGCATCATGCTGTCGCCCGTGCTGGCGGGTGAGCAGACCGTGGACGAGATCATCCTCAACTCATTGGACTGGTATGCCGGGCATGGCATCACGCTGCACCTGAACAAGAAGGTCACCAGCATTGACCGCAAGAAGCGCCTGGTGACGGCCGAAGACGGCACGCAGGCCGAGTACGACCGCCTGCTGATCGCCACGGGCTCCAACCCCTTCATCCTGCCTGTGCCCGGCAAAGACTTGAAGGGCGTGATCGCCTACCGCGACATCGCCGACACGAACACGATGATCGAGACGGCCACGACCCACCAGCACGCGGTGGTGATTGGCGGTGGCCTGTTGGGCCTGGAAGCGGCCAACGGCCTGATGTTGCGCGGCATGAGTGTGACCGTGGTGCACATCGCGCCCTGGTTGATGGAGCGGCAACTGGACGATGTGGCCGCCAAGCTGCTGCAAAAGTCGCTGGAAGACCGCGGTCTGAAATTCATGATCGGCGCACAGACGCAAGAGCTGGTGGGCAACGCCGAGGGGCGCGTGCAATCGGTCAGGTTCAAGGATGGCACCGAGGTGCTGGCCGACCTGGTGGTGATGGCGGCCGGCGTGCGGCCCAACACCGGCCTGGCCGAGAAGATCGGCCTGCATTGCAATCGCGGCATCGTGGTCACCGACACCATGCAAACGGTGACCGATCCGCGTGTGTACTCGGTGGGTGAATGCGCGGCACACCGGGGCATCGCTTACGGTCTGGTGGCGCCGTTGTTCGACCAGGGCAAGGTGTGCGCCAACCACCTGGCCATGCACGGCATCGGGCGCTATCTGGGCTCGCAGGTGTCCACCAAGCTCAAGGTCACGGGCATTGACCTGTTCTCGGCGGGCGATTTCATGGGCGGCGAGGGCACGGAAGAAATCCTGCTGTCGGACCCGTTTGGTGGTGTCTACAAGAAGCTGGTGCTGCGGGACAACAAGCTAATCGGCGCTTGCCTGTACGGCGACACGGTGGATGGCAGCTACTACTTCAAGCTCATCCGCGAAGGGCAATGCGTGGCCGACGTGCGCGACTGGTTGATGTTTGGCGAGGCCAGCGTGGACCTCCATGAAAACCGCCAGGCCACCGCCATGGCGGCGTGATGCGGCTCAAGTTCACCGCCTGACGTCCGATGACCCTTGTGCAACCATTTGTTGTGCAGGGAGATGATGACCATGTGGACGCCATTGCGAGGCTTTTGGGGTGGAGGCTCGCGCTCAGCGAAATCTGCGCCGCCTGTGGCGGTCGCAGCCGCAGTGTCATCGCCTGCGCCTGTCGCCCCGGCCTTGCCCACGCCTGCACCCGTCATGGGCTTGCCGGACGTGGACCCCGCGCTCGATGGCCGCTTCAGCGCCTTGCTGTTGTCCTTGGGGCAGTTGCGCCCGGGGGATGCCGACCCCACCGAACAACTCGTGCTCTTGCGCCTGGATGAACTGGTGCATGCCCGCGGCCAGAGGGACTTGCTGCCCCGCTTGCCCGCCGTGCTGCCCAAGTTGATGAGCCTGGTGCGCCGCGACGATGTGTCGCCCCGCGAACTGGCCGAACACCTGGCCAAGGACCCGGCACTGGTGAGCGAGGTGATCCGCATTGCCAATTCACCGCGTTACCGCGCCAGCCGGGCCATGGGCAGTTTGCAGGATGCCGTCATGGTGCTAGGGCAGCAGGGCATGCACCAGTTGGTGACCAATGTGGCCATGCGCCCGGTGTTCAACGTGCAGGCCGGGCGCTTCAGCCTGGCGGCCCGAAGCCATTTGTGGGCGCAGGCGGCGCGTTGTGCCCACGCCTGTGCCTATTTGCAAGGACCACGGTCCGACCAGTTCGAGGCGTATCTGGCGGGCATGGTCGTCAACGCTGGTTTGATCCCGGCCTTGCGGGTGCTGGACCAAAGCTACTCAAGGCCGAGCGCGCCCGACTCGGTGGTGTTCCACGAAGGCTTCCTGAAACTGAGCTTGAAGATCTCGGCCAACATCGCCAAGGAGTGGAATTTCCCCGAGGGTGTGACCCAAGCCGTCGAGGCTTTGGGGACCTTGCCGCCGCCTCAGCCGACGGTCCACCTGGCGGTGTTGCTGCGCTCGGCCGACCAGGTCAGCAAGCGTCACCTGCTGATGTCGGCGCAGCGCCATCCAATCAACGAGGAAGGGGAGGGGGACCCTTGTTTTGCCGAGTTGGAGCGGGTGTTTGGCGCTGCCCAGATGCCGGCTCATTGAGCGGGCGAGGGAGCGCTCAGGCGGCGCGCGATGCCCCGCCTGATGATTGGTTGAACTGGGTGTGGGTGGCCTTGACGAAGGCGTTCTTGCCGCTCTTGAAGCGCTTCACGCAGTTGGGGTTCTGCACTGTTTCCAGGAAGGCCGCAGAGAGGTGGTATTCCTTCGTGTCCAGGCCCTGTTCGGCGACCGCGTTCCTGAAGCCCGCGGAGCTGCCCATGGCGGTGAAGAAGACCTCATTGATGTAGGTGGTGGGCCAGGTGCTGAGCGGCTCGTTCAAGGATTTCTCGCAGTTGTCCTTGTCGGTCGCGTGGTAGTTGCGGCACACGGACGGACGCACTGGGTAGATCGAGCAGCTGTTGTCGACCAGGAAAGGGCAGGCGTCTCGCAGGGCCAGCCGCGTTTCCTCGCTCACGCCTTTGCGCTTGGCCACATAGCTGGTCACCCTTTGGATCGTTTGGCGCAACTGGTCTGGCTTGAAATGCCGGAACACGTGAGCGTGGATCTCAAACACCTCGACGGGGAGTGCCACGACATCAAACTGCTGGCAGCAATGACTGCAGCCCTTGTCGCAGGCCAAGGCTTGAGGCGCGGACTGCACGGCGGAGTTCAGTCGGGTGTCATGCCGGGCATAGAACCTGACCACGGCTTCTCGCACGGTGTGTGTCTGAAGGTCTTGCAAAGCCTGCGCGAATTCGGGTCGCGCATGTTCCAGCATCCGTTCTTCCGACATCACGGCCTCCTCTTCACCCATTAATTTCAATGGGCGAGATTTTTGCCTTGATTGTCGGAAATTAGTACTGTCGATGCGCTCTCAAAAAGTGAGAGAAGAATGCAAATGTTAATGCGCTGGGGCCCGCGCGCTCCACCAGTCCAGCACCCCTTGGCCGGCCGCTTTGCCAGTGGCCAAGGTGGCGGTGAGCAGGTAGCCGCCCGTGGGCGCTTCCCAATCCAGCATCTCGCCTGCGCAGAACACGCCCTCAAGGGTGGGCAGCATCTGGTGGGCTGTCAGTGATTCAAAACGAACGCCACCCGCCGTGCTGATGGCTTCGTCGATCGGGCGTGCCGCCGCGAGCGTGATGGGCAGGGCTTTGAGCAGCTGCGCCAATTGCACTGGGTCGGCCAGTTGCGCCGGGGTCAGCACTTCGTGCAAACAGGCCATCTTCACACCCTGGATGCCCAGGCAGCTTTTCAGGTGCGTGGACAGGCTGCGCGGGCCACGCGGGCGCTTGGTTTCGGTCAGCACTTGCTCGGGCGTGTGGGAGGGCAGCAGGTCGAGGTAGACGGTGGCGGAGCCGTGGGCCTCGATGGCATCGCGGATGCGGGCCGAAAAAGCGTAAACCAGGCTGCCTTCGAGGCCGGTGAACGTGAGCACAAACTCACCTTGCTGGCGGTGCGTGTGGCCCTGGGCATCGGTGAAGCTCATGGCCACCGGCTTGATGGGATGACCGGCGAAGCGGTCGCGCAGGTGGTCGCTCCAGCCGGTGCGGTCGGGGGCGGTGGGGGCCACGTCGAAGCCACAGTTGGACGGTTTGAGCGGGGCGATGTCGGCGCCGCGGGCTTGCAGCAGGGGCACCCAGGCGCCGTCGGAGCCCAGGCGTGCCCAGCTGGCACCGCCAAGGGCGAGCACCGTGGCGTCGGCCTGGGCGGTGATGTCGCCTTGCGGTGAGGTGAACTTCAGGGCGCCGTCTTCAGCCCAGCCCTGCCAGCGGTGCCGCATGTGGAAGCGCACGCCAGCTTCGCGCAGTCGATGCAGCCAGGCGCGCAGCAGCGGCGCAGCCTTCAAGTCCTTGGGGAAGACGCGCTGCGAGGTGCCCACGAAGGTCTCGACGCCCAGGGCCTGCGCCCAGTCGCGCAGGACTTGCGGCGTGAAGGCTTCGATCGGCGGCGTGAGCGCGGCGCGGCGCTCGGCATAGCGGCCAAGGAAGAGTTCAATTGGTTCGGCGTGGGTGAGGTTGAGCCCGCCTTTGCCGGCCAGCAAGAACTTGCGGCCCACCGAGGGCATGGCGTCGTACACATCAACCTGCGCGCCACCGGCGGCCAGGGTTTCAGCGGCCATCAAGCCCGCAGGACCACCGCCGATGACGATGACGTGGGGGGCTGGGGCGGAGGAGGGGGTGGGCGTGGACATGGCAGGCGGCGCGGGGCGGGTGCCCCTGGGATCGGAAAACAGCCGCCGAGTGTCGCATGGCGGCGGGTTTTCGGGCCCTTGCCTGGCCTTTCAAGCCAGAACCACCACGTCCTGCCCTGCCGTGACGCCGCTGCCCTCCTGGCAGCGAACCTGCAGCACGGTGCCGTCCACCGGGGCCAACACGGGGAACTCCATCTTCATGGATTCGACCACGGCCAGGGTTTGGCCTTCGGTCACGGTGTCGCCTTCGGCCACCAGCACCTTCCAGACGCTGCCCGGCACGGGGCTGGCGACGGCACGCGCGCCGGGCGGCAAGGCTTGGTCGTCGGACGGCGGGTTGACGTCGAGTTCGCTCAGGCTGCCGTCCTGTCCGCTGGCCTTCCAGCGTTCGCGCTCGGCATCGAACGAGGCTTGCTGTTGCGACTTGAAGGCCTTGATGCTGGGCGCCTCGTCGGCCAGGAAGCGCTGGTAGTCGGCGAGGCTAAACTGGCCATGCTCGACCTTGAGCTTGAAGCGGCCAGCGGGGAAGTCGCGGCGCAGTTGCAGCAGTTCCTCTTCGGCAACCGGGTAGAAGCGGATCTGATCGAAGAAGCGCAGCAGCCAGGGCTTGCCCGCTTCGAAGTCGATGGCGCCACTGCGTTCATCGCGCCAGCGGTTCCACATCTGGATGGTGCGGCCAACGAACTGGTAGCCGCCAGGGCCCTCCATGCCGTAGACGCACATGTAGGCGCCGCCGATGCCCACCGCGTTCTCGGGCGTCCAGGTGCGGGCCGGGTTGTACTTGGTGGTGACCAGGCGGTGGCGCGGGTCCAGCGGCGTGGCCACGGGGGCGCCCAGGTAGACATCGCCCAGGCCCATGACCAGGTAGCTGGCATCGAAGACGATGCGCTTGACGTCGTCAATGCTGTCCAGGCCGTTGATGCGGCGGATGAACTCGATGTTGCTGGGGCACCAGGGCGCATCGGCGCGCACCGACTGCATGTATTTCTCGATGGCCAGCTTGGTGGCGCTGTCGTCCCACGACAAGGGCAGCCAGACGGTGCGCGTCGGGACCACGATGTCGGCGGTGGAGCCGAGTTGTTCGTCGGCCTGTTTCAGGGCGGTGAGCAGTTCGTGGCGCGGCAACACGCAAGGGTCGAAATGGACCTGCAGCGAGCGGATGCCGGGGGTCATGTCGATGATGCCGGGCAGCTTGCTCGCGTCGCGGTGGCCTTGCAGCCAGGCCATCAAGGCATGCACACGGAAGCGCAGGGTCAGGTCCAGCACCAGCGGGCCGAGTTCGACCAGCAGGTAGCGGTCGCCAGCCTGGCGGATGCACAGGGCAGGCTCCTCGCCTTGCGGTGTGTGGCGGGCGGCGCGCTGGTAGACGATGGGGGACAAGGTGGTTGCCACCTCCGCGGCAGGCACGGCTGCTGGCAGCGTGGGCAAGGGGCCGGTGCCCGCCAGCCAAGCCTCTTGCGCGGTCAGCAGGGACTGCGCTTGCTCGGCGTGCAGGGCCTGGAAGCGGATGGTGTCGCCGGGTTTGAGCTGGCCCAGCTTCCAGCGCTCGGCGGCCACGACCACGGCCGGGCACACGAAGCCGCCCAGGCTCGGGCCATCGGGGCCAAGGATGACGGGCATGTCGCCCGTGAAGTCGATGGCGCCGATGGCGTAGGCGTTGTCGTGGATGTTGGACGGGTGCAGTCCCGCTTCACCGCCATCGGTGCGCGCCCATTGCGGCTTGGGGCCGATGAGGCGCACGCCGGTCCGGCTGGAGTTGTAGTGCACCTGCCAGTCGGTGTCAAAAAAGGTGGCGATGTCTTCGGGGGTGAAGAAATCAGGCGCGCCGTGGGGGCCATAGAGCACGCCGATCTGCCATTGCTGGCTCAGGGTGGGGGCTTCGCTTTTAACCGGCGGCGTGGTCATGTTGGCACTGACGGGCCACACGTGCAGCAAGTCGCCGGTGCGCAGGGTGCGGCCAGCGTGGCCGCCGAATTGGCCCAGGGTGAAGGTGCTGCGGCTGCCCAGGTACAGGGGCACGTCCAGGCCGCCTTGCACGGCCAGGTAGGTGCGCGCGCCGGGCCGACCATGCGGCACTGCGCCCAGTTTGAGTGTTTGTCCGCCGTTGATGGTGATGGCCTGGTTGAAGGGCGCCTCAGCGCCATTGACCGTGGCCACCATGGGCGCGCCGCTGAGCGCGATGACCACGTCATCGTGGAAGCGCAGCGTGGGGCCGGACAGCGTGCATTCGAGGGCGGCGGCATCGGTGTTGTTGCCCACGATTTGATTGGCCAGGCGCAGGTTCAGGTCGTCCATGGGGCCGGAGGGCGGCACGCCCACATCCCAGTAGCCTTGGCGGCCGGGCCAGTCCTGCACGGTGGTTTGCACGCCGGGGTCCAGGACCTCGACTGCGCGCGGGTGCCAGGCCAGTTGCGACAAGGTCTTGGTGATGACCTCGCCCTTGGCGAACACTTCTGAGGCGGTGACGGCGCGCAGGTAGCGCAGATTGGTTTCGATGCCCGCCAGCCGCGTGTCGGCCAGGGCTTGCTGCAGCTTGGCCACGGCCTGCTCACGCGTGTCGGCAGTGACGATCAGTTTGCCGATCATCGGGTCGTAGTGGGGCGGCACGTCGGTGCCAGTGTCGACCCAGGTGTCCACGCGCGCATCGCTTGGAAAGACGACCTCGGTGAGCACGCCCGCGCTGGGTTGGAAGTTGCGCGAGGGGTCTTCGGCATAGAGGCGCACCTGGATGGACGCGCCTTTGGGTTCGGGTGCTGGCAGCGCGAGCTGGTCACCACGCGCCAGGCCGACCATCCACTCGACCAGGTCGATGCCGGTGACTTGTTCGGTCACGCCATGTTCCACCTGCAAGCGCGTGTTGACTTCGAGGAAGTAGAAGGCGCCCGTGTCGGCGTCGAGCACGTACTCGACGGTGCCTGCAGATCGGTAGCTCACGGCCTGGCCCAGGCGCACGGCGGCCTTCAGCAAGGCGTCGCGCGTCTCGGGTTTCAGGTGCGGTGCGGGGGTCTCTTCAATGACCTTTTGGTTGCGGCGCTGGGCCGAGCAATCGCGCTCACCCAAAGCCACCACCTGGCCTTGCCCATCGCCGAACAACTGCACTTCGATGTGGCGCGCATGCTCGACAAACTTCTCCAGGAACAAGCCCGCATCCTTGAAGTTGCTGCGGGCCAGTCGTTCGACCGCTTCATAAGCCGCATCCAGCTCAGCCGCATTGCGCACGAGCCGCATGCCGATGCCGCCGCCGCCAGCGGTGCTCTTCAGCATCATGGGGTAGCCGATGCGCTGGGCTTGAACCCGCGCATCGGGGGCGTCACTCAGCAACTCGCTGCCGGGCAGCAAAGGCACATCGTGCTGCTGCGCCAAGGCGCGGGCCGTGTGCTTCAAGCCAAAGGCGCGCATCTGCTCGCCGGTGGGGCCGATGAAGGCAATGCCCGCTTGCTCGCAGGCATCGGCGAAGCCGGGGTTTTCTGACAGGAAACCGTAGCCGGGGTGGATGGCGCCCGCGCCGGTTTCGCGCGCGGCAGCGAGGATGCGGTCCACATCGAGGTAACTTTGTGCGGCGGGCGCGGGGCCGATGCACACGCTGGCATCGGCCATGGCCACGTGGCGCGCATCGGCATCGGCTTCAGAATAGACGGCCACGGAGCGCAGGCCCATCTTGCGCAGGGTGCGGATGATGCGGCAGGCGATGGCGCCGCGGTTGGCGATCAGGACGGTGTCGAACATGGTGTGGTCAGTCCCAGATCAGGAATTGCGCAGGGGTGGGGTTGTAGGCGTTGCAGGGGTTGTTGAGCTGCGGGCAGTTGGACACCAGCATCAGGATGTCCATCTCGGCGCGCAGCTCCACATACTTGCCGGGCCCCGAGACGCCGTCTTCGAACTTCAGGCCGCCATCCGCGGTGACCGGCACGTTCATGAAGAAGTTGACGTTGGGCACCAGGTCGCGCTTGCCCAGGCCGATGTCGGCGTGCTGAAGCGCAATCAGGTAGTTGTCGCGGCAGCTGTGCATGAACTTCTTTTGCAAGGCATAGCGCACGGTGTTGCTCTCGGCGGCACAGGCACCACCCAGCGTGTCGTGGCGGCCACAGGTGTCGGCCACGATGGTCAGCATCGGCCGCGCTTCGCTGCTCATCAGCACGGTGCCGGTGGTCAGGTAGATGCCGCCCTGCGACAGCATGGTGTCGGTGGCGCTGTAGTGCTCGGCCGGGTCTTGCGCGTTGTAGAAGATCACGTCGACGGCCTGGTTGCCCTCTAAATCGACGATGCGCAGGGTCTGGCCTTGCTTGATCGTTTTCAAGTAAGGCTCGCCCGAGGGCAGCTTGTGATTGAGCACGGCGCGCTCGGGCAACAGGGCGCTTTCCTGGATGCGGATGGCGGTCATGGTGTGGCGTCCTTCAGGTCAGAGGTACAGCATGTCGGCGTTGTGAATGGCCCGCGCGCACTCGGGGCGGAAGGCGCGGCAAACGTCGTCCTTCGGTGCGGGGCCGCTGCGCCAGGCGGCCAGGCCAACCTTCTTGGGCGCGTAGCTCAACGAGGGGTCTAGCGGATGCGGTGCGGTCGAGAGGGCGATCAAGGTGTCCATGTCGAAGCGCAGTTGCACGGCCCCGCCAGCCTTGGCGTGGCCTGGGGCGAACTGGAAGCGGCCTTCCTCATCGACGCTGACCTTGCTGAAGAAGTTGACCGGTGCGATCAGGTCGCGGCGGCTCAGGCCGTGCTTGCCGATCTCGATCAGCAGGCCATCCTTGCCGCTGCGGTACATGGCGTTGCGGTGCGTGTCGAAGCTGCGCTCGCCGTACTGCTTCTTCAATCGCTCAGCATCCAGCAGGCCGCCCATGGGGTCGTGCCAGCCGACCGTGTCCAGCGTGATGCTGGCCAGTGATCGCCCCATGTCGCTCATCAGCACGTGGCCGCGCGTGTAGTGCGCGGTGTGCTGGGCCTTGAGCGAATCGGGCATGTTGTAGCGCTCCAATTTCTCGCGTGCCGAATACAACACCATGCTGAGGTTGGCGCCGTCTTCCAGCGCCACCATGCGCAGGCTGCTGCCACGCGGCATCACGTAAGACCAATGGCTGCCGCCCGGCACGATCTCGGACCACATCACCAAGTCTTCAGGCAGGTCTGGGGCGAAGCGCTTCCACAGCGCGGGCACGTCCACCGGGTCGGCGGCCGTGGGGTTGGCGGGGATCTCGGCGAAGCTTTCCATGCTCAAGGCTCCTTCTTCATCAGTCAATGCTGGCATCAATGGGATGACGCGCCTGAGGCCACGTCCTGGGCCGACTTGCACAATTGGTCCAACAGTTCGAAGTCGGTCTTCATGCCCGAGGTCTCGCGAATGCGGTCTAGCAGCAGGCGCTTGAGCTGCAGAAACTCGGGCGACAGCTTCATGTCTTGATCGCGGATCAAAGGCAGCGGCACCGCGTGGATCGAATCGATGCGGCCCGGACGCGGCGCCATCAGCACCACGCGGTGGCCCAGGTACATGGCCTCTTCCACGTCGTGCGTGACGAAGACGATGGTGGTGCGCTCCAGCTTGTGCACGTGCATGATCAGGTCGTGCATGACCTCGCGCGTCTGCGCGTCCAGCGCACCGAAGGGCTCGTCCATCAGGATGATGGGTGGCTTGCTCATCAAGGCCCGCGCAATGGCCACGCGTTGCTGCATGCCGCCCGACAGCTCGCTGGGGTAAGACTTGGCCACGTGCGTCAGGCCCATCAGGCGCAGCAGCGCATCGGCACGGCCCGCGGCGTTCTCCACGTCGTTGCTGGTGCGGCCATCGGTGTGGGTTTTCAGCTGGCGACAGAACTTGATGTTGTCCTGCACCGTGAGCCAGGGGTAGAGGCTGTAGTGCTGGAACACCATGACGCGGTCTGGCCCCGGCCCATGGATGGGCTGGCCGTTCACGCGCACGGCGCCCTGGCTGTGCGTTTCCAGCCCAGCGATGGTGCGCAGCAGGGTGGACTTGCCGCAGCCCGAGGCGCCCACAAGCGTCACGAATTCATTGGGCGCGATGTGCAGGTTGATGTCCTGCAGCGCGGGATTGGAAGCGCCTGGATAGGTCTTGAACAAGCCCTGGCATTCGATGCCCACGGACAGGGGTGGCGGGAAGGTGCTCATGGGGTGTCAGCCTCGGACGTGCAGCCAGGGGAAAGCCTTGCGGTGGGACAGGCGGAACACCTGGTCGATCAGCAGGCCAATCAGGCCGATCAGCAAAATGCCCGCGAAGATTTTGTCGGTCTGAAGGAAGCGCTGCGCCTTCAAGATCGCGTAACCCAGGCCGGAGTTGGCGGCCACCAGTTCGGCCACCACCAAGTAGGTCCAGGCCCAGCCCATGGTGATGCGCAAGGTGTCCAGTAAGGCGGGCTTGACGGAGGGCACGATCACCTTCTCCAGGATCTCCATGCGCGTGGCGCCCATGGTCTGCGCGGCCTCGATTTGCGGCAAGGGCACGCGGCGCACGTCTTCGGCCACCATCAGCACCATCTGGAAGAAAGTGCCGATGAAGATGATGGCGATCTTGGCGCCCTCATCGATGCCCACCCACACCATCACCAGCGGCACAAAGGCCACGGCGGGCATGTAGCGCACAAAGTCCATCAGTGGCTCCAGCAGGGCCTGCACCGAGCGCCAGGTGCCGATGAACAAACCCAGCGGGATGGCGAGCAGCGCCGACAAGGCCCAGCCCACCACCACGCGCATCACGCTGATGCCCATGTCGCTCATCAACCCGTCGGCCCACCAGGCTTGGGCGCGGTCCAGCACCAATCCGGGGCCGGGCAGGAAGACCGGGTCCAGCGTGCCCATGGCGGCCAGCGCAGCCCACAGCAGCATGGGAAAGATCAGGCCCACGCCCGCCAGCGTCCAGTACACCGGCGAGGGAATGGCTTGGCGGATGGCCCACAGGCCGGGCGACCTGGGTGGTGATGAAGTGGCTTGCGACATGGCTTCGGCTTGTTGTTGCGTGGAGTGATGGGCAGGCATCCGCAAGCTTCAGGCCGTGCTGGGCTGGCCAAAAGGCAGCGCAGGGACGACGCGGTGGTGCGGGGCGGGCGAGGGGGTGAGCAGTTGCGCCGTGGTGTCGGGCAGGTGTGCTGTCAGCGCCTCAATCGCGGCGACCGCAACCAAGGCGCTGAGCACTGAACGCTTGAGAGATGGCAAGACACGGCGCATGGGGGCTCCAGGTGAGACAAAGCGAGAGAGAGCACTTCAGCAATCGAAGCGAATCTCCCGGGCTTTTGTCCCGCCGTGGAGCCTGCGTTGGTGAATGTGCCAACTCAGGCCGATGGCTCTCGGACCAGACATTTGGTTTGCACCAAACCGGAACCCTAGCCACCCTTTCGAGTCAACGATCGACGACATCGTTTCTCTCGCAACTTGGGTATGCAAGCTTGATGCCAGACCATTTGCACTGCTTTGGTGAAGCTTGCACAATCGCCAGTCACCATGTGAAGGTCCCCAGCCATGAGCCATTTGTTCCAGCCCCTGCAGATTGGGCCTTTGACACTGCCCAACCGCATCGTCATCGCGCCCATGTGTCAGTACTCGGCCACGGACGGCAATGCCAGCGATTGGCACCTCATCCACCTGGGGCACTTGGCCTTGTCAGGCGCTGGCCTGTTGATCCTGGAGGCGACCGGGGTGTCGCCTGAAGCTCGAATTTCGCCGCAAGACCTGGGCCTGTATTCGGACGACAACGAAGCCGCCTTGGCCCGTGTCCTCAAATCGGTGCGTGCGTACTCAGGCATCCCCATTGGCCTGCAGTTGGCGCACGCGGGGCGCAAAGCCTCCACCCGCGTGCCTTGGGAGGGTGGCGCCCAGATCCGCCCCGATCAAGCCACCGGCTGGCACACCGTGGCGCCCTCCGCCGTGCCGCACAACGAGGGTGATGCGGTGCCTCAGGCCCTGGACGAAGCTGGCCTGGCCCGCGTCAAGTCTGATTTTGTCCAGGCGTCAAACCGTGCCGCGCGCCTGGGCATCGATGGCATCGAGGTTCACGCCGCGCACGGCTACTTGCTGCACCAGTTTCTGTCACCGCTGGCCAACCAGCGTCAGGACCAGTACGGTGGCAGCCTGGAAAACCGCATGCGCTTTCCGCTGGAGGTGTTCGAGGCGGTGCGCGCCGCTTTTCCGGCCGACAAACCCGTCTGGGCGCGCATCTCGGCCACCGACTGGGTGCCCGGCGGCTGGGACATCGAAGGCAGCATCGCTTTCACCCAGGCCTTGAAAGAGCGGGGCTGTGCGGCCATCCACGTCAGCTCGGGCGGTGTGTCGCCCGCCCAGGACATCAAGTTGAGCGCTGGCTACCAGGTGCCCTACGCGCAACGCCTCAAGGCCGAAGTGGGCATGCCCACCATCGCCGTGGGCCTGATCACCGAGCCCGAGCAGGCCGAGGCCATCCTGGCCCAAGGCGAAGCGGACGCCATAGGCCTGGCGCGTGCCATGCTCTACGATCCACGCTGGCCATGGCATGCCGCGGCCAAACTGGGCGCGCAAGTCACGGCGCCGCCGCAATACCTGCGCTCTCAGCCGCGCGAGTTCAAGAACCTGTTCAAAGCGCGATAGGTCGAGCGCATCGCGCTTTGCACTTCTTAACCGCGTCCGCCGGCCGCATCTTCGGGTAGGCTGGCGGGTTTCGCGCTAGACCACAAGGACCCCCATGAACAACATTGGCTCAGCCAAGCCCCGCTGGAAGATCGCCATCGCGGTGTTCACCGCCTGCTTCACCGCGTCGGTCGTCACCCCGACCCTGGCCGCGATCGCCATCGCGCCTGCGCCCACCTTGGAGAACACCGCCTACGTGGTGATGGACTTCGAATCGGGCCGCATCCTGTCGCAGGTCAATGCCGAGCAGCCCTTGCCGCCCGCCTCGCTCACCAAGATGATGACCAGCTACATCGTTGAGCAGGCCTTGAAGACCGGCCGCCTCAAGCCCACCGACATGGTCAGCGTCAGCGAAAACGCCTGGTGCCGCGGCACCAACGCCGAATCCTGCATGTACCTGCCGGTGCACGGCTCCGCCTCGGTCATCGACATCCTGCGCGGCATCATCGTGCAGTCGGGCAATGACGCGTCCAAGGCCATCGCCGAACACATGGCCGGCAGCGAAGCCTCTTTCGCCGTCTTGATGAACAAGGAAGCCGAACGCCTGGGCATGAAGAACACCCACTTCGCCAATGCCACCGGCCTGCCCGACCCCACGCACCGTGCCTCGGCGCACGACCTGGCCCTGCTGGCCCGCGCCATCATCCGCGACAGCTCGGACTACTACAAGATCTACTCCGAGAAGGAGTTCAAGTACAACGGCATCAAGCAGGGCAACCGCAATGCGCTGCTGTACACCGACTCGTCCGTGGATGGCTTGAAGACGGGCCACACCGCCGAAGCAGGTTTCTGCCTGACCGCCTCCAGCAAGCGCAATGACATGCGTTTGATCTCGGTGATCATGGGCGCCAAGAGCATGCAGGCGCGCGCCGACCAGACCCGCGCGCTGTTCAATTGGGGCTTTGGCTCGTTTGAAGACGTCAGGCCCGTGGCCGCGAACGTGTCCCTGGCCACGCCCAAGGTGCGCTTCGGCAAGGCCGACGTGGTCAACGTGGGCCTGCTGGCCCCGATGGTGGCCACCATCCCGCGTGGCCAGGCGGCCAACGTCAAGACGGACATCCAGCTCACCCCCGGCATCACCGCACCGATCGCCAAGGGCGCGGTGCTGGGCAAGGTCGTGATCACGCTGGATGGCCAAAGCCATGGCGAGCAGGCCCTGGTGGCACTGGAGCCAGTCGAAGAAGCTGGGTTCTTCGCGCGCCTGTGGCAGCGCATCAAGGAATTCTTCAGCAGCAGCAAGTGAGCAACACGCGGGCAGGCATCAACGCTTCACGGTTGATGCATCCTGCCCGAACAAGTGCTGGCGTGAGCTTTCGTCCACGGTCGGTTTGGCTGCAGGGTTGACCTCTTCCGCGCGGGCATAGGCGCGCACGGTGGCCGGCCGAGCCTTGATGGCCTCGAACCAGCGCTTGACGTTGGGGAAGTTGTTCAAATCCTGCTGCTGGCGCTCGTGAGGCACCACCCAGGGGTAGCTGGCCATGTCGGCGATGGAGTACTCGCCCGCCAGGAACTCGCGGTCGGCCAGGCGCTTGTCCATCACGGCGTACAGGCGAGCAGTTTCCTTCACGTAGCGCTCAATGGCGTAGGGCAGTTTCTCAGGCGCGTACTGGCTGAAATGGTGGTTCTGTCCGGCCATGGGGCCCAGGCCACCCATCTGCCAGAACAGCCATTGCAGCGTGTCATTTCGGCCGCGCAAGTCTGGCGCCATGAACTGGCCGGTCTTGTCCGCCAGGTACAGCAAGATGGCGCCTGATTCGAACAAGGGCAGGGGCTCGCCGCCATCCGTGGGCGCGTGGTCCACGATGGCCGGGATGCGGTTGTTGGGCGCGATGCGCAAAAAATCAGGCGCGAATTGCTCACCCTTGCCAATGTGAACGGGCTTGATCCGGTAAGGCACCTGCGCCTCTTCCAGGAACAGGGTGATCTTGTGGCCGTTGGGCGTGGTCCAGTAGTAAAGGTCGATCATGTCGGGTCTCTTTGGAAGTGGCGCCGCCAGTGTGCCCTCCTTGCGGATCACCCAAGGCTGACTGGGGGTACTCTGCGGGCGCGCTGATTGCTCAAGGGCTGAGGGCACTCCTGCCCGGCTTGAATCAGGGGATCCGCGAGATGCTCGAAAAACTTCCCGGTGTGATCGGCCACGTTCTGCTCGACCAGCGTGCCGGGCTGGACAAGCTGGCATTCAACAAGGTGGGCTTGCGCTCTGGCATGGCGGCCATCACGGTGTCCAGCCTGGCCTTTCAAGACCATGCGCCCCTGCCTGTTTTGTACACGGCCGATGGTGCGGGCACCTCGCCCTCCTTGCAATGGACCGGCTTGCCCGCACAAGCCCAGTCGGCCGTGTTGATCGTGGAGGACGCTGACGCGCCCACGCCCCAGCCGCTGGTCCATGCCATCGTGGTTGGCCTGCCGCCAGGGGATGGCGCTCTGCGCGAGGGCGCCCTCGATGAGGATGAGGGGCACGCACCGGAGTGGGCGTGCGGGCTGAACTCATTCCTGCAAGCCCATTGGCTGCCACCGGATCCGCCGCCCGGGCATGGGGTGCACCGCTACGCCTTCCAGTTGTTCGCGCTGTCGACCATGCCGGCTTGGTCTGCCAAACCTGGGCGAGAAGAAGTGCTGGAGATTTTGCAAACCCATGCCGTTGCCAGTGGCTGCCTGATCGGCACCTACGAGCGCCCAGATGGTTCGCAAAAGATTGAACAAGCCGAGCCAGCCGCAGTGCCTTTGGGCGCTTCGGCCGTTTAGGCGCTGAGATCTGGCCGGGCGGTTCAGCGCAGCAAGCGGTCGATCACCAGGCCCGTGGCAAAGGCGATCAAAACGCTGCGCAGCGGCCGTTTTCGCACATGGTCACCGGCGGAAGCCAGCCACGCCTGGCGTGTTTCGCTCAAGGTTTCCGCTTTCGCTGCGGCACGGTCCACGGCATGGTGGGCCGCCCGGGCCAGGCGTTCAACTGCCTCGTTCGCCCTGATTCGTTCTGTGGCGGGAATGGTGTGGGTCATGGCCGAGTCTCCTGATGTGAAAGAGATGCCTTCGACGCGGCAAACCACATGCCTGCAGGGCTTAATCCTTCACAGGAATGCGCTTGGCGCGGTCCACCGCCACGGCCGTGACGCTGTTCTGTGGTGAACCCTCAATGACGCGGTCCGAGTAGGTCAGGTAGACCAGGGTGTTGCGCTTGACATCCACCATGCGCACGATGCGCAGCTTCTTGAAGATCAGCGAGATGCGTTCGCTGAACACCTCCTCCTGGATGGGCAGCGGGCCGCTGATGGTGATGGGGCCCACCTGGCGGCAGGCGATGGAGGCTTCGGACCGGTCTTCGGCCAAGCCCAGCGCCCCCTTGATGCCGCCCATCTTGGCCCGCGAAACGTAGCAGGTCACGCCCGCCACCTTGGGGTCATCGTGCGCGTCGATCACGATCTTGTGATCAGGCCCGATGAACTTGAACACGGTGTCGACTTCGCCAATGGATTCAGCGTGAACCCAGGCCGAACAGGCCAGCAGGGCCAAGGCCAGGATTCTCTTCATGGCTTCTCCTGAACAGGTGGGCAACGGTAGGTTTTGGCCACGACGGTGGTGCTGGTGTAGCCAGCGTCGGGGCGGTCCCACACCACGTGGGTGGCGCCCTGCACATCGGCCCGGCGCAGCAGCTCCTGTCTGATGTCGTCGGCGCCCTTCAGCGCGAAAAAGCCGGACAGGCCAGAGCTGCCGCTTATCTCGCCCAGGTACTGGCAGCGCGCCATGGCGCCGATTTCGCTGGCCACCACCGATCCGGCGTAACGTGGGTGGGACATGGTGCCGCAAGCGGCCAGACCGCCTGTGGCGGCCAAAAGGAGGAGGGTGAGGCGCAGGTGTGTCATGCGCCCACTGTAGCCTGATAAAACCAAGCCGTCAGCCCACCCTCAGCCTTGGGTTAACCACAGCGTGACGCTGATCAAGCCCGTGACGGCGCCGAGCAGCGCAACGCCTGTCAGCCACATCACCCTCACCCGATTCGTCTCAATGCCTTGGATGAGTTGGGCGTTCTGCTCTGCCAGGGCTTTGATCAACTCTGACGAAGCCACCAACTGCTCGTGTGTCTGGGCTACGGTGGCTTCCAAGGTCGACACGCGGCTTTCCAGCGCCGACGCTGAGGGAGGCGCCTCAGGTGTGGCCGTGGCCGGCTTCTTGGACACGGTGCTCCACAGCTTCTTGGCCCCTTCTGCCACCTTTGGCGCGTTGCTGATCACGTCCGACCAGGGAACCGCTTGCAAGACCGAGAGCCAACCAATCGCCATGAGGACGTCCTTCAGTGAGTTTGCGTGAGCTTGAAGGGCCCATTCTGGCACCGTGCGCCCATTTTTACTTTTGCACCGAAACCACTCAAGCAGGCAACGTGGAAGCGTTCAAACTGCAGGCTGCTTGGTTCTCCATGGTTTTCATGCGCAAATTTTCCTTGTCAGGCCACCAACGCCTGCCCGCCCTGCGCGGTGGCTTCATGGCGTTGGTGGCGGCCGTCCTCTTTGGCGTTAGCACCCCTTTGGTTCAACGTTGGGGCTTGCACATCGGCACGTTTTCGACCGCCGCGTTGTTGTACGCGGGCGCTTCGCTGATTGGTTTTGGCTTGCGGCGAAAGGTTGACCGCGAGGCCCAGGTGCAAGGCGGCGATGTGCCTCGCCTGGCGCTGATGGCCCTCTTTGGCGCCATGATCGGGCCGGTGGCCTTGGCTTGGGGCTTGCAGAACACCAGCGGTACCAGCGCATCGCTGATGTTGGCACTGGAAGCCGTGTTCACCGCCGTGCTGGCCTGGCTTTGGTATGGCGAAACCATCGACCGCCGGGTGATGTCGGCGATGACCTTGCTGACGCTGGGGGGCATGGTGTTGGTGCTTGACCGCACCGATGCCGGCGGCAGTGAGGTGGCGGGTTTGTTGGCCGTCATGGCCGCCACGGCGGCATGGGGCGTGGACAACGCCTTGTCACGCGCCCTGGCGCAGCGAGATCCTGGTCAGGTGGTGATGCTCAAGGGGGCCATCGGGGCCACGGCCACGGCTGCTTTGGCCGTGTTTTTTGGCGAGCCCGTGCCCGCAGCGTGGCCGGCCCTGGGTTTGCTCCTGGTGGGGGCCAGCGGTTACGGCCTCAGCTTGCGCTTTTACCTGCTGGCGCAGCGTGCTTTCGGGGCGGCCAGGACGGGCTCGGTCTTCGCGTTTGCGCCCTTCATCGGCGCCTTGTTGGCGGCCACCTTGGGCGAGGGCATCAACCTTTGGATGCTGGGCGGTGCGGCGCTGATGATGGGAGGGCTGGTGCTGCATCTGGCCGAGACGCACGCGCACGAACACGAGCACGCGCCGATGGTGCATGAACACGCGCACTCGCATGACGATGGGCACCATGGGCACGAGCATGATCCGATGCCCGTGGGGATGCACAGCCATCCTCATCGCCACGAACTGGTCCGGCATTCGCATGCACACGTGCCCGATGAGCACCATGCGCATCCGCATTGAGGGGCAGATGCCTTGGCTTCGAACTTGGACTACTTGGCAGCCGCATAGAAGCGCTGGATTGTGGCGCTGCGAAGGATGTAGGTGCCCACGCCTATCACGAGTGATGCCCAAAGCAAGGCCGCCACAAGGTGGACACCGGAAACGTCAGCCCGCAGCAGCTGAATCAGCGCATCAGCCCCAAGGACGATGCACAGCCAAGCCAATGCCTGGGCGGCAGCGCGCTTGCGCAGCAAGGCGGCCACGCTCAACCCACCCAGCAAGGCCGACCAGGCCAGGGCCGTGGCCAAGGGGCTGCCGACCACGAACACGATGGCCACCCTGGCGATGACCACCGTGGCCAGCAGGAAGACGAGCAAGCGCGGTGCGGCCATTCAGCCTTTGAGCTTGGTCCGCTGTTGTGCTGCTGGGGTGGAGTACCACATGTCCACCAAAGCTGTGGCAGACAAGGTGGCCACTTCAGGGCGTGCGGCGAGCCAGGCAAGCACCTCGGAGCGCTCTTCTTCCGTCACGCTTTGCGGGCCAAGCTTGTCAATGGCGCCACCTGTGGCCCATCCACCAAAGCTCAGGCTGCGGGGCTCAATGGCTTGGGCCAGGAAGGCGTCCACCAGGGCCTCGTCGTCTGCGTCCTTGGCCAGTTCTGCCTCGAACAGGAATCCCAGTTGCTGGAACTCGCCGACGCGCAGTTTCTTGCGCAAGCGCCGACTTCTTGTTTTTGCCATGTTTTCTTTCTGTTTTGAAGGGATCTGGGTATTTTGAGGGGTCCAGTCAAGGATCATCCGCGTGGGCCCTCGCCATCGTCCTCAGAATCCGAACTTGGAGCCTGCGCCCAGCAAGGTCGCCACGCCCAAAATCGCAAAGATGGCAGCGGCCATCGAATGCACCAGCTTCATCGGTATCCTGCCGGCCAGCTTGTTGCCCACCAACACGGCGGGCACATCGGCGATCAGCATGCCCAGCGTGGTGCCCATCACCACCATCACAGGCGCCGCGTAGTGGGCGGCCATGGCAATGGTGGCGATCTGGGTCTTGTCACCCATCTCTGCCAGGAAAAAGGTGATCAGCGTGGCGCCAAAGACGCCAAAGCGCGCGGCGACCTGGGTCTCTTCTTCCTCAATTTTGTCGGGGATCAGGGTCCAGATGGCCATGCCGATGAAAGACGCCCCCAGCACCCAGCGAAGAACTTCGGGGCTGACAGAACTGGTGATCCAGGCCCCCAAGGCGCCCGCCAGACCGTGGTTCACCACGGTGGCCGCCAAAATGCCCAGAATGATGGGCACGGGCTTCTTGAAGCGCGCGGCGAGAATGAACGCCAGGAGTTGAGTCTTGTCGCCAATTTCTGCAAGGGCGACGACTCCTGTGGAGACGAGCAAAGATTCCATGAAATTTCCCCAGGCCGGATACAGACGATTGACCACCACGCATCCCCGGCCAGGTCGGAGGCGTGGTGGTCAAAGGTCTTGCCAGGTGCGGGACTGCTGACGCCATGGCCTGCGGGCCAAGTGTGTTGACGTCAGCCTCTTCGAGGCGAAGAGCGGCTACTCCCCAATGACCCTGAGATGGTAGCAGTCAATCCATCGCTGACCCGGCAGTTGTTACCCGGTTATTTCGGTTGGTGCCGCTGGCTTCCTGCACCTTGGCCATTGAGACGAAAAAAATCCCTAAGTCGTTGATTACTTAGGGATTTTTGGGTCTCAAGAATCGTCTTGAGACCATTGAATGGTGGAGCCGGGGGGAGGCGAACCCGTGCCCAGTTTTCCAATCAAATCAGCGACTTAGCCAAGTTGCGACGTGTAAGTGGCACACCTAAATGGCACACCGACCTGATCCTACACGGTTCGGTTCCGTTTGTGGGAATTGAACCGGCGTCCTGATGTTGGACGCTTTGCCCAATGCGCATCCCAGCAGACTGCCTTAGAAGCCCGTAGGTTCGCTTATTTTTATTCCCCAAGGGGTAGGGGTGGAGAGTTGTCCGAATCGCCGTAGGCGAGGAAAAGAGAGGTGCAAACCGGTTGCAAACCAGTGTCAAACTGGACGGGGTTTTTTTAACCGACCTTGTGTAAGGATCGGCGTTTTTAAAAAAGTGCCCGAGTAGAAAACGACCAGGGTCGATGTTTGACCGTTTTTCTCTAAGACTTCGTCTTTCCGTAGGGCAGGCGCCTGCGCCGCCCGACCTGTTGAAGGTGGAATGATATTTGTTGATGGATGAGAGAAGCGCGTAGCGGTTCGAGCTTTCATCAACAAAGCTTCTTCTTGTTTGGAGTGATGTTGATCCTGTATGGTTCTTGTATATGTATTAATAGTATTTAGAGTTGCAATGCCGCTCCCTATGGGCAGGGGTGAATTTTTGACGTAAATTCCCGGTAAACATGCATGCGCTGCCTTCTTGCTGCGAACTGAGCGGGTGAGGTTTCTAAGCGCATCGGCGGCGGATTTGTTCAGTTTCGAATCGGCTTCCAAACAGCTTCGCGATTGACGCTCATGATTGGCTTTTTTTGTTGCGTCTCGTGGCTGGCCAAGAATTGTAATTTTCTTGAGTGCGCTTCGTTCGTCCTCTCCAATATCAGGCCGTTCTTTCAGCCACTTGAAGTAACAAGCGAGGGAGGCGAAGTTGAAGGCTTCCATTTCCTCAAGTGTCTTAAAGGGGACTTGTCCACCCTGAAGTCTTACCTCAACTCTGGCGCGATACTGGCTAGTAGGAAGCGGAATTCCATTATCTTTTGTCTTGACGTAAATGCGCATAATCAGGTCCGCGTCTATTTTACCCATGAAAAGAGTGCGCCCTTCATTCAGGTAAGGTATTAAAATTGGATGCATCGGGCTACCCCAAACTCTGCGCCCTCGCATGGCGAGTAGCCTGTGGGCGGCCCTTGGTGCTACAGGGTGCCGCAGGTATTTATAGCGGCTAAATGCTATTTTGGCCAATACCAAAGTATCAGGATGATAAGTGTCTACAGCGACTTCAATGCCTGAGATCAGGATAGGTCCAGCAAGGGGGAACTTCTGGTTTAACTTGGCCTCAATTTCTCTGCAACAAGCTATTGATTTCGGATTTTGAAGACGCAAGATAAATCTCTTAGTGGGTGTGTTTTCGCCTTGTCGGCCTTCCTCGATATCAAGCGGCTTGACATGGCTAATCCCCAAATCTTTGAAATGCTTCCATATATTGAATGCCACATGCCTACCCAGAGCATTGATTTCAAGATCAATCCAATCTAGGCATGCTCTTGTTGGCCCCGTTGCGTTATAATTCATTGCGTTTATTTGTCGCCATGTTTCAGCATGGTTTATTAAGTCATTACTGACTTATGTTCTTAAGGCCGCTTGGATAGCGTTGGTCGCGCTATCCAAGTGACCTTAAATTACTTAGATGCCATGTTCACTTAGCAAAATAGATTTCCCGTGCAAGTCATTGATAATCAAAGACTTGATTCCGTCGCTGTTGATGAGGTGAACAATAGCGAATCCGGCATCAATGGTTTGTTCAATATTTGCCGCTTCCAAAAAATCAGCGGCTTCGCTCAAAGTCATTTCACGCATTTCATTTTTCCAGGTGGTGGGCGCATGGTCCCGGCGCCCCGTGCGGGTTAGTTAATGAATGAATTTTTCGAAGTGTGACTTCGATAGGGTGCCCGAGGGGGAATGCAACGAGCGACCGGACTGTGGGAGCATTTCGGTGTTTCCTTGATTTCCGGTAGCACGCGATATTTCCAATACGTAGTGTCCGCTGGACTTAGATTCACAATCTTGTATTGCACTTTTGTTGCGGGGGGACTGCAAGATATCGCCTTTTCAACAAATTCGGCGACATCTTTCGGAAGGTAATGCGGACGTTTAACGCGCTCGTCTTTGACGTATACGCAAGGTAAAAGTTCCAGTCCATGAAAAGTTGTTTTATTGCGAATACAGTCAGCTAGAAAATCTGCCCAAGCTCGTTGTGCCCCCAGTTTCTTGTAAAGAATCCGGACAACTTCGGTTTGTGGAAGAACTATTGTTTTCATTTTCGTTCTTTCAGTCGCATCACTTTCATGTTCGCGTTGTCAGTGACGGTCTCATAGTTTTCAGAAAAATCTGTTCCCTGAGGGTTTTCCTTCCGCTTAAGATAATCGCCCACTTCGGTGAGTTCTTTCCCGAACTTAATGGCTTGCTCTGGCGTGATCGTGAAAACCATTAAAGGTTCGTCAATGATCATCCGGACGTAGTGGCCGGTGAGGCGATCGTATTGAGCGGTGACACTTCCGCCCTTGAAGACTCTCCCTCGAGATGAGCCGCTGTCGTCAATAATCCCAAATGCCTGTAAAACCTGGGCGGTTTGCCCCGTCAGCGTGATAGTGCCCAGCTTGCGCATTTTTTCCCATTCGACATATTTTGATAATTCTTCCCGTTTGTAAAAGATGCCTCCTGCAAGGCGTTCAAACGGGATTCGATAAGAAACGCGGCGCGTTTGGTTTCTGTTGTTCTGCAACCATGCGGCCCACTGCACTGGGTCCTTTTCAGGTAGCAGTTCTGAAAGAGCATCGGCGGACACGCTATTGCTCAGGAGTTCTGTAATCATTTGTATTGATTTAATTAAGTTGCCCAATGGTAATTGTCAATCAACAAACAGTCAATCACGAAAGATTTGCGTCTGAGTCCCTGCAGGTGTGGGCGAAACTCAAGCATTTCGCCCACCTTCAAAGCCCCTGGGCGAAAGATAGCCCCTAAGGACTTTTGTCCTATGCTACATTTCGCTCATGACATTCGCCCACTTTGGGCGATAGGGGATGAAAGTGCGTTTGTTTGCCTACTGCCGCGTTTCGACAACCGGACAAGACACCGAGGGCCAGATTGCAGAGATTGCCGCCGCTGGCTTCAACATTGAGTCACAGAGGGCAGTTGCAGAACAAGTGTCCGGCTCAGTCGCCGCCCGACTTAGAAAAGGGTTTGCGAAGCTTTTGGACCGCTTAGAAGGCGGTGATGTGCTTGTTGTGACAAAGCTTGACCGATTGGGTCGAGATGTCATTGACGTATGCCAAACCGTTCAGGACTTGCAGCAACGGGGGGTGAGGGTCCACTGCCTTCAATTAGGGGGCATGGACCTTACAAGCTCATCGGGGGCGATGGTGATGGGGGTCATGGCGTCGGTCGCTCAGTTTGAACGCGCGCTAATTTTGGAAAGAACCGACGCCGGTAGGAAACTGGCGAAGGCGAAGGGCGTGAAATTTGGAAGAAAATCCGCCCTCACTGAGGCTCAGCAAGCCCAGGCAAACGAACTACTTGCGGCTGGCCAGACAGTTTCAGGTGTGGCGTTGCAATTCAAGACCAGCCGGAAGACCATTCAACGGGTCAAGGCAAAATATGAAGATATCGTATCTCTCTAAATACCATTCTAGTTGGCTTCTACTATAAGACCGGGCTTAAGAGAGCAGCTATACCCTTTTGGTTCCTTCATTGGGCCTGACAAAGTGTCTCGCGTGAACATTATTGCGTAGCTTAAATTCAATGCGAAAAAAAGGTCAGGAGATTTATTTTGGCGCCGGTTTAGGAAGGTTTTAAGACGTTCGTCCGTGCTGCTAGTCGATCCGCTTCCGGATATATACGCGGTTGCTTGATATGTGTCCGCCGAATGTTCGTCGACAAGAAAAAACCCGAAATTTGATATGTTTTGTTCCTTTGCCAGCTTAAGTATTTCTTCTTTGCACGTAATGTAAAGTGATCGAAGCTTTTTCTCACTGGCTTTCATTAATTCGCTTTCAATCGTTGCTTGCTCAGCTTTGTATTCTCGTAAGAATTTTTCGTCTGCCAATTCTTTTATTCTAATTTGTTCAGCCGTTTTTGGTGGTGGATATTCCTTTTGCTCACTACATGCCAACAAAATGAGCGCCGTGGCAGCAACGAAAAGTGAAATTGTCGCACCTTTGAAAATCATTGACCAATGCATTTGGTTCCCCCCAATGTTATGTTGCTATCAGGCGGCACAGGGGCCTTTATGAGATGGCTTCCGCCCCGGAGCGTCGGTGAATTTAACCTCTTCAACCGTTGGTAGCATGGCTATCACCTCTTTGGGCAAGTTGAACGCATCCACGGTCGGTTTTCTCATGGATGCGTCTCGCTTGTTCCAATAAACTTTACCGGTCACTAAATCGGCTTCGTGTCCGACTATCGGCGCAAGTAAATGGGGCGTTATGCCAGCATCCATTATCTTTGTAATAAAAAGGTGCCGGAAGCTGTGGAAGACGGTCTGTTGTTTTCCAGTGATGCCAACTTTAGCGCGATACCGCTGGAACCAGTTTGACGGCGCATGACCCGGGCCGTCCCGTCGCTCAAGGTTGAGTTCGGGAAAGAGGTTCGTTTCTCCTGCGAGCCTTTGCTTTTCTACGTGCCTCAATAGCCCGATGCGGATCAGTTCGGGATGGATTGGCACTAGTCGTTTAGCGCTTGGTGTCTTGACGCGCTTTTTCCGATTCCCGGACTCTCCTTCTGTGTTCGACGCTTTGTCGTTGATGTCAATGCATGGGATGCCGTCCACTTCAACAAAATCTCCCAGTTCGAGCTGGCAAAGCTCGCCTAGCCGCGCTCCAGTGAACAGCGCCAGAGGTATCAGCCAAAAGCTGTAGGAGGATTTGAATTTTTTCTTTAGAAAATCAGGATGGCTAAGCAATACCCGTAGTTCGTCAACAGTGAACGGGCGCCGCTTTTCATCGCCCGTGTCTTGCTGGCCAAAACCTTTAAAGGGGTTGGAATCGATTCCCCATTTACGTTTTTCCTCAAGCGCCCATTCGAACATAGAGCTGATCCGCTCCATCTTCTTGCTTGCATTGGCTTCGGTTTGAGGGGGGGCCTTTAGGTCAAGTAGCTCCTGAATGCTTTTGCCTCGATATTCGGCCTTCCTGCTAAGGTTGGCCGGTAACTGTTTCAGGATGCCGAAGTATTCGCCCGCTACCTCTCTATCAATGGCCCCGATGTGCACATCTTCCATAACCGTGATGAAGAAGCCAATTTCGGCTCGATAGGCTTCTAGCGTCTTCTCGGTGGGCGGTTTCTTTACTCCGCCCTTTGGCCGACGCAGAAGACTGGCGAGATAGGCCTCCTGAAGCGCAGAAAACAGGGGCGATTCTTCTGGAGGGGGAGGAAAAACGAGGGCGCGTTCCAACTCTTTCTTGCCCTCAAGCTGCCCCCTCTCGTGCATTCGTATGGCAACTTGTTGGACGTGCTGACGCGGGACCATCCGCTCAATCTGTGCTCGCAGCTCCGTGACCTCATGCTGAAGCAGGCTGATTCGCGCTTTCTTGACCGCTCCTTGAAGCAGTTCGCTACGCCACTTGGCGAAGTAGTCTGCGGGAGGCGCCTCGTCGTTTACTGCCATGTTGTGAAGGTCCGCCATCAGTAGGGGGATGGCGGAAATTAGCGGAAGCGCTAAGTCTATGGCTAGTTCACGTTGTTCGGTGTGCAGGCTAAACCGAAGTTCGCTGCGGTTGGCTACGCTTCGAAGCTGTGAAGGAATCACGATACGGAAGTAGAAGATTCCGTGACGGTTCCGATAGATGCGTGATGCGACCCGTATGGGCATGATGACCTCCGCACACTGGCACACCGAAGTGGCACACCTGTGTGGAAAAGGCCAAGCCGCAATGAAAAACGCCAAGTGAAATCAATCACTTGGCGTTCAATTGGTGGAGCCGGGGGGAATTGAACCCCCGTCCGCAAACCATCACCGAGCAGTTCTACATGTGTAGCCGTCTGATTTGGATCTCACCGACTCTGTCGCGCAGCGGCACGCTACAGAATCCGCCAGTCACTTAATCTTGTTCTCTACCGAGTGACCCGGCAAAGAACCAGCCAATGTGTATGACCTCACAGTCCTTGTCTTACGACTCAGACCCAGCCCATCGGCCAACTGTTGTGAGGCTCACCGGTTTTAAGCGGCGAGTGCGAACTTTTGATCGTTTGCAGTTAGTTTGTTTCCAGCCGGATTTACGAGCAAACTGGAGCTCGACATGCCCTACTTCGGATCCGCATCCACGTCGAAACCTGGTCGGCCCCTTGGGAAAAGGTGTCCCATTGTAGGCTCAATCGCCAAAACCTGCTCGCAAATGCGGGATCAACTCCGGTAGTCGGCGTTGATGGTCACGTAGTCGTGCGACAAGTCACAGGTCCACACGGTCACCTTTTCAGCGCCCCGCGCCAGGCCCACGCGCACGGTGATTTCGCTCTGCTTCATCACGCGCTGCCCGTCTTCCTCTCGATAGGCCGGGTGGCGGCCGCCCTTGGTCACCACGTGCACGTCGTCCAGGTGCAGCTCGATCAGGGTTTGGTCCAAATCGCCAATGCCCGCGTAGCCCACCGCGGCCAGGATGCGGCCCAGGTTGGGGTCGCTGGCGAAGAAGGCGGTTTTGACCAGCGGCGAGTGGGCGATGGCGTAGGCGGCCAGCTTGCATTCGTCCTCGGTGCGGCCACCTTCGACCGTGATGGTGATGAACTTGGTGGCACCTTCGCCGTCGCGCACGATGGCCTGGGCCAATTGCTGCGACACGGCGATCACGGCGGCGCGCAGGGCGCGGCCCTCGGCGCTGTCCAGGCTGGTGATCTCGTCGTGCGCGGCCTGGTTGGTGGCGATCAGCACGAAGGAGTCGTTGGTGGACGTGTCGCCATCGATGGTGATGCGGTTGAACGAGGCGTCGGCCGCTTCGGTCACCAGGGCTTGCAGCAGGCCGGGTGCAATCTTGGCGTCGGTCGCCAAAAAGCCCAGCATGGTCGCCATGTTGGGGCGGATCATGCCCGCGCCCTTGCTGATGCCAGTGATGCTGACCGTGGCGCCGCCAATGCTGATCTGCCGCGAGGCCGCCTTGGGCAAGGTGTCAGTGGTCATGATGCCTTCGGCGGCCACGCCCCATTGGTCGGCCTTCAAATCAGCCAGGGCGGCGGGCAGGCCGGCCTGGATGCGGTCCGTGGGCAAGGTCTCCATGATCACGCCGGTGGAAAACGGCAGGACCTGTTCGGGGGCGATGTTCAGATGGCGGGCCAGGGCCACACAGGTAGCGTGCGCGCGCACCAGGCCGTCTTCGCCGGTGCCCGCGTTGGCGTTGCCCGTGTTGATGAGCAGGGCGCGGATGCCGTAGTTGGCAGCCAGGTGCTTCTGGCACAGTTGCACCGGAGCGGCGCAGAAGCGGTTCTTGGTGAAGACGCCAGCCACCGCGCTGCCTTCGTCCAGGGTGATGACCGTCAGGTCGCGGCGGTTGACCTTGCGGATGCCCGCCATGGTGATGCCCAGCTTGACGCCAGGAACAGGGTGCAGGTCTTGGTGATTGGGGGCGGACAGATTGACGGGCATGGTGAGTGGGCTCCAGCGAAGGCTGTGATTTTCACATGGCCTTGAACTGGTAGGCGTACATCCGGCTGACTTCCAGGGTTTCCGGGCGGCCCCGCAGGTGCACGCGCATGCGGCCGTTGACGCGGCTGACGCGCTCAATGGCCTTGAGGTTGACCACGGCGCTGCGGTGCACTTGCCAGAAATGCTGGGGGTTCAGCCGGGGCACCAGCTCGCGCAGGGGGGTGCGGATCAGCACCTCCGAGCCGATGGTGCCGGTGCTGAGGGTGATCACGCGGACGTATTTGTCAGCGGCTTCGAAATACTGAACCTCTTCGATCGGGATCATGAGCAGGCCCGAGCCCATGGCGGCCTGGATCACGGTCAAAGGGGCCAACGACGGGGCGAGGTCAGCCTGCCGTTCCTGGTTCGCACTGCGCAGGGCTTGCAGGGTGCCCGCCAGGGCGCCGTCGTCTTGCGCAAGGGCGCGCAGTTTGAGCTGATCCTTCAGTCGCTGGCAGGTGGCAGCCATGCGCGTGGTCTGAACCGGCTTGAGCACGTAGTCGACAGCGGCGCGCTCGAAGGCGGCCAAGGCGTACTGGTCGTAGGCCGTGACGAACACGATCAGTGGCAAAGGCTGATCGGCGGGCCAGGTTTCGACGATGGCTTCGGCCGCATCCAGGCCGTCACGGTCAGGCATGTGAATGTCAAGAAACAGGATGTCGGGCAACTCGGCCAGGGCTCGGGTGATGGCTTCGCCGCCATCGCGTGCGGGCGGCAGCAGCGTCAACTCGGGCCACAGGGTGGTCAACATCGCGGTCAGGGCTTGGGCCAGCACGGGTTCGTCTTCGGCGATCAGGGCGGTTGCGTTCATGGCAGGGCAATGGCGTTGATGAGGGCCGGGTGGGCCACGGGCAGGCGCAAGGTCACGTGGGTGCCAGCGCCCGCGGGCTGGGTTTCCAGGCTCAGGCTGGCGGTGCTGCCGTACAGCGATTGCAGGCGATCGCGCACGCAGCTCAGGCCGAAGCCACCAACGCCGCGCCGGGTCAGCGGAGTGCTGGTCTGAAGGCCTTGGCCAGTGTCGTTCACGCACAGGATGAGGTGCTGGCCATCGTGGCGGGCTTGCACGGTCAATTGCCCACCTTGGCGGCTGGGCTCCAGGCCATGCTGGATGGCGTTCTCCACCAGGGGCTGCAGCAACATGGGTGGCACAGGGAGGGCGGCCAATTCGTCGGGCAACTCCAGTGTCACGCGCAAACGCGGTCCCATGCGGATTTGCATCAAGGCCAGGTAATCGGCCACCCGGGTGAACTCTTCCGACAAGGGGTGGGCGGGGATGCGGGTGGCGCTCAGGGTGGCGCGTAAAAATGCAATCAGGTGGGTCAGCATGTCTTGCGCACGCGGTGGATCGCTCAGGATCAGGGCGTGCAGGTTGGCCAGGGTGTTGAACAGCATGTGCGGTTCCAACTGGGCTTGCAGCAATTGCAGTTGGGCTTCGACCGCCTGGCGTTGCGCGGCTTCGGCGCGCAGCTCGCTGGCAGCCAGGCGCACGCGCAGGTAATCGACGGTGAAGGTGACCAGGGCCGAGCTGTAGCTCAGCACCATCGACACGCCAATGGGCGGGCGCTGCTCGGGCACCGGGAAAGGCCAAGGCAGGGCCAGCGCAGCCTTGGCCATGGCGATGCCCATGATGCCGGCCAAGGGGATGCCAAACAGGATGCACAGCACGATGGCGGGCCAGCCCACCAAGCCATACACGCCGCTGCGGTCAAAGCGCTCTCGGGCATCGGGCAGTTGCTTCCAGCGGCGGCGCGCTTCGCTCAGCCACACGATGCCCAGCAAGGTCCAGCACCAGTAACCCAGGCACAAGGCGTAGGTCATGTTGACCAGGAAGCCGTAGCGGTGCAAAGATTCGCGGCCCAGTGCCCACTCCATCGCCCACATCACCAAGGCGATGGACACGCTCCACAGCAGGTTGAACCGCCCGGTCCGGGGGATGGATCCGTGGACGATCAGGTCGCTGGGGTATTCGCTGTCGGACATCAGCAGCGTTCTACCTTAAAAACCGCAGCCACTCCACATGCTGCACGATCAGCGGCCCAAAGCCCACGATCACCAGGCTGATGGACATGACCGCGATGGGCAGTAGCCAGCGTTCATACCGATGCACGAAGCTGGCGTGCTGGACCTCGTGGTCAGAGGCGTCGATTTCGTCTTCGCCCACCACCTGGCGCGTCAGCAACTGGTTCAGCGCCACGGGTGGCAGCAGGTAGCCCAACTCAAAGGCCACCAGCACCATCATCCAGAAGTGCACCGGGTCGATGCCATTGCGGTAGGCGATGGGGGCCAGCGTGCCTGACACCAGGAAGATGGCGCCGATGGGTTCCATGAACATGCCCAGCACCACTTTGGCGATCATCAGGAAGGCCATGGCGGCCCAAACACTGGAGAAATGGTGCGGCGCCAAATCGATGATTTCGGAGCGTTCCACCACGCCACCCACGGTCTGCGACAGCATCATCAGGCCGATGTAGGCACCGATGTGAGACACCGTTTCGGTGGTGGCCGCGCGGATGGCGGGTTCAACGCCGTCCTGCCGGTGTGCGGCATAGCTGGGTTGCTGGGACGAAGCCTTGACCGGGGCCCTCGAAGCCAGGATCTTGTCGAGCGTCAGCACCACGATCATCAGCACGGGGATGATCGTGGGCGCCGAGATCTCGTTCAGAGGCGTTTCAAGTGCATAGGTGTAGAAACCCACCACCGCGATCACCGCCGCCACGTGCGGCAGCAGGGGCACGATCTGGCGCAGCATCTCGGGCAGCGCCACCTTGGGCGATTCGATGTTCACGCGTTGCGTGCGGCGCATTTGCGAGGCGATGAAGAACATGGTCGAGGTCAGCACGAACACGTAACCACCCCAGTGGAAGAGCTGGTCGGACGTGACCTCCTTGTTGAGCATGGTGATGCCGACCACCAGCAGGCTGGGCCGCAGCACCACGCCCAGCGAGCCCGACATGGCTGTGGCTGCCAGCGCGTACTGGCTGCTGCCACCCACCGCGCGCACCTCGTGGTAAATGATGGCGCCCGCCGCGATGACGAACACGCCGGAGGCGCCGGAGTAGGCGGTGGGCAGGGCGGCGGCGAGCAAGATCAGGTAGGTCAACAGCTCTGGCGAGAACTTCCAGGGCCGCAGCGTGTTCATGAACAGGTCTACCAGTCGGCTCTGCTTGAGCAGCATGCCCGCCCAGATGTACAGCGCCAGTTGCAAGGGCAGGTTGGGGATGTCCATCAACTTGCTCACGTAGATGGCCAGTCCGGACGGATGGTTGTGCAGCAGGAAATAGACGCCGGAAATGATGCCCATGCTGGCGAAAAGCGGGATGGACTGCAGGGACTCGGCCCAGGTGCCCAGTCCCTTGGTGCCCTCGGTCACGGGCTTGGCCACGCGGTAAACGCTGATCGCCATCAGCACGCCGAACAGCAGCATCCACAGGTAGTACATCCAGGGCGCCTCCAGGGGCACGCCTGCGTCGACCGAGACCTGGTGGTATTGGACCGCGGACAAGAACAGCAAGGCCGAAGCGATGCTCATCGTGATCGCCTGCATGCGGAAGTCGCGCACGAACTTCGGCGGGCGCAGGCAGATGTGGTGAAAGCCCAGCGTGGTGGCGATGGAGGTCACCGTCAGCAGCAGCAGCAAAATCAGCGGGCGGTTCTCGCTGCCAAAACTGAACAGGCCGAAGAAGCTGGTCTCGACCGTGCGATAGGCCACGACAACCGGGGTGATGTGCTTGACCACCTGCTCGTACAGCGCGTGCCTGGACTGGCACTGCGCCACCGTGGACACGACCGCCTGGCGAAGCATGGCCGGGTCCATGGCCTGCTCGGCGAAGAGGTCGTCGATGTCATCGTCGGGCGCGCTTTTTTGAGCGCGTGCGGCCTGCAGGCGGGCCACCTCGGCCTCGACGTTCATGCTCGGATTGCAAGTCGGCCGCACGGGGTCGGCCCGCATCATGAAATACTGAACATGCCCACGGTCGTCGTGGAACATGATCTCGCCGAATTTAAGCAATTGGCCGTGGATCATCTCGCCAGTCCCAATGAGCAGGATCAGGAGCAGCAGTGAGATGGTGGGCAGGCTGATCAGCCATTCAGGGGCGGTTCTCCCCAGCAGGCGTGGGGGTGCCATGGTGATGGTCGTCATCGTTTTGTCTCCTGGCGACGGCACATCAAGGCGCCGCCTGTTGTCATGTCTCCGGCAATATAGAGACGTGGGGCGGCTTGTTCCAGCGCCGTGGGACGAGTGACCGCTGCGCTTCGCGAACGGCATGTGGGCGTCGCGATCAAAAAAAAGAGCCCCGAAGGGCTCTTGATCATCTTTGCCTGGGCACGTGATTCAGTTCACGCCAGCTTGCCGTGGCAGGCCTTGTACTTCAAGCCGCTGCCACAAGGGCAGGGGTCGTTGCGGCCCACGCGTGGTACTTCTTGAGGCACCGTGGACGGGTCGGTTTCCGTGACCACGCTGCCATCTTCGTTGGGATGGGTGTAGGTGACGTTGGCGATGGACTCGCCTTGCTGCTCGATGGCTTGCGCCGCCAAGGTGGCTTCTTCCTGGCTCTGGATGCGCACGGTCATCAACTGGCGCGTCACGTTCATCTTGATCACGTCCAGCAACTGGCCGAACAGCTCGAAGGCTTCGCGCTTGTACTCTTGCTTGGGGTTCTTCTGGGCATAGCCACGCAGGTGAATGCCCTGGCGCAGGTAGTCCAGCGCCGACAAGTGCTCGCGCCAATGGCTGTCGATGGCCTGCAGCAGCACCATGCGCTCAAACGTGCCGAACTGCTCTTTGCCGACCTGGGTCACCTTGGTGGTGTAACCCTCGTCACCGGCCTTGATCACTTGTTGCAGCACGTCGTCGTCATCGGCGGCGCTGGCGGCTTCGACCCACTTCTTCAGTTCAAGCTCGATCTGCCATTCGTCCTTCAAGACTTTTTCCAGGCCCGACAGGTCCCATTGCTCTTCCAGGCTTTCGGCGGGCACGAAGGTGCGCACCACGTCGGTCAGCGCGCCCTTGCGCAGGCTGCTGATCGACTCGGCCACTTCGGTAGATTCAAGGATTTCGTTGCGCTGTTGGTAGATCACCTTGCGCTGGTCGTTCGACACGTCGTCGTATTCCAGCAGTTGCTTGCGCATGTCAAAGTTGTGGCCTTCAACCTTGCGCTGTGCGCTTTCAATGCTGCGGCTCACGATGCCGGCCTCGATCGCCTCGCCCTCGGGCATCTTCAGGCGGTCCATGATGGCGCGCACGCGGTCACCCGCGAAGATGCGCATCAGCTGGTCGTCCAGCGACAGGTAAAAGCGCGTGGAGCCCGGATCACCCTGGCGGCCGGCACGGCCACGCAGCTGGTTGTCGATGCGGCGCGATTCGTGGCGCTCGGTGGCGATGATGCGCAGACCGCCCAGGTCCTTGACCTTCTGGTTCAGCTCGATCTGCTCAGCCTTCAAGGCCGCGATGCGCTGGGCCTTGGTGGCCTCGTCCAGAGACGCATCTTCCTCGATGTTCTGCACCAACTTTTCAACGTTGCCGCCCAGCACGATGTCGGTGCCGCGACCAGCCATGTTGGTGGCAATGGTGATCATGCTGGGGCGCCCAGCCTGGGCCACGATCTCGGCTTCACGCGCATGCTGCTTGGCGTTGAGAACCTGGTGCGGCAGGGCCATCTTGGTGAGCATGTCGGCCAGCAACTCGGAGTTCTCGATGCTGGTGGTGCCGACCAGGGTGGGCTGACCGCGGCCGTAGCATTCCTTGATGTCGTCGGCGATGGCCTTGTACTTTTCCTGCGAGGTCTTGTAGACCAGGTCCAACTGGTCCTTGCGCTGCATGAAGCGGTTGGGCGGCACCACGATGGTTTCCAGGCCGTAGATTTCCTGGAACTCGTAGGCTTCGGTGTCGGCTGTGCCGGTCATGCCCGACAGCTTGCCGTACATGCGGAAGTAGTTCTGGAAGGTGATCGAGGCCAGGGTTTGATTCTCGGCCTGGATGTCCGCGCCTTCCTTGGCTTCAACGGCTTGGTGCAGGCCATCCGACCAGCGGCGGCCCGACATCAGGCGGCCGGTGAACTCGTCCACGATCACGACTTCGCCTTGCTGCACCACGTAATGCTGGTCCTTGTGGAACAGGTGGTGCGCACGCAAGGCGGCGTACAGGTGGTGCATCAGGGTGATGTTGGCGGCGTCGTACAGGCTGGCGCCTTCTGCCAACAGCCCAGCTTCGCCCAACAGGCGTTCGGCGTTCTCGTGGCCTTCTTCGGTCAGGTAGACCTGGCGGGATTTCTCGTCGGCGGTGAAGTCACCCGCTTCGATCACGCCTTCGCCGGTGCGCGGGTCGGCCTCGCCAATCTGGCGCTTCAAATGGGGCACCACCGCGTTGATGCTGATGTACATCGCGGTGTGGTCTTCGGCCTGGCCGCTGATGATCAGGGGCGTGCGGGCCTCGTCGATCAGGATGGAGTCGACCTCGTCCACGATGGCGTAGTTCAGGCCACGCTGCACGCGGTCGGCCAGCTCGTAGACCATGTTGTCGCGCAGGTAGTCGAAGCCGTACTCGTTGTTGGTGCCGTAGGTGATGTCGGCGTTGTACGCGGTCTGCTTCTCTTCACGGCTCATCTGGGGCAGGTTGATGCCCACCGAGAGGCCCAGGAAGTTGTACAGCTTGGCCATCCACTCGGCATCGCGGCGTGCCAGGTAGTCATTCACCGTGACCAGGTGGGTGCCCTTGCCCGTCAAGGCATTGAGGTAGATGGGCAGGGTGGCGGTCAGCGTCTTGCCTTCGCCGGTGCGCATTTCGGCGATCTTGCCGTTGTGCAGGGCCATGCCGCCCAGCATCTGCACGTCAAAGTGGCGCATCTTGAAGACGCGCTTGGAGCCTTCACGCACCACGGCGAAGGCTTCAGGCAGCAGGTCGTCCAGCGTTTCGCCCTTGGCCACGCGCTGTTTGAACTCCTCGGTCTTGGCCCGCAGCTGATCGTCGGTCAGGGGCTCAAACGTGGGCTCCAGGGCGTTGATTTTCTCGACCACGCGCCGGTACTGCTTGAGCAGTCGTTCATTGCGGCTACCGAAAATCGATGTGAGAAGCTTGGGCAACATGGAAGCGTTTAGAGAGAACCGGAGCCAAAAAGTGTAGCACCAGGGTGAGGCCAGCCTGTGTCCAAGGGTTGGCCCCTACAATGACGCCGCCATGCGATCCCCCCGCCTCCGCGGCGCTGCCGCGTCGTCCACCAATGCCGTGCGAGCCCTTTTGCTCGCTGCGGCCTTGCTGTGCGCGCAGTGGGCGGGTTTGCTGCACCGGATCGACCACGCCGCTGGCCAGGGCGATCTGCAGGCCCATGGCCAATCAGACCGTTCTCCGGCCAGCCCGTCTTCACTGTCGCATTCTTGCGTGGTGTTCGATGGCGCTTACCTGGCGGATTTGCTGCCCGCCGCCCTGGTGGGCCCCCTGGCGACGCACGTGGTTCATGTGCAGCCGTCTGCCCTCGGCTTCGCGTCGTGGCAAGGCCTGTTCTTCGGCCATTTTCAGCCGCGTGCGCCGCCGACTGCCTGAAGGTTCTTCGACCCCAGCCCGACCGTGTCAGCCCGTTGCCTTCCTTCATGAGGACGCGCGCCGCTGCCGGTCGCTGATTTGTCCTTCAAGGAATTCTCTTCATGCAGCTCCAACGCACTTTGTTGGCCAGCGCGGTTTTGTCCGCCCTGGCTTCGACCTCCTTTGCCCAAACGGCATCCCCCGTACCCACCACCACGCCACCCGTGCCACAGCAAGAGGTGGCCTTGCCCACGGTGACCGTCACCGCCACGCCTTTTGGCGCCAGTGAAGGCGCCCAGATCCTCGCCCCCGCCAAAGTCTTGTCGGGCGATGAACTCCGCAACAAGATGGGCGCTTCTCTGGGCGATACCCTGTCCCATGAGCTGGGTGTGTCGGCCTCGGCCTTTGGCGCGGGCGCTTCGCGGCCCATCATCCGTGGCCTGGAAGGCTCGCGCGTCAAGATTCTGCAGAACGGCATGGACGTGTCCGATGTGTCCGGCCTGTCGAACGACCATGGCGTGACGATCGACGGCCCCACGGCCCGCCAGATCGAGATCCTGCGGGGCCCCGCCGCGCTGCTTTACGGATCGGGCGCCATCGGCGGCCTGGTCAATGTGGTCAACGACCGCATCCCCACGGTGCTGGAGCCGGAGCCCACGGGCGAGGCCGAATTGCGTCATGGCACGGTGGACAAGAGCGCCACGGCTTCCGTTTCGGCCACCGGTTCCGCCGGGGCCATCGGCCTGCACGTGGATGGCAGCGCGCGCAGCGCCAGCGACTACAAGATTTCCGATGACCGCCGTTTGCCTTGGTCCTACGCCCGCCAGCACAGCGTGGGCGTGGGCGCTTCTTACATCCAGGGCTGGGGCCACATTGGCGCTTCGGTGGGGCAGGTAGAGAGCCGCTACGGCATCCCCACCGAAGAAGGTGCGCAGATCGACCAGAAGCAAACGCGCTACGACCTCGACACCTTGGTCAAGAACCCGTTCGCGTCCTTCGAAACCTTCAAGTTCAAGCTGGGCTACACGGACTACCAGCATTCAGAGCTGGACCTGGAAGGCGTGCCCGAGACCAACTTTGCGAACCGCGCACTCGAGTCGCGCTGGGAACTGACGCATGCGCCCATCGCTGGCTGGCATGGCACCTTCGGCCTGCAAACCGAAGACAGCAAGTTCTCGGCCCTGAGCGCCGATGGCGGGGCCCCCGACACCGTGCCGGTCACCAAATCGACCTCGGCTGCTGGATTTTTGGTGGAAGAGCGCGACTTTGGCCCGGTGCGCATGAACGCTGGCTTGCGGTATGAAAACGTCAAGCGTCGGCCCGTGACGGGCGAAGACCGTTCGTTCGGCCTCACCTCGTATTCCGTGGGCGGCTTGTGGCCCTTCACGCCGGGCTATGGCTTGGGCCTGACCGTTTCGGTGGCCGAGCGCGCACCCGCCACCGAAGAGCTCTACTCAAACGGCCCGCACGATGCCACTGGCACCTTCGATGTCGGCAGCGCCGCGTTCAAGAAAGAGACGTCGCAGAACTTCGAGTTGTCGCTGCAGAAGACCCTCGGCCTGATTCGATGGAAGGCCAACGTCTTCGAGAACCACGTCAAGGATTTCATCTACGGCCAGATCACCGGCAACTTGGTGGACGAGGATGGTTTGCCTGGCGGTGACCTGCGTGAACGCGTTTTCGGCCAGGCCGACGCCGTCATCCGTGGCGCCGAGGCTGAGCTGAGCTACAACCAACGCGGGCAGGGGCTGTCATGGCGCGGCTTTGCCGACACCTCACGTGGTTCGCTGAACGATGGTGGCAGCTTGCCACTGCAGCCCGCCACCCGTTTCGGGGCCGACATTGGCTTCAAGCAAGGGCCATGGCGCACGGGGGCATCGGTGATCCATGCGCAGTCGCAAGACCGCCTGGCCGCGTCTGAAACGCCCACGCCTTCTTACACGCAGCTGGATGCCAACCTGGCTTATGTGCAGCGCATCGGCAGCAACGATGTGACTTGGTTCCTGCTGGCCAAGAACCTGCTGAACGAAGACATCCGCCTATCGACCTCGGTGCTCAAGGACGTGGCGCCCTTGCCGGGTCGCAACTTCATCGTGGGAGTGCGGACGCGGTTTTGACCGGTGCCTTGCCCTGCCCGGCCAGGAACTTGGCCGGGTTTTGCTGCACGCCCTCCACCAGCACCTCAAAGTGCAGGTGGGGCCCGGTGGATCGGCCCGTGGTGCCCACTTCAGCGATGGGCTGGCCGCGTTTGACCAGGTCGCCTTGATGCACCAGCATCTTGGAGGCGTGCGCGTAGCGGGTCACCAGGCCATTGCCATGGTCCAGCTCCACCAGCAAGCCATATTGCGGATGGGGCCCGGCCGACAGCACCACGCCACCAGCGGCCGCGTTGATGACCGTGCCCACGTCGGCGGCAAAGTCCAGGCCGGTGTGCAGGGCCGGTGCGCGCGTGAAAGGGTCGCGGCGGAAGCCAAAGCCCGAGCCCACCGGGCCTTCAATCGGGGCGCTGCTGGGCACCATCAAGGCCTCCAGCCGCTTTTCAAACAGGCGCGATTCGATCAGCGTGAGGACGTCGGCATTGCGGTCGCTCAAGGTGCCCATTTGCGCCATCTGCTTGTTCAACGCTTCCAGCGTCGTGCTGGACGGGGTGGGCGGCTGGCGCAAGGGCACCAGGGGGCCACCACTGGCCGAAGCTGGCAAGCCCTCCATGTGTTTCAGCTCTTCGGGTTTGATGCCCGCCAGGCCGGCCACACGTTCGTTGACGGCTTCCAGGCGCAGCAGGCGGGCCTGCATTTCGCCCACGCGCTCGGCCATGGCGTCCAGGTTCTCGCGCATGAAGCGGTCGCGCTGGGCCAACTCCTTGCGCTCAACGTAGCGAACGGCTTCAGAGATGATGGGCCAATGTTCATGCGCCGCCTTGAGCACGATGGCGTGGTAAAAGCCCAGAGACGCCAGCATCAGCGGCACCAGCAAGGCCAGCACGGCCAAGCCCAGCGACCATGGTGTGAACTGCAGGACCCGGGTGCGTGCCAGGGGACTGGTGGTGATCAGAATCTGCATGCCATTGAACCTTTCGCCGACCTGTTTTTCATGAGCCGCAAAACCACCTTCAACTTCAAGCCCAGCGTGCCCGATGTGCCTGGGTTGACGGCTGCCTTGTCAAAGGCCACACCCTTGGTGAGCTTGTTGCAACGGCTGGAAGCCTCCAAGCAGTGCCTGGAGGCCGTGCGGACAGTCCTGCCAGTCGGCTTGGCTGCCCATGTGCGTCCTGGCCCTCTGGATGAAGAGGGCTGGACCTTGCTGGCCGCCAATTCGGCAGTCTCGGCCAAATTGCGGCAGTTGCAGCCGCATCTCATGGAGGCGCTGCGTCAGAAGGGGCTCAAGGTTAACGCAATCCGGGTTCGCGTACAAACCCAGTGAATTTCAGAGCCACAAAGGCGGGATCAGGGCGGCCAAAGCTTGGCGCTGGCTCACGGCCTTGCCTTGCAAGGCGAAGCCCAGCAACTTCTCGGGCTGCCCTGGTGCCGTGAAGCGTGCTTCCAGGCCATCGTCGGTGGTGGTCACGTTCCATTCGCCAGGTGCATCCAGCGGGGGCGGGCACACCACGGTGGGGCAAGCAGGTGTTTTCACGATCACGGGCATGGCGGGGTAGGCCACCGGCGTTTTCTGCCCGGCCAAGCCCGCTGCCAAGGCGCGGGCCTGCTGCATCAGCGGCAGCACATAAGGCAGGATGTGCCCATCGACCTCGGCGCAATCGCCCACGGCGTAGACATGCTCCGCGCTGGTGGCCAGGTGGCGGTCCACCACGATGCCCCGGTTGACCGGCAGGCCAGCACTGGCGGCCAAGGCCGTGCGGGGCTTCAGGCCAATGGCTGACAGCACCAGGTCGGTCTTGAAGGTTGAGCCGTCGGTCAAGGTGATTTGCAGCCCCGCGCCATCGCTGGCCAGGTCAACCGACTGCACGGCCACGCCAAAGCGGAAGCGCGCACCAGCGGCTTCCAGCTTGGTCTGCAGATTCAGGCTGGCGGCTTCAGGCAGCAAGCGGCCCAGGGCGCGGTCAGCCAAGTCCAGCACCGTGGGCTCGATGCCCCGGTGCAGCAAGTCGTTGGCGAACTCGCAGCCGATCAGGCCCGCGCCCAGGATGGTCACGTGCTTGACGCCATCCGGGTGGTCCAGCGCTTCGGCGAACTTGGCGAAATCCTCCAGGTCGTTCACCGACAGCACGCTGTCGGCCGCGTTGCCTTTCAAGGACAGGCGAATCGGGTCGGCGCCCATGGCCAGAACCACGTCGCGGTAAGGCAGCACTTCACCACTGTTCAGCAGCAGCGTGCGGGCCTGGGTGTCCAGTCGCTCGACCGTGCTGTGCGGCCGCACCCGCGCGTTGATTTCGGCGCCAATCTTGTCGGCAGCTTTCATCACCAGCGTGGCGGCGGTTTTCTTGCCGGCCAGGGCGTTGGACAACATGGGCTTGGAATAAAAACCGGCATGGTCGCGGCTGACCACGACGATGGGCACTTGCGCGTCCAGCTTGCGCAGTTCGCGGGCCACGTTGTAGCCCGCCAGGCCAGAACCGATGATGACGACCGAATCAGACGACATGGGGTGTGTTCTCTTTTAGATCTCGATCATCTCGAAGTCGGACTTGCCGACGCCGCAGTCTGGGCAGGTCCAGGTGTCGGGCACGTCGGCCCACAGGGTGCCAGCGGCGATGCCTTCGCTGGGGATACCAGCGGCTTCGTCATACACAAAACCGCAAACGACGCATTGGAAGGTCTTCATTTCTCAAACTTTCAAAAACAGGGGGTGGATTCTGAGGCAAAAAGCCAATGTTCAGGCCGAAATCTTGTCCAGCACGGCTTGGTAAGCGTTGGCATGGCGTTCTTCTACCTTGGTGAGGGCGGCGAAACGCTTGGAGGCTTTCTCGAGCACGGCCTTGAACTGCGCGGCGTGCTCCTTCGATTCGGCGATCTGGTCGTCGATTTCCTTCACGGCGGCGTCATGCCCTTCGGCCACAGCGGCGTTGCGGAAGCCAGGGTACATGGTCGTGTACTCGTAGGTTTCGCCCTCAATGGCGAATTGCAATGCTTTGGCTGGCGTCATGTTGGCCTTGGGGAACAGTAAATCCAGGTGGCCGAAGGCGTGCATCACTTCCTGGTTGGCGGTTTCTTCAAAATGTTTGGCGGTGTCTTCGTCACCCATTTCGCGGCACAGCTTGGCGAAATAGCGGTACTTGATGTGGGCCATTGACTCGCCCGCGAAGGCGGCTTCGAGGTTCTGGATGGTGACCGAGGCGGGGTCGTGGAAGGGGCTGGCCATGGGGTGGTCCTTTCTTGTCAGGTGGGTGGCAGAGGGTGCCAATGAGCTGACTTTAGGCTTGATGGATGATTAAGAAAAGGCAATCAGTTTAATGTTTGCGATTTGTTTTGACTATGATCAATCTGAACTCATCTTCTGCAAGGCTGTCATCAGATAAGTCAAAGGCGCCGCGTTGATGTGAGGAGCCATGGGAAAAACATCCTCACCTGGATAAACCACCCATTGGTGCGTGGCCTGAACGTCCGCGGATCCTGTGTGAAACCCTTTGCTGACGACGGGGGCTTTAGACCGCTTGATTTCAATGGCCCACCGCTGTGCGTTTGGCAAGTCCAAAACCAAATCAACCTCTGCGCCTGCCGATGTTCTGTAAAAAGTGGCGGTGGCCCCTTCAGGGGCTGCGGCGATGATGTTTTCAATGGCCCAGCCTTCCCAGCTGCCGCCTGCAGCGGGGTGGCCCAGGATTGAATCGCGTGTAGGTAGGCCCAACAAGGCGTGGACCAGGCCGCTGTCGCGCACGTAGATTTTTGGGGCCTTCACCAAGCGCTTGCCTTGATTCGATGCCCATGGCAACAAGCGGCGCACCAGCATCAAATCGCACAGCAAATCGACATGCCTGGCAACGGTTTGACCACTCACGGCCAGCGAGGCTGCCAGCTTGGCTGCGTTGATCAATTGGCCCTGTTCGTGGGCCAGCATGGCCCACAGCCGTCGCAGTGTTTGTGCAGGGATGCGTGGCCCCAGTTGGGGAATGTCGCGCTCCAGGTAGGTCGTGATGAACTGCTGGCGCCAGCGCATGCTGGCTGCGTCAGAGTTGGCCAAGACCGAGTCTGGAAAGCCGCCCCTGACCCACAAGCGCTCATGGGGCGTTGCTGCCAAATCGGGCGCTTCAATGGCCAGCACCGTGGGTAACTCAGCGTAGGCATTTTCAGCGCAAGCGTTGTTTATCCAACTTGGCGGGGCCCCAAGATGGCGACCGCAGAGAACTCTTGCAGCAATTGGCGAATGTGGGCAAAGGCAATGCGGTCGATCATCCTTGCAATTGCTCCATAGCAAGGAAGAATTGCAAGGATGATTGGCTTGTTTTTCATCCATGAAATGCCCCCCTACAATCCGGTGACGATTTCACATGGAAGAAGTGGGCTCATGACTCAACGCAGGTCGCATCCGTTCCGCCAGATCATTGCTTTATTGACTTCGTTTTCAGTGCTGGTGGCGCCTTTGGCGCATGGGCAAGGGCTGGGTAGTTTTGGCAACGGTGGGGCGGGTTCCGACAAAAGAAGCGATGACCCCTATGGGGCTTCAAGTCAAGGTGGTTTTGGTGCTTCCATGGGTGGCGCCAGTCGCCAGGACTCTGGCCTGGGCCGAATGGACAGCAGCATGGGCAGCCCCCAGATCCGTCAATCGTCGGGCGATGAGCGCAGCGGGTATCCAAATCAAGGCCTGGGCGCGCAAGGGCGAAACGGCAACTCCCAGCAGATCTTCACCGGCGATCAGAATTTAAGGCCCCTGCCGCCCAACGATTTCCAGAAGTTTGTGCTGGAAAGCACAGGGCAGTCCTTGTCCTTGTATGGCGCCACGTTCTTCTCTCAAGCGGGCAGCTACCAGCCCTTGGCCAACACCCCGGTGTCGCCCGACTACACCTTGGGCCCCGGAGACGAGGTCCTGATCCGTGGCTGGGGCGCGGTGGACGTCGATGTCAAGGCGGTGGTAGACCGCAATGGCCTGATCCACATCCCGCGCGTGGGGGCCGTGTCATTGGGCGGCGTCAAGTCTTCGCAGGCCGAAGGCGTGATCCATGCCGCCGTGGGCCGCTATTACCGCGACTTTCAATTGAGCGTCACGCTGGGCCAACTGCGCGGCGTGACTGTGTACGTGGTTGGTCAGGCCCGCAAGCCTGGGGCTTACACATTGGCCAGCACGTCTACTTTGGTTTCGGCGCTGTTCGCCAGCGGTGGGCCTGGCGCCAATGGCAGCTTGCGCCATGTGCAGGTCAAGCGTGCCGACCGTGTTGTGGCTGAGCTGGACCTCTACGCCTTCTTGTCCAAGGGCGACAAGAGTGCGGACATCAAGCTGCAGGACGGCGACACCATCGTGATCCCGGCCGCGCGCGGCTACGTGGCCCTGACCGGCAAGGTGAACACGCCTGGGGTTTATGAACTGGCGGGCAAGAACGACAGCATCGACAGTGTGCTGGCTTTGGCGGGTGGCTTGCCCGTGGTGGCCGATCCCAAGCGCGCTTATCTGGAGCGCGTTGATCCTTCGCGCAAGCCGTCGCGCAGTGTTGAAAGCTTTGCTCTGGATGGTGAGGGCCTGAAGCGCTCTTTGAAGAGTGGTGACTTGCTGACGGTTCAATCACTCACTGCCGAGTTTGGCAACGCCATCACCTTGCGGGGCAATGTGGACCAGCCTGTGCGTCTGCCGTGGCACCAGGGCATGAAGGTTCGGGATCTGATTCCGAACAAGGCATTTTTGATGTCGCGCGCCTCCGTGAAGCGCCAGAACGAAGTGTTGCTGACCGAGGATGAGAAGCGGCGGATTGACCGCAATGCCTTGCGCCGCAATCGCATGGACAACGACCAGCCATCGCCAGACAGTTTGTTTGGATCAGAAGGCCGGGTGACCGACTCTGACAGCGCTGGCCTGCGCGATGTGCGTGAAACTGCGGATACGCTGGCCCAGCGCATTGGCAATCTGGTGGATGAAGTGAACCTTGATTACGCCGTGATTGAACGGGTAGACAGCAACGACGTGTCGGTCAAGCTGGTGCCTTTCAACCTTGGCAAGGCTTTGGAAGATGCGGCCAGCCCCGAGAACCTGACCTTGCAGCCAGGCGATGTGGTGACGGTGTTCTCGGTCAATGATGTGCGAGTGCCACAGGCCAAGAGGCAGGTGTTTGTTCGGGTTGAGGGCGAAGTGCAGCGGCCTGGTATCTATCAGATGAAGCCTGGTGACAGTTTGTCTCAGTTGGTGGAGTTGGCCGGTGGCCTGACGCCGGATGCTTATCTTTTTGGATCAAGTTTTTACCGCGAAGAGGTGCGCAAGACGCAGGCGGAAAATTTGGAGCGCCTGGTGCGGCGCTTGGAGGCGCAAAGCCAGACCAAGCTTAGTTCGTCGGCAGCGAGCTTGTCGAATGTGAGCGGAGATGCCGTGGCGCAGCTGCGTGTGCAAGCCGAGGCCGCGGCTCAAAAGCAGGCTTTGGATCGCTTGCGCAATCTCAAGCCGACGGGACGCATCATGCTGGGCTTGGCGGATGATCAGGCCACTGCAGATGCACTGCCAGTGTTGAAGCTAGAAAACCAGGACCGTTTGGTCGTGCCTGCCAGGCCTGATTTCGTGCATGTGCTGGGATCGGTCAACACAGAGTCTTCGTTGATATGGCAACCGGGTAGAACGGTCCAGAACTATCTGGACTTGGCAGGCCTGACCAGTGGCGCCGACAAAGATGAGTTGTTCGTCATTCGTGCAGATGGCAGTGTGTTGTCTGATGCTGACCATTGGTTCAATCGCATCACCAGCACAAAGGTGCTGGCCGGGGATCTGATCGTATTGCCTGAAAAGACCGACCATGAAAGTGGATGGAGTGTGTTCACACGCAATGCCAAAGACATCACGCAGATCATCTACCAGTTCAGTCTTGGAGCTGCGGCGATCAAGACCTTGCGCGACTAGTTTCCCTTGCATGGAAAAGACCACATGACCGAGCATTCGAGCGACGGCAAATCGAGTTCCCCGTTGATTGGCCTTCTAATTACCCTTGGAGAAGGCAAGAGGCTGCTACTGGTGATCGCCCTGCTAGGGGTGGCCATATCGATTGGTTGCGTGCTGTCGATGCCGCGCTACTATGCTGCAACGACCATCATCATGCCGCCTCAACAGTCACAGACCTCAGGGGTGGGTGCGTTGGCGCAACTGGGCTTGTTGCCTGCGATGGCGGGCAACAGCCTGGGTTTCAAATCAGCGGATGACACGTACATTGCGTTCCTGAAAACAAGGCGGTTGCAGGATGTGTTGATTGCGCGCTTTCAACTCCAATCCCGATACGAGGTAAATTCGGTGGAAGCCGCTCGCTTCGCCCTGACGGATCTGGTTAATGCCGTGCCAGACAAAAAAAGTGGCCTCATCACGATCACGGTTGAAGACACGGATCCAAAGTTTGCAGTCGAACTGGCCAATGCGCATGTGAGCGAATTGCGAAAGATGCTGAGCAAGATCGCATTGACCGAGGCCCAACAGCGACGCATTTTCTTCGAGGGGCAGGTCACTGCTGCGCGCGATGCGTTGACAAAAGCTGAGGCGCTTTTCCTGCGAGAGCAAGCACGCAGCGGCTTTGTCGTCACACAGGCTTTCGCTGAAACCAGCCTTCGCGCGAATGTCGAGTTGCGTGCCCAGATTCTGATCAAAGAAGTGAATTTGCAGGCACTCAGTCGCTTTGCGACACCCCAGAATTCTGACATGCAGCGCCTGCGCGCAGAGTTGGCAGCACTTCGGTCTCAGCTAACCCTGCTTGAAAGTGGTCAAGGTGCAAGGGTGTCTGGCGCGACGAGTGATGCCGGTGAAAGAGATGGCGGGGCGCTTGGCGCCTTTCGGGAGATGAAGGTACGGGAAGCTGCACTGGAAGCTCTGGTCCGACAGTTCGAATTGGCCAAGCTGGATGAGAGCAAGGAAGGGCCTTTGTTCCAGCAGGTTGATGAGGCCTCTGCATCGGCCATTCCGAGCCGGCCCAAGCGTGCGCAATTTGTGGCCTTGGCAGCATTGCTGTCATTGCTGTTTGGCAGCTTTCTGGTCGTGGTACGTGCCAAGTTGCGCGGCACAGAAACTGATGACGAGCGGGCGTGGCAAAAACTGCTGCGCGCTTGGAAGTTGTAAGTCGGCGTACTGTCAGGGTATCGATGGCAGGTGCCTCAGCAAGGCGGTGTACATGCCGATCACCGTTTCTTCGCTGAATTCTCGTTCCACTTTCAATCGCCCTTGTTCACCCATTTCCATGCGGCGCTCTGGTGTCAGTCTTAACATTTCGGTCATTTTCTCGACCAAGTGCCCTGCATCTCTTGGACGGCATAGCAGGCCGTTGATCTGGTCTGTCACGACTTCTCGACAACCGATCCAATCCGTTGTGATGATGGGGCGCCGGGCCGCAGCGGCTTCCAGCAGCGTGCGCGGTACACCTTCCATGTAGTAAGAAGGCAGTACGACACAATGAGCCTTCTCAAGTTCTTCTTCTATGCGATCACTGATGCCAAGGTATCGGATGACCCCCTCTGTTTCCCACGCGCGGACTTGTGCAAGCGAAACATACTTCGCATGGTTTTCGGCGGTGAATCCAACAACACAACATTCGACCTCTGGATAAGTCTGGCGCAGATGCCGGGCTGCTTCGATGAATTCTCCAACCCCTTTTTCCCAAAGCAGCCTGGCTGCCAGCAGGAAACGAAATGGCCGCTCCTGAATGGGGTGAGCTGCGTTGCACGTTCCAAAACGAACCAGATCCACGCCCGAGCCGGGTATGCGGCACGAGCGCTCCGCTTTGACGATCCCCAACTTCAGGAACATGCTGCGGTCTTGCTCGTTTTGGAAGAAGACCATTGCCGAATGCCGCAGAGCAAGCTTGTAGAGATTGGTGGCGGCCGAGGTCAACCAGTTCTTTTTTGTGAAAGCAAAACCCAGTCCGGCTACATTATTGATGACTGGTATGCCTGTGAATTTAGCGGCCAAGGATCCGTATACGTTTGGTTTGATGGTGAAACCCAAAAATGCGGTTGGTTTTTCATTTTTGAGAAGCCGAATATATTGCAGAAGCAGTCGTATATCCTTGCGCGGGCTGGTTCCCTGGCTGTCCAGGTCAACGGCCTGGAATCGGCAACCCAATGTGGAGAGGAGATCGGCATAGTCGTCCCTGGGGGCAACGGCGACCACTTCGTAACCTTCTTGCACAAGGGCCTTGATCAGGCCAGCTCGGAAGTTGTAGAGATTCCAGGCGCTGTTGAGCGCGATAACGACTTTTCTTTCTCTCACAAAGGTCCTTGCTATGCGATTTAACAAAAAACAGGTTAGGACCGTGGGGCGCGGTGTTTTCCTGCTGAATCTTATTTTCCAAAGATTTTTTCGCATCAATGCGCAATGCGCATATAACATTCATTATACATCCAGGGTATCATTTCCGGAGCGCATTCGGCTGACAGGGACGCCGGGATGCATGGAGGCCGAAATCTGTTTTGCTTCTTCAATAGGTTGCTACATACAGGCTAGAAATGGCGTAATCATGGACAATTCTGTGCGCTTTGCTGCGGGGGTCCGATTGATATCAGCTAACCATGATGAGGTAGATCGCGCAGTATTTTCTTCAGAGCCACCCATCACCCTCCATCGCAATGTGTGGCTTGGTGCCAACGTGGTGGTTTTGCCCGGCGTGGAAATTGGAGAGAACACCATTATTGGCGCTGGCAGTATTGTGACGCATGACATCCCTGCCAATATGCTGGCAGCTGGTGTCCCATGCAAGGTGATGCGTTCGTTACGCTCTGGTGTCGAAGCAGCATGACAGGTTTTTTAGAGCGAGGATGGCGCCGCCATCGGCATGTCAGGTTCGCAGCACTACTGTTGGGCAAGATTGGCGCTGGCGGTCTTAATTTGCTCGCATTCATGGTGATGGCCGCAGCGGTTGGCGCAAAAGATATTTCTGCTTATGCCATAACGGTTGCTGTGATGTCTGTCCTGTCGGCCACTTCAGAGGCATCTGAATACGCCTATATTCGCGCGGTGGTGGCCAACAAGACCTTGATGAGGCCCTTGATCGCCTTGTACATGCTCAAGGCAAAGGCCATCACGGTTGCGTTGTGTGTGCTGGCTGTCGCGACGGTATTTGTGGCCAAGGGCTTGGCAGTTGATGTATTGCCTCGATGGGTGGAAATTATTCCACTGGTATGCATGCAGGGCATCACGACAATTTTTTTGGGCTCTTACACTTCTTATATGGCAGCGGTTGACAACCAGAAATCGTTCACAAAAATAAACTTCTTGACTGCTGTAACTAGCATGGCTGCTGCTGCATATGCTTGGTTATCTGGTGGTGATATCGTTGCCTATCTTTCAGTGAATGTGTTGCTGACATTGTTATTGTTGACCCAGGTTTATAGTGGGCAACTTGCAATATTCTTTCGCATGGCCAGATTGGCCGTGGTACTCCAGCAGCGAAAGGACGTAAGATATTTGGCGATAGGGCAATCCTTTGACCCTGTCTACAGATCGGTCCTGGGTGTGGCATTTCTTTCAATCGTCAAAAACAATGTACTTATTTTTGTGCTTGGGCATCAAGGAAGTGATGAGGTTTTGGCTTATTTTGCCATTGTAAAGCGAGTTTTTGATTTTCTTCATAAAGGCATGATGGGCTTTCTTGACCAGTTGTATGTGCGACTCTCGAAAATGGCAGATGAGCAGCGTACTGAATTGGAGGTCGGCATGCTGAACGTATATATTTTCAGAATTGCTGTAGGCATTTTTGCCGCAGGCATGTTGCTGATTTATTTCAAGGTTGCCCACGAAGGATCTCAGCAGGGTTTGTATTTGTCCCTTGCTTCTGTGGCAGTAACGTTTGTCATCATGTATTTCGTGACTGCTGCAACCCTCATGGTCTCGAAATACGAGCCTCGCACCTTACTGACGTCCTCGATCTATGCGGCTGGCGTGTATGGTATCGTTCCATTGTTATTTGCCAGCATTCGCGATCCAGCCATTACGCCGCTGGCTCACCTGATCTGCGGTTTGCTCTCCGGGCTGCCGTTGTGCATCCGAACGTTTTATCGCCATGGATTTCGTGTGGTTCTGGTCTGCTATGGTGTGACTGTGCTGTTGGTCACCTTGGGTTTGACGTGGTTCTTGATCAGCAATAATTTGAGGGGTTAGGCCCTGATGTTCTCGACTGAACCAAGTTATGCCGAAAGTTTTAAGCGCTTCAAAAAATTGATGGCGAGCAGTGGTGATCCCTTTGCGCCTCTGCGGGCGCATCAAATATTTGGATGCATCCGGCAAAGCCAAGCTCCTAGCACGAAGAGTAGTCCACTGAATTGGATAGTTCGCAGTGCATATCAGTACGTGGCACATCTGATTTTGGCAGTTTGGACACTCGGGTGTGCTGTGCTAATTCGCGCCAGGGCATGTGGTGCAAGCGGGCATTTTTGCGTTGATCTGATGATCCAGGGGAGGCTGGATCACAGGTCTGCCTTCTTCCGAAGAGTGCTGCGGCCGGGCAGTGTGGTCGAGCTCTATCACTACGGTGATGCGTGGGCCAGCGTCAGGTCATTGCGGTCCAAGTCCATGGCTTTGTACCCAGAAGCCCTTGTGCGCGTTCTATGGCCGTTTTGGTTTGGCGCCACGGGAAGCTGGTGGAGAAAAAAGCCCGAAGGTGAGCTTGTGGCCATGCTTCAACAGCAGGCGCTGTATGGCAAGGTGTACTTTTTGGTCATCAGGGCCTTGTTGTCGTTTCTTGGCATGCGCCGTCTGCTCTTGTTGGACGACCCAAGGAATGTCGGGGTGTATTGCCACGCAGCACGGGCGCTAGGTATTCCGACGACGGGATACATGCATGGCAAATTCAATGTTTACCATGTGGGGTTGGTGGCATCGCCTTTTGATGTCTACCTAGTGTGGAGTCCATACTTTGGCGCAAAAATAGCCTCCATGTGGGGTGAACGCTACCCCGGCAAAGTGGTGGTATGCGGCCTGATTCGGGATGCTTTGTTCATCCCTGCTCGTGAAGCATTGCCCGACAATGTGCTGCGTGTACTCTGGTTGGATGAGGACGGTGTCCCCTTGAGTGAAATTCGTCCGTACATCGAGAAGCTGAAAGGCATGAGTCACGTGAAGGTGCTTTTCAGACCAAAGCCTCGAGCTGCCGCGGCGCATGCAAGTTTTCCTGATTGGTATTTGTCTGCTTTTCCACACGATGGTCAGGTGAGCTTTCTGCAATCATTGGCCCATCACCATGTGGATGCGGTCATCGGTTGCCATTCCACCGCATTGCTGGAGGCCGCCATGCTGGGTGTGGCGCCTGTGGCGGTCATAACCAGTTTTGATTACGCGAGGGATCTTGGCGAGGATGGGGTGGTCTTCCCATGTGGTTCTCCCGAACAGATGTTTGCTCAACTGGAGGCGTTGGCGGCCTCTCCTTCGCACTCACCCCCTTCAGACTGGCCGACGCTGAAACTCGCCATTGAGCCTTTCCAGCCCCGCGTTGCCCAGCAAGAGTTGTCTGATCAAGGGTTTGTGCTTGACGCTGCAGTTCTACACACCGGGCACACGGCATGTCAATCCTGAGCGTCCTGGCGATCACGCCTTTAAAGGCCTATGTCGGTCTGAGTTTCGCATCTGCCACCCTTGCATTGGGTTTCAGAGGATCCAGCGAAGTTCGTCTGCTGTCGGCGTTGATCTCGTGTGCTGCCTTCGTGTTGATCTATGCATGCGTGGATGCCACTCAGTATCAGGATTACGCTTCTTATCAAAGTTGGCTGAGGTTGGCTGAGGTCCGACTGTATGAGCACATGGACAAGGGCTTTGGATTGATCATGCTGTGCTTGAGCACCTTATCGACCGAGCCCTGGATATTCATCTTGTTTGTGCCAATGACCGTGGCCTTGGTCAACGCGATCTCGGCGCGCTCCTTGGGCGCCAGCGTCTCATTGTTCTTTTTGATGGTCCTGTTCAATCCGCGAGTCCATGAGTTTGTTTTCAACTCCACGCGCGCCGCTTTGGCTATCTCGGTCATCGTGGGGGCCTATGTACTGTGGATCAAAGGCCGGCATGCATGGGCGGTCGTGGTTGCAGTGATCAGCCTGTCATTGCACCTGGTGATCGGAACAGTCTGTTTGGCGATCCTGCTGCTTGGTTTCCTGGGGCCTTTGGGATTTTCAATCGCACTCTTTGTCATGGGTAGCCTGTTCCTGATCCTGGGCATCTATCCAGAGCCACTGTATGCTTGGCCGCGAGAGCAACTGACAGAGTTGGTGTTATTTACGAAGGGCGATGCCATTGATGAGTACTTGTTCGACTCGATTCAGGGCGGCGCTTGGCTTCGGTGTTCACTTTGGATTTACTGCTCGGGACTAGTGGCTTGCGGTGCTTGCTTGTACCGCAAGCTCGATGAAATTGGTCAGTGGCTCATCAAGGGTGCTTTGGTGGCAAATGGTGTCGGCTTGTTGTTCATGTCACTGGTTCCCATTGTTGCACGAGTACATTTTCTGGCCATACTGCTGGCGGCCATGGCCCTTGCGCGTTCGCAGCAGGCTCGTGAGGGTAAACTTGATTTTTTGATTGTTACCGTATTGGGGCTGGGGGTGTTGTCACTATCCAAGAACATGAATTTCATGCGCCTGATTTGAAGAGGTTGTAACGTTGCTGAATATTTTGAAGAAAATATGCTTGTTGAGTTCGGCGCTTTGCTTTCTTTACGCGGCTAATTCTCTGCGGATGGATCTTATAGAGCGGGCAGTCTTGGCCGAGGTGGCAAAACAAGCTGCGCAAGTGGTGCCTCCCCATTCAAGTCTGCACACTCGCGTAAGTCGCATCCGTGACTATCTGCTGACGCATTACATCCTGACTCCGAAAAGCGATGAACAACGACATGCCTGGATGGCGACGCGCACCTTCCTGCGACAATCTGCGCTGAGTACCATTCAAGGCTCGCCTGCTCTGTGTGGCGAACTGGCCAGGCTTGCCATCAAGGTTTTGAAGGCTGAGGGTATCGATGCTCGTCGGATTTATTTTTACAAAAACAAAGCGACCAGCCACGTGCTTTTTGAATATTATGATAAGCAATCAGATGCGTGGCGAATGATGGATTCGTATGCATCTACGCCTTATTTGACTTCGCTGCTCAATGATCAGGCATTGACTGTGGAGCAGCTTTTTCATGCTGCTGACCCGGTTAAGCTTGTCTATGACAAATATGGGTACCTCCCAAGTGGATTGTTTTTTTACGTGGGCCAGGGTATTGCCAAGGCGGTGCCTTACAAGGTGTCTTGGTTTTACGAAGAGGTTTACGCGATTAAGTTTGTCGCGGGCCTGATCATGGGAGGCACTTTCATGGGTTTGTGGCTCTGGTGCCGACGCTTGAGTAACCGGGGCGGGCGTGATCCCCTGGCAGCCCTGGTTTCGCAACACGTTGTTTGATGACTCTCGGCACAACTGTGATTGCCTTGCATCTGGCGGGGGATTTATATGGTCTGTATTAAATATTATTCAATTACATGGAATTGGCCAGCGCATGAGAGATCTGAAAAATAAATTGCGACTTTTGATTTCGCCGTCCGATAGATTTGCCCTGAAAGAAACGCGGGAAATCATGTCGCAACTTGATTTGGCTGAGTGGAATAAAATATACTGGGAATGCGCTTCAGCAGAAACTGTATATCGCACATTGAACGGCGAGCAAAAAATAGGCGGGGCAAAAAAATACCTCAATCTGCCGCACTTTTTGCCCTTCAATATCAAGAGATTTCACGCCCTTCAACTTCCTGATAAAGCATTGGCCATTGCCGATCTAGGATGTGGGGCAGGTTATTTTGCATACTACGCCATGCGAAATGGCCATTTCGTTCTAGCTTTGGACCGCGATGTGGGTAGTGACCATTTTGATAGTCAGGGGCATCTGGCCTTTGATAGGATGACAGATTTTTTCAAAATATATAAGATTAAACATACCATTCTGCCTTTCCAGCCACTTCCAGAGCAAGTGAGCCAGCTGGATCTTATTACAGGGTTCAATACGTGGTTTGACGGGAGGTATGAGAGTAATCGGACTTATGTCCCTTGGGGGCTTGATGAGTGGAGGTTTTTTCTGTCTGATTGCAAAATGAGACTTCGCCCCCAAGGACGGCTTCATTTCGAGCTAAACGAGAAATGGGAAATCCAAAAAGATTACTACCATGTTCCTGGCCTGAAGGCCGTGTTGGAGGAGTTGGGCTTTAAGGTCAACACTTTCAGCAACGGCATCATTGACGCAGAGGCCTGACCCCGGGCCTCTACTTCATTTAGATGAGCTGTGCGCTACTGATGTGAATATATCAATGTAGGCTGCAGTTACTTCGCGCCATTCAGGGGGCGTCGGCCCCGTGGGTTTGCTATCAGTTTTTGATGCTGAGCTAAGCAATTCTTCCATTTTGGTACTCAGGGCCTCAAGATCCCCGTGGTCTATCAGCCACCCATTGCCTGGCCGAATAGCCTCTTCGTTTCCGGAGTTCCTGCACCCAAGGGTGAGTGTTCCGGCCGCGATGGCTTCTGCATGGATCAAGCCATACCCCTCGAAATACAAAGGCTCTGACCGAGACGGCAATATATTCAAAATTGACTCTTGGTAGAGCCGCAACAATTCTTTCTCAGAGACTTTTCCTGCAAACCTGATATTGACGCCATCTTTCAAGGCGTGAGACTCTACGGTGGATTTTGTGGGGCCAAACGATCCAACAATGATGAGTTCCGGTTTTAGGCCTTTCTTTTTGATGAGGCAAAGGGCATCGTAGAGAAATGAAAAACCCTTTCTGGGTTTGTCGTTGCCAATGAATAAAAACTGTGGGCGCTTGAGCACCGATTGATCTGGATAAAACTTGCTTTTATCTACACCATTCCCAATGACTTCTATGTTTGCATTTATGCCTTCCTCGTGCATGCGGCGCATGGTAAAGGCACTGACTGCGATGACCCGAGAAGCTTCGCGAAAAGCTTTCGCAAATAATCGATATCTTTTGGGTAGCACAACGCCATAGGTGCCATGCGCCGTCAATGTATATGGAATTTTATGGATTCGGGAGTAAAGCCATGCAACCACGGCAAAGTGCTCTACATTGCAGTGGATGATGTCGTACTTGCTGCCTCGGCCGTACCAGATGAGCATGAGAAGATCCCATGCTATCGCCAAAGCGCCATAATTTTCATATAAGGTGGAGCGAAGGGTTGTCTTGCCTGGACGCATGCGCCAGTACTCATCGGTTGAGAAGCAATCCACATTGCATTTGAAATTGTTCTCTAATGTTCGCCTGATGTTTTCGCCGACAATGGCATATCCATTTGTTTGCCGCGTCTTGTCGGTCAGGAATAATATATTCATGACAATCTTCTTTTGTCAATCCTCACGACCATTGCTGCAGCAAAAAATCCTGGCATGATTTTATTAAGAATCGGTAAGCCTTGGTAGCAGTGAATTTCACAGTATTGGTCCAGTCCTAACTCCTGCAGCCACCATTTCATGTCTGCGACCGTCCAGAATCTCAGATGTTCACCTGGATGAGTTCGCCATTGAGCTGGAAAACGCCCGGACAGCAATCTGAGCCTGTAAGGGAAGTAGCCCGTATTCGGGACGCTGAAGAAGAGCGCTTTTCCTGCGCGGGTCAGGGCAGCTTGAATCAATGCCTCAGCATCGCGAAAGTGTTCGATGACCTCAAGCAGTAATACATGGTCGCAAACTGGCAACTGGACAACGTCCGTCAAGTTGAGAAGGTCACATTTGATGGCTCGAATGCCTTGGGAATTTAAAAATTCCAATGGCTTTTCAGCTATATCTGCAGCAAGTGCAGATATCTTGATGAGTTTGGCGAGTGCCATTATCGCTGCGCCATCTCCGCAACCCATGTCCAACACGGTATCACCAGGCTCAATGCGATCGGCAATCCATTCTATTCGGTTGATTTGATAATGGTTGAGTGTTCCAAAATTGCCGTCACGTTTTACTTCCCAATAGGCGTTGTAGTCGACGTTTGAGATGCGAATCCGAGGGCGCTTTGAAAACAAACTCCAAGCCTCTTTCAAGCTCCTCAACATGTCATGCTCCGAAGCACTTTGAACGCGTCGGGGCGGACATGTTTCAAGGCGATTTCATTTTCTAGAATATGGGTGGGAATCGCGTTTGACTGCAACGCTGATTTCAGTTGAGTGAAAAAGAATGCTACCTGTCGAGGATCAGGATGCTGTCTGTAGCGGTAAGGATTACGTCCTAACAGGTAGTGAATCCATTCGCGTGGCACGATACCCCATAACGGACGCATCTTCTTCTGCCTGAAGTCCACTGGCAGTCCAGTTTTCCAGGGTTGAGTGATTCGCATGGTGTTGTGCAGCATCTTCGTCTCGGAGCACAGTTCGTCGTAACTGTTCCAAGACGCCGACAAATTCCCGATGGAGGCGCTCTCATTTTTCAGTGTCATCTGATCGCGGTAATCAATTTTATTTGATAGAAGATCGTTAATCAGCGCTGAGAAACGCCAATGCGTCAACCTCGCGTTGTCTAGTAGCATGACACTCGTGGCCCATTGCCCTTGTTTATGCTCTTTCATCAGAATGGCGTTCTCGCCCATGTCACTGCCTAGCAGGTCCCAGACATCTGCATAGGTGGAAAACACATCAGGGTCGATAACCAGGGCACGGCCTTGGTACGCCATCAGTGAGGGGGGCAGGAAGCGAGCGAGCGTAAAGGATTGCAGATCTTCTGCGGCATAAACAGTCTCCTTGCCCTCGATCAGAATGGTCTGATTCAGAACCCGCTGAATATCCAGGTTGTCTTCCGCAACGAGGATTTCCACATCAAACTTGTCCAGGTGGCGTGAATACCGTTCGATGGTGTACTTGCTCACCATTGCGCCAAGAATCTGCTTGCGATTGGTGTGGATATATACACGGTGCTTCATATCGGCTGATCCTTTCTGGTCGATATTAGTCAAGTGTCGTTGCACTATCAGTCGATGCAACAGCAAGATGATTACTTAGTTCATCGCCGCAACGATGAGCTCGGCCACTTTCCCGGCAGAGAGGCTGGAAAAATGTGAGCCGTCGTATAGCGGAAATACTCCGGCGTCATTGGCTGGGAGAATGCTGGGGGTAATGTGGTAGGTGATCACCGCCAAGACGGCCAATGCCCTCATTCCGTCTATCTCGGGCCTGTCAGCCTGGGCCTGCGCGGGCATGGACATGGACATGGACATGGACATCATGCAGCGGATGGTTGCTTGCCAAGTGTGGGATGGGTGGTCCGGGATGTTTGGGTGCCTGCTTGGCGCTCATGCTGCGCCAGCCAGGATTGAAACATCAGGACATCCCATAGCTGGTAGGTCCAGTTACGCTTCCCGGCCTGATGCTCCTGCCATCGGCGCTGCACCAATTCAGGTACCAGAAAGCCTTGCCTTCTTAACAGGTCGCTGTCCAGCAAATCAGCAGCCCATGCCTTGAGTGGGCCCTTGAGCCATTCTCCGACAGGAGGTGTGAAGCCTTTCTTGGAGGTGGCGATCAACGCTTCGGGAACGTATTTGCTCATGACTTGCCGCAGGATCATCTTGCCACGGCGGCCTTGGATTTTGTCAGTGAGTGGTAGACGCCAAGCTGACTCAGCCACAAGGTGATCCAGAAACGGCGCACGTGTTTCTAATCCGACTGACATTGCTGCGCGGTCTACCTTGACCAGAATGTCGTCGGGCAAATAGCAATCGATGTCGAGCAGCATCAGGTTCTGCGCGATGGAATCCATGATCATCCCCGGCTCAGGATCCGGGCTGGCATAACCACCAATCACGATTGACTCCCGGCCGGTCTGATGTGTTGTCAATTGGGAATAAAGACTTGCCTGGGAATTGGCCGATAGTAGCTGTGCGACCTTTTGAAGTTTTTCAGCGAGGTCGCTGATCCTGGCAGGCATGGCATTCAATGCGCCCGGAGGTAGCGACTCAAGGAGCCTGCTTACACACCGTCGTGCCGAAAGTGGCAGGCGCCTGGCCAAGCTCCACAACAGCGGGCCATCCGTGTAGCGGCGATAGCCACCGAACAGTTCGTCTGCGCCATCTCCTGTGAGTGCAACAGTCACGTGTTGCTTGGCGAGCTGACATAGCAGGACTGTGGGAACCTGAGAGGCATCCGCGAACGGTTCGTCATACACATCTGCGATCCTGGGTATCGTGGACAACAATTCCGACTCATTGATGTATAGCTCGGTGTGGTGTGTCCCAAGGTATGTGGCGATGCGCTTGGCCTGGTTCGCCTCGTTGTACTTGGACTGTGCAAAGCCGATCGTGAAGGTGTTAACCGGATTAGGCGACAGACTTTGCATCAAGGCCACGACCAGTGTCGAGTCTATGCCGCCCGACAGGAACGCTCCCAGTGGAACGTCGCCGATCAACTGGCGTTGCACTGCTGATCGCAGGCGGGCATCAATGGTTTCGATCGCTGTGGCACCCTCCTCGTCCTGGCCGTGCGATGCTTGGGCGATGGTCCAGTACCTGTAAGGTGTACCAAGTACCCTGTCGGCCGGCTTGTAGGTCAGGCAGCATCCAGGCGGAAGCTTGTATATGCCCTCGTAAATCGATTGAGGCGCAGGAACATAGCCGCGCTTGAAATAGTCGGACAAGGCTGTGCGTGAAATGCGCGATGCGAAGTGAGGATGTCCCCGCAATGACGTGAGCTCTGACGAGAACAGAAACGAGTCGCCGCACATGCCGTAGTACAGAGGTTTTTCTCCGAAACGGTCTCTGGCCAGAGTCAAAGTATTTTGTTCCCGGTCCCATACGCAAAAAGCAAACATGCCAATGCATTGCTGGAGCGTCTGTTCCATGCCAAGGGCTGAAATGGCCTCGACGAGGGTTTCGGTGTCAGAGTGGCCGACCCAGGCCATCTCGCGGTGCCGGAGCCCGACTCGAATGTCAAGATGGTTGTAGATCTCCCCATTGAAGGTGATGACGAATCGGCCGCACTGCGAGGCCATCGGTTGATGCCCTGAAGGCGATAGATCCTGAATGGACAGTCTAGCGTGGCCCAACGCCACCCCAGAATGGGGTGCCAGCCAGATGCCATCGCTATCGGGGCCGCGATGGCGGATGAGCGCAGTCATCTGCCTACAGATATCGGACATCTCCGTTTCATGGAAGTTGCCTGGACTGATGAAACCGGAAATGCCGCACATGATTCAAGTGAGGTTACGCTTGGTAAGCGTATGGAAAGATGGTTTTGGCTGCGTTGTCCCAGGCATAAGCCTGTTCGACGTACACGCTATCGGAGCGGACATCTGATGCGAGGTAGCTTGCCATCAAATTTGCCGCTTCAGAGGTGCTTTTCTCCAGTGGTATGACACAAGAACCAGGCGGGGCTATTTCTGGCAAAGAGCCTCTGTCGGACACCACGATCTTTCGCCCCCATTTGCCAGCCTCTACCACCGGCAGACCAAAGCCTTCGTATTGCGACAGGAGTACAAGCGCCTGCGCAAACCGGTACAGCTGATCCAGGACTTGGTCCGTCACATTGCCCATGATGAAGATGTTTGGGTAGTCTGCGGTATATCTCTCGATATCGAAGTCATGGTTGACCGGTGTGCCAACAATCACCAGCTTGCCTTCGTAGGCATGATCGCTCACCAGTCGCTTAAAGACATCGATGGTGTAACGAAGGTTTTTGTGGGGGCGTCTGTCCCCGACGTATAGCAAATACGCGCCATTGATGAGCGGCTGTTGGTCCTGTTCGTTTGCCTTGCGGGACACACCGAGATGGCAGGGATGAATATCGACACAATAGCGCGCTGGATAGATGCTGAGCATGTCATCGCGTGTAGCGCGAGAGGCGGTGAAGCATGTTCTGCGTCGCATCAGATTGAGCCGAATAATTTCTTTGAAGTATTTTTTTTTCAAGAACACCATGCGCTGAATGTAGAGGTCAATCTTCAGCGGGATGAGATCGTGCACCACGAAGGTTGTCCGCACACCAGTCAACAAGGGGGCGTCGAAGTGGGGGTAAAAGTAGTGATCCGGGCGATGCCGGTTTAGCCATCGCGAGACGGCCACCTGCTGACGGATTGAAATCGGAGGACAGTCGATGTATTTGATGACACAGCGGCCAGCCTGGGCGGCCTGCTCGATGGCGGGAAAGTAAGGATTGCTCTCCCAGTCCAGAGAGTTCTGAAGCAGCACTGTCAAATTGATCGACGGGTGGTCATGCGTGCGCAACAGCGCCTCAATCAGAGAGCCGCTGTAGCGCCCCAGCCCTGTGTAAGGCGCGGTGATATGGCGGGCATCGTAGACGATGTTCATGGGGTGGATGCTGGCATGGCAGCCAGGCGTTCACGGATTGCATGAAGCCAAGATGGCAGACTTTTGTAGTCTTTAACGATGCATTCTTGGTCGTGGTCGACTGACTCTGGAAGCCCACCTGTGTCGGATACGAGCACGGGAATGCCCAGAAGCCGAGCTTCTCGAGACACGCGTCCATAGCCTTCGATGCATTGCGAGGGCACGATCACCAGCTTGGCGCGCTGGTAGATGCGCCAGGGCTCATTGGTCCATCCGTGCCAGGTGACGTTGCGCTCAGTTTGGCTGTTCGCCACCAGGCGCGAGTAGATCGAGAACGAAGTTTCCGGCAAGTGCCTTGCCAGCGCCTGCACGATGTCCAGCCCTTTCCAAGAGCTATCGCCAACGAAGACCACATCGGTAGGCCGGCGGCCATGCAGGCGCAGCCCCTGTGCGATCGGGACTATGTCTATGCTTGGGACATTCACCTGGGAGTCGATCCCGAACCGTTGTTTGACCTGCCCTGACATGTAGTCGGAATTTGCAACAACGGTAGAGCGTGATAGTGCCAGTCGGAGGTCTTGGCGATAACGCTGGATGGCAGGCCATTGGGCTAGGTTATGCGCGTGCTTGATCAATCGTTTCAGCCCTACCTGGTAGTTCCCTGTGATGCCGATATCGCTTTCAGATCGGATGTAATACCGCACAGGGCCTGCGAAACCGATGGCAGCCGCAGGCGCCAACGTACCGTATGTCCACAGCTCATCAAAGTCCAGCGCCGCGAAATACGTGCGCAACCGCTCTGCGTTGAGTGCGTACTCCAGATAGGCTGAGCGTGGACTGTTCACCATGTTGTCCATCTCAATGAACTGATAGCCGGCCGGCATTTTTGCCAGCGACATGGTTTTTCCCAGAAAGGTGGCCTTGCGCTGTGAGATCACAGTGATAGCCGCGCCCTCGCCAGCTGCCTTGGCCAATAACTCCCTTGTGCTGGCCTCTGCGCCGCCCATCTCGTAGGCCAGATACTTCGAGAACGCAGCAATGCGTTTCATGCCGTGACCTGCTTTCCCGCAGCAAAGTCCAAGATGCGCCGCGCACGGATATGCCAGGAATACTCCTGCTCGATTTGCAGCAAAGCCACGTTGGCACGGCGCTGTGCTTCTTTGGGAAAGGTCAGCATGGATTGCAGCGCTGAATGAATGGATGTGTGATCTTCCGGATCGAAAACGAAAGAGTTTTGGGTGTCCAGCACCTCAGAGATTGAACCAATTGCTGAGCCCAGTATGGGCGTGCCGCTGGCCATGTACTCAAACAGTTTCAGCGGAGAGCAGCACCAATAGGTGCTGGTGTCCTTGGTGATCATGTAAAACAGGATATCTGCACAAACTTGGTAGCGTCGAACGGCATCGGCGGTTTGTCGGGGCCGAAACAGCATGTTTTCCAACCCTAGTTGCTGATAGTGCTTGGACCAACGATCTATGTCCTCGGACTCACCCCCCACTTGTACAAACACCACATCGGGTGAGTGCCGGGCGAGATGTTCGAAAAGGTGCGCGCCCCTGCCCTCATAGAGACTTCCTGTGTGCACGATCAGGATTTTGTTCTGGGGCAGGCCTAGCTCTTCGCGAAGATCCTGCGTCGGTGTTTGTCTTAGCTTGACATAGTCCTCGGGGAATGCGCCGTCGTGAGCTGTCAGCGCACGTCCGTCAGGGATTCGGTAGTGTTGCTGGTAGAAGTTGCTGAGTGCCTGAGAGATGTAGACAAAGCGGATTGACGGCAGCCTGGCCAGCACCCATGTGCATATTCTGGCCGCACGCCCTTTCGGCTCCTTGTGAGCCTCATAGATCGCCTGGCCGCCTAGTGTGGCTGCCGTGAGTGCGACGAAGATATCTCGGGTGTAAATAACGATCGGTCCTTTGCTTCCCAGCACATGCCGTCCTGCGGTCAGGCATGCGGCCAGGTAGCGTCCTTTGTCGCTGATGGTACGCAGGGGGAGCGCTTGGTGATACGAAGGGCGAGGGGCTGTTCCAACGGATGACGCCAGTGTGAAACTGGCGCCTATCTGCTGGCTGAAAGCCAAAGCCATCGCCGATATTTGCTGTGATTGAGCCACGCGGGATGGGATGCGGGTTCGGGTGACATATTTCAGAATCAACGACAGACCTCCGCGTAGACATCGATGACCTTTTGCGCGTAAAGGTCCCAGGTGAAAGTGCGAACGCGTTCGCGCGCCTGTTGGCCCATGACTGCGATCTGGTCAGGGTGGCGTTTGAACCAAAGCATGTGCTCGAGAAGCGCCACTTCATCGCCAGCAGAAATGACAAAGCCATCCACTCCGTGACGCACAATGGATCCGGCGCTGTGTGTCGTGATGACAGGTAGGCCGCACGCCATGGCTTCGTAGATAGCCTTGGCCGAACCCTCACTCCAAGAAGGGAACACAAATACATCGCATTGCTGCAGGTATTGGAAGGGATCAATGAATCCTGGCGTGACGATGCCAGCATGGTTGCTATCGTGCAGAAGTTTTTTCACTGACGGGGTGAGTCGGCCGCACAGATGCAGGCGGTCTTTGGCAAAGGCAGGCTGACGCCAGCACGCCATCAGTTCATTCATGCCTTTGCGTTGATTAATGATGCCCACAAAGGCGAAGTCAAGCTGCTCTTTGCCGCTTGGCGTGGGCAATGCCTGTTCGGGCATGCACGTGCCGAATGCGATGACACGGATTTTCTGCTCTGGCACGCCATCCCTGATCAACTCCTCGGCCACGAAATTGGATGGTGCAATGATGATATCCGCGAGCTTGAAGGCTGCGCGCTCCAGGTCCATCTGTCTTTGGAAGAAGTTGAGGCATTCGCCACGTCCCGTTTTGTGCAGTCTGTTCACGTAACTGAATGGCGCCACTGGTACGTCTAGCACGATCGGAATGTGATTCCTTGCCAAGGCGCGCATCGAGTCCGTGCAAATGTCCCAGAGGTGTGCAACATCGACACTTTTGAGCAGTAAAGCATCAAGGTGCTTTTCACTGTGTCTCGCAAACAAGCGCAAATCCCATTTGCGATGATCGAACCGTGGGTTCAAATAGATGTTAGCTGCGTTCAATAGCCTCGGAACATGCCCCATCCACCCCATGTCAAGGTAGTTGTAGCCAATTTCTCGAACGGCCGCAGCGCGGCATATGCAGTATCCACTGCCACCAGCAGCAACATGCATTTTGATAATTTTGGCTGTCCTGACGCCAATATTGCCGGGCTTTCCGATGATCGTATTGGCGAAGTGGGCAATTGATATAGGGGCTCGCATCAGATATTTTGAGTTGAATTAAATCCGGTTGCCTGATCTGATCAACACCGCACGAACGCAGTGCGCGCGGCCTTCCCCCAGGGCCTCATAATTCAATGCGGCTGAAACTCATCGTGCAATGTACCAAGGCATGGCTTCGACTATGCCTTCTGCCAGCGAATGAGTAGGTGCGTAGAGCAACAGGTTTCGTGCTTTGCCGATATCTGCTTGGCTGTGGAGCACATCACCAACACGAAAATCGCGGTAGATTGGTTCGATCTGCTGGTTGACGCCAGCACTTACCAAGTTCGCGCGGAGTAGGCTGAACAGGTCGCTCAGCGACGTGCGGTCGCCAACCGCCACGTTGTAAACCTGATTCAAGGCCTCAGAATTGCCTGTTGTGGCGGCCAATAAATTGGCTTGTACGGCATTGGCAACGAAGCAAAAATCTCGACTGGTTTCACCATCGCCATTGATGTAAATCGTTTGACCTTGCAACAGCGCAGCGGTCCATTTCGGGATGACAGCGGCGTAGGCTCCATCAGGGTCTTGCCTTGGTCCAAAGACATTGAAATAACGCAGACCAATCGATGCAAAACCATAGCAACGGGAAAATACGTCAGCGTACATTTCGTTAACATATTTGGTCACGGCATATGGACTCAGGGGGGCGCCGATCACATCTTCGATTTTGGGAAGACCAGGGTGATCCCCGTAAGTGCTGCTGCTGGCAGCGTAGGTGAAGCTTTTGACTTTGACGTCGCGTGCGGCCACCAGCATGTTCAAGAACCCGGTGATATTGGATGCATTGGTTGCCAAGGGATCTTCAAGGCTGCGAGGTACGCTGCCTAGCGCGGCTTGGTGCAAGACGTGGTCCACACCTTGGCAAGCTTGCGTGCAATCAGTGAGGTCTCGGATGTCGCCTCTGATGAGTTTGAAATTGCGCCACTGGCGGGCACTTACAACTCCCTGAACCTCATCCAGGTTGCGCTGATCACCCGTTGCAAAGTTGTCCAGTCCAACAACTTGCTGGTCAAGCAGGAGCAAGGTTTCCAAAAGATTGCTGCCAATGAAGCCAGCCACACCTGTAATGAGCCAGGTTCTGGGCTCGACCAGCAGTTGAGCTTTCAGTTTTTCGTATGCGCTCATGTTCACAGCCGCAGGTCAGCTTCATCGGGCGTGAACAAGTACTTGAGGTCATAGAGAACATGCGTTGGCTTGCCGAGTCGACGGATAGCCTGTGCGCCCATGCTCTTGAACTGGTGATGCGCCACAGCGAGCACTATGCCGTCATAAAAATCCGGCCGCAACTCGGTGACGGGTGTAATGCCGTACTCGTGTTGTGCTTCTTCAACTGAGGCCCACGGGTCATAGACGTCAACCTTGCAATGATATTCCTTGAGCTCTGAAACCATGTCAACCACGCGAGTGTTGCGAATGTCCGGGCAGTTTTCTTTGAACGTGAGCCCCATGACAAGTACACGTGCGTCTTCTACCTGAATACGGCGCTTCATCATCGCTTTGATCAACTGCGAGACAACGTAGGCGCCCATGCTGTCGTTCAGCCGTCGGCCAGCCAGGATGATTTCTGGGTGATAGCCAATGGCCTGTGCTTTGTGGGTCAGGTAGTAAGGATCGACGCCGATGCAGTGACCACCAACTAGGCCAGGTCGGAAGGGCAGGAAGTTCCATTTGCTGCCGGCGGCCTTGAGCACGGCCTCGGTGTCGATGCCCATTTTGTTAAAAATGAGTGCGAGCTCGTTGATCAAGGCAATATTGAGGTCTCGTTGCGTGTTCTCAATCACCTTGGCGGCTTCCGCCACTTTGATGCTTTCGGCTTTGTGCGTGCCCGCGGTGATGATTTCGTTGTACAAGGCATCCACGATATCGGCGATGACGGGTGTCGAGCCGGAAGTGACTTTGCGAATGTTGGTGATTCGGTGTGCCTTGTCACCAGGGTTAATGCGCTCAGGGCTGTAGCCGCAGTAAAAATCATGATTGAACTTCAACCCGGAGGTCTTCTCCAGGACAGGTACGCAATCATCCTCGGTGGCCCCTGGGTATACCGTCGATTCATAGATGACAATGTCGCCCTTCTTGAGTACTTTGCCGACGGTCTCGCTGGCTTTTAACAATGGGGTCAGGTCAGGGCGATTATGTTCGTCAATCGGCGTCGGCACGGTCACGATGAACACATTACATGAACGCAGTTGGTCAATGTTCGTGGTGTATTTCAGGTGATGGGCGGCTCGGAGCTCATCGGAGGTGGTCTCGAGAGTAAAGTCTTGCCCAGAAATCAATCCATCTATGCGACGCTGGTTGATATCAAAGCCAACTACTTGGCGGATGCGGCCAAACTCTACTGCCAGAGGCAATCCTACATAGCCCAAACCAATGATGGCCAGTCTGAGATCAGACAAGTTCATGTGTTGAATCATTAAATTTCATGTTGAAATTAACCGGCTTGCATCGGCTCAGTTTGTTTGTTTGTGGATTGAGGTTGACATGTTTGGTAAATCCAACCATAAATTATTGCAAAAGCAACCGCGCCAATCACTAATGGTCCGGGTTGCTCGTTGGCCGCTACAGCCACCACCTGGCAAACTACAACCAAACCCCAGATCGTGGCGGTGGCCAAGCCATGGTTGAGCCAAGCGTGAGTTAGGTATTTCCCGCCGATGAGTTGTGATTGTTTGTATAACAACTGATGAAGGTGTGCCATGTCTGGCAAGCCGCTGCCGACATGTGCCACCACACGTCGGCGGTACACTGAGTACACCGTTTCCCATACTGGATAGAAACAGGCTAGTAAAACTGCCCAAGTGGAAACATTTGGATTTCGCGCCAGTAGCAATACGCCACATTCGGCCACCCAGAAGCCCGCCAGATAAGCCCCGCCATCGCCCAGAAAAATCCGCCCAAACGGATAGTTCAACAATAAAAAACCAACCATCGCTGCTATGCCCCAAAGGCATAGCCTCATAACCAGCGGGTCGCTGTGCAGCCATGCGATTGAAGCCAGCCCGGCAAGCATCAGCGATACGCTGCCCGCAGCCAGTCCGTTCAAGCCATCAATAATGTTAACGGAATTGGTCATTCCTCCTACTGCGAAGCAGGTGAATAGAATGGAAGCTACTGGGTATTGGATTAAAAAATCCAGAATAGGGGTGTCAAGATTAGTGAGTCGTGCATCAAGCAACCAAATTGCCATGCCGGCAGATACAAAAGAAGACAGCAGCCGTATCCGGATAGACACGCGTTTGGTCAAGTCTTCAATCAGGCCTGCAGCGAACACGGGTAATGCGCATGCCAACAAGATCATTGCCGCTGAGTGCGTCTGACCTTTCATCAAAAATCCAACTGCGCCACCCATGGCGAGAGCAACGAGCAACCCCACGCCACCGATCCTTGGAACGGGAGACTCATGAATTTTCTGTGCGCCCTCCAAATCACTGTCATGAGACAAGTGTCCGTGCCAGCGTTGTGTCATCACGAGCAGCATGCATGCTAGAAAACTGGTGCTCAATATTGCAATAGCAGGCACTACCCAAGAAGGGGTATTCATGAAAAAGTCAGTCATACTATTGGCTCCACCCAGATTTGATTTTTATCGTGATTGTAAGTCGCCAACAGTTGCGCGCATGGTCAAGACATTAGCTAACCCATCTGGATGATTACGTCTCACTCCCTGGGCGTATCCAGCAAGTCTTCCGTTGTTGGCTTGACTTCAACCCGAAACTGCTCACTCGCCCAAGCCCCCAAATCAATCGCCTTGCACCCCTTGCTGCAAAACGGCCGATAGGGGTTGTCGGTGCGGTAAGACGCCATGTCCCCACACGAGGGGCAGCGCACAAGGATTTCACTCATGTCTCAAAACTCAAGCGCAAAGGGTCAATTCAAAAGCCGCATCAATGTCTGAGGCGAGTTTCAGCTTACCCTCGATGTCCTGCCGCATCAAGCGAATGGCCACCATGAGCCTGTTGCCACTGATCTCGGGCACCAGCCCCATGCCGGGGTCGATGCGCAGGCGCAACAGCAAAAACGGCTTGTTCTCTTTCAGGCTTTGCTGATAGCTCCCACCCGGCGCAGCCACCATGTGTGGGTGCCCCGTGTCCCGCAACAGGCTGAGCATCAACTTCAGCGCCTCGGCCAGCGGGGTGAGGGTGGCCACCCACTGTTGCAAATCGGCCTGTCGCTTTGGGGCGGCTTCGTGTTGCCACGCAAAGTAAGACGGCAAATCAAACTCACAAGTACCACCCGGGATGCTGATGCGGCTGCGGATGCTCATCAGCCAATCGTTGCTGGCCAAGGTTTGCCCGGCTTTGCCGGGCACTTGCTGCAAGGCGTGGTGAGTTTGCTCGATGCGGCCTAGCACTTGGTCGAGCACGGCCTCTTGAATGGCCGGGTTGCCGCGCCAGCCCATGAACTGCGATTTGAACCGGTCCAGCTCTTTGAGCAGATCAGCCTTGAGGTCGGCCCGCGAGGCCACGTCCATGATCTCGAAGATGGTGCCCAGGGCGTAGTGGTGGTCGGTCGGGTGCTCGCGCCACATCAGCAAAATCAGGCGGTTGAACAGGTGTTCAAGCCGCAACATGGTGCGGATGCTTTCGTTGAAGGGATATTCGTACAGAATCAACGCGCCACCTGAGCTAAGTTGGGACACCAGCAGTCAAGCGTGATTGTTCCACAGGCGCCAGACCTTCTGGACCTCGTCCCTTAATTCATCCAGGCTCAAGCCGTCATTGAAGATCACCTGGTCGGCCACGGCCAGGCGCATCTCGCGCGTTGCTTGCTGCGCGATGACTTTTTCCACCGCCTCGCGCGTCCAGCCCGAGCGCGCCATCACGCGGGCAATTTGCGTTTCAACGGGGCAGTCCACCACCAGCACGCTGTCGACCTTTTGCTTCCACCGCGTGCCTGATTCGGCCAGCAGCGGCACGTCGTAAACCACGATCTGGTCGGGCTGGGCCTGGTTGGCATGCAGGTCGGCATGTTGGCCTATCAAGGGGTGCAGGATGCCTTCAAGCTGGATCAGGGCACCTGGATCAGTGAAGGCCAATTCGCGCATGCGGGTGCGGTTCATGGCGCCGTGCTCGTCCACAAAATCCGGGCCGAATTGCCGCTGAATATGGGCGATGGCCGCCCCGCCTGGCGCCGTGAGGGTGCGCGAGATGGCGTCCAGGTCGACCAGGTGGGCGCCCAGGCCGACCAGCATCTGGGCCACGGTGGATTTGCCGCTGCCGATGCCGCCGGTCAGGCCGATTGTTTTCAGGCCCAGCCCAGCCATCCCAGCACCCGCTCTGGCCCTGCCAGCATGACCACCAGGCCTGCGCCGCCCAGGAATGGGCCGTAGGGGATGTAGTGGCCTTCACGCAGGGTGCTGGCCAGTTTCATGCCGATGCCCACGATGGCGCCAATGATGGACGAGGCCAGCACCACCGGCAGCACCATTTGCCACCCCAGCCAGGCGCCCAGGGCCGCCAGCAGTTTGAAGTCGCCGTAGCCCATGCCCTCTTTGCCCGTGGCGAGCTTGAACAGCCAATAAACCGACCACAGTGACAGGTAGCCAGCCACCGCTCCCCACACAGCTTCGCTCAAGGGCAGCGTCCAGCCCAGCGCGGCAGCGATCAAACCGGCCCAAAGCAAGGGCAGGGTCAGGTCATCGGGGAGCAGGGTGGTGTCCCAATCAATGGCCGATGCCGCCACCAGCACGGCCACAAACCCGCACCACAGCAAGGTGGTGGGCTGGGCGCCAAAACGCCAGCCACAGGCAGCGAAGAGCAGCGCCGTGACCAACTCGATCAAGGGGTAGCGCACGGAGATGCGCGTGCCGCAGCTGGAGCACTTGCCGCGCAAGACCAGCCAGCTGACGAGCGGGATGTTTTCGTACCAGCGGATGGCATGGCCGCAAGAGGGGCAGCGCGAGGCAGGCTTGGACAGCGTCAGTGGCGCGGCGGTATCTTCCGCTTTGGTTGGCAGTTCCAGCATGGCCGCGCTGTCGGCACGCCATTGGCGCTCTAGCATCAGCGGCATGCGGTGGATGACGACGTTCAGGAAGCTGCCGACGCACAGGCCCAGCACGGCCAATCCCCACGTTGTCGTGAGGATGGCCAACAGTTCATGAAACTGCATGGGCCTTCAGACCACCTGGCCGAGTTTGAAGATGGGCAGGTACATGGAGACCACAATGCCGCCGATGATGCCGCCCAGGATCACGATGATGAAGGGCTCCATCAGGCTGGACAGGGCCTTGACGGCTTCGTCAACTTCTTCTTCGTAGAAGTCGGCAGCTTTGCCCAGCATGTGGTCCAGCGAGCCGGACTCTTCACCGATCGAGGCCATCTGCAGCACCATGACGGGAAACAGGTTGGCGGATTGCATGGATGTGGTCAGGCTGGTGCCGGTGGACACGTCGCGCTGGATTTGCTCGGTGGCTTCGGCGAAAACGGCATTGCCTGCGGCACCGCCCACGGAGTCCAGCGCCTCGACCAGGGGCACGCCCGCGGCGAACATGGTGGACAGGGTGCGTGTCCAGCGCGCCACGGCGGACTTGAACATCAGGCTACCAAACACGGGCATTTTGAGGAGCAGCCGGTCCATGGTTTTCTGCATCTTTTCAGAGCGGCGCCAGGTTTGCATGAAAAAGTAGACGCTGCCGCCAATGGCCCCAAAAATGGCCCACCAGTACGCCACGAAGATCTCCGACATGGCCATCACGAACAAGGTCGGGGCGGGCAGTTCGGCGCCAAAAGAGGTGAACACTTCCTTGAACGCGGGGATCACGAAGATCATGATCACGGCGACCACCACGAAGGCCACCACCAGCACGGCGATGGGGTAGGTCAGGGCCGATTTGATCTTTTGCTTGATCGCGATGGTTTTTTCTTGGTAGATAGCCAGGCGTTCCAGCAGGGCTTCCAAAATACCGGCGGCTTCACCGGCTTCGACCAAGTTGCAGTACAGGGCATCAAAGTACAGCGGGTGCTTGCGGAACGCGGCCGACAAGCTCGTCCCGGTTTCAACATCCTGGCGGATGTCGTTGAGCAGTTTGGTGACGCGAGGGTTCGTGCTTCCCCGCCCCACGATGTCGAACGATTGCAGCAAGGGCACACCGGCGCGCATCATGGTGGCCAGTTGGCGCGTGAAGATCGCGATGTCCTTTTGTTTGACCGAGCTACCACCTTTGGTGCGGCGCTTCTTGACCTTCTGCACCAGGATGCCTTGGCGGCGCAAGGTGGCGCTGACCACGGCCTCCCCGGCCGAACGCATCTCGCCGCGCACCACCTTGCCGTTGCGGTCCTTGCCTTCCCATTCGAAGACAAATTCTTGTGCTTTAGAGGCGGTTGCCGTGGCCATGTGGGGAACTCCGAGGGCGCGTCGCGCTGATCTGATTTAGTTGACTATTCGTTGGTGACCGAGATCACCTCTTCCAGAGAAGTCATGCCGGCTTTGACCTTGACCAAGCCGGCCTCGCGCAAGTCTCGCACGCCTTCGCGCTTGGCTTGCTCCGCAATATCCATGGCTGTGCCCAGTCGGAGGATGATGCGTTGTATTTCTTCACTGATGGGCATGACTTGGTAAAGGCCAACCCGCCCTTTGTAACCATTGTTGCAACTTGAACAGCCCACAGCCTTGTAAGGACGCCATGAACCGTCGAGGTCGGCCTCTTTGAAGCCGGCCCGCATCAGTGCCTCTTTAGGATACTCCGCCGGTGCTTTGCACACATCGCAAAGTTTGCGCGCCAGGCGCTGTGCCGTGATCAAGATCACGGCCGAAGCGATGTTGAACGGCGGGATGCCCATGTTCAACAGCCGCGTGAGCGTGGTGGGGGCATCGTTGGTGTGCAAGGTAGACATCACCATGTGGCCGGTCTGCGCTGCCTTGATGGCGATGTCGCCTGTTTCCTGGTCTCGGATTTCGCCGACCATGATGACGTCGGGATCTTGCCGCAGGAAGGCCTTAAGCGAGGCCGAGAAGGTCAGGCCCGCGCGGTCGTTCACGTTGACCTGGTTGATGCCGGGCAAGTTGATTTCAGCCGGGTCTTCAACGGTGCATATGTTGACGCCAGGCTGGTTCAGGATGTTCAGGCACGAGTACAGCGACACGGTTTTGCCCGAACCCGTGGGCCCGGTGACCAACACCATCCCGTAGGGCCGATAGATCGCATTCATCAGGCGCTCTTTTTCGGCAGGCTCGTAGCCCAAGGCCTCAATGCCCATTTTGGCCGACGCCGAATCCAGGATCCGGATCACGATCTTTTCGCCAAACAGGGTGGGCAAGGTGCTGACCCGGAAATCGATGGACTTGTTGCCGAACTTGAGTTTCATGCGGCCGTCTTGCGGCACGCGTTTTTCTGCGATGTCCAGCCGCGAGATGACCTTGATGCGCGAGGCCAGCTTGTCCTTGATGGCAATCGGTGGCTGCGTGACTTCGCGCAATTCGCCATCGACCCGAAACCGCACGCGGTAGTTGAACTCGTAGGGCTCGAAGTGCAAGTCAGACGCGCGGGCGTTGATGGCATCGACCAGCATCTTCTGCAGGAACTTGACGACTGGGGCGTCTTCCACCTCGGTGGACAGCTCGGCCGCCTCGGGCTGGCTGGGGTTGTTCAAGTCATCGGTGATGTCGAACTCGAAATCACCGGAGGTCAGGGCATTGAGCTGTTCTTCGGCCGAGGCGGTTTGCCCTTCCAGCAGGCGCGACAGCTTGTCGTGCTCGACGATGACCCATTCCGGGGTCAGCTGGGTGGCGAACTTGATGCGCTCAATGGCTTCCTGGTCGGTCGGGTCGGCGCCGGCCACGAACAGGCGGTTGCCGCGCTTGGACAGCACGACCACCTGGTATTGCGTCGACAGCTTGTTGTCGATCACGCCCTTGGGCAGGCGCTGCAGATCGACGGCGGCCAGGTCGAGCACGGGCACGGCCAGGGAGGTGGACAGGGTTTGGGCCAGTTCGCTGGCAGAAATGGCACCGCTGGACATCAGCGCGCTGATGAAGCTGCGCTTTTGGTCCTTGGCAGAGCGGGTGAGGTCTCCTGCGGATTTGACGTCGAGTTTGCCGGCGTTGACCAACACGCGGGCCACGCCAGTCAACGATCCGGAGCCGGGAGCTTCTACCAGGGTGTTATCGACCATTTAATAAATCATCCGCGATTCAATACCGTCTGTAAACCACAAAAGACCGTTAATCACCCTGGATTATCGCGGTTCAGGTTCAATGGGCGGACTGGATTTTCACCATGCCGGCGTAAAGACCTTGCCGTGCGATAAGTTCGGAATGGGTGCCTTGCTCCACCACTTTGCCTTCGGACATGACGTAGATGCAATCGGCGTTGCGGATGGTGCTGAGGCGGTGGGCGATCAGGATCAGGGTTTTGCTGCCGCGCAGGTCTTCGATGGAGCGCTGGACCACGGCCTCGGATTCAGAATCAAGCGCGGAGGTGGCTTCGTCAAAAATCCAGACGGCGGCGTCGCGGTAGAGGGCGCGGGCGATGGCCAGGCGTTGGCGCTGGCCGCCCGACAAGCGGCTGCCGTTGGTGCCCACGGCGGCGTCCATGCCTTCGGGCAGGGTCAGCACGTGGTTCCACAGATTGGCGGCTTTCAGGCAGTTCTCGACTTTGGCGCGGTCCAGGCCCAAGGGGCTGGCGTACGCGACGTTCTCGGCGATGGAGCCTTCGAACAACACGATGTCTTGCGAGACCACGGCGAAATGACTGCGCAAGCTGGCCAATTTCAACTGCTCTGTGGGCACGCCATCCAGGGTGATCTGGCCACTGCTGGGGTAGGCAAAGCGCAAGAGGGTGTTGACGACGGTGGTTTTGCCGGCGCCCGATGAGCCGACCAGGGCAATGGTGCTGCCCGGCGCGACGTGCAGGTTCAAGCCATTCAAGGCCGGGTTGGTGGCCCCGTCAAATTGAACCGTCACATCGTTGAAATCGATTCGCCCCTGGCTGGTGGGCATCTCCACCGTGCCGGCGTCGGGTTCGGGCGGGGTGTTGAGCAATTCGAACGCGCCCCCGGCCGTGATCAGGGCGCTGTTGATGGGTTGGAACACGTCTGTCAAATGGCGCATGGGCGAAATCGTCATCAACAAGGCGGTGATGAAGGAGACGAACTCACCCACGGTGGAAGCGCCTTTGCTGGCCTGCCACAGGGCCAGGGTCAGGATGATGGACACCCCGATGGCGGCCACGATCTGTGTCAGGGGAGTCACCAGCGAACTGGTGGCCACCTGTTTCATCGTCATGCGGCGATGCAGAGTGGCTTCTCGGTCAAAGCGCTGCAACTCAAAATCAACGGCACCAAAGGTGCGCACCACACGCCAGGCGCGGGCGTTGTCGTCCACCGTGGTCACCAGCCGCAATTGCGACTGGTACTGAGCTTGGCCCACCTTGTTCAGGCGCTTTTGCACCAGTTTCACAGTCAGCCCGAGCAAGGGCATGGACACGAAGGCGATGAGTGTCAGTTGCGGGTTGAGGTAGATCAGGTAGGCGATCAGGAAGAACAGCGTGGAGGCATCTTTCACGATGGACACGATCGCATTGCTCATCAGTGTGGAGGCGCCTTGCGGATCACTGATGACCTTGCTGACGGCCACGCCTGGGCTGATGGAAGTGAACAACTTGGCATCGGCCTTGAGCAAGGACCGCATCAAATCGCGGCGAAGGTTCAGCACCATGGTGGATGAGGCGGAATTCATCACATAGGCGCCGCCGAAGTTGAAGGTGCCTCGGACCACGAACAAGCCGATGACCACCACGGGCACCAACCAAAGCGGGTATTTCAAGCCTTCTTGGAAGCCCGAATCGATCAGTTTTTTGAACAAGGCGGGCAACAGGGGCTCCACCGCCGCGCCCAGCATGAAAAACACCAAGGCCATGCTCAGCATGCGCCATTGGGGGCGGGCGTAGCTCAACAACTGTTGAGCGGTGTCTTTCGATTCCATTAAAGCAACTGGTCCATTGAGGCGAGAACTTCGGTGCGCGATGGTACTTGGCCTTTGCCACCCAGGCTGATGACGTGGCCTGAGCCGGTGACGCCCGCCAAGCCAGGTTCGTGATCGCAGTAAATGCCCAGGGTGGGGCGGCCGTGCGCGGCGGCCAGGTGGGTCAAGCCCGTGTCCAGGCCCACCACCAATTGGGCATGCGCCAAGGTATCGCCGGCTTGGGCCACGGTCAGAAAGGGCGGCACCACGCCGTCGCACGCCTGGGCAATGTTTTTGGCGCGCTGCTCTTCTTCGGGGCTGCCCCACATCACGGCGATGGCGAGGCCTTTCTGACGCAACTGACTGGCGGCGACAATCCAGTCTTGTTGGGGCCAGAGTTTTTCGGGGCGGCTGGCGCAAGGGATCAGGACGGCGTAGGGGCCGGGCGCGGGAGTCCAGGCCTCGGCGCTGGCCTTCAAGCCGAAGTTGGGCGGGGTGGTGGGCAAGGTGTAGCCCAGCACCTGCGCGGCCAATTGGCGGCAGCGGTCTACCGCGTGCAGGTCGCGTGAGACACGGGCATGGCGTTTGTAAAAAAGGCTGGCCAGGGGCTCGCGGATGCTTTGGCGGTCGTAGCCTGCGCGCGGGCCTTGCGCAAAGCAGGCAAACAGCGCGCTTTTGAGCAGGCCTTGCATGTCGATGACCAGGTCATAGCGGTGCAGCGCCATCTCGGCGCGCCAGGTTTTGATGGCCGCTTTGGTGTCGGGGGCCCGCAGGCTTTTGCGCCACTTGCGCCATTGCAACGTGATCACGCGGTTGACCGCCCGGTGCTGATTGGGCATGGCCGCAAAGCTCTTTTCCACCAACCAGTCGATCTGAATACCTGGGATCGCCTGCGCGATGTCGCTGATGGCGGGCAGGGCGTGGACGACATCGCCCATGGAGCTGGTTTTGACGATCAGGATGCGCATTCAGGCATCTTTGGATGGCGTTCGTTGTGCAGGTCGCTCGGTCAAGCGGCCCGTGACGTACTTGTGCAGCACGCTGGCAATGAGCGTTTGATAAGGAATGCCTTCTTCCAGTGCTTTGACCTGAATGTCGGAGAGGTCTCCCGACGACAGCCGGATGTTGACCCTGCGGTCCTTGAGGGCCGTGGCCCTGGCTGCCGCCTTGAACTTGGCCAACTCGCTCTTGCTGGCGATGGACTTCAGTTGGCCTTTTTCAAAGGCCTGGAGAAGTTCGCTCTCTTCGTGATCAATCTTGGTGGGCATCATCGGCTCCTTGGGGCAAGTATTCCTTGGTCGCTTTGCGGCTAGGGATGACGGTTTTGAGAAAGAAGTATTCGTCTTCTTCGACAAACGGAACCAAGTAGGCGTAGCTGTCATGGGCGACGACAAGAACCCGTTGTCTAGGGTATTTTTGCTCATTTGGATGAGCAAGGATGTCCAGCAGGCCACCACCTTCGATGGCGACGACCATGCTTTCGAACGACACGCCTCGTTCTTCCTTGAGCACGTTGTTCTTATCCGGGCTCCAGCGGAATGGCTTCATCGCGTTATGCTAGCCCAATGTGTGCCTTTTGTCACCAGGCGGCTGGTGTTCAGCTCCTGGCCTTGTTCTGCTCCGCCACCAGCGCGGGGTTGAAGCGCGGATCGTTGTACATCTTGAACTGGCGGTAGACCTTGAAATAGGCGCGGCCTGCCTGGGTGTCGGAAATCAAGGCATCAAGGCAATCGCCCAGGTCGGCGCGCTGTTGCAGCAGTTTTTCCAGTTTGACTTGGCTGCTGCTTCGGTGATCGGCGTCCACATCGGTGCGCAAGGTTTGGGCGCGCATGGCGTGGATTTTGAGGGCCATGATGGACATGCGGTCGATGATGCTGCCGGCGGTCTCGCTGTTCAGTCGGGCGTTGGCGGGCACCTTGGAGACGGGGGCGTCGGTTTGTGCCGAGGCGGCATCCACCAGGCCCAGTTCCGTCAGCAGGATTTCATCGACGCGCTCGGTGGCGTCGTTGCGGGCCTGGTTGAACTTGTCGATGGCGCGTTTGTTCTGGGCGATCTCATCGCTGCTGACGGTGGTGCGGCGCGCCAAGTCTTCTTCAGCCCAGAGGCTGCTGTTGAAGAAGTGGTTGGTGTGAATCCAGTGCCAGAGCAGGGCTGGGCGGTCATCATCTGTCGTCGCAGGGCTTGGGGGTGCGACGGGGGGGGCGCCTGCGCAGGCCAGGGTGGTGTCGTGCAGGTGAGCGACTTGCTCGCCCAGGTTGGTCAACATGCTCATCATCAGGCTTGGTTGTTTGAGTGGCCTTGTGCATTACACCGCACGCCGCGAGGGGGTGATTATCTGGTGAGGTTCGGCGTAATATTAAAGTGCTTCGGCGCAAAACACAGCAGGGGTGACGATGCGTGCGTGACCGGCGCTGCCCAGTTGAAGTAACCCGGCGCGGCGATCGCCCGTGACGAGGTAGTTCGCGTCACCAACCAAGGCCATTGCCAACAGGAAGGCATCATTCGGGTCGTGAACTTCTACGCTTGGCGGCAGGCTGGGCCGATGTTCAAGCACGATGGCGCGCTGCATGTTATTCACCATCGCGCCGACACGGTGTGCTGGAAGAATGGCCTTGAGTTTGGGGTAGCGGCTTGCGCGCCTCACCTCATCAAGTTGGGCCAAGGATGTCACCAACTCGAATCGGGCTGCCCGCCAAGCGCGATAGATGGCATCGGGCGAGCCATGCGGAGAAATCAGCGCGCTGAGCAACACGTTGGTGTCGATAACGACCCGCATCAATGCTCACGGGCCCATTGAACCGCTTCATCAATCAGATCCGTCACTTCTGTCGCACTCATGCCAGCAGCAGTGGTGGCTGCTTTGGCTTGTTCAACAGCCCGCTCAAGGATGTACGAACGCACCGCTTGCTCAATGAAGCGAGACAAGTCGCCCTTGCGGCCACCACCCTGTGCCGCAATGAACATGCGAACTGCTTGATCGGTGTCTGGCGATACGGCGATGTTCCAGCGAACTGATTCCATAGTGACTCCGGTGTTTTGGTGCGTAAGTGTTTAGGTGTTTATATGCTTACCTGAATTGTGATGCAAGAGTTGACGAAGCAGCAGCGTCTGAACCGCGCGTTGCGTGTGGGACGCGTACGCATGCGCTTTACGCCTACGAGGCCATAGAAAAATGACCTCGCCTTTATTTTGCATAAATTTAGATAATCGTAAATAATTAGAAATAAATTCCCGTAATTTTCCGTAAAGGCCTGTGATGTCTCAATCCTTGCTCCTCCCGGGGCAGAGTGCAGATTTTTTTCACCGCAATCAGTTGGCTCAGGCCTACGCTGATGCTGCCTTGGACAAAACCCTTGGAGTGAACAGTGGCCTGTTTCTGGCTGCGCCCAGGCGCACGGGCAAATCCACCTTTGTTCGGCAAGATCTGGTGCCGGCGCTTTGTCAGCAAGATGTTGAGGTTCTTTACATTGATCTGTGGGCTGACAAAACACAAGATCCGGCTGTGCTCATATCCGATGCCATCCGCGCAGAACTCAAAAAGGAAGGTGGGGCCATCAGCAAACTGGCGGCCAAAGCCGGGCTTTCAAAATTCACCATTGGTGCGCTTGGCAGCGGCCTGAGTTTTGACCTGTCACAGCTGGGCCTCAGCGCCAATGCCACGCTCACCGATGCACTGTCGGCATTGGCCACGGCGAATGGCAAAAGGATCGTCGTGGTGATCGATGAGGCCCAGCATGCCCTGACCTCGGAGGCGGGGTCTAACGCCCTGTTTGCCCTCAAGGCGGCCCGCGACGCGTTGAATCTGGCTGGCAATGGCCTTCAGATCATCGGCACGGGCTCAAACCGGGACAAGCTTGGGTTGCTGGTACATCAGCGGGATCAAGCTTTTTTTGGTGCCGATCTGGTGAATTTCCCGCCACTTGGTGAAGATTACTGCCAGTGGCTCTGTGCCAGGTTGGGCCTGGGCCTTGATCTTCATCAAGTGTTTGAGTTGTTCAAGGAGGCAGGTTCACGGCCAGAAATGATGGTGCCTGTATTGCGAAGCCTGCGGCTTGACCCGCCAGCTGATGGACAAGACCTCAACCAAGTGTTGGCGATTCGAGTGCGCGAAAAAATCATCCAATGGCAGCAGAGTTTTTTGAACGATTTTGCGCAACTTCCCATGTTGCAGCAGGCACTTTTGCGTGAAATTGCCATCGACTCACTGGACGACGGTGCCAAGCGCGACGGCATGTTCAGCGAGGCCATGAAAGCGCGCCTCAAAAGCCGCATGGAGGCGCAAGGGCAAGACTCCAGCAACCTGTTTAAAGAAGACGCTTCAAGCACGTCGGCCATCCAGAATGCGCTGGACAACCTGCGCGAGAAGAATTTTTTGTGGCGGGCCCGCCGAGGCGCCTATTGGCCAGAGGATGAGCAGCATGTTCGCTGGCTTCTTGGTGAGTGATGGCGCTTGCCGCACTTGAATTGCGTTTGATTGACTCTGTGCCAGAAATTCATGCCGCTTTAAGCATGAACTCCACTTTGACTGAGTCAAACGGAAATTCCACTTGACCCGATGCCGATCGACTTAGAACGCCTGCGTCGAGCAATGCCGTGACATCACTGTGCACAGCCTTCACATCGCGACTGACACGCCTTGAAGCTTCGCGGATGGAAATTGGCCCAGCGCCACACATGGCCTTGAGCAACTCCCATCTTTTGGCGCTAAGAACTTGCCAAAGTAACTCAGGTGATGCGAAACCAATTCGAGCCTCTGCATCGCCCTTGCCTGTGCGCATGGCTCGGGATGCATCCGCCAATGTTTCAGACAAACTACGCACTTCAAGAATGACCGTGTTCATTGTTCCACCTCGCGATATCAGCGTTGAAATCCAGCATGAGCTGGTCCGGTGTTGTGAAGGCGTAATTTGATTCTGTCGCCCCGAAATGAAGGTGATCGCCTTTGCCACGCTCGTTGTCGTATCGCACCACACATTCACCGTTGACCACATAAGCCAGTCGATATTTGAACGGATGTTCCGATGGAGGAATGGGTTCGGAGACTTGCCAGACAGCAACCTCAGCAAATGAATCGGGCGTCAGGACGACACGGCGGCGGAGCAGTGGGATTGCCTTCATGTTGGACATTTTGACATCACAACAAGTTGTTGTCCATTACGACAACACTTTGCGAACAAAATACTTCATGCACGTGCACTGGCGGAAGAAGGACTGGGGCGAACTCAGCAAGATTGCCAATGGCGATCTTGCATGAAACGGATCGTCCTGCGGTCAAAAGCGCGCGATGATCGCCGTGACGAAGTGCGGTACTACTTGTGATGTTGTTGACGACGGTGCCAAGCGCGACGGGATGTTCAGCGAGGCCATGAAAGCACGCCTCAAAAGCCGCGTGGAGGCGCAAGGGCAAGATTCCAGCAGCCTGTTTAAAGAAGACGCCTCAAGCACGTCGGCCATCCAGAATGCGCTGGACAACCTGCGCGAGAAGAATTTTTTGTGGCGAGCCCGCCGAGGCGCCTATTGGCCAGAGGATGAGCAGCATGTTCGCTGGCTTCTGGGTGAGTGACGGTTGCTTGGGCGTGATTTGTCGTAGCGTCCACGCGCGATCGTGCGAAGTCCGGAAAGACCTTCAGCAGGCCGATGCTGTGGTGGCGCTTGTTCATGAGTACTTACCGCATTTGATGAGCCACGGAGTTTCCTCTGTGCCATTTCAGCATGGCCATGAAAGTATCCAGTTTCAATCTGTGTAGAAGTGATCTGTCTGTCGCCGTTTTCTAAGTGGGCGAAGGGCCATGTGCCAGATCAAGGCAAGGCATTCGCTCAGCGACCCTTTACCTTCGTGCTCAAGCAGAAAATTCCGCATGGGCAAGGTGCTTTTCGCTTTGCGGCGTTCTAGTTGCCATGTTCGAGACATATACCGTAACCAGACCGTTCTGCCGTGCTGAGTTTTGAGAAAATATGGAATGATCGACTGGTACCCTTTTGTTACCTCGTTGTTTGTGTTCGAAATGGTAAATGAATCAGCATGCGACCTGAAGAATACAAGAGGTTCGTTGAGGTGCTCTATATACTTGTATTCTTTGGATGTCAGCAAGGAAATCATGGCGTCGGGGCCGGCACCATTTTTTTCATATGGGTGGGATACAGAAGTCGGAAATGTCAGATGCAAATGCTTGCGAACATCTTTGGTTCTGATGAGAATAGCTCCGGGGCTGACGGGCGCCTTGCCCTCGATGAGCAGATCTACGAACAAACCCGGGCTGATCCGACTGGATGTCGGTAAATTATATTCGACCCGTGAGGCTGAGGCTGGCGACGGTCCGATTTGCGCTACACAGTAAACGAAACCGACATCGGGGTCCGCCAGTTTTGGCGTCATTTTTTGCAGGCAATCGGGGTTCAGGCAGTCATCACTGAATAAAATCTTGCAGTAATCTCCTGTTGCCTTGTTGATCCCTTGCATCCAATTCCGAACCGGGCCTAAATTTTTTTCATTGCGGATCAAAACGATGCGTGCATCTTGTTGCGCCAAGCCCTGACAGATCTGCCAAGTTTGGTCGGTGCTAGCATTGTCTGAAACAATGATTTCAATGTTAGGATATTTTTGATTTTGGGCGGATTGAATACATTCCGCGATGAATTTTTCACGGTTGTAGGTGGGAATGATTATGCTGACTTTGGTGTTGGTCATATTTTTTCCGTTCCAGTCAAGTATGAACTATTATATAGTGATGGACCGAAATGTCTTTGTTGTCAATATGTATTCCAGCCCTTAATCGGCTGGATTTCCTCAAAGCATCTTTGCTTGAATTACTGCCTGCCGCTCAATTGCTGGGTCTGGAGGTTTGTGTCTCGGACAATGCATCTTCTGATGGAACGGCGAGTTTCCTTGCTGGTTTGGTGAGCCAGTATCCTTGTTTGAAGGTGAGGAAATTCGATGTGAAGGTTGATATCGATTCTAGTATGATGGCGGAGATAGCCATGGGCACGGGGGAATATGTTTCCCCTTTAGGTGATGATGACTGTATCGAGCCTGGCGCACTTGGTTTGTTGCTGACCTACCTGCATTGTCAGGACGGCATGGTTGTCTGGAATGGGTGGCATACTGGACCTCAGCTTCAAAAAATTCACCTTCACCTGGGTGATGACTTTGCAGGAAAGGCTTACGATCGACCGGATGCAGCATTTTCATGCTTGTAGGCCAAAATGCCATTTGGCTCATTTGTTGTCCGCGCCAAATTATTCCCCAAAACGTTGTCCACGAGGTTTCATGGAACAAGTCATGCCTATACCGGCGTCGTTTGGGATGCCCTAGCTAAAAAATTCGAAACAGATGCGGTTTGCCGGGTAAGTTGCATGGCGGAACCCGTTGTGTTGTTGCGCGGAGCGGAGAAGACATGGAGAAGGGACGCTGTTGACATTCTGCTGTTCCAGATTGGTGTCTGGTTTTGGCGAGTTCCACATCAAAAAATATACCGGCATGCGGTCCTTGAGGCGATGAAGGGCTATGGGCGTATCTATTTAAAGTTTTCAAAGATAATACGATATAGATGCGCGGGAGAGTTGCAGTGGAGCAGCTTTAAAGGATTGCTGTCCATATGGCCTCAACGAAGATTTGTTATCCTTGCCGCCATGCTATTGCCGCCCTCTCTTTTGCGCCGTTATTTAAAGAGAAGAGGCGTTGACCACTCTGTCACAGGCTTATAGTTCATCGGGCGTTTTGGTTAAGGGTGGTGGTCCATTTCAGCATTTTGCTGATGCCTTCCTTTGCAGATACTTGCGGGCGCCAACCGGTTAGTTCGGATATTTTTGTAATATCAGCTACAAATACCCGTTGATCACTTTCTCGAGGTGGGCCCTGGGTAAATTCAAGAGGATGCCCAATTTCTTCTTCGAGCAGTTTGAACAATTCAAGCAGGGACAAGCTATTGCTGATACCTCCGCCAACGTTGAATGCTTGGCCGGCAGCTTTGTCGAGATGTTGCGCGACCAGGAAATACAGCGTAATCATGTCCTCGGCATGAAGCACATCGCGTACCTGTTTGCCGTTTCCGGAAATGCCAAATGGGTTTTTTCTTTCGCCATTTTTGGTTTCCATCGCCATTTGACAAAACCAGCCAATCCAGCCCTGATCAACGGTGGCGAACTGTCGGCCGCCGTACATGGACGAATGGCGAAAGGCCACCGTTCTGAGTCCAAAAATACGGTGATAGTCGCGCAGGTATTGATCAGCGGCACCTTTTGAGCAGCCGTACGGGGAGTGAAAGTCTAGTTGCGTATCTTCTGAGAAACCATTTGGGCGGTCTGTGCAGACGAAGCGCGTTGCCATTTCCTGGTAGGCATACTGCTCAAGGTCACCATATACTTTATTGGTGGACGAGTAGATGATGCCGGCGCGTGGCGCGTATTCGCGAAGTGCCTCTAGTATATTGAGCGTCCCCAAGGCGTTGACCTCGAAGTCCATTCTGGGGTTCGCAATGGAGGTTGTCATGGCGACTTGGCCCGCAAGGTGGAACACCATGGTTGGGTCAAAACCCTTAACCGCCCTTGCCACGTCATTGGCATTGCGTATGTCGCCATGCACGAATTCGAATTTCCCCAGGTTGCGAAGCCAGGTGAGATTTGCCTGTGAGCCCTGTCTGTAGAGGTTATCGAAAACGCAGAGGTCGATACCTTGAGCGATTGCATGGGCGGCAAGATTGCTGCCCAAAAAACCGCAGCCGCCAGTGATCAGCAGTTTCATGCAAACTCCAATTCAATTGTTTTTTGTAGCCCAGTATCCAGGCTATGCATGGGTTGCCAACCCAGGGTGCGAATTTGATCTATGTTGGCCTGGCAGTGCATGGCCTCATTGAGCCGATAAGGTATGGCGCCGAACCGCAGTTCGGTCTTGGATTGTGTCAATCGGTGAGCGGTTTCGACAAACTCGCGGATGGTGGGCGCCTGACCCGTGCCGACCTCGATGTCGACTGCATCGGGCAGGGCCGCAGCCTTGTCCAGCAAAGTCTCATATGCGCTGACCACGTCATCGATGTAGATGAAGTCGCGCCTTTGCTCACCCGCCGTAAGAGGAAGAACGGCGTCGTTTCTGTGGCACGTTTGCAAGACATGGGTGGTGAACTTGGACGGGTCGTCTCCCGCGCCGTACATGTGCTGCAACACCACATTGACCCACTGCAGCCTGCCACCTGTTTGGTTTGCGAAAAGTCGGCCCCACTGCGCCAGCTGGTGTTTGCTCATGGCGTAGGGGTTGACCGACTTGTCTAGTGCTGTGCCTGTGTTGATGAACACGGTAGGGTAGTCAAGGCTTTGTAAGGACTGGAGCAGGCTGATGCCAAGTCTGAGATTGGCATCCACCAACTGCAAAGTGGATTCGCCTTGGCGCCCATATGCGCACGCGGTGTGAATGAGCACATTGGGGCGCGCGCTCTGCACGAAGGCCTGCAGCTGCGCGTCGCTTTGTGGCCGCGCGATGTTGAAGCTTGCCGCCCGATCCTGCAGCCTATCAAGTTTCGAATTGGGCCGCAGTAGCAACGACACCTGATGGCCTTTGCTTTGCAGGTGCCGTGCTAAAGCACTGCCCAGGAAGCCGCTTGCACCGGTGAGCAGGATGTTCAACTTGATCCCCTCAGCTGAAGGCGTCAGAAGCTGACGCCCAGGAATTCTTCGAGCCGGTCGACCATGAAGTCGAGGTGATCCTTATTCAGTCCTGGATAGACACCCAACCAGAAGGTTTGATTCATCACGATGTCGGTGTTGGTCAATTCGCCACTTATCCTGAAGTTCTGGCCAATCATGTAAGGTTGGCGGGTCAGGTTGCCAGCAAACAGAAGGCGCGTCCCGATCTTGTGTTGATCGAGGTAGTTCAACAGATCGACACGCTTGATTCCGGCGATTTCCTTCAGCACCAAGGGGAAACCGAACCACGACGGGTCGGAGTTTGGCGTGGCCTGGGGAAGGTGCAAGAACGCCTCGCAGCTTTTCAGGCGATTCTTCAGATAAGCGAAGTTGGCCTTGCGGGCAGCGATGAAGCCATCAAGGCGTTCAAGTTGTGCCAGCGCGCATGCTGCTTGCATGTCCGTGATCTTGAGGTTGTAGCCCAGGTGGCTGTAGGTGTACTTGTGGTCGTACCCTTCCGGCAACTGGCCCAGCTTCCAGCAAAAGCGCTTGTTGCAGGTGTTGTCCTTGCCGGGAGGGCAGTAGCAATCGCGTCCCCAGTCGCGGAATGATTCGGCGATCAGTTTGAGTTCGGCATTGTTGGTGAAAACGGCGCCGCCTTCCCCCATGGTGATGTGGTGGGCGGGGTAGAAACTCAGCGTCCCGATGTCGCCAAAGGTGCCGACCAGTTGGCCGTTGTAGGTGGCACCCAGTGCATCGCAGCAGTCTTCAACCAGCCACAGCTTGTATTTCTTGCAGAGCGCGGTAACCACATCCAGGTTGAATGGATTGCCCAGGCTGTGGGCCAGCATGATGGCCTTGGTCTTGGGTGTGATGGCCGCCTCGATGAGGTTCGCATCAATGTTGTGCGTTGCCAGATCGACATCGACAAAAACCGGCACGGCGCCAAACTGCAAGATAGGGTTGACCGTGGTTGGAAAGCCGGCAGCGACGCCGATCACCTCATCGCCTGGCTTGATGGCCCGATCGCCAAGTCGGGGCGAGGTCAAGGTCGAGAACGCCACCAGATTGGCCGACGAACCAGAATTGACCGTGATCAGGTGTTTGACGCCCAAGAACTGCGCCAGCTTTTGCTCGAACTCGGCATTGAAGCGGCCTGTTGTCAGCCAGCCGTCCAGGCTGGCTTCCACCATCAGCTGCAATTCACGCGCACCAATGACTTTGCCGGAGACGGGAACGGGTGACTCGTTCGGAACGAAAGCCTTGGGCGCCAGCGCGATGTCGGCGTATTGTTGAACGAGTGCGGCGATCTCGCGGCGAATGGCATCGGGCGATTTCGGCGAAAACTGGATGGGTGTCTCGGTGCTCATGATCAAAATGGTGTCGTGTTTGTTGAGGAGGCCTCGGCGCTGTATTGCCGGATCTGATCCAGGCACAGGGCTTTGACGTCGTCTTTGGCAAGCCAGGCTTGATGCCAGGTGATGATGTGTTCAAGCGCCTGATCCAGGCGCCATTGGGGGTGCCAGCCCAGGCGACTCTTGATCTTTGAAATGTCGAGCTTCAGGTAGTTGGCTTCGTGAGGGTGCAGGCCTTCGTCAAGATGCCATGTGGCGTCCCCGCCCCATTTGGCGGCCATGCGTTCGACGATCCACTGCACGGGGCGGGCATCGTCCTCACTCGGGCCAAAGTTCCAGCCTTCTGCCCATGATTGGCCTTCGCCATAGAGCTTTTCCGCCAGCTTGAGATAGCCCGACAGCGGTTCCAGCACGTGTTGCCAGGGCCTGGTGGCGTAGGGGTTGCGTATGACCACAGCCTGATGCTGCTCAAACGCCCTTAAGATATCGGGTATCAGGCGGTCGAGTGCCCAATCGCCTCCGCCAATCACGTTGCCAGCCCTGGCCGATGCGATGGCGATGTCCTGCTGCTTGAAGAAGGAACGGCGGTAGGCGCTTGTGACCAGTTCAGAGCAACCTTTGCTGTTGCTGTAGGGATCGTGGCCACCCATGGGTTCGTCCTCCCGATAGCCCCAAGCCCACTCCCTGTTTTCGTAGCACTTGTCCGTGGTGACGTTGACGATGGCGCGGACGGTGCCGGCATGCCTTGCCGCTTCCAGAACGTGCACCGTGCCCATCACATTGGTGGCGTAGGTTTCGACGGGGTCGTCGTAGGACAAGCGAACCAGAGGTTGTGCGGCCATGTGAATGACGATCTCGGGCTTGACCAGATTCATGGCCTTGCGCACGGTGCCGTAGTCACGGATATCGCCGATGTGGCTGGCCATCCCGTCGCCAACCCGCGCTTCGGTGAACAGATTCGGTGCGGTCGGCGGCGTCAGGGCCAATCCCTGGACCTGAGCTCCCATGGTCTGAAGCCAAAGGCTGAGCCAGCTACCCTTGAATCCGGTGTGGCCCGTGAGAAGGACTGCCTTTCCCCGCCAGAATTCGGCATTCGCTGGCATGTTCAATCCCACCCCTTCCAGGGCGCTTTGTTGGCTGCCCACAGTTCTTCGAGCAAGTTCTTGTCGCGTAGCGTGTCCATAGGTTGCCAGAAACCGTGGTGCTCATAGGCCATCAGTTCACCATTGTCGGCCAACTGCATCAACGGCTCCTGTTCCCAGATGGTGGCGTCTCCGCTGATGTGGGACAGCACCTTTGGCGACAAAACGAAAAAACCGCCATTGATCATGGCACCGTCGCCCTTAGGCTTCTCCTTGAAACTGCGCACCTGCTTGTTCTTGATGTCCAGGGCGCCAAAGCGACCTGGTGGATAAGTGGCTGTCAACGTGGCTGCCTTGCCGTGGGCTCGGTGAAAGGCGATGGTCTCGCCAATGTCGATGTCGCCGACACCATCACCGTACGTGAAGCAGAAGGCCTCTTCATCCTGGACATACTGCGCAACACGGCCAAGGCGGCCGCCTGTCATGGATTCGTCGCCCGTGTCGACCAGGGTCACTTTCCAGGGCTCCGCGCGTTTTTCATGCACGTTCATGCTGTTGGACCGCATGTCGAATGTGACGTCTGACATGTGCAGAAAGTAGTTGGCGAAGTACTCTTTGATGACGTAGCCCTTGTAGCCGCAGCAGATGATGAACTCGTTGATGCCATGGTGGGAGTACATCTTCATGATGTGCCACAAGATCGGTTTTCCACCAATTTCAACCATGGGCTTTGGGCGAGTTGAGGTCTCTTCACTCAGGCGTGTACCCAGTCCACCGGCAAGAATCACTGCTTTCATCAACGCGTCCTTCAATCTCGAATCAAACGGCGGCCGAGCATACGAATGCATCGGAGAGGAATCTATTCTTCTGCAACCCCGCCTGCAACAGGGCGTGCCTAGCACCGTGGATCATGGCATCGGAACCGCATGCATAGACTACTGTGTTGGTCAGGTCGACGCCCTCGGAGAGCAGCGCATCTTGCACGTGTCCCCGTGCTCCCAGCCAGGTGTCGTTGCCGCGCGAAAGCACGGGTACGAATCGGTGGGGCATGGTCAAGCCGGATGGGGCCCAATACAGATCTGCCGCTGTCCGCCCGCCCCAAAACACAGTAATGGCGCGGGGGCGCTGTTCTTGGGTCATTTTTTCGAGACCTTCCAGCATCGCTTTGACTGGTGCAATACCGGTTCCAGTGGCCAGGAAAACCAGGTCCAGTTGTGAGACGTCCCGCAGAAAAAAAGTGCCGAGCGGGCCATTGAGGCGAAGCAAGTCGTTCGGCTTGGCCTGCTCAAACCAGTACCGGCTCATGACACCGTTTTCGACGGCGCGAATGTGCAACTCCAGCATCTGATCCGCTCTTGATGCGTTGGCTACCGAATAGCTTCTGCGAACGCCACCCTGACCAATGATGTCGATGTATTGGCCGGGGAGAAATGCCCAAGGGCTGCTGGGTGGCAGCCGCAGGGTGGCCTTCAGTACGTCGGGTGCCAGTTTGTCTAGGGTGTGAATCCGACAGGGCAGGGTCCTGGGCGGCGGGATGGTTTGCCCGCTGAGGTCGTCGGCCTCAATTGACAGATCGGTTTCGGCAGTTCTAACGCAGGCGAGCACCCAGCCGTGGACTTTTTCGTCCTCGGACAAGCCAAGTTCCGGACTCATGGCCGATGTGGTCCCGCTGCCGACCTTGCATTTGCAGCTGCTGCAGCGGCCGGTGCGACAGCTGTAGGCCAGCTGCACACCCTGTTTCAGGGCTGCATCAAGGATTGATTCAGCTGGTGCGACATTGAATGTCTTGCCGGCGGTGGTTGTAACTATGGGCATGCCTTCTTGTCCGTGTCGTCAAATCGCCTTGGGGCATATGGCGCAGCCCGTCATTATTGACGATCGCCGCCATCACCCTGGGTGTTGGCGGTGCGAGGGAAGGTATGTCAGCGTGGGTTCCCGGTTTATGCTTGCATCCTTCGTTAAAATTGCATCATCGAAATGATGAAAATACAGTAGCAACCTGGGCAGGGAAGATTGCGAGAAAACGCGCTATGGTTGTGATACAAAATAAATCTGGTCAGTTGGCGAACAGGCTGTTTGCTTTCGCGCACTTCATTGGTAACGCCATCGAGTACGACTACGAGCTTGTAAACCCTTGCTTCGATGAGTATTGTCCTTACTTTCCAGCGTTGACCTCCGCTGAGTGCAGGGGGTTGCGGATTTCAACGGCGTTTCATCCGTCCCTTCCGTACCGTTTTTTTCGCAAGGGTTCTGAGCTTCTCAGGAGGCGTATGCCCGCGTCTCCCTGGCATTGTTTTTACACCCTGGCTGATGGTGATCCGGTGTTTGATCTCCAGGATGCCGCTTACTTGCGCGATGCGCGCCGAAAAGTGGTCTTCACGCACGGTTGGGAGTTCAGGGACCATGCAAGCCTGCTCAAGCACCGGCCTGTCATCAAGGCGCTCTTTGCGCCTGATGCGCGCGTACTGGCGTTGGTCGCCGAATGGCGTGAGAAGGCCATACGAGGGGCCGACGTGCTGGTTGGGGTACATGTCAGAAGAGGCGACTACGCTCGTTGGCAGAACGGCATCTATCTCTATGACGACTCGGTTTACCGGTCTCGGATGATGGACGTGGAAAGGGCATTGAAGGCGCAAGGCAAAACAACCGCATTCGTGATTTGCTCGAACGAGGGCATTGACATGGGGGTTTTTTCACCTTTGCAAGTGACGCCGGGCCCGGGGCATGCCGTGGCCGATCTCTATATGTTGGCGTCGTGCGATTTGATCATGGGGCCGCCAAGCACCTACTCGCTATGGGCTTCTTATCACGGTGGCGGCAAGCTGCTGTTCATCAAGGATCCACACACCGAAGTCAGTCTGGCTGATTTCGAGGTGCATTTTCCAGACGGCGGCGGTGTCAGGCCGTAAGGTGTGCGATCCGTTCAATGAAATGACGCGGGGCTCTTGACTCGATGACCTGCCGCCGCAGCAAGGAAGCCTTGCTTTGCAAGTCAGGCGCCTGAGTCAGAAAAACCCCCACGGCTTCGGCGAGCCCTTCAGGTGAGTGGGTTTTCATTTCGACATGAGCCGATGCGCTTGTTGCTGTGCAGTAGTCGCTCAATGAGTTTGGCCCGGGAGGGACGATGACTGGGGTGCCACATCCAAAGGCCTCAGAGACTATATTGGAGTTCTTGAGCAGATATGCCTGCGGATCGTAGGGCAGCAAGACGCAGTCGGTCTGCCCCAGCGCCTGGAAATACTCGGCCTCTGAGAAGAATGGCTTTGCCACCAACTCCACGAAGCTGCGGCCTTCGAGCAACGGGGCGACGGCGCTGGACTTTTCCGGATGGGTCAACAGCAGTTTGATGGTGATGCGTCCAGCCAGCGGTTCAAGCAGGGGGAGCGTATCGAGAATGAGCTGAAGTCCTTTCTCAGGACGGGGGTCGCCAATGAACAGAAAGCTTGTTCGGTCAGTTTGCGGCCTTTCAAACGCTGTGTCGGGGAGCCTGCAGGGCAGGTCGAGTAGCGCGATGTGCTTGCAGCCCAGACCTTCATATGCGGCTTTGAGCAGCCTGTTTTCACAAAAGAAGCGGATGTGCGGATGGCCTGCGGCAAGTCGGAAGGCATGCTCATATTGCCGCCTTTGCTCAGCCTGGGCCGGCGGCGCCGCATCAAAGTCCGGTGGCAGCATCAGATAGATGTTGGTGGGGCATTGGCGTTTGGCCAGGCGGAGGAACCCGACGGTAGCCAGGATGTGAGGCGCGGAAGCCGTGTGTATCAGGATGGCCGTATTTGCGGGTATGCGGTCAAGCCTGGCTTCTAGCATGTCTTTGAAAAAAGACCGGACGGTTCTTCTCAACTTCTTGCGGGCTTGCTTGGGCTTGCCCACGGCACCATAGGTTCCCCTGGTAAAGATGGGATCGGTGTGGCTGTCGATCAGTGGTGGGGCAATGCCGCGGTTGGCCAGCACATGCACATGCCAACCGGCCTCCTTGCCCGCTGATGTCAGCAGTTTGTTCAAGGCATGATGGTGCCCGGATACGCCCTCATAGGAGAAGTCCAGCACTAGCAGCCGCGGCCACGGTTTGGAAAACAGTGCTCGTCCAGCTGTGAAGCGGCGGAGGAGACTGTAGTAAAAGTAGAAAAGCCGCTGGTACAGGGACATGGTGTCAATCGTGGCGAACATACTCGGGTGATGATCGCCGACGGCGCAGTGCCAATCGCTTTGCTTTGAGGATGCCGAGCGTACCTTGAAGCAGGGCATAGCCCCGGGGCCATCTGAAAGCGTTGACGAGATGCGCGCGGGCCGCGCGGTCCTCTGGGCGTGGCGAGGCGGACAGCCAATCCAGCACCGCGTCGGGCTTGGACGTCATGGCGGCAAGCGAACGATGGGTGATGGCGGCATAGAGTGCATAGGTGGGGTTGCGGACCTCTCTGCATTGCCTGATGGCTTCAAGCAGCTTGCGAGCCATGAACACGTCTGCCATGAGCGCCAACTGGGGATCTGGCGGGAGCCTTTGGATCGATTGGCTGGCGTGTGCAGCGGCCTGGATGGTGTCGGTGCAACTGCGTTCGCTGCGCTCCTTCGTTTGACCGCCTGCGCGCAGACGGTATTGCAGCAAATGCGATGGTACATACAGCAGGGTCCGAGCAGAGGCGACGATGTGCGGTGTCGTGGCCAGATCCTCATGCATGCCCCATTCGGGGAACGGCGGATGAGGTAGCGCTTGGAAGACGCTGCGTTTGATGAATCGGCTCCACAGGCACGGGATGCAATCGTCCAGTGTTTCATACAAGTTGCGTGCAGGTGATGAACTCATCTCCAACGGGCCATGCGAGCGCTTGCGTGATGGTGTCAAGGCGCCCCTTCCATCGTCGGCCCAATCGAGGTAGTCCATCACCAGGATGTCCGGTGCCTGTCTTTCCAGATGTTGGCGCGCGAGGCGAATGCTTTCCGGGCGGACAACATCGTCGCCATCCAAAAAAAGCACATAGTCCTTGCTTGCCGCTGCTAGTCCGGTGTTACGCGTGCTGGCAACTCCCCCATTCTGCTTGTCGATGACTTTGACGAGTGTGCTGCGCTGCTGGACCTGCGTCAGCTTTAGTCTGGTGCCATCTGTGCTGCCGTCGTTGACGATGATGACTTCATCGCCAATTGCTAGGCTCTGCAGCACGCTGTCAACGCATGCGTCGATGTAGCGTTCAAGGTTGTACGCAGCGATGACAAACGAGATGGTCATTCAGTGGTTTTGGCGGAATGCGTCTAGAAACTGCTTCCAGCGTGCCATGGCCATGCGGGCTGACACATAACGCCAGCGATGCAGCAACATACCCCTGGCGTGGCCGAGCAGTTTACGGTGTTCGCGGGACTTGCTCAGTTCATTGAACAGCTCCTGGGGCGACAAGGTCAGCGTGTTCAAGCCATGCGTGATGGTAATGTCGATGTGGTCACGCTTAATGGGCCGAATCTGCGATGCATTGCGAACCGCCTGGACCATGTGTTTGAGGGCCAGCACGTTGGCGGCGTGTTCGACCGCTTGCCCTTGCCTACTGCTCACCATGGATGGCAGCACACCTTTGAAAGAACTGCTTAGGTCAATGCACCGCTGGACAGTGTGTGATCGCGTGATGCTGCCCTCGCGGATGCGATAGCGGAAGATGGGGAGGGGCAAATAAGCCATGCGATCAGCACCATCGACCAAGTGCGGAATGGTGGCGTTGTCTTCGTAGTATTGTCCCGGCGGGAAGATGTCCGGGGCCCATCTTGTCAGAAAGCTGTGCTTGAAAATGCGGCTGGAAGACGATAGGAAGTTGTCGCGAAAAGTCGATAGCAAGGCCGTTTCCCGTGAGGGGATGATCCCTTTGGGCAGGCTGTGTACGACGCGTGACTCCGCCTCGCGCGGTGTGCCTTCATGCCAGATCAGTGCATCGCAAGTGAGGATGTCGGGATTGCTAGCCTTGAGTGCATTTCGGGCTTCCGTGAAATCCTTGTGACAGAGCAGATCATCGGAGTCCAGAAAATACACGTAGGCCTTGGTGCTTGCAGCAAATGCCCGATTCCGAGCCACGGACAGGCCTTGATTGGTTTGATGTATCACCGAAATGATGGCCCGGTGCTTTTGCTGCCAAGAGTCACACAAGGCACCAGACGCATCCTTGCTACCGTCATTGACCAGGATGATCTCGTCGCCGGGCTGAACGGCGGGCAGCAAGCTGTTCAGACAATCGTCCAGATAGCGCTCTACGTTGTAGACCGGGATGAGAAAAGACAGACTGGGGTTCATCTGGTCGGAGGCGGTCTCATGATTCATCGCTGCCCACGAGGTCATGTGCATCGGTGGTACACGCCAATAAAAAATCTGGTCGTTGGTGATTGAGGTTGGGGTTGTAGAAAGGATCGCATCTCATGCGACTGGTCCAGCGTTGTCGCATGTAGGCAGCTTCTGGCAAAAAGCGCGCTATGTTTTTACTGGAGGTGTCTCGGCCGCGACTGATGGACTCGTGGTGGTAAAGAATTGCATGGGGCGTCCAGATGTTGTGAAGACCTAGTTCGCCAACACGCAGGCAAAAATCCACATCGTTGTACGCGACGCTTAAATTTGCGCTGTCCAGCCCACCCACGTCTAAAAAAGTTGACTTGCGAACGACGAGGCATGCTGCCGTGACAGCCGTCAGTTGTTGGGTGACGATGGCGCGATTGGCGTAGCCAGGTGCCTCTCGTGGGATGCCGCGCAGATAGTGGGCCGCGATGGTGTTCGGGGCTTGGATGCCTCCTCCGACCAGCACGCCTGCATGTTGGATGGTGTCATCGGGGTACAGCAGCTTGGCGCCCACACACCCTACCTCGGGCCGCAGCGCGTGCCCGATCATCTCGGTTAGCCAATTGCCGTTGATCACTTCGATGTCGTTGTTGACCAAGGCCACCACTTCACCTTGAGCGTGCTCCACCGCCATGTTGTTCAGGGCGGAATAGTTGAAGGGGCTGTCGTCCCTGATAACCCGCACACGCGCATCCTTGTTTGGCAGCTGTTGCAGATAGGTCAGGGTTCGGGCTTCGTCAGAGCCGTTGTCCACGATGATGACCTCATACTGAGGATAGGTCGTTTTTTGCGTGATGGACTGAATGCAGGTGTGCAGCAACTTGTATTGGTTGCGCGTGCAGATCACGATCGAAACAAGGGGCGGTAACGCGGGCACCGGGTAGCCGACCTTGAGAAACCCTTGGGATGTGGTGCTCGCCCTGGCGCCTGGTGATACGCGATCCAAGTGCTCCTGCAGAGCCTGGACATATGGCGCATCGAGGGAGTGGCGGACTGTTGCCGGGTGGTGCCACAAAACATGCGGTACGTGAATGATGTCCGTTGCGGGCAAGCCTTCGATACAACGCAGCAGGGCATCAAATGTGTAAACAGCACCACCCTGGTGACGATGCCCGACTGCGGCGATCAGATGAGAGGTCGATATCAGGCAGGCACTGCCAATGTAATTGGCTGACAACTGAAAGTCGTAGCTCCACTCAGGTTTGAAGTGGTGGCCACTGCGTTGGCCATTGCCGTCGATCTGGTCGTCATCGGTGTAGATGATTTTTGCGCCAGGATGGGACTGCATCGCTTGGGCCATCAGCAGCAACGAGTGTTCGCGCAGCTGATCGCCAACCTGCAGCAGTGCGGTCCATGTGCCTTTGACTTGGGCCAAGGCATCATCGTGGGTCGGCTGGCTTTGAATTCGGAGATCTTCAGCGGTCGATGAGGGAATGGGGGCGCGACCTTGCTCTGGTGAGACCAAGATCAGTTGCCAGTGTGGATAGGCCTGCGATCGCACGCTGGCGATGCTGCGCTTTAGCAACTCTGCATCACTGTTGGCCTCGACGTTCAAGATCAGGCTGATCGTCGGCGCATTGGTGTGTGCTTCGAGCCAAACTTGCCATGCAGCGCGGTCTTGAGCCGTGGGTGTGTCATGGCGGGCAATCCAAGTGGCGTAGTCCACGCCTTTCTTCATCCTCCGACGGTGCAGGCGGTTCCTGTTGGCAGCCCGAATGCCCTGCTTCATATTCTGTAAGGCGTCGCGTATTGCATCGCGCGGCTTATTGATTAGTTTCAAGATTTAACCTGTCGTGATTTCATGTCGTCTGGATAGCGCCAAGCCCCCGCTGCGCGTCCGAGGACTCGGGTGGCCCTGACCAGGTCCAGCACCAGGGCGCGAAGCATTATTTCTAGGACCGCAGTCATGCAGTACCGCCAACGCCGCGCCCTTGATACCTGCTCCCCCTGGTGCTTGAAGTCAAACAGGAACTTGGACTGGATGTGATGGTAACCGCGCAGGTATTCAGCCTTGAAGCGTGCCTTGCCGCTGCTGGAGCCTCGCGACAGGTGTGTGACCTGCGCCTGCGGGGTGAGGATCAACTCGCCCCATTGCTGTGCCAGGCGCAGGCACAGGTCGGTGTCTTCCTGGTACAGGAAAAAGTCTTCGTCGAAGCCTTTGACCCGTAGCATGGCCTCGCGCCGGATCAGCATGCATGCGCCTGAGACAAAGCCCACGCAGGTGTCGGCCTCGGCACCTGGGCCTTGGGCTGCCCAGGTGCTGGGCGTCCAGCAATAGCTCAGATCCTGCTTGCCTTGGCGGTTGATCAGTTGAGGGGCCACGACGGCGGCAGTGGGATAGCGCTCTGCGGTTTGGAGCAGTGCTGCCACGGCGTTGCCATTCAGGATGCAGTCGGGATTGAGCAGCAGCACGAACTCGGTAGTGGCCGCCCAGACGCCCCGGTTATTGGCTGCACCAAAACCGAGGTTGTGTTCGTTGACCAGCACCTGCGCTTGCGGGAGGTGCTGGCGCACCTGGGCCAGAGTGTCGTCGCTGCTGGCGTTGTCCACCACGATGACGTGTCGGAAGTCGGCCAGACTGCGCCCCAGGTCAGCGGCGCAGTGCCCGCTGTGGTAAGTGGCCAGGACCACGGTGACGCGCGCAAGGTCGGGGATCTGGAGGGTGCTGGGCATGCCCAATTTTGCCAGTGAAAGGCAGGCGCTCAGACGTTCAGGTGCCATCCTGTTGCAGGCACAGGGCCAGTTGGGCAAAGACCTGCTCCGTGGAGGGCCACAAGTCGGTGCTGCCTTGCACGATGCGGGTTTGCGGGCTCCAAGGGGCCCATTGCTCGGGCTTGGTGGGGCCCAGTACGCTAAGGACAGGTGTGCCTACGGCAGCGGCCATGTGGGCGGGGCCTGTGTCGTTGGAGACGACCAGGTGCGCGCGCTTGAGCAGGCCGCAGTAGGTGCCCAAGTCCAGCCCCGGCAGGCAGATGGCGCCGGGGTGGTCTTTGAGAGCGGTGGCCTCTTCGCCGGGGCCGGGGCAGACGACGATGTCCCGGTCTTTGTGGAGAACCAGTTGGGTGAAGGTTGGGAAGTCGGGCCAGCGTTTGTCCTTGCCATCGACGTCACCGGCTGCGAAGGGCACGATGCAGATGAAGCCAGAGCGCACGCCATGCTGAGTCAGCAGTTGGTCTGCCTTGGCTTGAGCGGCGCTGGACACGGCCAAGTCGATGCTGGCGGGCGGGAGGGCTTGTTGCCCGGTCAATTGGCAGGCCAGGCCCCAGAAGCCTGTTAGCGCGTGTTCGGGCGGTGGGGCGGGCTTCCAGGCGCGGTGCAGCAGCAGGCTGCGGCCGTCCCGTGCATAGCCGCAGGGCCTTAGGCCAGCCCAGCGACCTTCGAAAGCGCTAGAGAAGGAGTTGGGCATGACCAGCATGTTTGGGCGCTTGTCGAAGTCCGGATCAATGGACAGGCATTGCGCGCGCAGATCTCGCAGTTGCTGAATGCGCTGCTTGAGCGTGCGGGCGCGGGTGGTGCAAGGCCATCCATGGCCTGCCAGTAGCGACGCGGCCCAGCCTTTGCCGTAAAGGTGCAGTTGGTAACCCTGGTCTTGCAGCAACTTCAGTGCGGGCACTCCAAGCACGACGTCGCCGACCATGTTGCACAGGCGAATGATCAGGGGTCGAGGGGCGGGGGTGGAGTGTGATGTGGCGGGCATGAACTAACCCCGGCAATTGTAGAAAAGCCCTGCCAGCTGGAGGCCGACCGGGCTTTTGAATTTGGCGTCCAGGAACGGACTCGAACTACCGACTAGCGGGTTTCAGCAGTTCGAAACAACTTCGATGCACCCGCTTTGTCCAGAAAAGCAAACCAACCGCCTACTTGGCGGCCGCTTCAATCCTGGATTGTATCGCGAGGTCGATCTGGTATCCGGAGGATGATTGGCCGCCTGGGCGGCTGCCTGCCGACTGTCAACCCCTCCACGGGATCCATTTCTCACTCATGATTCAGCTTTGGTGCACGAATTTATTGGGTACCGATCAGCCTATTTCAGGGTAGGGCCTGAATCAGCATGGAAAAATATGCTAAAAACTCACGCCTAGCTTGGTAGAGCTACCCAATTTTTCGAGACTATTTTCATGCCCACTTCACAGGAATCCACGAGAGTTAATCCCTTGCTTGAGCTAGGCAGTATTACCAGAAGCTTGAGTTTTGCTCCTGCGCCTTGGGTGCTCAAACAATGTGTTAAGACTGATTTTGTGTACCTTGAAAACCCACCTGGTTACGAATCCTTGAAAGAGGATTTTTCTTGGGATATCACTTGGAAACAGGAAGTTGATCGACGTCAGTCTGCCGAACCAATTCGGTATGCGGTGAGCGTAGGTGTTAAAAAATTTCGTAGTCAAGTTATCAAGCGGAACAAAGTGGCTTCCTTGGCCAGGCAGTTCATTGGGCGCATTCAGTCTCCAACCATCAACTTACTTGACATGGGCTGTGGTCAAGGTGGATTGCTTGAGGGGGTGATTTCGGCTTTGCCGCCGACACTTGGCTCCCGATGTGCTCCTCATGGTATCGAGCTATCAACCGATCTTGCGCGGATAGCTGATGATAACCTTCGGCGACTTGGGGGAAGATGTATTCATGATAATGCTCTCCACGGACTTGATGATTTTCAAGAGGGATACTTCGACATGATCATCATGTCGTCTTTTCTTGAGCATGAAATAAATCCTCTTCCTTTATTGCGGCGATGCCGTGAGCGGATGCGTGAGGGGGGCTTCATCATCATCAAGGTTCCTAATTTTGATTGTTGGAATCGGCATATGCGTGCGGAAAAATGGTGTGGCTTTCGCTGGCCGGATCACGTTAATTACTTCACTCCCAAAACGCTTCAGGCAATGATTAATCGGGCGGATCTTGGTGTTGCTAGAATGAATTTCATGGATCGACACCCGCTGAGCGATAGTATGTATTTGGTGGCCCAGAAAATACAAAAATAAGTAAGGGAGGCGCTGAGGTAGACGTTGGCGCGTTTTGTAAAGGGTGCTAAGGCTTTGTGCCTGGTTCGCCATCGAGCGTGGGCAACACGTCAAGGCAGCAACTTGCGCAAGCCCGACGTAGAGACGTCATCGATGTGGCGGAAAGCTGGCGCAATCTTGTCCATCTCAAGGGCCGAGACACCGAAGCTTTCAAAGAAGACGCGCCACTCGCGCACCACGTGCCAGACGTCGGCCATCAGCTGGCATGCCACTGACTTGGACAGCGTGAACTTGTCATGCGAGCCCAAGGCATGGTCCAGTGTGGCCAGGCGTCCTTTTGGCCCCACGCCCAGATGAAGGAAGCGCTCGGTGGCGATGCTGGCGCGTGGGAGAACGTCGTACAGGGGGCTGAGCCTCCAGCCCGGTAGCCGCAGGTGGTCATCGTCATTGCTGATAAAAATGTTGTAGACCATGCGCTTGAAGAGTTCTGCGTTGTCTTTGCGGATGACGCTTGGGTGGCAGTGCCTGCGCACGGCCTCGGCCAGGTCAGCGTAGGACTTGGTGCCGGTGGCCACCCAAAGTGCCCCACCTGGCTGAGGTGAATTGACCCATTGAATTTGGTGAGTCAGGCGCCTCAGCCCTGACGTGCAGGACGTAACTTTCGCCCCCTTGGACACGAGGGGGAGCTAACGAGGTGAACGTCTTGAAACCACATCTGCAAACAACCATTTGGACGCTTCTCAAGGCTGGCAACAGCCAGAGAGAGATTGAGCGTCGCACGGGCATATCCCGCCACACCATCCGGTCCTGGGCCAAACGCTTCGCGGCGCAGAGCGATCCGCCGCCGCCAGAGGAACCATCAGAGGACCCGCCAAACTGCCCCGGGGTGGCCACCGACCCAGTCGAGCCGCCCGACACCCAGGCCGATCAAACTGCTCCACCCCGGCCACCGGCATCACCACTGGGCGCAAGCGCGGGCACATCCTTGTGCGAGCCCCACCGCGCCTTCATCGAAGCGCAACTCAAGCTGGGCCGCAACGCCATGGCCATGAGCAGAGTCACCCGGATGAGATGCTGCCCTTGATTGCAGACGGAGCTGCGCAGTAATTTCTTAGTGATTAAGCGACAGAAATCGAACTTGTTTAGTGTTTAAGCGACAATCTGCATTCGGAATGCCGATTTCTTAGTGAATCTGCATGAGCCAAAAATGACTTAACGTGGACCTCGATGAGCTACATCTAAGTGGATAGACGACAAATCTGCTATTTTCTTAGTCGACCAGCGACATGCTGGGCAGCCTTCTTAGTGAAACGACGACTCCTCTCATGAAATCCACCCGCCTGTTGGCCCCGGCTGAAGAAATGCTCTTCGCGTCCTCGTTGTCGGCTGCGCAAGCTCGACACTTGCAACGGCAGGCTGTGGCAGGGGAGTTCATCCGCGTATGTAAGGGCGTCTACGCTCCCAAAGTGTCAGGCGACGAACTGGCAGCGGTCGTGCGGCGGAACTGGCAACGGGTTGCCGGGGTTGTGGCTCCTGGAGGCGTGGTCTCGCACATCAGTGCTCTGAAAGGGGGCGTTCTGCCCAGCGGCGAGGTAACGCTTTCGCATCCCACTGTTTACAACAAGACGGTGGCGCTTCCCGGGTTGGTCGTCAGGGTGGTGCGGGGGCCCGGCCCTCTCCCTGGGGACTTGGCGATGGGAACCTCTGGTCTTCATTACGCCGGCCGCACGCGAATGCTGCTCGAAAACATCGGGCGCAGAGGAGACCTTCGAGCACCACGGGAGGACGTCGAGAGCCTCCTGGTGTCGGTGCTCAACGCCTCGGGAGAGAAGGCCCTCAATGACATTCGCGACCAGGCCGCGGCACTGACCCCTGCACTTGGTGCAGAGAAGGCGCTGGAGGAGCTTCGCAGCATCATCGGGGCCCTGCTGGGAACCCATTCCAAAGGGGAGTTGCGCACCCGAGCAGGCTTGGCCGTTGCGCAGGGCTCTCCCGTGGACCAAGAGCGGACCGCTCGATTTGAGGCGCTCGCCGCTCACCTGCGGGCAGAGCCGCTGCCGCGCATCGCGTCGAGCGTGAGCGGAGTTGCTCGGCAGCATTTTGGGTTCATAGAGTCGTACTTCTCCAACTTCGTGGAGGGCACGAAGTTTGACATCGAGCAAGCACGTGACATCGTGATGAACAACGTCATCGTGCCCAATCGCCCCAAGGATTCGCACGATATCCTTGGTGTGTTTCGTCTGGCCATCACCTCGCCCTATAGAGACAGCCCTCCCGTTGCGGGCCCTGAGTTTCTGGAGGGCCTTGAGCGCTGGCATGCTGAGATGCTGAAGCTGCGGCCTGAAGCAAATCCGGGAAAGCCCAAGCTCGAGGTGAACTACGCGGGGACGACCAAGTTTGTAGAACCTGCGTATGTGCGTGGCACCCTTGACGAGGGCTCGCGTCTGGCGCTTTCCGTTCCAGAAGGCTTGGCACGTGCCGTGTACTACGCGTTCCTCGTGTCTGAGGTGCACCCGTTCGACGATGGTAACGGCCGCCTCTCTCGGCTGGTCATGAACGCGGAGCTCACGCGCACGGGCTTGAGTCGCATCATCATCCCGACGCTTTATCACCCGCAGTACGTCGACTGCGCTCGCGCGCTCACTCGCGGGAGTGACCCGAGGGGATTTGCGCGCAGTCTCGCGAAGATGGCGCGATGGGCAAGCCAGTTTGACTATTCGAATCTGGATACGCTCATCAAAGGCCTGCGGGCAGCCAATGCGCTGGAAGAGTCGCCAGCTCAATTCCACCTGTTGAATGCGGATGGGAGCTATGAGGCGTAGACAGGCGCCTTGTTGTGGCCGTTCTCCTGGCCCTCTGCCGGAAACATTTCAGGCGCAGATACGCCCTCTGAAACTTCGGGATTCAGATGGCTACTCAAGCCCCTAAGGGGTAGCCACCAACACTTCAAGCCAGCGCCCCAAGTCGAGACTGGGGCGCCGGCTTTGACAAGGCCCGCAAGGCGGCGGGCGTGTCGTTCCCGTTCCGGGACATCCGGGCCAAGGCCGCCACCGACACGGGCGACCTGGCTCATGCCCAGGTGCTGTTGGGCCACAAGCGGCGGGAAATGACTGAGCACTACGTGAAGCGCCGAACCGGTGAGCGGGTTAAGCCGCTGCGCTGAGGCCTGCCGCTGAACTTCAAATTCTGGCCAAGTGGATAATTAACCAACTTGCCAAATTAAACCAACTAGGTTAAATTCAATCATGGAAAAAGGCTCGCCTCATTGCAAGCTGTCACTGGTCAAAGCATTGATCGAAGCGGGCAAAGTCCGCTCCACCATGTCAGCACTGGCAGGTGGTGCGGCTTTGGGTTTGGACTTCGGTGGAATCATCGGTGTGATCCAGGCCATGACTCCAGCAGACTTCTACAAGAGCATGACCACGCATGCCGACCACCGTGTTTGGCAAGACGTGTACAGGCCCAGCACGCCAGTCGGTGAGGTCTATCTGAAACTCACGGTCATTGATGACGTGTTGATCGTGTCCTTCAAGGAGTTGTGAACATGAAATGCCCAACTTGTGCGGCGGCGAAACTGGTGCCTGACACCCGTGACATGCCTTACACCTACAAAGGTGAATCGACCACCATCCCGACTGTGAGCGGCGACTATTGCCCGGCGTGTGGCGAGGTGGTGCTTGACGTGGCGGAATCGACGCGCACCAGCGCGGCGATGCTGGACTTCAACAAGCAGGTGAACGCAGCGATTGTTGACCCTGGCTTCATTGCCCAAGTGCGCAAGAAGCTGGCACTTGATCAGCGCGAAGCCGCTGAGATCTTTGGCGGCGGCGTCAATGCGTTTTCTCGCTACGAGAACGGCAAGACCAGGCCGCCCTTGGCCCTGGTGAAGCTGCTCAAGGTGCTTGACCGCCACCCCGATTTGTTGGGCGAGGTCAGGGCCGGGTAAAGGCCATCGCACCACGGCATTGGGCGCCCCTCTGGCAACGGTGGGGCGCCTTTTTCATGTGCTGGGCGGGGTCTGTATCAACAGCCATGCCAGCGAGCCCCACAGATCGCGTGATGGGCGTGGGCATGGCCCGCGCCGCGCCATCAAGACCGGCTGTTTTGTAGAACGGAGGCCCGAAATGTAGAACGGCCCCGCGAGGTCAAAAACCTTGCGGGGCCGCATAAATACTGGTGGCCAAGGGCGGAATCGAACCACCGACACGCGGATTTTCAATCCGCTGCTCTACCGACTGAGCTACTTGGCCTCTCGCTTCATCAGCGAAGACCGCTAATATACCTCAGTTTGCAGCTGCTTTCTTGTTGCGACTCAAGTCCACGCCCAATTGTTTGAGCTTGCGGTACAGGTGGGTGCGCTCCAAGCCAGTCTTCTCGGCAACGCGGGTCATGCTGCCGCCTTCGCGGGCCAGGTGGAACTCGAAGTAGGCGCGCTCAAAGTCATCGCGGGCTTCGCGCAATGGGCGGTCCAGCTCAAAACTTTGCTCGTGAGACAGGGCCTGATGCGCGGCAAAGCCATGGTTGGCGGGCGCATGGTGGTGATGGTTCTCAACGGGGTGGTGCGTTTCGATGCGCACCGCGGCCAGGCTGGGTTGCATCATGCTGCTGTAAGACGGGGCCGCCGTGATGGGCGTGACCGTGGCCAGGTGCATCGGGGCTGACGAGATGGCGGCGCGTGGCGCGGGCTTGGTCAGACCTTGCTCAACGGCGCGCAGCAGCTTTTGCATGGTCACCGGTTTTTCAAGGAAGGCTTGGGCGCCGAACTTGGTGGCCTCAACCGCGGTATCGATGGTGCCGTGGCCGGACATCATGATCACGGGCATCGTGAGCTGTCCGTTGGCAGACCATTCCTTGAGCAGCGTGACGCCGTCTACATCGGGCATCCAGATGTCGAGCAAGACCAGATCTGGCTTGCAGGACTCTCGCATGGTGCGAGCTTGCGCCGCGTTTTCTGCGACTTCGACGGAATGACCTTCGTCGGTGAGGATTTCTGAGAGCAGGGCACGGATGCCGAGTTCGTCGTCAACTACAAGAATGGTGGCCATGAATTTAATGTCCTCGGTAGTCGGAACACGTCTAGTGTGAACCAGCCTGAGGTAATGTGGATGACAGCTTTGAAAATGATAACGAAACTTGTGCCCCTCTCCAAACGACTTCTTCCGGGGACTTGCCTGGGGGTGCGGTCATTGTGACGGGGTTTTCAAGGTTTCGGATGCGCACCAGGGCATGGTGTTCATCGGCGATTTTCTTGACGACGGCCAAGCCGAGGCCTGTTCCTTTTGCTTTGGTGGTGACGTAGGGCTCGAAAGCCCGCTTGAGTATTTTGTCTGAAAAGCCAGGCCCATTGTCGCGCACGGCGAGCCTGACCGCGCGAACGCTGCCATCAGGATGGCGCGGCATGTCGGTGCGCACCATGACTTGGGCCGCTTGATCGGCCGGTGGGTGCTCGTTGACGACGTCCAAAGCGTTCTGCACCAGGTTGTGCACCACCTGCCTCAGCAAGGTCGCATCGCCAAGTATGGCTGGCAGCTCGGGCGTCAGTTCGGTGACCAGCACGCCCTGGTCAATGGCGTGGCCGTACAGGGCCAACACATCGGTGATCAGGGCGTTCAGGTCCAGCGGCACGAGCTTGGCCGTGGGCAGGCGCGCGTAGTCGCGGAACTCGTTGATCAAGGTCTTGAGCGCTTGCACTTGCGTGACGATGGTGTTGACGGAACGGTTCAGCAGTGAGCGGCCTGGCTCATCGAGCTTGTCTTCCAGCTTGAGTTGAAGGCGCTCCGCCGACAGTTGGATGGGCGTGAGTGGGTTCTTGATTTCGTGGGCCACGCGCCGCGCGACTTCGGCCCAGGCTTCGGCACGCTGGGCCGAGACGACCTCGGTGATGTCGTCAAACACGATGAGGTTGGCATCGGGCGGCAGGTCGGCGCCGCGCACCAGCAGGGTCTGGGGTTCTTGTTGTGGGTTCAGTTGCAATTCATAGGATTCTTGCCATTGCTGACGTTCTCCGGGCGTGGGATCGCTGGCGTACAGCTCGAAGCGCTCGTTCAGGCTGGCGGCGAAGCTCTCCAGGCCGGGCACGTCGGACAGCGGTCGGCCTCGGTAAGCCGACAAGGGCAGGCGAAGGATGCGCGTGGCACCGGGGTTGACGGTGTCGATGTTGCCGTGCTCGTCGAACACGATCACGCCGGCGGTGAGGTTGTCCAGGATGGTCTGCAAGTGGCCGCGTGCGCTGTCGAGCTCGGCCACGCTGCGTTGAGCGAGGCTGCGGGCATCTGACAGCTGCTGGGTCATGGCCGCGAAGGAGCGTGTCAGGCCGCCGAGTTCATCGTGGCTGGCGAAGATGGCTTTGGGGCTGAGGTCGCCCTTGGCCACCTTGTCCACGCCTTCGGCGAGCAGCAGCAAAGGGTGGGCCAGTTGCTGACCGAGGATCGCCGCCAGCAGAAAGGCGCCGAACACGGCCAGGATGAGGGCTAGGGTCAGGGTGCCGATGTACATGCGCCGCAGGCCTTCGCGCCCCAGCGAGCGTTGTTGGTATTCGCGGTAAGCGTTCTGCACGTCCAGGGCATTCTTGACCAGGTCGGCGCGCAGTTTTTGCGTGACCATCAGGTAGTGGCCCTTGCTTTGCAGGCTGAAGCTGCGGTCGGGCATCCAGGCCAGCGCGACGATGCGGGCGTCGTTGTTCACGCTGTTCGTGCCGTTGATGAGCGGCGGTGAGGCAGCAGGGTCCCCTTTTTCTTCCAGGCCTTCGATGAGGCTGACCACGCCTTTGTTGCGGGCGTCCTGGCGCATGCTCAGGGGCACGCGTTCGGCCGACATGAGGGGCAGGGTCTCGCTGCCAGCGCCGATCTGCAATTGCCCGCTCTCGCTGATCAGGGCCACGGATTGCGCGCCAAGTTGTTCGCGCACGCGTTCCAGGTCGAGCACGCCCGGGGTGAACGCGGTTTCAAGGATGCTGGTGGGCGATGAGCTGAGGCGTTCGGCGGCCAGGCGCGTTTTGTTGCCCAGATCCAGGCCGAGGGTGTCGATGGTGTTGCGGCCCAGGTTGAGGCCGGCCTCCAGCGCGCTTTCGACGCGCACGTCGAACCAAGTCTCGATGCTGCGCGAGACGAACTGGTAGGACACGGTGTAGATCAGCAGGCCGGGGATCACGCCGACCACGGCGAAGATGCCGGCCAGTTTGAGCAATAAGCGGCTGCCGAACTTGCGCCGCCGCAGCCGCACCGCCAGCCGGAGCAGGGCCAGCAGGATCACCAGCACCAGCAATGAAGCGATGGCAATGTTGGCGATGAACAGCCACTCGAAGTGCCGTTCGTAGCGTTCGCCGTTTTGCGTGGCGAACACGAGCATGAAGGCCAGCACCAGGCCGACCCCAATCATGGCCAGGGCGGAGACGAGCCATGCCCAACGGTTGGCTTTGATTGAGCTCATGGTGGTGTCAGCGGCCCTGCGTGACGGCGATGCGACGCTGAACGGCCAGGTTCCAGTCGTTCTGGCCACCCAGTCCGATCTGCATGGGCCGGGGCAACTCGTCGGTGTCCAGGCGGAAGCTGAAGACGACGTAGTGGTCGTCTTCGCCCGAGACGTTGTCCGAGATGCGCCATTGCGAGGCCCGGCGCATGACGCCCAGGGCTTCGCTCAATGAATTGTAAGAGCGGCTGAGGCCGTCAAAGCTCAAGCGCCAATGTCGGGTCAGGGGTTGGTAGGCCAGGCGCCATCGGCGGGTGACTTGCGCTTTGGGTTTGTCGTACCAGTACCAGCGGCTTTTGAAGAGCCCGACTTCGGCCACGAAGACCACGGCGACGCCTTTGTAGAGTGCATCTTCAACGTCTTTGGAGAGTTCGAGGCGGACGGCGTAGCTCAGCAGCAGGCCGTCGTCGCCGCGTTCGGTGCTCAGTTGTGTCAGTTCAATGCCGGGGTGGCCGCCGCTGCTGGTTTGAGCTTGGACGAGCGCGGGCAGCCCTGTTGATGCCAGAGCGGCGGTCAGCAGTGCAGAGGCACTGCGTTGCAGCAGGTCTCGGCGGCGCAACAGGGGCATCGAGCACCTAGGGGGTTTTGATCAGCAGGGCGTAGAAGAAGCCGTCGCCCATGTCCTGCAGCAGGGCCGGGTTGGCCAGGGCAGGGTCGTCGGGATATTCGACCACAGGGAGCAGGTGGCCGGGGGACGGCATGGCCCGGGCGCTGGGGGTTCGTTGCAAAAACGCGTCGATCCGCGCTTGGCCTTCTTGTTTGAAGACGGAGCAGGTGCAGTAGACCAAGCGACCGCCTACTTTCAGTTTGGGCCACAGGGCGGTGAGCATGGCGTCCTGGGTGCGGGCCAGGTTGGCGATGTCACTGTCGCGGCGCAGCCAGCGCACATCGGGGTGGCGGCGCACGATGCCGGAGGCGCTGCAGGGCGCATCGAGCAGGATGGCGTCGAAGAACTCGCCATCCCACCACTTGTCGGGTTGGCTGGCGTCGGCGGCGATGGTGGTGGCTTGCAGTCCGAGGCGGTTCAAGGTGTCGGTGACACGCTTGAGGCGTTCCGGGTCGGCATCCACCGCGGTGACGTTCAGGTCGGCTTGCTCCAGCAGGTGGGCGGTCTTGCCACCGGGGGCGGCGCAGGCGTCGAGCACGCGGGCGCCTTGGGCCAAGGTCTGGCCGTCAATGGGGGCCAGCAGCAAGCTGGCGGCCAGTTGAGCGCTGGCGTCTTGCACCGACACATCGCCTTGGTCGAAGCCAGGCAGGCGGCTCACCGGGACGGCGGCTTCCAGCACGATGGCGTCGGGGGCGTGGGCGTCGTCGGGCAGCAGGTGGCCGTTGATGCCAGCATCTTGCAATCGCTGCAGGTAGGCGCTGGCGGTGGTCTTGCGGGCGTTGACGCGCAAGGTCATGGGCGGCTGAACCTGGTTGACGTTGAGCAGCGCTTCCCAGTGGTCGGGCCAGTCTTTGCGCAGGCGGGCGATCCACCACTCGGGGTGGTTGTAGCGGGCCATCAGGTCGCGGTCGGTCTCGGCCATCAGGGCGTCGCGCTCCCGCAGGAAGCGGCGCAGCACGGCGTTGACCAGGCCTGAAGCGCGTTCGGCTTTGCGCTTGGCGGCCTCCACGGCCTGGTCGACCAGGGTGTGTTCGTCGTACTCGGTGCCGCAGGCCAGGGCCAGCGCGGAGATGATCAGGCTGTCGACCCAGGGGGCAGGCTTCTTGGGCACCAGGGCCTGGCGCAGGGCCTGGGCGCGGCCAATGCGGCGCAAGACCGTGAAGGACAAGGCCTGGACACCGGGCCGTTCGGCCGGGCGGCAGGCAGTGAGGGCTTCGGTGAGGGATTGGCCGTCGCTCACGGCGGTGACGGCGTCGGCGCAGCCCGCCAGCAATTGCCACAAAGGCAGGCTGAGCGGGGTAGTGGAAGAGGGGGAAGGCGAGGTCATGGCGCGCAGTCTATGCGCGTTTGCCCCAGGATCCCGGCCTCAGTCCCCCAGGAAGTGCCGACGGTAACGGTTGGGCAGGTCGCCGATGCGCATCAGCATGGGCAGGTCGGCGGTGTTGAAGTCCGGGTCCCAGGCGGGCGCGCCCAGCACTTTGGCGCCGCAGCGGAGGTAGCCTTTGATCAGGGCGGGGGCCTCGACGTTGAGGTGGTGGTCCAGTTCATCGACCGGCAGGGGCAGGCGCGGACGCACTTGCAGCTCAATCGGAGCCAGGTGGGTGTGGCGCAGCTTGTTCCAGAGGCTGGCCGCCATGTGGCCACCATCGCGCATGCTGATGCTGGCGCAGCCGATCATGGTGTCCAGGTCGTTGCGCACCATGAATTCGGCCAGGGCGCCCCACAGGGCCAGGATGGCGCCGCCGTGGCGGTGGTCGGGGTGCACGCAGGAGCGGCCCAACTCGACCATTTTGGCGCGCAGGGGGCGCAGGCGGATCAGGTCGAATTCGGTCTCGCTGTAGAGGCCGCCCACGCGCTTGGCGGAGGCGGGCGTGAGCACACGGTAGGTGCCGATGACCAGGCCGGCGTCCGGGCCGGGGCCGGCCAGGCGCACCAGCAGGTGTTCGCAGTAAGGGTCGAACAGGTCGATGTCGTGGCCTGCGGGGCTGCCGGCGGGCACGCGCAATTTGGCGCCCATTTCCTCGGCAAAAACTTGGTACCTCAGGCGCTGTGCCGCGAGAACATCTTCTTCAGTGCGCGCCCAAACGACTTCAAGTGCGTGTGAGCTTGGGTGAAGTGACCTCCGGGCGGCGCGCGACTCGGCCGTAAAGTTGGGACGCAAGTCGGCAATGGGCAGCGTGGGCAGCGGCAAATCCCTCATGGTCGGCTCCTTCAGTGGGTTCAATGAACGTGTGACGGGGCCGAGTGTTGGCGGGGGGCGTGACGCTGGCGTGAATCTCGCATGACAGAACGGTGACGGGCGGCGGATCCTTGTAAATCCTGACGCTGTGGCCCGTTCAGCGCTGTTAGCATCGAAGACCATGAGCATCCAGATATTCGGTTTGCCTGTCTCAAGGGGCGTGGCCATTGGCCGGGCGGTGCTGGTCGCCTCCAGCCGGGTGGACGTGCCCCACCATTTCGTCGACCCAGACTTGGTCAACGAGGAAATCTCGCGCCTGCTGGATGCCCGCGATGTGGTGGCACATGAATTCGAGGTGCTCAAGCGCGATCTGCCACCAGACGCACCATCCGAGTTGGCCGCGCTGCTGGACGTGCACCAGATGCTGCTGCAGGACGAGGCCCTGATTGGGGCCACGGCCGACTGGATCACCTCGCGCCACTACAACGCCGAATGGGCGCTGTCGGCCCAGCTTGAAGTGCTGGCGCGTCAGTTCGACGAAATGGAAGACGCCTACCTGCGCGAGCGCAAGGCCGACCTGGAACAGGTGGTTGAACGCATTTTGCGCACCCTGGGGCGCGGCGCGCCGTCGGTGGTGACCAACGCCAAGGATTTTGGCGGCGACGAGCCCCTGGTGCTGGTGGCCAGCGACATCGCCCCGGCCGACATGCTCAGCTTCAAGCGCAGCGTGTTCAAAGGCTTCGTGACCGATGTGGGCGGCAAGACCTCGCACACGGCCATCGTGGCCCGCAGCATGGACATCCCGGCCGTGGTGGGCGCCCGCCAGGCCAGCCACCTGATCCGGCAAGACGACTGCATCATCATCGACGGCGATGCCGGTTTGGTGATCGTGGACCCTTCGCCGATCGTGCTGGAAGAGTACCGCTTCAGGCAGCGCCAGAGCGAGTTGGAGCGGGGCCGCCTGGCCCGTTTGCGCCACACCCCGGCGGTCACGCTGGATGGTGAACGCGTCGAACTGTTGGCCAACATTGAGATGCCCGAAGATGGCGCGGCGGCCCTGGAGGCCGGTGCCGTGGGCGTGGGCCTGTTCCGCAGCGAATTTTTGTTCATGAACCGCGGCATCGACAACCTGCCCGACGAAGAGGAGCAGTACCTGGCCTACCGCGCGGCGGTCGATGCCATGAAGGGCCTGCCGGTGACGATCCGCACGGTGGACATTGGCGCCGACAAGCCTTTGGATGGCCTGTCGCCCAACGAATTGCGCCACGAATCGGTGCTGAACCCGGCGCTGGGCCTTAGAGCGATCCGCTGGAGCCTGTCGGAGCCCAGCATGTTCCGGCGTCAGTTGCGCGCGCTGTTGCGGGCGGCGTACCACGGGCCGGTCAAGGTCTTGATCCCCATGCTGGCCAGCTTGCACGAGATCCGCCAGACGCTGGAAAACATCGCGCATGTGCAGCGGCAACTCACCGAATCGGGCAAGCCTTTTGGCACGGTCGAGCTGGGCGCCATGATCGAGGTGCCGGCGGCCGCGCTGACCTTGCCGGTGTTCTTGCGTCACTTTGATTTCGTGTCGATCGGCACCAACGATTTGATCCAGTACACCCTGGCGATTGACCGGGCCGACGAGGCCGTGGCGCACTTGTACGACCCGTGGCACCCGGCGGTGCTGCACCTGGTGTCGACCACCATCCGGCAGGCGCGCGCGGCGGGCCGGGGCGTGAGCGTTTGCGGTGAAATGGCGGGCGACCCCATCTTCACCGAGTTGCTGCTGGCCATGGGCTTGCGCAGTTTCTCGATGCACCCGTCGCAGATCGCCTCGGTCAAGCAGCGCGTGCTGCGCGCAGACACGCGCCGCCTGGCAGCCTTGCTCGAGCCGGTCTTGAACAGTGACGATCCGGAAGAAACGTGCACGCACCTGTTTCCGGCCGTGGCCACGCCGGGCTTGGCTGGCAAGACTTTGCTGTCCGTGGCGGCCTAGGCCAACAATCTGGCGTTCAAAGACAGGCGGTGAGGGCAGCGGGCTCCTAAAGTCGTGCGGTTTGTCACAGTTGGGCTGTTCGCCCGTGAACCGATCATGTCTTCGAACCCAGATATCAGTCGCCAATCGCCTCACGAGCGGGCCGAATACGTCAAGCGCGTGGTCACGCAGGAAGGCGGGTTCTTGCGCCAGCGCTTCCCCATCCTGAAGCAGCAGAACGCCATCGGCGCGACCATCCTGGCGCTGTCGTGGGCGGGCATGCTGGCCTCGGCGGCGGGCTACGTGCAAGGCGCCGTGCCGGCCTGGGCCACGATCCTGCTGGTCGCTTTCTTCGCCTCGTTCACGCACGAGCTGGAGCACGACCTGATCCACTGGATGTACTTTCGGCAAAAGCCCTGGGCGCACCACTTGATGATGACGCTGGTGTGGCTGGCCCGGCCCAGCACCATCAACCCCTGGATACGCCGTGAGATCCACTTCAACCACCACAAGCATTCGGGCACCGAGCGCGACATCGAAGAGCGCGCCATCACCAATGGCGAGCGCTGGGGTCTGCGCCGCTTGCTGATGACGGGCGACAACATGCTGTCGGTGTTGCTGCGCTTGCACCGGGCGCCGACGCGTCAACTGCGCGTGCGCATGCTGACCCGAACGATGGCGGCCTACTTCCCGCTGGGCCTGTTGCATTGGGGGCTTTGGTATGTGTTCCTGGCCGTGCATGCACTGGCCCTGGCCGGCCACCCGGTCGATGCTGCCTGGGTGGCGGGTCTGAACACGCTGGTGGTGGTTTGGATCGCACCCAATGTGTGGCGCACTTTCTGCCTGCATTTTGTCAGCAGCAACATGCACTACTACGGTGACATTGAGGACGGCAATGTGCTGCAGCAATGCCAGGTGCTGACACCGGTGTGGATGTGGCCCTTCCAGCTGTTCTGCTGCAACTTCGGATCAACCCACGCCATCCACCATTTCGTGATCAAAGAGCCGTTTTATGTGCGGCAGATGACCGCGCCCGTGGCCCACCGCGTGATGCGCGAAGTCGGCGTGCGCTTCAATGATCTGGGCACGTTCAGCCGGGCAAACCGCTGGCGCGCCGATGCTCGGTCGGCGACTGTCCCGTCCAACGCCGGAAAGCCCGCGTGAAGTTGCTGGTGTCGGCAAAGCCCAGCAGGTAGGCCACTTCGCTGATTGAGCACGCCGGGTCGGCCAGGTGCGACAACGCCAGCGCTTGCCGGGTCTGGTCCAGCAGGTCGGTGAAGCTGGTTTGCTGGTCTGACAGGCGGCGTTGCAAGGTACGCACGCTGCAGTTCAATTGCTGCGCTACCTGGGTTTGCGAAGGCTCGCCACGCGGCAGCAGATTGGTCAGGCACGCGCGCACCTGGGCCACGGTGTTTTCCTTGTGGACGCCGGCCAGGTAGGTGGTGAGCAGAGCCTCGCTGTGGCGGGCCAGCTCGGGGTTGGCGCCTTCCAGCCGGGTGTCCATCAAGGCACTGGGCCAGGCGATGAGGTTGCCCTCGGCGTTGAAGCTGACGGGGCATCTGAAGGTGCGTGCATAGGCGTCCGCGTTGAGTGGGACGGCTCGCTGCAATTCAACCCGAGTCGGGGCCACCGCGCGGTTGCCCAGCAGCAGGCGCGCGGTGTAGACCACCAAGGCGGCGGCCGCATCGATCGCTTCAGGTTCAGGGGGGATGCCAGAGGCCGGGGCCAGCAGGCGCACGATGTGCTCGTCACCTTGCGGCGTGAATGACAGGCTCCAAGCTTCGGTGACGACGCGGAAGTGCCGGGCCACGCGCTCAAACGCATCCTTCAAGGTCTGGCTGGCCGACTGGGCCTGCCACAAGGCGTGAAAGGACGTGGGCATGACTTGTCGCGCGGCCTTCAGTCCAAAGGCGTCGTCGCCCGTGGCTTGCGCCGACAGCCGCCACAGCCGCGCCATCGCCTGCGCGGGGCAGCGGCCATTCGGGTCGTCGAGCATCGCATTGCTCAGGCCCGCTTCGATCAGCAAGGGCGTGCTATCGCAGCCGCTGACATCCAGCGTTCGCCGGATGACGCGGGCCCAACTGGCCAGAACGGTTTGCTGCGCGTTGTGGACCACGTTGCCTGGCTTATTTGGGAGCCAGGGTCTCCCAGCGGTCCAGCAGGGTGAGCAGCTCTTCGTCGATGGAGGAGATCCGCTCCTGCATGGCGGGCAGGCCTTGCGGGTTTTTCTTGTAGATGTCCGGGTCGGCCAGTTGGGCGTTCAAGGACGCCTGCTCGGTCTCCAAGTCGGCGATGCGTTTGGGCAGCTCGTCCAGCTCGCGTTGCTCTTTGTAGCTGAGCTTGCGGGCTTTGGCGGCTGGTGCTGCCGCGACCACGGGGGCGGCGGGCGCTGGTGCGGGCGCAGCGGCAGGCGGTGTGTTGCCCGATGACTTGGCATTGGCATTGGCCAGTGCTTCGGCGCGGCGCGACTGGACCAGCCAGTCTTGCACGCCACCTTCGTATTCGCGCCAACTGCCGCCACCTTCGGACACCACGGTGCTGGTGACCACGTTGTCCAAAAAGCGCCGGTCGTGGCTGACCAGGAAGACGGTGCCGGGGTAGTCGGCCAGCAGGTCTTCGAGCAGGTCAAGCGTGTCGATGTCCAGGTCGTTGGTGGGTTCGTCCAGCACCAGCACATTGGAGGGACGCGCGAACAGGCGCGCCAGCAGCAGGCGGTTGCGTTCGCCGCCACTCAGTGTTCGCACGGGCGAGTTGGCGCGCGCAGGCGAAAACAGGAAGTCCTGCAGGTAACCCATCACGTGCTTGCGCGAACCGTTGATCTCGATCCACTCGCTGCCGGGGCTGATGAAGTCGGCCAGCGTGGCGTTCAGGTCGAGGTTGTCGCGCATCTGGTCGAAGTAGGCGACGTTGATGTTGGACCCGATCTTGACCTTGCCGCTGTCGGCGGCCAACTCGCCCAGGATGATCTTGAGCAGCGTGGTCTTGCCCGCGCCGTTCGAGCCGACCAAGCCGACCTTGTCGCCGCGCAAGAAGGTGCCGGTGAAGTTCTTGACGATGTCGCGGTCGCCATAGCGTTTGTTGACGTCTTCGAGCTCGGCCACGATCTTGCCGCCCCGGTCGCCTTGCGAGACTTCCAGCTTGACGCGGCCGATGGTGTCACGGCGTGAAGCGCGCGCGCCACGCAGGTCGTCCAGGCGCTTGATGCGGGCGGTGCTGCGCGTTCGGCGGGCTTCAACGCCCTTGCGGATCCACACTTCCTCTTGCGCCAGCAGCTTGTCGAAGCGGGCGTTGGCCAGGGCCTCGTCGGCCAACTGGCCGGCCTTCAGCAGCTCATAGGCGGCGAAGTTGCCGGGGTAGGAACGCAGGATGCCGCGGTCGAGTTCGATGATGCGGGTGCAGACGTTGTCCAGGAAGGCGCGGTCGTGGCTGATCAGCAGGATGCTGCCCTTGAAGGCCACCAGCAGTTCTTCCAGCCAAGTGATGGCGTTCAAGTCCAAATGGTTGGTGGGTTCGTCCAGCAGCAGCACGTCGGGAGATGCGACCAAGGCTTGCGCCAAAGCCACGCGTTTCTTCATGCCGCCCGATAAGTCGCTGATCATCAGCTCGGCGGGCAGGCCCAGGTGCTGCAGGATCTGCTCGACCCGCTGCTCCCAGTTCCAGCCATCACGGGCTTCGATCTGGGTCATCAGGGCATCGAGGTCGTCGCCGTCTTGGTGGGCTTCGAAGCGGTCGCGCAGCTCGCGGATGTCGCCCAGGCCGAGGCTCACGGCATCGAACACATTGATGCCATCGGCGAATTGTGGCTCCTGTGCCACGTAGGCCAGGCGCACGCCGTTCTGGAATTGCACCACGCCGTCGTCGAGCTTCTCCATCCCGGCAATGATTTTCAACAGGGACGACTTGCCCGTGCCATTGCGCCCAATCAGGCCCACCCGTTCACCGGGTTCGAGGGCAAACGCCGTGTGGTCCAGCAGGGCCACGTGGCCAAAAGCCAGGCAGGCGTTGTTCAAGGTCAGGAGGGCCATTCGTTTGGGTGCTTGAGGGTTCGTGAAGTCGGCATTGTCAGGCCTGCGCCCGCACAATGTGCGGCCATGCTGCCTTTTCTCCCGGATCCTCGCTACCGTGCCCGCCTGTTTTCGGCCCTTTGGGGCTTGGCGGGCGCCCTGGTGCTGGCCGCCGGTTGGTGGTTGTGGCACTTTCCGGCCGACCGCTGGTCGCATGAATCCCATGTGGTGGAATTGACCGATGCCCAGGCGCTGGCCTCGCCACGCGCCACGCCACCCGACGATCTCGACAATTGGGTGAGCGTGAGGTTGCCGCACCGTTGGTCGCAAACGCACCGCGAGCTGACGGGCAGCTTGTGGTACCGGTTGCGCCTCCCCTTGTCGGCATTGCCTGCGCAGACCTGGGCCGTGTACGTTCCCAAGGTGAGCATGAACGCCGAAGTCTGGGTCAACGGCGTGTCGCTGGGGGCCGTGGGTTCGATGGAGCCGCCGCTCACCGCCAACTGGTACACCCCTTTGATGTTCACCGTGCCGCCCAGCCTGTGGCAGGTCGGTGACAACGCGGTCGAGGTGCGGGTCAGCGGTGACAGCGTCAGCCGCTCGGGCTTGGCGCCCGTGTGGATCGGTTCGGCGCGAACCATCTCCAGGATGCACAACCAGCGCTGGTGGGTGCAGGTGATGGGCGTGCACGCGGCCAATGTTGGCTTGATGATGATGGGCCTGTTCCTGGTGGTGCTGTGGATGCGAGACCGTAGCCAGAGTGCGTTTGGCTACATTGGCCAGGCGGCGATCCTGTGGGGCTTGGGCTCGTCGGCCAACATCGTGCCCGATCCTTTTCTGCCCATGGCGGTCTGGGATCAACTCAGTTTTGTGGCGATCGTGTGGGCACAGTTGTCCATGTGCCTTTTTTTCCTGCGCTTTTCGGAGCGCCATTGGGTCTGGGCCGAACGGTTCATCCTTGGCTTCGCGCTGCTGGCGCCCATGGTGGTGATGGTGATCCCCTCGCAACTGCTGGTGGGCCTGATTTACCTGGCCATCTACCTGGTGGCTTTGGTGGGCTTTGCCCTGGCCTTGTGGCATGCCTACGGCACACAGCGCCCGGACCGCAACCTGTTTGCCTTCGGCTCCCTGGTGTCCATCCCCGCCGCAGCCCATGATGTGGCACTGCAGTTGAATCAACTTCCTTTGGAATCGGTGTACATGCTGCCGTATGGCGGCCCGGTGATGGTCGGCTGCATGGCTTTCATCGTGGCCGGTGACCATGCGCGCTCACGGCAAGCGCTGGCCCACTTGAACCAAGACCTGATGGCCGGCATCCACCGACGTGAAGCGGAACTGCGCGACAGCTTTCAGCGCGTGTCATCGTTGGAGCAAGCGCAGGCGGTGTCAGCCGAACGTGCCCGCATCCTGCGTGACATGCACGATGGCGTGGGGGCCCACCTGACCACGGCCTTGCGCCAGCTCAACCCCGTCACACCACAAGCGGTGGACCTGCGCATGGTGACCCGCATCCTGCGCGAGGCACTGGACCAGTTGAAGCTGTCCATCGATGCGATGTCCATGCCGCCCGGTGACGTGGTCGGCCTGCTGGCCAGCCTGCGCTTTCGCATGACGCCCCGCTTCAAGGCGGCTGGCTTGTCTTTGTACTGGGACGTTGATGAGTTGCCAGAATGGCCGGGCGGTACGCAGGCGGCATTGCGCCAGTTGCAGTACATCCTGTTCGAGGCCCTGTCCAATGTGCTGCAGCATGCTGGCGCACAAGAGGTCACGCTGCGGGCCCGCCATGATGGCGACCAATTGCAGTTGGTCTTGCATGATGATGGCCGTGGCGTCTCAGGGGCGGGGCCGCACGCCGAGGGTCATGGCTCGCAGACCATGCGCAGCCGGGCTGGCACGATTGGCGCGGGCATCGAGTTCTTGAGCCCGCCGCAAGGTGGCTATGAAGTGCGGTTGAGTTTGCCCATGAGGAGGCCTGATGAGCCAGGACAGTGAAAACGGATTGACGGTGGTGGTGGTTGAAGACAATCCCCTCACCTGTGAGTTCCTGGTGTCGTGCATCAACGCGCACCCGCAACTGACGGTGGCGGCCTCTTTTGTCACGCTGGCCTCGGCCCGCCAGTGGTTTGCCAAGCATCAGTCCGACCTGTTGCTGGTGGACCTGGGCCTGCCCGATGGCAGCGGCCTGACCCTGATGCGCGAGGTGCATGCGCGTTGGCCGCAGTGCGACATGCTGGTGGTGTCGATGTTCGGTGACGAGGTCAACGTGGTGGCCAGCATTGAGGCGGGCGCCGTGGGCTATGTGCACAAGGACGATGAGGCGGCCGACATCGCCGAGACCCTGCTGGCGGTCAAGCGTGGCGCCTCGCCCATCTCGCCCATGATCGCGCGCCACTTGCTGCTGCGCATGCGGCCTGCCACGCCCGAGCCGGAGCCCGCCGCGGTGAGCCTGTCGCCGCGTGAGCAAGAGGTGCTGCAGCACATTGCGCGCGGGCTGGCCTATGCCGAGATCGCGCGCCTGCAGGGCGTGACCGTGCACACCGTGCAGACCCACATCAAGAAGCTGTATGGCAAGCTGGCCGTGCACTCGCGCAGCGAAGCGGTGTTCGAGGCCAACCGCCTGGGCCTGCTCAACGACACGCTCAGGCGTTGAGCTTGATCAGGCCTTGAGCTGGCCTTCCAGCGCATCCATGAAGCGCGCGGCCACGTCAAAGCCCGCTTGCTGCGTGATCTCCTGAAAACACGTCGGGCTGGTCACATTGATTTCGGTGAGCTTGTCGCCAATGATGTCCAGGCCCACCAGCAGCAGCCCGCGCGCGGCCAGGATCGGGCCCAATGTGCGTGCGATGTGCCAGTCGCTTTCGCTCAAGGGCTGGGCCACGCCCTTGCCACCGGCCGCCAGGTTGCCGCGCACCTCGCCGCCTTGCGGGATGCGCGCGAGTGCAAAGGGCACAGGCTCGCCATCGATGACCAGCACGCGCTTGTCGCCTTGGGCAATGGCGGGCAAGAAGGCTTGGACCATGATGGTTTGCGTGCCATCGCGGGTCAGTGTTTCAGCAATGCTGCCCAGGTTCAGGCCATCGGCGGGCACGCGGAAAATGCCCGCACCGCCCATGCCATCCAGGGGCTTGAGGATGATGTCCTTGTGCGCGGCGTGGAAAGCGCGCACCGCCTTAATGCTGCGCGTGACCAGCGTGGGCGCCGTGAACTGTGGGAACTCCAGGATGGCCAGCTTTTCAGGGTGTTCGCGCAGCGCATGGGGGCGGTTGAACACGCGGGCGCCTTCGCGCTCGGCCTGGGTCAGCAGGTGGGTGGTGTACAGGTACTCGGCGTCGAAAGGCGGGTCCTTGCGCATCACCACCGCGTTCATGGCGGCCAGCCGCACGACGCTTTCTTGCCGCACCTTGAACCAGTGTTCGGCATGGCCGGTCAGTTCGATCTGTCGGGACGCTGCCTGCACCTGACCGCCGTGTTGCCAGACCAGGTCGGGCTGTTCGCAGGCCCAGACCTGGTGGCCCCGGCGCGCAGCCTCTCGCATCATGGCGAAGGTGCTGTCCTTGTGGGTCTTGAAGCTGTCCAGCGGGTCGGCGAGGAAGAGAATGTTCATGGCGAATCTGCGATGTCGGGGGCGGGGGCCCGCCAGTGTTGCACCAATAAGGCAATGATGCCGGCGACCAGGCCCCAGAAGGCCGAACTGACCCCCAGCAGGGTCATGCCCGACAAGGTCACCAGGAAGGTGATCAGGGCGGGTTCACGGTGGCGGTCGTCCCGCAGGGCGGTGGCCAGGCCACCGCCGATGGTGCCCAGCAGCGCCAGCCCTGCCACGCCCATGACCAGCGCTGGCGGGAAAGCCGCCAGCACGCCGGCCACGGCCCCGCCCAACAGGCCCATGGCGATGTAGAACAGCCCGGACATGAGGGCAGCGGTGTAGCGCTTGCGCGCATCGCTGTGCGCGTGTGGGCTGAGCACGATGGCGGCGGTGATCGCGGCCAGGTTGAAGGTATAGCCACCAAAGGGTGCGAGCAGCACGGTGGTCACGCCCGACCACGTCATGAGTGGCGACACCTGGGGCTGGTAGCCTGCCGCGCGAATCGCCGACACCCCCGGCACCGCCTGCGAGGCCATGGTCACAATGAACAGCGGCAGCCCCATGCTCATGACCGCGTTCCAGGACCACCGCGGCATCACCAGCACCGGCGTGGCCAGTTGCCAGCGCAGCTCGGCGGTGTTGAGTTGGCCTTGCAGACCTGCAACCACCATGCCCATCACCAGCACGCCCAGCACCGCATAGCGCGTCCACCAGCGGCGGCCCACCACGTAAGCGCCGAACATGGTCAGCACCAGCGTGGGTTGCAGTGTGGTGTGCGAGAACGCCAGCAGCGCGAACTTGGCCAGGATGCCCGCTAGCAGGGCCGATGCCAGCGACACGGGAATACGCCTCATCATGCGTTCAAAGAGGCGGGTCACACCCGACAGCCACATCAGCACACCGCAGACCAGGAAAGCCCCCACGGCTTCAGGCAGGCTGACGCCACTGGCTGCCGCCGCGATCACGGCCGCGCCAGGGGTGGACCAGGTGATCAGGATCGGTGTTCTGGCCCAAAGCGACAGGCCCAGCGTGCTCAGGCCCATGCCCAGCCCCAGGGCCCCCACCCACGAGCTGATCTGCGCCGGTGTGGCCCCCAGTGACTGGGCCGCGTGGAAGATCAGCGCGATGGTGCTGGTGAAGCCCACCAGCGTGGCCACAAACCCCGCCGAGACCGCCGCCAGCGACGTGTCCTGGCGAATGCGGTTCAGCGATGACAGCAGGGTGCTCAGATCTCGACCTTGGAGCCCATCTCGATCACGCGATTGGTGGGCAGGCTCAGGAAGTCCGCAGCCCCCGAGGCATTGCGGTGCATGCTGGCGAACAGCTTCTCGCGCCAGGGCGCCATGCCGCTGCCAATGGTCGGGATGACGATGTCGCGAGACAGGAAGTAGCTGGTTTCCATCTCGTCCAGGTTGACGCCGTAGCGCTTGAGCAGGCTGAGCGCCTTGGGCACGTCGGGTTCGTTCTTGAAACCGAAATGCAGCATTACCTGCCAGCAATCGTGGCCCAGGGTCTCGATCTGGACGCGTTTGTCCAAGCCGATCCAGGGCACTTCGTGGGCCTTCACGGTGACGAACAGATTCTGTTCATGCAGCACCTTGTTGTGCTTGAGGTTGTGCAGCAGCGCGTTGGGCGTGGTGCCCGCATCGGCATTGAGGAACACGGCCGTGCCCTGCACGCGCGTGGGTGGGCTGGAGAACACCGCGTCCAGGAAAGGCTCCAGGTCGATGGCATCACTGCGCAGGCGTTCGCTGAGCAGCGCGCGGCCTTGCTTCCACGTCATCATCAACATGAACATGATGCCGCCGATCAGCAGCGGGAACCAGCCGCCATCAATCACCTTGATGACATTGGCGCTGAAGAACAGCACGTCGATCACAAAGAAGAACGTGGTCGCGGCGATGCACAAGGGCAGGGCCAGCCTCCAGGCGAAACGAATCACGAAGAAGGTCATCACCGTGGTGATGAGCATGTCGATGGTCACGGTGATGCCATAGGCGGCCGCGAGTTTGCCGCTCGAGCCAAAGAAGACCACGGCCATGACGATGCAACCGTACAGCGTCCAGTTGACGAAAGGGATGTAGATCTGCCCGGTTGATTCGACCGAGGTGTGCATGATGCGCAGGCGCGGCAGGTAGCCCAGCTGGATGACCTGTTTGGTGACTGAAAACGCCGCCGAGATCAAGGCCTGCGAGGCGATCACCGTGGCGAAGGTGGCCAGGATCACCAGCGGATACAGCGCCCAATGCGGGGCCATTTCAAAGAAGGGATTGCTGGCGTTCTCGGGGTGCTTCAACAGCATGGCGCCCTGGCCAAAATAGTTCAGCACCAAGGCCGGCATGGCCAACAGGAACCACGCCAATCGGATGGGTTTTTTGCCAAAGTGGCCCATGTCGGCATACAGCGCCTCGGCCCCGGTCGCGCACAAGACCACGGCGCCCAGTGCCACGAACGCCATCTTGGGATGTTCGTAGATGAAGATCAAGGCGTGGTGCGGGCTCATGGCCCACAGGATCGAGGGGTTGTCGACGATGTGAATCAGGCCCAGCACCGCCAGCACCAGGAACCACACCGCCGTGATCGGCCCGAAAAACTTGCCGATGCCACCTGTGCCGTGCTTTTGCACCATGAACAGCAGCGTCAGCACCACCAGGGTCACCGGCACCACGAAGCGCTCCAGGCCGGGTGCCGCCACTTCCATGCCTTCCACCGCAGACAGCACCGAGATGGCCGGTGTGATCACCCCGTCACCAAAGAAAATTGCCGTGCCAAAAATGCCCAAGCCCAGGAGCATCTGCCGCAGTTTGGGGTGCTGTTTGACCGCCGTGGAGGCCAGCGCCAGCATGGCGATCAACCCCCCTTCGCCATTGTTGTCCGCCCTCAGGATCAAGGTCACGTACTTGAGCGAGACGATGACCGTCAGCGTCCAGAACATGATCGACAAAATGCCGTAGATGCTGGTTTCGTTCAGCGGCAGGTGTCCGTGGGCGAACACCTCCTTGAGCGCGTACAGGGGGCTGGTACCGATGTCGCCATAGACGATACCGATGGCCCCCAAAGTCAGCGCTGCCAGTTGTGAGCGGCTGAGGGGGGCGTTGGAGCTGGTTTGCACGAGTGGTGGACGCGAATCGACGAGGGGCCCATTCTGCCCGCTTATTGCCTGCTTATTCGTAGACTTCCGCGTTGGGGTCTGTTGCTTCCAGCTCATAACTGGCCGCCAGCATGGCCAAACGGCCAATCACGCCATACATGTAGAACCGGTTGGGCGCGCTGGCCCCCGGCTTGGCGCCCAGTTTGGGCATCTGGGTGGGTTCGGCAAAGGCCAGCGGCACGAAGCTGGAGCCGGGGGCGTTCAGGTTCTCGTCGATGCCACGGTCCGAGTGCACGCGGTAGAAACCACCCACCACGTAGCGGTCGATCATGTACACCACGGGTTCGGCCGCCGAGTTGTTCATCTGCTCATAGGTGGGCACGCCCTCCTGGATGATCACGCGGTTGACTTCCTGGCCATCCTTCACCACCGACATCTTGTTGCGCGTGCGGCGGTTCAGGTCGGTCAACTCTTTCGCATCGCGCACGGTCATGATGCCCATGCCATAGGTGCCGTTGTCGGCCTTGACGATGACGAAGGGCTTCTCGTTGATGCCGTATTCCTTGTATTTGCGGCGGATTTTGTTCAGGAGTGCATCGACCTGGGTTTGCAGGCACTCGCCACCAGTGCCATCCTGGAAATCAACCTCGTCGCACACCGAGTACATCGGGTTGATCAGCCAGGGGTCCATGCCCAGCAGCTTGGAGAATTTCTTGGCCACCTCTTCGTAGGCCTCGAAATGCTGGCTCTTGCGGCGCACGGCCCAGCCCGCGTGCAAGGGCGGCAGCAGGTATTGCTCATGCAGGTCGGTCAGGATCTCCGGGATGCCGGCTGACAGATCGTTGTTGAGCAGGATGGTGCAGGGGTCGAAGTGCTTCAGGCCCAGTCGGCGCTTGGTGCGGATCAGCGGCTCAAGCGTCAGGTGACCGCCATCTGGCAGGGGCAACTCGACCGGCTCGGTCATGGTCTCGTCCAGGCTGCCCAGGCGCACGTTCAGGCCGGCGTGGCTGAAGATCTGCACCAGGCGCTCGACATTGGCCAGGTAATGCTGGTTGCGCGTGTGCCCCTCGGGGATCAGCAGCAGGTTCTTGGCCTCAGGGCAGATCTTCTCGATGGCGGCCATGGCGGCCTGCACGGCCAGGGGCATCATTTCCTGGGTCAGGTTGTTGAAACCGCCCGGGTACAGGTTGGTGTCCACCGGGGCCAGCTTGAAACCGGCGTTGCGCAAATCCACCGAGGTGTAGAAGGGCGGCGTGTGCTCCATCCATTCCAGCCGGAACCAGCGCTCGATCGCCGGCATGGATTCGAGCATGCGCTGCTCCAGCTCATTGATGGGACCGGTGAGCGCGGTGATCAGGTGTGGAACCATGGGGCGTGTGTTGCTTTGGCGATTGGGGAAGACCCCCATTCTAGAAACATGCGGACCCGTTCTGGGCGCCCAAATGCAAAAAGGGCGGCTTAAGAAGCCGCCCCTTGACTATCACGGTGATTGAATCAAATCACTTGTGATAGGCCGTTTCGCCGTGGGCCGAGATGTCCAGGCCTTCGCGCTCTTCTTCTTCCGAGACGCGCAGACCGATCACCAGGTCAACGATCTTGAAGGCGATGATCGACACGACGGCAGACCACACCACGGTCAAGCCAACAGCCTTGGCCTGGATGATGACCTGGTTGACGATGGAGTAGTCGGCCGGGGCCACCATGCCCACGGTCACCCAATCAGCGACGGCGCTGGGGCCACCCAGGTTGGGCGAGTTGAACACGCCAGTCAACAGGGCACCCAGGATGCCGCCCACGCCGTGGACGCCGAACACGTCGAGCGAGTCATCCGCGCCCAGCAGCTTCTTCAGACCCGTCACGCCCCACAGGCAGATCAGGCCAGCCAGCAGGCCGATGATCAGCGCGCCGCCGATGCCGACGTTGCCAGCAGCAGGCGTGATGGCGACCAGGCCAGCAACGGCACCCGAAGCAGCACCCAGCATCGAAGCCTTGCCCTTGAGCAGCGACTCACCCAGGATCCAGCCAATCACCGCGGCAGCCGTGGCGGCCAGGGTGTTGATGAAGGCCAGGGCGGCGAAGCCGTTGGCTTCCAGGGCGGAGCCGGCGTTGAAGCCGAACCAGCCCACCCACAGCAGGGCCGAGCCCACCATGGTCAACGTCAGCGAGTGAGGCGTGAACGCTTCCTTGCCGTAGCCGATGCGCTTGCCGATCATGTAGGCACCGACCAGACCGGCGACAGCGGCGTTGATGTGCACCACGGTACCGCCCGCGAAGTCGAGGGCGCCCCATTGCCAGAGCAGGCCGGCCTTGCCGGTCATCTCGGCGGCAACATCAGCGCTGGCGTAAGCGTCAGGGCCCATCCAGAACCAGACCATGTGGGCCATGGGGGCGTAGCTGAAGGTGAACCACAGCACCATGAACAGCAGCACGGCCGAGAACTTGGCGCGCTCTGCGAATGCGCCGACGATCAGGGCGCAGGTGATGCCAGCGAACGTGGCCTGGAAGGCTGCGAACACGATTTCAGGGATGTAGACACCCTTGCTGAACGTGGCGGCGTTGGCGAAGGTGCCCGCCGTGTTGTCCCAGACGCCCTTCATCATCAGCCGGTCAAGCCCGCCGATGAAGGCATTGCCCTCGGTGAACGCCAGGCTGTAGCCGTAGACGAACCACAGGACGACGATGACGGAGAACGTCACCATGACCTGCATCAGCACGGACAGCATGTTCTTGCTGCGCACTAGGCCACCATAGAACAGGGCCAGGCCGGGGATGACCATCAGGATGACCAAAATGGTACAGACCATCATCCAGGCCGTGTCGCCCTTGTTGGGCACAGGCGTGGGTGCGGCCGCTGCCGGAGCAGCTTCAGCAGCCGCTGGGGCTGCATCAGATGCCGCAGGGGCTGCGGCCGAGGGGGCTTCCGCCACGGCGGTGGCGGCGACGGGTTCGGAGGCCGTGGTGTCTTGGGCGTGGGAGACGCCAAATACACCTAGAGCCGCGAGCCCCAGTGCGAGCGACGCAAGGAGTTTTCTCATGAAATGCCTCTTGGAAAATCAAAAATAGGCCACGGAGACGCGCCACAAGGCGCCCCCAGGGGTGTCGTCAGAAAGAAGGGACGGATGCCCCTGGCCTCACAGGGCGTCGGTACCGGTCTCGCCGGTGCGGATGCGGATGACCTGCTCAAGCGAAGTCACGAAGATCTTGCCGTCACCGATCTTGCCGGTGCGGGCAGAAGCCTCGATGGCTTCGATCACGCGGTCGAGGATGGATTCGTCCACCGCGGCTTCGATCTTGACCTTGGGTAAAAAATCGACCACATATTCCGCGCCGCGATACAGCTCGGTGTGGCCTTTCTGGCGTCCGAAGCCTTTGACTTCGGTCACGGTGATACCTTGCACGCCGATGGCGGACAAGGCCTCCCGCACTTCATCAAGCTTGAAGGGCTTGACGATGGCTGTCACCATTTTCATGGGTGGTTCTCCGGTAAGGGTTGTCTGGTGAAAGGATTCGGCAACCATGTCTGCATGATCTGTGCCAACGCGCCAAAACAGGGAGTCGGGACTGCACTTGTCAGGAAGACGCACCAGTGTGAGTTCTTTCGGGCTTTTTCGCACCTTATCGGTGCCCATGTTGTGGCTGCAGCACATGGTGAACTGTCGTGCACAACTATTGTGCGCAGGCCGTGGCGTGGCGTGTACAGCGCCCCCATTGGGGGAAGGGCAGTCAGGGGGAGGCTCGGCACAATCGGCGCGCACTGGGCGATTCCCGTGGGTCCGCCGGTCCCCGAGCCGGTGCACCGCCCGCCGGTCTCTTGCGAGTGCCATGTCTCTAGCCATCGTTCACAGCCGTGCCCTGGATGGGCTCAACGCGCCCGAGGTCACCGTGGAGGTCCACCTGGCCAATGGACTGCCTTGCTTCACCCTGGTGGGCCTGGCCGACACCGAAGTCAAGGAAGCCCGCGAGCGGGTCAGGGCGGCGCTCAGCAACAGCGGCCTGGAGTTTCCCTTCAACAAACGCATCACCGTGAACCTGGCCCCGGCCGATCTGCCCAAGGAGTCAGGCCGTTTCGACTTGCCGATCGCGGTGGGCATCCTGGCCGCGATGGGCCACATCGACGCCCGGCAGTTGGCCGACCTGGAGTTCGCTGGCGAGTTGTCCTTGGGCGGTGAGTTGCGTCCTGTGCGCGGCGCGCTGCCCATGGCGCTGGCATTGCGGCGACGGGTGCAGGGTGGTTTGCTCCAGCGCGGCCTGGTGTTGCCGAAAGCCAGCGCCCGCGAGGCGGCCCTGGTGTCAGGCGTGCCCTTGTTTGAAGCCGGGCACTTGATGGAGGTGGTGCAAGCCCTGGTGGCCGATGATGCGGCCCGGGTGCCTTTGAAGCAGGCTCAGGCCGAGGTCATGGCGGCAGCGCCTGCGGGCGGACCCGACTTGCGCGATGTGAAGGGCCAGTCCGCCGCCAAGCGGGCGCTGGAAGTGGCCGCAGCGGGCAATCACAGCTTGTTGATGGTGGGGCCGCCTGGCACGGGCAAGTCCATGCTGGCGCAGCGTTTTGCAGGGTTGTTGCCGCCTTTGACGCAAGATGAAGCCCTGGAGTCGGCCGCCGTGCTGAGCCTGGCGGGGCGTTTTGAGGCCAGTGGATGGCGCCGACGCGTTTTCAGAAGCCCGCACCACACGGCCTCACCGGTGGCCTTGGTGGGCGGCGGGTCACCACCCAAGCCGGGTGAGATCTCCTTGTCTCATCACGGGGTGCTGTTTCTCGACGAGTTGCCCGAGTTTCCCCGCGCTGCCCTGGAAGCGCTGCGTGAGCCGCTGGAGACTGGTCACATCACCATCTCGCGCGCGGCCCGCCGGCATGATTTTCCGGCGCGTTTTCAATTGGTTGCTGCCATGAACCCTTGCCCCTGCGGGCACTTGGGCAGCCCGCTCAAGGCTTGCCGCTGCACGCCTGACCAAGTCACCCGCTACCAGGGCAAGCTCAGCGGCCCCTTGCTGGACCGGGTCGATGTGCAGGTGGAGGTGCCCGCGGTGTCGCCCACCATCCTGGCGCAGGCCCCGGATGGCGAGTCCTCAGCGCAGGTGGCCGAGCGCGTGGCCCGAGCGCGTCAACGTCAACTGGACAGGCAAGGCTGCGTCAACGCTGTGCTGGACGGCGCGGGGCTGGACAACCTGGCCATGCCTGAACCCGCGGCCATGGCCTTCCTGCAAAACGCCAGTGCGCGCCTGGGTTGGTCGGGGCGGGGCTTTCACCGGGTCTTGCGGCTGGCCCGCACCATCGCTGACCTGGCCGAATCCGACACCATCGGGCTGGCGCACGTGGCCGAAGCGATCCAATACCGACGGGTGGTTCAAGCGCCTTGATCAAAAATCCTCGTTTTGGAGGATCATGTGGCGCTTGATGATCTGGCACCAAGGAACACTCACATGAAAACAGCGTTGATCACGGGCGGCAACAGCGGCATTGGCAAGGAAACCACGCGTGCGCTGGTGGGCCTGGGCTGGCGGGTTTTGATCGCAGCGCGAGATGCGGCCAAAAGCCGAGCGCTGGTGGAGTCGATCCGCGCCGAGAATCCCCGTGCTCAGATTGACTGGTTGTCGGTCGATTTGTCAGACTTCAATGGCATCGAGGCCTTCGCCGCCGAGGTGTCACACCGCCTGCCGGTGATCGACGCGTTGGTGTTGAACGCAGGCCTGTACACGCGGCAACTGACCACCAACCACGCCGGCATCGAACTGATGTTCGCCACCACGCACCTGGGGCACTTTTTGCTGACGCATCACCTGTTGCCCAATGTGCGGGCCTCCAGCGATGGGCGCATTGTGGTGAGCAGCTCGGTGGCGCAATGGATGGGTGGACGAATGGATCTGGACACCATGCGCAGCCCTTCCCGCAGTCAGTTCCTGCAGCTGGCGCCGTTCAAGGCCTATGGCCGCTCCAAGCTGGCCAACATGCTGTTTGTGCGTGAACTGGCCCAGCGCCTGCAAGGCACGTCGATCAAGGTCAATGGCTTTCACCCAGGCGGCATCAAGAGCGATTTCTGGCGCGACACGCCGGGCTGGGTCACCGCGTTGGTCGATCCTTTCCTGGTGTCGGAAGCCAAAGGTGCCAAGACCCAGATCTACCTGGCATCGCACGACGGCCTGCGCACCTCAGGTGAATACTGGTCGAATTGCCGGGTGCGCCAAGGCAGCCCTGCCAACCGTGATCCGGCCTTGGGCCGCCAGCTTTGGCAGTACAGTGAACAGTTGTTCGGCATCACCGATTTCGGCCAAGCGGCCACGGTGATCACTCAAATGAAAGCCGGTTGAGCATGATGACAAGTAAACAATCCTGGGCCGCGCTGCTGTTGGCGGCGGTGTGCTCGGTCAGCGTGGCGCAAGAGCCCCTGGTCCAGGTGAACGATGCCTGGGTTCGGAAAGCGGTCAAGGGCCAAAGTGGCACGGGGGGCTTCATGACGCTGACCAGCAGCGTGCCGCTCACGCTGGTGGGCTTTCGCTCGCCGGTGTCGGCCTCCGCTGAACTCCACGAAATGAGCATGCAAGGCGATGTGATGCGCATGCGTGCCATCGACGCCTTGCCCTTGCCTGCCGGAAAGGCCGTGGCATTGCAGCCGGGGGGGCATCACCTGATGCTGATGGGGCTCACGCGGCCCTTGTCAGTGGGAGATCATCTTCTGTTGACCTTGAAGCTGCGCGACGGCAAGGGACAGATGATCAAGCAAACCATCCGGGTGCCGGTGCTGGCCACTGCGCCAGCCGCGACCGCCAGCTCGCCTCACTGATCTTCCAGGCGACGAGGGGGGTAAGTGTCCCAGCCATGGCAGCCGGGGCACTGCCAGAAGTAATGCTGGCTTTCAAAGCCGCAAGCCGCGCAGCGATAACGTTGCAAGGGCTTGGCCGCCGTGGCCAAGGCATCCTGCAGGCGTTCAATTTCGATCACCGTCAAGGGCACGCCGGTGCTCAGACTTTCGCGGATCACGCCTTGCGCGGCCGACAGCGAAGGCTGATCGCTCAGGTGGTTGATCAGGCGCTGGCGGCGCAGGGTTGGCTCGTCTTGCAGGCGATTGAGCGCGGCCAGCAGGTCCACCGAGGGCGCCTGCTTGTACAAGGCTTCCAGCCTGGCCAGCGCTTCGGCCACGCCACCGCTGGCTTGCGCGTTGGTCGCGTAGTCTTGTGCCACCAATGAGAACGCCTGCGGCTGCAGCGCCATCAACTCGTCCCACACCTTCAAGGCAGCGGCATGCTGACCCTGACGCACGAGGCGGTGCCCCTGCATGACCAGCGGACGCGCGGCCTGAGGTGCCGCTTCACGGGCGCGCACCAGGGCCTGTTCGGCTTCATCATGGCGGCCCCTGGCATCGGCCTCATGCGCCACTTCACACCAGTGGTGGGCCACACGCTGGGCGAACGATCCGGTGCCAGCGGCCTCCAATTGGCGGGCCACCTCGATGGCCGGGTGCCAGTTCCGTGAACGCTCGTGGAGCGTGAGCAAGGCCAGGCGAGAGTCGGTGCTGAAAGCGGTGCCTTCCAGTGCTTTGAATGCGGCTTCGGCGCGGTCGAACAAGCCTGCCTTCAGGAAGTCCTGGGCCAGGGCGTGTTGGGCACGTTCGCGGTCATCCCGGCGCAAATCACCCCTCGCCAACAGGTGCTCGTGAACGCGGATGGCGCGCTCGTATTCGCCGCGACGGCGAAACAGGTTGCCCAGTGCAAAGTGCAGGTCAGAGGTGTTCGGGTCTTGTTGGACCGCTTCGATGAACGCATCGATGGCCTTGTCCTGTTGCTCGTTGAGCAAGAGGTTCAGGCCTTTGAAATAGGCTTGTGGCGAGGCACTGTCTTCACGCTTGATTTGGCGCAGGTCCAGGCGCGAGGCCACCCAGCCCAGCAGAAAAAAGCCGGGCAGGGCCAGCAGAAGCCATTGCAGGTCAAATTCCATGGGGATGCATGCGGCTTTGGGTGATCACTTGCCGGGCTTGCGCGGCGCGGGCATGTCCGGGGGGTGCGGCAACTCGGCGGGCATGGTGGAGTGGCCGCCAGAGCGGCTATTGGCGTGTGTGGCAACCGGGGCCTGAACCACGGTTTTCTCTGGCAGCAAGTGCAGGCGTTGGCGTGCATCGCGGCGATGCCGCCACCAACTGGGCACCATGGCCAGCACGCCGACGGCACAGCCCAGGCCAAACACCGCCAGGACAATGAACACCATCGGGGCCTGCGAGCGGTAGCCCCAGAACCATTGCAACTCAACGAGGTGCATGTTGTTCAGGGCGAAGGCAAACAGGACGAAGAACACCAGGCCACGCAACAACCAGGTCAATAAACGCATGGGTTGGCCTCAGGCTTTCCGGATGAGGGCCTCGGCCTCGGTGGCCGGGGTGATGTCTGCCGTGGAGGGCCCGCCTCGGGCGTCGACTGCTTCTCGCAGCGCCTTGCCGGGCTTGAAGTGCGGCACCAGCTTTTCGGGGATCAGCACTTGCTCGCCCGAGCGCGGATTGCGGCCCATGCGGGGAGGGCGGCGATTGATGGAAAAACTGCCAAAACCCCGGATCTCGATACGGTGACCATGGGCCAGCGCTTCGGACATCGCGTCAAGGATGGTCTTGACGGCGAACTCGGCGTCGCGCTGAGTCAACTGGCCAAAGCGCTCGGCCAAGCGGGCCACTAGATCGGAACGGGTCATGAGGGTGTCACGTCAAAAGATCGGGGGCTGTGATGAAAACACGCGGGTCGGGAAAGACAGCAGGGTGTGCTCATCACAACCCCCACCGGGGCCGCTTTGAGAAAAGACTCAAAGCGACTCGGTGGGGATGGATGGTCTCAGAAAAACGGGATCAGCCGTTGTTCTGGTCCAACTTGGCCTTGAGCAAAGCGCCCAGGCTGGTGGTGCCGGAGCCTTCCTTGGCATCGGCGACGTTCAGACGTTGCAGAGCTTCTTGCTGCTCGGCGCTGTCCTTGGCCTTGATCGACAACTGCAGCGAACGGGTCTTGCGGTCGACGTTGATGATGACGGCGGAGACTTCGTCGCCTTCCTTCAGCACGTTGCGGGCATCTTCCACACGCTCGCGGGCGATTTCGGAAGCACGCAGGTAACCGGTGACGCCTTCGGTCAGTTCGATCTCGGCGCCCTTGGCGTCGACGGTCTTGACCTTGCCGGACACGGTCATGCCACGGTCATTGACCGAGGTGTAGTTCGTGAACGGATCGGAATCCATCTGCTTGATGCCCAGGGAAATGCGCTCGCGCTCGACGTCGATGGCCAACACGATGGCTTCGACTTCCTGGCCCTTCTTGTAGTTGCGCACGGCGGCTTCGCCGGGCTCGTCCCAAGACAGGTCGGACAGGTGAACCAGGCCATCGATGCCAGCGGCCAAGCCAACGAACACGCCGAAGTCGGTGATCGACTTGACGGGGCCCTTGACCTTGTCGCCGCGCTTGAAGTTGACAGCGAAGTCGTCCCATGGGTTCGGCTTGCACTGCTTCATGCCCAGGGAGATGCGACGCTTGTCTTCGTCGATTTCCAGGACCATGACTTCCACTTCGTCGCCCATGTTGACGATCTTGTTGGGCGCCACGTTCTTGTTGGTCCAGTCCATTTCGGAGACGTGCACCAGGCCTTCGATGCCGGGTTCGATCTCAACGAACGCGCCGTAGTCAGCGATGTTCGTGACCTTGCCGAACAGGCGGGTCGAGGCGGGGTAACGACGCGAAACGCCAACCCAAGGATCGTCGCCCATTTGCTTCAGGCCCAGCGAGACGCGGTTCTTTTCGGCGTCGAACTTCAAGACCTTGGCGGTCAGTTCTTGACCAACCGTCACCACTTCGGATGGGTGACGGACACGGCGCCAGGCCATGTCGGTGATGTGCAGCAGGCCGTCGATGCCGCCCAGGTCCACGAAGGCACCGTATTCGGTGATGTTCTTGACCACGCCATTGATGATGGCGCCTTCGCGCAGCGTTTCCATCAGCTTGGCGCGTTCTTCGCCCATCGAAGCTTCAACCACAGCACGGCGTGACAGCACGACGTTGTTGCGCTTGCGGTCCAGCTTGATGACCTTGAATTCCATGGTCTTGCCTTCGTAAGGACTCATGTCCTTGACGGGGCGGGTGTCCAGCAGCGAGCCGGGCAGGAAGGCGCGGATGCCATTGACCAGAACGGTCAGGCCGCCCTTGACCTTGCCATTGACGGTGCCGATGACGAAGTCGCCGGAGTCCAGCGCGGTTTCCAGGGACATCCACGAAGCCAGGCGCTTGGCCTTGTCGCGCGACAAGATGGTGTCACCGTAGCCGTTTTCGACAGCATCGACGGCCACGGAGACGAAGTCGCCCACTTGGACTTCGAGCTCGCCTTGGTCGTTCTTGAATTCTTCGATTGGCACGTAGGCTTCGGACTTGAGGCCAGCGTTGACCACGACGAAGCTGTGTTCGATGCGCACCACTTCAGCAGTGATGACTTCGCCCGTGCGCATGTTGGAGCTCTTCAGAGACTCCTCGAACATGGCGGCGAAAGAATCTGCGCCCGAATAGGCGGCGGTTTGTGCTTGAGACATTGAGGATTTCCTGTGCCGGCTTGGGGCCAGCGGTGCGGCTTCATCGACAGGAACGACGAAGCACGGTTGGGTTGAGAACATGACACCCGGGCTTGCTCTGTACAAAGGCAAACCCTGGCGAAAACCAAACCTTCACCGGGCGGCGAAGGCTGAGTGTCACAGCCTTAAATAGGCTTCACTTCATTGACAACATTGGCTTTGATGTGAGGCCACCCGTCGACCCACCATCCCAACACTGTTTCGGCCGATTGGTCGCTGGTCAGTGCGGAGTTGTCGAGTTTTCGGGCATCTGGTGCAGGAACGAGGGGCGACACGGCGCGGGTGCGATCCCGCAGGTCGCGCGACTCCAGGTCCGCGCATATCTCGTCAAGGTTAGCAGAAAACCCCTTTGAAATCAATTGCTTATGCCGGCGCTCGGCCCGTTCTATGACGCTGGCCGTCAAAAACACCTTGAGCGCGGCATCGGGAAAGATCACGGTGCCCATGTCGCGGCCATCGGCCACCAAGCCGGGCAGGGCCCTGAAACTGTGCTGCAAATCGACCAAAGCCTGGCGCACGCCCGGGATGGCGGAAATGCGCGAGGCCATTTGCCCAGAGGCTTCCTGGCGCAAGTCTTCACTCACTTCTTTGCCATTCAGCCACACATTGTGCTGTTCGAAATGCAGGGGAATGTGGGTGCCGATCTGGCGCGCAATCTTGGTCACGGCCTCTTGGTCATCAGGGTCAATGCCTTTTTCAACCACCATCAGCCCAGTGACGCGGTAGAGCGAGCCGGAATCCAGGAACTGATAGCCCAGGCGGCTGGCCAAGTTGCTGGCCAACGTGCCCTTGCCCGAGGCGGAGGGGCCATCGACCGTGATGACGGGGATGAGGGCGGGGTGGGTGTCGGCGACCTGGAACAGCGCTTCGAAATAATCCGGGAAGGTTTTGCCCACACAGCGGGGGTCTTCGATCCGCACGGAAATGGGCCGACCAGGCGTGGCGGTAGGGGCCAGCGGGTTGAGCGCCGCCAGCGAAAAGCACATCGCCATGCGGTGGTCGTCGTAGGTGTGGATGCTGGCGTGCTGCCAGGCGGTGGGCGGCGTCACCTCGATGAAGTCTTCCCCTTCGACCACGGTGGCGCCCAGTTTGCGCAATTCGATCGCCATCGCCGAGATGCGGTCGGTTTCCTTCACGCGCCAGCTGGCGATGTTGCGCAGGCGGGTCGTGCCGTGGGCGTACAGGGCCATCACGGCCAGGGTCATGGCCGCGTCGGGGATGTGGTTGCAGTCCAGGTCGATGGCTTTGAGCGGCCAGGCGCCCCGGCCCACTTCCAGCCAGTTGGGGCCGCTGGTGATCTGGGCGCCCATGGCCTGCGCGGCCTCGACGAAGCGGATGTCACCCTGGATGGAGTCTGCGCCCACGCCTTCGATGCGCAGCGGTTCGTCGGTCGCCGCCAGCGCGCCCGCCGCGATGAAGTAGGACGCCGACGAGGCGTCGGCTTCGACGTGGATCTCGCCAGGCGACTGGTAGCGGCTGCCCTGCGGGATGATGAAACGCTCCCAACCTTGCCGCTGCACCTGGATGCCAAAGCGCGCCAAGAGGTTCAGCGTGATCTCGATGTAAGGCTTGGAGATGAGATCGCCCTCGACCTCAATGGTCAGGTCTTGCTGCTGCGACACCAGCGGCAAGGCCAGCAGCAAGGCGGTCAAAAATTGGCTGGACACATCGCCGCGCACGCGGATGGCTTGACCCAGGTTCAAGCGCCCACCGGCCACGCGCAGGGGTGGGTAGCCTTCTTGGCCCAGGCACTCGATGTGGCAGCCCAAGGGCCGAAGCGCGTTGACCAGGTCACCGATCGGGCGCTCGTGCATGCGCGGCACGCCGCTGAGGGTGTAGGTGCCGCCGTGGCCGGCAGACAGCAGGGCGAGGACTGCGGTCAGAGGGCGGATGGCCGTGCCGGCATTGCCCATGAACAGGTCGGCGTTGAGCACCGACAGGCGCCCTGCCAGACCTTTGATGCGCACCGTGTCGCCGGATTGCTCCAGTTCGCAGCCCAGCAGGCGCAATGCGTCCAGCATGACGCGGGTGTCATCTGAGGCCAGCAAATCGTGGACGACCGTGGTGCCTTCGCTCAGGCCCGCCAGCAACAGCACACGGTTGGAGATGCTTTTGGAGCCCGGAAGGCGCACGGCGCCACTGATGCCCAGCAGGGGAGGAAGGTCAAGAAATTCGGTGGTGTACATGGAGGGGGAAAGTCAGCCAGCGCTCATTCAACGCTGCGTCTGCGGGCCACTTCGGCCGGGTGAGCTTTGCAGGGTCCACTGGCTGCGGGCGTCGGAGGCCGACTGGATCTGACCCTCCAGCGCAGAGCCGTTCCAGTTGCGCATCTCGTGCTCCATGGCGTCCAGAGCAGCGCGGAAAGCCATGGACTGGCGGAGCACTTCCTCGCGGTTGGACAGCAGGATGTCGCGCCAGATGGTGGGGTCGCTGGCGGCGATGCGGGTGAAGTCCCGAAAGCCCGGGCCCGCCAAAGACAGGAACTCGCGGCCCGAGGGTTGCTCGGCCATGGCATTCAGGTAGGCAAAGGCCAGCAGGTGAGGCAGGTGGCTGACGGCCGCAAAGGCCGCGTCATGGTTCTCCGGGGTCATCTTGAGCACCTGGCAACCCACGGCGGACCACACATCGGTGGCCTTTTGCAGCAAGACGGGGTCGGTCTGGGCCAGCGGTGTCAGGATGACCTTGCGGCCTTGGTAAAGCGAGGCGTCCGAGTGCTCAATGCCCGCGACTTCACGGCCTGCAATGGGGTGCGCGGGCACGAACGAAGGCAGGCGCTCTTTCAGCACGCGGCGGGCCGCATCCACCACGTCGCGTTTGGTGCTGCCCACGTCCATGAACAACACACCCGGATCCACCAGGTGACGGATGGCCTTGAAGGTGCTTTCGCTGGCCGCCACGGGCACGGCGATCAGCACGATGTCGGAGCCGGCCACCGCCAGCAGGGCCGATTCAGCGGCGACGTCGATCACGCCCAGGCGGCGTGCTTTTTCGACGGTGGAGGGCGACTTGCTGTAGCCAACCACACGCTTGACCAGGCCCGCCTTTTTCAAGGCGAGCGCGAACGAACCGCCCATCAGGCCGCATCCGATCAGTCCCAGTTGATTGAACATCGTCATGGTCTCAGTGCACGTCGAGCGGGTAGGTGCCCAGCACCTTGAAGAACGAACATTGCGCGCGCAATTCGCTCATCGCCGCAGCAACGTTGTCTTGGGCCGGGTGGCCAGCCAAGTCCATGTAGAAAACATACTCCCACTGGCCCGAGCGGGCCGGGCGGGATTCGAAACGGGTCATCGACACACCGTGGCGCTTCAAAGGCACCAGCATGTCATGCACGGCGCCCGGGCGGTTGTCCACCGACACGATCAGGCTGGTGCAGTCATGCCCCGTGGGCGCGCTGGCGGGCAGCGACTCGGGCAGGGAAACGATGACGAAGCGGGTGCGGTTTTGAGCCTCGTCCTGCACGCCCGCCTGCAGCACGTGCAGACCATAGCTCGACGCGGCACGCAGGCTGGCCAGCGCGGCGATGCTGGCGTCTTCACCCGCCAGGCGCGCACCTTCGGCATTGCTGGACACCGGGCGGCGCTCGGCACCGGGCAGGTTCTGGCTGAGCCAGCCCTGGCATTGGGCCAGCGCCTGAGGATGGGCGCACACGGTGGTGATGCCCGTGCGCGAGGGCTCTTTGCGCAACAGGTTGTGGCTGACCAGCAAGCTGGTCTCGCCAATGATGGTCACCGGTGATTGCAGCAGCAAGTCAAGCGAGCGGGCCACCACGCCTTCGGTGGAGTTTTCAACCGGCACCACGCCAAAATCGGCCGACCCGGCCACGGTGGCGCGGAATACCTCGTCGATGGACGGGCAGGGCATCGCTTCGATGGACGAGCCAAAGTAGTCCAGCGCGGCCTGTTCACTGAAGGTGCCAATCGGGCCCAGGAAGGCCACTTTCAACTTCGCTTCCAGCGAGCGGCACGCCGACATGATCTCGCGCCAGATGGGCGCGATGCTGTCGGGCTGGATGGGGCCGGGGTTCAGGTTCTTGAGCTTGTCGATGACCTGGGCCTCGCGGTCGGGGCGGAACACCGGCGAGCTGTCGATCTTCTTGACCTCGCCCACAGCCTGGGCGAGTTGCGCGCGCTGATTCAGCAACTGCAGCAACTGCTGATCGACCGCGTCAATGCGTGTGCGCAAGTCACCCAGTTGTTCTTCAACCGGACGTTGATCAGGGCTTGGGTGATCAGCCATGGCGCTGGGCAAACTCTTTCAGGTAGGCGACCAGGGCATCGACACCGGCCAAGGGCAAGGCGTTGTAGATGGACGCTCGCAGGCCGCCGACGCTCTTGTGACCCTTGAGCTGCAGCAAGCCCTGCGTTTTGGCACCGGCCAGGAAGGGCTCGTACAGTGCCTCAGCGGGCAAGAAAAACGGTGCGTTCATGCGCGAGCGCGCATTGACCGCCACGTGCGTGCTGTAAAAGCCTGAGGCATCCAGGTAGCCATACAGGCGATCGGCCTTGGCGATGTTGCGCGCCTCGATGGCGTCCAGGCCTTGCAAGGCACCTTCGTGCTGGCGTTTGATCCACTGGAACACCAGGCCGGCCAAATAAATGGCGTAGGTGGGCGGGGTGTTGTACATCGAATCGTGGTCGGCCACGATCTTGTAGTCAAAGGCCGAGGGCGTGATCGGCAGAGCGTGGCCGAGCAGGTCTTCGCGAACGATGACCAGGGTCAGGCCGGCAGGCCCGATGTTCTTTTGCGCCCCGGCGTAAGCCAGGCCCACGCGCGACCAGTCGATTGGGCGCGAGGCGATGTGCGAAGAGCAGTCGATCACCAGTGGTGCATCGCAGCCCAGGGCTTTCAAATCGGGCAGCTCGTGCAACTCGATGCCGTTGATGGTCTCGTTGCTGCACACGTGCACGTAGGCGGCGTTGCGGCTGAGCTGCCACGAAGCAGGATCGGGCACGGTGGTGTGGCCGTCTGCCTCGTTGCTGGCGATCACGTTCACTTGGCCGTACTTGCGGGCTTCCTTTTGCGACTTGAGTGACCAGGAGCCGGTCACCACATAGTCCATGTGCCCCCCCCGCGATGACAGGTTCATCGGCACGATGGCGTTCTCGGCGATGGCACCGCCCTGCATGAATAGCACTTTGTAGTTGGCGGGGATGGCCAGGATCTCGCGCAGGTCGCTTTCGGCCTGCTGAGCAATGGAGATGAACTCCTTGCCCCGGTGGCTCATCTCCATCACGCTCATGCCCGACCCATGCCAGTCCAGCATCTCGCTCGCGGCCTGTTGCAAGACTTCTTCAGGCAGCGCCGCCGGACCGGCGGAAAAATTGAAAGGTCGGGTCATCTCGGTCAACGCCTGGGCGGCGTCCTTCTCACTTACTTACTTGCTGACGGCGGGCTTGGGCGCAGGCTTGGCGGCCTTGGCCGGCGCGGCTGCGGGGGCTGGCGCCTGACCGCTCAGCTTGCCACCAGAAGCCGTGTCCAGGATGGCGCGCAGGTTGTTTTGCACGGTTTGCAGCTTGGGATCAAGCTGAGGGCGAACATCCAGTACCACCTTTTCCAGGAAGCTGCTGCCGATCAGGTCGGGCAGGGCCGCTTGGTACTTCTTCAGCACGGCCGAGTCGAGGATGGTGATCAGTTGCTTCAACTCGTCTTCGCTGAACTTTTCTTCCAGGGCAGGGGCCACGGAAGAGGCGCTCAGCTTGTTGGCGCTGGCCTTGAACAGGGGCACGGCACCGTCCAGGTACTTCTTGATTTCTGCATCGACCTGCTTGGCCGTGGCCTCGCGCTTTTCAGGTGCCACGGCTTGCGACAAGACTTGCTTGGCACCGCCAACCAGCTGACGTGCCGGCTGTTCGGCCAGGTTTTGTGCGGCGTTGTCGATCAAAGGCTGCTGCGTGACCATCAGCTTTTGAACCAATTCCTTCTTGCTTTGGGCGGATGCCGACAGCGGCACAGCCAGCAGGGAGGTGGTCAGAGCGGTTGCCAGAGCCAGTTTGGTGAATTTCATCGTTGTACCTTTGATTTCGGGGCAGCCAAGCTGCGGGATCATTGGGCAGACCCATCGCCTTCGGGGGCGGCGGTGTCCGGAGTCTCATCTTCACCGCCTTCGGCCGCATCGGCCTGGGCGTCATTCTCGACAATGCGTTGCAAGCCAATCAGCTTGGCGCCTTCGTCCAGCGCGATCAGGGTCACGCCTTGCGTGGCGCGGCCCAGTTCGCGGATCTCCGACACGCGGGTGCGCACCAGAACACCCTTGTCCGTGATCAGCATGATCTCGTCCTCCGGGCGCACCAGGGTGGCCGCGACCACCTTGCCATTGCGCTCGGTTTGCTGGATGGCGATCATGCCCTTCGTGCCCCGGCCATGGCGTGTGTACTCGACGATGCTAGTGCGTTTGCCATAACCGTTCTCGGACGCGGTCAATACGCTTTGCGTTTCGTCCTCGGCCACGAGCATGGCGATCACGCTCTGGCCTTCTTCGAGCATCATGCCGCGCACGCCACGGGCGTTGCGGCCCATTGGGCGCACATCGTCTTCGTCGAAGCGCACGGCCTTGCCGCCATCGCTGAACAACATCACGTCGTGCTTGCCGTCGGTCAGGGCGGCGCCCACCAGGATGTCGCCTTCGTCCAGATCCACCGAGATGATGCCGGCCTTGCGAGGATTGCTGAACTCGGTCAGCGCGGTCTTCTTGACGGTGCCCAGGCGTGTGGACATGAACACGAAGTGATCTTCAGGGAAGCTGCGGAACTCGCCGGTCAGGGGCAGCACCACATTGATCTTCTCTTCAGGCTGCAGCGGGAACATGTTGACGATGGGGCGACCGCGCGAGTTGCGCGAACCGCTCGGCACTTCCCAGACCTTCAACCAATACACGCGGCCACGGTTGCTGAAGCACAGCATGTAGTCGTGCGTGTTGGCGATGAAGAGCTGGTCGATCCAGTCGTCGTCTTTGGTGGCCGTGGCCTGCTTGCCGCGGCCGCCGCGCTTTTGCGCGCGGTACTCGGCCAGCGGCTGGCTCTTGATGTAGCCGGTGTGGCTGAGCGTGACCACCATGTCGGTCGGGGTGATCAGGTCTTCGGTGCCCAACTCTTGTGCGTTGTGCTCAATCACGCTGCGGCGCGCGCCAACCTTGGTTTGACCAAACTCCTGGCGCACCAGGGTGAGCTCTTCCGAGATGATGAAGGTCACGCGTTCGGGCTTGGCCAGGATGTCCAGCAGGTCGGCAATTTGAGCCATGACCTCTTTGTACTCGCCGATGATCTTGTCTTGTTCCAGACCGGTCAGGCGTTGCAGGCGCATCTGCAAGATTTCGCCAGCCTGATCGTCGGACAGGCGGTACAAGCCGTCGGCCTGCATGCCATAAAGCGGCAGCAAACCTTCGGGGCGGAAAGCTTCTCGGCCGCCGGGCGTGTTGCCCTCGGCACGTGACAGCATGTCGCGCACCATCGACGAATCCCAGCTCTTGCTCATCAGCGCGGCCTTGGCCACGGGTGGCGTCGGCGAGGTCTTGATGGTCTCGATGAACTCGTCAATGTTGGCCAGCGCCACGGCCAGGCCTTCCAGCACGTGGCCGCGTTCGCGCGCCTTGCGCAGCTCGAACACCGTGCGGCGCGTGACGACTTCGCGGCGGTGTTCCAGGAAGATCGCGAGCAGGTCCTTCAGGTTGCACAGCTTGGGTTGCCCGTCGATCAGGGCGACCATGTTGATGCCGAAGGTGTCCTGCAACTGCGTCTGCTTGTACAGGTTGTTCAGCACGACCTCGGGCACTTCGCCGCGCTTCAAATCAATCACCACCCGCATGCCGGACTTGTCGGACTCGTCCTGGATGTGGCTGATGCCCTCGATCTTCTTCTCGTTGACCAGCTCGGCGATGCGCTCCAGCAGGCTCTTCTTGTTGACCTGGTAGGGGATCTCGTCAACGATGATCGACTGGCGGTTGCCCTTGTCGATGTCTTCGAAGTGAACCTTGGCGCGCATCACCACGCGGCCACGGCCGGTGCGGTAGCCATCGCGCACGCCGCTCAGGCCATAGATGATGCCGGCGGTCGGGAAGTCGGGCGCCGGGATGATCTCCATCAGCTCGTCGATGGTGGCTTGCGGGTTCTTCAGCAAGTGAAGGCAGGCATCCACGACCTCGTTGAGGTTGTGCGGCGGGATGTTGGTGGCCATGCCCACGGCAATGCCCGACGAGCCGTTGACCAGCAGGTTGGGCACGCGGGTGGGCATCACCAGCGGTTCTTTTTCGGAGCCGTCGTAGTTGGGCCCGAAGTCGACCGTTTCCTTGTCCAGGTCGGCCAGCAACTCGTGCGCGATCTTGGACAGGCGGATTTCGGTGTACCGCATGGCGGCGGCGTTGTCGCCGTCAACCGAGCCGAAGTTGCCCTGGCCATCGACCAGCATGTGGCGCAGCGAAAAATCTTGTGCCATCCGCACGATGGTGTCGTACACCGCCGAGTCGCCGTGCGGGTGGTACTTGCCGATCACGTCGCCCACGATGCGGGCGGACTTTTTATAAGGCCGGTTCCAGTCGTTGTTGAGCTCGTGCATCGCGAACAGAACGCGACGGTGCACGGGTTTCAATCCATCTCGCGCGTCGGGCAGGGCGCGGCCCACGATCACGCTCATGGCGTAGTCGAGGTACGAACGCCGCATCTCCTCTTCGAGGCTGATGGGCAGGGTTTCCTTGGCGAATTGGGTCATGCGAGGCGTCTATCCAGGCGGAAGGTAACTTCGGGATTGTAATTGGCCGCTCTTGTAGTCCCAGCGCAACATCTCGCAACGTGTTTCGCTCTCTTTGAAGGGATGGCTTGAGTGAAATATTGGCTATGGCACAATCGAAACCGTTTTCTCGTTCTAGGGACATCCCTTGTTTTTTGTCAAGCGATTGACCTTCAAGGCCCTGGTAAGAGTTCAATCATTTCTGCCCGAATGGGCTTCCGCGGCGTTGCGCTGCGTCTATTTTTTGAGGATCTGCATGAACAAACTCAATAACGTTGCGGCTCTGTTCGCCTTGGTCGCCATGACGGCCTCGATGGGTGCTTCAGCTCAAAATGTCAACAACTGGGTTTCGTCCGACGGCAAGCCCGTGAAGAACGGCACCAACGAACTGTGCTGGCGTAACAATTTCTGGACACCTGAAACCGGTATCCAGGGTTGTGATGGCGTGCCTCCTCCTCCTGCCGCTCCCGTGGCTGCGGCTGCCCCTGCTGCCGAAGCAGCTCCTGCGCCCGCTGTGGTGCCCGTGCCCGTGCCCCAGACTGAAAAAGTCAGCTTCGCTGCTGATGCCTTCTTCGACTTCGACAAGGCTGTGCTCAAGCCCGAAGGCAAGGCCAAGCTGGACGACCTGGCCGACAAGGTCAAGGGTCTGAACCTGGAAGTCATCATTGCCGTGGGTCACACCGACTCCAAGGGGACTGATGCCTACAACCAGAAGCTGTCGGTTCGCCGCGCTGATGCCGTCAAGGCCTATCTGACGACCAAGGGCTTCGAAGCCAGCCGCGTCTACACCGAAGGCAAGGGCGAAGCCCAACCTGTGGCCGACAACAAGTCCGACGCCGGCCGTGCCAAGAATCGCCGCGTTGAAATCGAAGTCGTGGGCACCCGCACCAAGTAATTGGCTCTGCCTCGACAACTTGTTTGTCATGCTAAAAACCCCGCTCCGGCGGGGTTTTTTCATGGGTGGGCACGGCACAATACACCCCATCAGGGGAGCCCATCAGTGTGATTGCCTCGCGGGGTAAAACACCGCAAACTGCCTGGCACAGGGAGTGTCATTGAATGGAGTGGTTCCAATGGATCACGTTCACGTTGACCCCGTCTCTTCCACCTTGTCCCGGCGTGCCACCGTTGCTTTGATGGTGGCCATGGCCTTGGCGGCCATGGTCGGTTTGGTGGCGTGGGGTCCGGTAGGTTTGGTGCCTCACATGCACCACTTTGTGGATGAAGGCCGGTGGATGGGCGTGCCCAATGGCATCAATGTCCTGAGCCATGTGCCGCTGATCCCGATTGGCTTATGGGGCATCTGGCGTGTCAGCCGTTTGCCCTCAAACGAACCCTTGCGCTGGATCTGGGGCTGGTTCTTCTTGTGCCAGATGCTGGCCACCTTGGGCGGCATGTTCTACCATCTGGCGCCAAGCGATTCGGCCTTCATCTGGGACCAGGTGCCTAAGTCGGCGGCTTGCTCCCTGTTCGCTTTTGCTTTCCTGGCCGAGCGGATTGATCGCCGCTGTGGCGAGTCTGCGGCCATTGCCACCGCCTTGATCGCTTCATTGCTCGGCGGCATCTGGTGGCTTTACAGCCTTCACCACGAAGGCGTGGGCGATTTGCGCCCCTTGATCTGGCTGGAGATGCTGCCAGTGTTGTTGGTGGCCACTGGTGCCTGGACGCTCAGTGGGCATCTGCTTTCAAGGCAGGACTGGATGCGCTCGCAGATCAGCTTTGTCGTGGCGCAAACGGTGGACTGGACCGATGGGGCCGTGTTCGACCTGACGCACCAGGCCATTGGCGGCCATTCCGTGCGACACCTGGCGCTGGCCGCCTGTGTGGGCTGGGTGGCCTATCGCCTGGGGCAAGAAACGGTTCGCCCCAACAAAACGACCGCCTCGAAGGCGGTCGTTGAACCCAGCACGCTGGAAGTGGCGTGAGCCTGGTCAGCCGCAGGGCGGGTTGATCAAACCAGCGCCACGTCCTTGCCACTGAGCCGTTTGGCCAGTTGGGTGGCCATGCGGTTGACGATGCCATAGATCGACAGCTGCGGGTTGGCGCCGATGCTGGTCGGGAACACCGACCCATCGTGCACCGACAGGTTCTTGATCTGCCAATGCACCCCGTCCGGCTTGACCACACCTTGCTGCTCGGTGCCACCCATGCGGCATCCGCCCATGATGTGCGCGCTGCCAGCGCCGGTCAGTTGCGACTTCATGTCGAGCTTCTCGATGCCTGCCTTGGCTTCGGCCCAACTGGTGTAGTGCGTGGCCTGTTCATGCAGAGGCAGGACGGATTTGGCGCCGGCCGCGAACTGGATCTCGGCCATGGACAAGAAGGCGCGGCGGAAGCCGTCCAGCACGTAGTCGGTCAGGGGGTAGTGCAGGACGGGTGAGCCGTCCAGCTTCAGGAACACTTCGCCACCGGAGGCGTCGGCGTGGAAGCCATCGCGGACCAAGGCCAGCATCATCTGGGTGTTGGGATAGTGTTTGAAGCGCTCGGCCAGGGTGGCGCCCATGCCGCCCAGCAGCTTGGAGGTCAGCCCGGGATGGATGGGTGTGGCCTCCAGCTTGTAGCCGATGGGGCCGTCAATGGCCTGTGTGTACAGGAAATGATCGGAGTAGATGGACTGAGGCGCGCCGGCCCAGCCTTCGATCTTCTGCTCGAACACGGCCGATGAAAACGCCACCGGGTGCACGAAGGTGCGCTTGCCCAGCAGGTCGTGGGGATCGGGGGCCTTGGAGCGCTTGAGCAGGGCGGGCGAGTTGATGGCACCGCCTGACACCACGTAGTGCTTGGCCGTGATGTGCATGACCTTGTCATTCACACGATCGCCATTGATGGTCACGCCGACGCACTGCAGGGACTTGACCTCGCCGTTGTCGATCTCGAATTTTTCGGCGCGGGTTTGGTGGAACAGGCGCGCCCCGGCTTCGAGGGCGGCGGGGATGGTGGTCACCAGCATGGACTGCTTGGCGTTGGTGGGGCAACCCATGCCGCAGGAGCCCAGGTTCCAGCAGCCCTTGACGTTGCGGGGAATGACGTGGGCGGCGATGCCCAGCTTGGTGGCGCCGGTGCGCAGGATTTCGTTGTTGGCGTTGGGCGCGGCTTCCCAGGCGGTCATGTTCAGCCGTTGCTCGGCCTGCGTGAACCAGGGCGCCAGGGCTTCGACGTTGAAGTCCTTCAGACCGAAGTGTTCTTGCCAGTACTTCAGGGTGGTGGGCGGCGTGCGGAATGAGCTGGTCCAGTTGACCACGGTGGTGCCACCGACGCAGCGGCCTTGCAGCAAGGTGAGGCCCTTGTCCAGCGTGGCGCGGGTGCCGCCTTCCTGGTAGAGGTCGGCATAGGCTTCAGACTCTTTTTGGTTGAAATCGGAGCTGGTTTTGAGTGGACCTTCTTCGATCAGCACGACATCCAGTCCGGCCTTGGTCAGCAACTCGGCGGTGATGCCGGCGCCAGCGCCCGTGCCAACGATGACGACATCGCAGTTGATTTTTTCAGGCAGGCCCAAAGCGCCATCGGTGGTCTTCCAGCCGCGCTCGATGCCGGCGCGGAACGGGTCAGGCAATTTGCTCATATGTCGAGGGGGCCGGGGTAGCCGGTCAGTGCCCAGTTGTCGGGGTTCGTGAAAAAGGCGATGCAGGTGAGGTCACGCACGGCGTGGTAACTCAGCATCGTGGTGGGCAGCTTGTGGATGCGCATGCTCTCCAGGGCTTCCGAGATTTCTTCGGTGCTGGCCTTGGCCCAGGAACTGCTCAAGCCCGTCACCATCAGCCGCGTGGGCGCATTGACCAGCAAGCCGAGCAGTGCAGCCAGTTCGCCTTGGGCGCTGGCGGGCATGGTCTGGATGACCTGGTTCAGTCGAAGTATCTGGCCTTCGAGCTTGGCTTCACGGGCGGCGGGGTCGGTGGGCAGCATGTCGGCCAGGACCGCGCGAGCCACGGCTTTGAGCACCTGCTTGCCGGAGTCGGTCAAGGCGCCATTGTTGATGCCGCGATTCCAGAAAACAGCGCCGCCCAAGGCAGCGCCGACGGCACCCAGAGCGAGGGCAGACTTGAGCAGCCAGCGCCGCTTGGGCGAGCTGGGTGGGGTGGTGTCGTTCGAGGTCATCCGAATATTGTGCCTTGTGGCCCAGCTTCCCCAACCCCGTGGATCACCGGCGTTCCCACCGCTTTGCGCCGAATCTGACAGGCAGTGTGTGCAAAGTTGCCACATCTCAAGGGAATACCCTTGTCTGACTATGTTGCAAAATGAATGCAGTGTTTCAAGCTTGCGTCTTGAGTGATGTCAAGCCGATGAAATGTCCTGTTTATCAAGTGAGAGGCTCGCAAATGGCAATGTCCAAACCCTGGTTGGCGCAGTACGAAGCTGGTGTCCCTGCTGAGATCAATCCCGGTGAGTACAACTCACTGGTCGATTTGCTGGACCAGGCATTCCGAGAGCATGCTCGCCGCGACATGGCGGCTTTCATGGAGGTGCGCTGGACATTCGCGCAGGTCGATGAGATGTCGCGTGCCATGGCCGCTTGGTTACAGGCGCAGGGCTTGTCCAAGGGCGCACGCGTGGCGCTGATGATGCCCAACGTGCCGCAGTACGTGGTGGCGATCGCCGCTGTGTTGCGCGCTGGTTATGTGGTGGTCAACGTCAATCCGCTGTACACGCCGCGTGAGCTGGAGCACCAGTTGAAGGACTCTGGCGCCGAGGCCATCGTCATCCTGGAAAACTTCGCGGTGACCTTGCAGGACGTCATCGCTCGCACGCCAGTCAAGCACGTGGTGCTCGCCGCCATGGGCGACATGCTGCCGGGTCTGAAGGGCCCGCTGGTCAACTTCGTGGTGCGCCATGTCAAGAAAATGGTGCCGGCTTTCAGCCTGCCCAATGGGGGCCCGATCAGGGTCACGCCATTCAAGAAGGTGTTGTCGCAAGGCGCGTCAAGCAAGTACACCCGCCCCACCTTGACGCCCAATGATGTCGCCTTCCTGCAATACACAGGGGGCACCACTGGCGTGTCCAAGGGCGCGACGCTGTTGCACCGCAATGTGGTAGCCAACATCCTGCAGAACGAAGCCTGGTTCAAGCCCGAGTTGGCCAAGCTGGGCAACCAACCGCTGGTGGCCGTTTGTGCCTTGCCGCTGTATCACATCTTCTCGTTGACGGTGTGCTACTTCATGGGGGCCCGAATGGGCAGCATGAACATCCTGATTCCGAACCCGCGTGACCTTCCCGGCGTGATCAAGACGCTAGGCAACTACCGGGTCAACCAGTTCCCTGCGGTGAATACGCTGTTCAACGCGCTAGCCAACCACCCTGACTTCGGCAAGCTGGACTTCTCCGGTCTGAAGGTGTCGATGGGTGGGGGCATGGCCGTCCAGAAGTCCACCGCCGAAAAATGGGCCCAGGTGACAGGGTGCGCCATCGTCGAGGGTTACGGTCTGTCCGAGACTTCCCCGGTGGCCACCGCCAATCGTCTGGACAACATGGAGTTCAATGGCTCGATCGGCTATCCGCTGCCTTCCACCGAGGTGGCGATCCTGGACGACGACGGCAACCACTTGGGCTTTGGCGAGCCGGGCGAGATCTGCGTGCGTGGTCCGCAGGTGATGGACGGCTATTGGCAGCGTCCTGATGAGACCGCCAAGGTCATGACCACCGATGGCTTCTTTCGCACGGGCGACATCGGTGTGATGGACACCACCGGCCAGACCAAGATCGTGGACCGCAAGAAGGACATGATCCTGGTGTCGGGCTTCAATGTGTATCCGACCGAGGTGGAGCAAGTCGTGAGCATGCACCCTGGTGTGTTGGAGTGTGCGGCTGTGGGCGTGCCCGACGAGAAGGCGGGCGAAGCGGTGAAGGTGTTCGTGGTGCGCAAGGACCCGACCTTGACCGAAGCCTCGGTGGCCGAGTTCTGCAAGGAGCAACTCACTGGATACAAGCGCCCCAAGTACATCGAGTTCCGCAATGATCTGCCCAAGACCAATGTGGGCAAGATCCTGCGCCGCGAACTACGCGACGAGAAAAAGGCCGCCTGAGCCTTGCTGCGATGAAGCGGGTCACTCTTCCTGAAGGAAGAGGGCCTGCAGATCGCTCAGGAAGTCAAAGCCTTTTTCGGTGGGCCAGGCCCGCTGAAGATCTCGTGCCAGCAGGCCCTTGGCCTCGGCCTCTTGCATGGCCTGCTGGATGGCGGTGATCGGCAGGCCGGTGCGCTCGGTGAAGCGCGCCAGCTCGAAGCCGTCCTTCAGGCGCAGTGCGTTGAGCATGTACTCGAAAGGGCGCGCCTTGAGGCTGATTTCATGTTCATTCGAGCAAGCCTGGCCTTGCAACGCCTGCGTCATGTAAGCCTGCGGTTCGCGCCAGCGCACTTGCCGCACGACGCGGTCCGGGAAGCTGATCTTGGAATGCGCGCCTGCGCCGATGCCCAGGTAGTCGCCGAACTGCCAGTAGTTCAGGTTGTGCATGGCGCGGTGGCCTTTGCGCGCATAGGCCGAAATCTCGTAACGCTCCAGCCCTGCGAGGCCGGTGGCTTCGATGAGGCGGTCCAGCATGTCGAAGGCGGTGTCATCGTCCGGCAGGTCCTTGGGGGGCTGTGTGGCGAAGCGCGTGTTCGGCTCCATCGTCAGGTGGTACAGCGACAAATGCGGCGGCGTGAAGGCCAGTGCCTGCTGCAGGTCGGCGTCGAGGTCGGCCTGGCTCTGGCCGGGCAGGGCGTACATCAGGTCGAGGTTGAAGGTGTCGAAGCAGGCTTGGGCCTCTTCGACCGCGGCGATGGCTTGCGCGCGGTTGTGCACGCGGCCCAGAGCCTTGAGCTTGGCATCGTCAAAGCTTTGCACGCCGATGGACAGCCGATTCACGCCAGCCTGGCGGAAGGCCTTGAATCGGTCTTTCTCGAAGGTGCCAGGGTTGGCTTCCAGCGTGACTTCGCAGTCGGGGTCGTAGGCCAGGCGGGCGCGGATGTCGGCCAGCAGTCGGTCAATGCCCTCGGGCGAGAACAAGCTGGGCGTGCCGCCTCCGATGAAGATGCTGTGGATGCGGCGGCCCCAGATCTGCGGCAGGGAGGCTTCCAGGTCGGCGCACAGGGCGTCGAGGTACTGGGCTTCCAGCGCTGGCGACAGGCCTGCCTTGGGACTCGCCATGTTGCCCTGCTGCGCTGGCAGCAAAGGGATTTTGGGAGTGGCGATTTCATGCGAGTTGAAGTCGCAATAAGGGCACTTCTTCAGGCACCAGGGCAGGTGCACATACAGCGACAGGGGCGGCAAGGCTTGCAGCGCGCCGGGACGGTGCAAGGTGATCACTTCAGCAGGCCCCAGCGGGCGGTCATCAACTCGCGCAGGCGCTCGCAGGCCAGGGCGCGGTGGCTGACCGTGTTCTTGACCTCGGGCGCCAATTGCGCGGCCGACTGCTTGTACTGCGGCAGCCACAGCAGCGGGTCGTAGCCGAAGCCGTGTTCACCTTGCGGTGCCTCCAGCAGGAGGCCGTTCCAGTGGCCTTCTGCGATCAGCGGTTCAGGATCTTCGGCGTGGCGCACCGCGACCAGCAGGCAAGTGAAGTGCGCGCGGCGGTCGGCCTGGCCTTGCATCTGCTTGAGCAGCCAAGCGTTGTTGGCGGGGTCGATCAACTCGCGGCCGACGGTGTCTTCGATCTGGCCATGGTCGCAGGCGTAGCGCGCCGAGCGCACACCGGGCGCACCCTGCAGAGCCTGCACGCACAGGCCGGAGTCATCCGCGATGGCGGGGCCTTGGCCCAGTTGCGCCGCATGACGCGCTTTGGCCAGGGCGTTTTCCACGAACGTGACGTGCGGCTCTTCGGCCTCTGGGATGCCCAGGCTGCCTTGCGTGACCAGCTCCAGCCCCAGCGGGCCGATCAGGGCCTGCAGCTCGCGCAGCTTCTTGCCGTTGTTGGAGGCCAGGATCAGTTTCATGGTTGGGCCAACGCCTCGGCTTGCAAGGTCACCAAGCGTTGGATGCCTTGGTCGGCCAGGCCCAGCAGGCTGTCCATCTCGGCTCGTGTGAAGGCCACGCCTTCGGCCGTGCCTTGCACTTCGATGAAATGGCCTGCGCCAGTCATGACGACGTTCATGTCGGTGTCGCAGTCCACGTCTTCCACGTACGCGAGGTCGAGCAGGGGCGTGCCTTGCACGATGCCGACACTGATGGCGGCCACCGGTTCGCGGATGGGCGTGGCCGTGATCTTGCCGTGCGCCAGCAGCCAGGTGACGGCATCGTGCGCGGCCACGTAGGCGCCCGTGATGGCGGCGGTGCGGGTGCCGCCATCGGCCTGGATGACGTCGCAGTCGAGGTGGATGGTGCGTTCGCCCAGCAGCTTGAGGTCGAACACGGCGCGCAGCGAGCGGCCGATCAGGCGCTGGATTTCTTGCGTGCGGCCATTCTGCTTGCCACGCGCGGCTTCTCGGTCATTGCGGGTGTGGGTCGAGCGGGGCAGCATGCCGTATTCGGCGGTGACCCAACCTTCGCCACTGCCGCGCTTGTGTGGCGGCACGCGCTCTTCGACCGAGGCGGTGCATAGCACCTTGGTGTCACCAAAGGCGATCAGCACAGAGCCTTCGGCGTGCTTGGTGTAGCGGCGGGTGATGGTGACGGGACGCAGGGCGTCCACGGCCCGGTCTTGCGTGCGTTGATAGGCAGCCATGGGGGCTCCAGGTAAGCGGGCGTGAAGACGACGGCCGCTTGAACTGGCTTAAGCGGCTGTCAGGGTTTTTGGCCGCCCCGGGCCGAGCGCTTGATCGCCTCGTTGATCTCGCGGATCGAACGTTCGATTTCAGCCTCGTCCAGGTCGTCGGCATCGACATTGTCGCCTGGACCCATGCCGCTGCCCACGCTGGCCTGGATGGTGGACGCGAAAACCTGGTCGCCCAGGTTGTCGGTCGAGGTGGAAGTGCCGCCAGCGACATCATCGTTGCTGGCCGACTCCCACTCCATGGCGATGATGGTGACGTTGTCGCACTTGGGGCCGCCATTGCGCAGCGCTTCTTCGACCAACTCGGGCACGGCGTCGGAGATGGCGCGCGTGGTGAGGTGGCGGGTGATGACTTCGTCATCGACCGTGCCCCACAGGCCGTCGGAACACAGCAGGATGCGGTCACCTTCTTGCAGCAGCAAGGGGCCGGCGGTGTCAACCACCGGTTTGCCGGGGCTGCCCAGGCAGGTGAACAGCACGTTGCGGTTGTAGCGGTCGTTCAGCGGCACGACCGAGTTCAGCGTTTGCTGCAACTCGGAGTAGGAATGGTCGCGGGTGCGGGCGATGAGCTTGTCGCCGCGCACGAAGTACAGGCGCGAATCACCGCAGTGGGCCCAGTAGGCCGCGTTGCCCTGCATGATGCAGGCGACGATGGTGGTGCGGGGCGTGTCGATCAGGCCTTTTTCACTGGCGTAGCGCAGCAACTGGTGGTGGCCGGCCATGACGGCATCCTGCAGAAAGCGCAGGGGATCGGTCAGGGTGGGGCGGGCGTCGCGCTGGTACAGCGCGGCCATGGTCTGCAAGGCCAGTTGCGAGGCGACTTCGCCTTCGGGGTGGCCGCCCATGCCGTCGGCGAGGGCGAACAGGCCCGAATCCCGCGTGTAGCAGTAGCCCATGCGGTCTTCGTTTTTCTCACGGCCGCCCTTGCGGCTGATCTGGTAGACGGAGAATCTCATGCCTGCCTTATGCCTTCGCACCTGATTTGAGGTTTTCAAGCTGGAGCTTGACGCGTTCGGAGAATGTCAGCTTGGAGTAGCGGCGCTCGGTCTCGCGGGCGAGCTCTTTTTGCAGAGCAAACACGCTTTGCGGGCGCGCCAGCGGGTCGAGCGACATGCACCACTCGGTCACTTCCAGAAGGTTATCTGAATACACGTTGCGCAGCCTGGACAAGGACAGGTTCAAACGGTCTTTTTCGAGGCGTTGTGGCGCATCGTTGGGGGGATACCCTTGCATGCAGGCGTAAATGCACGCGCCAATGGCGTAGATGTCGGTCCAGGGGCCCAGCGAGCCGTCGCGGCGGTACATCTCGGGGGCGGCGAAGCCGGGCGTGTACATCGGGCGGATGAAATTGCCCTCTTTGGACAGCACTTCGCGGGCGGCACCGAAATCGAGCAGCACGGCCTTGTTTTCGTTGGTGACGAAGACGTTGGCGGGCTTGATGTCCAGGTGCAGCATCTTGTGCTGGTGGACGATGCGCAGGCCGCGCAGCATTTCATCGAAAAGCGAGCGAATGGTGGATTCGCGGAAGACTTTGTCGCGCTTCAAATCGCGCGCCGTGACGATGAAATCCTGCAAGGTATCTCCTTGCAAGTAATTCATCACCATGTAAACGGTTTCGTTTTCGCGGAAGAAATTCAACACCGACACCACACTTGGGTGCGAAATCTGCGCCAAAGAGCGGCCTTCTTCGAAAAAGCTTTTCAGGCCCAAACGGTACAGGGGCTGCTTGTCGGGTTTGACGCGCGGGATCAACTCTCCCAGGGCACGTTCTGCGAGGGAGGAGGGGAGGTATTCCTTGAGCGCCACGAGCCGGTGTTCGGGGTCTTCAGCGAGGTAAACCACACCGAAACCGCCGGCAGCCAGTTTCTTGACGACCTGGTAACCCCCCACGACGGTGCCAGAAGGCAGCGGAGCGGGTTTTTGCTTTGACATAATCGGGTTTTGTGTCTGGTGTCAAGTATCTATGTCAGTCTACTCCATGACCGGCTTTGCCAGCGCGGTCGCGTCGGTTCCGGAACACAGCGGCGACGCCTCTGATGATGCGGAATCGTCCAGCGCGACACGCTCGGCGGCGAGCACCGCAAGCAAGTCCCCAACCGGTGGGGTCGGGGCCGAGTTGCGCTCGGTCAACAGCCGATTCCTGGATCTGAGTTTCAAGCTGTCTGACGAGTTTCGGGCCTTGGAGCCTGCCTTGCGTGATTTGCTGACAGCTTCATTTCGGCGCGGCAAGATCGAACTGAAGATGCAACCGCAACGGCCGGTCGAAACGGCTTGGCCGCAACCGCAGGCCGATCAGTTGCACAGCCTGGCTCGGCTGGAGGGCATGGTGCAGAACTGGCTGCCCAAAGCCACCCCGCTCTCCGTGAACGAAATCATGAATTGGTGCCGCACCGCCGGCCCGATCGCCAAGCTGGAAGACGTGGCGCTGGACGCCTGCCGCCAAAGCATCGAGGGGCTGCTGGAGGCGCGCCAGCGCGAGGGCAAGCGCTTGGTGGCCATCCTGGTGGAGAAGCTCAACGGGCTGAAGGCCCTGGCGGAGCAGGCGACGCCGCTGGTGCCCCAGGCCGTGCAGCGCCAGCAAGAGCGTTTCGTGCAGCGTTACAAGGAGGCGCTGGAGGCGGTGGGCGGCAGCATCACCGAAGAGGCGGCCCAGGAACGGGCCTTGAGCGAAGCGGCGGCCTATGCCCTGCGCATTGATGTCGATGAAGAGTTGACGCGCCTGAAGGCGCACCTGGACGAGATCGCGCGCCTGCTGAAAAAGGGCGGCGAAGTGGGCAAACGCCTGGATTTCCTGATTCAGGAGTTGCACCGCGAGGCCAACACTTTGGGCTCCAAGGCGGCGGCGCTGGAGTTGACTCAGATCTCGGTCGAGATGAAGGTGCTGATCGAGCAAATGCGTGAACAGGTTCAGAACATCGAATGAGCGCCGATAACGTGTCGAATGAAGCAGCTGTCGCCGGAGGTGACGAAATGGACTACCCGGGCAATCTTTTCGTGGTGTCGGCCCCCAGCGGGACGGGCAAATCCAGCTTGGTCAAGGCCTTGCTGGAGCTGGATTCGCGCTTGCTGGTGTCGATTTCGCACACGACGCGGCCGCCACGCGGCCAGGAGCAAGACGGCCGCGAATACCTGTTCATCGAGGAAACCGAGTTCCGCGGAATGATTTCGCACGGCGATTTCTTCGAGTGGGCCGAGGTGCATGGCAACCTGTACGGCACCTCGCGCCACGCGATCGAGGAGCGCATCAAAGGCGGCGAGGATGTGGTGCTGGAGATTGACTGGCAGGGCGCCCTGCAGATCAAGAAGATCTTTCCCAACGCGGTGCTGATTTTCATCCTGCCGCCCAGCTACGAAGAGCTCTTGCAGCGCCTGCACCGCCGGGGCGAAGACACCTCGGATGTGATCGAAATCCGCATGAGCAACGCCAAGGTGGAGGTTGAACAGGCCCAATTCTTTGATTACGTGGTGGTCAACAGCCTGTTTGAAACGGCTTTGTTTGATTTAAAAGCCATTGTTCACGCGCAGAGGTTAAAATACGCGGCTCAGCGTCGCAACAAGTCCGTCGTGTTCCGCGCGCTCAACCTGGTTTGATCCTGCTCAGACCCATTTTCAGAGGTTCCACCATGGCCCGCATCACCGTCGAAGACTGCCTGATCAAGATTCCCAACCGCTTCCAGTTGGTGCTGGCCGCGACTTACCGTGCCCGCATGCTGAGCCAAGGTCACACGCCCAAGATTGAATCGCGCAACAAGCCCGGCGTGACCGCCCTGCGCGAAATCGCAGCAGGCCAAGTCGGCATCGAAATGCTGCGCAAAGTTCCGACCTGAGATTTTTCCGGCTGGTTTTCACCAGCTTGACGAGCAACGGCCCGCCTTCGTGGGCCGTTTCTATTTCAGCGATTGACACGCTTGGTGTCTGGCCCGCTCGTTCCGCGCTAAAGTAGTTTGCATGACCCAGGCCACTTCCGACGCTGCCGCAGCATCTTTCGCGGCGCTGACCCACAAACTCGACTATCTGGACGAGGCGGACGCACGCCGCGTGCGCGACGCCTACCGCTTCGCCGACGAAGCTCACCTGGGGCAGTTCCGCGCCAGTGGCGAGCCTTACATCACCCACCCGATTGCCGTGGCCGGCCTGTGCGCCGACTGGAAGCTGGACGCGCAGGCCATCATGGCCGCGCTGATGCACGACGCCATGGAAGACTGCGGCGTCACCAAGATCGAATTGATTGAACGCTTTGGCGCGCCCACGGCCGAGTTGGTCGATGGCCTGACCAAGCTGGACAAGCTGCAGTTCTCGACCAAGGAAGAATCGCAGGCCGAGTCTTTCCGCAAGATGCTGCTGGCCATGGCGCGCGATGTGCGCGTCATCCTGATCAAGCTGGCCGACCGCCTGCACAACATGCGCACGATGGCGGCCATGGTGGCGCATAAGCGCACCCGCATCGCCAAGGAAACGCTCGACATCTACGTGCCGATCGCGCACCGGCTGGGCCTGAACCAGACTTACCGCGAGTTGCAGGAGTTGTCTTTCCAGTACATCAACCCTTGGCGTTATGGGGTGCTGACGAAAGCGGTGAAGAAGACGCGCGGCAACCGGCGTGATCTGGTTGATCGCATTCAGCGTGAAGTGGAGCAGGCCTTTGGTGGCGCCGACATGGTGGTTGAGGTCTACGGCCGCGAGAAAACCATTTTCTCGATCTATCACAAGATGATCGAGAAGAACCTGACCTTCGCCCAGGTCAGCGACATCTTCGGCTTCCGGATCGTGACACGCGAATTGCTGGACTGCTACCGCGCCCTGGGCGTGCTGCACCAGTTGTACAAGCCCCTGCCGGGCCGTTTCAAGGACTACATCGCCATCCCCAAGGCCAATGGCTACCAGTCGCTGCACACCACGCTGGTGAACCCGGTGGGCACGGCGGTGGAGTTCCAGCTGCGATCGCAGGCCATGCATGCCGTGGCCGAAAAGGGCATCGCGGCGCACTGGATGTACAAGACGCAAGAGGGCGCAGGTGCGGAGGCTTCGCCGCAGCAGGCGGCCGTGTGGCTGCAGTCCTTGATCGACATCCAGCACGAGACGCGCGATTCGGCTGAGTTCCTGGAGCATTTGAAGATCGACCTGTTCCCCGAATCGGTCTACGTGTTCACGCCCAAGTCGCGCATCCTGGCCCTGCCGCGCGGCGCCACCTCGGTGGACTTCGCCTATGCCATCCACAGCGACGTGGGCGACCACTGCGTGGCGGTCAAGATCAATGGCGAGGCGGCGGCCTTGCGCACCGAGTTGCGCAGCGGCGACGTGGTCGAGATCATCACGGCACCCAGCGCGCGACCCAATCCGGGCTGGCTGAATTTCGTGAGCACGGGCCGGGCCCGTTCCAAGATCCGCCACTACCTGAAGAACATGGAGACGGAAGAGTCTTTGGAGCTGGGCGAGAAGCTGCTGACGCAGGCGTTGCGGGCCGAGGGCCTGGCCATGCCGCCGGGGGACGAGACCAGCGAAGGCGCCAGCGGTGCCACGTGGCAGGCCCTGATCCGCTGGGGTGGCAATCGCAGCAAAGATGATTTGTGCGTGGACATCGGCCTGGGTCGCAAGATCAGCAACATGGTGGCCAAGCGCCTGGCGCAGCTCATGGCCGAGTCTGGCGAAAAACCCGATGCCCTGACCCTGACCCTGGGGCGTTTTGCCGATTCCGAATCGCCCTCGCATGGCGGCGTGGTGATCGATGGCAGCGAAGGTGCCACGATGCAGTTGGCGCCGTGCTGTCGCCCGATCCCGGGCGACCCGATCGCTGGCTACCTTGGCCGTGGCGAAGGCCTCGTGGTGCACACGCAGTTGTGCGGCGTGGGCCGTCGCCTGTTCGATCGCGACAGCGAGCGCTGGATCGACGTGAGCTGGGCCGACGAGCCCACGCGGCCTTTCGAGACCGCGGTTCAGGTGTTGGTGGCCAATGGCAAGGGCGTGCTGGCGCAGGTGGCGCAGTCCATCAGCAGCGCCGAAACCGACATCACCCACATCGAGATGGGCGACGAGCGCCTGGGCGAAACCGCCGAGTTGAAGCTGACCTTGGCCGTGCGCGATGTGGAGCACTTGAACGACGTGCTGCGCACGCTCAAGCGCTGCCCGGTGGTGCTCAAGGCGGGCCGAATCATCCCTGGGGCGTAGCAGGCGCGGGGTAGCTGACCTTCAGCACCTCGACCTGTTCCAGCCCGCCCGGTGTCATCAACTGGATTTCGTCACCCACGCGTGATTTGAGCAGGGCCCGCGCAATGGGTGAGACCCAACTGACTTCGCCCTGCAGGTTGTCGACCTCGTCGATGCCCTTGATGGTGACGGTGCGTTCCACATCATCCTGATTCACGTAGGTGACGGTGGCGCCGAAGAAAACCTGATCGTGACCATGGTGCACCGAAGGGTCGGCCACTTCGGCGATGTCCAGGCGCTTGGTCAGGAAGCGGATGCGGCGGTCGATCTCGCGCAGGCGCTTTTTGCCATAGATGTAGTCACCGTTTTCGGAGCGGTCGCCGTTGGAGGCGGCCCAGTGCACGATCTCGACGATCTTGGGGCGTTCGACGTCGATCAGCGCCAGCAGTTCGTCGCGCAGGCGCTGGTAGCCCTGTGGGGTCAAATAGTTCTTGGTGCCGGCAGGAATGGGCGACGGGGCAAGTTCCTCCTCGTCGTCGTGGTCGGTTTCCTTGGTGAAGGCCTTGTTCATGGGGGGCGATTGTGCCCAATGCTTCACGTCGGGCCGTGGTTTGATGGGTGAAGGGCCTACCGCTGAAGGGTGGATCCCGCAAAAATGAAACCACTGAAGAAAGTGGTCAACGCATGTCGCAAGTCATCCACCTGGGCCCAGGCGCCCGCATGCTCACCACCCGCGAGGTGGCCAGCCGTTTGGGCGTGTCGCTGCGCACCGTGCAGTTGTGGGTCGAGGCCGACATTTTGCCGGCGGCGCGCACGCCCGGGGGGCATCGGCGCATTCCTTACAACGCGGTCGAGGCGCTGGCATTGAGCACCGGTTTGGGCGGTGATCCTTTGGCCGAGCAGGCGCGTCGGCAGGGCAATCCGGCGGCAGTGTTGCCGCGGGCCAGTGCGTTGGACAAGGTGCGCCGGGAGGCTCGCCACCATGACGTCTTGCTGGTCGCTGACGACTCGGAGTGGCAGACGCAATGCGCGTCGGCCCTGGAGGTGTATAGCTCGGCGGTGAGTTTGCGCTTTGCCGAAACCGGCTACCTGGCCCTGTTGCAGATGGGCCAGCGCCCTCCTGATTTGCTGATCACCAACCTGGAGTTGCCCGGCATGGATGGTTTTGCCATGCTGCGCACGCTGGAACGCTGCGAGATGGTCACGGGCATGGCGGTGCTGGCTTTGACGGCCTTGAAGGCGGACGAGATTGCCGCGCGAGGTGGCCTGCCCGGCTGGGTGGAGTTGTTCTCGTGGCCGGTGTCCCCAGAAGCCCTGGCGGTGAGGGTGGGGCGCTGGATGCTCACCCAAAGGCCTCTGCCCGGCGTTCACCCCGACGTTTGACGCCCCCCCCGAAGCGAGGGGAAACGGCGTTCACCCGCAGGAAAGCACCTGCGTCACGCCCGCTGGAATGGCCTCAAGATTCGCTTGTTTTCCGTTGGATGGAATGTGGGCAGTGCAATGAGGTTTGTGTCATGAGTGCGGGTGGTTCATCGAAGGTGTCGGGCAGCAAGTTGGTGCGCCGCCTCATGGCGGTGGTGTACCTGGGGTTGTTCGCGGCCGTGGCCCTGGTGTGGCGCAGCCCGTCCATGAGCCATTGGCTGGACCCGGTTGTGCTGAGTCAGTTGGGCCGCGACTTGCTGGCCTCGCCTCTTGGGCCTTTGGCCGTGCTGGGTGGCTATGTGCTGGCGGTGGTGTTGGCCATGCCCATCCTGCTGATGATTTCGGTGGGCACGCTGGTGTTCGGGCCGTGGCTGGGCATGGTGTATTCGCTGGTGGGCATGCTCAGTGGCGCGGTGGTCACGTATGGCGTGGGGCGCTTGAGCGGGGCTTATCTGCTGGACCGTTTTGGTGATCCCCAGGTGCAGCATTTGGCGAGCCGTTTGAAGGATCGCAGTTTGCTCGCCATCATCTTTTTGCGCGCTTTTCCGGTGGCGCCTTTCCTGGTCATCAATGTGACGGCGGGCGCGCTGCGGGTGCGCTTTCGCGACTATGTGCTCGGCACGGTGCTGGGCGTGCTGCCTGGCACGATCTTGCTGTCCTTGTTCATGGACCGGTTGGTGGCGGCCTGGCGCAATCCGGGCATGGGCACCTACGTGGGGGTGGCCTTGTTCCTGGTGGCGCTGGTGACGGCCGCCAGGGCCTTGCGCAAGCGCTTGGTGTTGGCGTTGGCGGCGGAGCCGAAGGCGGGGTGAGCCGCTGCCAGGTCCGGGCTGCTACAAGGACTGCGTCGCGGCCGGTGACTCGATGGGCGTGTTGTCAAACACCACCTCAACGCGGATCAATGACTTGACCTGTTGACCCTGCACTTCGCCGGGCTGAAAGTGCGCTTGCAGGAATGAGTCCCGCGCGGCATCTTCCAGGGGCTTGGGCAAGGATGGACCGTCAATGCGCACGCGGCGCACGACACCGTTCTCATCGATGAACAAGGCCAGGATGGTGGTGTAGCGTCCGGGCTCCGTGATCTGTTCGGGAAAGGGCACGATCACTGGCGTGCTGGACTTGGGCGGCATGCTCAGCAAGGGACGGGGAAAGTAGTTGTCGCCGGGGTCGGCGAGGGGGGCTGGCGACGCCACTTCAGCGTTGGCCACAGTTTGGTCTTCAGAGATCGGGGCTGTCGGCGCCACGGTGTCTGCGGGCGGCGGGGGCACATCCGTGATGGCTTGGGGGGCAGGGATGGGGGCCTCCATGCTGGGGATGGTTGGGGGCACCTCAGGTGGTGTTGCAGCGCGTGGGTTCAGGCGAGCCTGCATGACGACGCTGGCAACCGCGGTCTTGGGCGCCTGGTGGGCTGTTGGTTGAACAGGTGACGAGGACACCATCAAGGTCAGCGCCGCAGCGTGAATCACCACCACATGGGCGGCGATGACACACACTGATTGGCGCTTCTTGTTCATCATCAGTTCATCAGTTCATCAGTTCATCAGTTCACGCCACGAGGTGCGGTTGGCGCCTGCCGCGGCATTGGTGCTGGTGGTGGGAGGGCTGCTGGTGGTGATCTTGGCGTTGCTGCCCGGGATGATCAGCAAGGACTTGCCGTTGGTCAGCTCGATCCAGGTCAGGCCCACGCCGAGGAACTTGTCGAGGCTGGTGCCGACCACATCGCCGGTGGCGCTGGACGGTGCCGAGCCGGTGCTGATGTCAAAGGTGTAGTTCCAGCCCGAGCCGCCCGAGGGGCTGCACACGCTGCTGCCCGGAATGGCGGAGATGGCGGCCAGGGTGGTGTACTGCAACTGCATGTCCACCGACACCCGCTCGCCCGACGTAGGCATGTCCACGCGCCATCCCTTCTGGGTGGCCCAGTTGACGGCGTTCTTGCTGGAGGTACGCGTTTTCGTCGTGGCGTTGGTCAGGGTTTGGGTCACCATGTCCGTGCGCTGGCGAACGTCGCCCAGGCCCGTGGCAGCCAGGCTGTCCTTGATTGCATAGAAGGACTGGGTAGTTGTGTCGACGATGTCGCCCAGGCCCAGGTAGCGGCCCGTGGCCACCAGGATGACCGGGTAGTCCACCGAGTTGTAGGTCACGACGGCGGTTTCAGGCCGGGTGGTGATGGGCTGAGGCGTGGTGGCGTTGATCTGAAACTTGGCCAACAGCATGGCCTTGCCGTGGGGTGCGACGAGGTTGTCAATGTCGAAGCGCCAGAGGTTACCGAGCATGTCGCCCCCATAGAAACGGGTGGAGGTGTTGTCGGTGTTGTCTTCGATCCAGGCGTTTAGTTTGCCCAGGCCGCTCGGGTTTGTGCTCGTGCCAGCAGGCGTGGTGCCCGAGGTCATCGTGGGGATGCCGCTGGGGATGTCGGTCACGGGTAAGCCTGTGTTGGCATTGAGGACGTACAGGCGGCCGTTGCCGTCACCCGTGGTGTTGTTGTAGCCGGAGGTCAGCACGACCACCCAGGTGCCATTGGCTCGCTTGGTGATGATGGGCGTGCCATAGGTCAGGCCCATGTTGGCATCGGTGAACTCCCACAGGATCTTGGGGTCGAGCGGGTTGGTGACGTCCAAAGCGTAGTAGGACTTGCCGCCCGCGTTCAGGCCGCCCACCAGAATGGTCTTCCAAGTGGAGCCGACGCGGATGTCGCCTACCGTGGGGGTGCCATCCACGAAGAAATGATGGCGGTCGGCGTAGTTGGTGTCGGCCAGCCGGTACAGCTCTGGCATCACGGCGGAAGGGATGAAGCTCCACAGCTCGGTGCCGGCTGAGACCGCGCCGGTGCCGGTGGTGGTGGTGGCGGCAAAGGCGTGCAGCATGCCGTCGTTGGCCGCCGAGAACACCACGGGTCGGCGGTTGGCGTGTGTGCTCACGAACTCGGAGTAACCGGTGTCCACGTAGTGGAAAGGCGGCTTGCTCATGTACACGGGGGATGCGTTGATCACATCACCCAGCATGGATTCGCGTGCGCGGTAGACGACGGCGGTCTTGGTCTCGCTGCCGTCGGTGTAGCTGTAGCTGCTCATGGCGCTATCACCGCGCAAGAAGTTGACCAGATTGGTCCCCAGGTTGGCCTGGGTCTTGGGCGTGGCCTCCAGGTTATTGCACTGGGTGGGGGTCAGCGTTTTGCCGCAGTAGTTGGTGAACAGGCCGCCCAATCCATCCGCGCTGAGATTGGTGTAGGTGAAATCACGGCGTGTGGGAGTGGCGGCGCCGGGTTGTGCGTAGTAAATGTTCCGATCAGCGGGGTTGAGCTTGGCAATCTCTTTCTTGGCGTTCCAGATTTCAACCGTGGTGTTGATCTCGCCCGTGTCGCCGTTCAATGAATAGGCCACCAGTTCGCCAGTCCAAGCCACAGTGGTGTACTTGGCGACAAAAACTTGGTTGTCCGTGCCCTTGACGGGTTTGAGGGAGCTGGTGGCGGCCGATGAAGAGGCACCATCGGTGCGCTCGACGTTGGACAAGGCGGCTCCGATGGCTTCGCTCACGGCGCTGGGGTCGGAGGCCGACCAGTACTGGCCGCGGCCGTTGACGGCGGCATGCCACAGGTCGTCCACGTGGGTGACGCCGCTGGAGCTACTTTCAGAGACAGGCCATTTGAGCGTGCCGTCGGCCCGAGACAGTTCATAGTAGCTGCCGGTGCGCAGGCTGGGGTTGAGGTAGTCCTTGCGGTAGGGCAGGATGCCATTCATGCCCAGGCCGAGCGTGAAGGTGGTCATGTGCTGGGTTTCGGCACTGTCCAGGCCGATGGGGGTCACCTCGTTGTTGCAAACGTCCGTGCCCAGGGCACCCACGCAGTTGCCCAAGGTGCTGGTGCGCAGGTCGGTGGCGTAGAAATACTCGGCCACGTCGGCCAGGCTGTTGCTGGAGCCACCGGTGGTGCTTGGGGTCACGGTGGGCGTGCCGGCCACGGTGGCATCGACGATGTTGGCCACGCTGGCGGCACCATTGCTCACGGAAGAAGCAGGTAAGCTGGGGACGTCGTAGGGTGAGCTTTTGCAGGTGCCGGTTGCCGATTTCAGCACGGGGCCGACAGTGGTGTCACTTTTGGGGAGGGTGGCCGTGCCTGTGGTGGTGGCAGCGCTCCACGTGGTCGTGCTGGTGGTGACTGCACCATCCACTCCGTTGATCCGCTTCTGGGTGGTGTCGTAGGTTCCGGTGAGGGTCTGGTTGTTGGTGATGGTCTCGACCAGAGTGCGGGTGGTCTGGGTGGCGGTGGTGGTGTACCGGCGCTTGCTGCCGCCGCAGCCCACGTAGTTGCTGGCCGGGGTGTTGCCGCTGATGGTGACCGTGGTCTTGTCGTAGGCCGAGTCTTGTGTTCGGGTGATGGTGTAGGGGCTGACGGTGGTCAGGACGCTGTCCATCCCATCCCAGTAGGGCTTGACCTCGGTGCCATCCTGGTTGCCGACCATGGTGCCATTCAAGTCAAGCGGGCCGTAGCTTGTGGTTTCGTCGCCCGTATTCCAATAGCCGTCCGTGGACAGGATGCTGTAATTGCGTTGGCAGGCGTACTCCATCGGGTCGGTCGTTTGACCGGGTGCCTTGTTGGCAAAATAGCGGCCTACTTTGGAAAGTGCTCCGCGCAAGGGGGTCGAGTTGCCCGTGTCGGCTCTGTAGAGGTTGGAGTAGAAGGAGGTCTTCTGGGTGCCCTCAAAGGCCGAGGTGGGCAGGAACTTGGTGCTTGGCGCAGCACTGGTGGAGCTGATGGTGGTGAAGCCCACGCGGTATTTGCCGTCGATGGGATTGAAGGCGCGGCCAGCGGCCGATCGCATCATCAGAACGCGCTTGCGGTAGTAGGCATACCAGTCGGCATAGCGTTGAGCATCTGTCGATGTGCTGGTGATGGTGATCAGTGTGAAGGCGGTTGAGGAGTTGGGCCTGGACAGGCATTCATTGGCGAATCCGCCATCGGAGACTTTGTCGAGGCCGGCGGTCGTGTACTTCCAGCCCATGGCAGGCCTGCTGCCGGTGTAGTCATAGTAGGTGCTGCCATTCAGGTCGGTGACGTTGGTTTGCACGCCCACCTTCCAGGTGGCAGTGGGGCTGCCGCCGCCAGCCATGCCGGTCACGGTGACCAGCAGGGTGGGGTTGTTCCAGCTCTTGACATTGCCCACCATCCACTGCGTGTCATTGGTGGTGTTGACGATGCCCACTCGGCTGCCCACGGTGAAACTGCCTGAGGAGGCGCTGCTCACGCTGAAGGTTCGGTCGCCCGTGCCGATGGACACGGGGGTGTTCAGGTTCTTGGAGTTGGTCACCGTGACCTGGAAGCCGTCGGTGGGGGCGTACTGGAAGGACGCCGCTGGGTAAGGCGTGCCATCCGGGTTGAGTGGTCGGTTGGCGCTGTAGTCGTAGTTGGGGTTGTAGGCGATGCCGTTGCACTGAACGGACTTGAAGCCGTAGGCGGTGCTGTCAGCCATGTCATCGGGCATGAAGTCCGAGGACATGCTGCCCGAATCATCCAGGATGAACATCACATTGGGTTTGGCGCTGATGTCCGAAGTGGTGGCCAGCGGTGTGTTCGAGATGTCGGTGGATGCTGCGCGCACGCCCGGGTTCAGCGTGGCCAGCCCGATCAGCATGGCCACCAGGGCCCGGTTCATCGAGAAAAACCCGGAGTGGGTGCGATGGTGGTTTTGCATGCTTGCTTCCTTCCGCGCCGTGAGGCAAGGGCACATCAGATGTGCACAATCGTTTCGACGAAGCTGGTCGTGTTGCGTGGGCCGATCACACGGACCACGATTCGGTAGTAGACGCCCGACACATTGGTGAAGCGTTCGTAGTCGGAGTAATCCAGCTTGCCGCGTTTGGAGGCCTGGCTGCTGCTCGACACCAGAGGTCGTGCGCAGGAGGTGGTGGTGGCGTTGGGATCGCCGACGGCATCGCACAGACGAAAGATCACATAGCGGACCTTGTTCTCGTTGATGGTGAGCTCAGCGGCGGGCAGGACGGTGCAGTCGGCCTCTGCAGTGCCGGGGGCATATTGGCAGCCGTTGCCGTCCCAGTCAATGAGCTTGCGCACGCCCGTCGACTGCTGGCCGGTGACGTCCAGGTTTTCGTAGGCCGTGGCGTAGTAGCCATTGGCACTGATGTTGAGGCTGCCCGGGAGGGCATTGTTGAGGCGGTCTGTGATGGCCTTCTTGGTGGCGCGGTCGGCCGCGGCGGTGGCATCTTGCTTGAAGCCCAGGTTGCCCATCACCACGGAGCTGGTGTCCACCGATCGGACCAGGGCCACGGTGGCCAGTGACAAGGCGGCCAATGACAGCAGGGCGAACAGCAGCGAGACGCCGCGGTGCTTGAAGGATGGGTGGGTGGTCATGGTGAGTCTCTTCACGAGTTCCAGAGCATGTTGCGCAAGGGGACCACGGTGTCGTAGACCTTGTAGCGGTACTTGTTCCAGTCGGTACCCAGGTGTGTCAGAGAGAGTGACAGGCACTGGTGGTCTGTGTGGCAGGTCGTGGCGCCGGTCACGGTCACGCCGGTGGTGCCCAGGTCCCATTCGAGGGTGTTGCTGGTCGCGTTACCGCCGCCTTCGTTGTCCTTCTCGAACTGGGCGCTGCGGGCTACCAGGATCACGCGAATCGACAAGACCTGTTGCCATCCCGCTGCCGTGGAGGGGGTGTCGTTGTCATACGTGTCGACCACTTTGTCGGCGTTGGTGTCCTTGCCATACATGGCCCGGAGCATGACCACTTGAGGCTGAGCGTCCTCGGCTGTGGTCCACATGCCACCGGCCCTTGAGAGGGTGCTGGTCTGCAGCGCCTGGGTGGCGGTGTCGACGGAGAAACGGCGCAAGGACAGGGCGCCCACATCAAGCAGATAGCTGCCAGCGGCGGGGTAGCCCGCAGCAGGCAGCAGGTTGGCCGATGCTGGCTGGTTCCAGTCGGCATCGCTGGCCTCGGCGTGGGGAATGTTGATGGTGGTCAGCAGGTTGGTGGCACCTTGATTGACCTGGACTACGCTGCACCAGTCGGTGGCGCTGGGTGTGGGAGGCACCGCGATCAGCAGGTCATTCTCGACCACGCCCACGGCTGACTGAACCACAAAGTAGCTGCCGTCGGGGGCATGGTTTTCTGTGATTTTGATGGGCACCGAGAACGAGCTCTTGGTGCTTTTGAGCACCGTGATGACGTTGGAGCCATCGGTGCCGTTTTCAATGACCACTGGGGCCAGCGTGAAATTGGCGATGGGGTTGGCATCGACCTTGTACTTGACCATGCAACCCAGCGCGGCCGGGTTGGCGCTGACGCCGTAGCCAGCCATCTGCACTTCGCGCTGGATGGCGTACAGGCCCAGGGCGCCGCTGATTTGCGCATCAGCGCCACTGGTGATCGTGCGCTTGCGGCCCTCCGACACGACCAGCACCTGCGCGATGGCCACGATGGTGAGCATGCCCAGGACCACGCCCACCATCAGTTCGATGAGGGTGAAGCCTTGCTGGCGGAGATGAGGGAAGGTGGCTGCACGCATGGTCATGTCAACTGATGGAGGTTTCAGACTGGTACTTGTGCGAACCGCCATCGGGCAGCGACCAGGTGATCAGGATCGTGATGTCGCCTGAAGCCACGCTCACGGTGGCTGTGCCATTCGGCAAGGCCTGGGTGACCTTGGCCATCCAGGCTTTGCAACGCGCATAGCCATTGCAGTTGGCGGTGGTGTAGCTGTCCAGGTTGGCCTTGTCGGACCACATCAGTCCGGTCAATTCAGTGGCCAGGTAGGACGCGTCGGTGCGCACTTTCGCGGCACCTTGCGTCTGGTTCATGTTGGCTTGCAGGCCCACCAAGGCCAGCACGCCCACACTGAACAGCAAGACGCTCACAAGGACCTCGATCAGCATGAAGCCTCGAACAGCGCGAGCACGTGCGCGGATCTTTGGGGATGTGGATGGGCGCATGGTTCAGCTCGCAGGGCAGAAGCGGGGGTCGGTGGTACTGATCACGGCCTCATCGCAGACGAGGGTGCGGCCACCGCTTGAGATCACGATCTTGTACTTGCGATGGTCATCGCCGGTGGTGCCGTCATTGACCTGGATCTGGCCAATGGGTCCGGCATTGGCCACCTGGCCAAACGCATTGAAGGTGATGCTGGTGGCAACAGCGATGCCATCACGCTGCTTGGCCGAGACGGTCACGCCACTGCCGCCATCGCCAATCGGTCTGGCCGCCACGGTTTGTGGCGCGGTGGTGGTGGACGGGGCCACCGAGCATTTGCTGGTGGGGTCGGTCAGGCTGACCACCCACGAGCCGCCGGTGGCACTGGTGGTGCAGTCATCGCTCAGCACTTTGGGATCGGCCGTGGTCACCATCCAGAAAGTGACGTTCTGATTGCGCCGCACGGCTTCGGCCCGTGCCTTTTGCAGGCCTTCTTGAATGGACTCGGCCGTGTTGCGGATGCGCGCATTGACCATCCAGGCGCCCATGCTGGGCATGGCCGACGCCATCAGGATGCCGAGCACCGCCAAAGTGACGGCCACCTCGACCATGGAGAAGCCGCGCTGGCCTTGCTTGCTTTGTTTGACCTGGCAGTAACCCATTGAAAACCCCTTGAACACACGAATGGGACCATTCACGTGACTGATTCTAGGAAGGGGCTTTCTGGGACGTGCGGGAATAATTGGCAGTAAAAAGACCCAATTCGACGGACGGTCGGTGGGCCCGACAGACGGTTTCTCAGCGAGGGCTGGACACCATTTTGAGCACGTCCACGTAGGACGGTGAGGGCGGAACAACGCCCCTTTCACGCAACACCTGGTGCAATGCCGGCAAGCGGAAGTGGGGCACCGAGGCCATGAAATGGTGCTCGATGTGGAAGTTGACGCGGATGGGCGCCACCGTCATGCGGGCCAGGAAACCGGCGCGCGTGCTGCGTGTGTTGCGCAGCATGTTGCCGCTGCGCTCGGTGCAGGCGTGCTCCGCCATGGAGCGCAGGCGCATGAAGGCGCCGAAGGTGGTGAGGTAGGCCACCCACCAGGCGGAATAGACCCACAGGTGTCCAGCCCAGGCCAGCGCCGTGGCCAGCAGCGCGTGCAGCACGATGAAGCCGCTCATGCGCCTCCAGCCTTCAGCCGCGTAGTCATGCCAGCGTCGGCCGTTGCGCGGCAGTTTGACAATGTCGGCGGCCACCGTCCACTTGAGCACGCCGATGTCCATCAGCACCTGGCCCACGATGCGGCGCAGGCCGCTGAGCCCGCTGAGATCGCGCAGGAACTTGCGGCGCACCGACGATCTCGATGCCGGGAAAGGCTGGATCAGGCTCAGGTCGGGATCGCCGTCTTGGTTGGTGTGGGCGTGGTGCTTGAGGTGATGCTCGCGGTAGCGCGCCACATCGACCCAGATCCAGCGGCCTGCCAGCCAGTCAGCGGCATGGTTGTTCAGCCAGCGGGTTTTGAACAAGGTGCCATGCGCACCTTCGTGCAGCAGGATGGCCAACGCCAGTTGGCGCCCACCCAGCACGATCACTGCCAGCAAGTAGGTCAGGGGGTGCGGCCACCAGATCAAGGCAGCGAAGCACAAGGCAATCACGCTCCAGGTGAAGGCCAGGGCCGACCAGCCCGCCAGGTCGGAGCGGGCAGTGAACTGTGCGATCTCTTCGCGGCTGAGGACATCAGAGGGGCGCAGACGTGGTGACTTGGCGTGGCTCATGGTGGTGGGATTTGGCTTGATCAGTGGGGCAATGATGGTGAGGCGGCCTTGCCTGAGGTGGGCATTGGCGCATCGACCTGGGCATGGAACTGGCGCCAGATGCCATGCCCCAGCAGATCGAATTCCTGCACCGCGTCCATGAAACGTTGGCGGTTTTGAATATCGACCAGCGGTGCTGGCAGCAAGGGGTCGAACACCACTTGCCGGATCGCCTTGCGGCCCAACAAGTAGGACTCGCGCGCGGCGTCTTCAATGGGCAGTTGCTGGGCGCGCGCGGTCCATTGCGACAGTTGTTCCTGGATTTGGCTGTAGGCCTCGTTCAACGCGTGGCCATGCCACAGGTGAGGGATGCGGGCCTCACGCTCCGGGTCAAATCCTGTGGCGATGAACACGCAGGCTTCGCGCTCCAGGCCCAGGGTGTGCAGTCGCTGGCGCACCGCCTCGATGCCGCCTTGCAGGTTGTCGGGGCGCACGAACAGGCCCCGCTCCAGTTCACGCAGGCCCACCATTTGGAGAGCGCGGTCTCGATGGCGCAGGGCGACGCGGTCGCTGCGGCCCAAGGCCCCGCAATGCACGGCGATGTGCCCACCCTGCCAGGGCCTGACGCGCTGGCTGGCACTGCGCCAGGTGGCCACGTCGGCCGCCAGTTCGTTGGCGCTGGCGCTGAGTTGGTAGACCCCACGGCCCACCGATTCGATCAGGCCGTCTGCGGACAGGCGGGCCAAGGCCACCCGAAGGTTGTTGGCGGGGAGACCGAACAAGGCGGCTGCGGCCAGCAGGTGCCGAACGGGCAGGTGATCACTGTCGGCGGCCAGCAGCAGGTCGAGGATCAGGGTTTTGGCGGTGATGCTCATGAATATTACAAACAATCAATGTTTATGATTTTGTTTGTAATGTATTCGGGGCGCAAGCTGGCGTCAAGCGGGGCAGCCGTCCCCGCGCTGCGCTCAGCCGCCAGCTACATCAGCGCCCTGCGCTCGCCGCTGCGCCGTGCGCCACCGCCAGCGCTGTCATGTTGACAATGCGCCTCACCGTGGCCGAAGGCGTCAGGATGTGCACGGGCGCCGCTGCGCCCAGCAGGATCGGGCCCACCGTCACGCCTTGCCCGCCGGTCATCTTGAGCACGTTGAACAAGATGTTCGCCGCGTCCAGGTTGGGGCAGATCAAGATGTTGGCCGAACCGTCCAGGGTACTTTCGGGCAGCAGCTTGCTGCGCACGCTTTCGCTCAAAGCCGCGTCGCCCTGCATCTCGCCATCGGCCGGGATGTGCGGCATGCGGGCCACGAACAAGTCACGCGCCAGGCGCATCTTGCGGGCCGAAGGCCGCGTGCTGGAGCCGAACATCGAGTGAGACAAGAAGGCCACGCGTGGCGGCAAACCAAAGCGCCGCACCTCTTCCACCGCCAGCACGGCGATGTCGGCCAGTTGCTCGGCCGTGGGCTCTTCATTGACGAAGGTGTCGGCGATGAACAGCGAATGATTCTCCAGGATCAGCGCGTTCAGCGCGGCCAGTCCGTGCGCGCCGGGGCGCAGGCCGATCACTTCGCGGACCTGCTCAAGGTGCAGGTCGTAGCGGCCGATCACACCGCAGATCATGCCGTCGGCATCGCCCAGCTTGACCATCATCGTGGCGATCAGGGAGTTGGATCGGCGCACCACCACCTTGGCCAGCTCGGGCGTGATGCCGTCACGGGCGCGCAGTGCGTGATAAGCCTCGTAGTACTGGCGGAAGCGGTCATCCTTGCCGGGATTGACCACCTCGCAATTCACGCCGGCCTTCAAGCGCAGGCCCGCGCGCAGCACGCGCTCCTCAATGACCTCGGGGCGGCCCACCAGGATGGGGTGTGCGATGCCTTCATCGATGGCCACCTGGGCGGCGCGCAGCACGCGCTCATCTTCGCCTTCGGCAAAGGCGATGCGCTTGGGTGCGGCCTTGGCGCCCATGAACACCGGGCGCATGAACAGGCCGGTGTTGCTGACGAACTGCGACAGCGAATCACGGTAAGCGGCGATGTCGGTGATGGGCCGCGTGGCCACGCCCGATGCGGCGGCTGCTTCGGCCACGGCCGGCGCGATGCGCAAGATCAGGCGCGAGTCAAACGGCGTGGGAATCAGGTAGTCCGAACCAAAACGCATCTCGCGGCCGGGGTAGGCGGCGGCCACTTCGTCGCTGGTCTCGGCCTTGGCCAAATCGGCGATCTGGCGCACGCAGGCCAACTTCATCTCATCCGTGATCTTGGTCGCACCGCAGTCCAGCGCACCCCGGAAGATGTACGGAAAGCACAAGACGTTATTGACCTGGTTGGGGTAGTCCGAACGGCCCGTGGCGATGATGCAATCGGGGCGCGCGGCCTTGGCGATCTCGGGCCGGATCTCGGGCTCGGGATTGGCCAGGGCCAGGATGATGGGGTCGCGCGCCATGGTCTTGACCATCTCGGCCGAGACCACGCCGGCGGCTGAGCAGCCCAGGAACACGTCGGCGCCGTTCATCACGTCGGCCAGGGTGCGGGCGTTGGTGGGTTGCGCATAGCGGCGCTTGGATTCGTCCAGCTTGTCGCCGCGCTCGGTGTGGATCACGCCTTTGGAGTCGCACACGAACACATTGGCGCGGTTCACGCCCAGGCCCACCATCAGGTCCAGGCAGGCAATGGCGGCGGCGCCCGCGCCTGACACGGCGATCTTCACCTCACCGATCTGTTTGCCAACCAGCTCCAGCCCATTCAGCAGCGCGGCGCTGGAGATGATGGCCGTGCCGTGCTGGTCATCGTGGAAGATGGGGATGTTCAAGCGCTCCTTCAGCTTTTGCTCGATGTAGAAGCACTCGGGCGCCTTGATGTCTTCGAGGTTGATGCCGCCCAGCGTGGGCTCCAGCGCGGCGATGATGTCCACCAATTTGTCCGGATCGCGCTCGGCCAATTCGATGTCGAACACGTCGATGCCTGCAAATTTCTTGAACAGGCAGCCCTTGCCCTCCATCACCGGCTTGGAGGCCAGCGGGCCGATGTCACCCAGGCCCAGCACGGCGGTGCCGTTGGTGATCACGCCGACCAGGTTGCCGCGCGAGGTGTAGTCAAACGCCAGGCTGGGGTCCTTCTCGATCGCCAAACAGGGATAAGCCACGCCCGGCGAATACGCCAGCGACAGGTCGCGCTGGTTGGTCAGCGGCTTGGTGGGCGTGACGGCAATCTTGCCTCGCGAAGGCAGGCGGTGGTATTCCAGCGCAGCATCGCTCAGGGATTGTTCGGCGTCGGACAGGGTAGGCTTCGAGTCGCTCATGGCAGCAGGCATTCAGGGCACGGCAAGGGCGGCCATGGTAAGCCAATTGCCCGGCGACTTGACGCCGTCCGTCGTGAGGCATTCCCCTTCCTGGGGGCAACCCTTGCTGAAACACCCCCGCAGGGTTCCTTGCGTGCTCAAGTTGTGCGCCCAAAGGCCGATGTCCCCTGGATGTTGCCCATGACCTGTCCATGACCGAGCTTTCCGTCCCTTTGAAGGGCAAACCTGCGCCGCCGCCGCTTCCTCCGAGCGACTGGCGTCGGCGTTTGACGACCATGTGGCGGGAAGCTTCTGCCAGTGAGCATGTGGATGGGCACAACGCCCGGCACTTCCGGGCGCGCCAGATCCTGGCCGTTGTGGGCCTGCTGCCCATGGTGTTCATGGGAAACCTCATCGCCACGGTCACCATCGCAGCCACCTTCTGGGGGCAGATGCCTGCTTGGGCGCTGTGCCTGTGGGTGGTGCTGGCCGTGCTGAGCCTGGTGCTGCTCGACCGGGGCATGCGTCGCCTGCTGAGCGGCAAAGCCAAGCCGGTGGCCACCAAAGGTGGCCTGCACATGGTCACCTGGAGCGTGGCCACATTCGCCGTCATCTGGGCGGCCATCCCGGTGATGATGTTCCCGATCGCCGACCACCTGGGTCAGTTGCTGATCTCGTCGGTCCTGGTGGGCATGATGTGTGGCGGTGGGCTGATCCTCAGTTCCATCCCAATTGCAGCCTGCGCCTATGTCCTGGTGATGGCGGGCGCCACGGCCATGGCCTTGCAGCTGTCCATCTACGTCAACAACGTCTCGATCCTGGGGCTGTTAGGCATCTGGTCGGTGACGGTGATGGGCGTGACCATGGCCAACGCGCGCATGTTTTTCAGCCGCTTGCGGACCGAGGCCGAAGCTGATCGCCAGCGGCAACTGATCGACCTGTTGCTGCGTGACTTTGAAGAGCACGCCAGTGATTGGCTTTGGGAGATCTCGCACACCGGGCATTTCCGCCACGTGTCCGCGCGCCTGGCGCAGTCGTTCGGCTTGTCGACCCATCAGTTGCTCAAGCACTCGTTCACCGACTTGGTGTCGACCATGCTGCCCGCCGAGTCGGATGAGGCCGCCTCGGCTTTCGATCAGCTGCAATCCCATTTGCGCTTGGGTCGACCTTTCCGCGATCTGGAATTGCCGGTGCAGGTCGAGGGCGAGTTGCGCTGGTGGTCGTTGATGGCCAAGCCGCTGTTTGATGACCGGGGGCGTGCTGCGGGCTGGCGGGGCGTGGGCGCCGATGTGACGCAGGGGCGCATGGCCCGCGACGAAATGGCGCGCTTGGCCAATGTGGACGCCTTGACGGGGCTGGCCAACCGGCACTGCTTCAGTCTGGAACTGGCGCGGGTGTGTGAGTCCGTCGAGACTTCCGAACGTGGCTGCGCCTTGCTGTTCGTGGACCTGGACAACTTCAAGGGCATCAATGATTCGCTGGGCCACGCCGTGGGCGATCAATTGCTGCGCAGCGTGGCCGCCCGCATCAAGGCCTGTGTGGCACCTGGCGATCTGTTGGCGCGCCTGGGTGGCGACGAGTTCGCCTTGCTGAGCTGGCAGGCTGGCGATGAGGCCTCGGCCGCCCAGTTGGGCGATCGCGTGCTGGCGGCGTTGGCCACCCCCTGTCAGCTGGAGGATGTGCGTGTGGAAGTGCGTGCCAGTATCGGCATGGCACTGGCGCCACGCGACGGCACCAGTCCCCAGGCCTTGCTGCAAAGCGCCGACCTGGCGTTGTACGCGGCCAAAGCCGGCGGGCGCAACACGCACCGCTTCTTTGTTCCATTCATGGGTGAGAGCGCGCGGTCCCGTGCTCGCCTGCAGCAGGAATTGGGCGTGGCCCTGGCCGATGAGCAGTTTGCCGTGCACTACCAGCCGCAGGTCAGTACCCGCACGGGCGAGGTGGTGGGCTTCGAGGCCCTGGTGCGTTGGCAGCATCAGGAGCGCGGCTTGATCGGGCCCAATGAGTTCATCCCCGTGGCCGAGGAAACCGGCCAGATCGTGCCCCTGGGCACCTGGGTGCTGCGGCAAGCCTGCAAGGTGGCCATGCAGTGGCCGGGGTCGATCCGCGTGGCGGTCAACCTGTCCGCGGTGCAGTTTCGCAGCCATTCGGTGGTGGACATCGTGGAGCGGGCCCTGGCTGACAGCGGGCTGCCCCCCGAACGCCTGGAACTGGAGATCACCGAATCGGCTTTGATTGATGACCACGAGGGGGCGCAAGCCACCCTGGCCGCCTTGCGCAGCCGGGGCATCCGCGTGGCCCTGGACGACTTTGGCACTGGCTATTCTTCACTGGCGTATTTACGACGTTTTCCGATGGACCAGCTCAAGATCGACGGCATGTTCGTGCGCTCGCTGGACAGCGACCCGGACGCGCAGGCCGTGGTGACTGCCATCATCAGCCTCGCCAAGGCCTTGCGCCTGGAGACCACCGCCGAAGGCGTGGAGCTGCCCGAGCAGATGGTGATGTTGCGCGCGCTGGGTTGCGATCTGGTGCAGGGCTTCTGGATGGCCCGGCCCATGCCCGCCACCGATATCGCGGCATTTTTGGCCGACATGGAACCAGTCTGCGAAAACTGACTCTACCGAGCTGTCGTGCCTGGCCCTTGGGGCGGGTGATACATTGACACGTTCGCGAGGCGCCAGCTTTGGTGGCCCGCTTCTACCCATATCTGACCAGAGGATCTTTCAACATGAAGTGGATGCGACTCATCGCTCAATGGCTGCTATCGGTGACCTTGATGGCGGCAGGCCATGCTCACGCGCAATCGCAAGGCGACTATGTGCTGGGTGCCGGAGACATCATCCGCATCACGGTGTTCCAAAACGTGGACCTGACACTGGATGCCCGCATCTCTGAAGCCGGCACCATCTCCTACCCTCTGCTGGGCACGGTCAAGCTGGGTGGTTTGTCGGTGTCTGATGCCGAGAAGAAGCTCGCCGATGGCTTGAAAAATGGCAACTTCCTCAAGCAACCCCAGGTCTCCATCTTGCTGACCGCAGTCAAGAGTAACCAGGTGTCGGTGCTGGGTTTGGTCAACCGCCCAGGACGTTACCCCCTGGAGTCAGGCTCCAACCGTTTGAGTGATCTGCTGGCCCAGGCTGGTGGCATCATCGCCATTCAAGGTTCGGACAAAGTGGTGGTGTCGGGCAAGCGCAATGGCAAGCCCTTCCGCAAGGAAATCGACTTCCCCTTGGTGTTCGCCGCTTCCGGCACGACGGAAGACTTCCCCCTGGAAAACAACGACGCCATCTGGGTCGACCGTGCTCCCATGGTCTACATCTATGGCGAAGTGCTGCGCGGTGGTGCCATGCGCCTGGAACGCGACATGACCTTGCTGCAGGCCCTGGCCTCGGTGGGTGGCTTGACGCAACGTGGCACCGCCAAGGGCATCAAGGTGCACCGTCGCGATGTCGCAGGCACGGTGCAAATCCTGGAGCCCGGCATGAATGACAAGCTCCTGGCCAATGACGTCATCTACGTCAAGGAAAGCTTGTTCTGATCAAGCCTTCTTTTCCCACACCACGGCGAAGAAGCCGTCGGTGTGGTGCCGGTGGGGCCACAACCTGAGGTGGCCCTCCGGGGTTGTCAGCGATTCGGCCTGCGCAACCCCACCTTGCTCCAGCACCAGGCGTGCATCGAGCTGCACAAACTCAGGATGTTCTGCCGTGAAGGCATCGGCCACCACTTCGTTCTCAGCGGGCATCAGGCTGCACGTGGCATAGACCAGGCGGCCGCCGGGTTTCAGCAAACGAGCCGCGCTGTGCAGGATGGCTTTCTGCTTGATCTGCATCTCTTCAACGCCCTTAGGGCTCTGACGCCATTTCAGGTCCGGGTTGCGGCGAAGCGTGCCCAGGCCGGTGCAGGGTGCATCGACCAGCACTCGGTCAATCTTGCCGGTCAGGCGCTTGATGCGGTCGTCACGCTCGTGCGCGATCTGAGTCGGGTACACATTGGACAGGCCGCTGCGCGCCAACCGGGGCTTGAGCGCTTCCAGGCGGTGGCCGGAGATGTCAAAGGCATACAGCCGACCGGTGTTGCGCATCATGGCGCCCAGGGCCAGCGTCTTGCCGCCCGCGCCTGCGCAGAAGTCCACCACCATTTCGCCGCGTTTGGCGCCGGTCATCAGGGCCAGTAATTGGCTGCCTTCGTCCTGCACCTCAACGTGGCCTCCGGTGTAGAGGTCCATTTTCTGCAGGGCGGGCTTGCCCTCGATGCGGATGCCCCAAGGCGAGAACGGGGTTTCGGTGGCTGGAATTTCGGCGGCGGTCAGGGCTTCCAGCACGGCTTCGCGCTTGGATTTGATGGGATTGACGCGAAGGTCCAGTGGCGCCCCCGCTGACATGGTTTCGACGAAAGCCCAGAATTCTTCCGGGCCGAGTTGCTCGCGCAGGCGGTTGGCCAACCAGTCGGGCAGGTTGTGGCGCAGTTTGTCGGGCAGGGTCGTGCGGTCGATTTTCTTGATGCGGTCCAGCCAGGCGGCTTCGTCCGGGTTGATGCCCAGTTTCAGCACATGCTCCTGGCCTTGCCAGGCCAGCAGCGTCAGGCGGCGGTCCATCGGGCCAAAGCCCGACTGGGCCAAATGCTGCCACAGCAGCTTCTGGCGCAGCACGGCGTAGGCCGTCTCGGCCAGGGCGTGGCGTTCGCGCTGGCCCAGGTTTTTGTTCTTGCGGAAAAACATCGATACCAGGGTGTCGGCCGGGGCGTCGAGCTTGAGGATGTCACGCAGCAGAGCGCCGGTGAGGTCGAGGAGGGCTTGGGGATGCATGGGGGGATTATCCCGCGAGTGAGCCTTGCTTGCGTTGATCGCCCGCCAAAGCGGTGATTTGTCACCCCCCTTGTTGGAAAACACTGAGTTGCCAGGGCCCCAATCCGGCCCAGGCTTCGCACCATGAAGCGAGATGCCCTGCCCATGTTGCCACCCGCACCTTCCGAAGTCGTCTCCGATGGCGTGCCGCTGTCCGGCCGCTATGCGGGCCGCATTGACTGCATTGATTGGCAAGCCTTGCAAGGGCCGCACGCGCGCTCCTGGCTGTGGCGTCGCTTGCACCACAAACGATGGCAGTACGTTGGCATGGGCAATGACGAGGTGTTCGTCGGCGTGGCCATCGTGGACCTGGGGTGGATGTGCACCGCGTTCGCGTACGCCTTTGACCGGTTGCGCGGCGAGATGGTGGCCAATTGGCGGCAGGACGGGTTGGCAGGCTGGCAGGGCGGCGTGTCTGACCACCCCGTGCAAGGCGGCCAAGCCTGGTTCAAAGGGCCTTTCGCGCGCTTGCTGCTTCAGCATGGCGCCTCTGACGAAGATGGTGAGGCGGCGGGCAGTGACATCCTGGAGCTGAGTGTGCGCACACGGGCCATGAAAGTGCAGGTGGACCTGTCACTGGCCCATGCGGCGCCTTTTTTACTGGGCATCGGCCCGGTGGCGGGCGGCGTGGCGCATGCCACGCAGAAGTCACCGGCCCTGCCGGTGAGCGGTTGGCTGAATGTGCGGGGGCGGCGCTTTGATCTGTCCAACGCCGTGGCCTGCCTCGACAGCTCCAACGGCCTGCTGGCGCGCGACACCGAGTGGCGCTGGGCCTGCGCGCACAGTGCCGAAGTGGGGTTCAATCTGCAGCAAGGCTATTTCGGCGTGAACGAAAACGCCCTGTGGCTGGATGGGCAGCTGATTCCCTTGGGGGCCGCGCACTTTGAATTCAATCCCAAGCGTCCGATGGCCCCCTGGCGCATCAGCACCGATGATGGTTTGCTGGACCTGATGTTCACCCCGGAAGGTTCCCGCCGAGAAGACCGCGATGTCTGGATGGCCTCCAGCCATTACGTGCAACCGGTGGGAACCTTCAGCGGCACTGTCAAGGCCTCGCGAGCCGCCGCGCCTCGTTCGATCGACGGCCTCCTCGGCGTGACCGAAGATCACCGGTCAAAGTGGTGATGGCGGCCTCAGGTTCGGCGTTCCAGGGCACGCTTGAGCAGGTAGCCGCCGGCCACCAGGCCACCCGCCGTCACCAGCATGGTGCTGGTGGGCATGGCGCGGACCATGTTGGCCGCGATGTCGCCAGCCTTGGGGGCCGCCAGCGCCAGCCGACGCCTGGTCATTTGCGCGCCCAGTTCTCGCAATTGGTCGGCCAACAACAGTTCGGCCTCGGGCAAGAGCACGGTTTCCTCGTCGGCGACGTGGTGGATGACGTGGCGCATCAGGCTCATGAAGGTGCTGTCGTAGTGCGTGGCCGTGGGCTGCATGTCGCGCAACTGGCCGATCAGGCTGCGCATCTCGTTGTGTTCGGGCACGCTCTTGGCCAGCACTGCCTCGTTGGTGGTGGCGGCACGCAGGGCAGGGTAGAAAATTTCCTCTTCCAGTTGGGCATGGATTTCCAGGGCGAGGCTCACCGTGTTCACCAGGGCTTGCTTGGTGCCGGGATCGGCGTCGGCCTTGTACTTATGAAAGGTGCTCAACACATGGGTGTGATCCATGCGGATCATGTTGGTGATCGTGGGCGAGAAGTGGCTCATCAATGTGCTCATGGCGGTCTCCGGGTGTGTGGAAGGCATGTGCCATGAAGGGCAATTGGCATTCCCCCACCCATCCGCGTGGTTGCAGAATTTGACAATACCCATTGCCAGATCGTAAACTGCCCACATTCGTTTTCACATAGAGTCGCGGAGACTTTCGATGGTTGAACATTTTGATGTCCTGATCGTGGGCGCCGGTTTGTCCGGCATTGGCGCTGCGCGCCACTTGCAGGCCCATTGCCCCGACAAGCGCTACGCCATCCTGGAAGGCCGCGACACCACCGGCGGCACCTGGGACTTGTTCCGCTACCCGGGCATCCGCTCCGATTCGGACATGTACACCCTGGGCTACAACTTCAAGCCCTGGACGGAGCCACAGGTCATCGCCGATGGTGACCGCATCCGCAACTACATCCGCGAAACGGCCCGCGAGAACAACATTGAAAGCAACATCCGTTGCGGCCACAAAGTGCTCTCGGCCGATTGGCGCAGTGAAGCCGCCACCTGGACGCTGACGGTGCAAAAGAGCTCAGGCGAGACCGTGCAGATGACGTGCGGCTGGTTGATGATGTGCTCGGGTTACTACAACTACGAAGAAGGCTTCACGCCCGAGTTCAAGGGCCGTGACGAGTTCAAGGGCCCGATTCTGCACCCCCAGTTCTGGCCTGAAAAGCTGGACTACAGCGGCAAGCGCGTGGTCGTGATTGGTTCCGGTGCCACCGCCATCACCCTGATCCCGTCGATGACCGACAAGGCCCAGCACGTGACCATGCTGCAGCGCACGCCCAGCTATGTGATCTCGGTGCCGCAGTTCGACCCGATGGTGCGCTTTTTGCTGAAGTTCTTGCCCGAGATGACGGTCTACAAGATCAGCCGTGCCCGCAACAACTTCATCACGCAGTCGATCTTCAAGCTGTCTCGCAAGTACCCCAACTTCATGCGCAAGGCCTTGCTCAAGCAGGTGAAGATGCAGGTGGGCCCGAACTTCGACATGAAGCACTTCACGCCGCCTTACAACCCCTGGGATCAGCGCCTGTGCGCCGTCCCCAATGGCGACATGTTCAAGGTGCTGCGCAAGGGCAAGGCCTCGGTGGTGACGGACCACATCGATCGGTTCACTGACAAGGGCATCTTGCTGAAATCTGGCAAGGTGCTGGAGGCCGACATCATCGTCACGGCCACGGGACTCAACATGCGCTTGTTCGGCGGCATGCAGATGAGTGTGGATGGCAAGGACATCGAGATGAACAAGCACATCTCGTACAAAGGCTTGATGTTCAGCGACATCCCCAACCTGTCCAACACCTTTGGCTACACCAATGCCTCGTGGACGCTGAAGGCCGATCTGATCGCCGAGTATGTGTGCCGCTTGCTCAAGCACATGGACAAGACGGGCACGCGCATCGCGGTGCCTGAGCGCAATGACCCGAACGTCAAGGCCGGCCCGCTGCTGGACATGAGCTCGAACTACGTGGCCCGTGCCGAGCACCATTTGCCCAAGGGCGCCGACCGTGCGCCGTGGAAGCTTTACCAGAACTACAAGCTTGACACGGAACAGCTGCACAACGGCGCGCTGGAAGATGGCGTGATGGCGTTCCGCAAGGCGGGTGCGGCCAGCGTCACGCCGAGTGCGCCGCGCAAGGCGGCTTGAGCCCAAGGCCTTTTTAGTCATCAGCGAGGCCCTCAAATCCGGTCGGGGGCCACGCTGGGAACGCCGTTTGCTAGCTGTTGGGACTTGCCTCTGCCAGTCCTGAGCCTTAGATGCCCATTCAGCAATCCACCAAACGAACCCTCGGAATCATCCTTTTGACGATGCTCGCCACCCTTGCCGTGGTGCTCATCGCTATCAACTTCAAAGGCAACGAAACCAACGTCGAGCGCCGCATCGACCGCATTCACGCACTGGGCGATGCGGGCTTCATGAATGAACTTGGCGTGATGTTGGGGCCACCTTTCGTGGGTGGCAACCGCACGCAAGTGTTGATCAATGGCGATGAAATCTTCCGCGCCATGCTCGCCGATATCCGGTCGGCTCAAAAATCCATCACCTTTGAAACCTACATCTATTGGTCTGGTGCCATTGGGCAGCAGTTCGCTGGTGCATTGGCCGAGCGAGCCCAGCATGGCGTGAAGGTTCATGTGCTGCTGGACTGGGTGGGCAGCGCCAAAATGGAAGATGACCTGCTGGATGAGATGCGCGGCGCTGGCGTGCAAATCCGCCGCTTTCACCCGCCCCATTGGACGCACCTTGGCCGCATGAACAATCGAACCCACCGCAAGCTTCTCGTGGTGGACGGCCGCGTTGGGTTCACCGGTGGGGTCGGCATTGCACCGCCCTGGACTGGCCATGCACAGGATCCCGATCATTGGCGCGACACCCATTTCCGCATCGAAGGGCCTGTGGTGGCGCAGATGCAATCTGTGTTTCTTGACAACTGGATCAAAGTCAGCGGAGAGGTGCTGCACGGGCCGACCTATTTCCCCGCCCTCCAGGCGCGGGGCGATGCCTGGGCACAGATGTTCAGCAGCTCGCCCGCTGGCGGCAGCGAGAACATGCAGCTGATGTACCTTTTGTCCATCGCGGCGGCGTCGCACTCCATTGATCTCTCGGCCGCGTATTTCGTGCCGGACGAGCTGTCATCAAGCGCGCTCGTGGCCGCGATGAAGCGGGGCGTGAAGCTGCGCATCATCGTGCCCGGCGAATACATCGACAGCGATGCCGTGCGCCATGCATCGCGTGCCAAATGGGGGCCGCTGTTGGCGGCTGGTGCGGTCATTGCCGAATACCAGCCCACCATGTACCACTGCAAGGTGATGATCGTGGACCAACGCATGGTGTCGGTGGGCTCGACCAATTTCGACAACCGCTCCTTCAGTTTGAATGACGAGGCCACGCTCAACATCATGGACGCGGGCTTTGCCGCGCAGCAGACCAAGGTGTTTGAACAGGACTTGGCCCAGGCGCGCCAGATCACGCTGGCGCAGTGGGAGCAAAGGCCTTGGCATGAGCGCTTGATGGAGCGCGTTGCCTCGTTGATGGGTTCGCAGCTTTAAGCACAAGGCGGGGCAGGTGGCTCAGCGCTGGGCCATGTCGCGCATCGCTTCAGCCAGGTTCAACCATGCGGCGAACTCTTCAGCTCGGATGGCATCGCGCTGGCGATCAAGCTTTACCGCAGCGCCTTGGAATGATTTCATCGTGACGCCGACATGGTGAAGGGTCGAACTCACCCGTATGGCGCATTGGTTGTCAAAGCCTGTCGGCACCTTGCACTTCGCGCCCCGATGCGGGTCTCGCGTGGCATTCGCGGACCGGTCGTCTACGGCCTCCCGGCGCAGCCCCTGGCTGGGCAGCAGCGCGGTGGGGTACCACGCCATCTCGGCGAAGTAGCGCATGAATGGGGCGGCCCCGGCCTTCAGACCAAGACCGCCTGCACTGGCCGCCGCATCGACAAGGGCATCGCGGGGCCACGCCCGAAGCGCACCACCAAGTCGGGCCGCTGAGTGCCCGTGGCGATGCCAAGCCACGCCGCGAACTGCGGCCTGATCGTGCCGACCTCGACGGGCTGATTCAGGAACGCATTGCGAATGCCCAGAGCTGTGGCCTGCAATGCGAAACGCTCGTAGCAACGGCCTGCCTCCACCCAATGCGCCTTGTCACTGCGCTCGGAGACGAACACCGCGATGCCGGCCGAATTGCGAATCTGCCGCACGTAGCGTTCGTTCTCGGACTTTGGTGTGAAGAACAGGCCCATCATCCGGCTGCCCAGCCAGCGAGGCAGCGCGGGGTTGCCCGTGGCGCCAGCGAACAGGCCATCGCCGGTGCGAAGCGCCTCGTCGGCGCCGAAGCGGATCCATGCCTTGAGTTCTGCGACGAACGCAGCGTCGTGCATCTGCGCCGTGTTTCCGGCGACAACATATTCCAGCACGCTCTCCATGGCCGGACGCGCGGTCAACAGCCGCACGCTGACGCCATCTCCGGTGCCCGCCTTTTCCAACTGGCGCAGCTCGGCCGGTGAAATTGGTTGGCCGTCGTAGTCGCCGCGGGTGCATTGCCGCTCGGAGATGGCTTGAAACAAGGGCGAAATGCGCTTTTGCGTCGCCTCAAGGTTCACCACAATGACCCCGTCGCCGCTGGGATCGAATCGTGGGTCGGCATGGAGTCCGGTGGCCAGCGCGGCGTGCACCATGTTCTCGGCCGCGCAACCCAGCGATACGAAAACATGATGGTCGTCGGGATCGACCACTGGGCATCGGCGCGTGAAATCGGGGGCAATGGAGATCGCCTTCTCGGCAACCTGGAAGCGCCAGCATTGAGTGTTGTGGCTCGAAGGGGCCAGAACGGCTTGGCGCACCAGCTCATGCATTTTGGGTGCGACTGTTCCGGAGGACGGTGCCCCTGGACGTCTCAAGGCGCGAGCGATGTCCTGCTCGGCGTCGCCCGATGAACAGGCCACGAACGATGGCGTGGCAGTGGCGCAGGCAGCTGCCATCAGCAACTGCCGCCTGGTTGTGATTCGGGACGTGCTGATGAGATGCTTGGCCATGGGTTGCTCTGTGCCCACGATGCCCAATCCCGCCAAACCAGTCTGTTCGTCACCGCACACTGCAGGAACGCTGGGCAGTCGTCCACTTGAGGCGGAATGGCCGAGTTTCGAACCTTCCGAGCAAGGCCCCTCGACCTTGAGGGGACGGACATGTCGCGGCAGAGGGCAAGTGGCGGACCTTCACGCAGCGACCGTTCCCGCCGGCAGGCTTGTGCGCGATGATGCTGTCCCTGGCCCTGGAGAGCCGCGCCGCCCTCGACGCGATGAACGAGGCCGCCGCCGCCCATGGCGCTAAGGCCGATGTGAACCCGATGGAGGACCACGGCTTCATGGTCACCCGCGACTTGGCCGATCCCGATGGTCACATGTGGGCGGCGCTCTGGATGGGCCCGGCGGCGATGCCCGCAGCCGCAGCTTGAGCACCATGGGGCGCTTGACCCGCCTCATGGACGAGAGCGAGGACGCGACGCCGGTCACGGTCCGACCCTGTACGAGGGCGGGCTGCCCAGCACTCGGCGGCTTGAGTTGATCTCAGCGAAGCCGCTCAGCAGCGGCGCGGTTGCCATGCATTACCGGCGTGCGCGCTGACTCGGATCAGGGCGTTTGGCTGGCAACCCGTTCGCTGTTGCTTGTGGAGCGGCTCCCCTTGAGGTGCATTTCTACATCATCGGGGTGGTCTCCGACCTCGGCCACCGCGTCGCGGATTTGCTCCGCTGTAGCGTTGAATTTTTGAGCCCACGTGGTCAAGGCTTGATCACTGCTCACGTCGATGCGTTCGATATTTTCTGTGGACATGCCGGTTGTTCAGCGGGCTGAAGATTGTTCAAGTGCGCCACCGCAGAACGCCGACTTCTGAAGCCGGGGAGGCTTTCAAGAGAAGTAGGCAGACAAGCGGCCTTTCACCATTTCCGCTGCTTCAGCCATCATTCGATCAATCAGCTCCTTGACGGAAGGAATATCGTCGATCAGACCCACCGTCAGACCGCAGCTCCACGCACCGGCATCAACCTCGCCTTGCTGCATCACCCTGGGGTACACGCCAGCCACCATCGCGATGATGTCGGTGATCTGGAGATCGCCGCCCTTTTCGTTCTCGACCTGGAGTAGCCGATCAACGCTGTCGTTGTGCAAAACGCGTTCGGTATTCCGAAGCGGCCTCATGATCAACCTGGTATCGCGTTCTGTCGCGGCAACCAGTGCATCCTTCACACGTTGGTGCACCGGCGTGTCGCGGGTTGCCAAGAATCGCGTGCCCATGTTGACGCCTTCAGCGCCCAATGCGAGACACGCGACCAGGCCTCTGGCATCCGCCACGCCACCGGAGGCCACAATCGGAACACTCAACCGAGAGGCCGCCAGCGGCAGCAGGATCATGTTGGGAATGTCATCCTCGCCAGGGTGTCCCCCGCATTCAAAGCCATCCACGCTGACCGCGTCGCAGCCAATCGTTTGCGCTTTGATGGCATGGCGGATGGACGTGCACTTGTGAATGACTTTGATGCCCGCGCCTTTGAGCAGCGGCATGAACTCCTCGGGGCTGCGTCCCGCTGTCTCCACGATCCGCACGCCGCCTTCTTTGAGGGCGCCGATGTACTCGGCATAGGGCGGCATGGCAAAGGCCGGCAAGAAGGTGAGGTTCACCGCAAATGGCTGATCGGTCATCTCCTGGCAGCGACGAATTTCTTTGAGGAGGTCTTCCGGGGTGCGCTGCGTCAGTGCCGTGATGGTGCCAAGGCCCCCTGCGTTGGACACCGCTGATGCCAGCTCGGCGTAGCCGACATGGTGCATGCCGCCTTGCATGATGGGATAGCGGATGCCGAAGAGTTCAGTGATGCGAGTTTTCATGGCTTTCCAGGAGGGGTTAGACAGGACGTACTAAGAAGCGGCGAAGCCCGCGCTTGATGGCCGTGTAGGTTCGCCGGTCGAACCCGGCCAGTTGCTCAGCCCTTGTCATGGCCGCAGACAACACGTCGTTCTCCTGAAGTGCTGCTGAAACCACCCCTCGCGCGGCACATTCGTCACCGCCCCAGGCGTCGCCTGTCAGGGCCAACTCATACAGGGCGCCTGGCGCTGGCAGCAATCGAATCACTTCGAGCAAGGGGTCCGTGAACGCGAGGCCCAGCTTGACCTCAGAGAAACAAAACCGCCCGCGGTCGGCTCGCATGTAGCGAAAATCAGCGGCACAAGCCAATACCGCGCCACCTGCATAGGCATGCCCATTGATCGCAGCAACGACAGGCATGTTGAGCAGACTGAGTCGGATGAAGAAGTCTTCCAGTTGGCCAATGAATGGCTTCACATCAGCTTGCTGCATCACCCAAGGCACATCCAGTCCAGAACTGAAGAACTTGGGGTCGTCGCTGGTGATCACCAAGCCCGTGTTCCCCTGCGTGTTCTCCAGTTCGTCCAGGGCAGCTGACCATTCACCTACGGCGTCGCCGTTGAACACATTGCCTTGGCCGCCATCGTTCCACGTCAACACTTGGACTTTGTCAACGCGGGTGAGCTTTAAATTTGCCATCAAGTACAACCTGAGATAGGGGAGCGCTCATTGTTCTCGGCGGGTCGGTGGATGCCTAGTTCAGCCAATGCCAGAATGCATTCATTTCACGCCAACGCCCTGGGTCATTTCTCGTGAGCCATCCACTTCTTCCTGCCGCGCCGCAGTTGCCGGGCGCCTACGTCAACCTGCTGACCGAACTGGCGCTGCAGAAAGGCGTGTCAACGCGGCTTCTGCTTTCCGGAAGCGGCGTCTCCCTCGAGAAACTGGAGAAGCCTTATTGGTCTGTGGATTTCGATGGCTTCGAGGCCTTGCTTCAACGCGCCATCCATCTCACCGGTGAGCCCGATCTGCCGGTGAAACTGGGGCTGCGGATGACGGTCACCTGCCATGGCGCGCTGGGCTTTGCAATGCTGGTGTCGCCTGACCTGAGGGCCGCCATCCAGCTGGGGTGCGAGCTGCTGCAGCACCAATGTCGCGGCCTGCGCTTTACCCTTCATGAAGGGCCAGACAAGTCAACACTTCGCCTTGAGCAGCCGCTTGCTTCTCATCAAGTGGGCGACGCTGCTTTGATGTTCCTGATGGTGGGTTTGGGAAAGGTGGCGACATCACTGGTCGGGCGCCCCTGCCCGGCACGCGCAGAGATGACTGTTGTGAAGCCGAACTACACGCATGCTTTCCTTCGGCGGCTCTTTCGCTTCAATGCGCCATCCAACCAGTGGGTGTTCTCGACAGCCTGTCTTGGGTGGCCGCTGCCCCATGCAGACCCCATCGCCGCCCGCCTGGCTGGCGCGCAATGCAAGCGTTTCATCATCGCCAGGAATCTGCCCGCCGAAAGCCTCAGTCAAACGATACGTCAGCTGGTGATGCACACCGCTGAAGGGCAACCCAGCATAGAACAGGTGGCAAAGAAGCTGAAGGTTTCAGCCAGAACCTTGCAGCGCCAGTTGGCTTCAGAGGGCAGCAACTTCTCCGACATCGGCGAGCAAGTGCGTTGTGAGAAGGCGGCGCAGCTTTTGCGAGCTCGAAGGCAGACGGTGTCCAGCATCGCAGAAGAACTGGGTTACGCCAGCGTGGCAAATTTCAGCCGCGCCTTTCGGCGCTGGTACTCATCCACGCCATCCGAATACATCAACGTCACGCTTGATGAGGCTTCTGATGGCCCCGCCGCTGCGCCAGGAGCACCGTGATCTAAGCAGGCATTCGCCTTGTTGCTTGGCGTGTCGGCTCGTACGCTTCAAGACTGGGAGCAAGGTCGCAGGTCGCCCACTGGGGCAGCCAAAACGTTGCTTCGAGTGGCTGTCGCATATCCAGAGGTTTTGCGCAAATTGCACGTTTAACTTGTGGGCGCCATTGAACCTGGACGGCGAGCGAGCCGGGCTTTGGTGGCTGTCGAACGCGTCATCGCCGAAGAAATTTCAGCTGAAGGGCCAGCACTTCTGGAAACAGCGGATCGAAGTAGGGGTCGAAGTGGTTGGCGTCAATCTGGATGACGTGCACATTGGGATTGCCGACCCGATGAACCTTGTCGGCGACAAAAGGTGCAACCGTGTCGCCGGTTGCACCGATCATGAGCATCGGGATTTTCACGTTTTTCAGGCGCAGCCATGGCCGGTATAACGGCATGGTCAGCACCGACTTGGCAGCGACGCGGTTGTCATAGCTGGGGTCTTGGTCTTTCCAGAAGGCAAGCGCGACTTCCATGGCAGCCCAGGCCCCATCGCGGTCCATGGTGGCGAACTCGCCTTCGCGGCCCAGTGTCGGCACGTAAATCGGTGCGCCAGGTTTGATCAAGTCCAACACACCAAGAGCCACCAGCTTCATCAGCCGCAGCGGTGGCGTGGCCAGCGTGGCGGCCAGGCCGTCCAGCATGGGCACCTGGATGATGGCACCCTTCAATTCGGGATGTTCAGAAGCCAGATCGACCACATGGCCGCCACCGAAGGACGTGCCCCAAAGGGTGATCTGATGTGCAGACACCATGGGCTGCGATTTCAGGTGCGCCAGTGCGGTATCCGCGACGCGTGTACGGCGCCATGGATCGATGCCCTGTCTTGGAAAGCCGCCACTGGCTCCCCATCCGGGATAGTCGAACTCCATCACGGCGAAACCCGCCTCAACAAAGCTGTGAGCAAACGACGAGGTCAAGGCCCTCTGAATGCTGCCCCAACCGCCGAGCATGAGGATGGTGGGCAGTTCATGATCGGGGGCGGTGTCCGCTGGCACATAGAGCGTGGCGCCACAGAGGGCCCCTTCGGCCATGAAGGTGGACTTGATTTCCCGCAGGCGCACGTGGGAGGTGTCAGGGTAACGGCGAGAGTTCACTGTTTGATTCCGAATTGATGCAATGTGAAAAAGGAAGCACGCGCCACAAGGATGTGTAGCGTCATGAGCGCGTCGTCAAAACGCCATGGCCCTCGCGATCGGGTCGCCCGCACTCTCGTGCCAGGCCAAATGAGGCGTTTGCGCCTGCGTTCTTTGACTGGCGAAGGTGGCCAGGCGGGTCACCGCGTTGGCTGACGAGGCCAAGAATGCCGCTTGAAGCTGGAACACATGCCAACGGCCTGAATACAGTTCCAGGCGACAAGGCACGCCGCAGTGCGCGGCGCGTGAGGCCAGCCTGCTTGAATCAGATTCGAGTATTTCCAGGTCACCCACTTGAATCAGCATGGGCGGCAGCCCGTGCAAATCGGCATCCAACAGGTTTGGTCCTTTGGAACCCGGTGCATACCAATGCACAGCCTGCTTCAGCCATGCCGCGTTGAGCATGGGATCAAGCTCCGCAGCCGACCGGATGGTCTCACCGGACAAGCTGGTGTCGAGGAAGGGCGACAGCAGCATCAACCCGGCGGGCATGGGCTCTCCCGCATCACGCAGCTTCAAGGCCAGCGCGAGGGCCAAGCCGCCACCCGCAGAATCCCCGCAAACCACGATCTGGTGCGGCCCCAGGCCCTGCTTGCGCAAGGCGCGGTAGCAGGCCAGCGCGTCCTCGACGGCGGCGGGCTGTGGGTGCTCTGGCGCCAGGCGGTATTCCGGCACCCAGACCGTCATGCCGCTGGCGGCAAGGCGGGTCGTCAAGCTGCGGTGTGTGCGGGCACTGCCTGTGCAGAAGCCTCCGCCATGCAAGTAGAGGACGACCGCGCCGCCCTGTTGCGTCTGTTTTGGCGAGATCACTTCCGTGGAGACGCCGTCGATTTCACGCCGTGCGACATGCACTCGTCGGCTGCTGGGCATGAGGCGTGACAAGGCGCTCACGATGAAGCGCTGCGCGCCCACGCCGAAAGGCGGACGAATGAAGGCCTTGAATGTCAAGCGCAGGAGTGCCTTCAACGCGCCAGCGTTGAAGGCTTCCACCATGCCCGGCGGTGCAGCAAACCGGACCACACTCCCTGAGCCGTGAACTGGCTCGATGAAGTTGTACGCGTTGAGCGACGAATACCGTGTGAGCCATCGGTACCCAAAGGTGAAGCCAGGCCAGTTCGTGCTGTTGTGGCCGTTGGCATCGATATACCAACTTTTGCAGCCTTGCCACACCGTTGCCGCCAGGCGCCTCTGCACGGTGCCATTGAAACTGGCATAGCGTGCTGCATCGACCTCGATCGCGTTGGCGCCCGCCTTGTGCGCAGCCTTCATGCACCTCAATGCGTGGGCGATTTGGCTTTCGAGCATGTAGATGATGGAGCTGTGGCCCAAATTGGTGTTGGGCCCATAGAGCATGAAGAAGTTGGGGAAGCCCGGTACCGTCATGCCCAGATAGGCCTGGGCTCCCTTGCGCCAGGCATCGTTCAGATCCAACCCGTCCCGCCCGGTGATGGTCATCGGCGCGAGGAACTCGGTGGCCGCGAATCCTGTGCCGTAGACAATGACATCCACGACATGGTGCTGGCCATCGGCCGTCTCGATGGTATCGGAGGTGATGCTTCGGATGCCTTCCGTCACCACCTTCACGTTGGGCTTGGCCATCGTGGCCAGGTATTCGTTGGACAGCAGGATGCGCTTGCAGCCAATGGGGTAGTCGGGCGTGAGCCGCGCACGCAGATCCGGGTCGGCCACCTGCCTGCGGAGCAGCGCTTTGAAAGGCAGGCCCACAGCCAGATCCATCAGCGCCTTGACGCGGGTAAAGCCCACAGCGCGGCTTTCGTACTGTGAATAGATGCGGGCCCTGTGCAGCTTCATCGTCCACGGGGCCATTTTGAACAAGGCCTTGCGCCAGCCCGCATACGGCCCATCAGGGCGAGGAAGAATGTAGGCGGCCGAGCGTTGAAAGACGGTCAGCTTGCCCACCTGATCCGCGATCGCAGGAACGAATTGAATGGCGGAAGCGCCAGTCCCGACGACGGCGACACGCTTGCCCTTGAGGTCAAGGTTGTGGTTCCAGTGGGCAGAGTGGCAAACCTGCCCCTCGAACCGATCCATGCCCTCCAGCTTGGGGTAGACCGGGCGACTGAGCTGGCCCGTGGCCGTGATGACGAAGCGGGCGTGCAGGATCTCACCGGTGGTCAAGGTCACCGTCCACAGGGCAAGATTCTCGTGATACTGGGCCTTCGCTACTTCGGCGCCAAACCGGATGAACGGCAGCAGCCCGTACTTCTCCGCGCAATGCTGCAGGTACTGGTGGATTTCGGCTTGGGGTGCAAACACCCTGGACCAGTTCGGGTTGGGCTCGAATGAAAACGAGTACAGGTGGGATGGGACATCACAGGCCGCGCCCGGGTAGGTGTTGTCCCGCCAAACGCCACCCACATCGTGGCGCTTTTCGAGGATGAGGAAATCGCCCAGATCAGCCTTCATCAATGCGACCGCCATGCCGATCCCCGCGAAGCCGGAGCCAATGATGATCGTGTTGATGCTCTTCATATTCCAAACCTGCAACTGCGGCGAAAGGTCTCCACCATGGGCGCCCATCATGCGCAAAAGCACCGCCATTGAGAATGTTGGCAGGGGACAAAGGCTTTATGATTTGGGCCAATTCAATGGGATCGACCGGCCATGAGCTTTTGGGATTTCAGGCGCAGCGCAGCCAGCGTTCGGCTTTTGGTCGAGTTTGGCCAAGAGCAAGGGCTGGACGTCTCAAAGATCCTGGCCCGCTCCCGGCTGAAGGAAGCCGATTTGGCCGATCCAGCCATTGAACTCGATGCCAGCCAGGAACTGTGCGTGGTGAACAACCTAGTCCGCGCGTGCATGCAGCCCGGGCTGGGGCTGGAAGTGGGCATGCGCTACAACTTCGCCTCCTATGGCTTGTGGGGCCTGGGCCTGGTCAGCAGCGCGACAGCGGCTGACGCCTTGGCGCTGGCCTTGCGCTTCATTCCCCTCACGTTTGCCTTCTGCCAGATTTCTGGCGGTCTTGACGGTGAGATGTTCACCGTCACGTTCGAGGCTCCGGAGGTTGAGCCCGCGATCCAGCGCTTCTTGGTTGAGCGCGATGTGGCGGCGGCCTCGCGGCTGATGAAGGAGACGCTGGGCGCGGAGTTCGCCTTGTCTCGATTTGCGCTCAAGCACACCTTGCCGCCCGGTGCGGCCGTGCTTGCCAACCATCTGCACGTGGGCGGTGTCCGCCCTGAATTTGGTGCCGCCAGCAACAGCTTGTCATTCGACAGCAAGCTCCTGAACCTGCGACTGCCCCAAGCCAATTCGGTCACCGTGGCCATGTGCGAAAGAGCCTGTGAGGAATTGATGGAACGCCGCCGCGCCCGCTTGGGCGCTGCCGAGTGCGTGCGCCAGTACCTGGCCGCCGTACCGCTCAACATGGCGCCGGATCTGCTCCAAGCAGCGCGCACGCTGGGCCTCAGCGACAGGACCTTGAAGCGGCGGCTCCAGGATGAAGGCCTTTCGTACAGGGTGCTGCTGGCCGAAGTACGCGGCCGCCAAGCCAAGGAGTTGCTGGCGGATGACACGCTGTCGCTCACCCAGATCGCCGAGCGGATGGGCTTCAGCGACCTGTCCAGCTTCTCTCAGGCGTACAAGCGGTGGTTTGGTTTTGCGCCAAGCCTGGGCCGCAAGGCACTTCAGCCCTGCACTTTGCCCATCTGAGGCCCAAGCGCCGGGCTTTGAGCCTTGCGCGTGAAGCGAACGGACATGTCGCGGCGCAGGGCGTCTAGGTTCTCGCCCATCTTGTTCAGGCTGCGGCGCTCGTCGGTGCTCAGTGAGATTGCACGGCACGCGAAGCTGACAGGCACTTGGCCAGTTACAACGGCGGACGATGCTTTTCGCGCCAAGCCGATGGGGATGTGTCGGTCCAGCGGCGGAAAGCCCGGGTGAAGCCGCTGACCTCGGCGAAGCCCAGGAGGTAGGCGATTTCACTGACGGAGTAAGCCGTTTGCGCCAGGTACTCCAGCGCCAGCGCTTTGCGGGTTCCTTGGATGACGTCACGGTAAGTGGTGCCTGCATCGGCCAATTTGCGCTGCAAGGTTCGAGAGGCGAGGCCGAGGGCCTGGGCCACTTCCGATTGAGGTGGATCGCCAGCAGGCAATCGTTCTTGCAGCAGATTCTTCAGCTGTGCCATCAATTGAGAAGGCCCATCCTCCGCGCCTAGGCCCAATAGATAGCGGCCTGTCGCTTCCTCATTCACCCGTGCCAACTCCGCATTGCCGTGGACCAGACGCCGGCTCAAAGTGGCATCATCGACCAACAAGGCATTCTCATCACAGCCATAGATGGGGACGTGCAGAAAAGCTCGTTCAAGGGCCTCATGCCGCTGCTCGGGTCGAGGTCGTTGAAGGCGCAACTCCAGCGGTTGAAAATCGGCCCCGTAAAGCATGTGGCAAGCATGAACAACGACGAGCAACAGTGCATCAAGTGCGCACCACAAGGCCTCGGCGTCATCCGGCGTCATCAGGTCGGCGTCCACTTTGACAAGCAGTTGGCCCACGCCACCTTCGTGAACAAACCGGATTTCGCCCGCGTTGGTGACCAGCCGGAAATAGCGTGTCATGCGTTCGAACATGCTGGCCAAGTCATTGGAAGCCAAAATGGCAAAGCCAAGCGCATGGAAGGTGGACACCGCGATCTGCCGCGATACCGCCACGCCCAGCAGAGGATCGCCCGTGGACTGAATGGCAAGCTTCCAGAATTCAATCACTTGGCGAGACGGATAGCGCGCCAGCGGGTCGCCAAGCAAGGCCACGTCCAATCCGGCCTTGACCATCAAGGCATGCGCATCCACGCCTTTCTTGTCGACCGCGCGCTTGAGGGCGGCTACCCAACTCGACAAACAATTGAAGCGGCTGACTGGAATATGGTTCAAGGGGATGGCTGGACTCAGGACAGGATCAAAACGACAAGCAAAGGTGTTGCACACGGCGCGTTCAAACAAGCGACTGTCGTGCACGGGCAAGACGCCGCGCCTTGCAATGGGAAAAGATTATGCCCATCGACGCAATCCGTCACAAGCCATTGGCCCATCGACATGACCACCGTTCTTCCAACCGCATCATCGTTGCCGATCAGTGACCTGAAGCGCACCCAGCTCATCCGTCAGCAGGTCTCCGCCCTGGGTGACATGGCCCGACAACGCCACCCTTGGCTGGCCCATCAGAACGCCATCGGATTGAGCATCCAACTGGCGGCCATCGGCGGCATGGTGTTGTGCAGCTGGCTGTACCTGTCCGGGCAACTGCCCTGGTGGGGCGCCGTTCCCCTCATCGGCATGCTGGCCTCGTTGACCCACGAGATCGAGCATGACTTGATCCACCTTTTGTATTTCAAGCAACGCCCCTGGGTGCAGCATGCGCTGCTGTTGCTGGGCTGGCTGTCACGCCCTTCTACCGTCAATCCCTGGATGCGCAGGCAGATGCATTTCCACCATCACAAGAAGTCCGGGCACCCATCTGATTTCGAGGAGCGGGCCATCACCAATGGCGAAGCCTGGGGCCTCAAGCGGCTGTTCATGACCCTGGACAACATGCTGGCCATCATGCTGCGGCCGAACACGATGCGGAGCGTTGTGCGCCAATACGTCGAAGATGCCGAACAGCCTGCCAGCCGTGCCGAGTGGCGAGCCGCACTCTTTCGGAAAGCGCTGTCTTACATGCCATTGGGTCACGCCTTCTGGGCGGCATGGCATGCCTTCGTGGTCTTCCACCTGGTGGATCTGGTTGCCGCCTGGATGGGGCAGCCCATCGCCTGGTCGCCAGAGCTTCGTTCGGCCGTGTCGGTGCTCGACGCGGTGACGGTGTGCCTCATCGCCCCGAACATCCTTCGTAACTTCTGCCTGCATTTCATCAGCTCGAACATGCACTACTACGGCGATGTTGAAGCTGGCAACGTCATGCAGCAAACCCAGGTGCTGAATCACCCTGTGTTCTGGCCCATGCAGCTTTTCTGCTTCAACTTTGGCTCGACCCATGCCATCCATCACTTTGTGGTCGGCCAGCCCTTCTACCTTCGGCAGATGATCGCCTCAGAAGCCCATGAGGTGCTGCGCAGCAACGGTGTTCGGTTCAACGACCTGGGGACTTTCCGTCGCGCCAATCGACTTCAAGCAGCCGTGTGAGCCAGCGATTCCCTTCGGAGTGTGATGTGTTTGACTATGTTGTCGTCGGTGGAGGATCCGCCGGCTGTGTTCTGGCTGCCCGTTTGAGTGAAAACCCGCTCGTCCAGGTCTGCCTGCTTGAGGCGGGGCCGACACTGGGTGGCAGCTCTTCGAGCAATGCCATGTGCTACACACGCGGCCATGCGTTTGACTATGACGGGTGGGCCAGGCTTGGCAATGCCGGATGGTCGTACCAGGATGTGCTGCCTTACTTCAAGCGCGCTGAGCACCACGAGCGTGGCGCCGACGCTTTCCACGGCACGGGCGGGCCGCTCAATGTTGCCAACCTGCGGTCGCCCAATGTGTTGACCAAGGCTTTCGTGACGGCGGGTACGCAGGTCGGCATTCCCCGCAATGATGATTTCAATGGGGCCGAGCAAGAGGGTGTGGGCCTCTTCCAGGTCACGCAAAAGAACGGGCGTCGATGCAGCACGGCTTCGGGCTACCTGGGCATGGCGAAGCACCGGGGCAACCTGACCATTCTCACCGGGGCGCAAGCACGTCGTGTGCTTTTCGATGGCGACGCGGCCGTCGGGGTTGAGTACCAACGAGGGGGCACGGTCCATGTGGTTCATGCGGCGATGGAGGTCATTCTGTCGGCGGGGGCCATCCAAAGTCCGCAGCTCTTGATGCTCTCGGGCATCGGAGATCGGGTGCCGTTGCAAGCCCATGGCATCCCTGTCGTGGCGCATCTGCCCGGTGTGGGCAAGAACCTGCAGGACCACCTGGATGTGATCGTGGTCAACAGCTGCACCCAGCCTGTCTCCATCGGAATCACACCTGGCAATGTGTTGCGCTGGCCCTGGGAGCTGATGAAGTATTTTTGTGGCCGCCGTGGGCTCTTCACCAGCAATGCGGTCGAAGGTGGCGGCTTCGTGAAGAGCCGGCCCAGCGAGCCTGTCCCCGATCTTCAGTTTCACTTCAGCCCGATGAAGCTGTCGCGACACGGAATGGACATGGGCGATCTGTTTGGCGATGGCTACTCGTTGCACGTGTGTTGCCTCAGGCCGAAGAGCGTGGGGGAGATTCGCCTGGCCTCGCCCCATCCAATGGAGGCGCCGCAGATCGTGGCCAACTACCTGACGCATCCTGATGACATGGAGACGATGCTCCGTGGTGTCCGGCTGGCGCGAGACATCCTGGCCGCACCGGCCTTCGATCGCTATCGCGGCAGAGAGCTAATGCCAACCGTCCTGTGCGAAAGGGACGACAAGATCCGGCAGTTCATCCGTGAGCGTGCTGAAACGATTTACCACCCCGTGGGGACCTGCAAGATGGGTCAAGACGCCATGGCCGTGGTGGACAGCGAGTTGCGCGTTCATGGCGCGCGTCGGCTGCGGGTGGTGGATGCCTCCATCATGCCCACGCTGGTTGGTGGCAACACCAATGCCCCGACGGTGATGATCGCGGAGAAAGCGAGTGATCTTGTCCGGTGGGCCGCGCATGAAAGGCGTCACTGAGACAGCGACCGGCTTGAACCCCGCGAGCGGGGCTTGGGGCGCTTTGCGCGCCGAGCTTTAAACGGCGGCTGCCGGGCTCCTGACGCGGCGGGCCTGTCTGCCACCCTTGTGCGACTGGCCGACGCACTGGAGGTATGTTGATACTTTCAACGAGCGGTGTTGCTGATCAACGCCAATGCGTCTCACATGAGTCGGGATTGATGCGGATCAATGAGCCACGGCTCAAGGATGAGCCAATACAAGCTTAACCGCCCCCTCGCACACAACGTCCCGAAGTTTCGGCTGGTCGGTCCGCGTGAAGTCGGGCGCGAGAACTTCAACATGTTGGCTGGACGGAGTGACACCATGAAATGGACAAGCAATCTATCGCTGTTGAGAGGGGCGCTGCTTGGCATCCTGTTATGCCCGATGGCATTCCCTGGGCATGTTCAGGCGGACATGGTCAATGTGAATTTCTATTCTGATGCCGACAAGGAATGGCATGTTCTGGATGCCAACGGAAAGCTCATCTCCGATGCGCAAGGGGCTGCTTCCATGCCACAGGCTGTCTGCCTCAATGACACTTCACCGCCGAACTGTCCACCAGGGGCCGTGAAGTACGGGCATGTGTCCCCCGGTGATTGGCCCACCAGCTTGAAGCCCGTCCCTGGGGCAAAGTGGATTTGGGCGCCCAATGTCACCGGCCAAACATCTCCGGCGGCCAAGGCAGAATTCACTTTCACACGGGACTTTTATCTTTGCAGCCCCCGTGCAGATGGGACCATTCACGTCGCGGTAGATGACACCGCCGAAGTGTCTGTCAATGGCATCCCCGTGCTGACCACGACCTCAAACCAACTCACCAAGAAAACCTTTCCAAGGAAGTCACTGAACGGCGTGTTGACTTCTGGTTTCCCGATCAAGAAGAACACCATCACCATCAAGGCACGAAACTCGTACCTTGACTGGTGTGATCCTGCAAAGACCAAAGGGGCCGTCGACAACTATCAATGCAATCCGGCTGGGCTGGTCGTTGGTGCTTCATTTCCCGACGATGCGCCGTCATGCACAGGAAGCAAGGGCGAGGTCATTCCGAGTGGGCAAACAGAACGCAATTGTCCGTCCGGCCAAATTGGATCGACGGGCATTTGTGTTTGTGGCTCTCTCTTGCCCATGAACGACTGCGTAACGCCGCCTCAAACATGCGCAGATTACGCATATTCTGGCTGGTCTGCCTGTGGCGCTGACTACAAGCAGACCAGGACTGTGATGGGCAGAATCCCGGCCGGGTGCATCGGCGAGCCAGTCGCTCAACCTGTGCTGACTCGGTCCTGCTCCGATGATCCTCCCAAATGCGATTCCTTCACCTACAGCGCTTGGGGCCAATGCCAGCAGAATGGCAAGCAGACGAGGTCTGTGTTGGCAAGTTCGCCCACGGGCTGTACCGGCGGGACTCCGGTGACCAGCCAGTCTTGCCCATACACGCCTCCGCTTGTTGGCAAGGGCGATCGATGCGGATCCCTTCAGGAAGGTCTTGTCGCAAGCTGCCCTGCTGGGACAAGTTGTGGAGGCCGAAAAAAATGCACTGAAGACTGCCCCTGGTGGGACTGGTCAGGGCTCTTTTGCTCGCAAACCTGCCTCGTTTCAACAGATTGGTATTGCGACCCATGACGATGCAGGCATGCAATTGCCTGAGAGCGATGTGGGTGGGCGTGCTGGGCACCGCAGATGGCAAGCCTGGTAGAGCCAGCCGGGAAGGCGTTTTTCCCGGCGGTGGAGCTTGCGGTGTCCATTGAGCACAGCGCACAGCCTTCAACAACGCCGACGCAACTTCGCGTACCGGGGGCTGTGCGGCAAGGTCTGGAAGTAGTTAAGAAAAAAGCGGTGCTCGTCGCTTCAGCCGCTGATGGCCTTCAGGCCGCGCTGCGTAACCGACGATTGCCCAAACCAATGGAAACTGCAGTTGCCCCATCACCATGGCGACGACAGTGACGGCGTAGCTGACACCCATAACCGATACGACGCCTGCTGTTGCTGAGGTTCCGGCCAAGGTGCAGAACCCTTGCCCAACACCTTCAACAGGGTGTAGCCCTCCAAGGCCTTGACCATGGCGTCGCTGCCCAAGGCCGTCTCGGAGTCTTCAGCGCGGGAGCGCGGAGATCCAATTCACAGGAGTATTATAAAATAATCAATAAATTTGCATTGAAGATGCATAATTTATGATTATTTCTGCAAAGGTGAATTCAATGCTTGTCGAGTTCCGTACAAAGAACTTCCGCAGCCTGCGCGACGAGCAGGTGCTCAGCCTGGTGGCGTCCACCGACAAGACCTTGCTTGACACCCATGCCCTGGACACTGGCTTGAAGGCTACCCCGCGGTTGCTCAAGAGTGCAGTGGTGTACGGCGCTAATGCCAGCGGCAAGTCCAACCTCATCAAGGCCTTGCAATACATGCGTGGCGTGGTGATGGAATCGGCTGCCCGGCAACCAGGCCAGACCTTTGTGCGGCTCCAACCCTTCAAGCTTGATGCGACATCGGGCAGCCAGCCCACGGAGTTCGAGGTCACGTTCCTCATCGACGGCGTGCGCTATCAGTATGGTTTTGCCATGACTGCGCAACGCATCGTCAGCGAGCAATTGCTGGTCTACAAGGCATTCAAGCCGCAACGCTGGTTCGTGCGTCAATTCGATGCCGAAAGCGGCAAGGATGTCTATGAGTTTGGCTCCGGCTTGAAGGGCGCCAAGAACCTGTGGGAAGGGGCAACCCGGCCGAATGCCTTGTTCCTGTCAATGGCCGTTCAGCTCAACAGTGAGGCCTTGCGCCCGGTGTTCGATTGGTTCGCCAATCGGCTGGTGATCGTCAACGAGCAAACGCCCTTGTCCCCGCAGTTCTCAGTGCAGATGCTCAAGCAAGAGGCCCAACGCACGGCCATTTGTGATTTTTTGCGTGCCGCCGACATCAGCATCGCCGACATCGAGGTGGCCACCAAGCAGGCCATGGTTCACACCATCCACTTCGACCTCCCCGCAGGCAAGCGCGAGGACTCTGCCAGCGAGCAGACCGTGGACGAAGTGAAGTTCCACCACGTCACCGAGCATGGCAAGGCCGTGTTCGATTTGATGGACGAGTCCAGCGGCACCCGCAATCTGCTGTTCCTGGCGGGGCCAATACTGGACATCCTCAACAAGGGGCTCACGCTGTTGGTGGATGAGCTGGATACCAGCCTTCACACCTTGCTGGTGCAGGCGTTGGTGCGCTTGTTCCACCGGCCTGAAATCAATACCGCAGGAGCGCAGCTCGTCTTCACCACACACGACACCTCACTGCTTGACGCCTATGGCCTGTTCCGCCGAGATCAGATCTGGTTTGTTGAAAAGCGACCTGATCAAAGTTCATCGCTGTACCCCTTGCTCGACTTCAGTCCGCGAAAGAATGAAGCGCTGGAACGCGGTTACTTGCAAGGCCGCTACGGCGCGCTGCCTTTTCTGCGCAATGAGGCTTTGGGGGCGAAGCATTGATGGGGCGCGACAACCAGGCCAAAGACCGGCAGTTGCGCCGCAAAGAGACCAAGGAAGCACGGCGAGCCAGCTACGCCCGAATCCTGATCGTGACCGAAGGCAGTAAAACCGAGCCGCTGTATCTGGAAGAGATTCGCGCAGCCCATCAGTTGCATTCTGCCAACGTGGCGGTGCAGCCGGGGCAACTGGGCACCGCACCCATCCAGGTGGTGCGTTATGCCCAGCAACTTTTTGAAGAAGGCGATTTGCACAGAGGCATTCGCCCCAAAAGCTTCGACCAGGTCTATGCCGTGTTTGACCGCGACGACCACGACAGCTACTTCAATGCCCTGGATCTGGCACAAGCACTGGACGGCAAGCTGCGCAATGAAAACAGGCAACTGGTCAGCTTCAAAGCCATCGCATCCATCCCCAGTTTTGAGCTGTGGCTGTTGCTGCACCACGAGGAAGTTCATGCCCCGATTCATCGGGACGAGGTGATGGCGCGCCTGAGGCAGCACATCCCCGGCTACGAGAAGGGCATAGGTGGTACGTTCGCCATCACCCGCGGTCGGCTGGAGGTGGCGACCCAGCGGGCGCAGGCGTTGGGTGAATATTTCAACGCGCACACCGCGCCCGAACCCTTCACCGCTTTGCACGAACTGGTCATGCAGCTGACCACGTTGCGGGGCTGAAGCCGTTCAACCCGAAGCCCCATGAAAAAAAAGCCCCGCGAGCGGGGCTTGGGTGCCTTGCGGGCCCGGATTCGAGCGGTTGGCGCCGAGCTTTCAGTGGCGCGCGCGAGCAGTTCGGCGCCGAGCGACATAGCCGAGCATTGCAACCCCAAGCAACGTCATCACGGTCGTGGAGGGCTCAGGCACCGCCACTGGAGTCAGGAGATACGTAGCGTAGTTCCCGGTCGTGCCGATACCGTTCACGATGATCTGACCCTGGTCGTTGATGGCCACGGCCCTGCTCAGCGTGCCGAAGTTGCCATATTCCGGCAGGATCAACGTGTTCAAGTCGACTGCATCCAATCCATCCCAGATCACCGCGTATTTCGTGGTGCTGCCAGTCGACGCGTTGTACCAGCCCGAATGGCCAACAACCTGCCCCAGATTGTTAATGCTCCATGCCTCGCTATTGCGCAAGCCTCCCGGCGGCATGGCCAACGGGTTCAACTGGATCGGCTGTTTAGGATCGACCCATTTGACGGCAGCGCCGAACCATGTCCCGACAATGACGCCAGCATCGTTGATTGAGTACGCGGTGCTGTTGTTGCCGCCGTAGTAGCTTGTCAGGCCCCCCAAGTAACTCTGTTGGCCGTTCTGCCAGATCGTTTGGGACCCGACTGCCGTTCCAGAGCTGTTCACATCCTGAGCGGCGCCATAGCCCAGCTGTATGGGCGTTGCAGCCGGACTGTTCCAAAGGACAGCCCGGCCATCGATGACCCCGACGATTTGTCCGGCTTGGTTGATGGACGTGGCCAAGGCGCTGTAGGGATAGGTCGTGCCGGGCAGCACAGGGAGTGAGATGGCTTTGCCGCCGACCCAGGCCACCGCACTCTCGCCGGAGTAGCCCACGATGGTGCCTGCATCATTGATGGCCAGGGCACTGCTAAAAGTCGCCCCGGAAAGCCTAGGCAAGGCACTCACTGCGCCGCTGCTACTCCAGATGACGGGAAACCCATTCGAATAACCCACGGACTGGCCAAGATTGTTCAAGCCGTGGACGCTGTCGACGTAGCTTCCGAGCGTAGCAAGTTTGGTGAGATGGTAGCTGGTGGTATCGGCATGGGCTGTCGATACCGTCAACAGCGTCAGGCAGAGCAGCGATGAGGCCAGGCTGGGCAGGCCATGAACTTGGCATTGACTTGTCATTCGAATTTTCCCTGTGATAAGTCGTTGATTGTCTACCAGGGGCAATGAATGAGTGGGTCCGCTGGCCCCCCTCATTTCAGAGGGGTAACATTTGGTCCCGGAGCATTGACCGTGAGGCCAAAACAAGCGAAGCCCCATGAAAAAAGCCCCGCGCGCGGGGCTTTGGTACTTTGCGGACCGGGCTTTACGCGGCGGCTGCCGGGCTTTCAGAGGCGCGGGCCTTGCGCGAGAAGCGGACGGACATGTCGCGGCGCAGGGCGTCCAGGCCAGAACCCTTGCCCAGCGCCTTCAACAGGGCGTAGCCCTCCAAGGACGTGACCATGGCGTCGCTGCCCAAGGCCATCTCGGAGTCTTCAGCGCGGCCGATCAGCTTCTTCAGCCGAACGATGTGCGGGCGCAGCGCATCGAGCTGGGCCATGTCGCGCAACGCCTCGGCCACGTCCACATCCGCCGGGATCAGGCCGGGGTTGTCGTTCATCGCGACCAGCGTGCGGCGGCAGAAGGTTTCCGACTTCTCGCCCATCTTGTTCAGGCTGCGGCGCTCGTCGGTGCTCAGCGAGATCAGACCGGACAGCTTGCTTTCGAGCGTGGACAGCGCGTCGGCGATGGCGGCATGGTCGGCTGCGGTCAGGGTGAGGGAATGAGGTTTTGGGGCATGACCTCCTGGCGTTCGTTTTTGGTGATGAGGGCGCTTTAGGGATTGGGGTGGGCGAGGGAAATAACCATCAAGAGGGGGCTTGTGCGAGCTTCAGCTTAGAAGCGTCGCAGCTTTCGGCCAGGCCGGTTCACAGTGTCGTGGTGACGTCGGCCAATGTTCGCGCCAAGCACTTATTGCCCGATCTGTTGCACAGCAACGAGCCGCGTGTGTATGGCGACAGCGCCTACGCCAGCCAGAAGGCGTTGGTCGCATTGAAGGCCCCGCACGCGAACGACTTCACCAACCAGTGCGTGGGCCCGTGTCGAGCACGTCTTCGCGGGGGTCAAGCGGCTTTGGGGGTTCACTAAGGTTCGCTACTGAGGGCTGAGCAGGAACGCCACGCGCGCCCGTTATAGACCTCAAGCGCGCTTGAGGCCTTGAAAGCCACGCCCTGGCAGGCTCAAAATCACTACTCAGCCTCGAAGAAGCGGCCATCATTGGCCGCTTCTTGAAATCAGTGCCTTGTTCAACGTGGCCCTGATTTTTGAAAGCTGGGAAGTTTTCCGAACGAAGACCATTTTTAGCCTTCCTCAAGCCTGAAAGGTCTAGCGTGTCTTCGTAAGCAGACACACCATCACATCCCCATCAAGCTCGCTGCCTAACCTGAAGGTCAACTCAAGGAGGAGCTGACCATGTGGAAACCAGAAGCACCGATGTCCGCCGCGCCCGCACTGTTGAACCCTCAACTGCCGGTGCGTGCCTACTTTGATGAAGAACTCCTAAAGGCGGAAGAAGATCTCCTTTTCAATAAAGGTACACAGTACGCAGGCCACTCACTGCTGGTGCCCAATCGCGATGACTACTGCGTGCTACCGCACCGCGACAATGGGGTTGCGCTGATTCACAACGAACAAGGCATCCGTCTGCTTTCCAATGTCTGTCGGCACCGGCAGTCATCGATCTTGCAGGGCCGGGGTAATGCGCATCGCATCTCATGCCCATTGCACCGTTGGACATACGCCGGCACAGGCGAGCTGCTCACCGCGCCGCGCTTTGCCTCCAAACCCTGCGTGGCGCTCGAAACCTTCCCCACCGCCCAATGGAATGGCATGCACTTCACCGGTGACGATCCCTCTGATGCCCTGAAGAAAATCCCGGATCGCTACGCCAAGCTTCTGTCGTTCGAAGGCATGAAGTTTGGACACATGGAGGTGCACGAATGCAGCTACAACTGGAAGACCTTCGTGGAGTTCTACATGGAGGACTACCATGTCGCTCCCTTCCACCCCGGGCTGGGCCGGTTCGTGTCATGTGAAGAACTGGAATGGTCCTTCGGCGACCAGTGGAGCGTCCAGACGGTGGGCTTCTACAAGGAACTGGACCAGCCTGGCGACAGCGAGGTCTATCAGGCCTGGCATCAGGCAGTGCTGAATTATTACGACGGACGCCTACCGCCCGTGGGTGCCATGTGGTTCATGCTTTACCCCAACATCATGATCGAGTGGTATCCGCTTGTCACGGTGGTTTCGACGGTCTACCCTCTCGGTCCGCTGTCGTGCCGCAATGTTGTTGAGTACTACCACCCCGCCGACCTTTCGCAATGGCCAGACGGCGGCGAGATGGCTTCACTTGCAGCAAGGGCCTACCTGGAAACCGCCGTTGAAGACAACGAGATCGGAGAGCGCATGCAGGCGGGCCGGTATGCGCTGATGCGACGTGGAACCTCAGAGTGCGGCCCGTATCACGAAAAGCTCGAAGCAGGCATGGAGCACTTTCACAGATACATCCGAGGAAAACTTAAGGGCATTGGCGGGATGTCATGAACGAGTAGATCTCTTGCGCTAGTCTCGGTTTGGTTCGAGGTACCGCTCTCTTCGCCGTCTCACGGCCGCGCCCGGTACAGGCGCAGGGTCGGGAGAGGTGCCTCATCATGAATTCCCAGACATACGCTTGGCTTGTCCTGTCCGCCAGCGTACTCGCTGAAGTGCTTGGCACGCTTGCACTGCGGTATGCCGAGGGCTTCACCAGACTTTGGCCTTCTGCCGCCGTGGTGGCCTGCTACTCCTGCGCCATCTGGTTGATGTCCGTCGCGGTCAAACACCTCGAAATGGGCTTGACCTATGCTGTGTGGGCCGGTGCCGGCACGGCCCTTACTGCTTTGCTTGGCATCATCTGGTTTCAAGAAACCATCTCGGTGTTGCGCTTCGCAGGACTGGGCTGCATCGTGGTGGGCGTGATAGCTCTCAATCTCAGTGCACGGTAAGTAAGCTCCCAATGTCTGCGGACGCCCTGCGGGCGCTTCTGCGTCAACGCGCCCGCGACTTGGGCAAGACGTTCAAAGCCCTTGCCATCGACGCCGGACTGGCCCGAACCTACCTGTACAAGCTGGCCGACGGCGTAACACTCGACCCCTCGGTCGGCACCCTTGTGCGATTGGCCGACGCGCTGGAGGTATCGCCCATAGCGCTGCTTCGGCACTATGTGCATTTGGACATGCCAGAACAACGAGCGAAGCGCCCTGGCGTGAACACCAGCAGATCCCAAGGACTATCAGTGCTGGACGATGCTGTTGTCTTCAATGCGGACATCACGATTCCTGATCACGCCGTCGTTCGCGGCGGAGAAGCCTTTCGCAAGGTGTGGGAGATCCAGAACGTCGGCCGTGTGGCCTGGCTGGCTCGGCGACTGGTGAGGGCAGACCAGCAATATGTCATCTCCCGGGCAAAGACAGATGGTGCGCTTGAGCCGCTGGTGCAGGCGCATTTGCGATCCGTGAACCTGGAAGTTCAAATCCCCGACACACTCCCCGGCGAATGCGTTCGGGTGGAAGTGGATTTCGCAGCGCCACGAGAGAATTGTTCGGTGGCATCGATCTGGCGGATTCACGACAAGGATGGCAGGCCTTGCTATGACGCCTCGTTTTTCCTTCAGGTCATCGTGACCGTGATTGACCAGTAGGGGCAAAGACACGGGCGGGTGGCTTAGTGTTAACAAGCCCTGGCTTCAAACATTGTCGTTGGGTCGACAACGGGCCTGTCCATTTTTTGATAGCCCGCTTGCTCAACCATGGTCAAGCCGATCCACAGCAAGGCATATGACAAGGACTGACCGCGGATATTGGCATTGACCGACTACGGGCCGACCACGACGCGGCCGTTGATTTGGTCCTTGTCCTCGGGCCAGACGACCGAGACGGTGCCAGCTTGCACACCATCTCTCAGAGAGCATGCGCGCGTCGTATTTCAAGGCATCGGTCTTGTCGACGGTACAGGTGTAGCTGGGCATCGATTTCTCCCTGGGTATTTAGGTGGAGGCTGGGGCTCTCGCCAGCGCTCGTCGGGCGGTGCAAACGCAGGATGCCAGCTCGATGATCGAGGGGGGCTACATTGCCCCCCGATTAAAACGAATGGGAGGTGCTGCCATGAGCAGACCATTCATTGTCTTTGGCGACCACACCGATCACGGCGGTGTTGTCATCGAGGCCTCGGTCATGTCAAAGCCGCTGGTGGTACGGTGAGCATTGCGGCGACCTACAAGCCAAGAGAGAGGGCTTACCTCATGCATTACAGCTCGAAGGTCTCAACGGGCAAGATCACCGCCGATCAGGTGCCTGCCATGGAGGGGGTCAACATCGATTGGGTCCACGACTCAGCAGACGAATCAAAGAAGGCCGCCACTGCGATGGTCAAGGGCTATGGGATTGTCTTTCCACCGGCGCTCATCTCTCGCCACACAGAGCGGGCTGCCGTCGACATGACGATTGGCGGCATGGTGGGCAAGAAAATCAAAGATGCTTCCGACAAAGACGTTGACATCAAAAAGCTGAGCGATCTCCATGCCGTTGGTGCAACCTATGGTGTTGAAAAACTCGTTTCGGATCCTCCTCACTGGTCAGATGATGGACATTAAATTCGCACTCTCTGTCAGCCTGCTTTGGGCGTCAGCCTCGGCCTGTGCATCAGGCAGCGACATCCAGCACGGAATCATCAAGCTCGATGGAGCTGGACATGCCAGCCTGATCGTGGCTGCGCCACTGGTCGCAGGCCAGACGGTGTATTTTCAGTATCCTGATGCCAAGCAGCAGCCCGTTTGCTGCAAGCGCCTGACCGCCCAAGAGTTCGCCAAGGCTGATGGTGCGGACACCTTGGCGACCAACGAGGTCACTGGCAATCCACCTGTGATCTACCACGCGCGCCTGCCCAAGTTGTGGGCCGAGATGCCGTTTGTGGGCGCGGCCACCATTGGCCAGAGCTTGCGCGCAGAAGGTGCCGGGCGGCAGTTGTTCGCGACAACCAGGCAAGGGCATGTCACCAGCGTGGAGACATGCACCAGCCAGGAAGGCGTGCATTTGATGGCCACGCATCTGTACCTCGGTCTTGGGTATGAAGTCGAGCAGCCGACTTGCAGGTAGTGGCTGCCAAAACTGCCGAGTCGAAGCAGCAAGCCTCTGAACCCGGGCCGCAAGGCAAAATGCCTTGCGCTTGGGGATGGTGAACCCGAACCGCAAGGCGATGCACCCTTGCGACTTGGGGATCTGATGCTTGTGCGCAAGGCTCCGAGCCTTGCGCGCAAGGTGGTGGAACCCCAAGCGCCAGTCTTTTTGCCTTGCCGCGCAAGGCTTTGAACCCGAAGCGCAAGGTGCCTGAGCCTTGGCCGCCACAAGTTGAGCCTTGCGCGCAAGGCTCTGCAACCCGAAGCCCCATGAAAAAAGCCCCGCGAGCGGGGCTTTGATGCTTGCGGGCCGGGCTTTACGCGGCGGCTGCCGGGCTTTCAGAGGCGCGGGCCTTGCGCGAGAAGCGGACGGACATGTCGCGGCGCAGGGCGTCCAGGCCAGAACCCTTGCCCAGCGCCTTCAACAGGGCGTAGCCCTCCAAGGACGTGACCATGGCGTCGCTGCCCAAGGCCATCTCGGAGTCTTCAGCGCGGCCGATCAGCTTCTTCAGCCGAACGATGTGCGGGCGCAGCGCATCGAGCTGGGCCATGTCGCGCAACGCCTCGGCCACGTCCACATCCGCCGGGATCAGGCCGGGGTTGTCGTTCATCGCGACCAGCGTGCGGCGGCAGAAGGTTTCCGACTTCTCGCCCATCTTGTTCAGGCTGCGGCGCTCGTCGGTGCTCAGCGAGATCAGACCGGACAGCTTGCTTTCGAGCGTGGACAGCGCGTCGGCGATGGCAGCGTGGTCGGCTGGGGTCAGGGTGAGGGAAATGAGGTTTTGAGGCATGGCTTCCTGGGTTTCGTTTTGTTGATAAGGCCGTGACTCTAGGAGGTTAGGTGAGTTGATGCCATCGCCATTAAGGGGGCACAGAACATTGAGCAGTACGCTTTTTTTTACTGAGGGAAAGCTAGCTTCCACAGGGAGGCGGGAGTTGCTAAATGTCAAGTCCCGGCTGGTTATAAACGCGCTTCTTGAATAATTCAGGTTTTTTCT
>NZ_JAQSDR010000013.1 GCF_029946005.1 Aquabacterium sp.
TTTGGCTTCTCTCATCCAAACACCCACACTTATCGGCTGTTAATTTTTAAAGAGCTTGATCGCTTGAGGTTTTAGCTTCTTGCCTGAACCCCGGTAACCGCTTTGCTTGTTTGCTTTGCGTCACCAGCGAAGAATGCAATTATGTCATGGTTTTGAAGAAGTGCGCAAGCCTTTTGCAAAAGTTTTTAAAAAGATGGTGGAGGCACACTAGAGGCTCACTTTGAAAGGACGCTTGTGCTGCCCCGTTTGTATGTCGGCCCAGGGTTGGGCTTCTTGTTAGAGCGCGCGGATGTGGCGCTGCCTGAGGGCGCTGCGCGGCATGTGCAGGTTTTGCGGCTGCAGCCGGGTGATCCAGTGTGCTTGTTTGATGGGTCAGGGGGCGAGTGGGCCGCCGAGGTGACCGCCATGGGCAGGCGCGAGGTTCGGGTGATGGTGGGTGTGTTTTCACCCGCGGATCACCGTGAGCTGAACCTTGATGTGACGCTGGCGCTGGGCATGCCCACCAATGAGCGCATGGACACCGTGGTGGAGAAAACCACGGAGTTGGGCGTCTTTGCGATTCAGCCTCTGATCTGTGAGCGCTCGGTGCTGCGGCTGGATGGGGAGCGCGCCATTAAGAAGGTGGCGCACTGGCAAGGCGTGGCCATTGCGGCCTGCGAGCAATCGGGCAGGACCAGGGTGCCGGAGGTGCGGCCAGTCATGAGCCTGAAGGCCTGGCTGTTGCAACAAGCGGCATTGAAGGATTCAACTGCAGTCGTGGCGAATGCCAGGCGCGGGGTGTTGAGCCTGCGTGGCGCCGAGTGGGTGGGCGACTGGCTGCAGGGTCAGGGGCCACAGGATGCCGCCCAGGGCGCTTCAACTTTAAAAGAGGCCTGGACGTTCTTGAGCGGGCCCGAGGGCGGCTTGAGCGAAACCGAGGAAGACTTGGCGCGTCAGCATGGCTGGACGCCAGTCAGTCTTGGCGCTCGGGTGCTGCGCGCTGACACGGCACCGCTGACCGTGATGAGCATCATGGCTACTCGTCAGCGCCCTACTCAGGGCTGAGCGGGCGACTCGGAGTCCGGCTTGGACTCTTTGGCCTTGTTGGAGCCAGCGATCAGGTCGAACTTGAACAGTCGGCACTCGATGGGGCCGTTGAACAGGACGACGCGGCGGCTCTCCTTGAAACGCATGGCACTGGGTAGCTTCATGTCGGGGCTGAGGATCCAGGCGGTCCAGCCGGTGTACTGGCGCTTCCAGTGAGCGGCCAGACGCTGGAAGAAGTCGTCGGCTTCGGAGGCGTCGAATTGTTCACGGCCGGAGCGGGGCGCGGCAGGCTCTTCTTGCTCATGCAAGCGGCGGCCGCCTTGACCCGTGCCTTTGGGGTCGATGCGCTCCCCGTAGGGGGGGTTGAACATGAGCAGGCCGGACTCGACGGGCGCGGGACGCTGGAGAGCATCGCCGGTTTTGAACTCGATGGCGTGCAAGACGCCCGCGCGCTCGGCGTTGCGCGTGGCGAAGTCGGTCATGCGGAAGGAGACGTCGCCAGCGTAGATGGCCACCTGGGGCGGGCGACGGCGGGCTTGCGCGGCTTGGCGGATGTCGTTCCAGTTCGATTCGTAGGCCGCGAAGGGCAGCAGGTTCTCGAAGGCGAAGTGGCGCAGCAAACCGGGCGCGATGTCGCAGGCGATCTGGGCGGCTTCGATGGGGATGGTGCCGGCGCCGCAGCAGGGGTCGAGCAGGGCACCGTCTTCCGGACGGCCTTGCCAGTCGGCGGCGGCCAACATCGCGGCGGCCAGGGTTTCTTTCAAAGGGGCTTCGCCGACGTCTTCTCGCCAACCGCGTTTGAAGAGCGCTTCGCCGGAGGTGTCTATGTAGAGGAAGGCCTGGATTTCGTCGAGGTGCAGGACCAGGCCGAGGTCGGGGCTCCAGGTGTCGACGCTGGGACGTTCGCCGGTGGCGTCGCGCATGACGTCGCAGACGGCGTCCTTGATGCGCAGGCCGGGGAAGTTGAGGGTGCGCAGCGGGCTATTGCGGGCGGTGACGTCCACGCGCAGGGTGTGCTGCGGGGTGATCCAGTCGGTCCAGTCGATCTGGCGCGCCATGCCGTAGAGGTCGTCTTCGTGGCGGTAGAAATCGACCGCCACGCGCCACAGGACGCGCTGGGCCAGACGGCTTTCGAGGTTGAGCTTGAAGACGCAGTCGATGAGCTGGGCGGGGCCGTCGGCCTGGACTTCGACGCCCCCGCGCACGGACTGGACTTTCGCGCCCGCGCCAAGGATGCGCTTGGCTTCCTCGGCAAGCAAGACTTCGACGCCGGTGGCGCAAGGCATGAACAGTGCTTGCACGCGGGCCGGGCTCACAGGCGGGATGAACTTTTTGGCAGGCACGTGGGGCGCAAATCCGCGTGAGGCGGGTGCATTGCCGCGCGGGCCAGACGCCGGAAAAGCAGGGCCGCGCGGCCCCGTTTGGGCGCGGTCAGGGGCGGGGATGCGGCGCGGAGGAGGCTTGGGAGTCGTCACGGTGCAGACTAAAAAGGGCAGGCAGCTCAGCTGCGGAGAACGGCCAGGACGTCGGAGCGGAATTCTCGCTGATACAGCACCCACAGCACGGCCAAGGTACCCACGGCAAATGCAGCGGGAGAAACGAACCATCCGATGACGGCGAAGGCCATGTAATAGGCGCGCAGGCCGTCGGCGAAGCTTTCGGCGGCCATGCCCATGAGGCGGCCAGCGCGGTCGGCAAACTCTTGGCGGTTGGCGGCACCGGAGTCGAAGTGCTCGACGTTGGGTGCGGCGCCGACCAGGATGGCGCCGAAGGAATAGACGCGCATCGACCAGGTGAAGCGGAAGAAGGCGTAGACGAACACGGCCAGCAGGGACAGGATCTTCAGGTCGAAGATCAGCATGGTGGTGCGGGCCGCGAAGGGCAGGTCCTTGACGAGGTCGCTGGCTTTCTCGCTGGTGCCGAGCACGGCCAGCAAGCCGCCCAGCACCAGGATCGTGGTGGAGGCCCAGAAGGAGGGGCTGGTGGAGAGGTTTTGCACGACGGCCGCATCGACGATGCGCTGGTCGCGGTAGGTGACCTGGTGCATCCACAGATTGCGGTAGTGGTTGGTGCTGGCCAGCAAGGTGTGTTCGGATTTGGCGCGCCACTTGGCAAAGAGCGCATAAGCAATCCAGCCAAACAGGAAGAGTGCCGCCGCAGCCCAATCTGCCAGAGGCAAGGTGGACAGCAAGGCGTCAAGACGCGGTGACATCACAGCGCCTTGCGCAGATTCGCCGGGGCGATCTTGAGGGCTTCGCGGTACTTGGCCACGGTGCGGCGCGCGACCTGGATGCCCTGCTCTTCGAGCATGCTGCTGAGCTGACTGTCGGACAGCGGCTTCTTGGGGTCTTCGGCGATGACCAGTTGCTTGATCAGCGCGCGCACTGCCGTGCTGGAGGCGTTGCCACCTGCCTCGGTGTTGAGCGAGGAGCCGAAGAAATACTTCAGCTCGAAGGTGCCGAACGGGGTCGACATGTACTTGGCGGTGGTGACGCGGGAGATGGTGGACTCGTGCAGGCCGAGTTCGTCGGCGATCTCGCGCAGCACCAGGGGCTTCATGGCGATTTCGCCATGGGTGAAGAAATTCTTTTGCCGGTCGACGATGGCCTGAGAGACGCGCAGGATGGTATCAAAGCGCTGCTGGATGTTCTTGACGAACCAGCGGGCTTCTTGCAGTCGTGAACTCATGGCCACGTGGCCTTCGGAGGCGGTGGTGCCGCGCGGCGAACGGCTCTGGCGCAGGGCTTGCGCATAGAGGTCGTTGATGCGCAGCTTGGGCATGACATCTTGGTTGAGGATGACCTTCCAGTTGCGGCCGGACTTCTGCACGATCACGTCGGGGACGATGATGTTGGCCTCGGCCCGCGTGAAGGGGCGGCCAGGTTTGGGCTCGAGGCTGACGATCAGGGTCTGCGCTGCTTTGAGCAGGACCTCATCGGCGCCAGTGGCGCTCATCAGCTTCTTGGTGTCGCGGCGGGCCAGCAGGTCGAGGTGGCTTTTGCAGATGGTGATGGCGGTGGCCTGCACTTCGCAAGCTGGCAGCACGCGCAGCTGCAGCACCAGGCATTCCGACAGATTGGCCGCGCCCACCCCGATGGGATCGAGGTTCTGCAACCAGCTCAGGCCGCAACGCAAGCGAGACATGACCTCATCTCGGTCGTCTTCATCAGCGTCTTCATCAAGCAAAGAGGCGGCGATGTCTTCGAGGGAGTCGGCCAGGTAGCCATCATCATTCAGGGACTCGATCAGCATCTCGACGGCGGCCATGTCGGCGGCGTTCAGGCGGGTGCCGCGCAGTTGCTGGCGCAGGTGTTCCTGCAGGCTGATGGCGATGCTGTTGCGCTCAAGCGGGTCGAAGTCGTCGCCGTCGTTGTTGCCGCTGGTGTTACTGGGCATTTCGCGGATGCCATCGAAGTCTTCGCGCTCGGTGCCGTTTTCCCAGTCGTCGCGCTCGGTGGTGCCGAGCTCGGCGGTGTCCAGGCCGACGGCGGCGTCGGGCTCGGAGGACTCAGGGCCGTCTTTGTGAGCGGCCTCGTTGTCAGAGGCGTTGCTGTCGTTGCGCTGACGTTCGTATTCAAGGCCAGCCGCCACGTCTAGCGCGGGCAACTCTTCTTCGGGCTCCAGGAAGGGGTTCTGTTCCAGCATCTGCTCGATTTCTTGGTGCAGCTCCAGGGTGGACAGCTGCAGCAGGCGGATGGACTGCTGCAACTGGGGCGTGAGCGCCAGGTGCTGGGAAAGGCGAAACTGCAGAGAGGGCTTCATGACGGCTCAGCGCTCACATGCGGAAATGCTCGCCGAGGTAGACCTTGCGCACCTCGGCGTTGTTGATGATCTCAGCGGGGCGACCTTCGGCCAGCACGCGGCCTTCGCTGATGATGTAGGCGCGGTCGCAGATGCCCAAGGTTTCACGCACGTTGTGGTCGGTGATGAGCACGCCGATGCCGCGCCCCTTGAGGAAACTGATGATGCGCTGGATCTCGATCACGGCGATGGGGTCAACGCCCGCGAAAGGCTCGTCCAGCAGGATGAAGCGCGGTTGCGTGGCCAGGGCCCGGGCGATCTCGACGCGGCGGCGTTCGCCACCCGACAGAGACAAGGCCGGGTTGCTGCGCAGGCGCTCGATGCTGAGATCGCGCAAGAGGGTGTTCAGGCGCTCGTCGATTTCCTGGCCACTGAGGGCCTTGCCGCGCGCATCGCGTTGCAACTCGAGCACCGCGCGGATGTTGTCCTCGACGTTGAGCTTGCGGAAGATGGAAGCCTCTTGGGGCAGGTAGCTCAGGCCCCGACGGGAACGCTCGTGGATGGGCAGGCGCTCAACGCGCTGGCCGTCGATCTCGATCACACCGGCATCGGCGCGCACCAAGCCCACGATCATGTAAAAACTGGTGGTTTTGCCAGCGCCATTGGGACCCAGCAGGCCAACGACCTCACCCGCTTCGACCGCCACGTGAACATCGTGAACCACCGTGCGGGCGCCGTAGCGCTTTTTGAGCCCCTCGGCCCGCAGTCGGCTGGTGGTGTCCACCAAAGTCGGCTGGAATTCGGCGCTCATCGGCGGGCACTTTCCAGCTCGGGTTGGGACAAGGACGAGCTGGGAGACAGGGAGGCACCTTTGTCACGACCAGTGTCTGGCCGGGACTTGGCAGGGGTAGAGGTTGCCGGGCGAGGCGCAATCACCCCACGCACGCGTCCACTGGACATGGCCGAGCCCGAGCCACCCACCACCTGGAACACCTCGGTGCGGTTGTCGTACACGATGGTTTGGCCCACGACCTCGTCAGCCAGGGTGGTGCCCCGCAAGCGCCGCATGATGGCGCGGCCGGTGAAACGCACGGTGTCGGCCGCGCCGTCGTACTCAATGCGATCGCCTTCGCCTTCGATGAACTCGTCAAGGCCTTCGCGTTTTTGACGGAAGTAGGCCCGCCCATTGGCGCCGCCCCCCCGGGCGTTGGCGGTTTGAGTGCCATCGGCGTTTTGCCTGACTTCAACTCGGGCCGCGCGAAACACCATCGTGCCCTTGGTGATCTCGACATTGCCAGTGAGGATGTTGATGCGCTGGGTGTCGTCCACCCGGGCACTGTCGGCCGAGAAGTTCAAGGGCTGGTCACGGTCGGCTTTTTCAGCCTGGGCCGGGGATCCCAACACCATCATGCCCAACAGGAGCGCAGCGCCCACGAGCGCAACTCGCCTGGCCGTGTGAGCCAGACGGTGCAAGACAGGAAGGGGCACTGCGGTAAACGATGACATATTCGGCATGGAAATTGCATTCATTCTAGCTGCGAAGCCCACGCTTCGGTCAAAGAATGACGTGATTTCCGCACCGTGCCACCCGGTTTTGTGCGGGTGGCGACCATCGGAGCAAGTACTTACTTGGTTTTGCGGGCTTTGGCGATCAGGAAATCGGCCACCGCCAAGGTTTTTTCAGGTGTGGCGTTGAGCGACACAGAGGTCGTGTATTGGCCAGCGATGCCCAGCGTGGGCACCCCATCCAGTTTGTACGCTTCCATCAGGCCACGCGCCTGGCGACCCTTGGTCTGAACCGCGAACGAGTTGTACATCGCCAGGAATTTGACGGGGTCAACCCCATTTTTGGTGACGAACGCCGCGATGGATTCCGGGCTGTCCAGTTTTTGTTGCTCGACGTGGAGGGCGTGGAAGACCTTGGCGTGCAGGACGGGGACCAGGCCCAGGGCCTCGATAGCGAAATAAAGCTGCTGGTGCGCCACGAAGGGGACTTCGCGGAACACCACCGGCAGGCGGCGAAAAGCCACATCGGCAGGCAGTTTGGCGACCCATGCGGCCAGGCTGGGCTCGAAATGGTGGCAATGAGAGCAGCCGTACCAAAAGAACTCGACGACCTCGACCTTGCCAGCGGGGGCCGACACGGGGGCGTTCTGGGACAACTTGATGTAGTTGGTGCCTTCAGTCGGCGCAGCGCCTTGCGCCTGGGCGCTGGACCAGATGCCGGGGGCCAAAGTCAAACCAGCAACGCCCAGAGCCTGGGATGAAAAATCGCGGCGATTCATGAAACTTCCTTTCGAGGATGCCTGTCGTTGTTCTTCAGTGACTCGGTCATTTCTGCACACGCACCAGGGCCGAATCCACCCCGTTGGTCGACAGTTTGACGCGAACGTCTTCGGCCAAATCACGCTGGCCAAAAGGGCCGATGCGGACGCGGTACATGATGCGACCACTGACTTCGCGCTCAACGATGCGGGCCTCCAGATCCATCAAAGCCAGCTTGCCTCTTTGCTGCTCGGCTTCGGTCTGGTTGGCGTAGGCACCGGCTTGCACGTAGTAACTCAACGAGTCAGGGGCCGAAGCGGTGGACAGGGGCTCACCAGAAAGAATGGCCGCCGGGTTGCGCGCACTGGAGGCGGCTTTGGCCGGCGCCGCAGGCTTGGACGAGGCGGGAGCGGCCGGGTCGGTGGTGACCGGGTTGCTGCCAGAGGCGGGGGCGGCGGGCGCCGAGGCGGCCTCGTCCACCACCGGCTGCGGCACCGCATGGGGCTTGGCGGGGTTTTTGCCGTACAAGCCGCTGTTGGGATCCCAGTTCTTGTTGTGCTCGGCCTCGGCCGCGTCTTGCTCGGCTGTGCGCTGCGGCACCTTGTCGATGAAGGGCAAGGGCACTTTGGTGATGTAGACCGCCACACCCAAGGACATGGCCAGCCCGATCAACAGGCCGACGATCATGCCGAGGAAGAAGCCTCCGCGCTGCGATTTCATGTGCATTAGTCCTTGGCAGGAGTTACATCTTTTCAGGAGCACTGACCCCGAGCAGGGCCAGACCATTGCGCAATACCTGGGCGGTGGCCGACAGCAGGGCCATGCGGGCTCGGCTGAGTTCGACCTCGTCGATCAGGAAACGTTCCGCCGCATAGTAGCTGTGGAATGCACCCGCCAGATCGCGCAGGTAAAACGCCACATCGTGCGGCGCCAGGCCTTGGGCGGCCAAGGTCAGCATGCCGGGGTATTCGGCCAGCCGGGTCATCAATGTCAGCTCGGTGTCGGCCTTGAGCAGGCTGAAGTCGGCCTTTGGCAAAGCGGACAGGTCGCCGCCCTTTTCAGCCCAGTCGCGCAACACCTTGCTCATGCGGGCATGGGCGTACTGGACGTAGAACACGGGGTTTTCGTCGTTGGTCTTGAGGGCCAGGTCGACGTCGAAGGTGAACTCGGTGTCGGCCTTGCGGCTGATCAGGAAGAAGCGCACGGCGTCCTTGCTGGTCCATTCGATCAGGTCGCGCAGGGTGACATAGCTGCCGGCACGCTTGGAGATTTTGACCTCCTCGCCGTTCTTCATCACGGTGACCATTTTGTGCAGGACGTAGTCTGGCCAGCCTTGCGGGATGCCGACGCCAGCGGCCTGCAGGCCAGCGCGCACGCGGGCGATGGTGCCGTGGTGGTCGGAGCCCTGGATGTTGACGACCTGCTGGAAGCCGCGCTCCCACTTGGCGATGTGGTAGGCCACGTCGGGCACGAAGTAGGTGTAGCCGCCATCGGACTGGCGCCCGTCGGCGCCCACGGTGCCCGACTTCTTCATGACGCGGTCTTTGTCGTCACCGTAGTCGGTGGAGCGCAGCCACAGGGCGCCGCCCTCTTCAAACGTTTTGCCGGCATCGACCAGCTTTTTGACCGTTTGCTCGACGCGGCCGCTGGTGTAGAGGCTGGACTCGAGGTAGTAGTTGTCGAAGCGAACGCCGAAGGCCTGCAGGTCCAGGTCTTGTTCGTGGCGCAGGTAGGCGACGGCGAACTGGCGGATGCCTTCAGCATCATCGACGTCGCCGCTGGCGGTGAATTCGCGGTCGTCGGCCTTGACGGTTTTCTTGGCCAGGAAGTCGGCGGCGATGTCGGCGATGTACTCGCCGTTGTAGAACTTCTTGCTCTCGGGATTCTCAGGATCCGTCGGCCAGCAGTCGTCGCCGGGCTTGAAGCCCTGGATGCGCAACTGCGTGCTGTGGGTGAGTGTGGCGATCTGCACACCGGCGTCGTTGTAATAGAACTCGCGGGTGACAGACAGGCCTTGGGTTTCAAACAGGTTGCACAGGGCATCGCCCAGTGCGCCCTGGCGGCCATGGCCCACATGCAACGGCCCGGTGGGGTTGGCGGAGACGAACTCGACCAACACCTTGCGGTCGCACTCAGGCAAACAACCAAAGCGCTTGCCTTCGGCCAGCACCTCGCCCACCACGGCCTGCTTGGCCTCGGGCTTGAGGCGCAGGTTGATGAACCCGGGGCCGGCGATCTCCATGCTGGCCACCCATTGCTGGACGGCTGGCTGTTGCTGCAGGGCATCGACCAGGGCCTGGGCCAACTCGCGCGGGTTCTTCTTGAGGGGCTTGGCCAGTTGCATGGCGGCCGTGCAGGCCAGATCACCATGGGAGGCTTGCTTGGGGGCCTCGAAGACGGGGATGTAACTGCTGTCGGGAAGGGCAACGCGCAGGGCATCGTCCAATGCGGAAAGGAGGGCACGCTTGGCTTGAATCATGGGCGGGATTCTACGGGGCGGCACAAGTGGACGCACAGTGAGCAGAAATGCACACTTGGGGCGGGGCTTTTCAGTGCGCGCCAAAAGCCCGGGCATGGAAAGATGGGGACATGACAGGCATCGATATCGACCTGGACACCGGCATGATTGGCAAATACCGGGTCCTCAAAAAGCTGGGCGAGGGCGCCACCAGCGAAGTCTTCCTGTGCCGGGATGACTTCAACAACCGCGATGTGGCGGTCAAGCGGGTGCGGGCCGCCGCCCTGATCGACGCGGTGGATGGGCCGGTGTTTGCCCGCTTCTTCGCGGCCGAGGCGGCGCTGGTGGGCCGCTTGCTGCACCCGAACGTGGTGCAGATCCTGGACGCGGTGCCCGATCCGGTGGCGCCTTACCTGGTGATGGAGTTCGTACCGGGCAACACCTTGCGCGCCTATTGCCGACCCGACCAATTGCTGCCGCTGGAGCTGATCATTGAAATCGGCTTCAAGTGCGCGATGGCGCTGGGCTATGTGTACCGCCAGGGCCTGATCCACCGTGACGTGAAGCCGGCCAACATCATGGCCATCACCAACGCCACAGGCGTGATCACCGACGTGAAGGTGACTGACTTTGGCAGCGTGCTGAACATGGCCGCCGATGCCACGCAGGTGCACCAGGTGGGCTCGCTGGCCTACATGGCCCCCGAGCAGTTGGATGGCCACACCCTGGATTGCCGGGCGGACATTTACTCACTGGGCGCGGTGCTCTACCACCTGGTGGCCGGCAAGCCGCCGTTTGAAGCACCGTCTCAAGCGGTGCTGATGAACCAAATTTACAACCAGGAGCCCGCCTCTTTGTCGGGCATGCGCTCGGGCGTGAACGAGTCGGTCAGCACGGTGATCCTGAAGGCGCTGGCCAAGAACGTGGACGATCGCTACCCCAATTGGGACGCGTTTGCGCAGGCGCTGTCGGGCCTGATCTCGGACCACAAGGTGCCGCGCGGCCAACTGCAGGGCGTGCTGGATTCAGAACGCTTCAACCTGCTGCGGGCATTGGATTTCTTCAGTAGCTTTGGCGACGTGGAACTGTGGGAAGTGGTGCACCGGGCCAAGTGGCAGCGGTTTCCCTTCGGGCATGCGCTGTACCGGCGCGGCGAGGAGGGGCGCAGCTTCCACATCATTGCGCAAGGCAGCGTGGAGGTGTACCGAGACGGCAAGCGCGTGGCCCTGCTGGGCGCAGGCACCTCGGTGGGCGAGATGGCCTACCTGGCGCCCAGCCCCGAGTTGCGCCGCCACAGCACCGACGTGGTGGTGACCGAGGCGGTGACCACGATCTCGTTCACGCCAGAGAGCATGCAGCAGTTGAGCCCCAATGGGCGGCACTTGTTCGACGAGGCCTTCATCCGGGTGCTGGTTCGTCGTTTGCATGCCGCGCACGAGGCGTTGGCGCATCCGCGGCGGATTTTGTAGCCCCCCCGGCACCGGGCCCACGGCCGCGATGTCAGCCCCGGCGGCGCCACATCCGCCAACCGACCAGGGACAGGCCCGCCAACCACAGCCTCTGCCCCGAAGGCTCGGGCACCACGGCCACATTGGCCTGCACCATCACCGTCCGCACGTTGATGGACGCCTCGCCCAGGTCGGTTTCATGGCCATCGAACACGGGCCTGGTGACGACATCGGCAAAGGCGCTGATGCTCAGGTCCAGGCGGAATGCCCCGCTGGCAGCCTCGGAGCCGACGTAGTCGATGGGGCCGCTGAGCGCATACCCATTGAAGCCATAGCCGGGGCCCCTGAGGGAGACAAAGCCTGGGTCGTCAATGCTGTACATGCCTGAGTAGGTCACCGTGTAGCCGGTGATGACATGCCCAGCGGCGGGGGTGAAATTGAAGACGGAACTGAAGGCGCCCGTCAGGGTGACGGGTGAAGCGTTGACATGACTGCTGGCCTGCACGGCCATCAGGTCGTTGAAATTCACCTCGAAGCCATTGGCCACGGGCGTGAGCGTGAATGATGACAAAGGGAGGGCCTCGTAGACGACGCCGCCAGAGGCCTGGACAGAACGCTCCCAGGTGAAAGAATCGGTGTCGAAATCGATGTCGACCTGCCCCGCGGTCAGGTGTGTGGGCGCGGCCTGGGCCGCAGCGCTGGCACCCAGCCAGACCAGGGCCAAGGATCGCAGAGCAAAGGCTGGTGTCATGGCATGGCTCCTCGGGTCAATGAATGAATGGCCGACGAGAGCTGCTCAAGCGCGACGACGGCGCCGTGCCAGCCAGGCGGCCATGGGCACCCCCATGGCCAGCAAGGCCAGGCCTTCGGGCTCGGGCACGGCCACCACATTGGCCTGCAAGGTGATGCGCTGCAAATTGATGGAGGCCTCACCCAAGTCCGTCTCGTAGCGGTAGACCGCCACGTTGTTGTAGACCGGCACCTCGGTGTAGTAACAGAGGACGGGGTCGTCCACTTCGCAGTAGTCGAGCACCGTCTCGTAGTGAGAGAAAACCTCCTCATAGCGGTCAAAAACCTCCACGTAGGAGATCTCACCCGACGCACTGAGCCCCCCCGTCAAGCTAGGGGTAGCGGCCCCCGTCACACTGCCCGTGACACTGAAGTTGCCCCCACCGACATGGTCGCTGAACGCACCACCAGGCCCCGACACCGCCACGGAGCCAGGGGTCTCGACGTTGTAGGTGCCGGCGTACGTGATGGTGTAGCCCGTGATTGCATAGCCCGCCAGCGGCGTGAAATTGAAAGCGGCGTTGAAACTGCCCCCCAGGTATTCGGGCGAGAAGTTGGTGTAACTGGTGGCGTACAAGGACAGGTAGTCGTTGAAATTGAGCTCAATGCCATTGCCCACGGCCGTCACCGTCACCAGCGAGGAGGGGATGTCTTCGGGCGTGACACTGCCAAAGGAGGACACGTCGTGCGAGAACACAAAAGTGTCTGGATCAAAGTCGATGCCCACTTGTCCCGTGGACAGGTGCGTGGGCACGGCCTGGGCCGCGGCGCTGGCGCCCAACACGGCCAAAGCCAGGGATCGAAGGGCAAATGCTGGTGTCATGGTGAACTCCCGTGGGTCAGAGATGGGTGAATCAATGGGGCAAACGTCAACGGACCGGCCACAGTACGGGTTGCCTTGAAAATTTCCCATCCCTAGCCGTAGGGGCCTGGGGCAAGCCGCCGTAGACTGTGCAGACCTCTTCCCCCATTCACTGCCGGAGCTTTCCATGCGCATGATCCTCGCCGCCCTCGCCCTCGTGTCCATGACTGGCCTGGCCCATGCTGGTGAAGCCTGCGAGGCCAAGGCCATCGACAAGAACGGCAAGCCCCTGGCCGGCGCCGCCAAGTCCAGCTTCATCAAGAAGTGCGAAAAGACCAGCGGCGCTTCTGCCTGCGCCCTCAAGGCGGTCGACAAGAACGGCAAGGCCCTGGCTGGCGCCGCCAAGAACAGCTCCATCAAGAAGTGCGAAAAGGACGCGGCTTCGGCCCCCCAGTGAACCAAGTCAAGGCCTGCGCTGCCCGGCGCAGCGCAGCGCAGCATGACTCAACCGTGGGGATGCCAGTAGGCAGGGTCCCCATAAGCTTCTTTGATGAAGTCGATCCACAGGCGCAGGCGCAGTGGCAGGTGCTTGCGCTGTGTGAACACGGCATAGATGCCATTGGGTGGCGCGGCGAAAGGGTCCAGCACACTGAGCAAGCGCCCTGACCGAAGATCGGCCTCGACCTCCCACAAGGAGCGCCAGGCCAGGCCCAGGCCTTCCAGGCACCAGGCGTGCAGCACCTGGCCATCCGAGCAATCGAGCTTGGACGGTGGCCGCACATGCATCAGTTGCCCCTCCACCATGAAGGCCCAGCCGCGCGTCTGGCTCGCCTCTGAGCTGAGCGTCAGGCATTCGTGGCGCGTGATGTCGGTGGGATGGGTGGGCGTGCCGTGCCGCCGCAGGTAGTCGGGGCTGGCCACGCACAGGCGGCGGTTGTCGGCCAGGCGCACGCTGACCAGGCTGGAGTCGGGCATGTCGCCCACGCGGACGGCGCAGTCGAAGCCTTCGTTGACCAGGTCGACCAGGCGGTCGGACAGGTTCAGGGTCATGGAAACTTCAGGGTGCAGGGCCACGAACTGGGGCACCAAAGGCGCCACATGGCGCCGCCCGAAGCCGGCCGGGGCGGTGATTTTCAGATGCCCGCTGGCCTTGACACCCCCCGCGCTGACGCTGGCTTCGGCGTTGGCCAGGTCGGCCAGCAGGCGTTGGGCGTCTTCTAAAAACGCGCTGCCTTCGCGGGTCAGGCTGATGCGGCGGGTGGTGCGCACCAACAGCTTGACGCCCAGGCGCTCTTCCAAAGCATCGATGCGCCGACCGATGACGGCGGGCGCCACCCCTTCAGCCTGCGCGGCAGCCGTCAAGCTACCCCGGATGGACACGGCGACGAAAGAGTCGATCTGCTTGAGTTTGTCCATGATGGGCACCCTTGGCGGTCGGATTATTGCGAAAAAGTCATTAATCCATGACTTTTCGGGCTGGTAATGGCTGAAGAAGTATCGAATAAAATTTCTGCATTGAACAGAGGGCCTGGCCGAAGGCTTGCTCGCCCCCTGATCCCTCCCTTGACCATTCCCCTTACCCCACGAGGTTCACCATGACCGCACGCACCACCGTCCACGGCCTCCAAGTGGCCACCGAACTCTTCCGCTTCATCGAAGACCAGGTGCTGCCGAACACCGGCGTGGCCAGTGCCGCCTTCTGGGCAGGCTTCGACCAGATCGTGAGCGACCTGGCACCCAAGAACGCCGCCCTGCTGGCCGAGCGTGACCGCATCCAGCTTGACATGGACACCTGGCACGCCGCCAACCCCGGCCCGATCAAGGACATGCCCGCCTACCGCGCCCACCTGGCCAAGATTGGCTACCTGGTGCCCGTGCCCGCCGAGGTGAAGGTGACCACCGCCAACGTGGACGCCGAGCTGGCCACGCAAGCCGGCCCGCAACTGGTGGTGCCCATCCTGAACGCGCGTTACGCCCTGAACGCCGCCAACGCCCGTTGGGGCAGCCTGTACGACGCCCTGTATGGCACCGATGCCATCCCCGAGGCCGACGGCGCCGACAAGGGCAAGGGCTACAACCCGGTGCGTGGCACCAAGGTCATCGCCTTCGCCCGCAATGTGCTGGACCAGTCTGCCCCGCTGGAAGGCGCCTCGCACAAGGATTCGACCGGCTACCGCGTTGAAGGCGGCCAACTGGTCGTGGCCCTGACAAACGGAAAGGCCGTCGGCCTGCAGAACCCCGCGCAATTCGTGGGCTTCCAGGGCGATGCCGCCACGCCCACCAGCATCCTGCTGGTCAACAACGGCCTGCACATCGACGTGCACATCAACCGCACCACGCCCATCGGCCAGACCGACCCGGCTGGCGTGTCCGACCTGGTGCTCGAATCTGCCCTGTCCACCATCCTGGACCTGGAAGATTCGGTTGCGGCAGTTGATGCGCAAGACAAAGTGCTGGGCTACAGCAACTGGCTGGGCATCCAACTGGGCACGCTGAGCGAAGAAGTCGCCAAGGGCGGCAAGACTTTCACGCGCAAGCTCAACGCCGACCGCGTTTACACCGGGCCCAAGGGCGGTGAAGTCAAGCTGCACGGCCGCTCGTTGATGTTCGTGCGCAATGTGGGCCACCTGATGACCAACCCGGCCATCCTGTGGGGTGCTGGCGGCCAAGAGATCCCTGAAGGCATCATGGACGCCGTGGTGACCACCACCATCGCCCTGCACGACCTGCAACGCCACGGCGCCAATGGCATCGTGAACTCGCGCCAGGGTTCGGTCTACATCGTCAAGCCCAAGATGCACGGCCCGGCTGAAGTGGCCTTTGCCGCCGAGCTGTTCTCGCGCGTCGAGCAACTGCTGGGCCTGCCCGACAGCACCGTCAAGCTGGGCATCATGGACGAAGAGCGCCGCACCAGCGCCAACCTGAAGGCCTGCATTGCCGCCGCCCAAAGCCGCGTGGCCTTCATCAACACCGGCTTCCTGGACCGCACCGGCGACGAGATGCACACCGCCATGCTGGCCGGCCCGATGATGCGCAAGGGCGACATCAAGTCCAGCGCCTGGATCGCCGCCTATGAGCGCCGCAATGTGCTGATCGGCCTGCAATGTGGCCTGCGCGGCCGCGCCCAGATCGGCAAGGGCATGTGGGCCATGCCCGACCTGATGGCCGAGATGCTCAAGCAAAAGATCGGTCATCCCAAGGCGGGCGCCAACACCGCCTGGACGCCCTCGCCCACGGCCGCCACGCTGCACGCGCTGCACTACCACCAGGTGAACGTGGCCGCCGTGCAAGTCGAGATCGAGAAGTCGAACGAAGACGCCGAAGCGCTGCTGAACAACCTGTTGACCATCCCCGTGGTCGAGACCGCCAACTGGTCGGATGCCGACCGGCAGCAAGAGTTGGACAACAATGTGCAAGGCATCCTGGGCTATGTGGTGCGCTGGATCGACCAAGGTGTTGGTTGCTCGAAGGTGCCCGACATCCACAACATCGGCCTGATGGAAGACCGCGCCACGCTGCGCATCTCCAGCCAGCACATCGCCAACTGGCTGCAGCATGGCGTGGTGACCGAGGCGCAAGTGCGCGAAACCTTCACGCGCATGGCCGCGGTGGTGGACCAGCAGAACGCAGGCGATGCGCTGTACAAGTCGCTGGTGGACCATCCCACCGGCGCCGCGTTCCAAGCCTCGTTGGACCTGGTCTTCAAGGGCAAGGAACAGCCCAGCGGCTACACCGAGCCGCTGCTGCACGCCTGGCGCCTGAAGGCCAAGGCCGCGGCCTGATCTGCCTGCCCGGCAGCAAGCCGGGTTTTGCCCCCCTGAGAAGCACCCCACCCCGGGGTGCTTTTTTTTACCCGCGCACGCTTCGTGCATGCAGCCGCCGCACCCTTCTTGGATGCGAGCGACTTCATGCCCCCTGCTGCCTCCGTGGTCATCATTGGTGCGGGCTTTGCCGGCACCACCCTCATCCGCGCGCTGGAACGCCAGTGGCCCGGCGGCTTGCAGCTGACCCTGGTGTCCGACGAGAGTTACACCACCTTCAACCCCATGCTGCCCGAGGCCGTGGGTGCCTCGGTTTTCCCGGAACAGGTGGTGGTGCCCGTGCGCGAGATGCTGCGTCCCGGTGGCGGCAGCCGCTTCATCATGGGGGCGGTCACGTCGGTGGACGCGGCCCACCGAACCATGGTCTGCCGCACGCTGGCGGGCGAGATCACGCTGCACTACGACCACCTGGTGCTGGCCTTTGGCAACCGTGCCAGGCTGGATCTGCTGCCCGGCATGGCCGAGCATGCGCTGCCCTTGAAGACCGTGGGCGATGCCATGCACATCCGCAACATGGTGTTGCGCCGCCTGGCCCGCATCGAGCTGGAAACCGACGCCGATCTGCGGCGCCACCTTGGCCACTTCATCGTCATTGGCGGAGGCTTTTCAGGCGTTGAAGTGGCGGGCGAATTGGTGGACTGCCTGGCCAGCATCCGCCGTTACTACCCTTTGGTGCAAGCGGGCGAATTGAAGGTGACCGTACTGCATAGCACCGAGCGCCTGCTGCCCGAGTTGTCGGCCCGGCTTGGCGCGGCGGCCCTGAGCTCACTGACCCAACGTGGCGTGACGGTGCGGCTGCAGACTCGGGCCCGGTCGATGTCGGCCCATGGCGTGACCTTGAGCACGGGCGAACTCATGGAGGGCCACACCCTGATCTGCACCATTGGCACCGAGGCCAACCCCTTGGCCAGGCAACTGGGGCTGCCGATGAAGCAGGGCCGCATCACCACCAACCCCGACCTGTCGGTGGCGGGCCATCCTGCGATGTGGGCCCTGGGCGACTGCGCGGCGGTGCCCAACCAGCACGATGGCAGCACCTCGCCGCCCACGGCCCAGTTCGCCGTGCGGCAAGCCTTGCACCTGGCCCGCAACCTGATGGCCCACAGCCGTGGCGAGGCGGGGCAGCCCTTCAGCCACCGCTCACGCGGGATGATGGCCTCCATCGGGCGACTCAAAGGGGTGGCCGAGATGGGCGGTGTGGCCCTGACGGGCTGGCCAGCCTGGTTGGTGTGGCGCGCTTACTACCTGTCGCAGATGCCCTCGTTCGGGCGGCGGCTGCGCATCTTTTTGGAATGGAGCTGGGGAATGTTTTTTCCGCCGGACATCACGCACTTGCGCTTCACGCGCAGCCATGAGCAGCGGGAGGACGAAGCACGCCGCACCGCAGAAGCTGAGCAAGCCCAACCCTGGCCGGTGCAGGCGGCACAGTCCACAGGGACCGACGGCGCCCGAACTTGATTTTTGGAAAGTTGCATCCAGTCAGCCCGACGGTGCGTATGGATCCAGGCCATCACCCAAGGAGCCGTCCATGCACCCCTCAAAACCCGCACTGCCATCCCTTCGTTCATCCCTGATCGCCAGTGCCGCCCTGGCTTTGTGCGCCACCAGCGCGCTGGCCTCGAGCCACCGCGAGGCGCCGTTCATCACCGCCGCACCCAAAGTCGATGCCACTGACTTCTACATGTTCAACAGCTACGAGGGTGTGGCCAGCGACGGTTCCGGCGGCAAAAGCGCCAACGTGACCCTGATCGCCAACTACCTGCCTTTGCAGGATGCCTACGGCGGCCCCAATTACTTCTCGCTGGACCCCAATGCCCTGTACGAAATTCACGTTGACAACAACGGCGACGCGGTCGAAGACGTCACGATCCAGTTCCGCTTCAAGAACACCTTGAAGGCCTCGGGCGCGGGGATCACGCTGCCCATCGGCCCGACCGGCGCCAAGAAGAACGTCTCGATTCCCCTGCGCCAGGCGGGCGGCATCACTGGCGTGGCGGGTGACCCGCTGAGCTTTGCCGAGACTTACGAGATGTTCATCGTGCGGGGTGACCGCCGCACTGGCACACGTCATCAGATCAGCATCGCCAGTGGCAGCCCCACGGGCGAATCGGGCACCACCTTCACCAAGCCCATCGACTACATCGGCGAGAAGACCCTGGGCGACGCCGCCGCCTACGACACCTACGCCAACAAATACATCTACAACGTCACCATCCCCGGCTGCAGTTCGCCAGGCCGGGTGTTTGTGGGGCAGCGCAAGGAGGCGTTCTCGGTCAACCTGGGCCGAATCTTTGACTTGGTCAATGCACCGGCCAGCGTCATCACCAATGAAGCCAATGCCAAGGCCTTGAACGGCAGCAATGATGCCAACGAGTTTGGCGAGTTGTCCGACAAGAACGTCACCTCCCTCGCCGTGGAAATGCCCGCCAGCTGCCTGACCGCCTCGGGCGCTGACAAGGTGATCGGTGGCTGGACCACGGCCAGCCTGCGCCAGGCACGCCTGTTGAATGGCAAGCCCAGCTCGGGCCTGCAAACCAGCGAGAAAGTCGGGGGCGCCTGGACCCAGGTCTCGCGCCTGGGCATGCCGCTGGTCAACGAGGTCGTGATCGGCTTGAAGGACAAGGACAAGTTCAACGCCTCCAAGCCCAAGGACGATGCCAGCAACTTCGCGGACTACGTGACCCATCCCACCTTGCCCGCTTTGATCCAGGTGCTGTTCCCCACCGCTGTGGCGCCCACCAACTTCCCGCGCAAGGATTTGATGACGGCCTTCCTGACCGGCCTGCCCACCGTGAACCGCCCAGCCCACATCACCGACCTGACCGGGGTGGACACCACGCGCACCGGGCCGCTGGCTGAAATGCTGCGCCTGAACACCGCCTTGCCACCGACGCAGATCGGGGCGCAAAACCCCTTGGGCGTGGCCGGTGGCGACACCGCAGGCTTCCCGAATGGCCGCCGACTGGGCGATGACGTGGTGGACGTGTCCCTGCGCGTGGCCATGGGCGCGTTGTGCACCCTGACGGGCTCGGCAGATGCCTTGAAGGTAGGCTGCATGCCCAGCGATGCCCCCGTGGGTGGCCTGGGCTTCAACGACGCCGTGCGCGCCGACCCCACCCACTTCAAGGGCGCCTTCCCCTACCTGAACACCCCGCTGCCTGGCGCGAAGAACCTGTGAGGAGCATGACCATGACACACCCTTCCAAACTGGTCCTGGCCGCAGCCCTGGCGGTCACCACCACCTTGCTGGTGGCCTGCGGTGGGGGCGACGATGGCCCCGTCACCAGGGCCCCCGCCGATGTGACCGCGCAGGTGCCGCCCGCTGCGGCCACCTCACCCTCGGTGGCCACCAGCTACGTCGGCGAACTGTCGGCCGTGCCCATGGCCACGTCAGACACGCTGGAACCGGTGGCGGTGCCGGACATGCTCGCGTCTGACGACACGGGCGAGCCCAGCGTGGTGAACTGAGCCGGTGGCCCGCGTCATGGTGAAAGCCACGAAGTGGGTCTTCTGCGTGGTGTTTGCCACCTTGGTGGTGGGCGCGGCGCAGGGCGCGCCCTTCACACCCGCATCCGACAACGACGTCATCGAAACCTTGCGAGAGCGGCCTTTGTCGGACGAGGAGCGGGCCTGGCGCGGCTTGCGTGCCCAGGCCCGCCAAAGGCCGCACGATGCCGACCTAGCCGCGCGCGTGGCCCGGCAGGCCATCGCGATCTCGCGGCGCGATGGCGATCCCCGATGGATGGGCCAGGCCCAAGGTGCCTTGCAAGCCTGGTGGCCGCAAGCCGAGCCGCCACTGGAGATTCGCCTGCTGCGCGCCACCATCCTGCAGAACCAGCATGACTTTGGCCCGGCCCTGCGAGACCTGGACGCGGTGGTGCGGCAAGACCCCGCCAACGCCCAAGCCTGGCTGACCCGCGCCTCGGTCTTGCAGGTGCTGGGTCGCTATGGCGAAGCCAAAGTGGCTTGCGAAGCCTTGCCTCGCGCGGGCGCCCCCTGGCATGGCCAGGCCTGCCTGCTGGAGTTGTCCAGCCTGCAAGGGCAGGGCGAAGCAGCCATGGTGGCCTTGCAAGCCTTGACCCGCCAGGCGCCGCCCGCCTTGCACGACTGGCTGCGCCTGATCCAGGCTGAACTGGCCGAACGCCTGGGCCGCCCTGAACAGGCCGAAGCGCTGTACCAGCAACTGCTGGTCACCGCGCCAGACGCCTACACCGAGGGCGCGCATGCAGATCTCCTGTTGGACCAGGGCCGCGCATCCGAAGTGATCCCCCGCCTTGAGAAGCAACAGCGCAACGACGGCCTGCTGCTGCGCCTAGCGCTGGCCTATGCCCAAACCCGGGACCCGCGGCTGGACGCCACCGTGCAGGCCCTGCGCGCGCGCTTCAACGCCGCCCGCGAACGCGGCGACTCGGTGCACCGCCGCGAAGAGGCGCGCTTTGCGCTGGCGCTGCTCAAACGCTCGAAGACCGCGCTGCAACTGGCCCAGGCCAACTGGGCCGTGCAGAAAGAACCCGCCGATGCCCTCGTCTTGTTGCAAGCCGCGCGCGCAGCCCGGCAAGAGGACGCCGCCCAGCCCGTGCGTGATTTCATCGCCAAAGCGGGTTGGTCGGACCAACGGCTGAAAGGACTGTGATGAGGTTCGCAGGCTGGATCAGCAGGTCCCTGATGGTGGTGTGCGCGGCGTGGCTCTGCACCGTGGCCCACGCCCACAAACCCAGCGACAGCTACCTCACCCTGACGCTGCAAAACGCCGGACAGGTGAACGTGAACTGGCACATCGCCTTGCGCGATCTGGACACCGAGTTGCGCCTGGACCGCAACGACGACGGCCAGCTCACCTGGGGCGAAGTGCGCCCGCGTTGGGCAGAGATCATGAATTTTGCGCGGCCCACCCTCAGCCTGCGCCATGCGGGACAAGACTGCACCGTGGTGCCCGCCATGGGCGCTGAAGCCGAGCCCCAGATCGACACCCACACCGACGGCCGCTATGCCGTGTTGCGATGGACAGCGCAGTGCGCTCTGAGCACGGCGCAGGCCTGGCAAAGCCTGAGCCTGGACTACCGGCTGTTTGCGCTGACCGACCCCAGCCACCGGGGCATCGTGCGTTGGCGTACCGCGACCAGCGAAGGCGGCACCGTGGTGCTAGGCACACCCCGTCCCGCGCACGAACTGGGCTGGCGGGGCATGCCTGGACCAACCACCAGCACCGCCACGCCCATGTCGACACCCACGTCCGCGACTGCGCCGCTGCCAGCCAGCCCGGCGCCCGAATCCTTCGCGGCCAGCTTGTGGCGTTTCGTGCAGGACGGCGTGCACCACATCGCCATCGGCACCGACCACATTCTGTTCCTGATGTCGCTCTTGCTGGTGGCCGTGTGGCAACGCCCTGGCCGCCCCATTTGGTCGCCCGCGATGGCCGGTTGGCGGGCTCGCCCAAAGTGGCCAGGCGCGCTGGGCGAGGTTCTGCGCCTGGTCACCGCCTTCACCATCGCGCACTCCATCACCCTGGGCCTGGCCGCGTTTGGCGTGCTGTCGCCGCCCTCGCGTTGGGTGGAGTCCCTCATTGCGCTCAGCGTGCTGCTGGCCGCGCTTGACAACCTCTGGCCCTTGCTGCGCGGCGTGCCACGCTGGAGCGTCGTCTTCGGCTTTGGGCTGGTGCACGGCTTTGGCTTTGCCGGTGCCTTGCAGGACCTCGGCCTGGCACACGGCGAACTGGCCGCCCCTTTGCTGGGCTTCAACCTGGGCGTGGAATTGGGCCAACTGGCCCTCGTGTCCGTGAGCTTGCCCTTCATGCTGCTGCTGCGCCGCACCGCGGTGTACCGCTGGCTGATCGTGGGCGGCGGCTCCCTGCTGATCGCGGCCTTGGCCCTGGTCTGGCTGATTGAACGGGTCTTTGACGTGGTGATTTTGGGCTGGGGCGGTTGACTCGATCGCCAGGCACACCAATTGCCCAAGCAAGGTGGCCTCCACGATGGAACCACCTCCATGCGACCGACCGACTTCAGTTTCCGCGTCCTCACGGTGAACACCCACAAAGGCTTCACCGCCATGAACCGGCGCTTCATCCTGCCGGAGTTGCGAGACGCCGTTCGCACTGTGCAAGCCGACGTGGTGTTTTTGCAAGAAGTACACGGCAGCCACGATCACCACGCCGCAGCCCACTCAATGTGGCCCGAGGTGCCTCAGTACGAGTTCATGGCGGACGAGATCTGGTCGGACTTCGCCTATGGTCGCAACGCGGTCTACCCGCATGGCGACCATGGCAACGCGGTCTTGTCAAAATTCCCGATTCACCGCTTTGCCAACCACGACGTCACCGTGCCTTCGATGAACGGTGCCGAAAAGCGCGGCCTGCTGCACTGTGTGCTGGACGTGCCGCCCCTGGGCCAGCAGGTGCATGCCATCTGCGTTCACCTGGGCCTGCGCGAAAAACACCGTCAACAGCAGCTCGACCTGCTGTGCCAATTGATCGACCGCGAAGTGCCGCACGACGCCCCCCTGATCATCGCGGGCGACTTCAACGACTGGCGCCTGCGCGCCCACGATCGCCTGACGCGCTGCGCCGGTTTGCACGACTGCTTTGTCGACACCTTTGGCAGCCCGCCACGCACCTTCCCGGCGCGCTTTCCCTGCCTGCAACTGGACCGCATCTATGCGCGCGGCGTTCAGGTGCACCAACCGCAGGTGTTGTCCACGCGCCCCTGGTCACATTTGTCCGACCATGCCCCTTTGACCGCGGAGATCCGACTGTGAGGCCAAGCTGGAAACCCCTCGACCACATCGAGCTGCTGGAGAACGGCGAAGCGTTCTTTCCCAGCGTGTTCGAGGCCATCGGCCAGGCGCAGCGCGAGGTGCTGGTCGAGACCTTCATCCTGTTCTTGGACAAGGTGGGCTGGGGCCTGCACGCGGCCTTGCTGGGCGCGGCTCAACGCGGCGTGAACGTGACGCTGACGGTGGACGGCTTTGGCTCGCCCGACCTCAGCGACGACTTCATCGGACCGCTGACGGCGGCCGGCGTGCACCTGCAGATCTTTGACGCGCAACCGCGCTTGTTGGGCATGCGACTGAACATGTTCCGACGCCTGCACCGCAAGCTGGTGGTGGTGGATGCGCAGCAGGCCTTCGTCGGCGGCATCAACTATTCAGCCGACCACCTGGCGGACTTTGGCCCGCAAGCCAAGCAAGACTACGCGGTGATGGTGCGCGGCCCCATCGTGGAAGACATCCACCGCTTTGCCTTGGCCGCAGCCAGGCCAGGCCGCCCACGACATCGCTGGTGGCCACGCGCCCCCAAGTCTCAAGGCATGAACCGTCCGGACGCCAGCGTGCCCTCCTGGGCTTCGTTTGTCTCGCGCGACAACCGCCACCACCAGAACGACATCGAGCGCCAGTACCGCCTGGCCATCCGCGCCGCCAAACACGAGTTGATCGTGGCCAACGCCTATTTCTTTCCGGGCTACCGTTTGCTGCGCGATCTGCGCAATGCGGCGCGGCGTGGCGTCAAGGTCACCTTGATCCTGCAGGGCGAGCCCGACATGCCCATCGTCAAACTGGCCGCCCGCATCCTTTACAACTACCTGCTGGGCGCGGGGGTGCACATCCACGAGTATTGCGAGCGCCCCTTGCACGGCAAGGTCGCGTTGGCGGATGACGAATGGTCCACCGTGGGCTCCAGCAACCTGGACCCGCTCAGCCTGTCCTTGAACCTGGAAGCGAACCTGTTCATCTGGGACAAGCGCTTCAACCAGCACCTGCGTGAGCGCCTGCAATACCTGATCCAGCACCACTGCCAGCATGTGAAGGAACCAGAGGCTGGCCACCGCCTGGCGTGGCGCCTGGGTTTGAGCGTGCTGGTATTCCACGTTCTGCGCCGCTTCCCCGCCTGGGCGGCCTGGTTGCCTAGGCACCGCCCAGCGCTGGCCACGGCCACCACCACGGGGCAAGCCCGCGACGTGACCCGGGTCAACGAAGCCGTGCTCGACCCCGAACAAAGGCGCGCATGAAGTCGGCCACCACCGCCTGGGCGCAGATGTCCTCCGCTGGCTGGTGGCCGGTGGCCAAACGCATCCTGATCAGCGCATTCACCTTGGGTGTGATCACGCTGATCGCCTGGAAAGCACGCGACATCGACTGGCCCGCCGTGGGCCAGGCTCTGCGCAGCATCTCACCCACCACCTTGGCAACCGCAGGCGGCTTTGCCCTGTTGAGTTACGCCCTCTATGGCAGCTTCGAGATGTTCGGCTGGCATTACCTGAATCACCCCTTGCCGCGGTGGCGCATGGCCGGTGTGGCCACCTCCAGCTACGCGGTCAACCTGAACCTGGGCACCTTGGTGGGCGGCGTCGGCTTTCGCTACCGCCTGTACGCGCGGCTGGGGCTGAAAGTGCACCAGGTGGTCAAGTTGGTGAGCCTGAGCATGCTGATCAATTGGCTGGCCTACCCCTTGCTGTTGGGCGTTTGCCTGGTCTTTCCCGTGGTGGCCTTGCCAAGCGACTGGAGCTTGACCTCCGAGGCCTTGCGGTGGGTCGGGCCGTTGCTATGCCTGGTGCCCCTGGCGTACGTGGCAGCGTGCTTCTGGTCACCTCGGCGACGCTGGACCGTGCGGGGGCAAAAGGTGGCCCTGCCTTCGGGACGCATGGCCTGTTTGCAACTGGCCCTGTCCTCGGCCAACTGGTTGGCCAATGCCGCAGCCATCCATGCCTTGATGCCGGAAGGGGTGTCTTACCTGGCGGTGGTGTCGTGCCTCATGGTCAGTGCGGTCGCGGGCGTACTGGCCCACATCCCGGGCGGCCTGGGTGTGCTGGAGGGCGTGTTCATGGCCTTGCTGGGCGCGCAAGTACCGCAGGCCGAGTTGATCGGCGCCCTGCTGGCCTACCGGGCGGTCTATTACCTGGGGCCATTGGTGCTGGCTTTGCTGGCCTACCTGAGCTTTGAAGCCACCCACAGGCGCGCAGCAGCCGCCGCTTGATTTCCGCCTACGATCCACGGGTTGTCACCCTTTGGACCGCCCCATGCCGCATGCCTTGTATCCCCGCCTGCTTGCACCGCTCGACCTGGGCTTCACCACCCTGAAGAACCGCGTGCTGATGGGATCCATGCACACTGGCCTGGAAGATGGGCGCGACCTGAGCAAGCTGGCCGCGTATTTCCGCGAACGCGCCGAGGGGGATGTCGGGCTGATGGTGACGGGCGGCTTCTCGCCCAACCTGGCGGGCTGGGTCAAACCCTTTGCGGGCACGCTGGCCACCTCGGGCGCGGCCAAGCGGCATCAAGTGGTGACGCAAGCCGTGCATGAGGCCGGTGGCAAGATCGCTTTGCAGATCCTGCACACAGGGCGCTATGCCTACCATCCGCTGGCGGTGGCGCCTTCGCGCATCCAGTCGCCTATCTCGCCGTTCACACCCTTTGCCTTGTCGGCACGCGGCGTGGAGCGCCAGATCCGTGCCTTCGTGAACTGCGCCCAAAAGGCGCGCGAAGCCGGTTACGACGGTGTCGAGATCATGGGCTCCGAGGGTTACCTCATCAACCAGTTCCTGGCCCAGCACACCAATCAGCGCACCGACCAGTGGGGCGGCGACTACAGCCACCGCATGCGCCTGCCGGTCGAGATCATGCAGCGCACCCGGGAAGCCGTGGGCCGCGACTTCATCATCATCTACCGCTTGTCCATGATCGACCTGGTGCCCAATGGCAGCACCTGGGACGAGGTGGTGATGCTGGGCAAGGCCATCGCCCAATCAGGTGCCACCATCATCAACACCGGCATCGGCTGGCATGAAGCCCGCGTGCCGACGATCGCCACCAGCGTGCCGCGCGCCGCTTTCGCGTGGGTCACGCAGAAGATGAAGGCCTCGCTGATGGCCGACGGCATCAGCATCCCCTTGGTGGCCACCAACCGCATCAACACGCCTGACGTGGCCGAAGCCGTGCTCGCCAGTGGCGCCGACATGGTGTCGATGGCGCGGCCTTTGCTGGCCGACTCGCACTTCGTCAAGAAGGCGTCGCAAGGCCGAGCCGACGAGATCAACACCTGCATCGCTTGCAACCAAGCCTGCCTGGACCACATCTTCAAGAACAAGCTGACGTCATGCTTGGTGAACCCGCGCGCTTGCCACGAAACCGAGCTGGTCTACCGGCCCGCCGTCGCCAAGCGCCGTTTCGCCGTGGTGGGGGCGGGCCCCGCGGGTTTGACCGCCGCCACCGTGCTGGCCGAACGCGGCCACGAGGTCCACCTGTTCGACGCTGCCAGCCAGGTCGGCGGCCAGCTCAACATGGCGAGCCAGGTGCCCGGCAAAGAGGAGTTCCACGAGATGCTGCGTTATTTCCGCAAGCGGGTGGAGGTCACTGGCGTGTCATTGCACCTGGACACCACCGTGCAGGCGGCCGACCTGCAAGGCTTCGACGAGGTCATCGTGGCCACGGGCGTGAGCCCGCGCAACCCCCGCATCCCCGGGCAGGATCACCCCAAGGTGCTGAGCTACATCGACGTGCTGCGCCACAAGAAACCCGTGGGTCGGCGCGTGGCCGTGGTGGGCGCGGGCGGCATCGGCTTCGACGTGGCCGAGTACCTGGTCAGCGATGGCCATTCACCCAAGCTGGACCTGGCCGCCTGGCAAGCCGAGTGGGGCGTGACCGACCCGGCCTTGTCGCCCGGCGGCCTGCGCAGCGGCCAGCCCGAGGTCAGCCCGCCCGCGCGTGAAGTGACGCTGCTGCAACGCAAGAAAGGCAAGCTGGGCCATGGCCTGGGCAAGACCACCGGCTGGATTCACCGCGCGGCCTTGAAGATGAAGAACGTGCAGATGGTGGGCGGCGTGAACTACGAGCGCATCGACGACGAGGGCCTGATGGTGACCTACGGTGAGAAGCGCACGGACCCGACCTGGATCGCCTGTGACACCGTGGTGCTGTGCGCGGGCCAGGTGCCGCTGCGCGAGCTGGCCGATGCCCTGGAAAGCGCTGGCAAAAAGGTCCACGTGATTGGCGGCGCCTTCGAGGCGGGCGAGTTGGACGCCAAGAAGGCGATTGACCAAGCGGCTCGGTTGGCGGCCTCGTTGTGAAGCGCCCCCCGTTCGAGGGTAAACGCCAGGGCAAGTAGGCCCAGGGAGAGCTTCCTTTGCTAGGATCCGACCACCAACAATCAGTGGTTCAGTCCGGGGAGCAGAGTAATGCGGTCGACAAGCAGTTTTCGCCAAGGCGCCAGAGTCTTGGTCGCCGCCCTCGCACTGGCCGGGTGGTCAGCCGTTCAAGCCGCCACCTACGAATTGATTGGACTGGGCTCCTACGGGGGCAGCAGCGCTGCCACGGACATCAACAACCTGGGCCAAATCGTCGGCAACGCAGATGTGCTGGACCAGTACGGCTGGGCATCCCAGGCGTTTTCTTACCAATTCGGCGTAGGCGCGGTCAACTTGGGTGCAGGGCGGGGCAGCACGGCGCAAGCCATCAACGATGCAGGACTGATCGTCGGAAGCCATGGGCCATTCCTGCGGACCACGGCCTTTTCATACACCGCCTCAGGTGGCCTGCAAGACATCGCCGTGTCCGGGAGCTATGCCAGCGAAGGCACCGCGGTGAACAAGCAGGGGCAGATCGGCGTGGCCTGGGTCTCCGCCAAAACATTGACCGCCAAGACACCTGCCATCGTGGTCCAGCCCGATCGCAGCCAAAGCGCTCTGACTTCCTTGGGGGGCCAGAGCAGCCGGATCCATGGGATCAATTCCGCCGGCGTGATAGTCGGCCAAGTTTCTGCCAGCACCTTGGCCCCGGACAACACTCAGGCCTTCCAGATGAATCCGGATGGCTCAACGTTCGTCTGGAACATGCCCTACGGCAGCACCGCCAACGCCATCAACGACCAGGGTGCCATCGTTGGCAGCATCAACAACCAGGACATGGCCCACGGATCTCAGGCCTTCCTGTACACGCCTGGGCAAGGCGTGCAGACATTGGCCTGGGACCACAGCCGGGCCCTGGACATCAACAGCCTCGGTTGGGTGATTGGCCAGTATCGGGTCGATAGCTATCGGCAAGGCAGCTTCCTTTACCAGCCAGGGGTGGGAGTCAGCGATCTGCAATCACTCTTGCCCGAGGACGAACGCTGGAGCCAGTTGAGTGCCGCGGCCATCAACGATCTGGGACAAATCGTGGGCTCGGGCCTCTATCAAGGCCACCGCGAGGCCTTCGTCATGAATCTGACAGGCCGGGGCATCACCGCTGTGCCGGAAGCGGGAACCCATGGCCTGATGGCCCTGGGCCTGGTCGGCATTGGCGCCTTGACCCGACGCCAGCACCGTCGAGCCTGAGGCCGTTGGCCTCAGTGCACGGTGCCAGCCACCGAGCCGCAGCACTTCTTGTACTTCAAGCCGCTGCCGCACGGGCAAGGCTCGTTGCGCGCCACCTTGTCTTCGTTGCGCACCGGCACCGACTTGGGCGGGTGCTGCATCCAGAACAGGCGCAGGTCTTGAACCGACAACATGGCTTGGGCGATCAGGTCGTCGCGCGGCAGGTCGGCCTCGTTGTAGGACTCTTCGCAGAACTTGCGCAGGGCCTCGCGGTCGGTCAAGGTCAGGGCCAGCACGCACTGCACATTGAGGTCGACCATCTCGAACTCGGGTGAACCGGGCGCGAAGACCTCCCAGTCGTCTTCGAAATCGAGCAAGGCCTGACCAAAGCCACGCGCCCAGCCGCCGCCGGTTTGCAGGCTCATCGCCTGTTCATCGTTGATCAGGCCTTCGGCGAGCTTCTCGGCGATCTCGTCTTGCGGGTACTCCGACATCAGCGGGTTCAGGTGCACCTCGTCGGGCGCGTCCAGCAGGCGCTCGGGGTGCAGCTCGCTGGCCAGGGCGTTCCAGCGGCGCATCAGCAGGGCCATGACTTCCTCGAAATCTTCGGCCTTGCTCAGCACGTGCATCAGCGATTCGCCGAACATCAAAGTCAGGTACTCGCTGGGCGCCACAACGCGCGGGCCGCAGATCAGGGCGGTCAGGTAGCCATCGACCCAATCGGGGGCCACCTCCGGCTGGTGCTCGCTCAGGCGTTCACACCAGTCCTCCAGGGCGGCAATGTCTTCGTCGGTGAAATCGTGGGCAATGGGCTGCATAAAAGGTGTCCGGTTCCAGGCATCTTAGGATACCTTGGCCACCCAACTCAAGGGCGCGAAGCGCATGTACCACGCGATCGCCGCCCAGGGCCAGCGAGGCACACAGGCGGTGGCCGGTTCACGCTCGATGGCCGCCACCAGCGCGCGGCAACCTGATTGCGTGTCGACCATCAGCGGCGTCTTGGCCGACTTGCTGCTCAACTCGGTTTCGATGTAGCCCGGAAAGATGGTGGTGACCACGATGGGCGTGCGCCCCATCACGTCTGCGCGAATGCCTTCCAGCAATGCCGCGAAGCCCGCCTTGGTGGCCGCGTAAGTGGTGAGGTTGCGGCCCAGGCCGCGCATGGCACTCATCGACGAGATGCCCACCAGGTGACCACTGTTCTGCGCGCGGAAGATCTCCATCGCCGCTTCGCACTGCGCCAGCGCGGCGATGAAGTTGGTCTGCGCGGTCTGCAGGTTGGCGTCGAAACGGCCCTTGCCAATGGGTTGACCCTTGCCCAGGCCCGCGTTGACGATGACGCGGTCGATCTGGCCGAACTCTGCCTTGAAGGACTTGAAGACCTCGAAGACCTGGGCGTGGTCGTTCACGTCCAGCGCGCGCACGGACACGCGCACGCCGGGGTGCTTGCTTTCAAGCTCCGCCTTGAGCGCCAGCAAGCGATCAGTGCGGCGCGCGCACAGGGCCAGGTGGCGGCCCTTGGCGGCAAATTCACGGGCCATGCCCTCGCCCAGGCCAGAGCTGGCGCCGGTGATCAGGATGGTCTGTCGTGTGGGCATGGCGCGTGTCCTTGAGGTTTTACTTGAGGTTCAAAAAGGTCTTGAGGGCCGCCACAGTGCGCGCCGGGTCTTCCTCCTGCGGCACGTGGCCCAAGCCATCAAACATCACCAGCTGGCTGCCCGCGATGTCCTGCTTGAAGTGCTCGGCGTTGTCGGGCGGGATCAGACCGTCCTTGCTGCCCCACAGGATCAAGGTGGGTTGGCGCAACTGCTTGATCAGCTCGGCATGCTCGCCACCGGGCGATTGTTTGAAGCGGTCGCTGAGCGCGGCGCGGTTACCTTCGCGCAGGGTGAGTTCGTAATAGCGATCAATCAACTCGGGCGTGACCTTGCTGGGATCGCCATACACGCTGCGCACGCTCGATTCGATCATGCTGCGGGGCAGCACATTGGCGATGACCGGGCGCAGCGCCGGAATTTGAGCCAGCTTGAAGCCGATGGGCACCGAGGTGGCCTTGTAGGGGTAGCCACCGGCATCCACCAGCACCAGCTTGGCCACGCGGTCCGGGTAGGCCTGCGCCGTCATCCACGACACGGTGCCGCCAAAGGAGTTGCCGCCCAGCACCACCTGCTTCAGGCCCAACTGATCGAACACGGCCTTCATGAAGCCGGTGTAACGCGTGAGCTGGTAGTCGTGGTCGGGCGCGGGGCCGGTCAGGCCAAAGCCGGGCAGGTCGATCCGGATCACGCGGCGTTGGCCTTTGAGCGCCTCAACCCAACCATCCCAGGTGTGCAGGCTGGCCGAGGTGCCGTGCAGCAGCACGATGGGCTCGGGGTCATCCTTCGGGCCCTCGTCGCGCAGGTGCACCTGCATGCCCTGCACGGTGATGAACTGCGAGGGCGCCGGGGCCCAGCGTGCCTTGAGCGTTTCAACCGGGCGGTCAGGCGCCCAGGCCAGGGCCACACCGCCCGCCACCAGGACGACGGCCAGCAGCAAGAGGCCGAGCACGGCCTTCAACAAAGTCTTCATGGATTTTTCTCCCAGCGCTTGTTTTTGAACAGGGCTCAACGATAGGTCAAAAGTGCCTTGTCGCCGCCCTCAAGGTGCGCATGTTCATTGATCGAGATGAGGTGCAAGCCATCGCGGCCGGCCAGCAACTTGGTCACACCCCCGTTGGCCAGCGTCCAGTTGATGGTGAAGGCTTGCGCATCGCTCAGGCCCAGCAGGTGGGCGCAGATCACGCTGATGGTGCCGCCCGAGGTGAACACCAGCGTCGTGCCTTTGGGGCTGCTCTGGCGCACGATGTCATCCAGCGCAGCCACGCAGCGCGCGCGGAAATCGGCCCAGGTCTCGGCATACTCGTGTGCGTACTCGCCCTCCACCCAACGCGTGACCGCGCCTTTGAAGAAGCTTTGAAAAGCGCGGCGCGGATCACCCGAAGTGGCCATGTCGCCCATCATCACCAGCTTGTCGACGTAGCGCGGCTCGGCCACCTCGATCACGTTCTCGTGGTTGAACTCGTTGACGCCCTGGTGCAGTTCCATCGGCAACTCGCAGCCCAAAGTTTCAAGGCAGTTGATGGCCGTCTCTTGATGGCGTTTCATGCTGCCGCTGATGACGAGGTCAGGCACCACGCCCCGCGCCTTGAGCGCCTTGCCCAGCACGCACCCCTGTTCGTGGCCGATGGGCGAGAGCTGGTCGTAATCGTTGCTGCCGAACGAGGCCTGGCCGTGGCGGATGAGGTAGATGGCACCCACTTAAATGCCGCTCCGCTTGATCATGCCCTTGCAGCGCCAGTCCAGGTAATTGGCCAGGATCCAGAAGTTCTTGAACGCCGGGTTGCGGGTCTGCTTGTGGTGGTAGCGGTAGTAAATCTGCTGCACGATGGCGGCCAGGCGAAACAGGCCGTAGACCTCGTAGAACACCCAGTTGTCGGGCTTGAGCTTCATGCGGTCCAGGTAGTACTCCACCACCTCTTCGCGGCGCAGCATGCCCGGCAGGTGCGTGGGCTGGCGGCGGGTGCTCATCAAAAACTTGCTGTCGTCGGCGTGCACCCAGTAGGCCAGGCTGTTGCCCAAGTCCATCAGCGGGTCGCCCAGCGTGGCCATTTCCCAGTCGAGCACGCCAATCACGCGCGTCGGGTCATCTTCGGCCAGCACCACGTTGTCGAAGCGCCAATCGTTGTGGATGACGCAGCTGGCCACGTCCTCGGGGATGTGTTCTTTCAGCCAGGCGATGACGTGGCTGTACGAGGGCACGTTCCAGGTCTTGGCCTTGGTGTAGCGGTCGCTCCACCCCTCGATCTGGCGGCGGCAGTAGCCACTGCCCTTGCCCAATGATTCAAGCCCCGTGGCTTTCACATCCACCTTGTGCAAGTCCACCAGCTTGTCCAGCACATTGGTGCAGAGCTGGCGCGTGGTGGCCTGGTCGAGGTTCAAACCGCGCGGCATGTTCTTGCGCGGGATGATGCCGGCAATGCGCTCCATCACGTAAAACTCCGAGCCGATGAGGGACTCGTCACTGCAATGCCCGACCATGTTCGGCACCACCGGGTAGACCGGTTTGAGCGCGCTCTGCACACGGAACTCTCGGCCCATGTCGTGCGCGCCCTTGGCCTTGGTGCCGGCCGGTGGGCGGCGCAGGATGTAGTCGGCGTTGGGGTATTTCAATCGGTATGTCCAATTGGACGCGCCGCCCGAAAACTGCGTGACCTCGGGCTGGCCTTGCAGACCAGATACCTGCGCCTTCAGCCAAGCGTCGACCGCTGGGATCTTGAGCTCTTCACCCGAGCGAACGGCGCCGCCCTGGTCCTGCACGCCCTTCACCCGCGGGTTCACGGCCACCGCCTCGCTCATCGAGACACTCCGTATTTCATCAACTCCAGGCGGGCGATCATGCCCTTGTGCACTTCATCCGGGCCATCGGCCAGGCGCAGGCTGCGGGCCTGGTTGAAGAAGGCGCTCAATGGGGTGTCGTGCGACACGCCCATGCCGCCGTGGATCTGGATGGCGAAGTCCACCACTTGTTGCAGCACATTGGGCGCCACCACCTTGATCGCGGCCACATCGGTCAGCGCGGCCATCACGCCGAGGGTGTCGATCTTCCAGGCGGCTTGCAGGGTCAGCAGGCGGGCCTGGTCGATGGCCACGCGGCATTCGGCGATGCGCTCGCGGTTGCCCCCCAGGTTGATGATGGGCTTGCCAAAGGCCACGCGCTTCAAACCCCGTTGAATCGCCAGTTCCAGCGACTTCTCGGCGGCACCCAGCATGCGCATGCAGTGGTGAATGCGGCCCGGGCCCAGGCGGCCTTGCGCGATTTCAAAACCACGGCCGGGGCCGGCGATGAAATTGCCCACCGGCACGCGCACATTGGTGAAATGCACCTCGCCGTGGCCGTGCGGTTCGTCGTATTCGCCGAACACCGGCAGCATGCGCTTGATCTCGACGCCGGGCGTGTTCATGGGCACCAGCACCATCGAGTGCTGGCCGTGGCGGCCCGCATCGGCGTTGGGCGTGCGCGCCATGAAGATGCCGATGGCGCAGCGCGGATCGCCCACCCCGGACGACCACCACTTCTTGCCGTTCAGCACAATGTGGTCGCCTTCAACCACGGCGGTCGCTTCCATGTTGGTCGCGTCAGACGAGGCCACGTCGGGCTCGGTCATGAAGAAGACGGAGCGGATCTCACCGGCCAGCAGGGGCGTCAGCCATTGGGCCTTTTGCTCGGCGTTGCCGTACTTCCACAGCACCTCCATGTTGCCCGTGTCGGGCGCATTGCAGTTGAAGATTTCGGGCGCCATCATGCTGCGGCCGGTTTCTTCGCAACTGAAAGCGTATTCGAGCACCGAGAGGCCCGCACCCAGTTCGGCATCGGGCAGGAAGAGGTTCCACAAGCCTTCGGCCTTGGCCTTGGCTTTCAGCGCTTCCACGCGAGGGGGAATGGTCCACTGCGTCCAGTCCCCACCATGGCGCTGGCCCAAGATCTCTTGCCAATGCAGGGCCTCAATGGGCTCGATGTGGGTTTTGATGAAGGCACGCACGGCATCGGCCGTCTGCTTGGCGCGTTCGCTGGGCTGGAAGTTCATGGTGGTCTCCTCGTGTGGAATGAGGCGATGCTACGCCGCCAAGGTTCCAATCGCAAATGATGATTGCTCATCACAAGTCATGCATCACATGCATGAGCAACCACCTGCTCGGTTGCGCTCTTCGCTGTTCGAGCGCTGTTTCGCCGCGCTTTTTTCTGGCGCCGCCGCAGGCGCGACTTATGCTGGCTGGATGTTCTACCGCAGCGGGCGTTGGGGCCCGGATCAGATCGCCGACTTCAAACAGTTGGGCACCTGGATCATGCTCGCGGGCGCCGTGCTGGGTTTCCTGGGCGGCATCTCCCTGGTCGCCTCCTTCTGGGGAGACGCCTGGGACACGCGAGACCAGCCCCTGGTGTCGCTGAAGACCGCCGTCGTCCTGCTGGTGCTGGCTGGCATCGGCTACGGGCTGTTCAAACACTGGGGCCTGTGAGCGCCCCCGCCATCGCCTGCCGCGCCCCCACACAAACACTCTCACGCAGCCACCGGTGCACCGGGTCCCCATCCCGGTCGGCATGCCAGTACATCCAGATGGTGATGGGCGGCACCGGCAAAGGCAGCTCTCGCACCTCCAGCGGCATGCTGCGCGCCAGTTCTTCGGCGTAGGTGCGCGGCAAGGTCAACAGGGCATCGCTGTGCAGCACCACGTTGGCCGCTGAAAAATAGTGCTGGCAGCGCAGCACCACGTCCCGCTCGCCTCGCCCCAGGGCCGCCCACACGGCATTCAATGGGTCCGGCTGGTCAGGCTGCACCGACACCATCACGTGCTTGGCCGCGAAGTACGCGTCCACCGCCATGGCTGGCATTGCCAGCGGGTGATCGCGCCGCATGATCACCGCCAGGCTTTCGTCGGCCAGGCGTTCACCTCGGATGCGCGCACCCACGCGCCGCTGCCGGTCGAGCACCAGGTCGACCTCGCCCAAGGTCAAAGCCTGCCCCAGCGTGTCGCGCGGCACCCGCACGCTGGCCAGCCGCACACCGGGCGCCATCTCGGCCAGGCGCGCCACCAGCGGCGGCAGGGTGATGGCCTCTAGCACATCGCGCATGCCCAGGCGCAAGGTCATGTTCAAAGTTCCGGGGTCAAAGGTCTCGGCCTGCACCATGACCGACTGCAAGCCACGCAAGTGGGCCTGCACCTCCCCGATCACCCGCCGCGTCAACTCCGTGGGCACCATGTGGTTGCCCTGCCGCACAAACAGCGGGTCACCCCACAGGCGCCGCAAGCGGGCCAGCGCGTGGCTGACCGCAGGCTGGCTCAGGTGCAGGTGCCGGGCCGCCCCGGAGATGCCACCATGCTCAAAAACGGCGTCCATGACGCGGAACAAATTGAGGTCAAGCCGGGACGAAGGAAGTGCCATGAGGCCTTTTTACACGACAATGTCGGATTACCGATTTCGGAGCTTTTCGGAGCACATCACCTTGGACACACCGCCTCGGTGACCGCCCCTCCAGCTGACCGGCGCATCAGCCTGAATTAACAGGCGCGGCGCCCTGAGTTCATGCGAGGAGAGGGCGGTCTACCCACATCACCACCCCTCATCCGCGCGCGCCGCTGTTTGGCGCTGGAGATCGCATGCTCAACGTCTTCACGCTGGCCAATGGTCGGCTTTTCCAAGAAGAAATCGACAGCCAGGACGAACTGACCCCAGTCGCCCCGGTGTGGGTTGATCTGGAAGACCCCACGCCCGAAGAAAAAGGCTGGATCGCCGTCCGATTCGGCCTGGTCATCCCCCAGGACATCATCGACGACGACCTGGAAGAGTCCGCCCGCTTCTACGAAGAAGAAGGCGCCATCCACATCCGCTCCGACTTCCTGATCGATGACGACGAAGCACCTCGCAACGTGCGCGTGGCCTTCATCCTGCACCAGAACGTGCTGTTCTCGATCCACCGCGAAGACCTGCCGGTGTTCCGCCTGCTGCGCATGCGCGCACGCCGCATCCCCGCGCTGATCGAAGACGCCAAAGACGTGCTGCTCAAGCTCTACGACGCTGACGCCGAGTATTCCGCTGACACCCTCGAAGGCATCTACGACGGGCTGGAAAAAGTCAGCAAGCGCGTACTCAAGTCCGAGGTTAATGACCAGGCCGCCGGTGAAGCGCTGGCCGCCATCGCGCGCCAGGAAGACTTGAACGGCCGCATCCGCCGCAACGTGATGGACACGCGCCGCGCCGTCAGTTTCATGATGCGTGCCCGCATGCTCAGCGCCGAGCAGTTCGAAGAGGCGCGGCAAATTCTGCGCGACATCGATTCGCTGGACAGCCACACGGCCTTCCTGTTCGACAAGATCAACTTCCTGATGGACGCCACGGTCGGTTTCATCAACATCAACCAGAACAAGATCATCAAGATCTTCTCGGTGGCCTCGGTCGCCTTGCTGCCGCCCACGCTCGTGGCCAGCGTCTACGGCATGAACCTGAGGTTCCCCGAGCTGGCCTTCTTGGGTGAATGGAGCTACCCCTACACCGTGGGCCTGATGATCGCCAGTGCGCTCGTGCCCATGTGGTACTTCCATCGACGAGGGTGGCTGAGCTGAGCCCGAACGCCCTGAAGCTGCCCGCCGGTCTGTGGCGCGTGATGCTGGGCACCACAATGGTGGTGCTCAGCTACAGCCTCCTCAACCCCGTGCTGGCCGTGCGCTTGCAAACGGCCGGTGTCAGTGCCACGGCCATTGGCGGCTTCGCCATGCTCGCCTTCGTCAGCGTGGCCTTGCTGGTGCCGGTGGTGCCGCATGTTTTTGCCCGCATCGGCGTGGGCAGGGCTTACCAGATCGGCCTGAGCATGGAGTTGCTGTCGTGCCTGGGTTACCTCGTCACCGACGACTACGCCGCGTGGTGCGCCCTCGCCCTGATGGCGGGCGTCGGCGCGGCCGCCGCCTGGAACGCGACCGAAGCCCTCATCGCCCACAATGTGCCCGCCACCCACCGGGGTCGCCTGACCGGCCTGTACCAGACCGTGCTGGGCTGCGCGATGGCCGTGGGCCCCATGTTGCCCAGCGTGCTGGGCCTCGACCCGCGCCAAGCCAATGGCGTGGCCGCCGCCGGTTTGGCCCTGGGCCTGGCTTTGAGCCTCGCCCCAGTCGTGACCCAACTCAAAGCCGCCCACGAAGGCGCCCAGACCATGGGCCTGGCCGCAGCTTGGCGCCACCGTCCCTTGCTGGTGTGGGCCGCCTTGGTCGGCGGCGTCTTTGAAGTGGGCCTGGGCTCGGTCACCACCGCCTATGGCTCGCAATTGGGCATGAACCTGGCAGCGGCCACCTCCATCGCCGGGGCGCTGGGCATGGGCAGCTTCCTGCTGCAATACCCCACAGGTTGGCTGGCCGACCACGTGGCCACGCGGCGCTTGTTCACCGGGGCGGCCATCATCCTGGTGCTGGCCTCGCTGGCCTTTGGCCAAGCCCAACAGTGGCCTCCGCTGATCTGGGTGTGTGCCGCGGCTTGGGGCGCCGTGGGCGGCGCGCTGTACACGCTGGCGATGATCCGCGTGGCGCATGATTTCGCCGACACCTCGGCCGTGGCCGGTACCTCCGCCATGATCGCGGGCTACACGGCCGGTGGCGCGCTGGGCCCGCTGGTCAGCGGCACGGTCATCGACCATTTTGGGGCGGTGGGCCAAAGCTGGTGGCTGGCCGCGCTGGCCAGCAGCCTGATCCTGATGCAATGGCGCCGAACTCAGACGGTGGGCGCGTCGGCCTGACCAGACGTCGGCGCCAACGCCTGGGCCAAGGCCCTTTGCAGCGGCACCGATCCCACCGGCTTGTGCAGCAAGGTCATGCCGCTGCCCACCGCCGTGCGCAGGCGGTCCGCCGCCGTGTCACCCGTGACGATGATGGCAGGCACGGCTCGCCCTAGTCGCGCCCGCACCGCCTCAATGGCTTGCGGGCCGGTGCGGTGATCGCGCAAACGAAAATCCGCCAACACCACATCCGGGATGAAGCGATCCAGCAGCTTCACGGCCTCGGCCTCGGCGGCCGCCACTTCGCAAGCGCACCCCCAGGCCACCAACAGCTCGGACATGGCCACGCGCACGGCCTCGTCGTCATCGATCAACAGCACCCGCACGCCCGCAAGCTGGGCATCCACCAAAGACGCAGGCGCTGGCGACGGCGCCACCACGTCCAGACTCAAAGGCACACCCAGCCGAAACACGGAGCCCCGGCCCAGCCTGGACACCAGGCTGACCGTCGCGCCCATGGCGCGCGCCAAACCCTCCACGATGGCCAAGCCCAATCCCAGTCCTTTGGTGCGATCCCGCTCCGGGTTGCCCAGTTGGTGAAACTCCTGAAAGATGGCCTGGTGCTGTGCAGATTCGATGCCGATGCCGGTGTCCCACACCTCCAGCACGGCTTGATCGCCTCGGCGTCGGCAGGCCAACAACACGCCCCCGCGCTCGGTGTAGCGGATGGCATTGGTCAACAGGTTGCGCAGGACCTGCTCCACCAGCCGGGGATCGGCCCGCACCACCAGGTCGCTGTCGCGCACCCGGAACACCAGCCCGTTGTCATTGGCCAGCGGCGCGAAATGACGCTCCAGCTTGTGCAGCAAGGGCTGCACCGCAAACGCCTGCGGCAGCGGTGTGATCACCCCCGCATCCACCTTGGAAAAATCCAGCAAGGTGTTGAGCATCTCGCTGGCCGCCGCAGACGAGGCCTCGACATGGCCCCACATCTGACGCTGGCGCGCATCCAGTTTGGTGTGGCCCAAGGCCGTCAGAAACAGGCCCAAGGCATGCAAAGGTTGGCGCAAGTCGTGGCTGGCCGATGCCAGGAACACCGACTTGGCACGGTTGGCTGCTTCGGCATCGCGCAAGGCTTCTTCCGCCATCTGGCGGGCCTCGAACGCACGGCCGGTCTGCTCCCGCAGGCGCTCGACCAGGTCCGCATTCTCAAAACGCAGGTGGATGGACCGCCGCGTCACCTGAACGGCGTGGAAGGAAAACACCCCCATCACCAACAGGTAGATCAGCGAGGCCAGTCCCATGGTTTGGCTGACCGGGTCGGCGGCTGGCAGCAGCACCAGCACCGAGGGCAGCAGACAAGGCAAGCCATACGCCACCGACACCGGCCAACTCGACGAAAACACCACCAGGCCGCCCGCGCTCATGCCCGACAGCATCGTGATCACCAGGGTCAGGGTGATCGGCCATTCCGGCTTCATGAACAGCAGGGCAAACAAGCCCCAGGTCATCCCCAGCAGCATCGCCATCAAGCGAACCGCCTGGGCATAAACCAGCACTTTCGCGGGATCACTTGGCCGCGGCAGGAAATGTCGGCCCGTGAAACAAGCGATGCCCAACAGCGTGGAAATCACACCCCACCACAGCACGCTGGCATCCCCGATGGTGGACCAATAGGCCCAGGCGGCCATGATGGCCACCAAGGTGTAGGTGACGAAGGCCGCGGGCAGGTTGCGGTCCAGCAGCTCCATCTCGGCGGTCAAACCACGGCCCTTGTCAAAGCGCCAAGCCTGCGACAGCAAGCCCGCCAAGGAACTCATGGCCTCAGCCACCCTCGCTGCACGGCCACGTCGTAAGCCTGCTGGCGGCTGGTGGCGTCCAGCATCTCGGTCAGCCAGGACACCTCGGCCCGCACGTCGTTTTCGCTCAAGCCCACCTGGCGCGCAATCGCCTTGTTGGGCGCCCCTTGCCCCAGCAGACGAAGGATGGACAGTTGCCGCTCATTGGGACGGATGGGATCCTGGCAGGCCAGCAACACCGTGGCGGCGGGCGCCTGCTCATAGTGCGAAAACGGAAAGGCCTGACCGCCCGACAAGCACTCGCGCAAGGTGTTCACCATCTGTGCACCACTGGCGGACTTGGACAAGTAACCCACGGCCCCGGCGTTTCGCGCTTGCGTGATCTGGGAGGCGTCATCGCTGCCCGACACCATCAGCACCGGCACGGGCCCAAAGTGGTCCTGCAACACCTGGATCAGTGACAGCCCATTCGCATCGGGCAAATGCACGTCCAGCAGGATCAGGTCCAGCGATGGCGAGGGCCCCACTTTCATGGCCTCGGCCAGGCTGGGCGCTTCCAGCAAGGTCGACCCCGGAAAAGCTTCGCGCAGGATCATGCCCAGGCCGGTACGGAACAAGGCATGGTCATCCACCAGCAAGATGCGGGGATTGGGCGTCGAAGGCATGGGAACGGCGGGGTTGAACTGCAACAGACCGCAGTATCCCCCGCCTCCGCTTCAGCCCGTTACCAAGATACCCCGCAAGCCGGTGGTTTCCCCCTTAAGGGGGTACCTACTCGCCATGGTCAATGCTCAGCGCGCGCGCCGGGCCTTCACGGCGCTCGACAGGATCTCCAGCACATTGGTCGAATCAGCCCAGCCAATGCAGGCATCGGTGATGCTCTTGCCGTATTCAAGCGCAGAGGGCTGGTCCTTGCCCGGCGTGAACTTCTGGTTGCCGGGGTTCAGGTGGCTTTCCACCATCACGCCAAAAATGCCCCGCGAGCCCCCTCCGATCTGCGCCCCGATGTCCTTGGCCACGTCGATCTGCTTCTCGTGCTGCTTGGAGCTGTTGGCGTGCGAGCAGTCCACCATCAAGGTGGTGGGCAGCTTGGCGGCGGCCAGATCCTTGCAAGCGGCTTCCACATTGGCCGCATCGTAATTGGGCGCCTTGCCACCGCGCAGGATCACGTGGCAATCCGGATTGCCCGCCGTCTCCACAATCGCCACCTGCCCGTTCTTGTGAACCGACAGGAAGTGGTGCGCCCCCGCCGCAGCCTGGATGGCATCGGTCGCGATCCTGATGTTGCCATCGGTGCCGTTCTTGAAGCCAATGGGCGCGCTCAAGCCCGAGGCCAGCTCGCGGTGAACCTGGCTCTCGGTCGTGCGCGCACCAATCGCGCCCCAACTGATCAGGTCACCAATGTACTGAGGCGACACCACATCCAGGAACTCACTGCCGGCCGGTACGCCCAGGCGGTTGATCTCCAGCAGCAGATGGCGGGCCATGCGCAGGCCTTCGTCAATGCGGTAGCTCTCGTCCAAGTAGGGATCATTGATCAAGCCCTTCCAGCCCACCGTCGTGCGCGGCTTTTCGAAGTACACCCGCATGACGATTTCCAGCGTGTCCGAATAGCGCTCACGCTCGACCAACAACTTGCGCGCGTATTCCAGCGCGGCAGCAGGATCGTGGATCGAGCAAGGACCAATGACCACCAACAAGCGGTCATCCTTGCCCTGCATGATCTCGCGGATCTTTTGACGCGTGCCCGACACGAGCGTCTCCACTGGCGTCCCCCGAATCGGGAAGAAGCGGATCAAGTGCTCCGGTGGCGGCAGCGGTGTCACGTTGAGGATGCGTTCGTCATCGGTTTGCGAAGTCTTGTCGGCGGGCGGAACCCAGCCGGATGAGGCGCTGGAATTGGCGTTCATGAAAAGCGTCCTGAGGCGTGGTGCGGGTTGAAAACGTCGAAAAAAAACCGCCGGAGGGTGACCCGGCGGTTTTCAGGAATGTGGTGGTGGCTGCTTACGCGCTCTCCACTCCTGCGCCGGTTGCGGGCGAGAAGTAAAAGTGCCAAAAATAAAAGCGAGCCGTGTTCATGCTTGGCAATGTAGCACGCCTGAACACATCGTGGGCAAATCCGTCGCCCGGTTGACAGTCGGCCCCAGCCCCGATGGACTAGGATTCACGCAAAGGACCCCTGCCATGAACAAGCTCACCGACCTTCTGGCCCAGTACGCCAGCTACCACCGAGACCGCCGCAACATCCTGACGCACTTGGTCGGCATCCCCATGATCGTGCTGTCCTTGATGGTGTTGCTGGCCCGGCCCACACTGGCCACCCTCGGCGGCCTGCCCGTCAACCCCGGCATGGTCATCGCGGCCCTGCTAGCGTTCTATTATCTCAAGCTGGATCTGCGCATGGGTGCAGTCATGACCGCCGTGTTCGTGCTGGGTCTGGACGTCGCACTCCACACCGCGCCCTTGACCACAGGTGCCTGGCTAGCTTGGGGGCTGGGCTTGTTCCTGGTGGGTTGGGCCATCCAGTTCCTAGGCCACTACTTCGAAGGCCGCAAACCCGCCTTTGTTGATGACCTCATCGGCCTGCTCATCGGGCCCCTGTTCGTGCTGGCCGAAGTCGCCTTCTTGCTGGGCTTGCGCAAAGACGTTGAGGCCGCCATTGCGCAAAAGGTCGGCACGGTCCGCTGAAACCCAAAGGCTTTCGGGTCGGCCAGCGGGTCCGTCGATCAGGCCTTCAAGGCCTGGGCCTGGGCCAGCAGAGTGTCAGCATCGCTGACCTTGAAGCCGCCGCCTTCTTCCACGTTCAACGCTTTGACGACACCGTTCGAGGCCAGCAACGAATAGCGCTGCGAGCGCAGACCCAAACCCTTTTCCGTCAGGTCCAATGTCAGCCCCGTCGCCTTGGCGAAGGCGGCGCTGCCATCGGCCATCATGCGGACCTTGCCCCCGGCCTTCAGTTCGCGGCCCCAGGCCCCCATCACGAAGGGGTCATTCACTGACACGCACCAAATCTCGTCCACGCCTGCGGCCTTGAAAGCCTCGACTTGGTCGATGTAGCCAGGCGCGTGCTTGGCCGAGCAAGTGGGCGTGAACGCGCCCGGCAGGCCGAAGATGGCGATGGTCTTGTCGGCCGTGATCTTGGCAATGTCAAAGGTGTTCGGACCCAGGCTGCAGCCCTCACCCTCCACGTCGAAAAACTCGGACAAGGAACCGCTGGGCAGCGTGTCGCCAATTTTGATCATGGGGAAACCTCAGGTGAGAGTAAAACAGGCTTGAAAGAGAAGCGGAAATGAAAAAACCGGAGGGCCAGTATAAAACTGGACATCCGGTTCTCATGCTGGCCATGACAGGATTACCCTGCCACGGACATGCTTGGCTTTCGCCAGCGATCGATCAGACCGCGCGAGCCTTTTCCACCAAGCGGGTCACAGCCCAGGCCTTGGTCTTGGAAATGGGACGCGTTTCGCTGATCTCGACCACGTCACCGATGTGGAACTCATTGTTCTCATCGTGGGCGTGGTACTTGCGCGAGTGGGCCACGATCTTGCCGTAGAGCTCGTGCTTGGCACGGCGCTCGACGAGCACGGTCACGGTCTTCGCGCGCGCATCGCTGACCACACGACCCACCAGGGTGCGTGTGTTTTTGACTGCTGGTGTAGCAGCGGTTTGAGCTTGAGCTTGCGTCATTTCGCAGCTCCTTTCTTCTCGGTCAGAATCGTCTTGACACGGGCAATGTCACGACGGGTCTTCTTCAGAGCCGAGTGGTCATTGAGCTGCTGAGTAGCCTTTTGCATGCGCATGTTGAAATGCGCTTTCAGCAATTCTTTGACTTCGGTTTCGAGTGCGGCCACATCTTTGGCGCGCAGTTCAGAGGCGTTCATGTGCTTCTTTTCCTTTGCGACCAATTAAGAGCCGATCATGCGCGTGACGAATGTCGTGCGCAGAGGCAGTTTGGCGGACGCGAGCTGGAAGGCTTCGCGGGCCAGTTCCTCGGGAACCCCGTGGATTTCGTAGAGCACCTTGCCGGGCTGAATTTCAGCGACGTAGTACTCAACGCTACCCTTACCATTACCCATCCGCACTTCTGCGGGCTTTTGGGAAATGGGCTTGTCCGGGAAGATGCGGATCCAGATGCGGCCACCACGCTTGACACAACGCGAAATGGCACGGCGGGCAGCTTCGATCTGACGGGCCGTCAGGCGACCACGTTCAGTGGCCTTCAGACCGAATTCGCCGAACGCAACGGTGGCGCCACGGGTGGCGACACCCGTGTTGCGACCCTTGTGTTCCTTGCGGAACTTGCGACGATTAGGTTGCAACATTGATTATTCTCCTTTCGGCGCTTCAGCGGCAACCGGAGCAACGACCTTGCGGACGCGCTTGGCACCAGCATCAGCGGGCTTGTCACCACCTTCGGGGGCAGCAGCAGCACCCGGCGCGCCATCAGCGCGAGGGGCACCACGTGTTGCACCACGGGCGGGTGGGCGGCGGTCGTTGGGGCGGTCACTGCGGGGACGGCGGTTGCGGCGGTCGTCTTCACGATCCTCACCCTTGACCACCGGTGCGTCGCCGTTAGGCAGACGGTCACCCTTGTAAACCCACACCTTCACACCGATGACACCGTAGGTGGTCTGTGCTTCAGAAGTGCCGTAGTCGATGTCAGCACGCAGGGTGTGAAGCGGCACGCGACCTTCGCGGTACCACTCGGTACGTGCGATTTCGATGCCGTTCAGACGACCTGCCGACATGATCTTGATGCCCAGGGCACCCAGACGCATGGCGTTTTGCATGGCGCGCTTCATGGCGCGACGGAACATGATCCGCTTTTCCAATTGCTGCGTGATCGAATCAGAGATCAGTTGAGCATCGATTTCAGGCTTGCGCACTTCTTCGATGTTCACTGCCACAGGACAGCCCAGGCGTTTGGCCAGTTCAATCTTGAGGTTCTCGATGTCTTCGCCCTTCTTGCCGATCACCACGCCCGGACGAGCCGAGAAAATGGTGATGCGTGCGCTCTTGGCGGGACGCTCGATCAGGATGCGCGACACGGCGGCATTCTTCAGTTTCTTCTTGAGGTACTCACGCACGCCCAAGTCTTCAGCCAACATTTTGCTGAAGTTGCGGTTGCTCGCATACCAGCGTGATGACCAATTGCGGGTCACCGCCAGGCGGAAACCGGTTGGATGGATTTTTTGTCCCATGGTTTGCCTTTTAGTTACCCACGGTCACATAAATGTGGCAAGTTGGCTTGCTGATGCGGTTACCGCGGCCTTTGGCCCGTGCGGTGAAACGCTTCAGCGTGGTGCCTTGCTCCACATAAATGGTCTTGACCTTCAGTTCATCAATGTCAGCACCGTCGTTGTGCTCGGCGTTCGCGATCGCGGACTCCAGAGCCTTCTTGATGATGCCAGCGGCCTTCTTTTGAGTGAAGGTCAGGATGTTCAGGGCTTGATCGACTTTCTTGCCGCGAATCAGGTCAGCCACCAGGCGACCTTTGTCGCATGAGAGCCGAACGCCGCGAACGATTGCTTTGGTTTCCATCGTCGGGCTCCTTATTTCTTGGCTTTCTTGTCGCCTGGGTGACCCTTGAACGTACGGGTCAGGGCGAACTCGCCAAGCTTGTGGCCAACCATCTGGTCGGTCACGTACACAGGCACGTGTTGTTTGCCGTTGTGCACGGCAATCGTCAAGCCAATGAACTCGGGCAGGATCGTAGAACGACGCGACCAAGTCTTGATGGGCTTCTTGTCCTTGATGGCAGCAGCTCTGTCGACTTTTGCAGACAGGTGGTGGTCAACGAAGGGACCTTTTTTAAGAGAACGAGCCATTTCAGCCTACCTCTTACTTCTTGCGACGCGAAACGATGAACGTTTGCGTGCGCTTGTTGTTGCGGGTGCGATAGCCCTTCGTCATGGTGTTCCATGGGGACACCGGGACTTGACCTTCGCCCGTGCGGCCTTCGCCACCACCGTGCGGGTGATCCACCGGGTTCATGGCGACGCCACGAACCGTTGGGCGGATGCCCTTCCAGCGGATGGCACCGGCCTTGCCGTATTGGCGCAGGCTGTGCTCTTCGTTGCTCACTTCACCCAAGGTGGCGCGGCATTCGACGTGGATCCGACGAACTTCACCGGAGCGCAGGCGAACCTGAGCGTAGGTGCCTTCGCGGGCCATCAACACAGCGGACGTGCCAGCAGAACGCGCGATTTGCGCACCCTTGCCAGGCATCATCTCGATGCAGTGGATGGTGGAACCCACGGGGATGTTGCGAATGGGCAGCGTGTTGCCAGCCTTGATCGGGGCATCGGAGCCGCTGATCACGGTAGCGCCAGCCACCAAGCCACGGGGCGCAATGATGTAACGACGTTCGCCGTCGGCATAGCACACCAAGGCGATGTGGGCCGTGCGGTTGGGATCGTACTCAATGGTCTCGACCTTCGCGGGGATGCCATCCTTGTTACGGACGAAATCCACCAAGCGATAGTGTTGCTTGTGACCACCGCCGCGGTGACGGATGGTGATGTGACCGTTGTTGTTGCGGCCAGCATTCTGGATTTGTGGTTCCAGCAAAGGCGCATGGGGCTTGCCCTTGTGCAGATGCTTGTGGACCACCTTGACCACGCCACGGCGACCGGGCGAGGTTGGTTTGACTTTAACGACAGCCATGATTACGCAGCCTCCCCGGAGAAGTTCAGCTCTTGACCGTCTTTGAGGGCCACATAGGCCTTCTTGACATGGTCACGGCGGCCAACACGGCCACCGAAGCGCTTGGTCTTGCCCTTCTGGTTGAGCACTTGCACCGACTTGACTTCGACCTTGAACAGCAACTCAACAGCGGCTTTGATCTCGGGCTTGGTCGCATCGCGCACGACTTTGAACAGCACCTGGCCACGTTCTTCAGCAGCAGCCGTGGCCTTTTCAGACACGATTGGCGCAACCAGAACCTTCAGCAGGCGGCTTTCATCGAATTTGAGGATGCTCATGCGAACATCTCCTTGAGCTTGTCGATCGCGCCCTTGGTCACGAGCACTTTTTTGTAGTGCACCAATGACAGGGGATCGGCGTAACGCGGCTCGACCACCAGCACGTTGGGCAGATTGCGCGCGGCGAGGAACAAGTTCTCGTCGATTTCGTCGGCAATCACCAGCACGTGGTCGAGGTTCAGGGCCTTCAGCTTGGCAGCCAGCAGCTTGGTCTTGGGGGCATCGATCGAGATCGAGTCCACCACGGACAGGCGGCCTTCGCGGGCCAACTGCGAGAAGATCGCGGCCATGCCGGCGCGGTACATCTTCTTGTTGACTTTGTGGCTGAAGTTTTCGTCAGGGCTGTTCGGGAAAATCCGACCACCGCCACGCCACAGGGGCGAGGAGGACATACCAGCACGAGCGCGACCGGTGCCTTTTTGGCGCCAGGGCTTCTTGGTGGTGTGCTTGACGACGGCGCGGTCCTTCTGGGCACGGGTGCCTTGGCGGGCGTTGGCTTGATAAGCCACGACCACCTGGTGCACCAGGGCTTCGTTGTATTCGCGGCCGAACACGGTGTCAGGAGCTTCCACTTTGGAAGTGGCCTGACCTTGTTCGTTCAGGAGCTCGAGCTGCATCAGTTGGCTCCTTTCTTGACCTTGACCTTGACGGCAGGACGGACGGTGACAAAGCCACCCTTCGAACCTGGCACGGCGCCTCGGACCAGCAGCAGTTGACGGGCTTCGTCAACGCGCACGATGTCGAGGTTTTGCGTGGTCACGGTGTCGTCGCCGAGGTGGCCCGACATCTTCTTGCCTGGGAACACGCGGCCAGGATCTTGCGCCATCGAGATGGAGCCAGGCACATTGTGCGAACGGCTGTTACCGTGCGATGCGCGCTGCGAACCGAAGTGGTGACGCTTGATGGTGCCGGTGAAGCCCTTACCGATCGATGTGCCTTGCACGTCGATTTTTTGACCGACCTGGAACAGGGCGGACACGGCAATGGCGGTGCCAGCCGTGTATTCGGCGGCAACTTCCGGGGTGACGGGGAACTCTTTGATGACTTCCACACCTTCCACACCCGCCTTGGCGAGGTGGCCAGCTTCTGGCTTGGTCACGCGCGATGCTTTGCGCGAGCCGTATGCCAGTTGCAAGGCGGTGTAGCCGTCAGTCTCAACGGTTTTGATCTGGGTCACGCGGTTGTTGGACACATCGAGCACTGTCACAGGAACGGCATCGCCGTCGTCTGTGTAGATGCGCATCATGCCCACCTTGCGGCCCAGCAATCCGAGGCGATTGCTAAGACTCATGGTTTTTCTCCAGCCCCACATAGGGGCCTTTTACACAAGCCCGACATCGATTGGCCGGGCTGACTTAGGTAGTGGCTGGGCGAAAATTCCGCCAAACCACCATTAATTCTCTCCAGCAACAAAGGCGGAAAAGCCTGCGACTATAACAAAACCCGCTGAACACCGCAAGTACTTGCGATGCGTCAGCGGGTTGAAGGGCCTTTGACAGCCCAACGCGGCTTATTGCAGCTTGATTTCAACGTCCACGCCAGCCGGCAGGTCGAGCTTCATCAGGGCGTCAACCGTCTTGTCGGTTGGGTCCACGATGTCCATCAAACGCTGGTGGGTGCGGATTTCGAACTGGTCGCGCGACGTTTTGTTGACGTGTGGCGAACGCAGGATGTCGAAGCGTTGCAGACGGGTCGGCAGGGGCACAGGGCCTTTGACGATCGCGCCGGTGCGCTTGGCGGTTTCGACGATTTCAGCCGATGACTGGTCAATCAGCTTGTAGTCAAACGCCTTCAGGCGAATGCGGATCTTTTGTTGTGCCATGACGGCTCCTTAAACAGAGAGATGACGCCCACCTGACCCACAGGCCAGATGGGCACACGTCATGAATTACGCGAGGATCTTGGCAACGACGCCGGCGCCGACGGTGCGACCGCCTTCACGGATGGCGAAAC